>NZ_JAKLYZ010000002.1:0-557038 GCF_040900765.1 Janibacter sp. Y6
AACACCGACCGCGCAGCCGCCCTTGCACCCTGGCTCGAGCAGTACAACACTCGACGACGCCACACCGCTCTGGGCGGACTCCCACCCATCAGCCGCCTGTCACCAACGTCGTGACCGAGTACACCTAGAGCTTGACCTGAGCCCCCATGGTTATCGTGCGGCCGAGCGGCAGGTTGAAGTAGTCGGTGGGGTCGGCGGCGTTGTGCGCGAGCGCGATGAAGAGACGCTTGCGCCACGGGTGCATCCCGGGCCGCTGGCTCTGGTGCACGGTGATCCGCGACAGGAAGTACGTCGTGCCGTCGAGGTCGATGTCGAGGCCCTCGTCCCGCGCGATCGCCAGCCCGGCGGGGATGTCGGGCTCCTGGCTGAAGCCGTAGCGCAGCAGGACGTGGCTCACGTGGTCGTAGGGGTTGCCGAGGTCGTCGACGACGACCCGCTCGGAGTCGGGGACGAAGGGGACGTTGAGCGACTGCGTCGTGACGATGACGACCTCGTCGTGCAGGACGTGGTTGTGCTGGAGGTTCTCGCGCAGCGCGAGCGGGGTCGTCTCGGCGTTGGGGTGGAGGAAGACGGCCGTGCCGGGCACGCGCAGGATCTTCGTGCTCGTCGCGACCTCGTCGAGGAAGGTGCTCAGCGGCATCTCGAGCTTCTCGCGGCGGGTGGTGACGAGCTCGCGGCCGCGGCCCCACGTCGTCATCACCGTCGCGAGGGTGCACGCGACGAGCAGCGGCAGCCACCCGCCGTGGAGGACCTTGGCGATGTTGGCGCTGAAGAAGAGCAGCTCTACGGTGCCGAAGACCCCGGCGAAGAGGACGACCTTCGGGGTCGACCAGCGCAGCGCAGCGACGGCGTAGACGCTGAAGAGCGAGGTCGTGAGCAGCAGGTCGAGGGTGACGGCGACGCCGTACGCCGTCGCGAGGCGCTCTGAGTCGCGGAAGGTCACCATGAGGATCATGACGCCGGCGAAGAGCAGCCAGTTCACCGACGGCACGTAGATCTGCCCGCCCGAGCTCTCGCTCGTCTGGCGCACGGTGAGGCGGGGGAAGAAGCCGAGCCGCTCGGCCTGGCGGGCGACGGAGAAGGCCCCGGAGATCACCGCCTGGCTGGCGATGATGGTCGCCAGCGTCGCGAGGACGACGAGCGGCAGCTGGGCCCAGCCCGGTGCGAGGTGGAAGAAGGGGTTGGCCGTCTCGTGGCTGTCCTGCATGACCAGCTGGGCCTGCCCGAGGTAGTTGAGGGTGAGGCACGGGAAGACGAGGAGGAACCACGCACGAGCGATCGGGGGCCGCCCGAAGTGCCCCATGTCGGCGTAGAGGGCCTCGGCACCGGTGATCGCGAGGACGACCGCGCCCATCGCGACGAAGGCGACGAAGGGGCGGTCGAGGACGAAGAGGGCCGCGTGGTGGGGCGAGAGCGCGAGGAGGACCTCGGGGTCCTGGACGACGTGCCACAGCCCGAGCCCGCCGAGGGTGAGGAACCACACGACCATGACCGGGCCGAAGAAGCGCCCGACGCTGTGGGTGCCGAAGCGCTGGACGCTGAAGACGACGACGACGATCACCGCGGCGATGGGCACGATGTAGTCCGACAGGGCCGGTGCGGCGACGCGCAGGCCCTCGACGGCCGAGAGCACCGAGATCGCCGGGGTGATGAGGCTGTCGCCGAAGAAGAGCGAGCCGCCGAAGACGCCGAGGATCATCGCCAGGGCGAAGCGGCGACCCCCGGGGCGCACGCTGCGGCGGGTGAGGTGGGCGAGCGACATGATGCCGCCCTCTCCGTCGTTGTCGGCCCGCAGGATGAAGCCGATGTACTTGATCGAGACGACGAGCGTCACTGACCAGAAGATCATCGACACGACGCCGAAGACGTCCTCCTGCGAGGCGCCGACGATGCCCCCGTCGAGGGCGAAGACGGTGCGCAGGGCGTACAGGGGGCTCGTGCCGATGTCGCCGAAGACGACGCCGAGGGCGGCCAGGACGAGCCCGGCGGCGCCCCCGTGATGTGTGCTGCCGTCGCGCTCGACGGCACCAGGTGCTGAGGTCACGGAGGAGGACAGTACGCCTGCCGGGACGACGAAGGGGTGGACCTCCCAGATCTGGGAGGTCCACCCCGTCGTCAGCGGTGGTGCAGCGGTGTCGGTGGTCTCGAGGCTCCTCGCAGAGCTCGTCGCACCTCGACCAGCGAGGGGGGCTCGATCAGAAGCCCAGCCCTCGGGTCTTCTTCGTCGACTCCGCCTCAGCCGGCAGCTCGTTCCTCGCCGCCAACCTCGGTTGCGCCTTCCTCAGAAGCCCATCCCACCCATCTCGTCGCCACCCGGCATCGCCGGAGCGGTCTTCTCGGGCTTGTCGGCGACGACGGCCTCGGTGGTGAGGAAGAGCGCCGCGATGGAGGCGGCGTTCTGCAGCGCGCTGCGGGTCACCTTGGCCGGGTCGATGATGCCCGCGGCGATGAGGTCGACGTACTCGCCGGTCGCGGCGTTGAGGCCGTGACCGGAGGGCAGGTTGGCGACCTTCTCGGAGACGACGCCGCCCTCGAGACCGGCGTTGACCGCGATCTGCTTGAGCGGGGCGGAGGCGGCGACGCGCACGATGTTCGCGCCGGTGGCCTCGTCACCCTCGAGGGACAGACCCGCGAAGGCGGCCTCGGTCGCCTGGAGCAGGGCGACGCCACCACCGGCGACGATCCCCTCCTCGACGGCAGCCTTGGCGTTGCGCACGGCGTCCTCGATGCGGTGCTTGCGCTCCTTGAGCTCGACCTCGGTGGCCGCGCCCGCCTTGATGACGGCGACGCCGCCCGCGAGCTTGGCGAGGCGCTCCTGGAGCTTCTCGCGGTCGTAGTCCGAGTCGGAGTTCTCGATCTCGGCCTTGATCTGGTTGACCCGACCGGCGATCTGGTCCTGGTCGCCCTCGCCCTCGACGATCGTCGTCTCGTCCTTGGTGACGACGACCTTGCGCGCACGGCCGAGCAGGTCGAGCTCGGCGGTGTCGAGCTTGAGGCCGACCTCCTCGGAGATGACCTGGCCACCGGTGAGGATGGCGATGTCGGCGAGCATGGCCTTGCGACGGTCGCCGAAGCCCGGGGCCTTGACGGCGACGGACTTGAAGGTGCCGCGGATCTTGTTGACGACGAGCGTCGACAGGGCCTCGCCCTCGACGTCCTCGGCGATGATGAGCAGCGGCTTGCCCGACTGCATGACCTTCTCGAGCAGCGGCAGCAGGTCCTTGATCGAGCCGATCTTGGAGTTGGCGATGAGGACGTAGGGGTCCTCGAGCACGGTCTCCATGCGCTCGGTGTCGGTGACGAAGTAGCCCGAGATGTAGCCCTTGTCGAAGCGCATGCCCTCGGTGAGCTCGAGCTCGAGACCGAAGGTGTTGCTCTCCTCGACGGTGATGACGCCTTCCTTGCCGACCTTGTCCATCGCCTCGGCGATCTTGGACCCGATCTCGGGGTCGGCGGCGGAGATCGAGGCCGTGGCCGCGATCTGCTCCTTGGTCTCGATGTCCTTGGCCATCGACAGGAGCTGGTCGGAGACGGCCGAGGTGGCCTTCTCGATGCCGCGCTTGAGCGCCATCGGGTTGGCCCCGGCGGCGACGTTGCGCAGGCCCTCGCGCACGAGTGCCTGGGCGAGGACGGTGGCCGTCGTCGTGCCGTCACCGGCGACGTCGTCGGTCTTCTTCGCGACCTCCTTGACGAGCTCGGCGCCGATCTTCTCGTACGGGTCGTCGAGCTCGATCTCCTTGGCGATCGAGACGCCGTCGTTGGTGATCGTGGGGGCGCCCCACTTCTTCTCGAGGACGACGTTGCGGCCCTTGGGGCCGAGGGTGACCTTGACGGCGTCGGCGAGGGTGTTCATACCCCGCTCGAGACCGCGGCGGGCCTCTTCGTCGAAGGCGATGAGCTTTGCCATTCGGGTGGTCCTCCACACGAGTTGGTTGGTGGTGACCGGGAGGTGCCCGCGACGGACGGCCCCCTTCGCACGGCTCACGTCGCCGCGACGTCGAGGACCTCACCTGCACCGGTCGGTTCTGTCACTCTCACGAGGAGAGTGCTAATGCCGATATTGGCACTCTCGACCGTCGAGTGCAAACGCCGTCGAGGCCCGCGAGACGCGCCCCGGTGCATGACGACGGGGCGGCCCGCCCCCTGCGGACCACCCCGTCGTCGTGCGTCCAGGTCAGGCGCGCTCGTGCCGGTGGATGCCCGAGCCCTTGCGCTCCTCGTAGCGGACCGTCGCGCCCTGCAGCTCTCCGGAGACCGTCGCCTCCACCGACCGGGTGACCGACCCGGGGTACCAGCCCCCGACCTCCTCGTCGCCGTACGCGCGCAGCGTGAGGTCGGCGACGAGCGAGGTCTTCTCGGTCTGGACGAGCCCCACGACCCGGGCCGAGCGCATCGTGCTGCTCACGCGGTAGTCGGAGCGGTCGTAGGTGAGGAAGGTCGTGCCCCGGTAGACGCAGCGGCTCGAGGTCCAGCTGTTCGTGATCCGGGCGCCGGAGGGGCAGTAGTAGGACTGGATCTTCGCGGCGTGCCGGGGGTCCGACATCCCCTCGATGTCGGTGACGAGGCGCAGGCGGTGCTGGTTGCCCTTGATGACCGGGCCCATCGCACCGTCGAGGACGGTCTGCACGCTCACGTGCTCGGCGACGACCCCACCGGAGGCGTGCTGCTGCGCGGTGGCCGAGGCCGCCGGGAGGGCGGTGAGAGCGGTGACGCCGACGGCGATGGCGGCGAGCTGCGTCTTCATGATCTGGTCCCCTGTCTGGTCGGAGAGCGTGTCTCGCTCCCTCGTAGACCAGGACGCGGCAGGTCGAGGACCGGTTGGTCACGAGTCCGTCACGACCGCGACGGCCGGCGCGGGTGGCCTCAGGCGCGCTCGAGCGCCGCCCGCATCTCGCCGTCGGCCTCGCTCGTCACGGGGTCGGCGAGGTCGGCGACGAAGACCGCGACGACCTCGCGCCCGGGGTTGCCCTCGAGCGCGGCGCGCACCCGACGCCAGTCGGCGAGGTTCGGGTGCTCGACCTCGGTGCAGGCCTGCGCCGGCTCGAGCGAGGTGATCGCGGCGTCGAGGTGAGCGGTCGTCAGCGGCACGGTGGCCGTCGAGCCGTCGTGCCCGATGACGGTCGCGAGGACGACGGCGGCCAGGCCGTGACGCCCGCCGACGGGGTTGAGGTGGCCGATCTCCCACTCGGGGTCCGAGGTCGCAGGGCTCAGGGCGACCGCGAAGGTCACCGGCTCGCGCCAGCCCTCGATCTCACCGGCGAGGTGCTCCTTGATCGCCGCGAGGCCCTGCGTCGTGCTCCAGTCCAGCTCGCTCATGCCCCCACCCTGCCGCACGTGCGGGCCGGGCAGCGCGAAGGGGGACCCGTGGGTCCCCCTTCGTCGCTCACCGCCGGTGGTCGGCTCAGGCGTCGAAGCCGAGCCGGCGCGCGCTGCGGCTGCGCTGACGGGCCTGGCGCATGCGCCGCAGCCGTTTGACGAGCATCGGGTCCTCGGCGAGCGCCGCCGGGTTGTTGATGAGCGCGTTGAGCACCTGGTAGTAGCGCGTGGAGCTCATGTCGAAGAGCTCCTTGATCATCTGCTCCTTCGCGCCCTGGTAGGTCCACCACTGGCGCTCGAAGGCGAGGATCTCGCGGTCGCGGTCGCTCAGCTGCGCCGACGGGCTCTGCGTCTGCTGCTGGGAGGCGGGTGTCACGGGTGACCTCTCGTGGACGGCGGGGACTGCAAGCGCAGCCTATCGCGCGAATGACACGGATGTCATTCGTGCGGCGTGGCGGCTGGACACCGTCTCACCAGACGTGCTCAGCCGTCCCGCACGCCCCTGCGGTCACTCCCGCATCGTGTCGAGGATGGCGTCGATGTCATCCGTCGTCGTCTGCGGGTTGACGATCGCGAAGCGGGCCAGGGTCTCGCCGGCGTGCGTCGTCGGGACGACGAAGGCGAACTCGTCGCCGAGCATCCGGTCCGACCACGCCTGGTAGTCGGCGGGCTGCCAGCCCAGACGACGGAAGACGACGACCGACAGGTCGCGGTGCCGCACGAGCTCGAGCTCGGGCCGGGCGGCGATCTCGCGCTCGGCGTGCCGGGCCACCTCGAGCGTGCGCTCGACGGCGTCGGTGTACGCCCGGGTGCCGTGCGTCGCGAGGCTGAACCACAGCGGCAGCCCGCGAGCGCGCCGGGTGAGCCCGACGGAGTAGTCGGTGGGGTTCCAGTCCGGCGCCTCGGTGAGGACGTCGAGGTAGCCGGCCTTCTGGGTGTGCGCCGCCCGGGCGAGGAGCGGGTCGCGGTAGAGCAGCGCGCAGCAGTCGAAGGGGGCGAAGAGCCACTTGTGGGGGTCGACGATGAAGGAGTCGGCCCGCTCGACGCCGGCGAAGAGGTGGCGCACGCTCGGGGCCGCGAGACCCGCGCCGCCGTACGCCCCGTCGACGTGGAACCAGATGCCGAGGTCGGCGCAGATCTGGGCGACGGCCTCGAGGTCGTCGACGACCCCGAAGTTCGTCGTGCCGGCCGTGGCGACGACGGCGAAGAAGCTCTCGGGCCCCTCGCGCTCGAGGACCTCGCGCAGGGCGGGACCGGTGAGCCGCAGGTCGGCGTCGGGCTCGACGGTGACGAGCTCGGCGTCCATGACGTCGCACGCCGACTGGATGGAGGAATGCGCACCTGCGGTCGCCGCGACCCGCCACGGGCGCAAGGTCGGCGAGCCCTCGGAGGTCGCGCTCGCGGCCCGGGCCCGCGCGCTGTGGCGGGCCGCGACCAGCGCGGAGAGGTTGCCGATCGTGCCGCCGGGCACGAAGGCACCGCCCGCCTGCGGGGGCAGCCCGGCGAGGTCCGCGATCCAGCGCAGCGCCTGGTTCTCGGCGAAGACCGCGCCGGAGCCCTCGAGCCAGGACCCGGCGTACACCGAGGAGGCGCCGACGACGAGGTCGAACATCGCCGCCGCGTCGCTCGGGGCGCACGGGATGAAGGAGAGGTAGCGGGGGTGGTCGACCGACAGGCAGGCCGGGGCCAGCACCTCGGCGAAGATGTCCATCGCCCGCTCGCCCCCGAGCCCGTCGGGGGTCACCGTCTGGCCGGCCCGGTCGAGGAGCTCCTCGGGGGTCAGCGTGTAGTCGAGCGGCACCGGGTCGAGCTTGAGCCGCCCCTCGGCGTACTCGAGGACCTGGCGGCCCAGCCGCTCGATGGTCGCGTCAGTCTGGCCATGCATGGGGCGCACTCTACGAGCACGGCGGCCCCGACGTCGCCCGTCCCGCTCAGACCTCGAGGGCGCGGCGCACGAGCGCGAGCCGCTCGGGCACGAGGGTGAACCACGCCCACTGGCCGCGACGCTCGCGGGTGAGCAGGCCGGCCTCGACGAGGACCTTGAGGTGGTGGCTCACGGTGGGCTGGGCCAGCCCGAGCGGCGCGGGCAGGTCGCACGCGCAGACCTCCTGCTGCGGCGAGCAGCGCACGACACCGAGGATCTGCAGGCGCACGGGGTCGGCGACGGCCTTGAGCAGGCGGGCGACGACCTCGGCGTCCTCGCGGGTGATCGGGGCGCTGCCCTCGGCGGCGCAGCACCGCTCGACGGCCTGGGCCAGCAGCGGGCGTCCGTCGGCGGTCGGGGCGGTCGTCATGCCTCCATATTGACATACGTCGATATGCGGTGCCAGAGTCTCTGTATCGATGCTCGTCGATATCTGATCGGGAGGACCCGCCATGAGCCGTGTGCAGCTCGCCCTCGACGTCGTCGACCTCGAGGCGTCCGTCGCCTTCTACTCCACCCTCTTCGGCGTCGAGCCCCACAAGCGCCGCCCCGGGTACGCGAACTTCGCGATCGCCGAGCCGCCGCTCAAGCTCGTGCTCATCCAGAGCGACGAGGCCACGCGCGGCACCGGGGCGAAGGGGGCCCTCAACCACCTCGGCGTCGAGGTCGGCTCCGGCGAGGAGGTCACCGCGGCGCGGACCCGTCTGGCCGACGCCGGGCTGGCGACCTTCGACGAGGACGACACGACGTGCTGCTACGCCCTACAGGACAAGGTGTGGGTCCACGACCCCGCCGGCGCGCCGTGGGAGGTCTACGTCGTCAAGGACGAGGACCCGGCCGACGCCCGCCCGGCCACCGCGTCGCTGCCGGTGCTCGGCTCCCCTTCGCCCTGCTGCGCCCCCGCGGGTGCCGACGCGTGACGACCACCCACGACGCGCCCGCGGACGTCACCGGCCGCCTGTCCACGCTCGACCGCTTCCTGCCGGTGTGGATCGGGGTCGCGATGGTCCTCGGCCTGGCCCTGGGCCGCACGATCCCCGGCCTGGGCCCGGCGCTCGACGCGGTGCAGCTGCACGGCATCTCGCTGCCCATCGCGATCGGGCTGCTCGTCATGATGTACCCGCCGCTGGCCAAGGTCCGCTACGACCGCCTCGGCACCGTCACCTCCGACCGCCGCCTCATGGCCGGCTCCCTGGTCCTCAACTGGGTCCTCGGCCCGGCGCTGATGTTCGCCCTCGCCTGGGTCTTCCTGCCCGACCTGCCCGAGTACCGCACCGGCCTGGTGATCGTCGGGCTGGCCCGCTGCATCGCCATGGTCATCATCTGGAACGACCTCGCCTGCGGCGACCGCGAGGCCGCCGCCGTGCTCGTCGCGCTCAACTCGCTCTTCCAGGTCCTCGCCTTCGCCGCCCTCGGCTGGTTCTACCTCGCCGTCCTCCCGGGCTGGCTCGGCCTGGAGCAGACCGTCCTCGACGTCTCCTTCGGGCAGATCGCCGTCTCGGTCCTGGTCTTCCTCGGGGTGCCCCTGCTCGCCGGCTACCTCTCGCGGCGGATCGGCGAAGGGGTGCGCGGCCGCGCCTGGTACGAGGGCACCTTCCTGCCGCGGATCTCCCCCTTCGCCCTGCTCGGGCTGCTCTTCACGATCGTCCTGCTCTTCGCGCTGCAGGGCGACCAGATCACGAGCCGGCCCCTCGACGTCGCGCGGATCGCCCTGCCGCTGCTCGTCTACTTCGCCGTCATGTGGGGAGGTGGCTACCTCCTCGGCAGCAGCCTCGGGCTGAGCTACGAGCGCACGACGACGCTCGCCTTCACCGCCGCCGGCAACAACTTCGAGCTCGCCATCGCCGTCGCCGTCGCGACCTTCGGCGTCACCTCCGGCCAGGCCCTGGCCGGCGTCGTCGGACCGCTCATCGAGGTGCCCGTCCTCGTCGGCCTCGTCTACGTCTCGCTCGCCCTGCGCCGGCGTCCCCGATGGACGCCCGCCACCCCCTCGCCCCAGGAGACCCGATGACCGCCGCCCGCCCCTCCGTCCTCTTCGTCTGCGTGCACAACGCCGGGCGCTCGCAGATGGCCCAGGCCTGGCTCGCGCACCTCGCCGGTGACGCCGTCGAGGTCCGCTCGGCCGGGTCCGCGCCCGGTGATGCCGTCAACCCCGCAGCCGTCGAGGCGATGGCCGAGGTCGGCATCGACATCAGCGCCGCGCAGCCGAAGGTCCTCACGCCAGAGACGGTCCGCTCCAGCGACGTCGTCGTCACCATGGGCTGCGGCGACGCCTGCCCGGTCTTCCCCGGCACGCGCTACGAGGACTGGCCGCTCGACGACCCCGCGGGCCAGGGGGTCGAGGCGGTGCGCCCGATCCGCGACGCCATCCGCGACCGGGTCGTCACCCTGCTCGACTCGCTCGGGGTCGACCGGGCCTGACCACCCGGCGGGTGTCATCCCCTTCGCCGGGGTTAGGTTGGCGCTCGTGCCCCGCGACCTCGCCGACCTCGTCCACCCGTCGTGGGCGCAGGCCCTCGAGCCGGTGGCGGGCACCATCGCCGCGCTCGGCGACTTCCTGAGGGGCGAGGTCGAGGCCGGCCGCGGCTACCTGCCGAGCGGCGAGCACGTCCTGCGCGCCTTCACCATCCCGCTCGAGGACGTCCGCGTCCTCGTCGTCGGCCAGGACCCCTACCCGACCCCCGGGCACGCGATCGGGCTGTCCTTCGCCGTCGCGCCGGACGTCAGCCCCGTGCCGCGCAGCCTGGGCAACATCTACCGCGAGCTCGTCGACGACCTCGGGGTGCCGATGCCGAGCACCGGCGACCTCACCCCGTGGACCGAGCAGGGCGTCATGCTGCTCAACCGCACCCTCACCGTGCGACCGGGTGCCCCGGCCTCGCACCAGGGCAAGGGGTGGGAGGAGGTCACCGACCGCGCCATCGAGGTCCTCGCCGCCCGCGGCGGTCCGCTCGTCGCGATCCTGTGGGGCCGCGGCGCCCGCTCCCTCGCCCCCGCCCTCGGTGACGTCCCGGTCGTCGAGTCCGCCCACCCCTCGCCGCTGTCCGCCCGGAACGGCTTCTTCGGCTCCCGTCCCTTCTCGCGCACCGACGAGCTGCTCACCCGCCAGGGCGCGCAGCCGGTCGACTGGAGGCTCCCATGACCCGCACCTGGTCCAGCTACGTCGCGATCGGCGACTCCTTCAGCGAGGGGATGTCCGACCCCGACCCCCGGGTCGAGGGCTCGTACCTCGGCTGGGCCGACCGCCTCGCCGACGCGCTCGCCCAGCGGCACGAGGACGCGGCCGGCGACGCGGACCAGCCCTTCCGCTACGCGAACCTCGCCGTCCGGGGGCGCAAGCTCGACGACGTCGTGGGCCGCCAGCTCGAGCTCGCGCTGCCGATGGGGGCCGACCTCGTCTCCCTCGTCGGCGGTGGCAACGACATCCTGCGGCCGAGCGTCGACCTCGACGCGATCGCCGACCGGCTCGAGGCCGCCGTCGTCCGGATCCGCGCGACCGGCGCCGACGTGCTCCTCGCGACCCCGACCGACCCGGCGAAGGCGGGGCTGCTGGCCTCCCTTCGTCCCCGGCACGCGGTGCACACGGCCAACCTCTTCTCCATCGCCCAGCGGCACGGTGCCCACGTGCTCAACCTGTGGACGATGCGCTCGCTGCGCGACTGGCGGATGTGGTCGCAGGACCGCATCCACCTCTCCCCCGAGGGTCACCGTCGGGTCGCGCTCGCCGCCCTCGACGCGCTCGGCGTCGAGACCGACCGCGGCGCGTGGGACGCCCCGCTGCCGCCGGCAGCCCTGGCGCCGCGCCGGGAGCGTCTCGCCGAGAGCAGCCGGTGGGCCAGGGAGTACGCCGGGCCCTGGGTCCACCGTCGGCTCACCGGCCGGTCGTCCGGGGACGCGCTCGACGCGAAGCGGCCCGAGCTGGCGCCGCTGCGGCCGGGCGAGCTGCCCTTCGGCGGCTGAGGTCCCACCGTCGCGGCCACCCGGACGGCTCGTCAGCCGCTGATGCGCCCGTCGCGGAAGTCGCGGAAGGCGGCCCGGGAGGCGTCGTCGAGGCGCACGACGGACTGGCCGGCGGCGGTGCCGGTCGGCCCCTTCGCCACGGCCCGACCCACCTGTCCCGGGTCGACCCGGTAGAAGGCGGCCGCGAAGAGGAGCATCTCCTCGCCGGTGAGGTCGGACTCGGTGTGCCGGTCCACGACGGTGAGCGCGCGGGGCAGCGCGGAGGGGCCGGCGAGCCGGGCCTGGATCGCCGCAGCCGCGAGGAGCAGCCCCTGGTTGCGCGAGCGGTCGAAGTCCCCGCCGGGCAGGCTCTTGCGCTCGCGCGACCACGCGAGCGCCTGCCGGCCGCTGAGCCGGCGCGCCCCCTTCGCGATCGTGCCGCCGCTGAGGTGGCTGTCCATGCTGAAGGGTGCCCGGAAGCTCAGGCCGCCGAGGTCGTCGACGACGCCCTCGAACCCCTCGAAGCCGGTGAGCACGTAGCCGGTCGGGGTGATGCCGGTGAGGCGGCGCACGGTGTCGACCTGTCCCTGCGGGCCTGCGTAGACGAGGGCGGAGTTGAGCTTGCCCTCGCCGTGACCGGGGATCGGGACCCACAGGTCGCGCGCGAAGCCCATGAGACCGGCGCCGCCGGTGCCGTCGACGCCGAGCAGCTGGAGGGCGTCGGCCCGGGTGCGGGCGGGGTCCTCGCCCGGGCGGGCGTCCGAGCCGATGAGCAGGACGTGCCCACGGCCGCCGAGCTGCGCCTTGCCCTTCGTCGGGCCGAGCGAGGGCCACCAGCCGCCGACGACCTTCCACCCCTGGCGCCCCTTCGGGCGCACGGCGAGGGTGACGTCGCCGTCCTGGCCGCCGCTGCCGGTGACGACGGCGACGTCGTCACCGCGCCAGCGGCCGCGCTCCGCCGAGCCGGTCACGGCCGAGCCGTAGCGGGCGGTGACGACGTCACGCAGGCCCGCCGGGGCGCCGGAGATCCGGGAGGTGGTCGCGGACCTCGAGGCCGAGGCGGCGGCGGACGAAGGGGTGGCCGAGGACGTCGTCGACGGGGTCGCCGAGGCCCTGGGCTCGTCGGCGGGGCCGGTGCAGGCGGCCAGGGTGAGGGCGCTCATCGCGGCGGTGAGCGTCACGGGCAGGGCTGAGGTGCGCACGTCCCCATGGCACCACACGGGGCTGGGTGGTCTCGAGGCTCGCTCGTCTACGCTGCGAGACATGCCCGCAACCCGGCTCATGCCCACGGAGATCGGTGACGACCTCATCGAGATGACCCGCACGATCTGCGACCGGGTGCTGCGCCCGGCCGTCGACGAGACCGAGCGCGCCGCCGAGGGTGGTGAGGTCTTCCCGCGCGAGATCTTCGCCGAGCTCGGCGAGGCCGGTCTGCTCTCGCTGCCCTACCCGGAGGAGCTCGGCGGCGGTGGTCAGGCCTACGAGGTCTACCTCCAGGTCGTCGAGGAGATCGCCTCGGTGTGGATGTCGGTGGCCGTCGGCACCTCCGTGCACGGCCTCACCTGCTACCCGGTGGCGGCCTTCGGCACCCCGGAGCAGCAGCAGCGGATGCTCCCGGAGATGCTCTCCGGTACTCAGCTCGGCGCCTACGCGCTCTCCGAGCCCCTCGCCGGCTCCGACGTCGGCTCGATGACGACCCGGGCGACGCGCACCGACGAGGGCTGGGTCGTCCGGGGCCGCAAGGCCTGGATCAGCCACGCCGGGCACGCCGACTTCTACACGACCTTCGCCCGGACGAGCGACGACGGCGGCCGGGGCATCACGTGCTTCGTCGTGCCCGCGGACGCGCCCGGCCTGACCTTCGGCACCCCCGAGCGCAAGATGGGCCTGCACGGCGACACCGTGCGCGAGGTCTACTACGAGGACGTGCCGGTCGCCGACGACCACCGGGTGGGCGAGATCGGCCAGGGCATGACGATCGCCCTGTCCGCCCTCGACGCCGGCCGCCTCGGCATCGCCGCCGCCTCGACCGGTCTGGCCCAGGGCGCCCTCGACGCCGCCGCCCGGTACGCGGCCGAGCGCCAGCAGTTCGGGCGGAGCATCGCCGACAACCAGGGCCTGGCCTTCCTCCTCGCCGACATGGAGGCCGCCGTCACCTCGGCCCGGGCGACATACCTCCACGCCGCACGGCTGCGCGACGCCGGGCGCGCCTTCGGTCGCCAGGCCGCGGTGGCCAAGCTCGTCGCGACCGACGCCGCGATGCGGGTGACGACGGACGCGATCCAGGTGCTCGGCGGCGCCGGGTACACCGCAGACTTCCCCGTCGAGCGCTACTTCCGCGAGGCGAAGGTGACGCAGATCTTCGAGGGGACCAACCAGATCCAGCGTCTCGTCATCAGCCGGGACCTGCTGCGCTCGGTGCGCTGAGGCGCGCGCGGGCGCTGACCGCACCGCGATGACGGGGAGCGGGCGCCCGAGCCGGTCAGCCCTCGACGTGCTCGCGCTCCCAGCGCCGCACGATCTCGGCGGTCTCGGCCGGGATCTCGAGCATCGGCACGTGCCCGACGCCGCTGAGCTCCTCGTACGTGATGTCCGTGGCGACCTTCGCCGCCCAGCGGGCGGCGGAGACGTCGACGAGCCGGTCCTCGGTGCCGTGCACGAGGAGCACCGGCACCGACATCCGGCGCAGCCGCTCGGCGACGACGCGGTGACGCCCTAGGGCGGCGATCATCGTGCGCCCCGCCTCGGTCTGCGCGCGGGCCAGCTCGGTGAAGCCGTGCTGGCTGCGCGCCATGACGACGTGGGCGTCGAGCGCGTCGCGGTCCATCCGGCTCCAGTCGCCGACGCACATGCGCAGCGAGCGCTCGACCTCCTCCTCGAGGGTGACCGGCGTGCCGCGCCGCGTGCGGACTGCGCGGCTCAGGGCGGGCCGCACGAGGGTGGCGAGGGTGCGGGCCTGCACGTGGGGACGGCTGCGCGGCGCCGGCAGCGCCGGGTTGAGCAGGACGACGCCCGCGATCCCGCGCTCGTCCCGCGAGGCGACGAGGGTGACGACGAGCCCGCCCATCGAGTTGCCGACGAGGAGCACCTCGTCGGCGCCGGTGCGTGACAGGACGACCTCGTCGACGAAGCGGCGCACGAGCTGGGCGTTGGACCCGACGCTCGGGGCGTGCACGTCGGCGCGGGTCAGCCCATGACCGCCGAGGTCGACGGCGTAGACGTCGCGCTCCCGGCGCAGCTCGTCGGCGAGCAGGACCCAGTTCGTCACGTGCCCGCCGAGCCCGTGCACGAGGACGGCCGGGGTGGCGCTCGCCCCCTCCGGACCGGCGAAGACGGCCATGTGCGCGTCGCCGTCGAGGTCGACGGTCTCGAGCCGGCCGCCCCAGCGGTCGACGGCGGCCTCGAGGGGCGTGCGCTCAGCAGGGGTCATGACCACAGAGTCTCTCCCGCGAGCCCCCGGGTCCGGCCAGCGGGGTGGAGATCGTCTGGCTCACTATGCTCGCGGCCATGCGCATCACGGACACCACCGTCGCCCTGGTCACCGGCGGGGCCTCGGGCCTCGGCGAGGCCACGACCCGCCACCTCCACGACCTGGGGGCCGCCGTCGTCATCGCCGATCTCGCCTCGAGCCCCGGCGAGCAGCTCGCCGCCGAGCTCGGCGAGCGAACCCGCTTCGTCGCCACCGACGTGCGCGACGAGGACCAGGTCCTCGCCGCCGTCGCGGCCGCCTCCGAGCTCGGCGAGCTGCGCATCGCGGTCACCTGCGCGGGCATCGGCACGCCCGGCCGCGTCGTCGGGCGCAAGGGCCCGCTCCCGCTCGAGACCTACCGCCAGGTGATCGAGGTCAACCTCATCGGCACCTTCAACGTCCTGCGGCTCGCCGCAGCCGCGATGGCCGAGCTCGAGCCGGTCGGCGGCGACCGGGGCGTCGTCGTCATGACCGCGTCCATCGCCGCGTTTGACGGCCAGGTCGGCCAGGCCGCCTACGCCTCCTCGAAGGGCGGCGTCGTCGGGCTCACCCTCTCGGCCGCCCGCGACCTCGCCGACAAGGCCGTCCGCGTCACGACGATCGCGCCGGGGACCTTCGCCACCCCGATGCTCGCGGGCCTGCCCGCCGAGGCGACCGCGGTCCTGGAGGCCCAGGTGCCGCACCCATCGCGCCTCGGCCAGCCGGCGGAGTACGCGAAGCTCGTCGCCCACGTCGTCGACAACTCGATGCTCAACGGCGAGGTCATCCGTCTCGACGGCGCGCTGCGCATGCCTCCGCGCTGACATCGGTGCGACCAGCGGCCGTCCTCGTCGCCCGGACCCCGCAGCCGAGCGGGGTGACCCGGCGATGACCGACGTGCGGATCGACGACGCCGACCCCGATCCCCCCTTCGCGCAGGTGCGCCGCCAGCTCGCTCGGCTCGTCGAGACCGGGCAGATCGCCCACGACGAGCGGCTCCCCTCGGTCCGCGGACTGGCCGCGGAGCTCGGGGTCGCGCCCGGCACCGTGGCCCGCGCCTACAAGGAGCTCGAGGCCGACGGCGTCGTGCGCACCCGCCGCGGTGGCGGCACGAGGGCCTGGAAGCCGGTCGACGACCGGGTGGACGTGCACCTGAGACGGTCTGCGGCAGCCTTCGTCGCCGAGGTCTCTGCCCTGGGCGTCACCGCGCACCAGGCCCGGGCCGCGGTCGACGACGCCTTCTCCGACCGGCGCGACGAGCACGGCCCCCCTTCGGTGCCACCTACGGCGCAGTAGTGGTCACGATCGCGACCAGTACCGCGCCGTAGCGCGTCAGCGCGGGAGCCAGGTCGCGACGAGGTAGCCGACGCCGTAGGGCGCCTCGTCGAGCACGACGCGGCCGTGCAGCGCGCTCGCCTGCGAAGCGGCGCCGCCGAGGACCTGCAGGGCGGGGCGGCCCCGGCACCACAGGGCGTCCGCGAGGTGGGGGTCGACGGCGAGCAGGGCCGGGCCGTCGACGGCTGCCAGCGCCTGCGAGAGGGCCGCGTCGAAGTCCTCGCTGCGCTCGTCGAGGTGGCCCGGGGCCTTGAGGGTGCGGGTCGCGGACCCGTCGCCGACGACGACGAGCACCGTCGGGGCGTCCGCGACGAGCCGGGCGCCGAGGGTCGCGCACTCCGGCGGCGCCGCGTCGTCGGCCACGCTGACCAGACGGACCCGCTCGCCCGCGCCGAGGCCGTCGAGCAGCTCGCGCCCGATCTCCAGCCCCGTCGGCAGGGCGTCGGGCATGACCCGGCCGTGCGTGTACCGGGCCGCCCCGGACGGCGCGTCGAGCGGCCACTCCTGGCGCACCGGGCGACGGGCGGCTCCCCCTTCGCGATGGGTCGCGGACGCGACGACGACGACCCGTGCACCCGGCGCCGCGGCGAGGACCCGGGCGACCGCGTCGCGGGCGGTCGAGCGAAGGGGGCCGAGCGGGTCGGCCGAGCCGCCGAGACCGGGCAGCAGGGCGGGGGCGGCGGGGACGACGACAGCGGCGACGAGGCTCATGCCAGACCTCGCACCGTGCGGGCCGGCGGGCGCTCGCCGCGCAGGGTGGCGACCATGTCGAGGACCTGACGCGTCTCGGCGACCTCGTGCACCCGGTAGACGCGCGCACCGAGCCAGGCAGAGACCGCGGTCGTCGCGAGCGTGCCGACGACCCGCTCGTCGACAGGCCGGTCGAGGGTCTCGCCGACGAAGTCCTTGTTCGACAGCGAGACGAGGACGGGCCACCCCGCCTGCACCATCTCGTCGAGACGACGGGTCACCTCGAGCGTGTGGTGGGTGTTCTTGCCGAAGTCGTGCGCCGGGTCGACGAGCACCGACTCGCGGTCGACGCCCGCGGCCACCGCGCGGTGGGCGTAGTCGAGGACGCCGTCGAGGACGTGCCGCACGACGTCGCCGTCGTAGCCGGTGCGGAAGGGCCGCGTGCGCACGGCGGCGCCGCCCGTGTGCGTGCACACGACGGCCGCGCCGTGCTCGGCCGCGACGTCGAGCAGCAGCGGGTCGACCCCGCCCCAGGCGTCGTTGAGCACGTCGGCACCGACGGCGCACACCTCACGGGCGACCTCGTGGCGCCACGTGTCGACGCTGATGACGAGGTCGGGGTGGCGCTCGCGCACGGCGGCGACGAAGCCGACGACCCGGTCGACCTCCTCGACGACCGACACCTCACCGCCCGGCGCCGCCTTGACCCCGCCGATGTCGACGAGGTCGGCGCCCTGCGCGACGACGGCGTCGACCCGGGCCATCGCCGTGTCGTCGGCGAAGGTCGCCCCCCGGTCGTAGAAGGAGTCGGGCGTGCGGTTGACGATCGCCATGACGAGCAGATCGGTGTCGGCGAAGGTGCGCCGCCCCAGGCGCAGGCTCATCGGGGTCCTCCTCCGCCCGGGGTCGCCCCGGGCACGTCGGCGGCCGGTGGCCGCACGGCGAGCGGCACCGGCCGCTCCCGCCAGCCCTCGGCCCGGGTGTGCTGCTGGAGGACCGCGGCACGCGGCGCCCCCGCGTCGCCGTCGCACCGCGAGCGGGCGACGGCGAGCAGCTCGGCGGCCATGACGGCCAGGTCGTGGTCCTGCTGGTGCTCGTGGGCGCGGACGCCGAGGTCGACCTGGGCGATCGCGTCGAGGCCGTACCGCGCGTAGGTGTCGAGCAGGGTCGCGATCTCGACGCCGTAGCCGGTCGGCACGGCGAGCGAGCTCATGAGCTCGCGGCGCGCCGCCCACTCCCCCGCGAGCGGCTGGATGACGCCGGCCAGCTCGGGCCACCACAGGTCGAGAAGCGGCCGGGCGACGAGCTCGGTCACCCGACCGCCCTGGGTGCTCGCGGCCTCGCCCTCGCGGTCGAGCACCCGGTCGTAGTAGCCCTTGACGAGCTGGGTCTGCGGGTGGGCGAGCAGCGGGCCGAGCAGCCCCGTGACGAAGTGGGTGCCCCACAGCCGGAGGTCGGCGTCGACGAAGACGAGGAGGTCGCCGCTGGTGACGAAGAGCGACTTCCACAGCGCCTCGCCCTTGCCGGGGTGGGTGCCGAGGTCGGGGCGGATCGCGGCGCTCGCGTGGACGACCGCGCCCGCGGCCCGCGCGATCTCGGCGGTGCCGTCGCGGGAGTCGGAGTCGACGACGACGAGCTCGTCGACGAGCGGGTGCCCGTGGTCGCGCGCGGCCCGCTCGACGAGCTCGGCGCGGATCCCCCCGACGACGTCGGCCACGGTGGCGGCCTCGTCCTTCGCGGGGACGACGACGCTCACCCGGGTGCCGCCGGCGACCTTGCGGGCGACGAGATCGGCGAGCGGCCAGTCCTCGTGGCTCGAGCTGCGCGCGTCGAGCCAGGCGAGGGTCTCCGCGCGCATGCCGTCTCCGTCCGTCAGCCGGGGCGACCCGGCGGTCGTCCCGAGCCGACGCTAGCCGACGCCTCCTCCCCCTTCGCCGGGAGATGCCTGACGGCTCCCCGGGAGATCTCCCGGGGAGCCGTCAGGGTGCGGCGCGGTCAGCGCAGGAAGCCGTCGCCGACGACCCGGCCCCACCACCGGCCGATGCCGAGGGTGTCACCGCTGAAGGTGTAGGCCAGGGCGAGCAGCGCGAGCGCCTCGACCCAGTGGCTGTCGACGAGCGGGTTGGTGAAGCCGGCATCCGGACGGCCGATCGGCAGCTCGGCGAGGTACATGAGGCCGAGGAGGACGACACCCGCCCAGGCGGCGACCTTCATGCCCGCGCCGAGCAGGACCGCGACGCCGATGCCAAGCAGACCGGCCATGAAGAGCCAGTCCCAGACCCCGCCGGCGAAGCCGGCGAAGACGTCGCCGAGGGGGCCCTCGGTGACCGCGGGGTTCTTCGTGAGGAAGCCCGTCGTCGGCGAGCCGCCGTCGAGCCAGCCGGCACCGGCCGGGGTCGTGTAGCCGAAGCCGAAGAGCTTGTCGACGAAGGCCCAGAGGAAGGTGAAGCCGAGGACGACCCGCAGCGCGCCCATGACGTACCGGGCGATCGGCGAGCGGACGACGTCCTCGTGGTGGGTGACCTGCGCACCGGTGGTGCGGCGGGCGTCCTGTGTGGCGGTCATGGTGTCCTCCTGGTCGGGAACCGGGTCCGGCAGGATCCCTTCCTGCTGGCACTACCTAATGTAGTACTACGTAGCGTAGTAGACAACCCCCGGATGTGACGCACGCCGCCTCCCGCGGACGGGAGACGGCGTGGGCACGGGCGAAGAGGGTCAGCGCAGGGCCTGCGCGAAGGCCTCCTCGAGGATGTCGAGCCCCTCGGCGAGGAGGTCGTCGCCGATGGTGAGCGGGGGCAGGAAGCGGAAGACGTTGCCGTAGGTGCCGCACGTAAGGGTGACGAGGCCGCGCTCATGGCACGCGGCGTTGACCGCGGCGGCCAGCTGCGGGGCCGGCGTCTTGAGGTCGAGGTCCGACACGAGCTCGATCGCGATCATCGCGCCCCGACCGCGGACCTCGCCGATGACGCCCGTCGAGTCGGCGAGCGCCTGCAGGCGCGGGACGAGGACCGCCTCGATCTCGCGGGCGCGCCCGGCGAGGTCCTCCTCGCGCATCGTCTCGATGCTCGCGAGTGCCGCCGCGCAGGCGACGGGGTTGCCGCCGTACGTGCCCCCGAGACCGCCGCCGTGGACGGCGTCCATGAGCTCGGCGCGACCGGTGACCGCCGCGAGCGGCATGCCGCCGGCGATGCCCTTCGCGGTCGTCATGAGGTCGGGCACGACGCCCTCGTGGTCGCTGGCGAACCAGTCACCGGTGCGGCAGAAGCCCGACTGCACCTCGTCGGCGACGAAGAGGATGCCGTGCTCGCGGCACCAGTCGGCCACCCGCCTGGTCCAGCCGGCGGGCGGGACGATGAATCCCCCTTCGCCCTGGATCGGCTCGAGGATGACGGCTGCGCAGTTCTGCTCGCCGACCTGCGCGTGGACCATCGAGGTGAAGGCGTCGAAGGCCTCGTCGGCGCACTGCTTCTCGCCGGTGAGCCAGCGGTAGGGGTAGGCCATCGGCGCCCGGTACACCTCGCCCGCGAAGGGGCCGAAGCCGTCCTTGTACGGCATGTTCTTCGCCGTGAGCGCCATCGTGAGGTTGGTGCGGCCGTGGTAGCCGTGGTCGAAGGCGACGACCGCGCTGCGGCCGGTGGCGTGCCGCGCGATCTTCACGGCGTTCTCGACCGCCTCGGCGCCGGAGTTGAAGAGCGCGGACTTCTTCGCGTGGTCGCCGGGGGTGACCTCGGCGAGCGCCTCGCACACCTCGAGGTACTCCTCGTAGGGGGTGACCATGAAGCACGTGTGAGTGAAGTCCTGCACCTGCGCGGTCACGGCGTCCATGACGCGCTGGTTGCGGTTGCCCACGCTCGTCACGGCGATGCCGGAGCCGAAGTCGATGAGCTGGTTGCCGTCGACGTCACGCACGATGCCACCCTCGGCGGCCTCGACGTAGACCGGCAGGCCGGTGCCGACCCCGTCGGCGACGGCGGCGAGCTTGCGCTGCTGCATCTGGACCGACCGCGGGCCGGGGATCTGGGTCGCGAGGACGCGCTGCTGGGTGATCACGAGCCGATGGTAGGGCCGGGGACCGACTCCCCCGCAACCACCGGTCCGTCGGCCTCCCAGCGCACGAGCCCGAGCGCCTCGAGCTCGGCGAACCATCCCCGCATCGGCCAGCGGCCCCACCGCCGGTGCGCCACACGGGCGTTGCGCACGATGTCGACGACGTGCTCGACCGGCGGCGAGGAGACGGGGTGCCACTGGTGGTACGCCTGCGCGCCGCCCACCCAGGTGAGCCCGACGCCGCGGTCGCGGGCCGTCCACGCGAGATCGGTGTCCTCGCCGCCGTACCCGACGTACTCCTCGCAGAAGCCGCCGAGCGTGCGCCAGGTCGACGGGGTGACGGCGAAGGAGAGCGACCAGAAGAGGTCGTGGTCGCCGTCCCTCACGAGCTCCCCCGGCGGGGGTGCCGGACGGGCGGGGTGCGGCCGGGAGAGCCCGGCGAGCTCGTCGGCCCGCTCGGGCAGGACCCCTTCGGGCAGGTAGGTGACCGGCCCGCAGAGCAGGTCGTCGGGCACCTCGGCCGCGGCCCGCTCGTAGCCCTCGAGCAGACCCGGCCCGGCCAGGCAGTCGACGTCGAGCAGGACGACGAGGTCGGCGCCGGCGTCCAGCGCGGTCGCCACGCCCGCGTTGCGGGCGGCGGAGAGCGGCAGCCCGTCGCGGTGGCCGGCCACCTCGACGACGCCGACGTGGGGGTCGTCGCGCAGCAGGGCGACGATCTGAGCGTCGTCCATCGCGACGACGACGTGCGGCGTGCCCGGGGCCACCTCGCGCAGCAGGCGGCGCTGCCGCAGCAGATGGTCGTGGCGGCCATGCGCGACGGTGACGACGACGGTGCACTCAGCCACGGCCGACCCTCAGGACGACCTCGGCGGCGCGCTCGGCGGCCCCGTCGGTGCCCCAGTCCTGCCACCGGGTGGGGAAGTCCTGGGCCGCGTGGACGACGTGCGACCAGTCGACCTCCTCGGGGTGCGCGGCGAGGGCCGCGCCGACGGTGACGCAGTAGCGGCCCTGGGCGAGGGCGAGACCCATCCAGTCCTGCTCGTCGAAGGGGCGCGGCTGGGGCACGACGACCGCCGGGACCTCGAGGGCGGCGAGATCGGCGACCGCGTTCTGGCCCGCGTGGCTGACGACGACGCAGGCCCGCTGGAGCAGCGGTCCGAGGTCGCTCACCCAGCTCGACCCGCCGACGACCTGCCAGCGCAGGTCGGGCACGGCCGAGGTGACCATCTCGGGCAGCGCGGGGTCGGGCCAGCCGTCACCCCCGCCGAGGAGGACGGCGAGCGGCTCGCGGGGCACCGGCGGGCCGGGGCGCAGCGCGCTGATCCCGCCGACGTGGGCGACCTTGTCCTCCCAGCGGCGCAGGTGCGGCGCCGGGCAGACCGACGAGGGCCAGGGCGCGATGATCGCCTCGGCGAGGCGGCAGCCGAGCTCGTGGGCCGGGTCGTCGCGCAGCCCGGGCTGGGCGACGACGACGACGGGGACGCCGAGCAGGCGGACGAAGGCGGTGACCTCGACGGAGACGTCGACGACCATGACGGCGGGGTCCTCCTGCGCGACCCAGGCGGCGACCGCCGCCATCCGCTCGCGCAGTCCCTCGTGGCGAAGGGGGACCCAGTGCAGCTGCCCGTCGGCGGTGGTGCCGACGAGGTCGGCGGGCGGCCCGTCGTCGTCGCGGGGCAGGGCGATGTCGACGTCGCCGCGCGAGCCGAGCAGGGTGACCTCGGCCCCCCGTACGCGCAGCTCCTCGGCGATCGAGCGGGCCCGGCGCAGGTGGCCTGCGCCGTGGTGGTGCACGTAGATCCCGACCTTCATCGCGACCTCACGACGTCCTCGAAGAGCTGCTCGTAGCGGTCGACCATGAGCTCGATGTCGTGGGTGCTGCGCGCCCAGTCCGCGACGTCCTGGCGGTCGAGGCGGAGGGCCGCCCGTACCCCCTCGACGACGCGGCAGACGAGCCCGTCGTCCTCCTGGCCCGGCACGAGCACACCGCCGCGCGGCCCGACGACCTCGCGCAGACCCCCACGGTCGAGCGCGACGACCGGGGTGCCGCGCACCATCGACTCGGCCGCGACGAGACCGAAGGGCTCCTCCCAGCGCGAGGTCACCAGGCTCACGGCGCTGTGGTCGCGCTCGTGCACGAGCTCCTCGGAGCTGAGGTGGCCGAGCAGCTCGACGTCGGGGCCGAGCACCGGGGCGATGACGGACTCGAAGTACTCGGGGTCGTAGACGGGCCCGGCGATGCGCAGCCGGCACCCCATGGCCCGGGCGACGGCGATGGCGATGTCGACGCCCTTCTCGGCGGTGATCCGACCGACCCACAGCAGGTGGTCGCCGCCCGGGCCCGGGGGGCCGCCACCGGTGGGCACGCCGTTGCGGATGACCGTCGCGGGCTGCGGCAGGGTCGTCCAGGCACGGGCCGTCGTCTGGCTCACGCCGACGTAGCGGTTGCGCGGGTCGGCGAGCGCGACGCCCATCTCCATCATCGGCAGGGGCGGGGTGTGCAGGGTCGTGACGAGGGGGAGGTCGAGCACCGCGCTCATGGCGAGCGGCAGGTGGTGCAGGCTCTGGTTGTGCACGAGGTCGACCCCGCCGTCGCGCAGCAGGAGCGACATCGCGCTCGTGAAGGCCGCGTGGTCGCGCATCATCGCGAGCGGGGGCACGTCGGGGTCCGCGGCGGCCGCCACCGACAACGGCGGCAGGTCGGGGTAGGGCACGATCTCGTCGGCCAGCGCCGGGTCCGACCCGGGCCGGGCGTGCAAGGTCACGTGGTGCCCTCGAGCGCGCAGGGCCTGCGCGAGCAGGCCGGTGTGCGACTCCTGGCCCCCGAGCCAGGGCTGGCGAAGGGGGTTGCGAGACGTCGCGAGGACCGCGATGCGCATCTAGACCGCCTCTCTGGTGATCTCGTCGATGTGCGTGGCGAAGCCCCCGTCGCAGCGGCCGGCACGGCGGCCGGAGCTGCAGACGCGGGTGCGGTCCGTGGCGACCCAGCGGTCGGTGGTCGCGCGGACCGCGTCGACGAGGACGGCGTCCTCGTGGAGCGGGAGGGGCGGGTACCCGCCGGCGGCGAGGTAGGTGCTGGCCCGCACGCCGAGGTTGGCGCCGTGCACGTACGGGTGGCCCTCGCCGAGCTCGTGGCGGCAGTGCCAGGCGAGGAGGGCCCGCGGGTCCTCCACGTCACCGGGCTCGACGGTGCCGACGACGGCGTCGAGGCCGCCCTCGGCGAGCTCGACCTGGACGGCCAGCCAGTCGACCGGCACGACGGTGTCGGCGTCGGTCGAGGCGAGCCACAGCGCGTCGTCGGGCACCCCGGCGGCACGGGACCGGGCGAGCACGCTCCGGGCGCCGGCCGCGCGGGCCGCGCCCACCTGGCCGTGGTCGCTGACGACCGCGGAGACACCGGCGGCCGCGACGACGGGTGCCGTGGCGTCGGTGCAGCGGTCGAGGACGACGAGCAGGTCGACGACGACGTCGGGGCGTGAGCGCCGGAGGTGGTCGCGGCTCGTGAGCAGGGCCGCCAGGCACGAGCCGACGAGCAGCTGCTCGTCGCGGGCGGGCACGACGACGGCGACCCGCGCGACCCGGTCGCTCACCGGACCTGCCCGCCGTAGACGTCGAGGAGCACGTCGGCGTCGCGGTAGGCGACCCGTGGCTCGCCGAGCACGGAGCGCACCTGGGCGTGCACGGCGACGCCGTCGAGCGGGATGTCGGCCGTCGGGTGGCTCCAGTGGGCGAGCACGAGCTCGCCGCCGTCCGCGAGCAGCCGACGGACCGACCGCAGCGTCGAGAGCAGCTCGGAGCCGGTGAGGAAGTAGCCGATCTCGGAGAGCACGACGAGGTCGTAGACCTCGCCGGTCTCGAGCAGCTCGCGCAGGACGTCGGGGCACTCGCCCTGCACCCACCGGACCTGCGGCGCCGAGCGCGCCGGCGGACGGGCACGGGCCATCTCGAGCGCGCTCTCGCTGAGGTCGACCGCGGTGATCGCGTCGGCCCGTCCGGCGAGCCCGTGGGTGAGCTCACCGGTCGCGCAGCCGAGGTCGAGCACCCGGCCGTAGCGCTCCTTCGCGAGCACGGCGAGCGTCAGCGCCCGCTTGCGCCGCTCGTACCAGGACCCGAAGTCCCACGGGTCGTCGTCGGCGGCGTACATCGCGTCGAAGGCCGCGCCGCGCTCCCAGGACCCGTCCTCGCGGGGGACGCGGGGCAGCGGCGTCGTGCGGATGATCGTCTCGACGACCCGCTCGAAGCGCACGCGCACGTGCTGCCCCAGCAGCACGCCGTCGCCGTGCCCCGGGCCGAGCGGCTCGACCTGGCTGCGGTGGCTCGCCACGGCGGCAGCCTTCGCGCGGAGCTCGGCCGGCCCGAGGTCGACGAGCTCGAGCTGGTCCCACGGCAGCTCGTCGGGGGTGGCCCAGTGCCACAGCCACACGGGCACGAGGGCCACCTGGGCCTGCGTCGTGCGCTCGACGAGGCAGGCCGCGTCGGCGGCCGCGTGGTGGTCGGGGTGCCCGTCCTCGCGCCACGGGGCGAGGACGAGCGCGAGCCGGTCGCCGACGAGGTCGACGACCGCCGCGGCCATCGTCTCGACGTGGTCGGCGAGCCCGCCGTCCGGGAGGGCGAGGCGGTGCAGCTCGACCGAGGCGCCGAGGTGCGCCACCGCGGCGGCGACCTCCTCGCGCCGCACCGCGGCGAGCGCGGCGGGGTCGGTCGATCCCTGCGGGTGCGAGCGCTCGCCGTCGGAGGCGAGGACGACGTGGGTGGGGATCCCGGCGGCCGCGGCGGCCGTGAGGACCCCGCCCGGGCCGAGGCTCTCGTCGTCGGGGTGGGGGGCGAGGACGACGACCTGCTCGAAGGGGGCGACGAGGTCGGCTGCCGAGGTCGAGGGCACCGTGTCCCACCGCGGGTCGAGCAGCCAGGTCGCCTCGTCCGTGCCGGGGTCGGCGGCGTCGAAGGGGCGGGGCCCGCTCATCGCCCGCCCCCGAGCACGAGGGAGCCGAGCCGGGCGAGGTCGCGCTCGGCGTGGTGCTGGCGGACGTAGACGGTGAGGTCGGCGACCCGTCGGGCGTGCTCCTCGTCGCCGGTCAGCGGGCCCGGCCCGAGGGCGTGGCCGGTGATGCGCACGAGCTCCTCGGCTGCCTCGGCGCACGTCGCGCGGACGCGCGCGGCGAGCAGCTCGCCGGCGTCACCGGTGGCCTGCCCGGCGTCGATCGCCCGGGCCGCGTCGTCGAGCACGCAGGTCGCGGCGTGGAGCAGCGTGTCGGCGCGACCGAGGTGCACGAGGGCCACCTGGTCGGGCTCTCGTCGGCTGCTCGCGGCGCAGAGCGCGTCACGCAGCGCCGTCGCCGCACCGAGCCACACGGCGGCGACGCCGATCCCGCCCCAGGCGAAGCCCGGACGTCGTAGGTACCAGCCGTCCTCGCCGAGGGGGAGGGCGGGCACGCCGTCGAGCTCGAGGCTCGTCGAGCGCACCCGGGTCAGCCCGCGCGAGACCCACCGCTGCTCGGGGTGCGAGACGCCCGGGTGCCCGAGGTCGACGGCGAAGGCGCGTCGCGTGCCCGGACCGGTGTGGGCGGTGATGACGGCGTGGCTCACCTCGGAGGCCAGCGAGCACCAGGGCTTGCGACCGGTGAGCGTCCAGGCGCCGTGCTCGTCCGGCGTGCCGGCCAGGTGGTGACCGGGGCCCTCGGCGGCGTACACGCCCCACACGCCGTCGCTAACCACGTCGCTCGTCTCGTGCGCGACGGCGCTCTGGGCGAGGATCGCGACGGCGTCGAGGTGCGGCTCGACGACCCGGGCGACCGTGAGGTCGCCCGCGCCGACCGAGAGCAGCGCTATGAGGTAGGGCGCGCTGTCGGACCCGAGGCGCTGGGCCGTCGGGCTCAGCTCGCGGGCGAGGGCGAGCACCTCGTCGAGGTCCCCGCCGTCGGCGACGGCCGCCCCGAGGGTGCGCGCGCGGTCGCCGAGGCCGGGGTCGGGTCGCAGGATCATGCGCCGCCGTCCACGCGCTCGTTGGTGCGGCGGGCGGCGCGGTCGCCGAGGACGCTCAGGGCGTCGACGACGCGGGAGCCGAGGCGCTCTCGAGCCGTGGCCCCGGTGACCCGGGGACGCTCGGCGGACATCGACGGGCCGCGGTCGGGCCCGTCGGGCAGCAGCCGGGCGGCGAGCCCCATGACGCCGACGGTGAGGGCGGGGGCGATGCCGTGGACGCGTCGCCCGATCATCGTCAGGGGGGTGAGCTCGACCTGCGAGCGGCCGGCGAGCACGCCATCGACGATGCGCCGGGCCGCGCGCTCGGCCCCGATCGACAGCACCGGCAGCGAGGCGCCGGGAGCGAACCACGCGTAGTCGCGCTCGGCGTCCCCGACGAGCTGGGCGGCGACGTGGCCGCCGGTGCGCATGAGGCCGGGCACGACGGTCGTCGCGGTGACGCCGGTCCCGGCGAGCTCGGCCCGCAGGCCCTCGGTGAGCCCGACGGCACCGAACTTCGCGACGGAGTAGGGCAGGAGGTGCGGCACGCTGACGACCCCGCCGACGGAGCTGACGACACCGATCCGCCCGCTGCCGGCGGCGCGCATCGAGGGCAGCACGGCGAGCGCGACGTGGACCGGGCCCATGAGCATCGTGTCGACGGCGTCACGGAAGTGCCCGAGCGTCGTCGAGGACACCGGCCCGACCTGGATGATCCCGGCGACGTGGATCGCGACGTCGACCCCGCCCTCGAGGTCGACGACGGAGCGCACCCAGCTCTCGACGGCGTCCGCGTCGCGGACGTCGCACACCGCGGGGACGAAGGGGGAGCCGGCTCCCCCTTCGTCACGCCCGGACCGGGCCGCGACGATGGTCGCGGCCCGGTCGAGGGTCCCTGCGTCACGGCCGCAGCCGTGCACCCGGTAGCCGCGGCGGGCGAGCTCGATGCTCACGAGCAGGCCGAGCCCGCGCGACGCCCCCGCGACGAGGGCGACGCCCCCGGACGCGGGGACGGCGTGGGACGCGTCGGTGCTCACGGCTTGAGGACGACCTTGATGCAGCCGTCTTCCTTCTTCTGGAAGATGTCGTAGCCGTGCGGCGCGTCCTCGAGCGGCAGCCGGTGCGTCGCGAGGGTCTCGACCCCGAAGACGTCGGCGTCGTCGGTGAGGACCGGGATGATGTCGTCGACCCAGCGCCGCACGTGGCACTGGCCCATCCGCAGCGCGATGCCGCGGTCGAACATCTCCATCATCGGCATCGGGTCGGACTGACCCCCGTAGACCCCGCTCACCGAGACCGTGCCGCCGCGACGGACGGACTTGATGGAGTCGTAGAGCGCGGCGAGACGGTCGACCCCGGCCTTCTTGATGAGCGGCTTGGCGATCGCGTCGGGCAGCAGTCCCGCGCCCTTGACGGCCGCGCCGAGGACCGGCGTGCCGTGCGCCTCCATGCCCACCGCGTCGAGGGTGCCGTCGGCGCCGCGGCCGTCGGTCATCTCCTTGATCGCCGAGGGGATGTCGTCGACCTCGTCGGTGCTCAGCACCTCGACCCCGTACGCCTGGGCGGCGGAGAGCCGTTCGGGCACGTTGTCGACACCGATGACGCGGATGCCGCGGTGACGGGCGATGCGCGTGGCGAGCAGGCCGACCGGGCCGAGCCCGAAGACCGCGAGCGTGTCGCCCTCGCTCACCTCGGCCCACTCCACGCCCTGCCAGGCGGTGGGCAGGATGTCGGAGAGGTAGAGGAAGCGCTCGTCGGGCACCCCGTCCGGCACCTTGATCGGCCCGAAGTGCGCCTGCGGGACGCGCAGGTACTCCGCCTGGCCGCCGGGCACCGAGCCGTAGAGCTCGGTGTAGCCGAAGAGGGCCGCCCCCTTGTCCTGCGAGGTGACCTGGGTCGTCTCGCACTGGGCGGTGTAGCCGCGCCGGCACATCCAGCAGTGCCCGCAGGAGATGTTGAAGGGGATGACGACGCGGTCGCCGGGCTTGATGTGGGTGACCTCGGCGCCGACCTCCTCGACGACGCCCATCGTCTCGTGGCCGAGGACGTCGCCCTGGGCGAGGAAGGGCCCGAGGGGCTCGTAGAGGTGGAGGTCGGACCCGCAGATCGCCGTCGACGTCACCTTGATGACGGCGTCGGTGGGCTCCTGGATGCGGGGGTCCGGCACGTCGACGACCTGCACGTCGCGGGTGCCCTGCCAGGTGAGTGCTCTCATGCTGCTCCTCTCGTCAGGCCGTGATGGCCCGGTCCCAGTGGCGGGGTCCCGCGCACCGGGTGATGAAGGTCTGCGCGTCGTCCGCGCCGGACACCGTGAGGACGGCGTCGTCGGCGTCGACCTTGCCGTCGAGACCGGCGGCGGCGACGAGCGTGCTCGTCGCTCCCCCGAGCCCGATGACCTTGAAGTGGGTGAAGGCGTCGGTGACGAAGTCACGGGCGGCCGGCTCGTCGGCGAGCGCCGCGCCGCCGGCATCGCCGGCGATGATCGCGACGGCGTCGTAGAGCACCGAGGGGGCCCCGGCGATCGCCTGGTCCGCGGGGATGCGGCGACCGTCGGAGAGGGTCGTGCCCCCCACGGCGATCGCGATGACCTCGACCATGCCGCCCGCGTCGGTGACCGACTTCTCGACGGCGGCCACGGTGCCGGCGTCCGCGCCCTCGCCGAGGAGCAGCCCCAGCTTGCGCCCGGCGAAGGTCTCCGGGGCGTTGGCCAGGATGCTCAGCGCCGGCGAGGGGTCGAGGTCGGTGCGGGTCTCGACCGCGGCGGGGCTGGCCTCCGGCAGGTCGAGGGCCAGGCCCTTCGCGACCCGGCCGGCGAGCTCCTCGTCGACGTTGCGCAGGTTGGCGACCATCCGTGAGCGGATGGCCTCGATCTCGCACTTGCCGAGCTCGAAGACGTAGGCCGCGACGATGTGGTCCTGCTCGACCGGGGTCTGGCTCACCCAGAACTGCCGCGCCTGGCTGTAGTGGTCGGCGAAGGACTCGCTGCGGATGCGCCGGGTCGTGCCCTCGACGCGCTCCGGCACGGGCACGTGGCCCTCGGCGCCGGCCTCGCGCGGACCGCGCTCGGCGCCGCTGAAGGAGTTCGGCTCGTAGGTCGCGCGCCCCGGCTGCAGCGAGGTCTGCATGTGGCCGTCGCGCTGGAAGTGCGCGACGGGGCAGCGCGGCGCGTTGACCGGCAGCTGGCTGAAATTCGTGCTGCCGAGCCGCTTGAGCTGGGTGTCGAGGTAGGAGAAGTTGCGCCCCTGGAGCAGCGGGTCGTCGCTGAAGTCGATGCCCGGCGGCACGTTCTGCGTCATGAAGGCGACCTGCTCGGTCTCCGCGAAGACGTTGGTCACCGTGCGGTCCAGGGTCATCCGGCCGATCGGGCGGACCGGCAGGACCTCCTCGGGGATGATCTTCGTCGCGTCGAGCACGTCGAAGTCGAAGGAGTCGGCGAAGTCGTCGTCGAAGACCTGCACGCCGAGCTCCCACTGGGGGAAGTCACCGGACTCGATGGCGTCGTAGAGGTCGCGCCGGTGGAAGTCGGGGTCGGCGCCGTTGATCTTCACCGCCTCGTCCCACACGACCGACTGCATGCCCTGCAGCGGGGTCCAGTGGAACTTCACGAAGGAGCTCTTGCCCTCGGCGGTGACGAAGCGGAAGGTGTGCACGCCGAAGCCCTGCATCGTGCGGAAGGAGCGCGGGATCGCGCGGTCCGACATCTGCCACAGGGTCATGTGGGTCGACTCGGGCATGAGCGAGGCGAAGTCCCAGAAGGTGTCGTGCGCCGACTGCGCCTGCGGGAATCCGCGGTCCGGCTCCTCCTTGACGGAGTGGACGAGGTCGGGGAACTTCAGCGCGTCCTGGATGAAGAAGACGGGGATGTTGTTGCCGACGAGGTCCCAGTTGCCCTCGTCGGTGTAGAACTTCGTCGCGAAGCCGCGGACGTCGCGCGCGAGGTCGAAGGAGCCGAGGTTGCCCGCGACCGTCGAGAAGCGCACGAAGACCTCGGTCTTCTTGCCGGCCTGCGCGAAGACGCTCGCCCGGGTGATGTCGGCGAGCGACTCGTAGGCCTCGAAGACGCCGTGGGCGCCGTAGCCGCGGGCGTGGACCACGCGCTCGGGGATGCGCTCGTGGTCGAAGTGGAAGATCTTCTCGCGGAAGTGCGCGTCCTCGAGCAGGGTCGGGCCCCGGTCACCGGCGCGAAGGGAGTTCTGGTCGTCCTCGACGGGCACGCCGTGAGCGGTCGTCAGCGGGGGGCTGTCGCCGCCGCTGCGCTGGTGGAGCTCGTCGCCGGCCCCGCGGACGTCCTCGGAGGTGTTCTTGGCTGCCATGACTGCTTCCCGGTCGGGTCGGCGCGAGGTCTCGCGCCGTCCCTCGACACAAGCACGCAGGCCTCCCGCGGGACGCGGGAGCAGACACCCCCCTTGGGGTGTATGCGCGGACTCGGCAGTGAGCATCGGACGGGCTATTTTGGGCCCATGCACGAAGCCGGTCCCAGCGGGCCCATCCGCCTGTCTGTCCTCAACGACTACGAGGTCGTCGTCCACGGCGTCGCGGCCATGCTCGCCCCCTTCGCCGACGAGATCCGCGTCGTCGAGCTGGACTGCGACATGCCGCTGTCGCAGCCCGTCGACATCGCGCTGTACGACGCCTTCGCCGCGCCGTCGAACGCCCCCCGCAAGCTCGACACGATCGTCTCCGACGACAAGGTCGGGCACACCGTGCTCTACACCTGGGCCGCCGGGCCCGAGGTCATCGCCGCGGCGCGCGACCGCGGCCTGTCCGGCGTGCTCTCGAAGTCGATGAGCGCCCAGGAGCTCGTCTCCGCGCTGCGCCGGATCTGCGCCGGCGAGACCCTGCTCACCCCGCAGGCCGCGACGGACGTCGAGCCCCGCGCGGCCGGCTGGCCCGGGCAGGAGCAGGGCCTGACCCCGCGCCAGTCCGAGGTCATCGCGCTCGTCACCGAGGGGCTGAGCAACCAGGAGATCGCCAAGCAGTGCTACCTGAGCATCAACTCGGTGAAGTCCTACATCCGCGCCGCCTACCGGACGATGGGCGTCTCCTCGCGCAGCCAGGCCGTGCTGTGGGGCATCGACCACGGCTTCCACCGCGACCAGCTGCGTCTCATCGCCCGTGACGGCGACGGCGCCCGCACCTCCTTCGTCGTCGACGACGGCCAGACGTCTGGCTGAGCGATGCGTGCGGCGGCTCTGCTGCTCGTCCTCGCGCTGCTCACCGGCTGCGCGAGCATCCCTCGCGACCCCGACGGCACCCTGGAGCAGGTCCGCTCCACCGGCGAGCTGAGGGTCGGGGTCTCGCACCACCCGCCGTGGACCGACGGCACGACCGACCCCCCGACCGGCTCCGAGGTCGAGCTCGTCACCGCGTGGGCCGAGTCGCTCGGCGCCCGCCCCACCTGGCGGGTCGACGGCGAGGAGGCGCTCGTGGCCGCCCTCGAGCGCGGCGACGTCGACGTCGTCGTCGGCGGGCTCACCGACAAGAGCGCCTGGAGCTCGAAGGTCGGGATGACCCGTCCCTACGTCGAGGTCTCCGGGCCGGACGGCACGCACGCGCACGTCATGGCCGTGCCGGCCGGCGAGAACGCCCTGCAGTCCTCGCTCGAGCGCTGGCTCGACGACCACGGGAGGGCGCCATGAGCACCGAGGGGGCTCTGTCCTTCGGGCGCACCCAGCTGCCCGACGAGCAGCGCCGGGCCCTGACGCGCGCGGTCCACCTCGAGTGGGTGACCATCGCCTTCATGACGACCGCCGTCGCCGTCGTCTACCTCGCGATGGGCAGCTCGCAGGCGATGAAGACGGCATGGGTCGAGGACCTCCTCGCCTTCATCCCGCCGATCGCCTTCCTCCTCGCCCAGCGCCGGGCCCGCCGCCCGGTCGACCCCGACCACCCGTACGGCTACCACCGCGCCGTCGGCGCCGGCCATCTCGCCGCAGCCGTCGCCCTGCTCGGCACCGGCACCTACCTCGCCGTCGACTCCGCGATGGGGCTGATCAAGGCCGAGCACCCCCCGGTCGCCACCGTCGAGATCTTCGGTCACGCGGTGTGGGCGGGCTGGGTGATGATCGCCGCCATGGTCTACACGGGTGTCGGCCCGGTGATCCTCGGACGGATGAAGATGCCGCTCGCCGACGCGCTGCACGACCGGGTCCTCTACGCCGACGCCGACATGCAGAAGGCCGACTGGCGCACCGCCGCCGGGACGGTCGTAGGCGTGCTCGGCATCGGTCTCGGGCTGTGGTGGGCCGACGCGGTCGTCGCCATCGCCATCTCCTTCTCGATCATCCGCGACGGGTGGACCAACGTCCGGCACGCCTCCGGGGCGCTCGTCGACTCGCAGGCCCGCACGGTCGAGGGCTCGCAGCCGCACCCGCTGACCCGCCAGGTCGACGAGGCGCTCGAGGAGATCGCCTGGGTGCGTCGCAGCGGCAGCCGCGTGCGCGACATGGGCCACGTCTTCCACGTCGAGAGCTTCGTCGTGCCGCACGCCGGCCACACCCCAGACCTCGGCGACCTCGAGCACGCCGCGCAGGTCGCCCGGGCGCTGGACTGGAAGGTCGACGACGTCGTCGTCGTGCCCGTCCGCGAGATCCCCGAGGAGCTCGACCGTCGAGCACGGGCGAAGGGGTGACCCCTCCCCTGCCGTAGCATCGTGGCCGCGTCCCGCGCGGGGCGCAGGGCGGCCCCGGCCGCCGCCGCTGGCGTGGCGCAACTGGCAGCGCACCTGTCTTGTAAACAGGTGGTTGAGGGTTCGAGTCCCTTCGCCAGCTCTGAAATCAAGGGAAACACCTCACTCCCCACCCTCCGGAAGGCCGAAGCCTCCACTTTCGCCTCCACTTTGGCCCGGCGAAGGGGGCCGAGGGTCGGCCGCTTCGAGCGCCGCCAGCACCCGAGGATCTTGCTCCCCACGGCCCAGGTAGACGTCCTGCGTCATCGACACCCGCGAGTGGCCGAGCTGGTCCGCGATGATCCGCGCAGTGACCCCGGACCCGTCGAGGATGCTCGCCGTCGTCTTGCGCCAGGCGTGCGACGTCACCCACTCCAGATCACTGTCGAGGCGCACCTCGTAGAGCCACCGACTCACCGTGCGCGGCTCCCGGAAGCCACCGTCGACCGTGCCGAAGACCGGCTCCTCCGGCCCGACCCCGATCTCAGCGCGCCGCCGCAGCATCGCCACGCACCACTGTGGAAGGGGGAGGAGCCGTTGCCCGGCCGCCGACTTCGTGGGCTTGCGGATCAAGCCTTGACCCGTCACCCGGATGAGGGTCGAGGTCACCGCGACCGTGCCGGCCTCCAGGTCGATCTCCGACCACAGCACCGCGACGACCTCACCGATCCGCAGACCCGTCGCCAGCATGAAGGCGCACAGGTCCGGCAGGTCGTGCTCGACGGCCCGAGGATCACGGGTCACGGCCAGGAACCACGCCGCCCGCTCCTGCTCGGTCAACGCACGCGGCCGACGACGAGGGCCAGCACTGAGCCGACGCACCTCACGAGTCGGGTTGAACCGCACCGCACCCTCACGCACCGCCCGACCCATCGCACCGGAGATCACCGCCCGCGACGTGCGCGAGGTGGCCGACCCGACCCGCTCGTGCAGGTCCACGAGGAAGCGGTCCACGATGGGCGTCGTCACCTCACCCAACCGCAGGTTGCCCAACGCGGGGGAGACGTGTCGCTGCCACTGGTAGCGATAGGTCTGCACCGTCCCCGGCGACCGCTCACCCATCCGCACGAGCTGGTCGAGGTCGGCCAACCACTGCCGCACCGCCTCGTCCAAGGTGTCCCGAGCCGTCAGCCCACCGACGCCGGTCGTGGCCGCATCCTCCAGAGCCGTCGTGAGTGCCCGTTGAGCCGCCGCCTGCGACGACCCCCACCGCTCCACCCGACGCTTGCGACCGTCGAAGCCCCGGAACCACGCCCGAGCCTTGTACGCCGCCCCGGAGTCCGTGGCCACGCGCACCGTCGAGATGGCACCCCACTCGCCCGGAGCCAACCCCTGCCGTCCCACGGCTCACGCTGCCGTCTGCTCGTCGAGCCACTCGAAGACGTCGCTCTCCCGGTAGCGCAGGCGACGACCGATCTTCAACGCCGGAGGTCCCTCGCCCTGGCACCGCCAGTCGTAGAGCGCCCCCACGGGCACCCCGAGGAACGTCGCGACGTCCTGCACCGTCCACAGCGGGTCATGTCGATTGCACATCTGAATCCCTTCTCTCCCTTGTCTGTCGTGTCTTCTCAGTTCGCCCGTGCCTTCTCGGCACGCCACTGGTCGTAGGCCCGAGCACGGTCCGCAGCCGCCAGAGCCAGCGCCGTGTCACCGTCGTTGTCCCACCCGGTGCCCACGTAGCTCCAGGAGCCCACGACGAGGGTCGTCTCCTCCTCGTCATCCGCGATCAGGTCCGCGAAGTCGAGGACCGGCACCTCACGCCCCTCCCGAGCACAGTCGGAGGCGATCCGCTGCCACCGCTGCCGCGCCCGACGCAAAGCCCCGAGCGTGATCGAGTACTTGCGCGACTTGCTGGAGAAGTGCCCCCGGAAGCCGAGCATGTGCACCCACTTGCCCAGCAGCTCGTAGTCATCGCCGGCCGTGCGCTGGTCCGCGAGGTCATCCAGAGTCGCCCGCAGACGCCGGTAGTGGGCCGACTCCCTTCGCGGATCGGTCGTGTCCGACGCGGCCTTGGTCGCGTACTTCGCCAGATAGCCAGCGACCTGCTCACCCACGAGCGGGGCGTCCGGATCATCGCCCCGCGAGCCGGTCACCGTCCGGGCATCGACCTGAGCGCCGAACCGCAGCCGACCGCCACCCTGACCACCGCACGACGGAGCATCGAAGTGGACCCGCGCCACCGCATCCTCGAGGAGCCCCGCCAACACCCCAGCCGAGACCGCCGCAGGCGCAGCCGCATACCCCTCTAGCGTCTTCGGCCCATCGAGACGCACCAACGCATGGAAGTGCACCACGCCCCGCGCCTGGTACTCCGCGACCTTCGCGTACTGCAAGGTCGCCACCTCCCGCAGCCGAGAGTCCGGCACACCCAGCGCACGCGCGATGACCCGACGCGCCGCGATCGTGAACCGCCGCCACAACTCCGGAGCCCACCACTGCCAGATCGCGTGCCCCACGTAGTCGTAGCAGTCCGAGCAGATCGGCGTCCCCACGTCGAGGTCACCGTCCTCGTGAGCCCGCCAACACGCCACCGGACGACCGTGCTCGCACACCCCGCGCCCATCACGAGGACGGCACCGCTGGCCCCCCTTCGCCGCATGCACCGGACCGAAGGACGGAGCCGTCAACGTCAGGAAGACCAACGGATTACCGCTGACCTCCTCCGGCACGCTCTTGCCCCCGACCACACCGGCCCGGATCATCTCGAAGGTGTCCCGCGCATAGATCCGCGAGCAGGCCGGGCACACACTCGCCCGCCGATTGCCGCACCGCACATAGGTCACCCCGAAGGGCTCGTGAGCAGACGAATAGCTGCTCAACACCTCACCCGTGGCCCGGTCGACGCGACGAGAGGACCCGACCAGCCGGATCGGGTGCGCGCAATGACCCACCCGCGCCGCAGCATCCGCCCAGGCATCGAAGGTGCCGCCCACGAGGCGATCCACCACGCCCTGCCGAGCAGCCGCCCCGAGGCTCCCCAGATCCAGCGGCGCATCGTCGCTGTAGCCGGGGAACCCGAAGGGGGCGCTGCGGTCAACCATCAGAACTCGCCTGCCGCGCCACTCGCACACACGCAGTCGAGACACACGAGGTGATCGCGGCCATTGCCGATCACATAGGCCCAGCCCTCACAAAACGTCGTCGCCGCCGCGATGGCGTCCGAGGTCGTCGGGAAGATCGTCCGCGCATCGAAGCGCCGCACGAAGACCACCCCGCACTCATCGCACGCGACCGCCGCACCCCGACCCAACGACGAGCGAAGGGGGAGCACCTCAGACGGAGCCGCCGCCAGCATCCAGCTCATGCCGTCTCACCCAGCCCGAACCGCTCGTGATCCAACGTGCCGCCCCACACGCCCTGGTCGTCCCACGTCTGCGCGTAGTCCAGGCACATCGCCCGCACCGGGCACGAGGCGCACACCTCCAGCGCCTTGTCCGTGTCGTCGCGGCCACGCTCCGGAAACCACCAATCCGGGTGCGGATGGCGCACGCACGCCCCGTGGAGATTGAGCGTTGCCAACGTCCGCGTGGCAGCGCGAGAGCGCTCATTCGGCATCATGACGAACCCCTTCCCGAGATGACTCCCAGCGCTTCGCCGCCGGGTAGTGCGCCGCTGTGGCCTTGATGAGCGAGTCCGGCCAGAAGTGCGCCCGCACCCGCGCCACCTCGCCCTCCTCCGTGACGAGATAGCCAGCACCCCGCATGTCATCCGGGATGCGATGGGCCGGAGCCTCATCACTCAGACCCGACCCAAGGACCATCTGCACCTCCTCGACGCTCTGGAGACGCAGCGCCACCGTCTGCGTGAAGAGCCCCCGCATCGGGACCGTCTCCTTCTTCGGGTCCTGCACGAAAGCGACGACGACAACCCCCATCGCCCGGCCCTGCGTCAAGATCTCCGACAGCAGGCGATTGCCCTCCTTCTTCACCCCGGCATCCGCATAGGCCGTCAACGCCGCCAGCTCGTCAATGACCAAGACGTGCAGCGGATCACCCGGCATCGGCTCATGAAGCCGCGACTGCCCGACCATGCGGACCGCACGCTCATCGATGATCGCCAGCAGATCCCGCAGCACCTCCACGGCCTGCTCCGGCTTATACGCCGTGCGATACATCAGCCCGTCGCCCATCGCGATCTCCACGCCACGCTTGAGGTCCACGCCGTGCACCCGCACCGTGTCCTGCCTGATCCACGGACCCAAGGAAGCCACCGAGCCCCACAGGATCGAGCCCTTCCCCGAGCCCGACCGACCCGCGACCAGCGTGTGCCGACCCACCAGCGACAGCCGCCACGGGTCGCCCGACTCCTCCCGACCGACCTCCACCGGCTCCAGGGCCGCACCCGGCGCACGATCCGCAGGAATCCTCGCCGTCGTCGCACCCGCCAGCGCGTCACCCATCGTCAACCGCAGCACCGCGACCGCAGCCGAAGGCGTCGAGACACGAAAACTCGCAGCACCGAAGTCAGCCGCGAACTTCTCCGCCACCGCAGCGATCTCCGACGACGACTGCCCCCGGCGAGCCCGGATGCGAGCCACGACCACACCACCGCACGAGGTCACACCCAGCAACGCCGGATCGACCCACCCGCGACCGTCCTTGGTCTGAATCTCCTTCGACAGGCCAGCCGCCCGAGCGACATGCGCGAAGTCTCCACGCACATAGCGCCGGTAGAACCACGCCACGACCTGATTTGGGTACCGCAGCGCGACCACGAAGGCCGCGATGAAGACGAGCAGCGCAGCCACGCCCACCACGGCCCCGAGCATCTGGAGCTGCGACCCGAAGGCCGCGACCCACGAGGTGTCAGACGGATCGGTCGGCAGCCCCCATAACGTCCGCTCAGGGGCGCGACCAGCGAACCAGCCCGCACCGAGCAGCGCCACGCACACCGCCAGCAGCCGCCACAGGACCGGGCCAGCCGCCTGGACCGCGAGGACACCCCCACGGACCAGACGACGAACCCTCACGGCACGCATCACGCAGCCGCCGACTCCGAGCGACCCGAGACCGAGGGCTTCGCCCCCTTGCCCGGAGCAGTCATCCCCTCCGCCCGGAAGGACCACGCCAACCGAGGACGCACCCCGTTGTCATCGACGTAGGGCAGAGCCGTCAGCCCCACGAACTCCACCGGAGTCCACGGGAACGGCGTCCCGTTGTCCGGAGGAACCGGCTGCACCTTCGCCGCGATCTTGATCGACAGAGCCGTCTCCTTCTTGCCGGCCTCCTCGTCCGCGTCCAGGACCGTCACCTGCCACAACGGCAGGCCCGAGTCCTTATCCAACTGCTGCGGCCGCGAACCATCCGGCCGCTTGTCCGCATCGAAGTCCGCCACCGGCTCCACACCCCCCTTCAAGAACGCACCCGCGGGGAAGACGTCCGCGTGACCGACCGGGAACCGACGTTGCATCGCCATGATTTGCTCCTCTTGATTGGTGCTGGCTTAAGCCAGTGCGACGACGCTACAACTGGCTCAAGCCAGTGTCAACAGGTGGCTTAAGCCAGGGGCCTACACTGTGGATATGAGTGAGAAGAAGGTGTCGGCCCAAGGGGCGGGCACGGCGAGTCGTCAGGTGGCGGCCGCGTTGCGTGCTGCCATCGAGTCGGGGGAGTACGAGCCAGGCGACCGGCTGCCCTCTGAGCGCGTGCTGGCTGCAGACCACGGGGTTGCTCGCAACACCGCCCGCGAGGCCGTGCGGCAACTAGCCGAGGCGGGGCTCGTGACCGCACACCACGGCAAGGGCGTCTTCGTGCGGACCAAGCCGCGGCTGATGCGGTTCGGCCAGTGGCGCTACTCCCGGAGACTGCGCGAAGAGACGGGCCTGTCTCCGTTCCACGCTGAGGTAGCCGCCCAGGGTCGAGTGCCGAACGCCTTCCTGAAGGAGATTGGCCGTGTAGTGCCATCACCTGAGATCGCTGAGCGCCTGAACGTCAGCCCTACCGAGGCGAGCGTGGTGCGGCGGGAGAACTGGTATTTCGCAGACGACGAGCCGATGCAGATTGGCGTCACCTACGTGCCGTGGAGCATCGCGGGCGGAACGGAGCTCGGGGAAGGCGACAACCTCGGCAAAGGCGACCTCTATGCCCGCTTCGCCGAACTGGGGCACGAGATCACTTATACCCGTGAGGAAGTCACAGCCCGTATGCCAACGCTCGATGAGGTTGACGGGCTGCGGCTGCCCGAAGGAGTTCCGGTCCTCGTCGTTCTGCACACTGGCCTGGACCAAGACCGCAAGCCGTTTGAGGTGACGCAGTTCATCATGCGCGCTGATTACTCGGGCCTCGACTACACGATGAAGGTGGACGAATGAGCGATATCGAGATTCGCCCAACTATTCCGGCTGACCTTGACGCCCTGGCCGATATTCTGCTTCAGGTCCACGCGACCGATGGGTATCCAGTCGAAGGTGTTGATGACGCCCGGGCATGGGTCGACCTGCCGAAGGCGCTAGGCCAGTGGACCGCTCTGCTGGAAGGGCAGCCCGTTGGCCACGTGGCACTGAAGCGGCCTGATCTTGGAGACGGAGCGCCAAGATTACTCACTGAGCAGCAGGGCGTCCCGCCATCGCGCATTGCCACCCTGGCCCGTCTTTTCGTGTCCCCGACAGCGCGAGGCCGCTCTGCGGCAAGATGTCTTCTGGACGCAGCTTTGGACCGAGCGCGTCGTGATGACCTAGCGGTAGTGCTTGATGTAATGTCCAAAGATAGAAATGCCATCCAGCTATACCGCTCATCCGGTTGGCGCTTTCTCGGCGAGTTAGACCACGTCATCACCCAAGGGAGCCGCGTTAAAGCACTAGCCTTTTGTTGGCCAGGCTAGCCGCTAACGTTACTCCCCAACTCCCTTTTCTTTTGCTCTATCAACGAGCGGTTGAACCGCCTCTGTGCCGAGGATCTCTCGCAAGGAGGCAATCAACTTATTAATCCTGTAGGCGTTCAACCCCGTGAGTGAACTGGAATGATCCAGTCGTTGCATATAGTGCAAGACAAGATCGTTCCCATAATCATTAATCGCCCCGTTGGGGGGATTGTATTCACGGAATCCCTCACCTAGGTCGAGGCCTTGACTTGAAAGCATTTCGATTCCTTCCGGAATGCTTGCGCCAAGGTATGGCACCACATCTGCCCACCGCATCAGCTCATCCCGTTTCGCAATTCTGGGTATGCCCCGAAGGCGGTTGTCAACGTGTTCCCGCAACCAAGTCGTCCAGACTTCGCCTCCATCGACTTCATCGGCGCGCAAGACATCAATGGTTGCCGATGCAAAGGCTGGGGCAAACGCGCCCTCTCGGGCGACAACGCTCTGTGCCAGCAATGAGCGCCTATCATCCCCGCTAATTCCAGCAAAACAAGCGATGGACGCGACCAGCCGTAGAAAACTTCCTTGAACGTCTAGGTGCTCATCGAACCGGTCGAGGTAAACCCACTCTTCAAGGATCAGTTCTAGGAGACCACCCGCAAGCATCTTGTCGTTCACGCGGGGGTGGTGGAGGTAGGCAAACCAACATTTCGTCGAGGACTCGCCTCGAAAAAGAGGGAAGAGCCGTCCTTGGGCGAAGACTGGGTCAGCTGCAAATAGGAAGTAGAGGGCGCGGGCGAATGCCGGATGGACGGCATCGTGGGTAGCGCTTGGGCCCGACAAGAGCGCGCCGAGGCTGGAGGCCTCTTCATCGCTAAACCCTGACCACTCTGCCCTATGGCGGCGCCACCGCCGATCGATCTCCCGTAACCAGAATGATACAAGCTGGCCCGGCCAGGAGTTCAAGTACATTGGAGCGAAGGACAAGGTTCCCGCGTCCTCAACGCTGCTGAAGGATTCCTTCTGCGCGTCCCATACTTCATTGGCGATCGCGCGCATTGCGATTATCGACTCAGACTCGCTCCACTCAATGTGTGCCTCGGCCTGACGGGACAGAAAATCGCAGATGACGTCCGTTGAGTCAGGGTCATTGACCAGAGATCCTACAAGGGAGAGGACGTCCCCTGAACTTTCACCAAGATCGGCACCTGCCCAGCCACCAACGACAGCCCGTTGGATCTCGCTACTCCGGGTAGTGAGGTCAGATCGGGCGCTAGCTTCCCTCCAAAGCCGCAAGCCTAGGTCGGCGCGCGACTCTGCCACGCTTCGCAGCAAGTCGAGTGCATCGCTCCACTCAGGTTGGCTAAACTCTATTCTCGAATAGTCCCGCTTCAGCAATTCATCGAGAGTCTCATGAGGGCGCTGCTCGAAACGACCAATAAACTCATCGACCTCCATTGGTAGCCTGCGTCCCCATACTCCACTCTCCATCCAGTGGTCGAAATCAGGATGATCCCTCGGGGCAAATGTCGGGTTCGCGTCCTCGATTTCCTTCAGCTTTGTCGCGGCCTCGACCCAAGTGGGAGCTACTCGAGCGAGCCAGACGAGCAGATTGTATCTCCCGTAGGCAATATGGCGTTCTCGGTCGGGAACTTCTTCGGGATAATCAGGCCCCGCTTCTGCTGCGCTTAAGAGTTCTTCGCGGACTGATTGAGACGCATGTTCAGCGGTTACAGAGAGAACCCGATACGCCTCGTGCTTCAGGTCGGCAGCATAGAGCGAAGTTCGATCAAGAAGCCACCGAATCTTTTCGTCAGGCGTGCGTGAGGCATCTTCAACTAAAAGATGTAGTGCGAGTCTCTGAAATAAGGTGTATCCAAGGGACCACCAAGCGTTCGGGAGGTTTGGGTCAACTCCGATGGCCCGCTCACCATAGGTGCGGAGAGCGTCGATGAGGGAGTCGATGGGCCGCGGAAACTGATCTTGATCGTGCGGTTCAATTGCGGATCGGGCGAAGCTCATCCTGCGGTCATTGGGCTTCCCCAAAAATGCACTGAAAAGCTCGTGAATCCCGCTCAGTGTGTCCTCTAGGAGGACTCCCAGGCTGCGATTGCCGGCTTCGCTCGCTTCAATTGCCTTCAGAAGGTTGGCTGACAGACTCTCTGCATTGATGGGCCACTTGAGTTCCACATCAGGAGGCCGACTCATGGGCTCGGACGACTCTTCAGCGAGCCAGTCTGCCTTCAACTCAAGCCGCGGCCTTAACACAGTGCGCAGAACCGCGCTATTCTCTGCAGAGTCACCGGGAAGGTAACGTATGAGGGGGGCGATATTTGGAACATTCTGGACGGACGTGCCTAACAGGGTCTTCCAGCGAATGCCCGCGACGGCATCCAGACTGCTGAGATCCCCAGCAGCCCAACAGGCCCAATTAAAGAGCTCTTCGCTAAAGTTCTGTCCCAGCCGCTGAACGGTGCCCAGTGCCTCGCAGTGCAGGTCGGGGTCGGCGATGAAACACTCACCAAACCAGCGGGCTAGGACCGATGTCGCCTCGGACTGGGGGGCGCCTCGGAAGAGTCCCTGGAAAGTTTCTTGCCCCTCAATCCACCGGAGCCAACTGATGCGCTGGGAGGGAGTCGAGTCACGAACCTCTTGAGCAAACTCCTTGGCGCCGGACGCGGACCCGATTCTCTCCGTTAGATAATCCTGATCGACGGGAGTCAGTGAAGTGTTTCCTCTAATGATCTCTTGTATTCTCGCCCTATGCTCAAGTTGCCCCATGCGTGCCCGGGTGGCCCACGCGTCTAGACAGGCGACAAGAGCGGCATGGTCGCCCTGCTTGACGGGATATCCGATTGGTGAAACTCCAAGTCTGGCCCACCGTGCACTCAGCGCATCCTCTGTAGAAACAAACGCGTACCTAGAGCTGCCTGCAGGAAGACCGAGCCCGAGATACCTCATGATTGGGTCGTCGTGGCTATATCCGATAAAGAGGACAGTAAAATGTTGAAACATTGGTAACAGGAACCGGGTTGCCCACGCTTGGGTTAGATAGGCGCGCCCGAAGTCGCTGTCAGTCAGGACCAATCGGCGAGCCTCGCCTAGTACAGATCCATGCAGGTGGACCAGGCCAACGAAGTCGTCGCCAATCGGTAGGGCTGGACCATCCCACCTCTCAGGAACAGGAATATCTTGAAGTGCTGCACTCTCGGCGAGATGGTCGTCAAAGTTTGTTGTGACAAGACGAAGTGGGCCTCCGGCGCTGGCCAGCCGAGTTATCGCGTCATGAGTTGAATTTGGTCGGGACTCGCCCCGCGAGAGCAGATTTTTGGTCTGTGTGTGAGTGTCGAAATCTTTAGGTAAAGAGCCGAGGAAGAAGTCAATAGCCAGGTCTGGCTCGTAGTCAGAGTGAGCGAGTTCGGCCAATTTTCTGGCGAGTGCATCGAAAAGTGGGAGATTTGATGGCTCATCCACTGAGGCGCCGGCGCCGACAAAGAGGACCAAGCGCCCCTCGGTCAAAGCGTCCAATACGCGTTGAGGTACGGCGACATCACTGGTCATCCAGACCTTTGGTTCGTTTGCCATAGATTTTCCCCTCAGGCCCAGCCGTGGCCGGACAGTCCCTACTGCGGCGCCCCAAGTTGCTGGTTGGCCATCTGTCTTGTCCCGACTCGGAGACTAGACGAACCCACTCGTGACGCAACCGTCTTAGCTCTTTGAAGAGACCGCCTCTTGTGGGCCAAACGACAGTTCCTGCCTTCACATCCTAGAAGCCGACGTTGTAGCAGGGCCGCCCAAGTAGGGACGCTGACCTCCGTCCAACCTGTGAGTAGTTTCTCCACTGACTCAAGCGCGCCTCCGGCGCGAGCCGGCGGGCCTTCGGCCCGCCGCCGTGCCGGGCGTGCGGCCTGCGGCCGTTCCGGGCGCGGCGGCGAACCTCGACCCAACCGGCAGACCAAAAGGAGCGACGCCCAGGACCTCATCCCGAGCGTCGCTCCCTTCGCCATGCAGCTACGTGATTGCCACCGTGCGATAAGTAGGCTGGCAGTATGCGCGTCCAACTCCTGTACTTCGACGGGTGCCCGAACTGGCAGGTGGCCGACGGCCGCATCCGTGAAGCGCTGGAAACCCTAGGCATCCACGTCGACGTGGAGAAGGTCCTGGTGACCACCCCCGAACAAGCTGAGCAGTGGAGCTTTCGTGGCTCGCCGTCGATCCTTGTCGACGGTGAGGACCACTTCGCCGAGCCAGGCGCGCCGGTCGGGCTGTCGTGTCGGCTGTATCGGACACCAGATGGCGTGGAGGGTTCTCCCACAGTTGAACAGCTAGTCCAGGTCCTATCTGGGACATAGCGCCAACGAAACATCGACGGAACTGCAGCCGAGATGGCCTTGCTGGCTCGGAGCAATGACGTGAGCAAGGTCGGTGGTCCAGAAGTGAAGTTGGGCGGACACGCCGCCGCGCGAATACGTCACCTTCACGCCTCCGACCCTCCGCTTCACTCTCCGCCCACCTCCGGACCGCATCAAGGGCGCTCCGCGTCACTGCGTGATGGACTCCGTCCACCCTTGACCCGGCCACTCCGGCAGGATCCTCTGCTCCGCTACAGGGTCGGTGGCTAGATCCGGCCAGCCCTCCACTTACGCCTCCTCTTTCGTCCAGAGAAGGACCGATCCAGCCCGAGTCGGCTCCGCACATGCACGCGAAGACCGTTGGAAACACAGGGAATCCGAGTCCCAGCAGTACCCAACCGAGGAGCCCCGCAGGGAAACAGGTGGTTGGGGGTTCGAGTCCCCCCGCCAGCTCCCCTTCGCCGCAGCATGCCGATGGCCGCGACCCGTCAGGTCGCGGCCATCGGTGCGCCCGGGTGGGCGAGCGGGTCAGCGCAGGACGTTGCCGTTGAGGTAGCTCTGCAGGCGCGAGGTGGTCTGCGGGCCCCACGCGCCGTCGGGGGTGGCGCCGACGCGACGCTGGAGGGCCTTGGTCGTCAGCGGGCCGATGGCGCCGTCGCGGGCGACGCCGAGCTTGCCCTGCATCTTCATCTTGTCGCTCGTGTCGAGCCAGCCGTTGACGGAGCCGCCGACCCAGGTCTCGATGCCGGCGTTGGTGCGCGGGCCCATGACGCCGTCGACGACGAGCTTGCCACCGGTCGAGGTGACCGGGGGGCGGGCGTCGTCGCGCGAGGGACGGTCGCCGCCGGTGTAGGGGTTGACGGCCAGGCCGTTGGTGCGGGTCAGGCCCGCGCGACGCGAGCACACCGGCCAGGCGCCGGGGCCCTGGACCCGGAGCACCTTCTGGGCGATCTCGATCTGCTGCGAGCGCGTGGCCTGGTGGGCGTAGGCGGCGTAACGCCCGCCGCCGAAGCCGCTCCACGTCTGCGCGGAGAACTGCAGCCCGCCGTAGTAGCCGTTGCCGGTGTTGATCGACCAGTTCTGGCCGGACTCGCACGCGGCGACGCGGTCCCAGACCGTGCCGGCGGCGCCGGCGCTGCTCGCCAGGCCGATCCCGCCGACGACGGCACCCGTCGCGCCGAGGACGGCGACACCGGCGCGCAGGCGCATCCGGCGGCGAAGGGAGGAGCGGTCGGGGAAGTCGGTGGTGGCGAGCATGTGGCGGGCCTTTCGGTTGGCGCGAGGTCAGGGGGTCCTCGCGGGAGCCGTGCGCGACGCTATGTGCACTTCAGTCACACCAACAACACCTGGCGCGTAAATACAGACCTGTAACTCCGGCCCCATCTGCCCCACCCCGGCCCGTCCAGACCCCGGCTACCACGCCGTACTGGTGGTGATCACGACCAGTACTGCGTGGTAGCCGGGTGTCTCGTCGAGTGGGGTCGAGGGTGGGGACGGCGAGGGCGGCCAGGGCGCCCGGGCACGGCGAAGGGGGCCTGCTCACCGTGGTGAGCGGGCCCCCTTCGCTGGACGCGGGTCGGGTCAGCCGACCGTGTTGAGGTGGTTCTGCAGCGCCTTGACCGTCCTGACGTCCCACGAGCCCGTCCGGCTCACGCCGAGCGTGCGCTGGAGCGCGGAGACGAAGGTCGCGTCGTTGATGTTGCCGTTGCGCTGCGCGGCGGGCACGCCGACCTTGCGCTGGAGGCGGTGCACCTCCCACTTCGCGGAGAGGACGCCGTTGCGCGCCTGGCGCGAGCCGATCCAGCTCTCGATGGCCCGGTTGGTCTGGCGGCCGCGGATGCCGTCGACGGCGACGTAGCCGTTCTCGGAGACGCGCACCTGCGAGCGGGCGGCGCGCTGCGGCTCGGTGCCGACGGCCAGGCCGTTGGCGGTCGTCAGACCGGCACGGCGCGAGCACACGGGCCAGGCGCCGGGGCCCTGGGCCTTGAGGACCTTCTTGGCGATCTCGATCTGCTGCGACTTGCTCGCCTGGTGGGCGTAGGCGGCGTACCGGCCGCCGCCGAAGCCGCTCCACGTGCGCGGGTGGAACTGCAGGCCCCCGTAGAAGCCGTTGCCCGTGTTGATCGACCAGTTGCCGCCGGACTCGCACGCGGCGACGCGGTCCCACACGGTGCCGGCGGAGGCGGAGCCCGCGGTCGCGACGGTGCCGACGGCGGCGGTCGCACCGGCGACGGCGACACCGGTGACGCGCCGACGGGCGGTCGAGCGGTGGGTGGGCAGGGCGTGCTTGGGCGCGTAGAACATCAGGGCAGGGTCCTCTCAGGGGGATCAACGCACGTGCGCGCCGTCCAGGGGTCAGACGCGCGACGCGTACGGACGTTACCTTCCCGTGACCTTTCGGGTCAACCGCCCCTCGACGAAGGGGGACCCGCTCACGTCCCCGGGTGGCTCGCCCCCGAGGGGTCGTCTCGCGTGTCCCGCACGCCCTCGAGACGTCGTCTCTGGTTGACCGGCGAGTCCAGCGGGGCGGCGAGCACCTCGCCGAGGGTGACGCCGGTGGCGATGGCCAAGATGATGCCGAGCGCGGTGAGCACGCTGGTCCACCCCTGCGCGCCGGCGTCCGACCCCGGCACCGTGAGGTGGTAGAGCCCGATGAAGATCGACAGACCGGGCATGAGGCCGAAGCTCGCGGGGATGCCGAGGGTGATCGGCGGCGAGTCCATCCGCAGCGCGACGAGGCGGGCGGCGAAGCCGAGCGTCACCGCCGCGACGCCGGTGGCCGTCACCCGGCCGAGGCCGCTCTGGGTGAGATAGCTCGCGAGGCCGACGGCGACGACCCCGAGCAGGGCCGCAGGCACGAGCATGCGGCGTCGCGCCTGCACGGTGATCGCCCCGGCCGCGCCGACGATCGCCGAGCCGAGGAGCACCGTCTGGGGGCTCGCCGACGCCCAGGCCAGCCGGCCGACGTCCGGCGGGCTGAGCACGACGCCGAGCATCTCGACGACGGCCAGCGAGGCGGTGAGCCCGGCGGCCACGCCGACGATGAGGCCGAAGGAGTGCAGGAGCACCGCGAAGAGCCGGGCGGTGCCGGTCACCGGGTAGCCCCCGATGATGTCCTCCATCGCCGAGGTGATGGTGCGCGCGGGCAGGAGCATGACGATGCCCCCCGCGACGACGTAGGCGAAGTCCGAGGGCGTCATGGGGAACCACTCGATAGACCCCAGGGCGTACGCGACGAAGGCGACGACGGTCGCGACGGCGCCCCCGATCGCGCCCGTGTAGAAGTCGGGCAGGTGCACCGCCGACAGGGCCCGCAGCACGCGGTCGACGACGATCGCGGTGAGCAGCGCGACGAGCACACCGACCCACCCGGCGCCGAGCGCCATCGCGACGCCCGCGGCGACCGCGCCCTGGCCCGTCGTGACGATCCACCGGGCCCACGTGCGCGGCGCCCGGCGGATCTCCTGCAAGCGCACCCGTGCCTGGTCGATGCTCGTCTCGCCGGAGATGACGTCGTCGACGAGGGAGTGCACGGACGCCAGCCGTCCGAAGTCCATCTGGGGCGCGCGCACGACCCGCAGCCGCGAGATGCTCGACCCCGACGGCGTGCGCGCCTGGATGTGCAGGGACTGCATCGTCAGGTCGATGTCCATCTCGTCGACACCGGCCGCGACGGCGACCCCGATGACGGCGGCCTCGACGGACGGCGCACCGGCGCCGCTGCGCAGCATGAGCTCGCCGACGCGCAGGCAGACGTCGATGACCTCGGCGACCGCGTGCTCCTCGGCGACGGCACGGGTGACACGGGGGTCGCGGTACGGCGTGCCGCGCAGCGACCCGAGCATCGGCAGGGTCTCGGTCGGTGCCTCGCCGCGCACGGTCGGGCGGCGCCGGGGCCTCGGCTGGGCCGGCTTCGTGCCCTGCGGCGGCTTCGTCGGCATGGTCGCCGGCTTGACGGGGATCGGCTGGCTCGGCAGACCGGGCTGGGTCGGGATCGGCTGGGTCTGCCGCGGCTGGCGGTACTGCCCGGGCAGCCACGCCTGCCGGCCGGTCCGTGCGCCTCTGGGTCGATCGCTCACTGCTCCTCGCTCACCGCGCCGGGAGCCAGGTCGTGTCGGGCAGCGGCGACTCGACGAGCGGCCACCACGTCGAGGGGAAGCCCGCGCTCAGCGCGAGGCCGAGCAGGACGACCCCGAGCGCCCACAGCGCGAGGGTGATGCCGGTGCGGGCGGCCGGGCTGCCCGTGACCGCCCGGGTCATGCTTCGGGTGCCGCGCCGCAGCGAGGCGCTGCCCGGCCCCCACCAGACGACGAGCGCCGTTATCAGCCCGGCGAGCGCGAGCCCGGCCGGGTGGTCGGGGCCGACGTCGACGGCGAGCAGCGAGAAGGCGACGGAGACGAGCAGCAGCGTGCTCGCGCCGACCGCGAGGGGCAGGAGCATCGCCACGAGTGCGCCGACGACGGCGACGACGAGGTGGAGCGGGGACTTCGCGGCGGCGACCGCGCCGTCGCTGCGGCGCCGGCCGTGCTGGTAACGGCGCATGACCGTCGAGGTCATCGAGCGGTCGACGAGACGGGCGAGCGCCGAGCCGACGAGGACGACGACAGCGGTGAGCAGAGGCGCGACCGCCGCTCCGCCGACGACGGCCGCGAGCAGACCGAGGAGCACGCCTGTGCGCCGGGGCAGCCCGATCCGGGGGTCGCCCTCGCGGGAGGACGGCGTCGTGCCCGGCCAGGCCTGGGGCGAGGGGTCGAGCTGCTGCGGCGCGGGCTGGGGGGCGAGCTGCTGCGAGGCGTAGGCCTGCGGCGAGTACGGCTGGTGCGCGGGCGGCTGGTGCGTCGGCCGCGGGGCGATGGAGGGCGCGGGCTCGGGCCGGGGGGCCGGGGCGGGGGCGACCGCGGGCAGCACGGACGTCTGCGGCGCGGCCGGCACGACGCTCGTCGGCTCGCTGCCGGGCATCGCCCGCGCACGCTGCGGGAGCGCCTCGGTGACCGGGTGCCCCTTCGCGTACGTCTCGAGGGCCTCGAGCACCTCGTCGGCGTGCGGCCGCCGGGCGGTGTCGGGGGTGAGCGCGGCGTAGAGGAGCGGCGCGAGGCGGGGGTCGACGCCGGTGAGGTCGACGTCGCCCCGGGTGACGCGGGACAGGACGGCCTCCATCCCGCCCCTGCCGAAGGGGGGGTGCCCGCTCGCCGCGAAGACGAGGGTGGCCGCCCAGCCCCACCAGTCGGTGGCGGCGTCGACCTCGGCGCCCTCGATGATCTCGGGCGAGAGGTAGCCGGGGGTGCCCATGACGAGACCGGTCATCGTCATCCGGGACGCGTCGGCGTCGTGGGCGATGCCGAAGTCGATGAGCACGGGGTCGCCGTCGACGAGCAGGACGTTGCCCGGCTTGAGGTCGCGGTGGACGACGCCGATCTCGTGCAGCGAGCGCAGCGCCTCGGCCAGGCCCCGCCCGAGGCGCAGCAGCTCCTCGGCCGAGAGGGTGCCGTGCTCCTTGACGTGGGCGTCGAGGGAGGGCCCGGGGACGTAGCGGGTGACGATGTAGGGCTGGTCGCCGTCGAGGTCGGCGTCGAAGACCGGGGCCACCCGCGGCGAGCGCACCCGCGCGAGCGTCGCGACCTCGCGGGCGAGCCGGGCCCGGGCGTCCTCGTCGTGGGCGACGTGGGGGCGCAGCACCTTGACCGCGACCGCGCGACCGCGCTGGTCGAGGGCGAGGTGGACGACGCCCATCCCCCCTTCGCCGAGCTGCTGGACCACCCGGTAGGGGCCGATCCGCGCGAAGTCGTCGACGACGAGGTCCTCGGACGTGCTGTCCTGCCCGTCCGGCTCCTCGGGCACGGGGTCCCCCGGGATGAGCTCGGTCGTCATGCCGTCCAGGGTAGGGGCACCGCGCTGGGCGCTCTCGCAGCACCGGCTGTGCGCCGGCTGAGCGTGTCGAGCCGCTCCGCGTCCTACTGGCGGATGTACGCCTCGAGCTGGTCGCGCTCGGCGGCGAGGTCGCGGATGCGGTGCTTGACGACGTCGCCGATCGAGACGATCGAGACGAGCCGGCCGTCCTCGACGACCGGCACGTGGCGGATGCGCCGCTGAGTCATCGCGCTCTCGAGGTCGACGAGCTGGTCGCCGACGCTGCACGTGTGCACCTCGGCGGTCATGATCGAGCGCACCGGCCCCTCGACGATCGCCGCACCCTCGGAGTGCAGGTGCCGCACGACGTCGCGCTCGCTGACGATCCCGTCGACGCTCGCCCCGTCCGTGGAGACGACGACGGCGCCGATGCGGTGCTCGGCGAGGAGGGCGAGGAGCTCGCCGACGGTGGCGTCAGGACCGATGGTCACGACGTCTTGGCCCTTGTCCCGCAGCACGTCCGAGATCTTCATGATCGGCACGGTAGTCCCCAGCCCTCTCCGCGTGAAGGGGTCATATGGTGGCGGGGCAAGGGCCGCCGCAGTGAGGGAGACCATGGCACGCCGCACGACCTTCGACTTCGTCATCGCAGCCAACCGGCTGCCCGTGGACCGGGTCGTCGGACCGGACGGCGAGGTCGAGTGGCACCGCTCCCCCGGCGGTCTCGTCACGGCGATGGACTCGGTGATGCGCGGCCGCGACGGCGCCTGGGTGGGCTGGGCCGGCGACACCGGTGACGCGCCCGAGCCCTTCGACGAGGCGGGCATGTGGCTCCACCCGGTGCCGGTCTCGGCCGAGGAGGTCGAGCAGTACTACGAGGGCTTCAGCAACGACACCCTGTGGCCGATCTACCACGACGTCATCGTCCCCGCCCGCTTCCGCCGGGTGTGGTGGCAGGCCTACGAGCGGGTCAACCGCCGCTTCGCCGAGGCCATCTCCGAGGTCGCCGCGAAGGGCGCCGTCGTGTGGGTCCACGACTACCAGCTCCAGCTCGTCCCGGCGATGGTGCGCGAGCTGCGCCCCGACGTGCGGATCGGGTGGTTCGACCACATCCCCTTCCCGCCGGTCGAGCTCTTCGCCCAGCTCCCGTGGCGCCAGCAGCTCCTCACCGGCCTCCTCGGGGCCGACTACCTCGGCTTCCAGCGCCAGGCCGACGCGCAGAACTTCGTGCGGGCGTGCCGGCAGCACCTGGGCGCGAGCACGAAGGGGGAGACCGTCACCCTCCCCTCCGACGAGGGGCGCCCCCAGCGCACCGTCCGGGCGAGCGCCGTGCCGATCAGCGTCGACTTCGAGGGCCTCGACGCCCTCGCCCGCACCCCGGAGGTCCAGGAGCGGGCCGCGGAGATCCGGGCGTCGCTCGGCAGCCCGAAGACCCTGCTCCTCGGCGTCGACCGGCTCGACTACACCAAGGGCATCCGGCACCGGCTCAAGGCCTACGAGGAGCTCCTCGCCGACGGCCGGCTGAGCACGCCCGACGTCACCTTCGTCCAGGTCGCGACGCCGAGCCGCGAGCGGGTCGAGGCGTACAAGCAGCTGCGCACCGAGGTCGAGACGACCGTGGGGCGGATCAACGGCAACCACGGCGCGATCGGGTCGCCGGCCGTGCACTACCTGCACCAGAGCTATCCGCGCGAGGAGATGGCCGCTCTCTTCCTCGCCGCCGACGTCATGCTCGTCACCCCCCTTCGCGACGGGATGAACCTCGTGGCCAAGGAGTACGTCACCTGCCGCCACGACAACGGCGGGGCGCTCGTGCTCAGCGAGTTCACCGGCGCCTGGCACGAGCTGCACCAGGCCTTCGTGTGCAACCCCCACGACATCGAGGGGCTCAAGCAGACGATCCTGCGCGCCATCGGCACCGAGACCAAGGACAAGGAGCGCCTCATGCGCGCTCTGCGCCGGCGGGTCGCCGACCACGACGTGCGGGTGTGGGCCGACCGCTTCCTCGCCAACCTCGAGGCCGCGCCGGAGCGCCCCGAGCGCCGGCGGGACGCGTCGTGACCGCAGGCCTGCCCGACGACCTCGTCGTGGCGCTGCAGCGGGTCGCCGGGGTCGAGCGGCTGCTCGTCGCCTCCGACTTCGACGGGGTGCTCGCCCCGCTCGTCCTCGACCCCATGCAGGCCCGTGCTCAGGAGGGCACGCTCGAGGACCTGCGCGCCCTCGCCGCCGTGCCGGGCACGGATGCCGCGCTCGTCTCCGGGCGCGACCTCGAGACGCTGGTGACCCTCACCGGGTCCGAGGACGGGCTCACCCGCCTGGGCAGCCACGGCGGCGAGTCCAGCCGCGGCACCGCCCCCGAGCTCGACCCCGCCGCCCGGGCCCGGCTCGCCGCGCTCGTCGGGCACCTCCAGGCACAGGTCGCGCAGCGCAGCCCGCGGGCTCGGCTCGAGCTCAAGCCCAGCGCCGCTGTCCTGCACACCCGCGGGCTCGACGACGCCGACGTGGCGGTCGTCGACAAGATCGCCGACGACGCGGCGACGGCCGACGGGGTGCGCCTCATGCGGGGCAAGTCGGTCGTCGAGCTGAGCGTCGCCGAGGCGGACAAGGGGACCGCCCTGCTCGCGCTGGCTCGCGAGCTCGGCAGCGACGCGCTCGTCTACCTCGGCGACGACGTCACCGACGAGCACGTCTTCGAGGCCGCCGGCCCCGACGACGTGACGATCAAGGTCGGCGAGGGCGACACCGCCGCCCGCCACCGCGTCGAGCGCTGCGAGGACGTCCCCGCCGTGCTCGCGCTCCTGCGCTCCCTGCGCTCCGGGGGCTGACCCCCCTTCGCCCCGCCTCAGCTTTCCCGCCCAGGGCGGGAAAGCTCGACCTCGGGCAAGAACATTTCCTTCCCGAGGTCGCATGTTCCCGCCCTGGGCGGGAAAGTTCGGGCTCCAGGGCGGCTCAGGCCGGGACGGCCCCGGTGGAGCGGCGCACGACGAGCTCGGGGCGGAAGACGAACTCGCCGCGGGCCGCGGCGTCGCCGGCGATCTCGTCGGTGAGCGCACGCACCGCTGCCTGACTCATCGCCTGGACGCTCTGCCGGATCGTCGTGAGCGGCGGGTCGGTGAAGCCGACGAGCGGGGAGTCGTCGTAGCCGACGACCGAGACGTCCTGCGGCACGGAGCGCCCCGTCGTGCGGATCTGACGGATCGCGCCGAGCGCCATGAGGTCGGACCCGCAGACGATCGCCGTGACCCCGCGCTCGACGAGGGCGGCGGCCGCGACCGCTCCCCCTTCGACGCTGAAGAAGGTGTGGACGACGTGCTCGTCGGGCACCTCGAGACCCAGCGCCGCCATCGACGCGCGGAAGCCGGCGACCTTGCGCCGCGCCGGCACGAAGCGCTCCTGCCCGAGCGCCAGGCCGATCCGCTCGTGGCCGAGCTCGGCGAGGTGGGTGACCGCGAGATCCATCGCGGCGACGTCGTCGTCGGAGACGAAGGGGGCGTCGACCCCCTCCATGTAGCCGTTGACGAGGGCGATCGGCAGCCCGCGCTCACGCAGCCGGGCGTAGCGCTCGGGCGAGGTGCCGGCGTCGGCGTGCTGGCCGGAGACGTAGATGATCCCGGCGACCCCGCGGCTGAGGAGCATCTCGACGTACTCGTCCTCGTGGACGCCGCCCTCGGACTGCGTGCACAGCACCGGGGTGAAGCCGCGGTGCGCGAGCGAGACCTCGATGGCCTGGGCGAAGGCGGGGAAGATCGGGTTGGTCAGCTCGGGGATGACGAGACCGACGAGCGAGACCGCCGTCGTGCGCAACCGGGTCGGGCGGTCGTAGCCGAGGACGTCGACCGCGGTGAGGACGGCCTGCCGGGTGCTCTCGGAGACCCCCGGCCGCTCGTTGAGGACCCGCGAGACGGTCGCCTCGCTCACGCCCGCGTGCGCCGCGAGGTCGGCGAGCCGGGAGCGGCGCGTGGCCGGGCTCCCGGGCGTGGGCTGCGAGGGATGGTCCACGGGCGCACGATAACCGGGGCTGCAAGAAGTCGGCAACGGCCGACACTTCTTGCAACCGGCGGGTAACGGTTGGGGCGACCACCGGGCGGAGGGGGCGCCGCCGGGCTACGATCGGCGCGCACCACCCCACCCTTTACGACGGATCGTCCGGCACGTACCTGCCGGTGAAGGAAAGGCAACGACGCCATGGCAACAGTGAAGTTCGACAGCGCCACCCGGGTCTACCCGGGCAACGACACGCCCAGCGTGGACGCTCTGGACATCGACATCGAGGACGGCGAGTTCCTCGTCCTCGTCGGCCCCTCGGGCTGCGGCAAGTCCACGTCCCTGCGCATGCTCGCCGGTCTGGAAGAGGTCAACGACGGCAAGATCTGGATCGGGGACCGCGATGTCACCGACCTCTCGCCGAAGGACCGCGACGTGGCGATGGTCTTCCAGAACTACGCGCTCTACCCGCACATGTCGGTCGCCGACAACATGGGCTTCGCCCTGAAGATCGCCGGCACGGACAAGAGCGAGATCCGCAAGCGGGTGGAGGAGGCGGCGAAGATCCTCGACCTCACCCAGTACCTCGACCGCAAGCCCAAGGCCCTCTCCGGTGGTCAGCGTCAGCGTGTCGCCATGGGCCGCGCGATCGTGCGCTCGCCCCAGGTCTTCCTCATGGACGAGCCGCTGTCGAACCTCGACGCGAAGCTGCGCGTGCAGACCCGCACCCAGATCGCCAGCCTCCAGCGCCGTCTCGGCGTCACGACCGTCTACGTCACCCACGACCAGGTCGAGGCCATGACGATGGGCGACCGCGTCGCCCTGCTCAAGGACGGCATCCTCCAGCAGTGCGACACCCCGCGCCGCATGTACGACCACCCGGACAACGTCTTCGTCGCCGGCTTCATCGGCTCGCCCGCGATGAACCTCGTCTCGACCCCCGTCAAGGACGGCGGCGTCCGCTTCGGCTCGACGACCGTGCCCGTGGAGCGCGACGCGCTCTCGCAGGCCGGTGACCGGGTCATCGTCGGCGTGCGTCCCGAGGACGTCGAGCTCACCCGCGAGGGTGACGGCCTGGCGATCACCGTCGACGTCGTCGAGGAGCTCGGCGCCGACGCCTACATCTACGGCACGGCCGAGGGCGCCGAGCAGGTCGGCACCACCGACGACGACACGGCGAAGCCCTTCATCGCCCGCGTCGACGGCCGCCGCCCCCCGATGAAGGGCGAGACCGTCTACATCAAGCCCACCGAGGGCCACCTGCACGTCTTCAACAGCGAGTCCGGCCTGCGGATCGGCGACTGACGACGCGCAGCACGCGACGACGGGCCGGCACCTCCACGGGTGCCGGCCCGTCTCTGCGTCCTCCGACCACGGACCGGCAGCCCTCCTGCGTGCCACGATGAGGTCGTGACGCTCGAGATCTCTGCGGCCCAGCCCGACCCGGCCCTGCTGAGCCTGCCCTGGAGCACCCCGCTCGAGGAGTGGCCCGAGGACCGCCTCGCCGCGCTCCCCCGAGGCATCTCCCGGCACGTCGTGCGCTTCGTGCGCCTCTCCGGCGGGGTCATCGCCGTCAAGGAGATCAAGGCCGAGCTCGCCCGGGGCGAGTACCAGATGCTCCGCCAGCTGCGCCGTCTCGACCAGCCGTGCGTCGAGCCGCTCGGCGTCGTCACCGGCCGGGTCGACTCCCACGGCGAGCCGCTCGACGCCTGCCTGCTCACCCGGCACCTGCAGTTCTCGCTGCCCTACCGCGCCGTCTTCAGCCAGCACCTGCGCGCCGACACGGCGACCCGCCTGCTCGACGCCCTCGCCGTCCTCCTCGTGCGCCTGCACCTCATCGGCTTCTGGTGGGGCGACGTCTCGCTGTCGAACACGCTCTTCCGGCGCGACGCGGGGGCCTTCGCCGCCTACCTCGTCGACGCCGAGACCGGTGAGCTCCACAACGCGCTCACCCGCGGCCAGCGCGAGCACGACATCGACATCGCCCGGGTCAACATCGCCGGCGAGCTCATGGACCTCGAGGCCTCGGGCGTGCTGCCCGAGGGCGTCGACCCCGTCGCGGTCTCGGAGCAGATCGTCACCCGCTACCACGCGCTGTGGGCCGAGCTCACCGAGGACGAGTGGTTCGACAGCGGGGACACGTGGCGGGTCGACCAGCGCGTGCGGCGGCTCAACGCCCTTGGCTTCGACGTCGACGAGCTGTCCATCGCGACCGACCTCGACGGCACCCGGCTGCAGATCCAGCCCAAGGTCGTCGACGCCGGGCACCACAGCCGACGGCTGCTGCGCCTCACCGGTCTCGACGTCGAGGAGAACCAGGCCCGCCGCCTGCTCAACGACCTCGACAGCTACCGCGCCGGGGCCGACCGCCAGGGCGAGGACGAGGAGATCGTCGCCCACGCGTGGCTCTCGCAGATCTACGAGCCGACGACCCGCGCCATCCCGGCGACGCTGCGCGGCAAGCTCGAGCCCGCCGAGCTCTTCCACGAGGTCCTCGAGCACCGGTGGTACCTCGCCGAGCGCCTCGGCCACGACGTGCCCATCGACGAGGCCGTCGCGGACTACCTGCGCGACGTCCTGCCCGGCAAGCCCGACGAGCGCGCCGTCCTCGGCACCGACACCCAGATGCTGCCCGTCACCACGAAGGAGAGCCCGTGAGCGACACCCCGCCGGTCCCGCCCCGCCCCGGGCAGCCGATCCCGGCGCCCGGTCTCGCCATGGCGATGGGCGACCCGGCCCAGGTCCCGGGCACGAAGGCCTACGTCGAGGCCCGCTTCGGGCGGCAGGCGACCTTCGTCGAGCGGATCCTGCCCTCGCTCCTCGACAGCCTCCTCACCCTCCCGGTCGTCCTCGTGCCGGTGCTCCTGGGCACCTGGCTCGTCGTCGCCGGCAGCCCCGACCAGGTCCCGTGCGGGAGCTACGACGGCACGTGCACGGTGCCGGGCACCGGCAACGGCGCGCTCGTCGCCCTCGGCGTCCTGGCCATGCTGCTCTCGGTCGTGCTCGCGCTCGCCTTCGAGCTGTGGAACCAGGCCTACCGCGTCTCGCGCACTGGGCAGAGCCTCGGCCGCAAGATCTGCGGCCTACGGGTCGTCAATGCCCGCACCGGTGAGCTGCCGACCTTCGGGCAGGCCCTGCTCAAGGCGCTCGTCGCCGGCTTCGCCGGTCTCATCAGCGCCGTGTGGATGCTCTTCGACGACGAGGGCCGCACCCTCAGCGACAAGGTCGCCGACGCCGCGGTCCTGCGGACCCGCTGACTCCCCCTTCGCCCGACCCGAGGGTCAGTCGTCGGCGCGCCGCCGCGAGATCTCGTACATCGTCACGCCGACGGCCATGCCGGCGTTGAGCGACTCGACGGCGCTGCTCATCGGGATCGAGACGATCTGGTCGCACGTCTCGCGCACGAGACGCGACAGGCCCTTGCCCTCGCTGCCGACGACGACGACGAGCGGCTCGGTCGCCAGGGACAGGCCCGGCAGCTCGACGTCCCCGTCCATGTCGAGACCGACGACGAAGAAGCCGGCCTTGCGGTAGTCCTCGAGCGCGCGGGTGAGGTTGCTCGCCTGCGCGACGGGCACGCGCACCGCGGCGCCCGCGGAGGTCTTCCACGCGCTCGCGGTCATGCCGACCGAGCGACGGCTCGGCACGACGACGCCGTGCCCGCCGAAGGCGGCGACGGAGCGGATGATCGCCCCGAGGTTGCGTGGGTCGGTGATGCCGTCGAGGGCGACGACGAGCGGGGCATCGGTGCCGGCGACCTGGACGAAGTCGCTCGGGTGGGCGTACTCGTAGGGCGGCACCTGGATGGCCAGACCCTGGTGGGTCGCGCCGTCGGTGATGCGGTCGAGCTCGGTGCGCGGCGTCTCGAGGACGGGCAGACCGCGCGACGCGGCGATGGTCAGCGCCTCGCGGACCCGGTCGTCGCTCTCGACCCGGCCCGCGACGTACATCGTCGAGACCGGCACCTCGGCACGCAGCGCCTCGATGACGGGGTTACGACCGGCGACGATCTCGGACCCGCCGGACTTCTTGCGCCCACCGCTGCCGGGCTTCGAGCGCGAGCTCGAGCGGTCGGGCTTCGTGTACGCCTTGTGGTTCGGGCGGTCCGATGCCTTGGGCGTCGGTCCCTTGCCCTCGAGACCCCGACGGCGCTGGCCGCCGGAGCCGACCTGGGCACCCTTCTTGGACCCGGTGCGGCGCACCGCGCCCCGGCGCTGGCTGTTGCCTGCCATCAGCTCTCCTTCTTCGCCAGGCTCCACCGGGCACCGCGGGCGGTGTCCTCGACGGTGATGCCGGCTGCGGTCAACGCGTCACGGATCTTGTCTGCGGTCTCGAAGTCGCGGGCGGCGCGAGCCTGCTCACGGGTCTCGACCTGCAGCTGGACGAGCGCGTCGAGGGCGTCGACGAGCTCGTGGTCGGTGCTGCCCGCTCCGCGGCCCCACGTGGCCGAGAGGGGGTTGAGCCCGAGGACGTCGGTCATCGCGACGACCGTGCGGGCGATGACGGCGGCCTCCTCGCGGTCGCCGTCGTCGAGGGCGATGTTGCCGCGGCGCACGTGCTCGTGCACGACGGCGAGCGCACCCGCGACCCCGAGGTCGTCGTCCATCGACGCCGCGAAGTCGTCGGGGATCGCGACGGTCGGGTCGGCCTCGAGGGTCGTCTCGTCGGGCAGCGCCCGGCGCAGGAAGCCCTCGATCCTCTCGACGGCGGCACCGGCCTCCTCGAGCGAGCCCTCGTGGTACTCGATCATCGAGCGGTAGTGGGCGGCGGTGAGGAAGTAGCGGATCGTCAGCGGTGCGTACGTGCGGATGAGCGCGGAGACCTCGAGCGCGTTGCCGAGGGACTTGCCCATCTTCTCGCCGCGCACCGTGACCCAGCCGTTGTGCAGCCAGTACTGGGCGAAGCCCAGCCCCGCGGCGTGCGACTGCGCCTGCTCGTTCTCGTGGTGCGGGAAGCGCAGGTCGATGCCGCCGCCGTGGATGTCGAAGGCGTCGCCGAGGTACTTGCGCGCCATCGCGGAGCACTCGAGGTGCCAGCCGGGACGACCCGCGCCGAAGGGGGTCGGCCAGCTCGCCGTCGCCGGCTCGTCGCTCTTCGCGCCCTTCCACAGCGCGAAGTCACGGGGGTCGCGCTTGCCCCGGGGGTCGGCGTCGTCGGCGGCGACCATGTCGTCGAGGGACTGGTTGGACAGCTGGCCGTACGTCGGCCAGCTGCGCACGTCGAAGTAGACGTCGCCGCTGCCGTCCTCGGCGGCGTACGCGTGGCCCGCCTCGACGAGCATCTCGACGAGGGTGACCATCTCGGTGATGTGACCGGTGGCGCGCGGCTCGTAGGTGGCCGGCAGGACGCCGAGGGTGTCGAGGGCCTCTGAGGTGAGGCGCTCGTTGCGGTAGGACAGCGCCCACCACTGCTCGTCGGAGTCCGCGGCGCGGCGCAGGATCTTGTCGTCGATGTCGGTGACGTTGCGCACGAGCGTGACGTCGTAGCCGTGGCCGCGCACGAGCCATCGGCGCAGCACGTCGAAGGCGACGGCGAAGCGCAGGTGGCCGATGTGGGGGGCGCCCTGGGTGGTCAGCCCGCAGATGTACATGCCGACGTGGCCAGGGGTGAGCGGCTCGAAGTCGCGCGGCTCGCGGGTCGCGGTGTCGTGCAGGCGAAGAGTCACCCGCGCAAGGCTACCGGCGGGTCGGGGCTGCCCCTGCCACTGCGGAGCAGGGGCAGCCCCGCTCACCCGGCGAGGGCGGCGGTGGCCGCCTCGCGGGCCTGGGCCGGGGAGGACGCGGCGAGCGCGGCCCGGGCCGCCGTCGCGCACTGCTCGCGCGACACCTGGGCGAGGCGGGCACCGACGCCGGGCAGGGCTCCGCCGGCCATCGACAGCGAGGTGATGCCGAGACCGACGAGGACGACGGCGAGCGCCGGGTCCGCAGCGGCCTCGCCGCACACGCCCACCGGCTTGCCCGCCGCGGTCCCGGCGGCGGCCGTCATCGCGACGAGGCGCAGGACCGCGGGCTGCCACGGGTCGGTGAGACCGGCGAGCGAGGGCGCCATGCGGTCGGCGGCCATCGTGTACTGCGAGAGGTCGTTCGTGCCGATCGAGAGGAAGTCGACGTGCTCGAGGACCTGCTCGGCCTGCAGGGCGACCGAGGGGACCTCGACCATGACACCGGGCTTCATCCCGCGCTCGCGCACGAGCGCCGCGAAGTCGGCGGCCTCCTGCGGCGTGGCGATCATCGGGGCCATGACCCACGTGTCCTCGAGCGGCCGGCCGACCTCGCCGGCCGCCTGCGCGAGGGCGTCGAGCTGACGGGTCATCATGCCGGCGTCGAGCTGGACGATCCGGGCACCGCGCACGCCGAGCGCCGGGTTGGGCTCGTCGGGCTGGGTGACGAAGGCCAGCGGCTTGTCCGAGCCGGCGTCGAGGGTGCGGGTGACGACCTTGCCGTCGGGGAAGGCGCGCAGGACCCCGGCGTAGATGCTCGCCTGTTGCTCGACGGAGGGCTCGGTGTCCCGGCCGAGGAAGCACAGCTCGGTGCGGAAGAGGCCGACGCCCTCGGCCTGGCCGCGCGCGGCGACCGCGGCGGAGTCGCCGTCCTGGACGTTGGCGAGCAGGTCGACGCGCTGCCCGTCGCTCGTGGCGGCCGGGCCCCGCCAGGCCCGGACGCGCTCCATCTCCTGCGCGGAGACCTCGGCGCGGGAGCGCGCCTGCTCGGCGTCCGGCTCCACCTCGAGCAGACCGGTCTCGCCGTCGACGAGCACGTAGGACCCCTCGGCGACGACGTCGAGCCCCGAGGCGGCGACGACGCACGGGATGCCGCGCTGCCGCGCGATGATCGACGTGTGGCTCGTCGGCCCGCCGAGCGAGGTGACGAGCGCCTGGACGAGGGCCGGGTCGAGGTCGGCGGTGTCGGCCGGCGCGAGGTCCTCGGCGAGCAGGACGAAGGGGTGGTCGGGGTGGGGCACGCCCGGCTCGGGCAGCCCCTCGAGCTCGGCGACGACCCGCGAGCGGATGTCGCGCAGGTCGGTGGTGCGCTCGGCCATGACGCCCCCGAGCTTCTCGAAGAGGGCGACGAAGTGGTCGACGGCGCCGACGGTCGCGGCGGTAGCGTCCGCCCCCTTCGTCACGCGCTTGCGCGCCTCGGCGATCCAGCCCTTGTCGCGGGCGAGCCCGGCGGTCGCGCTGAGCACCTCGGCGGCGACACCGGTGACGCGCCCGGCGCGCTCCTCGAGCCGCGAGGCGACGGCGTCGGCGGCGGCGACGAGGCGCTCGACCTCGGCGTCGCGCTGCTCGGCGGGCACCTCCTCGGTGCGCACCGGCACCTCCGGCTGGGGCTTGGCCCACACGGCCCGGGCGTAGGCCACCCCGGGCACCACACCGGTGCCCTGGACGGCCGTGGGGCTCGTCGCGGTCTCGGACGTCGTCGTCATCTCGCCTCCGTGAGGTCACAGGTCGGCGCCGACGACGGCGCCGTTGAGGGTCGTGAGCCCGACCTTACTCCCCAACCCTTGACAAAGCCACACATACGGGCATACAAATATCTCTAAGTCCACATGAACGGGCACAACCGGTGACCGTTTCGGACTCTCGCCCGGGACACCCCGGCCGCCGCACACGCAAGGAGGCGTCGTGTTCGCCGACGAACGTCAGCAGCTCATCGCCGACCTCGCCCGCCGGGACGGCCGAGTCGTCGTCACCGCGCTCGCGGCCGAGCTCGACGTCGCGCCCGAGACGGTGCGCCGCGACCTCGACGCCCTCGCCACCCAGGGCCTCGTGCGGCGGGTGCACGGCGGCGCCGTCCCCGTCGACGAGACCTCCGGCCGCGAGGCGAGCGTCGACCACCGCGCCGAGGTCAGCTCGGAGGCCAAGGCCCGCATCGGCCAGGCCGCCCTTGCCCTCATCCCCCAGGGCCGCACCTCGATCGTCCTCGACGCCGGCACGACGACCGCCCAGCTGGCCGCCGTGCTCCCGGCCCGCCCCGAGCTGCTCGTCGTCACCAACTCCGTGCCGATCTCCGCCCAGCTCGCGAGCGACCACCCGGGCGAGGTCCACCTCCTCGGCGGTCGCGTCCGCGGGGTCACCCAGGCGACCGTCGGCGAGACCGGGGTGCGCCAGCTGCAGCGCCTGCGCACCGACGTCGCCTTCCTCGGCTCCGACGGGCTGACCGTCGAGCACGGCCTGTCCACGCCCGACCAGAGCGAGGCCTCGGTCAAGCGGGCCATGCGCCTGGCGGCGCGCACCGTCGTCGCCCTCGTCGACTCCTCGAAGGTCGGGCGCGAGCTGCTCTACTCCTTCGCCCGCCTCTCCGACGTCGACGTGCTCGTCACCGACCGCGACGTCGACGTCCGCACCGTCGCCGCACTCGAGCAGACCGGGATCGAGGTCGTCATCGCATGATCACCACCTTCACCGCCAACCCCAGCGTCGACCGCTCGGCCGCCCTGCCCGGGCCGCTGTCGCGCGGCGCGGTCCTGCGCCTCGCCGAGGTCCACGACGAGCCGGGCGGCAAGGGCGTCAACGTCGCCCGCGTCGTGACAATGGCCGGTGTCGCGGCGACCGCGGTGCTGCCCGTCGGGTCCGAGGACCCGCTGCACCGGCTGCTCGACGCCGCGGGCGTCGGGTACGCCGAGCACCGCACCGCCCACCCGGTGCGCACCAACCTCACGATCACCGAGCCCGACGGCACGACGACGAAGCTCAACGAGCCGGGCGCCCCCCTTCGCGCCGAGGACGTCGCGGCCCTCGAGACCCTCCTGCTCGAGCGCACGACCGGGTCCCGCTGGGCCGCCCTGTGCGGCTCGCTGCCCCCCGGCGCCCCCACCGACTGGTACGCCCGGCTCGTGCCGCAGCTGCGCGCGGCCGGCGTCTCCGTCGCCGTCGACACCTCCGACGCCCCCCTCCTCGCGCTCGCCGAGGCCGGCCCGCAGGCCGCCCCCGACCTGCTCAAGCCCAACGCCGAGGAGCTCACGCAGCTCGGCGGGGGCGACCCCGAGGAGCTCGAGGCCGCGGCGGCAGCCGGCGACCTGCGCCCCACCGTCGTCTCCGCCCGCCGGCTCCTCGAGCGGGGCGTGGGCGCCGTCCTCACCACGCTCGGCGGCTCCGGCGCCGTCCTCGTCACCGCCGAGGGCGCCTGGTTCGGCCGGGCCCCGAAGATCACGGTCCGCAGCACCGTCGGCGCGGGCGACTCCGCCCTCTCCGGCTACCTCCTCGGCTCCCTGCGGGGCCTGCCCGAGCGCGACCGCGTCGCGCTCGCCGTCGCCTACGGCTCGGCCGCCGCGCAGCTGCCCGGCACCGGCCTGCCCGGCCCCGACCACGTCGACCCCTCCGGGGTCGAGACCTCCGACATCCACCTCTGACACCCGCTCCGCCCGGGGCACCACTCATGGAAGGCCAGTCATGACAACGCCGTCACCAGACCTCATCACCACGGACCTCGTCCGTCTCGACCAGCCCCTCGGGGCGAGCAAGGACGAGGTCATCGCCGCTCTCGCCGGCCTCGTCGCCGACGCCGGCCGCGCCACCTCGACCGAGGGGCTCGTCGCCGACGCGATGGCCCGCGAGGAGAAGTCGGCCACCGGCCTGCCGGGCGGCATCGCGATCCCCCACTGCCGCTCCGCCGCGGTGACGCAGGGCTCGCTCGCCTTCGCCCGTCTCTCCCCCGCCGTCGACTTCGGCGCGAAGGACGGCCCGGCCGACCTCGTCTTCCTCATCGCCGCGCCCGAGGGCGGGGGCAGCGACCACATGAAGCTGCTCACCAAGCTCGCCCGCGCGATGGTCAAGAAGGACTTCGTCGCCTCGCTGCGCGCCGCCGGCAGCGACGCGGAGGTCGTCGCGCTCGTCGAGGGCGTCGTCAACCCGGCCCCCGAAGGGGGGTCCGCCCCCGCGTCGAGCACGACGGGGAGCACCACGGCCGGTGCGGCCGCCGCAGCCCCTGCCGCGGCGGCCGTCACCTCCGCCGAGCCGGCCCGCCGACGCTCGGTCGTGGCCGTCACCGCGTGCCCGACGGGCATCGCGCACACCTACATGGCCGCCGACTACCTCGTCGCCTCCGGCCAGGAGAAGGGCATCGACGTCCACGTCGAGCCCCAGGGCAGCTCGGTGACCGACCCTCTCTCGGCGCAGCAGATCGCGGCCGCCGACGCCGTGATCTTCGCGACCGACGTGGGAGTCAAGGGCCGCGAACGCTTCGCCGGCAAGCCGGTCGTCGAGTCGGGAGTCAAGCGGGCCATCAACGAGCCCGGCGTCATGCTCGACGAGGCCGTCGCGGCCGCCGACAACCCCTCCGCCCCGCGCGTCGCCGCGGCGAGCGGCAGCGGGGACGAGGCGATCGGGTCCACCGGTCGCCAGCTCGGCTGGGGCAAGCGCATCCAGCAGGCGCTCATGACCGGGGTCAGCTACATGATCCCCTTCGTCGCCGCGGGCGGTCTGCTCATCGCGCTCGGCTTCCTCTTCGGCGGCTACGACATCACCGGCACCGCCGGCGACATCGTCTCCGGCAACAGCCTGACCAACCTGCCGGCCGCCGGCGAGCACGCCCTCTTCGGGTCGGCGCTCATGACCTACATCGGTGCGGTCCTCTTCACCCTCGGTGGGCTCGCCTTCGGCTTCCTCGTCCCGGCGCTGGCCGGCTACATCGCCTTCGGCCTGGCCGACCGGCCCGGCATCGCCCCCGGCTTCGTGGCCGGCGCCGTCGCCGTCGCCACGGGCGCGGGCTTCATCGGCGGTCTCGTCGGCGGTCTGCTCGCCGGTCTCGTCGCGTACTGGTTCACGACGCTGCGGCCGCCGCGCTGGCTCGCCGGGCTCATGCCGGTCGTCATCATCCCGCTGGCCACCTCGCTCGTCGTCGGCGGCCTCATGTACCTCTTCCTCGCCCGCCCGCTCGCAGCGATCACCGAGGGCCTCACCGACACGCTCAACGGCATGACCGGCAGCTCGCTGGCCGTCCTCGGCATCGTCCTGGGCCTGATGATGTGCTTCGACCTCGGCGGTCCGGTCAACAAGGCGGCCTACCTCTTCGCCACGACCGGTCTCAACCCCGACAACCCCGCCTCGCTGAAGATCATGGCTGCCGTCATGGCCGCCGGCATGGTCCCCCCGATCGCCCTGGCGCTCGCGACGACGATCCGCCCGGCGCTCTTCAGCAAGCAGGAGAAGGAGAACGGTCGCGCGGCCTGGCTGCTCGGCGCGTCCTTCATCTCCGAGGGGGCCATCCCCTTCGCCGCGGCCGACCCGCTGCGCGTCATCCCCTCGATGATGCTCGGCGGCGCCGTCACCGGCGCGCTGTCGATGATCTTCGGCGCGGCCTCCCGCGCCCCGCACGGCGGGATCTTCGTCTTCTTCGCCATCGACCGCTTCCTGCTCTTCGCCCTGGCCATCGCCATCGGTACGGTCGTGGCATGCGTGAGCGTGCTCGCGCTCAAGCAGGTCTGGAAGCGCGGCCAGCCGGCCGCGTCGAGCACCACCCCCGAGCCCGCGACCGCCGCGGCCTGACCCCCGAGGAGACACCACATGCCCAGCACGAAGGTCGTCGTCGGCTCCGCCGTCGGACTCCACGCCCGCCCCGCCGGGATCATCGCCGAGCGGGCTGAGACCCTCGACGCCGAGGTCACCCTCGCGGTCGACGGCGAGGAGCCGGTAGACGCCGCCTCCGCGCTGCTCATCATGACCCTGGGTGCCGAGAAGGGCACCGAGGTCACCGTCGAGTCCGACAGCCAGGAGGCCGTCGACGTCATCGCCGACCTCGTGCGTCAGGACCTCGACGCGGAGTGACCCCGCACGACGAAGGCCCCCGCGTCCCTGACGCGGGGGCCTTCGTCATGCTCCACCGCCCCGCCTGACGGCGATACCTGCACCTGGCACGGGGCATGTCGCGTACCAGGCGCACACATCGACGTCAGGCACCGGGCGGACGTGCGCCGGTGGTCTCGAGGCTCCTCCGTCGCACCTCGACCAGCGAAGAACGCGACCCCGTCGTCGCACCGATCGACGAAGGGGGCTACTCGCCCCAGCTGTCCCGGCCGGCGGCCTCGGCGCCGATCGTCGTGGAGTCGCCGTGTCCGGTGAGGACGACGGTCTCGTCGGGCAGGGTGAGCAGGCGTTCGGTGATGGACTCGACGATGGTCCCGAAGTCGGAGTACGAGCGTCCCGTCGCCCCGGGACCGCCGTTGAAGAGCGTGTCGCCCGAGACGAGCAGCCCGAGCGCCGGCAGGTAGAGGCAGCACGCTCCCGGCGAGTGCCCGGGCGTGTGGATGACGTGCATCTCGAGGTCGCCGACGACGATCACCTGCCCGTCGGACAGGTCGGCGTCGGGCACCCGCTGCGGGTAGGTCATCTCCCACAGCTCGCGCTCCTTCGGGTGCACCCAGATCGGGGCCCCGAGCGCCTCGGCGAGCTCGACGACGACGTCGACGTGGTCGTTGTGCGCGTGGGTGCAGATGATCGCGTCGAGGGTCCGGTCGCCGACGGCGTCGCGGATCGGCCCGGCCTGGTGGCCGGCGTCGACGACGACGCACTGCTCGTCGTCGCCGATGACCCACACGTTGTTCTCGACCTCCCACGAGCCCCCGTCGAGCTCGAAGGTCCCCGAGGTGAGGACCCGCTCGACGCGGACCCCCATCGGCGAGGTGGGCAGCTGCTGCTCGGCCATCAGATCGTCACCACCGAGCGCAGGACCTCGCCGGAGTGCATCTTGGCGAAGGCGGCCTCGACGTCCTCGATGCCGATCCGCTCGGTGACGAAGGCGTCGAGGTCGAAGCGTCCCTGGCGGTAGAGGTCGACGAGCATCGGGAAGTCGCGGCTGGGCAGGCAGTCGCCGTACCAGCTCGACTTCAGCGCGCCGCCGCGACCGAAGATCTCGATGAGGGGCAGCGTGACCTCGAGGTCGGGCGTCGGGACGCCGACGAGGACGACGGTGCCGGCGAGGTCGCGCGCGTAGAAGGCCTGCTCGTAGGTCTCGGGACGGCCCACCGCCTCGACGACGACGTCGGCGCCGAAGCCGCCGGTGAGCTCGCGGATCCGCTCGACGACGTCCTCGTCCTCGCCGTTGACGGTGTGCGTCGCGCCGAAGCCCTTGGCGGTCTCGAGCTTCCGGTCGTCGACGTCGACGGCGATGATCGTCGTCGCACCGGCGACGTGCGCGCCGGCGATGGCCGCGTCGCCGACACCGCCGCAGCCGATGACCGCTACCGAGTCGCCGCGGGTCACGCCACCGGTGTTGACGGCCGCGCCGAAGCCGGCCATGACACCGCAGCCGAGCAGGCCCACGGCTGCCGCGTCGGCGTCGGGGTCGACCTTCGTGCACTGGCCGGCGGCGACGAGCGTCTTCTCGGCGAAGGCCCCGATCCCGAGCGCCGGGGTGAGCTCCTCGCCGGTCTCGGCGATGGTCATCTTCTGCTCGGCGTTGTGCGTCGCGAAGCAGTACCACGGCTGGCCCTTGGCGCAGGCGCGGCACTGCCCGCAGACGGCGCGCCAGTTGAGGACGACGAAGTCGCCGGGCGCGACCTCGGTGACCCCGTCGCCGACGGCCTCGACGACACCGGCGGCCTCGTGGCCGAGGAGGAAGGGGAACTCGTCGTTGATCCCCCCTTCGCGGTAGTGGAGGTCGGTGTGGCAGACCCCGCACGACTGGATCGCGACCACCGCCTCCCCCGGTCCGGGGTCGGGCACGACGATGTCGACGAGCTCGACGTCGGCCCCCTTCGTGCGGGCGATGACGGCCTTGACGGTCTGCGGCATGTGGACTCCTTGCTCGGGCGGGTGGTCTGCCCCCATCTTGTCGCGAAGGGGGTGGCCACGGGCGGGCGGGTCCGACCCCGTCGCCGGACCGGCGGGCACGGCCCGCCCCCGCGGCCTACGATCGCGGCCATGGGCATCCACCTCCACGAGATCACGCGCTGGTTCATGTGGTCCGCGCCGTTCCTGCTGCTCGGGGCGGGCATGATCGCCGTGGCGCTCATGCGCCGCGACTCCGGCCGGTGGTGGCAGCTGCTCGCCGGCGCCGGCGTGATGATGCTCGTCTCGCAGATGTGGCAGGTGATCTCCGTCCTCGCGACCCCGCGCCTGTACCGGACGGGCCTGCCGTGGTGGATCCTCTCGGCCCCCCAGACGATCCTCACGCTCGTGACCTTCGGCCTGCTGCTCGGCGCCGTCCTCGTCGACCGGCCCCGCGCGGCGGGCACCACCAGGGCCCCCGGCGCCGTCCCGCCCCCGCCCCGTGCCTGAGCGCCGCGTCCTCGTCGTCGAGCACCAGCAGTCCTGCCCGCCGGCCCTCGTCGGTCGGTGGCTCGAGGACGCCGGTGCCACGCTCGACGTCGTGCGCCCCTACCTCGGCGAGAGCGTGCCGAGCGCGCTCACCCACGACGGCCTGCTCGTCCTCGGCGGGTCGATGGGGGCCGAGCAGGACGACCGCGCGCCCTGGCTGCCCGCGGTCCGAGCGCTCATCCGTGACCACGCAGAGGCGGGGCGACCGGTCCTCGGCATCTGCCTGGGCCACCAGCTCGCCGCGGTGGCCCTCGGCGGCGAGGTGACCCGCAACCCCCTCGGCCAGACCGTCGGGGCGCGCGCGGTGACCCGGGTGCTCGCCGACGACCCGCTCGGCGCGGCGCTGCCGGAGGACTGCCACGTGCCGCAGTGGAACGACGACACCGTCGTCGCCCTGCCGCCCGGTGCGAGCGTCGTGGCCGTCAACGACCGCGCCGACGTGCTCCTCGCCCGGCTCGCGGGCTCGGTCTGGGGCATCCAGGGCCACCCCGAGGCGACGAAGGAGGTCGTCGAGGTCTGGGCGCGCACGGACCTGGCCGAAGGGGGCCTGACCGGCGCCTCGGAGGACGAGCTGCCCGCCGTGCTCGAGGAGATCGCCCGTCGCCAGCCCGAGACGGACGCGGCCTGGCAGCCCGTCGTCGCGGCCTGGGCGGGCCTGCTCGGCCCGCGCTGATCCTTAGAGCGGGATCGGCAGCGGGAGGTCCTGCTCGACGACGGTGCGCTCGTCCTCGACCGTCCCGTCGGTCGCGACCGTGAGGACGTGCCGCACGAGGTCGCGGTCCTCGGTGGACCAGCGCTGGGTGCGCCAGCCGCCGTCGAGCGCCGTCACCGACCGGTCGGCGACGTCCGCACCGTGCTCGCGCTGCAGCTCCTGCGCCTGGTCCGCGGCGCCGGAGGGCAGGTCGAGGTCGTCGATCGAGTCGAGCAGCCTGGCCCCCCCGGTGGTCGGGCGCAGCGCCGCAGAGTACGCGTCGGCGACCTGGGTCGCCGTCTCCTCGTCCGCGACGGTGACGCCCTCGACGACCTCGGCCCAGCGCTCGGGGTGACCCGACAGGACGACGCCGCGCGGCTCCCCTTCGCGCGTCACCGCGACGACCTGCAGCCGGTGACGCGCCTCGAGCTGGATGACGAGCCACCGGTCGGTGAAGGGGGTCGCGATCGGGCGCGGCCTCGTCTCGTCGGAGCGGGCGAGAGAGGCGACCGAGGGGTCGCTGCTCTCGAAGGCCTCGACCGTGCGCTCCTGCATCATCTGCGTGCCCTCCGTGCTCGTGTCCTGTCCACCGCACCCTGCCAGCAGCCCGCCCGCGACGACGAGCGCCGCGACCCGGCGGCTCACCACCAGGGCCACCAGTCGTGCCGGTCGTCCCAGTCCTCGCGGTGCCGGTCGTAGTAGTTCTGGCCGTCGGTGGACTGGGAGTAGTTGACGCTGGGGTGCTCGCCGCGGAACATCAGCTCGATCTCGTCGTGCCCGGCCTGAGCGGCCTCCTCCTGCGAGGCCCCGCCCGCCAGGGCCGCGTCGTAGGCGTCGCGCCAGGCCTGCTCGTCCGCGCCGACCGGCACGTCGATGCCCTCCTGGCGGGCCTCCTCGTTCCACGTCCACCGGTCGACCTGGCCCTCGATCTCCTCGTCGACCTGTGACTGCACGTACTCGTCGCGGTCGTCGTGGCTGATCTCGAGACCCTCGTCGCGGGCGTCCCACTGCGCGTGGTTGGCCTCGTGGATGAGCGTGTCCGGGGTGTCGTTGTACTGCCGCTCGTCCTCCGGCAGGCTCGGGTCGTCGACGCCGAAGGTGATGGAGTTCGAGCCCGGGTCGTACCAGGCGCCGGTCTCGCCGTCGTCGTAGCGGATCTCGATGTCGTTGATCCGCAGCCACTCGAGCATCTCGCGCCCCGAGGGCGTGGCCATGAGGTCGCGGGCGAGCTGCGAGTCCGGGTCGAGACCGTCGGGCATCTCGACGTCGGGTCCGGGGTCGCCGTCCGTCTCGTAGTCGGCCTCGTCCTTGCGGTCCCACCACCAGCGGTTGTCGCGGGCGTCGTTGTTGTCGGCCCGGGCGTCGCCACCGGGGCCGCCGGTGTCCTGCGGCCGGGGACCGCCGCCGGTGCCCGCGCCCGCGCCACCGGCCCGCGCGCCCGACGCCTCGTCCTGCTGGTCGGCCTGGTCGACGAGCCGCGCGGCGAAGGCGATGAGGGCCTCCTGAGCGCCGTCGAGACGGCCCTGCGAGTCGCGCGCCGCCTGGAGCAGGTACGCGGAGTCCGGGCCCTGCCAGCCGCCGTCGAGCACCCCGGCCGAGTGCGCGATGACCTGCCCGCAGTCACCGATCCGGCGTCCGGACTCGACGAGCTGGCGGGCCACCTCCCGCATCTGCTGCGGGTCACCACCGTGAGTGAGGCTCATCGCGCCGCGCACCTCCCCTGTCGTCGCGGTCCCGGCCGATGCTAGCCAGACCCGACGGCGGCGCCCATGGGGAGGACTACCCGCTGACGACGAGAGCCGTCGCGATCGCGGCGGCGCCTTCGCCCCGGCCGGTGAGCCCGAGCCCGTCGGTCGTCGTGCCGGCGAGCGAGACCGGCGCACCGCACGCGTCGCTCATCGCCCGCTGCGCCTCGTCGCGCCGGGAGCCGATCTTCGGGCGGTTGCCGACGACCTGCACGGCGACGTTGCCGATCTCGAAGCCCGCCTCGCGCACGAGACGCGCCGCCTCGGCGAGCAGGGTGAGCCCGGAGGCGCCCGCGAGCTCGGGCCGGTCGGTGCCGAAGTGCGCGCCGAGGTCACCGATGCCGGCAGCGGAGAAGAGGGCGTCGCACGCGGCGTGGCACGCGACGTCGGCGTCGGAGTGGCCCGCGAGGCCGGTCTCGCCCGGCCACAGCAGCCCGCCCACCCACAGCTCGCGGCCGCTCGCGGGGTCGGCGAGGGCGTGGACGTCGAAACCGATGCCGGTGCGGGGCAGCGCAGTCATGGCGCCAGTCTCCCCCAGCCCGGGCACAACCAGGCGGGGGCCGGTGTTGCACCCGACGTGCAGATCTGGGAGTCGGTCGTCATCGGCGCGGGGCAGGCGGGCCTGTCGACGTCCTACCACCTGCGCCGGCTCGGCGTGGAGCACGTCGTCCTCGACGCCGACGAGCGTCCCGGTGGCGCCTGGCAGCACCGCTGGGACTCGCTGACGATGGACGACGTGCACGGCGTCGCCGACCTGCCCGACGCCCCCGCCCCGGGCCGCGGCGACGAGCCGGCCAACCAGGTCATCGCCTCGTGGTTCGACGAGTACGAGCAGGCCCAGGAGCTGCCGGTGCTGCGCCCCGTGCGGGTCGACGCCGTCACCGACGAGGACGGGCTGCTCGTCGTGCGCTCGGGCGGACGCTCGTGGACCAGCCGCACGCTCGTCAACGCGACGGGGACGTGGACCCACCCCTTCGTCCCGACCTACCCGGGTCAGCGCGACTTCGCCGGCGAGCAGTGGCACACCGTGTCCTACCCGGGCCGCGAGCACTTCGCGGGCATGCGCGTGCTCGTCGTCGGGGCGGGCGCCTCGGCCGTGCAGCTCATCGGCGAGATCGCGACCGTCGCGGACGTCGTGTGGGCGACCCGGCGGCCGCCGCGGTGGTCCGGCGGGGACTTCTCCGGGCGCGCGGCGATCACCGCGGTCCAGGAGCGGCTCGATGCCGGGCTCCCCCCGGCGAGCGTCGTGAGCGTCACCGGTCTGCACCTGCGCCCGCAGGAGGAGGCAGCCGCCCGCACGGGGGTCTACGAGCGGCGTCTGCCGATCTTCGAGCGGCTGGAGCGCGACGGGGCGCGCTGGGCCGACGGGCGGCTCGAGCGGGTGGACGCGATCGTGTGGGCGACCGGCTTCCGGCCGGCCCTGCGCCACCTCGCGCCGCTCGGCCTGCGCGGCCCGAGGGGAGGGATCCCCCTTCGCCGGGGCGGGTCCGACGTGCAGACGACGGTGACGAGCGTGCTCGACCCCCGGGTGCAGCTCGTCGGGTACGGGCCGTCCGCGAGCACCATCGGCGGCAACCGGGCCGGTCGCGCCGCGGCACGGGCGGTCCGGGACCGGCTCGACGCCGAGCTGACGGAGGTCAGCGCCCCTCGACGAGCCAGCGCTCGACCCGCCGCAGGTCCTCGACCGTCGTCACCTTGAGGGCCCGCTCGTCGCCCTCGACGACGAGCACCTCGTGACCGAGCGCCTCGACGAGCGCGGCGTCGTCGGTGGCCTGGACGCCCGTGGCGTGCGCCGCCCGCAGGAGGTCGGCGCGGAAGCCCTGCGGCGTCTGCACGGCCCGCAGGCTCGCGCGGGCCGGGGTCGCGGTGATCGCCCCGCGCTCGTCGACGACCTTGATCGTGTCGACGACGGCGAGACCGGGGACGGCGCCGGCAGCCCCCGCCCGCACCGCGGCGGTCACCCGCTCGAAGAGGGAGGCCGGGGCGAGGCAGCGCGCCGCGTCGTGGACGAGCACGACGTCGAGACCCGGCGGCAGCGCCGCGAGCCCGGCGGCGACGGAGTCGGTGCGCTCGGCCCCACCGGGCACGACGGTGACGACGGCCTGGGTGCGCACTCGGGCCACGACCCCTTCGGCCTGCGCGAGGTGGTCGGCCGGGGCGACGACGACGACGTGCCCCGCGCCCGAGCCGGTCGCCCCGACGAGCGCGTGCTCGAGCAGGGTCGCGCCGGCGACCTCGACGAGCGCCTTGGGGCGGTGCGCGCCGAGGCGGGTGCCCGAGCCCGCCGCCACGACGACGACGCCCGCACCGTCATCGGTGCGGGCGTCGTGCGTGACGTGCTGCGTCAGCATGCGTCGTGGATCAGGACGCGAGGACCTCGTCGAGCATGACCTCTGCCCGGTCCTCGTCGGTCTTCTCCGCGAGCGCGAGCTCGGAGACGAGGATCTGCCGCGCCTTGGCGAGCATCCGCTTCTCGCCCGCGGACAGGCCGCGGTCCTTCTCGCGGCGCCACAGGTCGCGGACGACCTCGGCCACCTTGATGACGTCGCCGGAGGCGAGCTTCTCGAGGTTGGCCTTGTAGCGGCGCGACCAGTTGGTCGGCTCCTCGGCGTGCGGCGTGCGCAGGACCTGGAAGACCTTGTCCAGACCCTCCTTGCCGACGACGTCGCGGACACCCACGAGGTCGCAGTTCTCCGCCGGGACCTCGATCGTCAGGTCGCCCTGGGCGACCTTGAGCTTGAGGTACTGCTTCTCGACACCCTTGATGGAACGGGTCTTGATCTCTTCGATCAGTGCGGCCCCATGGTGGGGGTACACGACCGTCTCGCCGACCTTGAAAACCATATGGAGGAAACCCCTTTCGCGACCCTCAGGATATCACGGCGTGTCGCTTGACTCCTGGGCTCACGAGATCGACGGGCCCCCTGGGCGCCCCGCTGCGGGCGATCCGGCGGCCGGTACGCTGTGCCTCGTGAAGCCTTCCCAGACCACGCGTGCACGCGCGGGTGCAGCCGCGCTCCTGGCCGTCGCTGCGACCACCGGGTGCAGCTACACCTCCCCCTTCCAGACCGACGAGACGATGTCGCTGGGCGACGGCGTGCCCGTCGACGTCGGCGACCTCGAGCTGCGCAACCTCGTCGTCGTGAGCGGCGAGGAGGGCGGCGAGGGCACCCTCACGGGCACGGCGGTCAACACCGGGTCGAAGGACGTCCAGCTGCAGGTCGCGGTCGCCGACGGCGGCGAGCCCGTCACCGCGGACGTGCCCCCGGGCGAGGTCGTCCTGCTCGGCGAGGGCTCCGACGCCGTCAAGCTCTCGAAGGTCCCCGCACCCCCCGGCGCGATGGCCGAGATGACCGTGGCCACCGGCTCCTCCGACGTCACCCCGGTGAGCGTGCCCGTGCTGCCCCCCACCGGCTACTACGAGGAGTTCGCTCCCCCCGGCTACACCCCGCCGGCCGAGCCGTCGGAGTCCGAGACGGAGTCCGAGGAGCACTGAGCTTCGTAGGGCACTGAGCCTCGAGGAGCACTGAGCCTCGAGGACAACGCATGACGAAGGGGGCCGGGTCACCGGCCCCCTTCGTCGTCCCCCTGGGGGTGTCAGCCCTCGAACTTGTAGCCCAGACCGCGCACCGTGATGATGTGCACCGGGTGGCCGGGGTCGGGCTCGATCTTCGCGCGCAGGCGCTTGATGTGGACGTCGAGGGTCTTCGTGTCCCCGACGTAGTCGCTGCCCCACACGCGGTCGATGAGCTGCACGCGGGTGAGCACCCGCCCGACGTTGCGCAGGAGCATCTCGAGCAGCTCGAACTCCTTGAGCGGCAGCGGGGTCGGGGTGCCGTCGATCGAGACGACGTGGCGCTCGACGTCCATCCGCACGGGCCCGCCCTCGACGGTCGACGGCAGCAGCTCCTCGGGCTCGGCGTTGCGCCGCAGGACGGCCTTGATCCGGGCGAGCAGCTCGCGCGAGCTGTACGGCTTCGTCACGTAGTCGTCGGCGCCGATCTCGAGACCGACGACCTTGTCGATCTCGCCGTCCTTCGCGGTGAGCATGATGACCGGCACGTTCCAGCGCTGCCGGATCGAGCGGCACACGTCGATGCCGGACAGCCCGGGGAGCATGAGGTCGAGCAGGACGAGGTCGGCGCCGTTGCTGTCGAAGGCGACGAGCGCGGCGGGGCCGTTGTCGACCACCTCGACGTCGTAGCCCTCCTTGCTCAGCAGGTAGGACAGCGGGTCCGAGAAGGAGATCTCGTCCTCGACCACGAGGATGCGGGTCATCGTGCGGTTTCCCTTTCGTGCGGCTCTCGCTCGGCGGCGAGAGTCTCCTGTGCGGCGGGCAGGCGGATGGTGAACGTCGAGCCGTGACCGCCCGAGCTCCAGACGGAGACGTCGCCCCCGTGGTTGGCGCAGATGTGCTTGACGATCGACAGCCCGAGGCCGGTGCCCCCGGTGGCGCGGCTGCGCGCGGCGTCGATGCGGTAGAAGCGCTCGAAGATGCGGCCCTGCTCCTCGGCGGGGATCCCCGGGCCCTGGTCCGAGACCGCGATCTCGACCCGGTCGCCGACGAGGCGCGCGCCGACCCCGACCCGGGTGCCCTCCCCCGAGTACGCGACGGCGTTGCCGACGAGGTTGCGCACCGCGGTGACGAGCAGGGTGTGGTCGCCGAGCACGTAGAGGTCGTCCGCGCACTTGTCGGCGAGGCTGACCCCCTTCGCGTTGGCCGCGACCCGCAGGTGGTCGAGGGCCTCGTCGACGACGTCCTCGACGTCGACGAGCTCGGGGTCGATGAGGACCTCCTGGGCCTGCAGGCGCGAGAGGTCGACGATCTCCTTGACGAGGGCCGAGAGACGCTCGGCCTCGACCTGCATCCGGCTGGCGAAGCGGCGCACGGCGACGGGGTCGTCGGCGGCGTCGAGGACGGCCTCGGCGAGCAGGGCGAGACCGCCGACGGGGGTCTTCAGCTCGTGCGAGACGTTGCCGACGAAGTCGCGGCGCACCTGCTCGACGCGGCGGGCCTGCGTCATGTCCTCGACGAGGAGCAGGACGTGCTTGTCGCCGAGGGGGGCGACCCGGGCGTGGACGAAGGTGCCGGCGCCGTGGGACTCCGCGCGCTGGTCGGCGCGGTGGAGCTCGAGCTCGACCTCGCGGATGACGCCGTCGGCGCGCACGGCCCCGGCGAGATCGGACAGCGACGGGTGGGCCAGGCGGCCGTGCCGCACGAGCCCGTGGGCGACCGCGGCGGGCGAGTTGTTGACGACCCGGTTGTCGGCGTCGACGACGATGCCGCTCGAGCGCAGGACGGCGAGGACGTCGCCGACCCCGGAGGGCAGCTCGGGCTCGGGGGCCGGCGGGGCCGACCGCTCGTGATCGCTCCAGGCGATGCCCGCCCAGGCGAGACAGACGATGACGACACCGGCGAGGCCACCGAGAATTGCCGCTGTCGTCGGGTCCACGTCACCGAGAGTACGCGTCGGGGCGGGCACACTGAGGAGCGCACACGTCCGGGCTCCGGGGCGCTGGGTGTTGTTCACCTGCCCGCCAGCACGCGTTCACAGATCCCGGGCAGAGTGGCACGCTGATGCACCCGACGGGCCCCGCGCCCACCCGAGAAGGACACCATGCGCACTGTCTTCCACGACGAGCTCGCCCAGATCACCGAGGACCTCGTCGGCATGGCCCGGCTCGTCTCCTCGGCGGTCACGCAGGCGACGACCGCGCTGCTCGACGCCGACATCCAGACCGCCGAGCAGGTCATCGACGCCGACGAGGCGATCGACCTCAAGCGCAACGACCTCGACGCCCACGCCATCGACCTGCTCGCCCGTCAGGCGCCGGTCGCCACCGACCTGCGCACCATCGTCACCTCGATGCGCATGTCCGCCGACCTCGAGCGGATGGGCGACCTCGCCCGCCACGTGGCCAAGCTCGCCCGGCTGCGCCACCCCGAGCCGGCCGTGCCCACCGAGCTGCGCGAGATCGTCACCGACATGTCCCTCGTGTGCGAGCGGATCGTCGCGAAGGTCGCCGACTGCCTGATCAGCCAGTCGATGGAGCTCGTCGACGAGATCCAGCTCGTCGACGACGAGCTCGACGAGCTGCACCGCCGGCTCTACGCCCACTTCGCCGACGGCCAGTGGACCCACGGCACCGAGGCGGCCGTCGACATGGCGCTGCTCGCCCGTTATTACGAGCGCTTCGGCGACCACGCCGTCTCGATCTCGCAGCGCGTGCGCTTCCTCGTCACCGGCCAGGAGGTCCACACCGACCTCGCGGACTGACGCAGACCGCCGCACGACGAAGGGGTGGCCCCGGGATCTCCCGGGGCCACCCCTTCGCCATCGGTGGGGTCGGGACCGCTCGACATGACAAACCCCGGCTTCGCACGAGTTTCTTACTCATGCGAAGCCGGGGTTTATCGGGTGACCCGAGAAACGGGTGACGGGTGAGGCGACGAGGCGAAGGGGTCAGCGACCCTGGTTGGCGACCGCGGCGGCCTCGGCGGCGGCGGCCTCGGGGTCGAGGTAGCGGCCGGGACCCGTGGGCATGAGGTCGTCGCCCAGCTCGTAGACGAGCGGCATGCCGGTGGGGATGTTCAGCCCCGCGATGTCCTCGTCGCTGATGCCGTCGAGGTGCTTGACGAGACCGCGCAGGCTGTTGCCGTGGGCGACGACGAGCACGGTGCGCCCGGCGCGCAGGTCCTCGGCCAGCGGGCCCTCCCAGTACGGCATGAAGCGCTCGATGACGTCCTTGAGGCACTCGGTGCGCGGCACGTCGATGCCGGCGTAGCGCGGGTCGTCGGTCTGCGCGTACTCGTCGTCGGGCTCGATCGGCGGCGGCGGGGTGTCGAAGCTGCGGCGCCACAGCATGAACTGCTCGTCGCCGTACTTCTCGCGGGTCGCGGCCTTGTCCAGGCCCTGCAGCGCGCCGTAGTGGCGCTCGTTGAGACGCCAGTCGCGGCGCACCGGGACCCAGTGCCGGTCGCACGCGTCGAGCGCGAGGTTGGCGGTCGTGATCGCCCGGCGCAGCACCGAGGTGTGCACGACGTCGGGCAGGATCCCCGACTCGGCGAGCAGCTGCCCGCCGCGCACGGCCTCCTCACGGCCGCGGTCGATGAGGTCGACGTCGACCCACCCGGTGAAGAGGTTCTTCTCGTTCCAGTCCGAGCGCCCGTGGCGCAGCAGGATCAGTGTCGGCATGACGCCAGCCTAGTCACCGGGTGCAGCGGGCGCCGGGTCGTCCGGGCGCTGCAGGACCGAGCGGAAGGCCTCGAGGTTGCGCAGCGACTCGCCGTTCTTGACCCGCCAGTCCCACTCCTTGCGCATCGAGGACAGGAAGCCCATGACGAGCAGCTCGTCGAAGGGGCCGTCGGCCGCCTCGAGGACGACGCCGAGCAGCCCGTCGAGGAGCTCGTCGTCGACGGAGCGAAGGGGGAGCCGCCCGGAGACGTAGACGTCACCGGAGGAGTCGACCGAGTACGCGAGCCACGGCATGCGCAGGTTGCGGCGCAGCAGGTAGCGGTAGACCTGCTCGTGCCCCTCGTCGGGGTTGCGGATGACGAAGGCGGAGACCGACAGCGCCCGCTCCCCGACGACGAGGGAGACGACGGTGCGCAGCTTGTGCTCGCCGGGCAGGGTGACGACGAACTCGCCGTCGCGCGCCCCGCGCTCCCACTCGACGTCGCCCCCGGCGAGGTAGGACTCGACGGCGGCACGGGCCGCGGCCGTGTCGTCGCCCCGGTCCTCGGGCGTGGTGCCTGGCGTGCTCATCGGGCCTCCTCGTGCCGCGCCTGGCGGGCGGCGGCGATCGCGTCCTCGTAGACGCCCACGAGGGCGTCGGTGGTGTGCTCCCAGCCCATCTTCGACGAGCGCTCGACCGCGCGCTCGCGCATCCGGCGGGCCCGGTCCGGGTCGTCGACGACCCCGAGGACGGCGTCGGCCCAGACCTGGGGGTCGTGCGAGTCGAGCAGGACGCCGCCGTCGCCCACGGCGTCGGGCAGCCCGCCGCGCCGGGCGGCGATGACGAGCGCCCCGCTCGCCGCGGCCTCGACGGCGACGAGGCCGAAGGACTCGTTGTAGGAGGGCACCGCGACGACGTCGGCGGCCTGGAACCATCGCGCGAGATCGGGTCGGCTCACCGGCGGCGCGAGCCGCACGACGTCGCGCAGCCCCAGCTCGTCGACGAGGTCGCCGAGCCACGTGGGTGCCGACAGCCCGCTGCCCGACGCCCCGCCGAGCACGGCGGCGACGAGCCGGTCGCGCAGGTCGGGGCGCTGCTCGGCGACGCGGGCGGCCGCGCGCACGAGCACGTCGGGCGCCTTGAGCGGCTGGATCCGGCCGACGAAGAGCAGGAGCACGGCGTCACGGGCGACCCCGACGTGGTCGCGAGCGGCGTCGCGGTCACCGGGCACGAAGGTGCGCAGGTCGACCCCCGGGGGCACGACGGCGACGCGGTCGGGGTCGGCGTCGTAGAGCTCGACGAGCTGGCGGGCCTCCGTCTGCGTGTTCGCGACGAGCCGGTCGGCGATGGCGACGACCTGCGCCTCGCCGATCTCGCGACCCGGGGGCTCGAGGGCGTCGCCCTGCGCCGGGCTGGCGTTCTTCACCCGCGCCATGGTGTGCATCGTGTGCACGAGCGGGACCTGCCAGCGCTCCGCGGCGAGCCAGCCCACCTGCCCCGAGAGCCAGTAGTGCGAGTGGACGACGTCGTAGTAGCCCTCCTCGCGCGCGGCGAGCTCGCGCATGAGACCGGCGGTGAAGGCGCACAGCTGACCGGGCAGGTCCTCCTTCGCCAGCCCCTCGTACGGCCCGGCGAGGACGTGACGGACGACGACGCGCGGCTCGACGTGGACGACGTCGTCGTCGGCCGCCGCCGTGCGCCGGGTGAAGATCTCGACCTCGACGCCGCGCCGGGCGAGCTCGCGGGCGGTCTCGAGGACGTAGACGTTCATCCCGCCCGCGTCGCCCGTGCCGGGCTGGGCGAGGGGCGAGGTGTGGACGCTGAGCATCGCGACGCGGCGCAGCCGGCTCACGACTCCTCCTCGGGCTCCGGCTCGGGCCGGGCCGAGCTCGTGACGCTGAGGTCGAGCACAGACCCCCACGCGTGCAGGTCGGTGTGGCCCCGACGCCGCAGGTCGACCGCGCGGGCCACCCCGTCGGGGCCGAGGGCCTGGTCGGTGCGGCGGTCGCTCGTCATCACCGGGGTGGCCCGGCCGATGCCGGGCTCGACCCACCACGCACGACCGCGCAGCAGCCGGTCGGGGAGCGCGGGCGGGTAGCCGAGCGAGCCGAGCTCCTCGGCGCCGTGCAGGACGACCGCGTCGGCCCCCTGCACGTCGACGTAGAGGCGCACCCAGCGGTCGTCGAAGGTCACGGTGATGACAGTCGGCAGCGAGCGCCCGTCGGAGGACAGCGTGCCGGTGTAGCGCGCGATGCCGGGCGAGACGCCGACCCGGTCGATGCGCAGGTCGGACACGGCCTCCTCGACGTCCTCGCGCGGCGAGTCGCCGGAGTCGTCGAGGCTGCCGCGCAGCGCCGAGACCGGGGACCCGCCGCGGACGGTGCGGTAGAGCACGTCGTCGCCGTCGGTGATCCGCAGGCCGCTCTGGTCGAGGGCGACGGCTCGGCCCTCGCCCAGGGTGATCACCCCGCCGACGCCGTCGGCGATCGTCAGCATGCCGGGCGTCACCGCCTGCACCCCGCTGTCCTTGCCGATGAGCGAGGGCACCCAGCCGATCGCGCCGAGCAGCGCGGCCCCGGCGAGGGAGGCGACGAGCGCGAGCATGCTCCAGCTGACCCGACGCTCCCTGACACGCACCAGGCCACCATAGGCGCCGCCTACCCTGGTCCCGTGCCCAGCCAGCGCCCCGTCGGGTCCCCCACGCGCGGCACGACGGCTCCGAACAGGCTGCGCCGGGCCGACCGCTGGCTCGTCGGCACCCAGGCTGCACGCATCCGGCTCGGTGACGACCCTCCCGTCATGGTCGACCTCGGCTACGGCCGGCTCGGCACGACGACCCGCGAGTGGGCCGACCGGCTGGCCACGGTGCGCGACGACCTCGACGTCGTCGGCGTCGAGATCTCGCCCGACCGCGTCGCGGCGGCCCAGCCGCTCGCCCGGCCCGGTCTGCGCTTCGTCCTCGGCGGCTTCGAGGTGCCGACGCCGCCCGCGCGCGTCATCCGGGCCTTCAACGTCCTGCGCCAGTACGACGAGGGCGAGGTCGGCCAGGCGTGGGCCGGTCTGCAGGCGGCGCTCGACGAGAACGGGGTCGTCGTCGACGGCACGTGCAGCGAGCTCGGCCGGCTGGGCTCGTGGGTGATGCTCGACCGCGAGGGACCGCGCAGCCTCACCCTCTCGTGGCGGCTGCGCGACCTCGACCTCGACGCGACGCCCCCGTCGGTCGTCGCCGAGCGCCTGCCGAAGGCGCTCATCCACCGCAACGTCCCCCGCGAGGGGGTCCACGACCTGCTGCGCGACCTCGACGACGCCTGGGCGCGCACCGCCGGGTGGGCGACGTACGGCGCCCGGGCGCACGCGGTCGAGGCCTTCGGGCTGCTCGCCCGGCGCTGGCCGGTGCTCGACGGGCCGCGGCGCTGGCGGCTCGGCGAGCTCACGCTCGCGTGGGAGCCGGTCGCGCCGGCGTCACCAGCGTGAGCGCCCGCTGCCCCGTCCCATGACCTGGTCGATGGCCGGCTTGACGTCGGCGAGGTAGACCCCGGCGGCGACGACGCCGATGAGCCCGAAGAGACCCAGGCCGCCGAAGGTGGCGACCCCGAGCAGGACCGCGACGGCGAGGATGCCCAGCCAGATCGGCTTGGTCTGCTTGCCGGCAGCGACGAAGGCGTCGGCGCGCTGCGTCGCCGCGTGGACGAGCGCGTAGACCTCGATGGCGACGGCGATCACGCCGAGGCCCATGACGACGAGCCCCTGGATCATCGCGACGGTGTTCATGCGGGCGAGCCTACGGGGGGCACGTCCACGACGATGGTGACGGGGCCGTCCCCGACGAGCGAGACCTCCATCATCGCGCCGAAGCGACCGGTCGCGACGCCGATCCCGCGCTCGCGCAGGCCGTCCGCGACGGCCGCGACCACCGGCTCGGCCTCCGGGCCGGGCGCGGCGGCGCCCCACGACGGCCGCCGCCCCTTGCGCACGTCGGCGTGGAGGGTGAACTGGCTGACGACGAGGACCTCGCCGCCGGTCTCCTCGACCGAGCGCTCTCCCCCGTCGCCCTCGGGCGCGAAGAGGCGCAGCTCGGCGATCTTGCGCACGGTCGTCGCGACCTCGTCCGGCCCGTCCCCGTGGGTGACGCCGACGAGCGCGACGAGACCGGGGCCGATCGCGCCGACGACCTCGTCGTCGACGCGGACCTGGGCCGAGGTCACCCGCTGCAGGACGGTGCGCACGCTCAGAGACCGACGACGCGGACCTCGCCGACGCGGCGGCCGTGGCCGAGCGTCGGCGAGGTGGAGTGCTCTCGGGTGGCCGGCGAGTCGACGCCGAGGCGCAGCAGCGCGGCCGCGAGGACCGCGGTGCGCGCACGGGCGAAGGGGGCGCCGTCGCTGATCTTCACGGCGACGCCGAGACCGTCGGCCGTGCCCGCGGCGAAGACCGCCTCGGCCCCGTCCTTGGCGACGAGGCCGGGCGTGCGAGCCATGAGGTCGGTGACCTCGCGGCCGTCGCCGCCCACGTGCTCGGGGTGGGCGCGCATCGCGTCGGCGACGCGGCGACGAGCCGTGCCCTCCTCGGCCCCGGCGAGCCGGCCGAAGGCTGCCGCGAGCCCGTCGAGCGGGATGGCAGGCAGGGGGGCACCGCAGCCGTCGACGCTCGCCGTCGTGATCGGGCCGATCTCGCGGGTGACGACCTCCATGACGGCCTGCTGCAGCGGGTGCTCGGGGTCGAGGTAGTCGTGCGTCGACCAGCCGTTGACGACGCAGGTGACGAGCATGCCGGCGTGCTTGCCGGAGCAGTCCTGGGCGATCGGCTCGGGGGCGCGACCGGCGGCGAGCCACTGCGCGTGCTCGAGCTCGCCGATGGGCAGGGCGGGGGTGTTCTGCAGGGCGGAGATCTCCAGCCCGACGCTCGCGAGGATCTCGGTCACCGCGGTGAGGTGACGCTCCTGCGCGGAGTGGCTCGAGCACACCGTCGCGAGGTGGTGGGGGGCGAGGTCGAGGCCGTGCTCGACCATCGCGAGCGCCTGGATCGGCTTGAGGGTGGAGCGCGGGTAGACCGCCGCCGCGGTGGCGCCGACCGCGAGGCGGGTCCGGTCGCCGGCGTCGACCGCGGCGACGCGGCCGTGGTGGGCGGACTCGACGAGGCCCCCGCGGGTCACGTGGACCAGCACGGGGGCCTCGTCGAGGGCGGTGGTGTCAGGGGTCGTGGTGCTCACGGGCCCTGACGATAACCGCCCGGTGCGAAGGGCGTCAGTCGCCGACCTTCTCGGCGGCCTTCTTGGTGGCGGTGGTCGCCTTGGCCGCGGTCTTGCGGGCGCTCGTCGAGGTGGACTTCGCGGTGGAGCGGGTGCGGGTCGCGCCCTTCTTCGCCGTCGTCGTCGTGCGCTTGGCGGCGGTGCGGGTGCGCTTCGCGGAGTCCTTGACGGCCTTCTGCGCGGCGTCGGTGTCGACGGTGACCTCGACCGACTCGGCGACGGCGTCGGCGGCCTTGGCGGCCTCCTTGCGACCGATCGTCAGCGTGGCCTTGGCGGAGCGCTCGACCTCGGCGACCGCGTCGCGGGCCGTGGTGACCAGGCCCTTGCCGAGGGCGACGGTGGCGCGGGCCTGACCGGCGAGGTCCTGGGTGGCCTTCTGCTTGCGGACGCGCTCGACGAGCTTCTCGCCACGGGCGGCGAGGTCGGCGTAGGACTTCTGGGCCGCGGCGGGGGCGCCGGAGATGCGGGCCTGGACCTTCGCGGGGGCCTCGTCGCGCAGCGACTCCACGCGGGCGCTCGCCGTGCGGACGCGCTCGACCGCGAGGTCGGTGGCGCCGAGGGCGGCGTACGGGTAGTCGGTGACGACCTTCTTGACGGTGGTGGTGACAGTCATGGTGGTGCTCCTTGCTGCTGTGATCAGGACGTGGTCTTCGTGGAGCGCGACGTCGCGCTCGAGGTCCGGGTGGCGCTGGTGCGCTTCCGGGGCGTGGTCGTGCGCTTCTTCGGCGTCGTCGACGAAGGGGTGGCCTCCCGCGAGCGGGCGGCGGTCTTCTCCGGGCGGGGCGGCGCCGGGGCGTCCGCCGGCGACCCGACGAAGGAGTCGTAGATGTCGATGAGGGTCTGGCGCTGCCGGCTCGTGAGCCGCAGGTCGGCGGCGATCGCCTCACGGGCGGTCGGGCGCTCGGCCGGGGCCTCCTCGTCCGGGTCGAGCAGGCCCGCCTGCACGTAGAGGGTCTCGGCGCTGATCGACAGCCCCTTCGCGATCTGCTGGAGGATGTCGGCGCTGGGTCGCTTGAGCCCCCGCTCGATCTGCGAGAGGTACGGGTTGGAGATCCCGGCGAGCTCGCTCAGCTGGCGCACCGACAGGCGGGCGCTGAGCCGCTGCTCGCGGAGGTAGTCACCCAGGCCGTTGCCCAGGTCTCCCAACGGATTTCGTGCCATGACCCCAGTGTGCTTGCCAGAGCAAGCACAATGCAAACTCCAGGCACCCGACGTGACCGACCTCACCCTGGGCCGCTGGACGTCGGTCGTGCCGCTCGGCGGGCCGGGCCGGGCCGCGAGCGCGCCTCGCCTGGGTCGAGGTATCCGGGTGAGCCCGGGCTCGCCCGATCACCTCGACCCGCGAAGGGGGTGAGGTCAGGGGGCGACGACGACGCTCTGGGCGGCGGCGACGGGATGCTCCTCGCCGGCGGCGAGGGTCGCGGTGGGGTCGACGTTGCGCTTGACCAGCCCGAGCGCGATCGGGCCGTCCTCGTGGTGCCGGGCGACGGAGGTGAGGTGGCCGACGACCTTCTCGCCGAGGCGCAGCGGCTCGCCGGCCGAGGGCAGGAGGTGCCCGGAGCCGTCGAGGTGCAGCGCGACGAGACGGCGGGGCGGGCGGCCGAGGTTCTTCACCCGGGCGACCGTCTCCTGGCCGCGGTAGCAGCCCTTGTGCAGGTGCACGGCGCTGCGCAGCCAGTCGACCTCGTGCGGGATGGTGCGGTGGTCGGTCTCGGCGCCGAGCCGGGGGCGCCAGGCCGCGACGCGCAGGGCCTCCCAGGCCCACAGACCGGCGAGCTGGCGGTCGCCGACGGCCGACGAGACCTCGCCGGCGGGCACGAGCAGCTCGCGCGTGCGCCACAGCCGGCCCGGGTGCTCCTCGCTCGGCGGCCCGTACTCGAAGGTGTCACCCACGGGGCCCGGCCACGGGTCGACCCAGGCGAGGGGCTCCCCTTCGCCGCTCTCGCGCGACCCCGCCTCGCCGAGGACGACGTACTCGCCCGTGCGGTCGGTCACCGAGACGTCGAGCATGAAGCGCATCGAGTCCAGCCAGCCGGCGACCGCCTCGTGCGTGCCCGGCTCGACGGTGATCCACGTCTGCTCGCCGTCGTCGACGACGTGCAGGTCGTGCTCGACATGGCCCTTCGGCGTGAGGATCAGGGTCTGGGCGCTCGTGCGCGGCGCGAGGTCGGCGACCTGCTGCGTGGTGAGCGAGTGCAACCAGGACAGGCGGGCCGACCCGGCGAGGGTGATGACACCGCGGTGGCCGAGGTCGACGGCGGCCAGGCCCTCGGCGAGCAGGCGCTGCTCGCGCATCGGGTCGCCGTAGTGGGCGGCGACGGCGCTGTCACGGCCCTCGCCGGCGACGGCTCCCGGGGACTGCAGCAGGGGGCTGGGGGTGCTCATCTGTCTCCTTCGCTCGCGGAGCAGCTGGCGCAGTACCCGTGGATCGCCATGTGCGTCGGGTCGGCGCGGAAGCCGGTCTCCTGCCTCAAGGCTGCCACGAGCGGGTCGGCTCGCTGCACCTCGGCCTCGAGGACGGCCTTGCAGCTGCGGCAGACGAGGTGCAGGTGGCCGTGCGGGCGGGCGAGGTGGTAAGTCGGCGGGCCGTGGTCGAGATGCGTGTGCGTGACGATGCCGACGTCCTCGAGGCTCTGCAGCGTGCGGTAGATCGTCGAGGGCGGCAGCTCGGCGCCACCGTCGCGTCCGACGAGGTGGGTGAGGACCTCGGGTGTGAGGTGCTCGCCCCGCGCGAGCACCCCGAGCACGCGGCGGCGCGGAGCGGTGAGCCGCAGCCCGCGAGAGCGGACGAGCGCGCCGAGCGGGTCGGTGGCAGCCATGCCGACAAATCTAGACGCCGACGAGATCCCAGGTGCCGCACCTAGACTCGGCCGGGTGATCGACGACCTCCTCGACGAGCCCGACGACCAGCGGGACCCGCCGCCGAAGAAGAAGCGGCGGCTGCGACGCGCCCTGCTGGTCATCGCCAGCGTCGTCGTCCTCGTCCTCGCCGGGGTCGCCGGCTACGTCGGCTACCTCAGCACGAAGGTCGACGACATCGCCCGCGAGCCGCTCCTGCCGACGCAGGAGGACGGCCAGGAGGGCACGACGAGCGAGGGCACGAAGCTCGTGAGCGGCCGCGGCACCAACTACCTCGTCATCGGCTCCGACGCCCGCCCCGGCGAGTCCGCGTCGCGCGCCGACGTCATCCAGCTCGTCCACGTGCCGGCCGACAGCAGCGGCGTCTACCTCGTGCACTTCCCCCGCGACCTGTACGTGCCGATCCCCGGCAAGGGCGAGGACAAGATCAACGCGGCCTACGCCTACGGCGGGGCGCCCCTGCTCGTGCGCACCATCCAGGACCTCGTCGGGGTGAAGATCGACCACGTCGCCAAGACCGACTTCGAGGGCTTCAAGCAGATGACCGACGCCGTCGGCGGCGTGCGCGTCTACGCCGAGGAGGCGAGCGGCTCCAGCGGCAACGGCGGGGTGGCCATCACGAAGGGGTGGAACGACCTGGACGGCGAGCAGGCCCTGGGCTTCGTGCGCGAGCGCTACCAGCTGAGCGAGGGCGACATCTCGCGCGGCCAGCGCCAGCAGGCCTGGATGAAGGCGATCATGACCAAGGCCCTCTCCCCCGGCGTCCTGCTCAACCCGATGAAGTTCTCCAGCTTTGTCGAGGCCGGCACGTCGAACTCCGTCGTCGACGACACCCTGACGAGCAAGGAGATCCGCGACCAGGCGCTCGCCCTGCGCAGCATCCGCGGCGACGACATCCACTTCATCACCGCGCCCTTCTCCGGCTACGGCACGAGCCCGGGCGGGGCCTCCATCGACGTCCTCGACGAGGAGGGCATGGCCGAGCTCGGCGACGCCCTCAAGGCCGACGAGATGGACACCTACGAGGCGCGCTGATCCCCCCGTCGCCGGGGTGGGACGAGCGCCTCAGTCGACGCGCTTGAGCTCGGCAGAGACGTGGCTCTGCAGCTGCTGGCCGACCGCGGCCATGTCCATGACCCACATGAGGTTGCTGTTGACGTAGCCGTACATCCGTGAGGCCGCCGCGTACTCCTTCGCGTGCGGGCTGCGGATGACGCCGTCGGTGCGCACCTCGACGCGGGCCGGCTCGACGCTGCCGTAGTACATCTCGACGATGCCCGTCGGGTGGCTGAGCAGCAGCTCGGCCTCGCCCTGCCCGCCCGGCCGCCAGAAGCCGAGCTCGGTCGCGAGCGGGCGCACCCGGGCGCCCGCGTCGTCGAGCAGCCAGGTCTGCGACTCCCACCGCAGGAAGGGCCGCCCGTCGTGGGTGCAGATGATCTCCTGCCCGAAGTTCGCGGACTCGATCGTCGGGTAGCCGACGACGCCGGCCCCCTCCCACCGGCCGACGAGCCAGGCCAGGGGGGCGATGTCCGGGTGCAGGGTGGGGTCGATGGTGAACACGGCGCCAGCCTAGGACCCGAGAAGTTGGCAGCCGCCCGGGTTGCAACCAGCGCGCGTGTCGAGATCTCGGGCGAAGGGGGGTCAGCCCAGGAAGGTGCGGGCGAGGGTGAGGACGACCGGGCCGACGACGAGCACGGAGGTCGCCCCGGCGGCGAGCGCGGCGACGGGGTGCTCGAGGGCCTGCTGGCGCGAGACGAGACGGCGCACCGCGAGCGCGACACCGGCGCTGAGGACACCGACGAGGACGGCCCACAGGAGCACCTCGCCGTTGACGACGAGCTCGACGAGGAGCCCGGCGGCACCGCCGGCGACCATCGCGACGGGCAGCATCCACACGTGCAGCCGGGGCCGCTCGAGCGCGAGGTCGACGAGCGCCGAGACGGCGACGGCCACGCCGGCGACGACGACCGGGGCTCGCTCGTCGCTCTCGACGATCGTCAGCACGATGCCGCACAGGGCGACGGCGATGCCCATGGCCGTCGCCGTGAGCCACGGCGTGAGCTGGGCACGGGCGCGGGCGTGCACGAGCGGCACGAGGCACATGAGGACGATGCCGATGCCGGCGGCGACGGGCGCCACCTCGAGCAGCGGCTCGGTGTCGGTGGCCAGCCGGGCGCCCGCGAGGCCGATCGCGGTCGCAGCCACGACGAGCCCGGAGGCCGTCGGGGCGAGCACCCCGGCGAGCCGGGGCAGGCCCGCGGCGACGGCGAGCGAGGCGAGGGTGACGACGAGCACGAGACCGATCGGGGACGCGGCACCGGCGGCGAGGGCGAGCGCCAGACCGAGGACGATGCTCGCCGCGGCGACGACCGGACGGGGCCGGGAGGGCTCGCTGGCGGGCAGCTCGGAGCGGGTCGCGTGCTGACCTCGGCGCGAGGCGCGGGTCGGCGCGGTCTCCGGGTTCGACACGCGCCGACCATATCCGACGCCCCCTTCGTAGACTGACGCGTGATGGCCAGGCTCATGCTCCTCACCGACGACCTGGCGCCGAGCGCCGAGGTGCTGCCGGCGCTGGCGCTGCTCGGGCACCACGTACGGACCCTCCCCGCGGAGGCGTCCGCCCTCGTCGACGCCCCGGAGATCGACGTCTGCCTCGTCGACGCCCGCCGTGAGCTCATCCAGGCGCGCACCCTGTGCCGCGTCATCGACGCCACCGGGTCCTCCGCGCCGGTCATCGCGATCCTCACCGAGGGGGGCCTGACCGCCGTCACCGCCGAGTGGTCGGTCGACGACGTCGTCGTCGACACCGCCGGGCCGGCCGAGGTCGAGGCGCGCATCCGCCTGGCGATGGGCCGCGCCAACGCCGACGTCGACGACGAGATCGCCGCGGGCGGCGTGAGCATCGACGAGGCGAGCTACACCGCGCGCCTCGACGGCACGCCCCTCGACCTCACCTACAAGGAGTTCGAGCTGCTCAAGTACCTCGTGACGCACCCGGGGCGGGTCTTCACCCGCGCCCAGCTGCTGCAGGAGGTCTGGGGCTACGACTACTTCGGCGGCACCCGCACCGTCGACGTCCACGTGCGCCGGCTGCGGGCGAAGCTCGGCGTCGACCACGAGGTGCTCATCGGCACCGTGCGCAACGTCGGGTACCGCTTCGTGCCGGACGCCACCGATGCCGAGGAGATGGAGACCACCTCATGACCCGCGAGAGCCCTCGCCCGACGACCCTCGACGAGACCGGGGCCCAGGGCGTGCGCGCCCTCGCGGACGCGGCCGCCCAGGCCGACGGCGTCGCACCGCTCGGCGAGGACTTCCTCCTGCGCCTGGGCACCGAGGAGGGCACCCACCTCGTGAGCCCGGTGGGTCCCCCCTTCGCCGGGTACGCCGGGATCGCCCCCGACGGCGCCGCCGAGCTCGTCGTCCACCCCGACGAGCGCGGGCGCGGTCTCGGCACCGAGCTCGCCCGCGCGGTCCTCGACCGCGAGCCGCAGGCCCGGCTGTGGGCGCACGGCGACCTGCCCGCCGCCCAGGCCCTCGCCGCCGGGCTCGGGCTGACCCGCGTGCGCGAGCTGCTCGTGCTGCGCCGCCCGCTCGCCGGGGTGCCCGACGCGCCGCCCCCGCCCGAGGGCTTCGCCCTGCGCACCTTCCGCCCCGGGCAGGACGAGGACGCCCTCCTCGCGATCAACGCCGCGGCCTTCGCCCACCACCCCGAGCAGGGACGCCTCGACCGGGCGGGCCTGGCGCAGCGCACCGAGCAGGCGTGGTTCGACCCCGCCGGTCTCTTCCTCGTCGAGGACGCGACGGGTGACCTCGCCGCCTTCCACTGGACGAAGGTCGCCGACCCGGCGAGCGGCATCGGCGAGGTCTACGTCGTCGGGGTGAGCCCGCAGCACCAGGGCCACGGCCTCGGCGGCTACGTCACCGCCGTGGGTCTGGCGCACCTCGCGGGCCTCGGCCTGAGCACCGTCGAGCTCTACGTCGAGGGCGACAACGCGCCGGCGCTGGCGACCTACGCGAGCGCCGGCTTCGGTCGTCACGCGGTGCACTCGATGTACGCGCGTGCCACCGCTGACGCGCTGCCATGATGGGCGCATGAGCGCGGAGCCCTCGACCGAGTCCGAGACGGGTCGCAGCGAGATCTCGACCGTCACCTCCTCCCCCGGCGACAGCCCCGACCTGCGTCCCCGCGCCGCCAACGGGCGCTTCGTGCGCGCGACCGGCGCGACGCCGCCCGCCCCCGACGGCCTGCCGGCCGACCGCTTCCTCGACCGCGAGATCTCGTGGCTGCAGTTCAACGAGCGGGTCCTGCAGATGGCGGCCGACCCCGACATGCCGCTGCTCGAGCGGGCCCGCTTCCTCGCGATCTTCACGAGCAACCTCGACGAGTTCTTCATGGTCCGGGTCGCCGGGCTCAAGCGCCGTATCGCCACCGGCATCGCCGTGCGCAGCGCCTCGGGCCTGGAGCCGCGCGAGGTCCTCGAGCAGATCTCGAAGGTCTCGCACGACCTCACCGCCGCCCACGCCCGGATCTTCGAGGAGTCGGTGCGCCCCGCCCTCGTCGAGGAGGGCATCTCGATCATCACGTGGTCGGAGGTCGACGACGCCGAGCAGGCCCGCGTCAGCGAGATCTTCACCCACGAGATCTTCCCGGTGCTCACCCCGCTCGCCGTCGACCCGGCGCACCCCTTCCCCTACATCTCGGGGCTCTCGCTCAACCTCGCCGTCGTGCTCATCAACCCCAAGACGGGCAAGGAGCACTTCGCCCGGATCAAGGTCCCGCCGTCGCTGCCGCGCTTCCTCGCCGTCCGCCCGGCCCAGACCAGCGTCACCGCGGAGCTCTTCGAGGCCCGCTTCCTCGCGCTCGAGGAGGTCATCGCGGCGCACCTCGACCAGCTCTTCCCCGGCATGGAGGTGCACGAGCACTACACCTTCCGGGTGACGCGCAACGAGGACCTCGAGGTCGAGGAGGACGACAACGAGAACCTCCTCACCGCGCTCGAGCGCGAGCTCACCCGGCGCCGCTTCGGGCCGCCGGTGCGCCTCGAGGTCGAGGAGGGCATGGACGACCACGTCATGGAGCTGCTCACCCGCGAGCTCGCCGTGCACGAGGACGAGGTCTACCGCCTGCCCGCCCCGCTCGACCTGCGCGGGCTCAACACGATCGCCGACATCGACCGCTCGGACCTGCACTTCGCCCCCTTCGTCGCACGGACGAACGCCGAGCTGGCCCCCACCGAGTCGGCCAAGCCGCGCGACATCCTCGCGAAGATCTCGCGCCAGGACGTCCTGCTCCACCACCCCTACGACTCCTTCTCGACCTCGGTCCAGGCCTTCGTCGAGCAGGCGGCCGCGGACCCGAAGGTCCTCGCGATCAAGCAGACGCTCTACCGCACGAGCGGCGACTCCCCGATCGTCGACGCCCTCATCGACGCCGCCGAGGCCGGCAAGCAGGTCCTCGCGGTCGTCGAGATCAAGGCGCGCTTCGACGAGCAGGCCAACATCGAGTGGGCCCGCAAGCTCGAGCACGCCGGGGTGCACGTCGTCTACGGCATCGTCGGGCTGAAGACCCACTGCAAGCTCTCGCTCGTCGTGCGCCAGGAGGCCGAGGGCGTGCGCCGCTACTGCCACATCGGCACCGGCAACTACAACCCCAAGACCGCGCGCCTGTACGAGGACCTCGGTCTGCTCACCGCCGACCCCGAGGTCGGCGAGGACCTCACCCGCCTCTTCAACCAGCTCTCCGGGCTCGCGCCGCGCAGCAAGTTCAAGCGCCTCCTCGTCGCCCCCCGCTCGCTGCGACCCGGTCTCGTCGAGCGCATCGAGCGCGAGGCCGAGCGCGCCCGTGCCGGCGAGGACGGCTACGTCGGCATCAAGGTCAACTCGATGGTCGACGAGGAGCTCATCGACGCGCTCTACCGGGCGAGTCAGGCCGGCGCCCGCGTCGACGTGTGGGTGCGGGGCATCTGCGCGCTGCGCCCCGGCGTCGAGGGCCTGTCGGAGAACATCCGGGTCCACTCGGTCCTCGGGCGCTTCCTCGAGCACAGCCGGGTCTTCGTCTTCGGCACCGACGAGCACCGCGAGGCGTGGATCGGCAGCGCCGACATGATGCACCGCAACCTCGACCGCCGGGTCGAGGCGCTCGTGCGGATGCGCGACCCGCGGCACGTCGACGAGCTCTTCGAGCTCATGGCGAAGGGGATGTCCAGGGACTACGCGCACTGGAGCCTGCGCGGCGACGGCCGGTGGACCCGCCAGCACCGCGGCGAGGAGGAGCTGCTGCCCGACGTGCAGGCCCAGCTCATCGCGATGTACGCGAAGCGGCGCCGCAAGGCGCGCCGCTGATGCCCGTCGTCTGCGCCGCGGGCACGCTCCCGTGGCGTCGTCGGCGCGGGCACCTGCAGGTGGCGCTCGTCCACCGCCCGCGCTACGACGACTGGGCGTGGGCGAAGGGCAAGCTCGACCCGGGCGAGATCTTCCCCGTCGCCGCGACCCGCGAGACCCACGAGGAGACCGGTCTCGAGGTGCGCCTCGGCCGGCCGCTGCCCTCCTCGACCTACCGCATGCGCGACCGCTGCGGCGAGCCGGTCGTCAAGGACGTCCGGTACTGGTGCGCCGAGGTCGTCGGCGGGCGCGGCCTGCTCGAGCACGAGATCGACGAGATCGCCTGGCTCGGCGTCGAGGACGCCCGGCGCCGGCTGACCTACCGCCGCGACCTCGACCAGCTCGAGGCCCTCGTCGAGGCCGACGCCGCCCGCACCCTCACGACGTGGCCGCTCGCGCTCGTACGGCACGCGAAGGCCCACCCCCGCTCCCGGTGGACCGGGGAGGACTCCCTTCGCCCTCTCGACGAGCGCGGGCTGCGTCAGGCCGACGAGCTCGTGCCCCTGCTGCGGGCCTTCGGGGTCGAGCGGGTCGTCAGCTCGCCGTCCGTACGCGCCGCCGGCACCGTCTCCCCCTTCGTGCAGAGCACCGGCACCCGGCTGCGGCTCAAGCCCGGCCTGTCGGAGGAGGGCTACGCCGAGGACCCGACCCGCGCGGTCCACCACCTCGAGCGGCTGCTCGAGCGCGGCACGCCCGCCGCCCTCGTCTCGCACGGACCCGTCCTGCCCGACCTCGTCACCGCCCTCCTCGCCCGCGTCGACGGGCCGAGGCGTCAGCGCACGCTGGCCCGCGCGGTCCTGCAGGACCACGCCGAGGACGGGATGGCGAAGGGGGAGGTCCTCGTCTGCCACGTCGTCGGGACCGGGGCGGACGCCCGGGTCGTCGCCGCCGAGCGGCACCACCCGGAGGACCGCGCCTGAGCCGCGATACCCCAGGTGCGGGTGGTCCCGCCTCCTGAGGGCGGCCTGGGGATGCTCTGTGCAACCACCGTTCACTGCTCGTTCACCGTCGACCGACCATCCGGTCACCGACGCTCCCTAGCGTCCTCGGTGTACGGCACGGGTGCCGTCCTCATACTCCCTTCGCCCAGGACCGGGCGAGAACCTCAGAGAGGCCCTTTCGTGAAGAGCTCCACGATGAAGCGCGGTGGCATGTCCCTCGCCGCGATGTCCCTCGTCCTCGGCGTGGCCGCCTGCGGCGCCGCCAACGAGACCTCCTCCAGCGCCGGCGGCTCGAGCGAGAGCTCCGGCTCCTCTGCCGCCGGGTCCATCAAGGGCGCGGGCGCCAGCTCGATGGAGAAGGCCCAGGGCGAGTGGATGGCCAAGTTCACCGACACCAACCCCGACGCCACCGTCGAGTACTCGCCGGACGGCTCCGGCACCGGCCGGGAGAAGTTCATCAACGGCGCGGTGAACTTCGCCGGCTCCGACTCGGCGATGGACGAGGAGGAGATGGCGCAGGCGAAGGACAAGGGGTGCACCGGCGAGACCATCCAGTTCCCGGTCTACGTCTCCCCGATCGCCGTGGCCTACAACCTCGAGGGCGTCGACGAGCTCAACCTCTCGCCGGAGGTCATGGCCGACATCTTCAACCGCAAGATCACCCAGTGGGACGACGCGAAGATCAAGGCGGACAACCCCGACGCCGAGCTGCCCTCGACGAAGATCACGACGGTCAACCGCTCTGACGACTCGGGCACCACCGAGAACTTCCAGAACTACCTCGCCGCTGCTGCGCCGGAGAACTGGCCGCACGAGCCGGGTGACGCCTGGCCGGTCAAGGGCGGCGAGGCGGCCAAGGGCACCTCTGGTGTCGTCGACGCCATCGGCGCCGGTGAGGGCACCATCGGCTACGCGGACGCCTCGCAGATCGGTGACCTCGGCGCGGCCAAGGTGAAGGCCGGTGACGAGTTCATCGAGTACAGCCCCGAGGCCGCGGCGAGGGTCCTCGAGACCGCGAAGCGCACCGACGAGGGCAGCAAGACCAACTTCGCCGTCGAGCTCGACCAGGCCAACGCCGGGGACGGCGTCTACCCGGTCGTCCTCGTGTCCTACGCCATCGCGTGCACCGACTACGACGACGCCGAGGCGGCCGCCACGACGAAGGCCTACCTCGAGTACATCTCCTCGCAGGAGGGCCAGGACGCCGCCGCCGAGGCTGCCGGCAACGCCCCGCTCTCCGAGACCGCGCAGGAGAACGCCAAGAGCGCGCTGAGCAACATCAAGGTCGACTGAGTCCCCTGGACGCTCCTCGACCACGCATCGATGGCCCCGGACACCCGTCCGGGGCCGTCGGTCTGCCCCTCTCCCTGATCCCCTGAGGACCCCACGTGAGCACGACAACCCCCACCAGCGGCCCCGCGAAGGCGGTGACCCGCCGCGGCGACCGGATCTTCTCCGGCCTGTCCGTCGGGTCCGGCATCCTCATCCTCCTGACCCTCGCCGCCGTCGCCGCATTCCTCGTCTACATGGCGCTTCCCGCGGTGACCGCCGACTCGGCCGACGTGCGCGGGGGCGAGGGCCTGCCGAGCTATGTCGCGCCCCTGATCTTCGGCACGTTGTACTCGTCGATCATCGCGCTGCTCATCGCGATGCCCCTGTCGATCGGGATCGCGCTCTTCATCACCCACTACGCCCCGCGTCGTCTGGCCGCCGGTCTCGGCTACGTCATCGACCTGCTCGCGGCCGTGCCGTCGATCATCTTCGGTCTGTGGGGCCTGCAGATCGCCGGCAACGCCGTGCCGGCCTTCGGGTGGCTGAACCGCAACCTCGGGTGGTTCCCGCCCTTCGGCGGCGACGTCACGGTGACGGGTCGCACGATGCTCATGATCGGGATCGTCCTGGCCATCATGATCCTGCCGATCATGACCGCGGTGAACCGAGAGGTCTTCCTCCAGACGCCGCGGCTGCACGAAGAGGCCTCCCTCGCCCTCGGCGCGACCCGCTGGGAGATGATCCGCCAGGCGGTCATCCCCTTCGGCAAGTCCGGCGTCATCTCCGGGGCGATGCTCGGTCTCGGCCGGGCCCTCGGCGAGACGATGGCCGTGGCCATCGTGCTGTCGGCAAGCGGCTCGGTCATCTCGTGGGAGCTCCTCAGCTCCAACGCCTCGGGCACGATCGCCGGGGACATCGCACTGAACTTCCCCGAGTCCTTCGGCGTCGAGCGCAGCACGCTCTTCGTCTCCGGGCTGGCGCTCTTCGCCGTCACCCTCCTCGTCAACATCTTCGCCCGGTGGATCATCTCGCGCCGGTCCGAGTTCTCCGGAGCCAACTGATGACCGACATCGACGACAAGGCCCCCGACGCGGCCCCGACGACCACCGGCCAGACGCTCACCGGGTCGAGCGGCCTTGGGTCCGGCACGCAGGCCGGCGGACTGAGCCAGGCAGTCCGCTGGGCCGTCCTGGCAGGCTCCGTCCTCGCCGGTGCCGCTCTCGTGACCCTGGTGTGGGGCTTCAACCTCCTCGGCGTCATGGCGGTCGCCGCGCTCGTCTACGCGGTCGCGATCTACACCGCCTCGCGGGTGACCGAGGGGAGCCGGCATGCGACCGACCGCCTCGTCACCGCGGTGGTGACGACGATGTTCCTCCTCGCGCTCACCCCCTTGCTGTCGGTCATCTGGACCATCGTCTCGAAGGGGGTCAACCGGCTGGACGGCGAGTTCTTCACCTTCTCCATGCGCGGGGTCGGGGCGGGCGAGATCGGTGGTGCCTACCACGCGATCATGGGCACCCTCATCGTCACGAGCCTGGCGGCCGTCATCTCGATCCCGATCGGGATCTTCGCGGCGATCTACCTCGTCGAGTACGGGCGGGGCAGCAGGCTGGCCAAGGCGCTGACCTTCTTCGTCGACGTCATGACCGGCATCCCCTCGATCGTCGCCGGCCTCTTCGCCATCTCGCTCTTCACCCTCTTCTTCGGGCCGGCCTACCAGGCCGGGATCGTCGGTGCGGTCGCGCTCGCGGTGCTCATGATCCCCGTCGTCGTCCGCTCCACCGAGGAGATGCTGCGCCTCGTGCCCAACGAGCTGCGTGAGGCGAGCTATGCGCTGGGCGTGCCGAAGTGGCTCACCGTGACCAAGGTCGTCCTCCCGACCGCCATCGCCGGGATCGCCACCGGCGTCACCCTCGCGATCGCGCGCGTCATCGGCGAGACCGCGCCGCTGCTCATCACGATGGGCGCGGCGAAGGGGGTCAACCTCAACCCCTTCGAGGGCTCGATGTCGGCCCTGCCGCTCTTCGCCTACAGCTCGTACTCCAGCCCGGGCCTGAACAAGCAGGACAGCCTCGACCTCGCGTGGACCGCTGCGCTGACGCTCATGGCGATCGTCATGCTGCTCAACATCGTGGCCCGGCTCATCAGCAAGTACTTCGCCCCCAAGACCGGCCGCTGACCCGGCCTGCAGAAGGAAGACAAACGACGTGTCCAAGCGCATCGACATCCGCGACCTCGACATCTACTACGGCGACTTCAAGGCCGTCGCAGGGGTCAACATGGTCATCCAGCCCCGCAGCGTCACCGCCATGATCGGCCCGTCCGGCTGCGGCAAGTCCACCGTCCTGCGCTCGCTCAACCGCATGCACGAGGTCATCCCCGGCGCCTACGTCGACGGGCAGGTCCTCATGGACGACGAGAACCTCTACGGCAAGGGGGTGGACCCGGTGAACGTCCGACGCAAGATCGGCATGGTCTTCCAGCGCCCCAACCCCTTCCCGACGATGTCGATCCGCGAGAACGTCCTCGCCGGGGTCAAGCTGAACAACAAGAAGATCAAGAAGGCGGACGCCGAGGAGCTCGTCGAGTCGAGCCTACGGGGCGCCAACCTGTGGAACGAGGTCAAGGACCGGCTCGACAAGCCCGGCTCGGGCCTGTCCGGCGGCCAGCAGCAGCGCCTGTGCATCGCGCGGACGATCGCGGTCAAGCCCGACGTGGTCCTCATGGACGAGCCGTGCTCGGCCCTCGACCCGATCTCGACCCTCGCCATCGAGGACCTCATCCACGAGCTCAAGGACGAGTACACGATCGTCATCGTCACGCACAACATGCAGCAGGCGGCGCGCGTCTCGGACATGACCGGCTTCTTCAACCTCGAGGCGACGGGCAAGCCGGGCCAGCTCGTCGAGTACGACGAGACGACCCACATCTTCAACAACCCGTCCCAGAAGGCCACCGAGGACTACATCTCGGGCCGCTTCGGCTGACCGGGCCGGCACCCAGGCCGAGGGCCGGTCGCACCTGCAGGGAGGTGCGACCGGCCCTCTTGTCGTGCCGGCGGGCGACGGGGAGCTCGCTCCCCCGTCGTCTCAGAAGAGGCGCAGCAGGCCCATGGTGACCGCGGCGGAGATGCCGGCGCCGGGGAAGGTGAGCACCCAGCCGCCGACGATGGACTTCGCGACGCCCCAGCGCACGGCCTTGAGGCGCTTGGTCGCGCCGGCGCCCATGATCGCCGAGGTGATCGCGTGGGTCGTCGAGATGGGGGCGTGCAGCGCGGTCGCCGTGTAGAGGATCGCCGCGGCGGTCGCCTCGGCGGCGAAGCCCTGCGGCGGCCCGAGGTCGATGATCCGGCGGCCGAGGGTGCGCATGATCCGCCACCCGCCGGCGTAGGTGCCCGCGCTGATGACGACGGCGCTCATGACGAGCACCCACAGCGGGATCGAGTCGTCGCCGACGGTCTGGAAGCCGCCGACGGTGAGGGCGAGGACGACGACGCCGGCGGTCTTCGCGGCGTCCTGCATGCCGTGGCCGAAGGCCATGGCGGCAGCTGACCCGGTCTGCGCGATGCGGAAGCCGCGTCGCGTGCGGCCCGGGTGGGAGTGGCGGAAGGCCCACAGGATCGTCGTCATCACGAGGTAGCCGACGATGACGCCGATGATCGGGCTGAGCACCATCGGGACGACGACCTTCTCGAAGATCCCGAGCCAGTGCACGACGCCGCCGCCGACGAGGGCCGCGCCGCCGAGCCCGCCGATGAGCGCGTGCGAGGAGGACGACGGCAGGCCGAACCACCACGTGAGGAGGTTCCAGACGATGGCGCCGACGAGGGCCGCGGCGCAGATCTTCAGGCCGAGGGTGCCGGAGGGCGCGTCGATGATGCCCTTGCCGACGGTCTGGGCGACCTTCGTGCCGAAGAAGGCGCCGAAGAGGTTGGCGACGGCAGCCATGGCGAGCGCGGCGCGCGGGGTGAGCGCGCGGGTCGAGACCGAGGTCGCGATCGCGTTCGCCGCGTCGTGGAAGCCGTTCGTGTAGTTGAACCCCATCGCGAGCAGCACGACGAGGGCGACGGGGAGCCAGTCCACCGGTCAGGACTCCTTGACGGCGATCATCTCGACGTGCTGGGCGACGACCTCGAAGGAGTCGGCCGCGCGCTCGAGACCCTCGATGAGGTCCTTGCGCTGCACGACCTGGATCGGGTCGGTGATCGACCCGTCGAAGATCTGGGTGAGCAGCCGGCGGTAGAGCTGGTCGGCCTGGTTCTCGAGGCGGTTGACCTCGATCCAGTAGTCGTCGAGCGACTTCATCGACTGGAGCCGGGGCATCGCGTCGGCGGTCACCTGCGCCATGCGAGAGATGATCTCGATGACCGCGACGACGTCCGCGGGCAGGTCCGGGATCCGGTAGAGCCCGATGAGGAAGCCGACGCTCTCGATCTCGTCGACGCAGGTGTCGATCGCCGCGGCGAGCTCGACGATGTCGACGTGGTCGAAGGGGGTGATGAAGGCGGCGTTGACCTTGCGGACGACCTCGTGGGTGGTCTCGTCCGCCGCGGCCTCGACGTCACGCAGCTGCTCGGTGATCCGCAGCGCCTCTTCGCCGCGCGCCCCGAGGAGGTCGGTGAGCAGGCGCGAGGCCTCGACGCCGTGCTGCGCGGCCGTCGCGAGGAGGTCGAAGAAAGAGGTGTCCGACGGGGTGAGGCGGAAGGCCACGGGGGAGCTCCGGTGCGTGAGGGGCAGACGGTCGTCGCAAGCGTAGGCGCTCCCCGACACCTCCTGCTAACCCGGAGTTCAGCCGGAGGTCGTCCGGGGCCGGCCGTCGGGGCTGCTGCCGGGCTGCACGCCGAGCGCCGCGTCGATCTCGGACTGGCTCAGCGGGTGGTCGGCGTCACGCGCGACCTCGATGAGGGCTCGGACGAGCTCTCGGTCATGGCCCGGGGCGACGACACCGGGATCTGCCTCGTCGGCACCCTGCTCTGTCGTGGACATGCGACCACGGTAGGAGCCTGCTGCGGGGCGTCGGCGTCGCGACGGCCCCTCCGTGCGGCGAACGGTCTGATGTGCGCCGGGCCGGGAGCGCCTCTCGGCACGAGGCCGCTCGTGGCGGCTATTTTTGGGACCCGGGGCTACCGCGACCCGGCGCACAGACGAGACTAACGCCTCTCCCCCGGGGAGCATTCCCGGACGGGGGTGACCGGCCTCCAGCCGGTCGGACGCGCACCCCCGTCAGAGCAGCTGGCCGGCCCGCCAGAGCACGGCGCAGGCCGCGAGGTCGTCGGCGGTGGTCGCCAGGGCCGCGGCCGACCCGACGTCGGAGCGCTCGTCGGCGGCCCGCCCGGTCGCGGCGACGGAGCAGAAGGCCGCGCACCGGTCGAGGGCGACGTCGAGGTCGCGGTGGAAGGCCCCGCCGAGGACGCCGTCGATCATCTCGCGCACCTCGCCGGGCTCCGGCGGGTCGGGGACACCGGCGATGACGTGCTCGACGGGTGCGACGTGCATGCCGGTCGCGTACTCCCGGCTGGCGCTGTCGGGGCTGCGCTGCACCCACTCCCGCACGAGGTAGAGCCGCCACAGCGCACCCGGCAGGCTGCGGGCCGGGCGGTGCGACCACAGCTCGGCGAGGGTGTCGAGCCCGACCTCCTGGACGAGCCCGACGAGCCGGGCGCCGACCTGCGGGTCGGCGCTGCGGCCCGCGTCGACGACGAGCATCGCCGCGGCGTGAGCGGCCTCGGCCGCCTCGGCCGGGCCGGGGGTCGTGCCGCCGTGCGCCTCCATGGCCTGCGGTCCGTAGTGCAGCGGACGGCGCGGGCGCCGGGGCTCCTCGCCGGTCAGGGTCAGACCTTCGCCCGCAGCATCGCGCGGACCATCGTCGCGGCCTCGGACTGGGCCAGCGAGGTGCGGTCGGTGTCCCACGACGCCCGGAGCAGGCGACGGGTCTCGCCGTTGGCCCACAGGCCCTCGCCGGTGAGCGAGCGGGCGATCCCGTCGACCGCGGCCGGGAGGTCGCCCTCGACGACGGTGACGACGCCCCAGCTCTCCGCGGTCGTCGCGTCGATGGTGCGCCGGCCGAGGGCGAAGGAGAGGGCGCGCTGCTGGCCGATGGCGCGCGGCAGCTGCCAGGCCAGGCCCGGGTCGGGGGCGCCGAGACCGCCGTGGGGCGCGACGCGGAAGGTCGCGTCGGGCGTGCACAGGCAGATGTCCGCCGCGAGCGCGATGCCGAGGCCGGAGCCGGCGGCCAGCCCCTGCACCCCGGCGATGACGGGCTTGGTCGAGGCGTTGAGGATGCCGAACATCTCGTCGAGCGCGGCGGCCTGCTCGAAGACCTGGGTCGTCGGGTCGTCCGCCTGACGGGCGGCCTCGGTGTCCGTGCCGACGCAGAAGTCGCCGCCGGTCGACGTCAGCTCGAGGACGTCCACCGTGTGCGAGCGCAGCGCGCGCTGCACCGCGTCGCGCAGCTGGTGGGTCATCGTCAGGTCGAGCGTGTTGCCGAACTCCGGCCGGGCCAGCTCGATGTGCGCGACGCCGTCGGAGGCGGAGTAGGTCACGTAGGCGCGGTTGTCAGACACGTCGGACAGCCTAGTCAGGAGTGCTCGACGAGCACGACGACGAGGGTCCTCGGCCCGTGCACCCCCTCGACCCGCTGCAGCTCGATGTCGCTCGTCGCGCTCGGCCCGCTCACCCAGGTCAGCGGGCGGCCCCGGTGGGCCTCGCCGCCGAGGCGCTCGACGGCCTCGGGCACGTCGTGCACGAGCTGGTCGGCGCGGACGACGCAGACGTGGCAGTCGGGCACGAGGGTGAGCGCCCGGCGGCCCTGGTCGGGCCCGTGGTCGAGGACGATCGTGCCGGTCACCGCGATGCCCAGAGCGCTCGCGGTGACGACCGCGTCGACGGCGTCCAGCGCGCCCGCCGAGGCCCCCCGACCCTCGGGGACGACGGTCGCGACCTGCTCGAGCGCGGCCCGCCAGGCGGGGTCGAGCCCGTCGGGCAGGACGACCGAGGTCCGGCCCAGGTCGCGCAGCGCGCCGGCCACGACGTGGGCGACCTCGTGCTCCTGGGCGCGCAGCACGCTCGCGCGGTAGTCGGCGACCCGCTCGACGAAGAGCTCGAGCGTCGCCTCCGGGCTCGACGCGGTCTCCTCCACGGCGACGGGGGCGGGTCGCTCCCCCTTCGTCGTCGTGATGTCGGCGGTCGCCGCCCGCACGCGGGCGAGGATCTCGTCACGGGCGCTCATCGGTCGCCCCCCTCTGCGCGCTCGCGCTCCCACCACTGACGGAAGGTCTCCTTCGGCGGTGTCGGCACGTCACGGGCGTCGCTCCACGCGCCCAGGCCCGGGACCGAGCGGATGGTGCGGTCGCCGACGAGCCGTCCGGCGACCGTTGCGGCCTTCTGCGCGGCGGCGAGCCGGCGCGGGTCCGACAGGACCCAGGCCGCGGCGCTCATCGCCGCGGACTCGACGCGGTGGCCGCCCTGCTGGGCGACCTCGCCGCGCAGCTGGACGAGCATCTCGGGGATGTCGATGCGCACCGGGCAGGCGTCGAAGCACGCCCCGCACAGGCTCGACGCGTACGGCAGGGACTGGTCGACCTCGCTCGCCGTGCCGCGCAGCTGGGGGTTGAGCACCGCGCCGATCGGTCCGGGGTAGACCGAGCCGTACGCGTGCCCGCCGGTGCGCTCGTAGACCGGGCAGACGTTGAGGCAGGCCGAGCAGCGGATGCAGCGCAGGGCCTGACGACCGAGGGCGTCGGCGAGGACGTGGCTGCGACCGTTGTCGAGCAGGATGACGTGGACGTCCTGCGGCCCGTCGCCGTCGTGCGCCCCGGACCACATCGTCGTGTACGGGTTCATCCGCTCCCCCGTGCTCGAGCGCGGCAGCAGCTGGAGCATCGGGGCGAGGTCGGCCCACGTGGGGAGGACCTTCTCGATGCCGACGACGCTGACGAGCGTCTCGGGCAGGGTGAGGCACATCCGGCCGTTGCCCTCGGACTCGACGACGACGAGCGTCCCGGTCTCGGCGACGGCGAAGTTCGCGCCCGAGACGGCGACCTTCGCGCGGAGGAACTTCTCGCGCAGGTGCAGCCGGGCGGCCTCGGCGAGCCGGGCAGGGTCGTCGGTGAGGTCGTCGGGCGCCGGGCGCCCGACCTCCCCCATCTCACGGGCGAAGATCTCGCGGATCTCGCTGCGGTTGCGGTGGATCGCGGGCACGAGGATGTGGCTGGGCCGGTCGTGGCCGAGCTGGACGATGAGCTCGGCGAGGTCGGTCTCCCAGGCGCTGATCCCGGCCTCCTCGAGCGCCTCGTTGAGCTCGATCTCCTGGGTGGCCATCGACTTGACCTTGACGACCTCGTCGGCCCCCTTCGCGCGGGCGATCTCGACGACGACCGCGTTGGCCTCCGCCGCGTCGCGAGCCCAGTGCACGGTGGCGCCGGCGGCGGTGAGGCTCGCCTCGAGCTGCTCGAGGTAGTCGCCCAGGTGGTGCAGCGCCTCGTCCTTGGCCTCGGCGCCGCTGACCCGCAGGGCCTCCCAGTCCTCGATCTCGCCGACGACGCCGGCGCGCTTCGCGCGGATCGTGCGCGTCGCGTGGTGGAGGTTGGCGCGCTGCTGGGTGTTCGCCAGCGCCTCGCGGGCGGCCTCGGGGAAGGCCGGCATGCCGACGAAGGTCGGCGAGGTCTGCTGGACCGGTCCGGCGCTCATGCGGGGTCCCCTTCGGTCGAGGCGAGGATCTCCGCGAGGTGCATCGTGCGCACCCCGGTGCGCTGACGGCCGAGGATCCCGCCGATGTGGGCCAGGCAGGAGTTGTCGCCGGCGACGACGACCTCGGCGCCGGTCTCGACGACGTGCTGGGCCTTGTCCGTGCCCATCGCGACCGAGACGTCGGAGTTCTTCATCGCGAAGGTCCCCCCGAAGCCGCAGCACTCCTGCGCGCCCGGGAGCTCGACGAGGTCGATCCCGCGCACCGCACGGAGGAGCTGCAGGGGCCGGTCGGCGACCCGCAGCATGCGCAGCGAGTGGCACGTCGGGTGGTAGGTGACGCGGTGCGGGTAGTACGCGCCGACGTCGGTCACGCCGAGCACGTCGACGAGCAGCTCGGAGAGCTCGTAGACCTTCGGGGCGACGGCGTCGACCTGCGCGACGAGGTCGGCGTCACCGGCAGCCGCCGCGATGGTGCGGTGCTGGTGGCGCACCGACCCGACGCACGACCCGGAGGGGGCGACGACCGCGTCGTAGCCGCCGAAGACGTCGACGAAGCGGCGCACGAGGGGCAGCGCGCGGTCGGCGTACCCGGTGTTCGTCATCATCTGGCCGCAGCACGTCTGTGCCTGCGGGAAGTCGACCTCGCAGCCGAGCCGTTCGAGGAGGCGAACGGTGGCCTTGGGGGTCTCGGGCCACATCGTGTCGTTGAAGCAGGTGGCGAAGAGCCCCACCCGCAGACCGGTGGTCGTCGGGGTGCCGGGCTGCCCGGTCGCCTGCTGAGGGGTGCGCGCGCTCATGGCAGCATCCAAGCAAGGATCGTCGACTGAAGCCCGACGAGGAGGCAGACGGCGAGGATGAGCCCGACGCTCCACGGCAGCACCTTGCGCAGGATGTCGGCCTCGCGGCCGACGAGACCGACGGCGGTGGCCGCGATCGTGAGGTTCTGCGGGCTGATCATCTTGCCGACGACTCCTCCGGAGGTGTTGGCGGCGACGAGCAGGGTCGGGTCGAGCCCGGCCTCCTGCGCGGCGGCCTGCTGCAGGGTGGCGAAGAGCGCGTTCGCGCTCGTGTCCGAGCCGGTGACGGCGGTGCCGATCCAGCCCAGGAGCGGGGAGAGGAAGGCGAAGGCCCCGCCCGCCCCGGCGATCCACGTGCCGATGGCGATGGTCTGGCCGGAGAGGTTCATGACGTAGGCGAGGGCGAGCACGCTGGAGACGGTGAGGAAGGCGAAGCGCATCTGGCGGGCCGTCGCCGCCATCTCCGCGCCGAGCCCGCTCACGCCGACCCGGTAGACGAGGGCGACGACGAGCGCGGTGAGGAGCAGGAGCGTGCCGGGCGAGCTGAGCCAGGCGAAGGTGTACGTCGTCGCCGTGCTCGGGGTGCCGGCGGCGGTGAGGACCTCGCCGGACAAGCCCGGCCAGGCGATCTTCACGTCGGTGCCGAGGAGCCACTCCTTGACGACGGGGACGAGCTTGGCCACGGAGAAGACGGCGATGACGAGGACGTAGGGGAAGAGCGCCATGGCGATGCGGCCCGGGGTGAGGGAGCGGGCGCGGGCGTCGAGCTCGGCGACGGAGACCGAGTGGTCGGTGCCGGCCTTGTCGACCGCGCCGGTCGAGGGGGTGCCCGTCGACGCGGTGCCGGTCGACGCGTCCCCCTTCGCCCCGACGAGGGCGAGGTCGCGCTGCCGCTCGACCTCGAGCGCCTCGAGGGCCTCCTCACGGCCGGTGGGCTGCCACACGCGCAGGAAGACGACGGCGGCGGCCAGGCCGGCTAGCGCCGCGACGATGTCGGCGAGCTCGACGGAGATCCACGTCGCCGAGACCCACTGGGCGACGGCGAAGGCGAGACCGACGACGACGGCGATCGGCCAGGTCTGGCGCACCCCGCGGCGGCCGTCGGCCATGAGGACGAGGAGCAGCGGCACGAAGATCGCGATGACCGGGGTCTGGTGACCGACGTAGGCACCGATCTCGGTGTAGGGGATCTTCGTCAGGGCGCCGGCGGTGATGATCGGGGTGCCGATGGCGCCGAAGGCGACGGGCGCGGTGTTGGCGAGCAGGACGACGGCGGCGGCGCGCAGCGGCGAGAAGCCGACCGCCATGAGCATGACGCCGGTGATGGCGACGGGTGCGCCGAAGCCGGCGAGCGCCTCGAGCAGGCCGCCGAAGCAGAAGGCGATGATGATCGCCTGCACCCGGGGGTCGTCGGAGATGAGGTGGAAGGTCGCCCGCAGGTCCTCGAAGCGGCCCGACCTCACCGTCACCTGGTAGAGCACGATCGCGGTGAAGACGATCCACATGATGGGGAAGAGGCCGAAGACCGCTCCCTCTGATGCCGAGAGCACCGCGAGGTGGACCGGCATCTCGAAGGCGAGGACGGCGACGGCGACCGCCACCGCGACGGCGCTGAGCCCGGCCCAGTGGGCCTTCCACCGAAGCACCCCGAGGGTGGTGAAGACGGTCAGGAGCGGCAGCAGGGCGGCGAGCGCGGACAGCAGGAGGCTGTCGGCGACCGGTGACAGGTCGGGCTGGAATGCGGCTGGTGCGGTCATGGGGGCCTCCGAAGGGCGCTGGACGCGGCGTTGAGTCGGCGCACCGAATGGTCAGACCATTCGACTGGAGAAGACGGTAGGGGTCGCCGCGTCCCGCCGTCAAGAATGGTCGGACCATTGACCGCTCGTCGTGCGATGATCGGTCGGTGACGACCGCTCATCCCCTGCCCGAGGCCCGCGAGAGCCGACGCGCCTTCGAGGTCGTCCTCGCCTGCGTCGAGGAGCGGATCCTCGCCGGCGACCTCGGCGTCGGCGACCAGCTGCCCGCCGAGCGCGAGCTGGCCCAGCAGCTCGAGGTGAGCCGCTCCGCGGTCCGCGAGGCCGTGCGCACCCTCCAGGCGCAGGGCGTCGTGCGCTCGTCCGTCGGGGCGGGGGCGGCCGGGGGGACGACGATCACCTCGGTCCCGAGCGACGCCCTCGGGCGACTGCTGCGCCTGCACGTCTCGCTCACCCACTTCGAGCTGCCGGACGTGCTCGAGGTGCGCATCGCGCTCGAGCGGCTCAGCGTGCGGCTCGCCGCCGCGCACGCCACCGAGGACGACCTCGAGACGATGCGCGGTCTGCTCGAGACGATGGCCGACCCCGACGTCGACCGCCGGGTCTTCAACGACCACGACACGGCCTTCCACGTCGCGCTGGCCCGGGCGGCCGGCAACCGGCTCGCGACCGACCTCACCGCCGCGATCCGCGAGTCGATGCAGCTGCCCATCCTCGACCGCTTCCGCACCCTCGCGTCCTGGGACGACGTCGCCGACAAGCTGCGGCGCGACCACCAGGCGATCTTCGACGCCGTGGCGGCGGGCGACGGGGACGCCGCGCAGGAGCAGGTCGAGACCCACATCCGCTCCGCCTGGGCGGCGCTGTCGACGGGGGCGTGACCACCCCGTCGCCGGTGGGCCCCGTCGGGCTCGAACCGACGACCAACGGATTAAAAGTCCGTAGCTCTACCAACTGAGCTAGAGGCCCCTGCGGCACCGGGCCGATCTGGGCCGGGCTCCCCGAGCCGCGCGGCCGAGCCTAGTCGAGGACCGGCGGCGGCTCCGGGTGGCGTCTGCGCAGCTCGCCGCGCAGCGCCCGCACCAGCGGTGTGGCCTCGAGCCAGGCCGCCGAGGTGATCTCCCACGGGGCCGGCGCACCGGCCGACCGGGCGACGAGCTCGGCAGCCCACCGGCCCTCGGCGATCGTCGCCGTGTCGTCATGGGTCGCACCCACCTGCCACCACGTGCGATAGGTGTCGGCGTGCACGAGGAGGTGGCCGATGACGTTGCTCAGGTACTCGTCGCTCATCTCGGCGAGCCGGTGCGGCCGGTCCTCGACGTCGACCCACCACGTGCCCTGCCCGAGCGCCGCGAAGGAGCTGGTCGGGGCCGGCTCGTCCATCGCTAGTCGTCCTCGGGCTCGCCGAGGATCTCGGTGAGGGCGTCGGCGAGACCGTCCTCGGCGACGACGGAGATGTGCCCCGCCTCGTCGACCTGGGTCGCCTGGACGACCTGCCCGTCGGCGGCCCGGTGGAAGACGTGGGGGCTCACCGGGCCGGGCTGGGTCTCGTGCTCACCGCGGGCGAAGGCGACCATCCAGCGCAGCGCGGCCAGGACGCCAGGCCCGACCAGCGGGTGGACGACGAGGACGTGGCGGCAGGGCGCGCACAGCAGGACGCCGCCCGGGCCGACCTCGACCCCGGCCCGCTCGAGCAGCTCGTCGAGGACGAGCAGGCGCGCGGCGCCGAAGAAGTCGTCGGTGACGAAGAGGTGCACCTGCGAGGTGGGGTCGTCCTCCTCGGGGCAGTAGCTCTGGTGCTCCGGCGGAGGCAGCTCGCGCAGGTTGCTGCGCGCCAGCGTCATCGCGGTCGCCGTGTCGGGGATGCCGTCGGGCAGGTCGACGGACTCGACGACGTGGTCCGGGAAGTCGAGGGCGATCATCGCGATGACCCCCGGCAGCGGCTCCTGGGCCGGGTAGGCCGGCTGGGTCGGGATCTCGGTGCGGGTCCGCAGCTGAGCGAGGACCTGACCAGGGTCGGGCGGGCCGCTCGTGTCGGGCGGGTTGAGCAGCGCGTCGAGGTGGGAGGCGACGACCTGCGGCCACCGGCGTTCACGGGTGCCGGCGGCGACGACGGAGAGGTTGTGCAGCCCAAAGACCTGACCGCCCGCCAGCTGCAGGGCCCCGGCGTCGATCGTCGCCTCCAGCCCGCGGCTCGCGAGCTCCGATCGGGTAAGGGCGAGCAGCCGGTCCGCGGCGTCAGGGGCGAGCGCCGGCAGCACCGACCCCTCGTGGCCGCCCGTCGGGGGCGGGGTCGGTCGCTGCCATCGGTCGAAGAGCCCCATGGCGGCAGTCTCTCAGGAGGGACAGGTCGTGGTCTCGAGGCTCACAGGGCCGTGCCACCTCGACCGGCGAGCGGCTCAGCGGGCGCCGGACAGGGCGACGGTGCGCACGAAGACGCACGCCGTCGCGCCGGCATTGGCGTACCGGTAGGCCCGGTCGCTGAGCAGCCGGGCGGAGGAGCCGGCACGGACGACGACCCGGTCGTCGTCCGCGGTGAGGGTGAGCTCACCCTCGAGGACGTGGAAGAGCTCCTGCGAGCCGGCCGGGTCGGCCAGCCCCTGGTAGCCCGCGCCGGGCTCGAGACGCCACCGCCACAGGTCGGCGGCCCGCCCGTGGCTCGTCGCGACAAGAAGGTGGGCGCTGCTGCCCCCTTCGTCGGACCACACGAGGACCTCCGCGCCCCCCTCGACGACCGAGATCGCACCGCTGGGGCGAAGGGGGTCGAGCAGCTCGGTGAGCTCGGTCCCGAGAGCCCGGGCGACCCGGGTGATCGAGACGAGGCTCGGGTTGGCCTGGCCGTGCTCGACCTGGGTGAGCAGACGGCGGCTGATCTCGGCGCGGTCGGCGAGCTGCTGGACGGTGAGGCCCTGCTCGGTGCGGGCGGACCGCACCCGGGCGCCGACCTGCGCGAGGAAGCCCTCGCTCAGCGCCCCCTCGTCGGTCCGCTCCGCACCCACGTCAGACCGCGAAGAGCTGGTCGAGGTCGGCGAAGGCCTTGAACTCGAGGGCGTTGCCGGAGGGGTCGAGGAAGAACATCGTCCACTGCTCGCCGGGGGTGCCCTCGAAGCGGACGTAGGGGTCGATGACGAACTGGACACCGGCGCCCTGGAGGCGCGCAGCGAGCTCCTGGAAGCGCGGGACCGGCAGCACGAGGCCGAAGTGCGGCACCGGGACCATCTTCCCGTCGACGGGGTTGTGGCCCGCGACCGCGTTCGAGTGGTCGTCGACCATGTGCGTGACGAGCTGGTGACCCTCGAGGTCCCAGTCGGTCCAGCGCTCGTCCTCACGGCCGCGACCGAAGCCGAGGACCTCGCCGTAGAAGTGCCGGGCGACCTCGATGTCGTGGACCGGGATGGCCAGGTGGAAGGGGGGACGGGTGCGCTCGTTCTCGCTCATGACGAGCACGTTAGTGCACATCACGTGCGCACACCAGTGCGCATCCGTCCTCCGGTCTACGTGACGAGCTGGCTCACGGCGTGGATGACGAGACCGACGAGGGCGCCGACGACCGTGCCGTTGATCCGGATGAACTGCAGGTCGCGCCCGACGTAGAGCTCGATGCGGCTGCTCGCCTCGTCGGCGTCCCACCGGCCGACGGTGACGGAGATGACCTGGGCGAGCTCGTCGCCGTAGGTGTTCACGGCGAAGGCGACGGCCTCGCCGAGATGGCCCTCGAGCCGGTCGCGCCAGGCCGGGTCCTGCTCGAGGTGCTCGCCGAGGTGGGCGAGCAGCTCCTCGCCGCGGGACCAGAAGTAGCTGTCGCGGTCCTCCATCGCGCCGACGAGCGCGACCTTGAGCGACTGCCAGATCGCGACGGCGCTGCGGGGCACCTGCGGGTGGGCGAGCAGCGCCTCCTTGAGCCGCTCGGCGCTGGCCTGCACGTCGGGGTCGTGCTGGAGGTCGTCGGCGAGCCGGCGCAGGAGGTCGTCGAGCGCCTTGCGGGCGGGGTGGTCGCGGTCGCTGCGCACCTCGGCGAGCCACTCGACGGCCTGCTTGTAGCCCCAGCCGATGACGCGGTCGTCGAGCCACGGCGGGGTCCACCACGGGGCCTTCTCGCCGACGACGTCGGCGAAGGCCTCGGGGTTCTCCGCCAGCCAGGCACCGACCTGGTCGAGCCCGAGGTCGACGAGCCCGGCGTGGGTGCCGTGGGCGACGACGGAGTCGAGCAGCGAGCCCGCGATCGGGCTGATCGGCTCGCGGGCCAGGCGCGGCAGGAGCAGCGAGGTGAGGAAGTCCTCGACGTCCTCGTCGGACATGCGCTCCAGGGCCGGGCGACCGGCGCGGGCGATCCCCGTGAGCACGCGCTCGCGGCTCGCCGGGCGGGCGAGCCAGCGTCCCAGCCGCAGCCCGACCTCTGCGCTCGCGAGACGCTCGCGGGCGATCTCCTCCGTGAGGAAGTTCTGCGCGACGAACTCCTCGAGGCTGCGACCGAGCTCGTCCTTGCGCCGCTTGATGAGCGCGGTGTGCGGGATCGGCAGGCCGAGCGGGTGCTTGAAGAGCGCGGTGACGGCGAACCAGTCGGCCATCGCGCCGACCATCGCCGCCTCGGCAGCGGTGTTGACGTAGCCCCACACGCCGTCGTGGTCCATCCGCACGGTGAGCAGGTAGACGACCGCGGCGAGGACGAGCAGGGAGGTGGCGACCACGCGCATGCGGCGGAGACCGGCCCGTCGGGCCTGGTCCGCGGGGGTCTCGACGAGGAAGCTCACGGGGCGATTCAACCCCAGCCCGGCTCCCTAGACTCGCCGGGTGGACTTCCTGCCCGGACATCAGCCGCCCCATGACCTCACCTACGACGACGTCTTCATGGTGCCGCGCCGCAGCGAGATCACCTCGCGGCACGGCGTCGACCTCGCGAGCGTCGACGGCACGGGGACGACGATCCCGCTCGTCGTCGCGAACATGACGGCCATCGCCGGGCGGCGGATGGCCGAGACGACCGCCCGCCGCGGCGGGCTGACGATCATCCCGCAGGACATCCCGACCGATGTCGTCGCCGAGGTCGTCGCGTGGGTGAAGTCGCGCCACCTCGTGCACGACACCGCGATCGAGCTCGACCCGACCGTCACGGCCGGCGAGGCGCTCGTCCTCATCCACAAGCGCGCCCACGGCGCCGGCGTCGTCACCGTCGACGGCCGCCCGGTCGGCATCGTCACCGACAGCGACCTCGACGGGGTGGACCGCTTCACCCAGGTGCGCGACGTCATGCAGACCGAGGTCGTCACGCTCGCCGAGGACCACGACCCGGCTGCCGCGTACGACGAGCTGCACCACGCCCGCCGCCGCGTCGCCCCCGTCGTCGGGGCCGACGGTCGGCTCGTCGGCATCCAGACCCGCATGGGCGCCGTGCGCTCCTCGCTCTACCGCCCGGCCCTCGACGCGCAGGGCAGGCTGCGCGTCGGTGCCGCCGTCGGCATCAACGGCGACGTCGCCGGCAAGGCACAGGCCCTGCTCGACGCGGGCGTCGACGTGCTCGTCGTCGACACGGCGCACGGCCACCAGACGAAGATGTTCGACGCGCTCGCGGCGGTCCGCGCGCTCGACCCGCAGGTGCCGGTCGTCGCCGGCAACGTCGTCTCCGCGGAGGGCACCCGCGAGCTCGTCGAGGCGGGCGCCGACATCGTCAAGGTCGGCGTCGGGCCGGGCGCGATGTGCACGACGCGGATGATGACGGCGGTCGGCCGCCCCCAGCTCTCCGCCGTCCTCGAGTGCTCCGCCGCGGCGCGCGAGCTCGGCGCCCACGTGTGGGCCGACGGCGGCGTGCGGCACCCCCGTGACGTCGCCCTCGCGCTGGCTGCCGGCGCGAGCAACGTCATGATCGGCTCGTGGTTCGCCGGGACGCTCGAGTCGCCCGGCGACCTCTTCACCGACGCCGACGGACGGCGCTACAAGGAGTCCTTCGGCATGGCCTCCGCCCGGGCCGTGCGCAACCGCACGGCCGAGGACTCCCCCTTCGAGCGGGCCCGCAAGGGCCTCTTCGAGGAGGGCATCTCGACGGCCCGGATGTACGTCGACCCGGCCCGGCCGAGCGTCGAGGACGTCATCGACCAGATCGTCGCCGGCGTGCGCAGCTCGTGCACCTACGCGGGCGCCGCCTCCCTCGAGGAGTTCCGCTCCCGCGCCCTCGTGGGCGTCCAGTCGACCGCGGGCTACGCCGAGGGCCGCCCGCTCCACACGTCGTGGTGACCACCCGGCTCCCCCGCGCGCTACGGCGCAGTACTGGTCGCGATCACGACCAGTACTGCGTGGTAGCCGGCGGCGAAGGGGGGTCGACGTGCACTCGCTGAGCCCCCTCGAGGCCGGGGTCGGCCCCCACGAGGCGCTGCGGCGCACCGCCTTCGTCCTCGAGCGCAGCCGGCAGCACAGCCGCCGGGTCGAGGCCTTCCGCGGGGCGGCGAAGGTCGTCGCCGAGGTCGGGGAGGACGAGATCGCCGAGCGGGCCCGCCAGGGCACCCTCACGGACCTCCCGGGCATCGGCTCCTCGACGGCCGGCGTCATCGAGCAGGCCGTCGCCGGTGAGCTGCCCGCCTACCTCGAGCGCCAGCAGGACGAGCACGGCGGTCCGCTCGTCGAGCTCGACGACGACGGCGCTGCGCTCTTCGAGGCCGTCGTCGGCGACTGCCACACCCACTCCGACTGGTCCGACGGCGGCTCGCCGATCCAGGAGATGGTCCTCGCCGCCGTCGAGCTCGGCCAGGAGTGGCAGGTGCTCACCGACCACTCCCCCCGGTTGCGCATCGCCAACGGGCTGAGCGCCGAGCGCCTCGCCAAGCAGCTCACCCTCGTCGACGGGATCAACGACGCGCTCGGCGACCGCTTCCGTCTGCTCAAGGGCATCGAGGTCGACATCCTCGACGACGGCGCTCTCGACCAGAGCGAGGAGATGCTCGGCCGGCTCGACGTCGTCACCGCGAGCGTCCACAGCAAGCTGCGCATGCCCGGCGGCGCGATGACCACGCGGATGCTCGGCGCGGTGACCAACCCCCGGGTCGACGTCCTCGGCCACTGCACCGGGCGTCTCGTCACCGGCGGCCGAGGCACGCGGCCGCAGAGCGACTTCGACGCCGAGGCCGTCTTCCGCGCGTGCCTCGAGCACGACGTCGCCGTCGAGATCAACAGCCGCCCCGAGCGCTGCGACCCGCCCGACGAGCTGCTGATGCTCGCCTCCGAGATGGGCTGCACCTTCGCGATCGACTCCGACGCGCACGCCCCCGGCCAGCTGGAGATGAAGGCCTACGGGTGCGCGCGGGCGGCGGCCCTGGGCATCGAGGCCGACCGCATCATCACGACGTGGGAGGTCGAGCGGCTGCTCGAGTGGTCGGCCCGCCGACGGGGGTGAGCGGGGCCGTTTTGGCATCCGCGCCGATCGGCACGTATGCTCCTGAACGTCCTCGACGGATCCGGGCGCTGCCTGCTGCGTGGCGAGGGGTCCAAGAGATTGGTCCCCATCGTCTAGCGGCCTAGGACCCCGCCCTTTCACGGCGGTAGCACGGGTTCGAATCCCGTTGGGGATACGCAGTACTGGTTTGATCGCAGCACATCGGCCTTGCACCATCAAGGCCCCGTAGCGCAGTTGGTTAGCGCGCCGCCCTGTCACGGCGGAGGTCGCGGGTTCGAGTCCCGTCGGGGTCGCTCGTCACGTCGTCGGACGTGACTCGGCCAGGTAGCTCAGTTGGTACGAGCGTCCGACTGAAAATCGGAAGGTCGGCGGTTCGACCCCGCCCCTGGCCACACATCGCACCTCACGAAGGCGCCACGCACATCGCGTGGCGCCTTTCGCGTGCTCCGGGACGGTGGGGACCTCCGAGGCGAAGGGGACTGGGTCGAGCCATGCGAAGGGCGACCGGGTCGAGCGGGGCGAAGGGGGCCACCCGTACGGGTGTGCAGCCACCCCCTTCGGCCGGGGCACGGTGAGGGCGGCGCATCCGCGCCGCACCCCGGGCGAAGGAGCAGCGATGAGCCTCACGGAGCACACCCCCGCGATCGTGCGGTGGACCCGCCGGCTCGAGGAGACGACCGGTCTCGACGGGGTCGTCGACGCGATCGAGCCGAGCATCCAGGCCGCCTTCGGCAACGGGGCACGGGGCGAGCTGCTGCGGGGCGAGTGGCTCGGGCACGCGCTGCACCCCATCCTCACCGACCTCGTCGTCGGCCCGTGGGTCTCGGCGAGCGTCCTCGACCTCGTGGGCGGGCGCGAGTCCTCGACCGCGGCGAAGACGCTCGTGGGCGTCGGGCTGCTCGCCGTCGGCCCGACGGCCTGGACCGGCTGGGCGGAGTGGTCGCAGACCGGGCGGCGCGACAAGCGGGTCGGCCTCGTCCACGCCGCGACCAACGCCGTGGCGATCGGCGCGTACACCGGGTCGTGGCTGGCCCGGCGCAGCGGCCGGCACAGCACCGGGGCCCGGCTCGCCCTCGTCGGCGCGACCGTCTCCGGGGTCGGCGCGTACCTCGGCGGCCACCTCGCGTCGGCTCGCGACGTCGCGAGCAACCACCCCGCCTTCGACGAGAGCTGAGCCACCTCGGGGGATGCCCGTTCGCCGGGGAGGGTCCGCTCCCGGGATGTCGTCGGGCTCGGGTGCGTCGTCAGGGCTCGGGTGCGTCATCAGGGCTCGATGCGTTGTCGGTGGTCGCCCCTAGCGTTGGTCCATGGCACCGGCGCCCGCTCCGACCACCCCCGTCAGGGGTGTGTGGTCCGTGCCCGCGGGCAGCGCTGCAGGTGGCCTGGTCTGTGCTGGTCCCGCTCCAGGCGTCCCGATCCGACAGGCGACCGCCACTACCGCCGGCACCGCGCCCGACGACCCGATCACCTGGGCCGAGCGCCGTGACGCGCTCGACGCGGCGGTGCGGGCCTTGCGCGGCTTGAGCAACGCGATCCACCAGGCGTGCGGGTCCGAGCTCGTCGAGGTCATGGGCGTCCTGGACGAGCTGACCACCCTCGCCGCTGCTGGGCGCTACGTCGTCACCGCGGAAGCGCACATGCGCGGTGAGGTCGCCCAGTCCGACGCGCCGTCCCTAGCGGCCTGGGTCAGGGAGCACGCCGTGAGCACCCGCCAAGGAGGGTGCGGCACCATCGCCCAGGCCGTGCTCGACCTGTCCCGACCCGTCAACACCCTGCTGCGCGACGCCGTCGAGTCCGGCATTTTGACCCTGCCGGTGGCGCGCACCGTCATCACCGAGATCTCCCGGATCGAGTCGCGCCTGGTCGACGGCGCCCGCGACACCGTCCTGACCGCGATGATCGAGATGGGCCGCCTGCACGGATCGGCAGGTGTGCGGTCGGTGCGCCCCGAGCTGCTCGCGAGCCACGGCGCCCCCGGCGAGCTGCAGACCGAGCAGGACCGCCTGCGCCGCGGGCGCAGCCTCTCCCGACCCGTCGTCGACGACGGGCTGCACGAGTACCGGCTCGTCCTCGACCCCGAGGGCGCCGCCGCCCTCGAGGCCGCCATCGAGGCCCTGTCCGCACCAGCCCCGACCCAGGACGAGGACACCGGCACCCGCGAGCCCGACCTGCGCACCAGCGACCAGCGCCGCGCCGACGCTCTCCTCGACCTCGTCCGCACCGCGGTGGCAGGCATGGACACCAGGGCCGGACGCGGCGCCAAGGCCACCCTGCTGCTCACCATGACCTACGACGACCTCCGTGCACGCACCGGTGCGGCGCGCACCCTCGGCGGCCTCGACACCGGCACCCTCCTCGCGCCCGACACCATCCGCCGCCTGGCCTGTGACGCCGAGGTCATCCCCGTCGTCCTGGGCAGCCGCAGCCAGGTCCTCGACCAAGGCACCGCGGTCCGGCTTGTCACCCCCGCCATGACCCGCCAGCTGTGGCTGCGCGACGGCGGCTGCACCTACCCCGGATGCACCACCCCCGCCCGATGGACCGACGCCCACCACCTCATCCACTGGGCCGACGGCGGACCCACCGACACCACCAACTCCGCCCTGCTGTGCGCCCGCCACCACACCATCGTCCACACCCGCCGCCTCCACGGACACCTCGACACCCAGCCACCCGACAACGGGCCACCACACGTCGTCTGGGACCTCACCCCCGGCTCCTACGACCACGCCCTGACGATCCTCCCCCGAGCTGGCTGAGGACGACCCCGCGCCGGCGTGGGCAGAGACCGCGGTGACGGCCCGCCAGCCACGGGCGCTGGCAGGATCAGGCCATGACGACCATCGGCATCCTCTGGCCCGGCGCGATGGGCAGTGCGCTCGGACGCGCCTGGCGCTCGGCGGGGGTCGAGGTCGTGACGAGCCTCGACGGACGCAGCGCACGCACGCGTGACCTTGCCGGCGACCTCACCGCCCTCGGCTCGCTGGAGGAGGTCGTCATGGCAAGCGACGCGGTCGTCAGCGTCGTGCCCCCGGCGCACGCGGTGACCCAGGCCGAGCAGATCGCGGCCGCGGTCCGTCGCACCGGGAGCACCCCCGTCATCGCCGACCTCAACGCGATCTCCCCGGTGACCATGGCGCAGGTCGCGTCCGTCCTGGACGGCGTGGGGTGCGTCGTCGTCGACGGCGCGATCAGCGGCCCGCCGCCGCGGCCGGACGGCGACACCGCGCTCTTCCTCTCCGGGGCGAGCTGCTCCCCCTTCGCCGATCTCGCCGCACCCGGCCTGCGCGCGGTGGTCGTCGGCAGCGAGGTCGGTGCCGCCTCGGCGACGAAGATGAGCACCGCGGCGATCTACAAGGGCACCAAGGCCCTGCTCCTGCAGTCCCTGCTCACCGCGCGGCACCACGGGGTGCTCGACGCGGTCGTCGCGGACCTCTCGACGGGCACCCCCGAGCTCACCGCGCACCTCGCCCGCGACCTGGCCGTCGCCGCCTCGAAGTCCGACCGCTTCCCGGCCGAGATGCGCGAGATCGCGAGCACCCAGGCGGCGGCCGGTGCCGGCTCAGAGCTGTACGAGGCCGTCGCGGAGGTCTTCGAACGAGCGGACGCGAGCGCGGCGGGCGCCGCGACCCCCGAGGAGGCCGCGAGCGCGACCGATCTCGACGCGGTGCTGGACGCCCTCACCAGGCGCCGCTGACCGGGCACCGACCCGCCGCTCTCCCGGCACCGACCGCACCAGGGCGGCTTGACTCCCGGACGCCCCTCGCCGACGATGACATCTGATCATCCGCTCATACATGGAGGGCTCATGCGCCCGGTCTCCTCGCTCGACGGGTGCGCGGTCGAGAGCGTCCACCCCGACAAGGTCGCGCTCGTGCTCGCCGCGGCGCCCGACCCCGACGAGCTCGCGACCGTCACCGGCGTCTTCCGGCTGCTCGGCGACCCGACGCGAGCCCGGCTGCTCTACGCCCTCCTCGAGGCCGGCGAGCTCTGCGTCTGCGACCTCGCCGCGTCGACGAGCACCGCCGAGTCGACGGTGAGCCAGTCGCTGCGGATGCTGCGGGCCTCCGGGGTCGTCACCGGACGGCGCGAGGGTCGCAACGTCTACTACCGGCTCTCCGACGGGCACGTGCGGATGCTCCTCGACGTCACCCGCCAGCACGTCGTCCACACGGCCGCGCCCGACGACGCCCCGACCCAGCCGCGCCGATGAGCGGCGGGCACTCGCACGGCGCGGCGGGGCACGCCGGCGGACGGCACCGGTGGCGCCTGCTCGTCGCCTTCGTGCTCGTCGGCTCCTTCTTCGGCGTCGAGCTGGCCGCGGGCCTGGTCTCGGGCTCGCTCGCACTGCTCTCCGACGCCGGCCACATGGCCGCCGACGTCGTGACGCTCGGGGCGGCGCTCGTCGCCACGCGGGTCGCGACGCGTCCTGACACGACCGGGCGGCGTACCTTCGGCTCCTACCGCGCCGAGATCTTCGCCTCCGGCTTCGCTGTCCTCATGATGATCGGGGTCTCGGTCTACGTCGTCGTCGAGGCGCTGAGCCGGATCGGCTCGGCCCCCGAGGTGGGCTCGACGGCGATGCTCGTCGTCGGCGGGCTCGGCCTCGCCGTCAACGTCGTCGCCCTGCTCCTCCTGCGCGGCGGGGCCGGGGAGAGCCTCAACGTCAAGGGCGCCTACCTCGAGGTCGTCGCCGACACCGTCGGCTCGGTCGGTGTCGTCGCCGCAGCGCTGCTCGTCATGACGACGGGCTCGGCGGTCTGGGACACCGTCGTCGCCCTCGCGATCGGCGTCTTCGTCCTCGTCCGCGCGCTCCACCTCGGTCGAGAGGTGCTCGCCGTCCTCGGTCAGCACGCCCCGGCAGGGGTCGTGCCCGACGACGTGACCCGCGCGCTCGAGTCCGTCGACGGGGTCGCCGAGGTCCACGACCTCCACGTGTGGACCCTCACCTCGGGCATGGACGTCGCCACGGCCCACCTCGTCGCCGACGACGACGCGGACGGCGTCCTCGTCGCGGCGAGCGCCGTGCTGCGCGAGCGCTTCGGCATCGCGCACGCCACCCTGCAGGTCGAGACCCGGGGCTCTCGGCAGTGCCAGGGCGTCGACTGGTGACCTGCGCTGCGTCCGGCGCGGTGCGCCAGAGTGGCGCGCGCCACGCGGGGTGCGAGGATGTGTGCCCGTGAGCACCAGGGACTCCGCCGTGACCAAGCTGCGCCGAGCCGTCGCCCGCAGCGCCACCACGCTGGCGTCGGCCGCGGCGCCCGCAGCCGACCCCCGCGCCGCCGCGCCGGCCCCCGCGCAGCCCGCGACCCCGGCACCGGCGCCCAAGCCGGCCCGCCCGAGCGGTCCGCACCGGGTCGTCGAAGGGCGACCGGTCACCTCCGTCGAGGCGCCGCACTCCCCCTTCGCCCCCCTCGATCTCGACGTCGCCGCAGCGGTCAGCCCGCGGCTGGCCGAGCTCCTCGCGCCCGAGTGGCGCCAGCACCCCTTCGACCGGCACGGCTGGCGGGCGACGCTCGAGGGCACCGGCCCCGACCTCGTCCTCGTCGAGCACTGCGCCGGCGCCGTCACCGGGTGGACCGGTGCGGTCGACGAGCTCGTCACCGCCCTGTCGGCCGCCCGTGACGCAGGCGCGCGGATCGCCCTGTGGGTCACCGACCGGGCCGTCCCCCCGACCGAGCTGCTCGTCGCGGCCGACGTCGTCGGCGGGGTCGACGAGGCCACCGTCTCCGCCCTCGAGGGCGCCGGGACCGCCGCCCAGCTGTGGCCCGCCGCCGGTCAGCCGCGCCAGTCCGGGCTCGCCCGCGACGACGAGACGACGACCCGTCGCGGTGGGGCCCTGCTCGTCGTCGACGGCTTCGGCCGCCTCGGTGACGACACCGCGCTGCGCGAGGTCGCTCGCGGCATCGCCCCGCTCCCCCCGAGCCAGGCCGCCCTGGTGCGGCTGTCCGGCAAGTCCGCCTCGGTCACCCTCCCGCCGACCCTCGCCGAGCGCCAGGTCGCCCACGGCCCGTGGGCCGCGGAGGCCGGTGTCCTCGCCGACGCACGCGTGCTCGTCGACCTCGGCGACGGCGCCCCCGGCTCGGCGTGGACCACCGTGGCCGCGGCGACCGCCCGCACCCCCGTCGTCGGTCTCACCTCCCTCACGAGCGCCGCCCCGCCCGAGATCGCAGCGCTCGTCCCCCGCGTCGAGGACGAGAAGTCCCTGCGCAGCGAGGTCGTCGCCCGGATCCACCAGGAGGAGCTCGTCTCCCGCGAGGGCCTCCTCCTCCAGCGCGCCGTGCTCCAGGGGCACACCGCGGCGCACCGCGCCCGGGCGATCACCCAGGCCGTGCTGCCCGACCGAGCGACGCCGCTCACGGTGCCGACGATCTCCGCCGTCGTGCCGACCAACCGCACCCACGAGCTCGACAACGTCTTCGCCAACCTGGGCCGTCAGCGCCACGAGGCGCTCGAGCTCGTCCTCGTGCTCCACGGCCTCGACACCGACGACGAGGACCTGCGTCGCCGCGCGCAGCACGCCGGGGTCGAGCACCTCACCCTCGTGCACGCCGACGCCGGTCTCACGCTCGGCGCGTGCATGAATCTCGGCGTCGACGCCGCGAGCGGCCAGTACGTCGCGAAGATGGACGACGACAACATCTACGGCCCGGGCTACCTCTCCGACCTGCTCGCGACCTTCGCGTACACCGACGCCGGGGTCGTCGGGAAGTGGGCGCACTACGTGTGGCTGCGCTCCACCGGCGCCGTCGTCCTGCGCTACCCCGACTCTGAGCACCGCTACGAGCGCCGCATCCAGGGCGGGTCGATGCTCTTCGCCGGCGACGTCGTGCGCGACGTGCGCTTCTCCGACATCCCTCGCGCCGTCGACTCCGACATCCTCGACCGCAGCGCCGAGGCCGGCGTGCGCATCTACTCCGGCGACCGGTACAACTACGTGTCGGTGCGCGGCGACGACCGCCTCGCCCACACGTGGACGGTCACCGACTCGACCTTCTTCACCGCCACGGGCCGCCTGCTCTTCTACGGCGACCCCACCACGCACGTCAGCATCTGATCGTCGACTCGAAGGACACCATGGCCAGCATCGACCCCGCATCCGCCAAGAGCGCAGGGCGCCGCGCCGCACGAGCCGTCGTGCGTCGTGCCCCGCTCGGGCCCGTCGCGACCCTGCCCTCCTCCGGGGGCGCGGTCGGGCAGCGCGCCGTCTTCACCCAGGCGCGGATGCTCATGGTCAACGGCTCGCAGCACGCCCGCGGCGTGCGCCTGCTGTCGCGCCTGCCCGAGCCGGCGCTCGGCGCGACCGGGCACGCGATGCTCGCGTGGAGCCACCTCAACCTCGGCGAGGTCGACCTCGCCCTGCCGCACGCGCGGAGCGCGCTCGACCTCGGCCCGGACGCCGAGGCGGCCGGCCTCGTCCTCGCCGTGGCCCGCCGTGGTCACGACGACGAGCTGCACGACCGGGCCCGCGAGCTCGCGATGACCGTCGTGCCGAGCACGACGCGCGACGCCGAGCGGATCATCTCGTGGTTCTCGACCTCCGACCCCGTGGTCGCGCAGCGCTTCATCGACCACGTCGAGAGCTGGCAGGTCAGCTACACCCGCTCCAGCCTCGACCGGATCAAGGCCGAGACCCGCATCCGCTCTGCCGGCGACCGCGAGGCTCAGGCGGCGGAGGCCTTCGCCGTCGGGCAGGAGGGCGGGCAGGTGAAGTTCAAGGCCGCCGTCACCCTGCTCAACGAGATCGCCGGGTACGACGAGCTGCGCGAGCTCTACGCGGCCGCCCCCGCGGACCACCTGCGCGCGATCCACCACAAGAACGTCCTGCCCATGGCGGCGAAGGCGGCCCGCGCCGGCTGGCTCGACACCGCCCAGACGATCGCCGGCCGGGTCATCGAGGAGCGCAACGACAAGCGCGCCCGCGCCCTGCACGCCCGCGTGAGCGACCAGATCGCCATCGGGCGCACCGGCTGGCCGGTCGACGAGGCGCAGGAGCGCTCCTACGAGCCGCGTCCCGGCGCCGTGCTCTCCGTGCTCGCCCAGTCGCTGCCCCACCGCTCCGGCGGCTACGCGACCCGCAGCCACGGCGTCCTCACCGGTCTGCGGGCCCTCGGCTGGGACATGCAGGCCGCGACCCGCCTCGGCTTCCCCTACGACTTCTGGTCGCCGACCGACAAGCGGGTCGTCGAGGAGCGCGACGTCGTCGACGGCGTGCCCTACGTGCGTCTGCTCGAGCCGGGCGAGCGGGTCTACGAGACCGTGCCGATGGCCGGGTACATCGAGCGCTTCGCCCGCCGCATCGAGGAGACCGCCCGCGAGCACCGCGCCGGGCTCATCCACGCGAGCAGCTTCCAGAACAACGGGCTCGCCGGTCTGCGCGCCGCCCGCCGCCTGGGCATCCCCTTCGTCTACGAGATGCGCGGTCTCGAGGACCTCATGAAGATCTCGCGCAACCCGGCCTTCGGCCGCACCGACGCGTACCGGTACATGACGACGCTCGAGCTGCACGTCGTCCAGAACGCCGACCTCACCTTCGTCATCACCGAGGCGCTGCGCGAGGAGATGATCGCCCGCGGCGGCCCCGCCGACCGCATCAAGGTGCTGCCCAACGGCGTGCACACGAGCCAGTTCGAGCCGCGCGAGCCCGACCAGGCGCTCATCGACGAGCTGGGGATCCAGGGCAAGACGGTCATCGGCTACGCCGGCAGCCTCGTCGACTACGAGGGCATCGAGCTGCTGCTGCGCGCCGCGGCCCAGCTGAAGACCGAGCGCTCGGACTTCGCGGTCATCATCGTCGGCGACGGCCACCACGAGGGCTTCCTGCACCGGCTGGCCCGCGAGCTCGACGTCATGGACGTCGTGACCTTCACCGGGCGCGTGCCCCACGAGGACGTCGCGCGGTACCTCTCGATCTTCCAGATCACCCCGCTCATGCGCCTGCCGCTGCCGGTCTGCGAGCTCATCAGCCCGATCAAGCCCTTCGAGTCGATGGCGATGGGCAAGGCGATGATCTCGAGCTCGGTCGCTGCGCTCGCCGAGATCATCAAGGCCGACGAGCGCGGTCTCGTCTTCGACAAGGGCGACGCCGGCTCGCTGGCCACCCAGATCCGCCGCTACCTCGACGACCCCGAGCTGCGCGAGCGGATGGGCCGCCAGGCCCGCGAGTGGGTCCTCGCCGAGCGCGACTGGAGCGACGTCACCCAGATCGTCGACCGCGAGTACCACCGCCTGCTCGGCTGATCTCGCCGCTGGTTCGACGAAGGATCGTCACCTCGAGGTGACGATCCTTCTTCGATTGGCGGGGGGGGCGCCGGTGGTCTCGAGGCTCGGGCGCAGGGCGCCCGTCGCACCTCGACCAGCGAGAGGGTAGTGGTCTCGGGCGGCACCCCTCGGACATGACGAAGGGGGAGCCTCTCGGCTCCCCCTTCGCCCTGCTCGACCCCCGCTCAGCCCTTGGCGGAGCCGGTGGGGGCGGGGATGTCGTCGACGGTGATGTCGGCGACGGGGGTGGAGGTGACCTTGGCCGCGGAGAGCTGGCGCCAGATGATCGGCGTCATCGTCCGGGCGTAGGTCGCGGTGACGTGCGAGCCCTGGCGGTAGACGAGCGTGCCGGCGACGGCCGGCGGGCACTGCGTGACGCCCTCGGGGCAGATCCACTCGTCGACGGGCACGAAGGTCGCGCCGAGCTCGTCGGCGGCCTGGCCCAGGCTCGCGTCGGTGTCCTCGCGCGGGAAGCCGCACGACGCGTAGTCGCCGTCACCGGCCTCGGCCACGCAGTTGTAGACCTCGGAGCCGGGGTGGATGTTGTCCGAGAGGACGACGACCTTCGCACCGCCGTCCTGGAGCGTCTTCAGCGGGGCGGCCAGGTCGGCGGCCTTCGCGTCGTCCGTGCCGGCCGAGCTGACGACGACGTCCGGCGTGCGGTCGCCCTCGCCCATCGCCGTCACGGCGTTGCCGGTGAACTCCGCGCACTCGTCCTTGATGCTCGCGCCCTCGCCGAAGGCGCACGCGGACTTGAGGTACAGGTCCAGCCGCATGCCCTCGCGCTTGGCGATCTCGTCGAAGACCGGGAACCACTGGCCCATCTTCGAGTCGCCGACGAGCGCCATGACCTTGTCCGAGCCCGTGTCGCCGTAGGTGCACGAGGTCTTGACGGCCGTGTCGCCCGCGAGCACCTGGCAGTCGTCGTCGTAGTACGACGGGACGTCCTTCGTCGCGACGGCGGGGTTGGGCGTGAGCTCGCCCGAGGTGGTGAAGACCGACTCGGGGTCGGAGCGCACCTCCCACGTCGAGGCCGAGGTGTCGGCGACGAGCGCGGTCGCGCCCTCGACGTCCTTCGTCGTCCCGAGGTCGGGGACGGTGCGCATGACGGCGAAGCCCGCGAGCACGCAGACCGTCATGAGCACGCCGCCCATGGTCAGCGCCTTGCGCGGCTGGGCCGAGATGCCCTTGTTGAAGCGGATCGGGTCCTCGACGAGCTTCTTGGTCACCCAGGCGAGGACGACGGAGAGCAGGCCGAGCGCGATCTTGTGCCGGATGCGGATGTCGGGCCACCGGGCCGCCGCGATGGTGATGAGCGGCCAGTGCCACAGGTACACCGAGTACGACAGGCCGCCGAGCCAGGTCATCGGCTTGAGGCTGAGCAGCCGCGCTGGGATCGTCGTCTGGCTGGCGCAGCCGGCCGCGATGACCAGGGCGGTGCCCACGGTCGGCACGAGCGCCGCCGATCCGGGCCACGGGGTGCCCTTGGAGAAGACGAGCGCCGCGTAGGCGATCATCAGCAGCCCGACGGTGGCCATGACCGTCGCGACCGTGTGCGACAGCGTGCGCCGCAGGCGGTCGACGGCGAAGGCGGTGAGGGCGCCGATGGCGAGCTCCCACACGCGCGTCGTCGTGTAGAAGTACGCCGTCGCGGGGTCGGCTGCGGTGTGCACGACCGAGTACGCGAGCGACGCGGCGGCGACCACGGCGAGGACGCCGAAGAGCATCCGCATCGGGCGCACGCCGAGACGCCGGGCCACGACGAGCCCGACGAGGATGATGGCCGGCCAGAAGACGTAGTACTGCTCCTCGACCGACAGCGACCAGTAGTGCTGCAGCGGCGAGACGTCGGCGCCCTCGTTGAGGTAGTCGACCGCCCGGAAGGCCAGCCCCCAGTTGATGACGTAGAGGGTCGCCGTGATGACGTCGGTGCCGAGGTCGCCCCGGCCGGCCGGCGGCATGAGCAGGTACCCGGCGACCGCGGTGAAGAGGAGCACGACGCTCGCGGCCGGCAGCAGCCGCCGCGCCCGGCGGGCGTAGAAGTCGACGATCGAGATGCTCCCGCTGCGCCCCGCCTCGCGCAGCAGCAGCGAGGTGATGAGGAAGCCGGAGATGACGAAGAAGATGTCGACCCCGGCGAAGCCGCCGTCGACCCACGGCACGCCCATGTGGAAGAGCAGCACCGTGCCGACCGCGACGGCCCGCAGGCCCTCGATGTCTCCGCGCAGGTGCGGCTTCTTCGCCGGCTTGGCCTCCGAGGGGCCCTCGCTCGCGGCGGCGGGGGCGGCGACGCCGGGGGCCCCGCTCACGACCGGGTCACTCCGAGGGACCCGGCGAGCACGTCGGCGATGCGCTCGCCGGCGTGGCCGTCCCAGAGCGGCGGCGTCGGCCACTGCGTCAGCTTGCCGGCCGCGAGGATCTCGCGGACGCGCTCGGCGAGGGTGTCGCGGGTGACGAGCTGGTTGGTGCCGTGGGTGATCGTCACCGGGCGCTCGGTGTTGGGGCGAAGGGTGAGGCACGGGACGCCGAGGATGGTCGTCTCCTCCTGCACACCGCCGGAGTCGGTGACGACGCCGACCGAGCCGCGCACGAGCCCCATGAACTCGAGGTAGCCGAGCGGGTCGACGACGCGCATGCCCGGGTGGTCGAGGAAGCCGGCCTCCTCGAGACGGGCGCGGCCGCGCGGGTGCAGCGGGATGACGACCTGGGCCTGGTCGGCCACGGCGTGCATCGCGGCGACGAGCGCGCGGACGTCGTCCGGGTCGTCGACGTTGCCCGGGCGGTGGAGGGTCGCGACGAGGTAGTCGCCCTCGATGCCCAGATCGGCGCGCACCGCCTCGGCGTCGAAGCGCTCGCGGTGCGTGAGCAGCGTGTCGATCATCGGGTTGCCGACGAAGTGGATCTTCTCCGGCGCCGTGCCCTCGTTGCCGAGGTGCGCGATCGCGTCGGTGCTCGTCGTGAGCAGCAGGTCGGAGAGCTTGTCGGTGACGAGGCGGTTGATCTCCTCGGGCATCGTCATGTCGAAGGAGCGCAGCCCGGCCTCGACGTGGGCGAAGGTGATGCCCATCTTCGAGGCGACGAGCGCGGCGGCCACCGTGGAGTTGACGTCGCCGTAGACGACGACGAGGTCGGGGCGGCGCTGCGTGAAGAGCTCCTCGAGGGCCTCCATGACCTTGGCCGTCTGCGCGCCGTGCGCACCGGAGCCGACGCCGAGGTTGACGTCCGGCTTCGGGATGCCGAGCTGACGGAAGAAGACGTCGGACATCTTGTCGTCGTAGTGCTGACCCGTGTGGACCAGGAGCTGCTCGACGGGGTAGGCGGAGAGCGCCTTGAGGACCGGAGCGGCCTTGGGGAAGTTGGGGCGCGCGCCGGTGACGTGCACGACAAGCGGAGCCATGAGAGCCCTTCTGCGTCGGTGATGATGACGCTCCAGTTTGTCACGGCGCCCACCGTGGGCCGTTCAGGTCGCGGTCGTGCCCAGCTCGGGCCGACGCAGCAGGCCGAGCCACTGCTCGCGTGCGCTCACGAGGAAGTGCCCGGCGTCGGCCGCCCACGTGTGCCCCTCGGCCGAGCCCTCCGGCCGGCGGTGTCGCACGTAGACGTAGCCGAGGTCGTGGGGGCGGTAGACCCGCCCGCCCGCCGAGCGCACGCTGCGGATGAGGGCGCTGTCGACGGCCCGCGGCACGTCGGACCACCCGCCCACCTCGGCGAGGTCGGCCCGGGAGAGCAGGATCGTGCCCCCGGCGACACGGTGCACGTAGGACTCCGGCGTCCCGAAGACCCGGCGGACGGTGACGTCGAGGTCCTCGAGGTGGACGATCGTCGTGCTCTTGCCGACGAGCGTCGCGCCGGAGACGCGATGGGCGAGGACGAGGTCGAGGACGTGGTCGGGCCCGTAGTGGTCGTCGTCGTCGAGCTTCGTCACGAGCTCGCCCTCGGCGGCGTCGCAGCCGACCTGCAGCGCCCGCCCGAGGCTCACCTCGGAGGGCGCGGCGACGACCCGCACCTGCCGTCCGGGCACGTCGACCGGGGGGAGGGCGTCGGGGTGGCCGCCGTGGACGACGACGACGACGTCGAGCGGCCCGTAGGTCTGCGCGGCGAGCATCGCGGCCACCCGGCCCAGCAGCTGAGGGCGCCGGGTGGCCACGACGGCGGTGACGGTCGGCAGGTCCGCGGGCAGGGCGGCGGCGAGGACGCCCCGTCGTTGCCCGACGGAGGCGAGGTCGTGGGCGAGGTCTCCGGGTGCACCGGCCACCCCGCGCAGCGCGACGGGCACGGCCCCGCCGAGCGCGTCGGGCAGGTCGGCCAGGACGAGGGTCCCGCGGGCCACGGCCCGCCGGGCGAAGGGAGCGACCACCGTCTCGACGTCGGCGGCGGCCACCCGTCCCCCCGGGTCGTCGCACGCCCGGACCTCCAGATGGTGGACGTCGTCGAGGTCACCCACCCGGGACGCGAGCGCGGCGAGGCCGTCGGCCCAGCGTCCGCGGCGCGGGCGGCGAAGGGGGCGGCGCAGCACCCAGCCCTCGCGCGAGAGCCCGAGGCGGGCGCGGCGCTCCACGCCGGCCCCGGGGACCCGCCCGACGGGCGTGTCCCCGGGCTCGAGCACCGGGTCGCTCATCGGCGCTCGACCGTCAGCGACTGCGTCGGCAGCTCGCTGTGCGCGACGACGGTGGGGAAGAGACGGGCGAGATCACCGGCGAGGTCCTCGACCTCGTACATGTCGGTGGGGTTCTCGACCGCCTCGACCGACAGCTCGCGGTCCTGCTGGTCGTGGAGCAGACGCAGGTAGGCGACCTCGCGGGAGTCGACGGCCACGGGCATCTCGCGGTGCGCGCGCACGTGGCTGACGAGCGGGGGGAAGGTCGGGCTGCCGGACCGGTCGACCGTGCCGACGAAGGTCTGCCCCATCGAGGCCATCGTGCGGTTGGTCAGCCCGAAGCGGTGCAGCCGACCGTCCTCGTACTCGGCCGTCAGACCCTTGCCGAAGGACACCGACCACCCGTCGTGGGCGGCCGTCACCAGCGGGACCAGCCGGTCGAGGAAGGTCGTGGCGAGCAGGTCGTCGTCGTCGACGCGCAGCCAGGCCACCGGGCCCGGCCCCGCGTCACGGGCCCGCAGATCGTCGCGGATCGCCCCGACCCGGTCCTGCCAGCGGTGCGAGGGCACGGGCAGCAGCACAGGGTAGGTCGCCGCGGCGTCGAGCAGGGCGTCGCGCCACCGCGCCGGCATCTCGGCGCTGTACTGCACGACATGGCGGTACCCGTACGCGTCGTGGAAGCCCTGGTAGATCGGCGTCGCCCACTCGAGGAAGACCTGCTGGCGCGGGCCCATCCGCTCGGCCGACCACAGCCGCCCCCGGTAGGCCTGCTCGTCCTCGCCCGTCGAGGACAGCTGCCACTCCAGGCTCCCGGGGACGAAGACGCTGTAGCGCGTCGCACCGTAGATCGGGGGCACCCGGTCGGTCACCGGGAGCGCCGCACGGGCCTCCTCGAGCTGCTCCTCGAGCTCGGCGATGCGCGCGGCCCGGGCCTTCGAGCGCGCCGCGTGGTACTGCGCCTTCTTCTGCGTCGACGCGAGCTCGTCGCTCATCGCTGCACCCTCCCCTGCGCACCGGGACCCGCGCCCGGCTCGGCGGCAGCGAGGCTACCGTGCACGCCCCCGGCCGGTGCGGTGCCGCCGCTACCCTGCGCCGTATGAGCCGGACGAGCACGTCGTCGCTGCGCGTGGTCTCCGGGCCGCAGGACGCCGCACCCCTGAGGGCTGCCGCCACGGACCCGGACGTCGCCGCGGTGCTCGTGCACGACGGCGTCGACCTCGCCGACGGTGCGGCGCAGCGCCTGCTCGCCGAGCTCTCCCGACCGGGCCGCCGCGTCGTGCGGGTCGCGTGCGCACCGGCGCGCTGCGTCGCCCTCGACCGCGAGCTGCTCGCCGCCGCGCTCGTCGCCGTCCCCGTCGAGCAGCTCCTCGCGGCCGACGACGACCTCGACGCCCGTCTCGCGCAGGTGCTGGGCCTCGACCCCGACGCCCCGGTCACCGACGTCGCCGACCTCACGACCGGCGCCTGGCGGCACTGGGTCGACGGAGAGGCGGTCGGCGTGCGGGCCCATGGGGCGGCGACGCCGCAGTGGCAGGCGGCGGTGCGCCGGGCGCACTCCCCCGCGCGCCGGGCGAGGACCCGCGCCCGGCAGGTGCTCGGCGGCGTGCGCCGAGGTCTCTCCCGGCGCCGGGACCGGCGCTCTCAGGAGCGGTAGACCCAGCGGGCGACCCGGGCGCGCGCCCGCCGGTACTGGGGCGAGGACCCCGCGACGAGGTGCTCGACGGGCTCGTCGCCGAGCCGGTCGGGCAGGTCCTGGGTGAGGTGGAGCGTCGGCGCGTCGCGGCGCTGACGCGCCCCGTCGACGCTCACCGGGGTGCGCAGGTCCGGCAGCGCCGAGCGCCAGCGCGGCGGGCCGAGGCCCTCGCCGTCGCCGAGCCCGGCCGGGGCGGGAGCGCCGGCCGTCAGCGCGCCGAGCGCCTGCGCGGCCTCGGCCGCGCCGGTCGGGGCCGGCAGGGCGGCGCACGCCGCGGCGAGGTCCTCACGAGTGGCCGCCCGCAGGAGGCGGGTCACTCCCCCTTCGAGCGCGGTCGGGTCGTCCGGACGGGCGACGAGGGCCGCACCGAGGTCCGCGGCCCCCGCGGCGCGACCGAGCTGGTCGTCGGCACCGAGCGCCAGACCCGGCACGAGGAGGGTCGGCACCCGGGCGCCGAGCAGCTCGTGGACGGAGTTGTAGCCGGCCGCGCTCACCGCGGCGTCGAAGGCCGCGAGCGAGCGAGCCAGCGGGTAGGTGTCGCGCAGGAGCACGACGTCGGCCTCGTCGCCCAGGCCGTGGCGGGCCAGCGCCGGGCTCGTCACGGCGACCTGCCAGTCCGGCTGCTCGCGCCGCACGGTCGCCAGGGCCGCCCGGACCGGCGACGCGACGTCCTCGAGCGCCCCGGTGCCGGGGGTGAGGAGCAGCGCGGGGCGGTCCGGGTCGAGCCCGAGGGCCTCGCGCGCCTGCGCGCGGTCGTGCAGGCGCAGCGCCGACGCGATCGAGATGGAGGCGATCCGCTGGGCGTCGTCGCGCTCACGGGTGAGCCCTCGGTCGCGGGCGGCCGCGACGTCACCGGGCTCGAGGACGTGGTCGAAGACCGTGGCGTGCGTCAGCCAGTCGGCGCCGACCCCGGCGCGCCACATCCCGCGCCGCATCCACACGAAGGGGGTCCCCGGCAGGGCCTCCCGCGCCTCGCGCAGCCCGCGGTACGGCACGACCCCGTCGAAGAGGACGAGGCGCGCACCGGTCTCGGCGACGAGCGCCCGCAGCCGGTCGCGGAAGTACGGCTCCCACTGGTAGGGCGGGTAGCGCCGCCGCAGCGCGGCGGCCGGGCCCCGGCGGGGCAACCACCCGCTGCGCCGGCTCGGGCAGTACTCCGTGCGCAGGTCGGCGAGCTCGGGCAGGGCGCCCCGGGCCACGGCCGACGCGACCGTCGGCAGGGCGCCGGACAGGGACATGAGGACCGGGTCGAGCTCGGCGGGCGCGCTGGCCGCGACGGCCAGCTGCCGGGTGAGGTGCCCCATGCCCACGCCGTTGCTCGTGACGAGCAGGACGGGCAGGGGGTGCGGCATGGCGGTCATGCTAGACGCGGCGTGCGGGGCGGGAGCGGGCTGGCGGGTATGCTCGACGCGCCCCTGGCGCCGCCGGGGGCGCACCTGCACGTCCCGGCACCGGTCGGGTCCGCACTGACGAAGGAAACGACTGTGGCATTCGACGTCGCGATCATCGGGCTGGGCTATGTCGGCCTGCCCCTGGCGCAGGAGGCCTCGCGTGTCGGCCTCAAGGTCCTCGGCTTCGACGTCAACCAGGGCGTGGTCGACGCCCTGAACGCCGGGACGTCCCACGTCGACGACCTCACCGACGACCACATCTCCGAGATGATCGGCGCGGGCTTCGAGGCCACGACCGACGCGAGCAAGCTCAGCGAGGTCAAGACCCTCGTCATCTGCGTGCCCACCCCCCTCTCCGAGGACGGCGGCCCCGACCTCGGCCCCGTCAACGCCGCCGTCGCGACGATCGCCGAGCACCTCACCACGGGCCAGACGGTCATCCTCGAGTCGACGACCTACCCGGGCACGACCGACGAGGTCGTCCGCCCCGTCCTCGAGGCCAAGGGCCTGACCGCCGGCACCGACTTCCACCTCGCCTTCTCGCCCGAGCGCATCGACCCGGGCAACGAGACCTTCGGCGCGAAGAACACCCCGAAGGTCGTCGGCGGCCACACCCCTGCCTGCGGCGACGCCGCCGAGGCCTTCTACGGCCAGTTCGTCGACACCGTCGTGCGCGCGAAGGGCACCCGCGAGGCCGAGACGGCCAAGCTGCTCGAGAACACCTACCGCCACATCAACATCGCCCTGGTCAACGAGATGGCGCGCTTCTGCCACGACCTCGGCATCGACCTGTGGGACGTCATCGACGCGGCGAAGACCAAGCCCTTCGGCTTCCAGGCCTTCTACCCCGGCCCGGGCGTCGGCGGTCACTGCATCCCGATCGACCCCAACTACCTCTCCTACAACGTCCGCGCGAAGCTGGGCTACCCCTTCCGCTTCGTCGAGCTGGCCCAGGAGATCAACTCGACGATGCCGGCCTACGTCGTGCAGCGTGCGCAGAACATCCTCAACGAGGACAGCAAGTCGCTGCGCGGCTCCTCGGTCCTGCTCCTCGGCGTGACCTACAAGCCCGACATCGCCGACCAGCGCGAGTCCCCCGCCGTGCCCCTGGCCCAGCAGCTCGTCGCGAAGGGCGCCACCGTGCGCTACCACGACGACAAGGTCGAGCAGTGGCGCGCGGTGCCGGACGCCGAGCGGGTCACCGACCTCGACGCGGCCGTCGGCGACGCCGACCTGACGATCCTCGTGCAGAACCACAAGGGCTACGACGTCGACGCCCTCGCGGCCAAGGCGAAGCGCTTCTTCGACACGCGCGGTGTCGCCACCGACGGCGAGCGGGTCGAGCGGCTGTGACGACGGGCCCGTCCCGGGCCCCTCTCTCCCCGGTGCCGAGCCTGAGCAGTGCCGAGGCGACGGCCCTCGCGCAGCGCCACGGGCTGACCGAGCTCGGCACCCGGCCCCCCTTCGGGCGCTACCTGCGTGACCTGTGGCGACGCAGGGCCTTCTTGTGGACCCTGTCGTCTGCGCAGTCGTACGCGAAGAACCACGACAACCGGCTCGGCCAGCTGTGGAACCTGCTCAACCCGGCGCTGCTCATCGCGAGCTACTTCCTCATCTTCGGGGTGCTGCTCGGGACGACCGGCTCGGTGAGCAACAAGGTCGGCTTCCTCTCGATCGGCGTCGTGCTCTTCACCTTCACCTCGAGCGTCATCACCCGGGGCTCGAAGTCGGTCACGAGCAACCTCAACCTCGTGCGGGCGCTGCACTTCCCCCGCGCGGTGCTGCCGCTGTCGGTCGCGCTCACCGAGCTCATCGCCGCGCTGCCGGCCTTCGCGCTGCTCCTCGTCGTCATGGTGCTCACGGGCGAGACGCCCAGCGTGCGCTGGCTCCTGCTCGTGCCGGCGATCCTCCTGCAGACCGGTGTCCTCGCGGGCTTCGCGCTCATCGGCTCACGGCTGGTCAACGCGAGCAAGGACATCGGCCAGCTCATCCCTGTCGTCGTGCGCCTGCTGCGCTACACCTCGGGGGTCTTCTTCCCCGTCGCCCAGTACGCCGACCGGCTGCCGGGGCTGTGGGGCGACGTGCTGATCTACCAGCCCTTCGCGCTGCCGCTCGAGGCCGCCCGCCAGGCCCTCATGTCGCCGGCCGACCACCCCTTCGATCTCACCGTGTGGTGGGCGCTGGCCGCGTGGGCGGTCGGGCTGCTCGCCGTCGGCATGGTCGTCTTCTGGATCGACGAGGCGCGCTATGGCCGAGGCTGAGCAGCGCCCGACCGTCGTCGTCGACGGGCTCGACATCGTCTACCGCGTCGTCGGCGGCAGCCGGCGCGCGTCGACGACGAGCGGGGACGGCGGCCTCGTCTCCCGGCTGCGGCGCCGCGGCGACCAGCCCGCGGTCGCCCGCGAGGTGCCCGCCGTCACCGACGTGAGCTTCGTGGCCCACCACGGCGAGTCGATCGGGATCATCGGGCGCAACGGCTCGGGCAAGTCGACCCTGCTGCGGGCCGTCGCCGGCCTCATCCCCCCGACGAAGGGGCGGATCTGGGTCGCCGGCGAGCCCTCTCTGCTCGGCGTCAACGCCGTCCTCATGAGCCAGCTGAGCGGCGAGCGCAACATCTACATCGGCGGCCAGGCGCTCGGTCTGAGCCGCGCGCAGATCCGCGAGCGCTTCGACGAGATCGTCGACTTCTCCGGCATCGGCGACGCGGTCTACCGCCCGATGCGCACGTACTCCTCCGGCATGGGTGCACGCCTGCGCTTCGCCATCTCGACCTCCGCCGCCCCCGACGTGCTGATGATCGACGAGGCGCTGGCGACCGGCGACGCCGACTTCCGCGAGCGCAGCGCCGAGCGGATCGCCTCGATCCGCGAGAGCGCCGGCACCGTCTTCCTCGTCTCGCACTCCAACGGCAGCATCCGCCAGATCTGCGACCGCGTCCTGTGGATGGACCAGGGCCGGCTCGTCATGGACGGCCCGACCGAGGAGGTCCTCGGCGCGTACGAGGAGACCCTGCCCAAGCGGCAGCGCCGTCGGGCGAAGGGGGAGGACCCCACCCCCTCCGAGCCGGACGTGCCGGGCGTCGAGCGCGTCGGCGGGCGCAACCGCGTCGAGACGGCCGCCCGCCTCAGCGCGCGCACCTACGACAGCGGCGTCGAGGGCGCCTTCGTCGTGCCGAGCCGCGGCGCCGCGATCATGCGTCAGGTCGTGCCGGCCGCCGCCCGGCTGGGCTGGCCCGTCCTCTTCTCGCACAAGGGCAACGCCCCGGGCTCGACCCGTGACGAGCTCTCGCGGCTGCAGCCCGCGCGGGTCGTCGTCGTCGGCGACGAGGACCAGCTGAGCAGCCAGGTCGTCGACCAGCTGCGCAAGATCGGGCCGACCGACCGGGTCGACGGCCGCACCTCGGCCGAGATCGGCCGCAGGGTGCTCGAGATCGCCCCGCCGCAACCGGGCGCGACGCTGCGGGTGCTGCGCGACGACCCGGGCTCGATGAGCACGTTGTACTCGGCCGAGGCGGCGCTCGACGGCCAGCCGCTGCTCGTCGTCGACGACGCCGGTCTCGACGACGAGACGCTCGCCGCGGTCGCGTCGTGGGCCCCGGCCCGCGTCGTCGTCGGCGGCGAGGAGGGCGTCCTGCCGGCGACGGACGTCGAGCGGCTGGGCGCGATCGCGCCGGTCGAGCACGACGCCCGACGCGGGCCGATGCAGCAGCTCGTCGACCGCTCCGCCGCGACCGGCAGGACCGCGCCAGACGCGCTCCTCACGACCCTCGTCACCGCCACCGGCGAGGCCCTCGTCACCGTCCTCGCGGCCGCGCAGACCGGACGCCCCGTCCTGTGGCTGCTCACCGACGAGGTGCCCCCGCCCGTGCTCGACGAGGTGCGCCGGCTGCGCCCGCGGTCGGTCGTCGTCGTCGGCGGCCCCGACCGGGTCGGCCACGGGGTGCGCCGCGAGCTCGGCGAGCTCGTCGGCGAGCAGTGAGCCCGGCCCAGCTCCCCGGCGCGCCGCGACGCGCGCTCGTCGTCACCGTCGTCCACCACCCCTCGGACTCGCGGATCCGCCACCGCGAGGTCCGCGCCCTGCTCGACGCGGGCTGGCAGGTCACCTACGCCGCCCCCTTCGCCGGGTACGACGTCGTGCCGGACCCTGCAGAAGGGCTCGCCGTCGTCGACCTGCCCCGGGCGGCCGGGCGCCGGCGCCTGCGCGCCGCCGTCGCGGCCCGCCGGCTCGTGCGACGCCTTGCCCCCGAGCACGACGTCGTCGTCGTCCACGACCCCGAGCTCGTCCCGGCGCTCGCGGGCCTGGCTCGCGGCCGGCGCGTGTGGGACGTCCACGAGGACCCGGCGGCGGCCCTCGTCGTCAAGGACTGGCTGCCGCACCCCCTTCGCCCGGTCGTCGCGCGCGGATGGCGCTGCCTCGAGCGCCTCGTCGAGCGTCGGTGGCAGCTGCTGCTCGCCGAGCCGGGCTACCAGGAGCGCTTCGCGCACACCCATCCCGTCGTGCCGAACGCCGCGACCGTCCCTCCTCGGCTCGCGGCACCGGGTCGCGACCGGGTCGTCTACCTCGGCAACGTGACGATGGCGCGCGGTGCCGCGGAGATGGTCGAGGTCGGGCGCGCCCTGCGCGCGAGCGGCCCGCAGGCGCCGGTGCTGCACGTCATCGGCCCGGCCCGTGACACCGCGACGCAGCACGCCCTGGGCGAGGCCGCGGCGGCCGGCGACCTCGTGTGGCACGGCTTCGTGCCCGCCGAGGAGGCCGGCGCCATGCTCGACGGCGCGCTCGCGGGGCTCTCGCTGCTCCACGACCTGCCGAACTACCGGCCGAGCACCCCGACGAAGGTCGTCGAGTACCTCGCGCACGGCGTGCCCGCGGTGACGACGCCGCTGCCGCTCGCCGTCGAGCTCGTCGAGGCCTGCGACGGCGGTGTCGTCGTCCCCTTCGGAGACGCGGCCGCCGCGGTGGGGGCGGTCCTCGCCCTGCACGCCGACCCCGAGCGGGCCGCGCAGATGGGCCGACGAGGCCACGCGCTCGCCCGTGAGCGCTACGACTGGGCCGTCCAGGCGCCCCTCTTCGTCGCGGCCGTCACGGCGGCGGCGCGGCCCGTGCGCGACGCGTAGGGGCGGGCCGGGCCGAGGCGCGGAATCGTCGCCGTCTCATGTAGCGTTAGGCCCACGACACACACCACAGATCCGGGACCGCCCAGCCGCTCGTGAGCTCGCCTCATGAGAGGTCATGGCCGTCCCGCACTACGCATGAGGGGGTCACGCCATGGGGCGCGGCCGAGCGAAGGCCAAGCAGACCAAGGTCGCACGCGAGCTGAAGTACTACTCGCCTGACACCGACCTCCGGGCGCTTGAGCGGGAACTCCACACACAGACCGGTCACGACGAGCGGTGGTCCGTCAGCGACGACCGCACCTCGGATGACGACGACGGCTACGACGAGTGGGCCCCACGCGACAGGTGATCTCAGCCGGGTGCGCCCCCTAGGGGAGCATCCGGCGCCTGCGGGCCTCGGCGATCGCCGCAGCCCGGTGCCGCACCCCGAGCCTGCCGAAGGCGTGCGAGAGGTGCGACTTCACCGTCGACACGCTGACGTAGAGCCGACCGGCGATCTCCTGGTTGCTCAGCCCCTCACCGGCGAGCGCGAGGATCTCCACCTCCTTGGCGGTCAGCGGGCTGGCCTCGTGGCTCACGCGCTGCACGAGCGGCCCCGTGACGGGGACCATGCCCGTGTCGGTGTCGACCCTCGCGCCACCAGCGGCGGCGTGCACCGCGGCGACGACCTGGGTCGGCGCCGCGTCGGCGACGAGCGCTCCCGCGGCTCCCTGCTCGATGGCCTGCGGCACGAGCTCGTCCGTCGCCGTCGCCGCGAGGACGACGACCGGGGTCTCGCTGCGGTCGGAGACGGAGGCGAGCAGCTCGGGCATCCGGGGTGCCGTGCGATCCCCGACGACGAGCAGGACGACGTCGGCCGACTCGCACCTCTCGACGAGCTCCGCGGCGCTCACGGCGGGCCGGGCCCGCAGGTCGCGCTCGGCCTCGAGCAGCGCCACCCACCCCGATCGTGAGGTGGGGTCGGCGTCCGCGACGAGGACCCGCAGCATCAGCCGTGCTCGCCGACGACCTGGACCGCTCCCCCGTCGACGCCCTTCGCGCCCTGGACCACCTCGACGCCGTCCTCGACCGGTGCCCCCTCGCGCTCGTGCACCTCGCCGAGCACCCAGGCCGGCAGGTCGCGCTCGGCGAGCCGGGCGATCGCCGCGTCGGCGTGCTCCGGCGGCACGACCGCCACGAAGCCGACGCCGAGGTTGAGCGTGCGTTCGAGGTCGGCGCGGGGCACCTGGCCCAACGACCCGACGAGCGAGAAGATCGGCGGCGGGGTCCACGACGCCCGGTCCACGCGCGCGAGCGTGCCGGCCGGCAGCACCCTCGCGAGGTTGGCCGCCAGCCCGCCGCCGGTGACATGGCTGAGGCCGCGGACGTCGACGTCGGAGCGGATGAGGTCGAGCAGGTCGAGGGTGTAGATGCGGGTCGGCTCGAGCAGCTCCTCACCGAGGGCGCGGCCAAGCTCGGGCACCTCACGGTCGTAGGCCCACCCCGCCTGGGCGAGGACGGCGCGCACGAGGGAGTAGCCGTTGGAGTGCAGGCCCGAGGAGGCCAGACCGAGGACCACGTCGCCGGGACGCACGGTCTGCGGCCCGATGATCGCGTCGCGCTCGACGACACCGGTCGCGGCGCCCGCGACGTCGTACTCGTCGGGCTCGAGCAGCCCGGGGTGCTCGGCGGTCTCGCCGCCGACGAGGGCGACCCCCGCGAGCTCGCACCCCTTCGCGATGCCGCTGACGATCGCCGCGACGCGCTCGGGGACGACGGAGCCGGTCGCGATGTAGTCGGTCATGAAGAGGGGCTCGGCGCCGCAGACGACGATGTCGTCGACGACCATGGCGACGAGGTCCTGGCCGATGGTGTCGTGCCGGTCCATCGCCTGGGCGACGGCGACCTTCGTGCCGACGCCGTCGGTGCTCGTCGCGAGGACCGGTGATCGCATGCCGACGAGGGCGGAGGCGTCGAACATGCCGGCGAAGCCGCCGAGCCCGCCGAGGACCTCGGGGCGCTGGGCTCGCCGGACCGACTCCTTCATCAGCTCGACGGCCTTGTCGCCCGCCTCGACGTCGACACCGGCGGAGGCATAGGTGATGGGCTCGCTCACGCGGCCAGGGTAGTGCGTCGGCGGCGTCGGACCACCGCTGGTCCGGCCGGCAGGGGGTGACGTCGTCGGTGGACGCCCCTACCGTGAGAGATGTGCAGCGGGCACGGGGAGCGCCCGCCGGTCGACGAAGGGGACGGGCATGGCCGAGCGGGACGACATCATCGAGAGCCTGGGGCGGCATCGTGGTTTCCTGCTCCAGACCGCCGAGGGGCTGAGCGAGGAGCAGGCGCGCACCGCGAGCACGGTGAGCGCGCTGACCATCGCGTCGCTGCTCAAGCACGTCGCCGACACCGAGGAGCAGTGGGTCGACTTCGCCCGACGAGGGGCGGACGCCTTCGGCGGGTCCGGGGTGTACGAGTCCGACGTCGACTGGGAGGCGGTGGCGGCGGAGGGCGCGAGCAACGACGGCGACTGGTCGGGCAGCGAGTGGGAGGACACCCGCTTCGTCCTGCGCGAGGACGACACCCTCGCGCACCTGCGCCGCCGGGTCGAGCAGGTCGCGGCCGGCACCGAGGACTTCCTGCGCGAGGCCGACCTCGACCGCTCGATCCCGCTGCCGCAGGCGCCGTGGTTCGAGCCCGGGGCGAGCTGGTCGGTGCGCCGGGTCGCCCTGCACCTCCTCGCCGAGATCAGCCAGCACGCGGGCCACGCCGACATCATCCGCGAGAGCATCGACGGCCAGCGCACGATGGGCTGACGTCCACCCCGGTGGATTTACATAGTTTATCTATGTAATAGTCGAGAGGTGACGACCTCCGACACCCTGCCCGACGAGCTCCTGCGGACCTCCGCCCGGCTGTCCCGCTGGGCCACCCGCGCGGCCGACCTCGGCATGCCCTCGGCCCAGGCGCGCGTCCTCGTCCTCGTCGACGAGATCGGTCCCGCGCGGGTCACCGCGCTCGCCGACGCCGACGAGAGCTCGCAGCCGTCGATGACGACGGCCGTCCAGCGCCTCGAGGGCCTCGGTCTCGTCGCACGCACCCCTGACCCCGCCGACGCGCGCGCCACCCTCGTGACGCTGACCGCCGCCGGCGCCGAGCGCATCGCCGGCATCCGCCGGTCGCGTGGCGCGGCGCTGGCCCCGGTCGTCGAGCGGGCCGCCGTCGACGAGACGAGGCTGCGCGACGCCGTCGCGGTCCTCGGCGAGCTCCTCGAGGCGACCCGGCCGGCGTCGGACCCTTCGTAGAGAGGACTCCTCACATGTGGCGTCAGCCCCGGACCGTCTGGTCCGTCGCCTTCGCGAGCGTCGTGGCCTTCATGGGCATCGGCCTCGTCGACCCCATCCTCAAGCCCATCGGTGACCAGCTCGGCGCGACCCCGTCGCAGGTCTCGCTGCTCTTCACGAGCTACATGGCCGTCATGGGCGTGGCCATGCTCGCCACCGGCTGGGTCTCCAGCCGGATCGGGCCCAAGCGCACGCTCATGCTCGGCCTCGCGATCATCATCGTCGGCGCGGGCCTGGCCGGCGCCCAGGACTCCATCGGGGGCATCGTCGGCTTCCGCGCCGTCTGGGGCCTGGGCAACGCGCTCTTCGTCGCGACCGCGCTCGCGACGATCGTCCAGGCGGCGAAGGGGTCGGTCGGCCAGGCCATCGTCCTCTACGAGGCCGCCCTCGGCCTGGGCATCGCCGCCGGCCCGCTCATGGGCGGGGCCCTGGGCTCCGGCTCGTGGCGCTGGCCGTTCTTCGGCGTGAGCGCGCTCATGCTCGTCGCCCTCGTCGTGACGTGGGTGACCCTGCCCGACACCGAGCCGGCCGGCCCGCCCACCTCGCTCGGCGCCCCGCTGCGGGCCCTGCGCCACCGCGGCCTGCTGACCGTCGGCCTCACCGCCCTGCTCTACAACGTCGGCTTCTTCACCCTGCTCGCCTTCACCCCCTTCCCGCTCGACCTCTCCGAGCGTCAGGTCGGTCTCGTCTTCTTCGGGTGGGGGCTGCTGCTCGCGATCTTCTCCGTCGTCGTCGCCCCCGTCGTCCAGCGCCGGGTGGGCGCTCTCGCCGGCATGGCCGGGGCGCTCGTCGCCTTCGCCGCCGTGCTCGCGGTCATGGGCGTGTGGACCGAGCACAAGCCGGTGCTCGTCGTCGGCACGATCGTCAGCGGCGCCCTGCTCGGCATCAACAACACGCTCATCACCGAGACGGTCATGAAGATCGCCCCGGTCGATCGCAGCGTGGCCTCGGCCGCCTACAGCTTCGTGCGCTTCGCCGGCGGCGCGGTCGCGCCGTGGATGGCCGGCGTCCTCGGCGAGCGCTCGGCGCACCTGCCCTTCTGGGTCGGCGCGGTCGCCGTGCTCCTCGGGGTCGCGGTCCTGCTCACCGGCCGCACCCTCGTGCGGGCGATCGACGACCAGCCCGACCACGGCGCGGAGCCGGTCGGCTCCGAGGTCGAGGCGGCCGCGGTCACCGCGGGGACCTGACTCCCCCTTCGCCCTTCGCCCCACCGAGCTACCACGCAGTACTGGTCGTCATCACGACCAGTACTGCGTGGTAGCTCGCGTCGGAGGTGGGGCGGTCGGGGCGGGAGACCGTGCCGAGGGGCGAAGGGGTCAGCCCCGGGTCGCGCGCTCGACGTCGAGCGTGCCGACCTCGGTGACGCCGGCGTGCTCGTCGATGCCGAGCTGGAGCTCGAGGATGCCCTTGCCGAGACGCTCGCTCGACGGCAGCTCGATGGGGTAGACGCCGGAGAAGCACGCGGTGCACAGCGCCTCGCGGGGCTGCTCGGTCGCGGCGATCATGCCGTCCTCGCTGATGTAGCCCAGGCTGTCGGCGCCCAGCGAGGTGCAGATCTCGGCGGTGCCGAGGCCGGTGGCGATGAGCTCGGCCCGGGTCGCGAAGTCGATGCCGAAGAAGCAGGGCCAGCGCACGGGCGGGCTCGAGATGCGCACGTGGACCTCGGCGGCCCCGGCCTCGCGCAGCATGCGCACGAGGGCGCGCTGGGTGTTGCCGCGCACGATCGAGTCGTCGACGACGACGAGACGCTTGCCCTTGATGACGTCCTTGAGCGGGTTGAGCTTGAGCCGGATGCCGAGCTGTCGGATCGTCTGGCTGGGCTGGATGAAGGTCCGCCCGACGTAGGCGTTCTTCACCAGGCCTTGGCCGTAGGGGATGCCCGACTCCTGCGCGTAGCCGATCGCCGCGGGGGTGCCGGACTCCGGCGTGGGGATGACGAGGTCGGCCTCGACGGCGTGCTCGCGGGCGAGCGCCCGGCCCATCTCGACCCGCGCCTCGTGGACGGCGCGACCGTTGATCGTCGTGTCCGGGCGGGCGAGGTAGACGTACTCGAAGACGCAGCCCTTCGGCTCGGCCTTCGCGAAGCGGTGGCTGCGCAGGCCGTCCTCGTCGATGGCGATGAGCTCGCCGGGCTCGACCTCGCGGACCATCGAGGCGCCGACGATGTCCAGCGCCGCGGTCTCGGAGGCGACGACCCAGCCCCGCTCGAGGCGGCCGATGACGAGCGGGCGCAGGCCCTGCGGGTCGCGGGCGGCGTAGAGGGTGTGCTCGTCCATGAAGACGAAGCAGAAGGCGCCCTTGCAGCGCGGCAGCACGTCGAGCGCCGCGGCCTCGAGGGTGCGGTCGGGGTTGTCCGAGAGCAGCGCGGTGACGAGCGCGGTGTCGGTCGTGTTGCCGTAGCGCAGCTCGCCGCTGGGCGTCGCGTCGCGCCACGTGCCGTCCTCGGCGGGACGACCACGCTCGGAGAGGCGGGCGTCGACGAGGTCGCGCAGCTCGGCGGAGTTGACGAGGTTGCCGTTGTGGGCGAGCGCCACGGTCCCGTCGTCATGACCGCCGAGGGTGGGCTGGGCGTTCTCCCACGTCGAGCCGCCGGTCGTCGAGTAGCGGCAGTGGCCGACCGCGAGGTGGCCCCGCAGGGCACCGAGGGCCCGCTCGTCGAAGACCTGGCTCACCAGGCCCATGTCCTTGTAGACGAGGATCGAGCGGCCGTCGGAGGTCGCGATGCCCGCCGACTCCTGGCCGCGGTGCTGGAGGGCGTAGAGCCCGTAGTACGTGAGCTTGGCGACCTCCTCGCCGGGTGCCCACACCCCGAAGACGCCGCAGGCGTCCTGCGGCCCCTTCTCCCCGGGCATGAGGTCGTGCGACAGCTGTCCGTCTCCGCGAGCCACGTGCCTCATCCTCCCACAGCGGGCGTGCTGCCCAGGTCTCTACCGGCGGTCGCGGCCCATGACGAGCGCGAGCACGACGGCGGCGACGAGCGCCCCGATGCACGCGCCGAGAATGCCCATGAATCCGACGGCCGTCGTCGCCGAGTACGACTGCCGGGTCGCCTCGTTGACGTTGTCGCTCGTCATCGCGTAGGCGCCGAGCAGCGCGAAGCCGATGATCGCCCCGGTGCCGATCCAGCGCCACACCATCGGGGCCCCGCGCCGCCGACGGCGGCGCACGCGCGCCGGCAGGGGCTGCTCCTCCCCCGTCGCGACGGGGGTCTCACCGGTCTGGTCATCAGGTCTCACCCCTCCATGGTCTCACCGCGGGCAGTAGCGTCGCCTGCGACCACCTGAGCAGGAGTGACCATGAGCGGACGACGCACGGCCGACGTGCCCGAGATGAAGCTGCCGACCTCGACCCGGCCCGACCCGGCAGAGGTGCCGGGGCTGCGGTGGGGGGTGCTCGGCGCGGGCTGGATCGCCAGCGAGATGGTGCACGCGATCGAGGTCGGCGAGCACGGCAGCACCCAGCAGCAGGTCGTGGCCGTGGGCTCGCGCGACCTCGGGCGGGCGCAGGCCTTCGTCGACGAGCACTGCGGCGCCCACGTGAGCGAGCACGGCCCGGTGCGCGCCCACGGGTCGTACGCCGATCTCGTCACCGACCCCGACGTCGACGTCGTCTACGTGGCGACCCCGCACAGCGAGCACCTCGAGCACGCGCTGCTCGCCGTGCGCGCCGGCAAGCACGTGCTCGTCGAGAAGGCTTTCACCGCCGACGCCGCCCAGGCCCGCGAGCTCGTCGCGGCGATCCGCGAGGCCGGGGTCTTCGCGATGGAGGCGATGTGGAGCCGCTTCCTGCCGCACTACGACGTCGTCCGGCAGGTGCTCGACCTCGGGCTGCTCGGCGAGCTGTCCACCGTGCTCGCCGACCACGGCCAGCGGCTGTGGCCCGACGGGCCACGGCGTCTCGCGGACCCGGCCCTGGCCGGCGGCTCGCTGCTCGACCTCGGCATCTACCCGCTGTCCTTCGCCTCGATGGTCCTCGGCGGGATCGACCGGGTGGCCGCCGCCGGGACCCTCACCGACGAAGGGGTCGACGCCCGCGTCGCGATGTCGGTCCGCGGCCCGAGCGGCGCGGTCGGGTCGCTGTCGTGCGACATGTCGACCCGCACGCCGACGACCGCGGTGGTCGCCGGCCGGTGGGCCCGGCTCGAGCTCGACGGGGAGTTCTACGGGCCGACGACGATGCGCCTCGTCGGCAGCGACGACGTCGTGCTCGACGAGATGATCGGCGACCCCGTCGAGATGCACCGGGGCCTGCGCCACGAGACCTGCGAGGTCGCCCTTCGCGTCCACGCGGGCGAGACCGAGTCACCCCTCATGCCCCTCGACGAGTCCGTCGCCCTCATGGAGCACATGGACTCGATCCGCTCCCAGCTGGCCTGACTCCCCCTTCGCGTAGGGGGAGGTGGGCGGAGAGGTCGGTGCGGTTGCCGCTCGTGCGCAGGGCCCCGGCCGACTGGGCGTCGGCCCAGGCCGTCTGCCCCGTGGCCAGGCGCAACCAGGTCGCGGCGTCGGTCTCGACGACCGCCGGGGGCGTGCCGCGGGTGTGGACCGGGCCCTCGACGCACTGCACGGCGCCGAAGGGAGGGACCCGCACCTCGACGGAGCGGCCCGGGGCCGCCTCGGAGAGCAGGGTGAGGGTCCAGCGCACCGCCGTCCCCGTCGTCGCGCGGTCGGGGCTCTCCGTCGCGGCCCACCGGGCCAGGGCGGCGCGGCCGTCCTCGTCGCTGATCCGTCGTGGCATGGCGACATCCTCGCCCACACCTAGGGTGAGGGCGTGAGCGAGGTCGAGCTGGTCCATGACGAGCACGGTGGTGTGAGCGTCGTCGTCGGCGGTCAGCCGCAGTCCTACGTCTCGCTCGACGACCCCGAGGGCCTGGTCTTCGAGTACGTGCAGCACCTCGCCGCCGTCGTCGACGCTCTCCTGCCCGCGTCGACCCACCCGCGGGTCGCGATCACCCACGTCGGCGGCGCCGGCCTGAGCCTCCCGCGCTGGGTCCACGCCACCCGGCCGGGCTCGCCCCAGGTCGTCCTCGAGCCGGACACCGCCCTCACCGAGCTCGTCCGCCGCGAGCTGCCGCTGCCCCGCGGGCACCGGATCCGGGTGCGCCCGCAGCGAGGACGCGAAGGGGTGGCCGCCCTCGCCGACGCGGGCGCGGACGTCGTCGTCGTCGACGCCTTCGCCGACGGGGCCGTGCCCGCCGACCTCGTCACCCAGGAGTTCTTCGCCGACGTCGCGCGAGTGCTGCGACCCGGCGGCGTCGTGCTCATGAACTGCCCGGACGACCCGGGGCTGCGCTACCTCGTGCGGGTCGCCGCCGGGATGCGCGAGGGGGTCGGCCCGGTCGCGCTCGTCGCGCTGCGTGACGTGCTCAAGGGCCGCCGCTACGGCAACGCCGTGCTCGTGGCCTCCCCCGACGGGGTCGACGCCGACGCGATCACCCGCCAGCTGCGCCGCTGGCCCTTCCCCTCGGGGGTGATGACGCCGGGCGAGCTGCTCGCCCGCGCCGGCGGGGCCCGCCCGATCCACGACGGCGAGGACGTGCCGCCGCCCACCGCGCCGGACCCCGGCGCGTGGCGCGTGCGCTGACCGCCGCCCCGCCCCTCCCCCCCTTCGCCCTCCCCCCTTCACCCTCCCCCCTTCGCCGAGGTATGGCAATCGGCCCTCCGCGGCCATCTCAGCCGGCCGATCCCCATACCTCGGCATCGAGAGCTCGGTCATCGTCGACCCCGTCTCGGGCAAGCCCCTCATGATCCCCATCGGCCGTCATCACGCGACCCGGGGCGAAGGGGGTCAGCCGGCGAGCAGGTCGGCAGCCACCGCGGGGACCTGAGCCATGTCGGTGACGACGGCGTCGGCGTCACCGAACCACGCGTGCGGGGTCATGTCGGACTCGTAGCCGACCACCCGCATCCCGGCCGCCCGGCCGGCGGCGACGCCGGCGAGGCTGTCCTCGACGACGACGCACCGGGCGGGGTCGTGCCCCATGGAGCGAGCGGCGAGGAGGAAGACGTCGGGCTCGGGCTTGCCGCGCTCGACCTCCTCGCTGCTGAAGCGGGCGGACGGCGGCAGCAGCCCGGCGAGCCCGGTCGCCTCGAGCTTGTACTCGAGCGCCTGGCGCATCGACCCCGATGCGACGCACACCTCGAGACCGCCCGCGACGCAGGCCTCGAGCGCGTGCCGGGCGCCGGGGATGATCTCGAGCTCGGCGTGGCTCGCGCGGAACTCCGCCCGGAAACGGCGCTCCCAGGCGGGGTCGAGGTCACGCCCGACGAGCTCGGTGAGGCGCACCCGGTTGTCGGCGTAGGCCTTGCCGACGAAGGTGTGCACGACGTCCTCGTCGGTGAGGTCGAGACCGAGGTCGGTCGTCATCCGGCGCCAGGTGCGCACGTTGAGGCGCTCGGAGTCGACGAGCACCCCGTCGCAGTCGAAGATCACCAGACCGGCGGGCCCGTGAGGCTCAGACATCGGGTGCTCAGGCATCGCGGACTCAGGCATCGGCGGGCTCCGGGGCGGCCGGCAGGGCGTGGAGGGCCTCGACGAGCGGGGCGAGCTCGGGACGCCCCGACGCCGTGGCCAGCGTCTCGGACAGGACCCGGTCGTGGGTGGGCAGGGCCTCGCGCAGCGCGTCGCGGCCCGCCGCGGTGAGCTCGGTGTAGATGCCGCGGCGGTCGTCGGCGCACAGGACGCGGGTCAGCAGACCGCGGTCCTCGAGCCGGGTCACGAGCCGGGTGGTCGCGCTGCTCGACAGGGCGGCGGCCCGGGCGAGCTGCTGCATCCTCATGTGCCACCCGTCCTGGCGGTCGAGCGCGTCGAGGACGGTGAGCTCGACGACGGAGATGCCGTGCTCGCGCTGCAGCTCGCGCTCCATCGCGGTCTCGACGAGCCCATGGAGCGCCGCGAGCGTGCGCCACCCCCGAGCCCGGATCTCCACGGCGTCATCAGCGATACCCATGGCGCTGAGTTTATCAGCGACTTGCAGTAGTCAGCGCGTGCAACTACCTTCGTCCGCGTGGAAACTACTTGCACACGCTCACTACCTGCTCACGACACCGCGCCCGAGGTGCCGGCCCGACGCATCCCTGCGGGGCTCGTCGCCCTCGCGGTCGGCGGCTTCGGCATCGGCCTCACGGAGTTCGTCATCGCGGGCCTGCTGCCGCAGGTGGCCGCGGACTTCGCCGTCGACGAGGCGACCGCCGGCTGGCTCATCTCCGGCTACGCACTGGCCGTGGCCGTCGGGGCGCTGGGGCTCACCGCCGCGGTGACCCGGCTGCCGCGCCGCCAGGTGCTCCTCGCCCTCATGGTCCTCTTCGTCGCGGGCAACGCCCTGTCGGCGCTCGCCGACACGTACGCCGTCATGCTCGCCGGTCGCGTCCTCGCGGCGCTGTGCCACGGCGCCTTCTTCGGCATCGGCTCGGTCGTCGCCGCATCCCTCGTGCCGTCGCACCGCCAGGCCGGCGCGATCGCCGTGATGTTCACCGGTCTCACCGCGGCGAACGTCCTCGGCGTCCCCTTCGGCACCCTGCTCGGCCAGCAGCTCGGCTGGCGCTCGACCTTCTGGGCGATCACCGTCATCGGCGTCGTCGCCCTCGCGTCGATCGCGCTCCTCGTGCCGAAGGGGGCCGGCGAGGAGGAGGGGACGACCTCCCTTCGCCGAGAGCTCACCGCCTTCGGGTCTCCTCAGGTCTGGCTCTCCCTGCTCGTCACCGTGCTCGGCTTCGGCGGGATGTTCGGCGCCTTCACCTACATCGCGTACACGCTCACCGGCGTCACCGGCTTCGCCGCGACGACCGTGCCGTGGCTCCTCGTGCTCTTCGGCGTCGGGCTGCTCGCCGGCAACGCGCTCGGCGGGCGCGCCGCGCAGGTCTCGGTGCCGCGCACCCTCGTCGTCACCCTCGGGATGCTCGCCGTCGTCATGACCGGCTTCGCGCTCACCGCGTCGTCGCAGGTGCTCACGGTCGTCTCGCTCGTGCTCATGGGCGGCTTCGGCTTCGCCACCGTGCCGCCGCTGCAGATGCGCGTCATGAGCCACGCCGGGCAGGCGCGCACCCTCGCCTCCGGGGCGAACATCGCGGCCTTCAACGTCGGCAACGCGATCGGCGCGTGGATCGGCGGCACGACCATCGCGGCGGGGCTGGGCTACACCTCGCCGATCTGGGTCGGCGCGGGCATGGCCGCGCTCGCCCTGCTCGTCGTCGTCGTGGCTGAGCGGCTCGCGTCTTCGCGCACCCCGGGACGCACGACGGCCGCCTGACCCGTGGGTCAGACGGCCGGTCGTGCGGGTGTCAGGACGCGAAGTACGAGCGCATCGTCGCCGTGTGCGCCAGGCGCATCGCGTCGACCTCGAGCTCGAGGGCTCCCTTGACCTTGAGGGTCGACCCGCCGGTCGTGCCGACCCGCGCGACGGGCACCCCGTGCTCCGCCGCGAGGTTGACCACGGTCGCGAGCGACTGCTCGTCGGCGACGGTGACGACCGCGCGGGCGACCGACTCGGAGAGCAGGGCGGTCGTCAGGTCGACCCCGTCGCGCTCGCACACGGGGGTGAGGTCGAGGCTCGCGCCGACGCCGTGCCGCAGCGCGGACTCGGCCAGGGTGATCGCCAGACCGCCGTCGGAGACGTCGTGCGAGCTCGTGAGCACACCGGCGCGCACCGCGGCGACGAAGAAGTCGGCGAGCGCCTTCTCCGCGGCGAGGTCGACCTGCGGCGGCACGCCGCCGAGGTGGCCGTGCAGGGCGTGCGCCCACTCGCCGCCGTCGAGCTCGTCGCGGGTGCGACCGAGGGCGAGGACGACCTGGCCGTCGTGCGCGAAGCCGGCGCCGACCCCCTTCGCCACGTCCTCGATGACGCCGAGGACGCCGACGACGGGCGTCGGGTGGATCGCGACGTCGCCGGTCTGGTTGTAGAAGGAGACGTTGCCGCCGGTCACGGGGATGCCGAGCTCGAGGCAGGCGTCGAAGAGGCCGGCGACCGCGCGCTCGAACTGCCACATGACCGCGGGGTCCTCCGGCGAGCCGAAGTTGAGGCAGTCGGTGACGGCCAGCGGCAGCGCGCCGGTCGTCGCGACGTTGCGATAGCTCTCCGAGAGCGCGAGCTGGGCGCCGGCGTACGGGTCGAGCCGGCCGAAGCGGCCGTTGCAGTCCGTCGAGACCGCGACCCCGAGCCCGGTGCGCTCGTCGATGCGCACGAGACCGGCGTCGGCGGGCATCGCCTGGTGGGTGTTGCCGAGGACGTAGCGGTCGTACTGGTCGGTGACCCACGACTTGTCGCACAGGTTCGGCGAGGCGAGCAGGTCGAGGACGACCTGGCCGAGCTCGTCGGCGCCGGGGCGCGGCAGCGAGGCGCTCGTGTCGGCCTGGACGGCGTCGAGCCACTGCGGCCGGGCCATCGGACGGTCGTAGACGGGGCCGTCGTGGGCGACGGAGCGCGGCGGCACGTCGACGATCGTCTCGCCGTGCCACGTGATGACGAGCCGGCCCGTGCCGGTGACCTCGCCGAGGACCGTGGCCTCGACGTCCCACCGGTCGGTGATCGCCATGAAGGCGTCGACCTGGTCGGGCGCGACGACGGCCATCATCCGCTCCTGGCTCTCGGACATGAGGATCTCCTCGGCCCGCAGCGTGGAGTCGCGAAGGGGGACCCGGTCGAGCTCGACGCTCATCCCGCCGTCGCCCGCCGAGGCGAGCTCGGAGGTCGCGCAGGACAGGCCCGCGCCGCCGAGGTCCTGGATGCCCTCGACGACACCGGCCCGGTAGAGCTCGAGGCAGCACTCGATGAGGACCTTCTCGGCGAAGGGGTCGCCGACCTGGACGGCCGGGCGCTTCGTCGGTCCCCCTTCGTCGAAGGTCTCCGACGCGAGGACCGAGACGCCTCCGATGCCGTCGCCGCCGGTCTTCGCCCCGAAGAGGACGACCTTGTTGCCGGCGCCGGATGCCTTGGCGAGGTGCAGGTCCTCGTGGCGCAGCGTGCCGACGCACAGGGCGTTGACGAGGGGGTTGCCCTGGTAGCACTCGTCGAAGACGATCTCGCCGCCGACGTTGGGCAGGCCGAGGGAGTTGCCGTAGCCGCCGATGCCCTTGACGACGCCGGGCAGGACCCGGGCGGTGTCGGGGTGGTCGATGGCGCCGAAGCGCAGCGGGTCCATGACGGCGACCGGGCGGGCGCCCATCGCCATGATGTCGCGGACGATGCCGCCGACGCCGGTCGCGGCACCCTGGTAGGGCTCGACGTAGCTCGGGTGGTTGTGCGACTCGACCTTGAAGGTCACCGCCCAGCCCTGGCCGACGTCGATGACGCCGGCGTTCTCGCCGATGCCGGCGAGGGTCTCGCCGAGCGGCGTCGTCTGCGGCAGGTCGCCGAAGCGGCGCAGGTGGACCTTGCTCGACTTGTACGAGCAGTGCTCGGACCACATGACCGAGTACATCGCGAGCTCGGCGATCGTCGGGCGGCGGCCGAGGATCTCGCGGATCCGGGCGTACTCGTCCTCCTTGAGACCGAGGTCGGCCCAGGGCTGGTCGAGGTCGGGGGTCTGCCCGGCGTGGGCGACGGTGTCGAGCGTGCTCACGCGGAGACCATCTCCTGCAGGACGGAGGTGAAGAAGCGCCGGCCGTCCAGGCTCGGGCCGTAGCCCTCCTCGACGCAGTGCTCGGGGTGGGGCATGAGGCCGACGACGTTGCCGCGCGCGTTGGAGATGCCGGCGATGTCGCGGTAGCTGCCGTTGGGGTTGGCGCCGAGGTAGCGGAAGGCGACGCGGCCCTCGCCCTCGAGCCGGTCGAGGGTCTCGGCGTCGGCGACGAACTGGCCGTCCTGGTTCTTCAGGACGATGGTGATCTCCTCGCCGTCCTCGAAGTCGCCGGTCCACGCGGTGCTCGTCGACTCGACGCGCAGACGCTGGTCGCGGCACACGAAGGTGCGGTGGTCGTTCTGGATCATCGCGCCGGGCAGGAGGTGCGACTCGCACAGGATCTGGAAGCCGTTGCAGATGCCGAGCACCGGCATGCCCGCCTCGGCGCCGCGCACGACCTCGGTCATGACGGGCGCGAAGCGCGAGATGGCGCCGGCGCGCAGGTAGTCGCCGTAGGAGAAGCCGCCGGGGATGACGACGGCGTCGACGCCGCGCAGGTCGGCGTCACGGTGCCAGAGGGCGACGGCCTCGCCGCCGCACAGGTCGACCGCGCGCCGGGCGTCGTGGTCGTCGAGCGAGCCGGGGAAGGTGACGACGCCGATCTTCACCGGGCGCCCTCGCCGGTGAGCGGGGCCTGCTCGGGCTCGTCGTGGACGAGCTCGTGGACGTCGACGACGTCCTCGATGACGGGGTTGGAGAGCAGGGTCTCGGCGGCCTCACGGGCGCGGGCGAGGTGCTCGGGCGTGACCTCGCCGTCGACGGACAGCACGAAGCGCTTGCCCTGCCGCACGTCGGTGAAGTCCGTGAGCCCCAGGCGCGGGAGCGCGCCGCGGACCGCTTGGCCCTGGGGGTCGAGGATCTCTGGCTTGAGCATGACGTCGACGACGATGCGTCCCACTGGGGCTCCTGTGGAGAGGGTTCGGGGGGCCTTCGAGCGAGTCTATCGACGGGCCGAAGGGGGGTCGACCACGGCCGAGTCGTGGTCACCGCGTCGACGGGCCCGCCACCAGGCGACGGCGAGGGCGAGGGCGACCAGCCCGGCCGCCGTGGCGACCGGCCAGGCCTGCGGCACGAGGACGACGACGAGGACCGCGCACAGGGCGTCGAAGGCGGCGACGGCCGGGTAGACGGCACGCGCCGTGACCTCCTTCGAGCGCTGCATCACCTGCTCGACGGGCTCCTCGGGATCCGAGCCGAGGGTGGTCTTCGCGCGACGCGCATGCACCGCCCCGAAGAGTGCGACGTTCGTCCAGACGAGCATCAGGGCGATCAGGACGCTGGAGTTCGCAGATCCGGCGCGCGCCTCGACGACGACCTTGATGAGGAAGACCAGTGCGAGCAGCGCTCCGAACCACCCGAAGCCCCGGCTCCGCCGAAGCGCGTCCTCGTACACCTCACGCCGCTGCTCGGGGGTCGCACCGCGCGGGTCCCACACCCCGCTCGTCGGCGCCGGGTCGGTCCACCGCGACGGGGACGACCCCCGCGGTGTCGAGGCCGACGACGGGCCCGACCTCGGCCGCCGCGCGCCGGCGCGCGGCTCGCCCCGACGCCCCGTCGACGCCGACGTGCGGAAGACGTCGTCGCTGTCCGAGACCCGCCGCCGCGGGGCGCGGCGGGCTCCCCCTTCGTCCCCCGTCATGGCCGCAGGCTAGCCAGCGGGAGACGGTCGGGCACCGCTCGTCGGCCGACGAGATGACCTCGAGGTGACCACCTGGTGGCCGCTGCGCCTCTCGCCGTGCGGACCGGGGCCGGGACCACTACGTTGACGCGCACCGGGCGCCGCCGGCGCTCACGGCAGAGCAGGGGACAGATCATGAGAGCACCACGCACGCTGGTCGTCGGGGCGGTCGCCGCCTCGATGCTCGCCGGCACGCTCGCCACGGCGAGTGCCGCGCCCACGACGAGCAGCGCACCGAGCGCCGCTGCCGTCAGCACCGCGACGAAGCCGTCCGAGAACACCAAGCTCGACAAGACCGCGACGCCACGGCTGCGCTGGTTCAGCTGCTACGGCGGCGCCGAGTGCGCGAAGGTCGCGCTGCCGCTGGACTACGACAACCCCAAGGGCGCGAAGACCGACGTCGCGGTCCTGCGCACCAAGGCGACCGGCAAGCGACTCGGCACGCTCTTCGTCAACCCCGGCGGCCCCGGCGGCTCGGCCACCGAGCTCGCCTACTTCGCCGACCTGTGGGCCAGCCCGACCATCCGCAAGAACTTCGACGTCGTCGGCGTCGACCCGCGCGGCATCGGCTTCAGCGACACCGTGCAGTGCCTGCCCGTCGAGGAGCAGGACACGACGTACGCGCCGCTCGCCGATGCCTTCCCCGTCGGCTACACGAAGCAGCAGCGCTACATGCGCTCGATGAAGAAGATCGCCCGCGCCTGCTCCACCAACACGCTCGCCACGGCCATGTCGACCGCCGAGGTCGCCCGCGACATGGAGATGGTCCGGCGGGCGCTGGGCGAGGGCAAGCTCAGCTACATCGGCTTCTCGTACGGCACGCAGCTCGGCACGACCTACGCGAACATGTTCCCCTCCAACTTCCGCTCGATCGTCATCGACGGGACGATCAACCCGCGCTCCTGGTCCGGCATGCCGTGGAACAAGAGCCGCCCGCTCGACTTCCGCCTCGGCTCCGGCAAGGGCGCGTGGAAGGCGATGCGCCAGATCCTCGCCGAGTGCCAGAAGGCCGGCGAGGCCCGGTGCGACTTCGCCGCCGTCGGCGACACGCGCAAGCGCTTCGACGAGCTCGCGGCACAGCTGGAGCGCAAGCCCCTGCCGGTCGTGGACCCCTACACGGGCGAGAAGTACTCCATCGACTACCCGACGATGGTCGGGACCCTGCTCAGCGCGATGTACTCGTCCGACGCCCCGCAGTTCGTCGACTCGCTCCTCACCGAGCTCGACTACCTCGCCACCGAGGCGCAGGGCGGCACGGCGAAGACCCCGGCCCCGACCAAGGCCTCCCGCAAGGCCCTCCTCGCCGCCGTCTCGAAGGCGACCGGGGTGCCCCGCCGCGACTTCGCCTACGACAGCTCGCTCGACGCCTTCCTGTCGGTGACGTGCACGGACTCGCAGGAGACGACCCGCTTGGCCGACTACCCGCGGTACGACACGCAGTCCGAGACGACGGCGCCGCACTTCGGCAAGGTCTGGCTGTGGAGCTCCTCCGGTTGCGCCGGTGACGCCTTCACCGGTCAGGACGAGGACGCCTACGTCGGTCCCTACGACCGGTACACGCCCAAGGGTGTCCTCATCGTCGGCAACTACTGGGACCCCGCGACCGCGTACACCGGCGCCGTCGAGACCCGCAAGGTCCTCGGCCGCTCCCGCCTCGTCTCCAGCGACTCGTGGGGACACACCGCCTACGGCGTGTCCGCCTGCGCGACGAAGGCCGTCGACACCTACCTCGTCACCGGCGCCTCGCCGCTGCGCGACCGCACCTGCCCGGCGGAGTCGCCGGCCTTCCCCACCCGTGAGGAGGAGGCCCGGGTCAGCGCGCCCCAGGTCGCCGAGACCAAGAAGCTGCCGAAGGCCCCGGCGGGCCAGTCCTTCCCGGAGCCGACCGTCGTGCGCTGAGCGACGGCCCACCCGGGCGAAGGGGGCGTGGACAGCCGTCCACGCCCCCTTCGTCGTGTGCGGACGGTCACCCTCGCCTGCGCGCCCGGGCCCGATCGCGCGGATGTGCCTGTGGCCGGCGCGCCGCCCCACTACGTTGGGCGGCGTCTGAGCGCCGTCGGCGCCCACCGAAGAAGCAGGGGAACCACCGATCATGAGAGCACCACGCACGCTGGTCGTCGGGGCGGTCGCCGCTTCGATGCTCGCCGGCACGCTCGCCACGGCGAGCGCGGCACCCTCGACGAGCAGCGCACCGAGCGCCGCCGCCGCGAGCACCGCGACGAAGCCCTCCGAGAACGCCAAGCTCAACAAGACGCCGACGCCGAAGCTCACGTGGTTCCGGTGCTACGCGACCTCGGAGTGCGCCACCGTCGACCTCCCGCTGGACTACGACAACCCCAAGGGCCCGAAGACCAAGGTCGCCGTGCTGCGCACGAAGGCCACCGGCAAGCGGGTGGGCACCCTCTTCGTCAACCCCGGCGGGCCCGGCGGGTCCTCGACCGACCTCGCCCAGGCGGCGAGCAGGTGGGCCAGCCCGACGATCCGCAAGAGCTTCGACGTCGTCGGGGTCGACCCGCGCGGCATCGGCGCGAGCGACAACGTGCGCTGCCTGCAGCCCTGGCAGCAGCAGTCGACCTTCGCGCCGCTCGAGGACGTCTTCCCCGTCGGGTGGACGAAGCAGCAGCGCTACATGGGCTCGATGAAGAAGATCGCCCGCGCCTGCTCCACCAACAGGCTCGCCACGGCCATGTCGACCGCTGAGGTCGCCCGCGACATGGAGATGGTCCGGCGTGCGCTGGGCGAGGGCAAGCTCAGCTACATGGGCTTCTCGTACGGCACGCAGCTCGGCACGACCTACGCGAACATGTTCCCCTCCAACTTCCGCTCGATCGTCATCGACGGGACGATCAACCCGCGCTCCTGGTCGGGCATGCCGTGGAACAAGAGCCGTCCGCTCGACTTCCGGCTCGGCTCGGGCAAGGGCGCGTGGACGGCGATGAAGCAGGTCCTCGCCGAGTGCCAGAGGGCCGGTGACCCGCGCTGCGAGTTCGCCGCCGTCGGCGACACCCGCAAGCGCTTCGACGCCCTCGTCGCCCAGGTCCAGCGCACGCCGCTCGTGCTGCGAGACCCCGACAGCGGCCAGAAGTTCACGGTCGACTACCCCACGATGATCGGCGCACTCCTCAGCGTCATGTACGGGTCCGACGCCCCGACGCAGGTCGACGCCATCCTCACCGAGCTCGACTACGCCGCGACCGAGGCGAAGGGCGGCCGGGCGAAGACCCCGAAGCCGACCCGCGCGTCGCGGCAGGTCCTCCTCGCGGCGGTCGACGACGCGGTCGGTGCACCGGCTCGCGCCATGTACGACAACTCCTACGACGCCTTCCTGTCCGTGACCTGCACGGACTCGCAGGAGACGACCCGCCTGGCCGACTACCCGCGGTACGACACCCAGGCCCAGACGACGGCGCCGCACTTCGGCAAGGCCTGGCTGTGGAGCTCCTCCGGTTGCGCCGGCGACGCCTTCACCGGTCAGGACGAGGACGCCTACGTCGGCCCGTACGACCGGTACACGCCCAAGGGCGTGCTGATCGTCGGCAACTACTGGGACCCCGCCACCGCGTACACCGGCGCCGTCGAGACCCGCAAGGTCCTCGGCCGCTCCCGCCTCCTCTCCAGCGACTCGTGGGGACACACCGCCTACGGCGTCTCGAGCTGCGTCACCAAGGCCGTCGACACCTACCTCGTCAGCGGCTCCTCGCCCGCGCGCGACCGGACGTGCGCGGCCGAGACCCCGGCCTTCCCGACCCGCGAGGAGCGGGCCCGCAAGACTGCTCCGGAGATCGCGGAGATGACCGAGCTGCCGAAGGGGGCCGGGGAGCAGACCTTCCCCGAGCCCGTCGTCGTGGACTGACGTCTCGACGGCCCCATGGCGAAGGGGGCGTGGACAGCCGTCCACGCCCCCTTCGTCGTGCTCGTGCGGTCAGCGCCCCGCGGGCACGAAGGAGGTGCCGGTGAGCCGCTCGTAGGCCTCGACGTAGCGGTCCCGGGTGGCGGCGACGACCTCGTCCGGCAGGGCCGGCGGCGCCTCGCCCGAGTGCCGGTCCCAGCCGGAGGCGACGGAGGTGAGCCAGTCGCGGACGTACTGCTTGTCGTAGCTGGGCTGGGGGTGGCCGGGCTCCCACGCGTCGGCCGGCCAGAAGCGCGAGCTGTCGGGGGTGAGCACCTCGTCGGCGAGGACGATCTCGCAGGCGGCGCCGCGCGCGCGGATCGCCTCGCCGAGGTCCTCGCCGGGCGCGAGGTCGAGACCGCGCAGGCCGAACTCGACCTTCGTGTCGGCGAGCAGGATCCCGCGCTCGGCGGCGACGTCGTTGCCGCGCGCGAGGATCGCGATCGTGAGGTCGCGCACGCGCTCGGCGAGCTCGGGGCCGATCTCGGCGACGACGCCCTCGAAGGGGATCGGCTCGTCGTGCTGGCCCATCGGCGCCTTCGTCGAGGGGGTGAAGACCGGCTCGGGCAGGCGCGAGCCGTCGACGAGGCCCTCGGGCAGCGCGACACCGCTCACCGAGCCCGTCGCCTCGTACTCGGAGAGCCCGCCGCCGGTGAGGTAGGCGCGGGCGACGCACTCGACGGGCAGCATGTCGAGCCGCTCGACGAGGACCGAGCGGCCGGCGACCTCGTCGGGCACGTCCGTGCTCACGACGTGATGCGGCAGCAGGTCCGCGAGCTGGTCGAACCACCACAGCGAGAGCTGCGTGAGCACCGCACCCTTGTCGGGGATGGGGCTGTCGAGGACGAAGTCGTAGGCGCTCATCCGGTCGCTCGCGACGAGGAGCAGCCGGTCCGCGCGCGCCTCGCCCGCGTCGTCGAGCGGTGCGTAGAGGTCACGGACCTTGCCCGAGTAGACATGCGCGAAGCCGGGCAGGGTGGGGTGCGAGCCGTCAGCCATGCGCCCATCCTGCCGTGACTCGCCCTCACCCGAGCAGCAGGTCCGCGATCACCCCACCCGCCTCGACCTCCGCCTACCCCTCCGTACGTGGGGTGATCACCCCACGTACGGAGGGGTAGGCGGAGATCAGGACGGAGGCGAAGGGGGAGGGAGGGCGACGGGGGCGTCAGCGCAGGCGGCGGACGGCGGCGGCCGCGAGGCCGGCGGCGACGAGGGTGGTGCCCAGGACGAGGAAGGGCACGGGCGCGACGAGCACGGCGTAGGCGCGGTAGGGCAGACCGGCCTCGAGGACGCTCTGGCTGATCGCCCGGGAGACCGGCCCCGGTGCGCCGAGAGCCAGCGCGAGCACGACGGTGAGCACGCCCGCCAGGACGGTGCCGACCGAGGACCACGCGGTGACCGCCGCCCACAGCAGGGCAGCGAGCAGGAGGACGACGAGCGCGGTGAGCAGCAGGCCGAGCGACCGCTCGCCTCGGGCGTAGACGCCGCGCTGCCACTCCCCGGCGAGAGCGATCCCCACGACGGTGAGGAGCCATGGCACGACCGCGACGAGCGGCGAGAGCGCGCGGGCGAGCCCGCGCGAGCGGGGTCTCCCCTCGAGGCGGTACGGGCTGGCGTCGTCGGTCGTGGTCGTCACGGGTCCCCCTTCGGTCGGCTGGCGCCATCCTGGCACCCGGCTACCCACCCGTAGGTGGGGTGATCACCCCGCTTACGGGTGGGTAGGCGGGGGCGAAGGGGACCCGCTCACCCCTCGCGCAGGGCGTCGGGCCAGCGTCGGGCACCCGAGCCGGTGGCGGCGAGCTCGTCGTCGGTGTTGTAGATCGGGCACCGGGTGGTCGACAGGCAGCCGCACCCGATGCAGCCGTCCGTCGTGTCGCGCAGCCGCTCGAGCGCCTCGATGCGCTCCTGGAGCACGTCGTGCCAGCGCCGCGAGAGGCGAGCCCAGTCCCCCTTCGTCGGGGCCCGGTCGGCGGGGAGCGTGTCGAGCGCCTCACGGATCTCGGCCAGGCTCAGCCCGAAGCGTTGCGCCGCGCGCACGTAGGCGATGCGGCGCAGGGTGTGGCGCGCGAAGCGGCGCTGGTTGCCCGCCGTGCGGGTCGAGGCGATGAGCCCGCGCTCCTCGTAGAAGCGCACCGTCGGCACGCTGATGCCGGCGCGGTGCGCGATCTCGCCGACGGGGAGCAGGTCGTCCTTGTGCCGCTGGTCCACGCCCCGACGATAGCAGTTGACCTCAAGCGCGCTTGAGCATCGAGCATCAGCGGCATGACCGCCGAGTCCCCCACCACACCCCCCGCGACGGCGCCCGCCGACGTCCACACGCCCCCGCGCGACCGCCTCACCTCCCCCGCCCACCTGCCGATGGTGCTCGCCGCCCTGTGCGTCGTCACCCTCGGCGCCTACGAGAACAGGGCGGTCACGACCGTCCTGCCCGTCGTCGCCCGAGAGCTCGACGGGCTGCAGTGGTACGGGCTGGCGACGGGCGTCTCGAGCCTGACCTTCCTCGTCGCGACCGCCGTCGCGGGGGTCCTCGGTGACCACCGCGGCCCGCGCGCGCTCATCCTGACCGGGGTCGTCACCTTCGTCGTCGCGCAGGTGCTCACCGGGCTCGCCCCGTCGATGCCCGTGCTGCTGCTCGGCCGTGCGACCTCCGGCGTCGCCGAGGGCCTGCTCGACATCGGTCTCGTGGTGCTCGTCGCCGACGTCATGCCCGAGCACCTGCGCGCCCGGGTCTTCGCCGGGTTCGCCGTGGCGTGGGTGCTGCCCTCGCTGCTCGGCCCCTTCGCCGCGGGGCTCGTCGCCGAGCACTGGGGGTGGCGGGCGGTCTTCATCACCCCGCTCGTCCTCCTCGCCGTCGCGCTGCCGCCTCTGCTCACCGCGCTGCGCGACGCCCTCCCCCGCCCCGGTGGCCGGTGGCGCGCTCGGGACCGTGCGACGGTCGAGGCCGCGCTGCTCGTCGCCGCCGCCGTCGGCGCCCTCACCTGGGGCACGGCTGCATGGGCTACGTCGACCCTCGCCGCTCCGACGGCGGCCGCCGGAGCCGTCGTGCTCGTCCTCGCCGGGCGCCGGCTGCTCCCCGCCGGCACGGCGACGCTCTCGGCCGGCATCCCCGCGGCCGTCGGCCTGCGCCTGCTCGTCAGCGCGACCTTCGCCGCGATGGGCACCTACCTCCCGCTGCTCCTCGTCGAGGTCCACGGCACCGGACCACGGCTGGCCGGGACGAGCCTGGCGGTGACCGGGGTGTGCTGGGCCCTCGGCTCGAGCGTGGCGAGCAGCGACGTCGTCCGCGAGCGCACGAGCGCGGTCCAGCGGTTGCGCACGGGCCTGCTGCTCATGTCCGCGGGCGCGACCGGGCCGCTCCTGCTCGCCGTCGGCGCGATCGGGCTCGCCCCCTCGATGCTCGGGTGGTGCGTGAGCGCGCTCGGCATGGGCGTCGCGACGAACACGCTCAGCGTGCGCACCGTCGAGCTCGCACCGGCGCAGCGGCAGGGCGAGGTCAACGCCGCCGCGACGCTCGCCGCCGCCATCGGCACCGCCCTGGCGACGGCCGGCGGCGGGGCGCTCGTCGCGGCGCACGCGGACCACCTCACGGGCTCCCCCTTCGCCGTCGTCGTCGCCGCCGGCGCCCTCCTCGGGCTCGTCGGGGCGGAGGCGGCCCATCGGGTCGGCTCCCCCTGACGCCGAGCCCCGGTCGTCGTCCGCGAGACCCGGTGGCCGCGGACCGGCGACGGCCGGGGGTGACGGACGACGAGCGGGTCTCGGCGAGGGTGAGGGGGTGCCGGAGCGGGCGGGGCGAAGGGGGGGGCGACAGGTCAGCGGGGGGTGCGGATCTCCCCGCGGGCGGCGCGCAGCGCGATGTCGGTGCGGTGGTGGCCGCCCTCGAGCTCGACCTTCGCGACGCCGGCGTACGCATGCTCGCGCGCCTCGTCGAGGTCGGCGCCGAGGGAGACGACGGAGAGCACGCGGCCACCGGCGCTGACGACGGTGCCGTCCGGGCCGGCGGCTGTGCCGGCGTGCAGCACGTAGGTGTCGGTGTCGCCGACGAGCTCGAGACCGCCGATCGGGTCGCCGGTGCTCGGCGAGGCCGGGTAGCCCGCCGCCGCGACGACGACGGTCACCGACGCCTGCTCGCGCCAGCGCAGCGGCTCGACCTCGCCGAGCCGGCCCTGGGCCGCCGCGTGGAGGAGCCCGCCGAGCGGGGTCGCGAGCCGCGCGAGCACCGACTGGGTCTCGGGGTCGCCGAAGCGCACGTTGAACTCGATGACCCGAGGCCCGCGCGAGGTGAGCGCGAGGCCGACGTAGAGCACCCCGACGAAGGGGGTGCCCCGCCGCCTCATCTCGTCGACGACCGGCTGCGCGACCCGGGCGACGACGTCGTCGACGAGCCCCTCGGGCGCCCAGTCGAGCGGTGAGTACGCGCCCATTCCCCCGGTGTTCGGGCCCTCGTCGCCGTCGAAGACGCGCTTGAAGTCCTGGGCGAGGTCGAGCGGCACGACCCGCTGCCCGTCGCAGATGCAGAAGAGCGAGGCCTCCGGGCCGTCGAGGAACTCCTCGACGACGACCTGGGCGTCCTCCCCCTTCGCCAGGCAGGCCAGGCCGTGCGCGAGCGCGGCACCACGGTCGTCGGTGACGACGACTCCCTTGCCGGCGGCGAGCCCGTCGTCCTTGACGACGTACGGGGCGCCGAAGGCGTCGAGCGCCTCGGCGAGCTCGGCCTCCGTGCGTGCCACGTGGGCCAGGGCGGTCGGCACCTCGGCGGCGGCCATGACCTCCTTCGCGAAGGCCTTGCTCCCCTCGAGGGTGGCCGCGGCCCGGTCGGGGCCGAAGCACGCGATGCCGGCCGCGCGGACCGCGTCGGCGACGCCTGCGACGAGCGGGGCCTCCGGGCCGACGACGACGAGGTCGACGCCATGCTCGCGGGCGAGGTCGGTCACCGCCTGCGGGTCCTGCGCGTCGACCGGCGCGCAGAGGGCGACGACGTCGATGCCGGGGTTGCCGGGCGCCGCGACGACGGCGTCCACGGCGGGGTCGACGAGCAGCGCGCGGACGAGGGCGTGCTCACGGGCACCTGAACCGATGACGAGTACCTTCACGCCCCGCAGCCTAGGACGCGAACAGCGGGGGCGACCCGAGGGTCGCCCCCGCCGAGATGCGCGAGGGGGGCGCGAAGGAGCCAGCGTGCAGGGGGGTCTCGCTGGCTCGACCTCGCGCCCCGATCGCTCGCGCGGGACCAGGGGGGGACGTCCCGCGCAGCGAGCCGGCCCGAAGGCCAGCAGATGCGAGTGTGACCCACATCGACGGGCGAAATCAACCTGACGCTGTCGGTCTCCCGACGATGTCGGCTAGTCGCCATACTTCTCGTCATGTCCGCGCCCGACCTCCCGGTCCACCTCGACGTCGCGATGCCCGAGGAGGAGATCACCCGGCTCTACCTCGCGCTCATCCATGACCCGGCCGCGACGCGAGAGTCCTTGGTGGCTGCGGGGATCAGCGCCGCGCAGGTCGACCTCGGGCTGCAGATCCTCACCCACCGGGGCCTGGCCGAGGTCGACGACGGGGTGATCTCGATCCCCCCTCCCGAGGGTGCCCTCGCGGCCTACACCGCCGAGGTCGAGCGTCAGCTGCGCCGGGTGCGGGCCTCGGCACCCCAGCTCGGGCTCATCCACCGCAGGGTCCGCGCGCTCGAGGACGCGCGCACGAACCCGCTGCGCGCCAGCACCTTGGACTCCCTCGCCGAGATCCGCTCGGCGAGCATCGCCGTCGTCGCGGGCGCCGAGCGCTCGATCCTCGCGATGCGCGCGTACGGCGAGCGCAGCATCCAGCTGCTCACCTCGCCCCTGGTCGACCACGACAGCGCCACCCTCGACAGCGCGGGCCAGCCGCTGCGCTACCTCGCCGTGTACGACGCGCGCCTGCTCGAGCTGGACGACGCCCTGCAGACCCTCCGGCGTCGGCAGGCGTCCGGCGAGGACGTGCGGATCGCCGAGGACGTGCCCTTCTCGGCGATCGTCGTCGACGGGCTCCAGGCGGTCGTCGACCTGACGAACATCGAGCCCTCGGGCGCCGGGTCGGTCTCGTTGTGGGACAGCCCGCTCATCACCGGCATCGGCAACCTCGTCGAGCGCCTGCACGCCCGCAGCCTCCCGCTGCCCGCCGTCGACCTCGACGTCGACGGCGAGCTGTACTCGCAGCGCGACCAGACGATCCTCACCCTGCTCGCCGCCGGCGCCTCCGACGCCAACGTCGCCCGTCAGCTCGGGGTGAGCGTGCGCACCGTCGAGCGGCGCGTCCGGCTCGTCATGGAACGGCTCGGCGCCCAGTCCCGGCTCCAGGCCGGGGTCGAGGCCGTGCGGCGCGGCCTGGTCTGAGCGACGTCGGTGCTGGCGTCTAGACTCGATGGCTGCCCAGGTCGCCGCCGCGCGACACACGTGAGACAGGTAGAGCAGCAGACGTGACCGATGGCTCCCTTCGCCCCTCCACCACCGACGTCCCGCCGCACGTCGCGACCGAGATCGCGACCGAGCAGGCCCACCTCGACCGGGTCCGCGACGAGCTCGTCAAGGCCGAGACCCGCGCCGGTCTCGTCGCCACCGACGGCATGTCGCGCGGTCGCACCGATCGCACGGGCGACGTGCGCGACGAGGAGATGTCGGGCCTCTTCGAGCGCGACGCGCTCGTCTACCAGGCGGCCCGGCGCCTGGCCACGCTCGAGCACCAGCACGAGGGCCTCGTCTTCGGCCGGCTCGACATCGACCACGGCGACGCCATGGCCGCGGCCGACCGCGAGATCCGCTACGTCGGCCGCCTCGGCGTGCGCGACGACGAGTACGAGCCGCTCGTCATCGACTGGCGCGCCCCGGCCGCCTCGCCCTTCTACCGCGCGACCCCGGTCGCCAACCACGGCGTCATCCGCCGCCGGGTCCTGCGCTCGAAGGACGACACCGTCGTCGGCGTCGAGGACGACCTCATGGTCCCCGAGGCTCCCGAGGACATCGTCGTCGTCGGCGACGGCGCGCTGCTCGCCGCCCTGACCCGGGCCCGCGGCACGCGGATGCGCGACATCGTCGCGACGATCCAGGCCCACCAGGACGAGGCGATCCGCGCCAGCGACCGGGGCGTCACCGAGATCACCGGCGGTCCCGGCACCGGCAAGACCGTCGTCGCCCTGCACCGGGCGGCCTACCTGCTCTACAACGACCGTCGGCGCTACGAGAGCGGCGGCATCCTCGTCGTCGGCCCGTCCGCCGCCTACACGGCGTACATCGAGCGGGTGCTGCCCTCGCTCGGCGAGGACTCCGTGGCCCTGCGTGCCCTCGGCGACCTCGTCGACGCCATCGGCACCGAGCGCCTCGACACCCCCGAGGTCGCCGCGATCAAGGGCTCGCTGCGGATGCGCACCGTCGTCGCCCGCCTGCTCCAAGAGCCGGTCCCCGACGCCCCCACCGAGCTGCGCACCTTCGTCGGCGGCATCGCCATCCGGATCGGCGCCGACGCCCTCGCGTCGATCCGCCGTCGCGTCCTGCGCGACCGGACCCGCAACCAGGGCACGAAGGCCGCCCGAGAGATGCTCGCCGAGGCCGCGTGGGCCAGCCACCGCGAGGGCGAGCGCGACGAGTTCCTCGACGCCTTCGACGAGTCCATCGCCGTCGACTCCTTCATGGAGGCGTGGTGGCCCCAGGTCGACCCGCGCCAGGCCCTGCTGTGGCTCGCCGACACGGAGCGGGCCTACCGGATCACCCGGGGCGTGCTCTCCCAGGGCGACGCCGCGGCGCTGGCCCACTCGATGCGGGAGGCGCTCGAGCTCGGCACGTGGTCGGTGGCCGACGTCGCCGTCGTCGACGAGCTCGCCGTGCGCCTCGGCCAGGTCGAGGAGGCCGCCGACGAGGAGCGCGGCTTCTACGAGATCGACGAGCTCGACGGCCGTGCGGCCGAGCGCGAGCTGACGACGATGGGCTCGGCGGTCCGCGTCCGCGACGTCGAGAGCCACGTGACCCCGACGTTGGCCCGCGAGCGCCTCCTCACCGGACGGGTGGGCCGCCCCGGCTCCTACGCCCACGTCCTCGTCGACGAGGCGCAGGACCTCTCGCCGATGCAGTGGCGCATGGTCGGGCGTCGTGGTCGACGCGCGTCGTGGACCGTCGTCGGCGACGCCGCCCAGGCCTCGTGGGCCGACGCGCGCGAGGCCGAGGCGGCGCGCGAGGACGCCTTCGGCAGCAACGAGCGGCGTCGCTTCCACATGAGCACGAACTACCGCAACGCCCGCGAGATCTTCGACTACGCGCGCGACGTCATCCTGCCCGTCGTCCCCGACGCGGACATCCCCGACGCCGTCCGCGAGACCGGGGTCGAGCCGGTCGAGACCCGCTTCGGCGACGCCCTCGACACCTCCGCCCCCTCGGTCGACGCGGCCGCCCGCGCCGCCGTCGACGCGCTCGTCGACGAGGTCGACGGCTCGGTCGCGGTCATCGCCCCCGCCCGTCACCTCGAGCGGGTCGCACCGCTCGTCGCGCACGAGAGCGGCCGGGTCGTCGTCCTCGACCCGATGTCGACGAAGGGCCTCGAGTGGGACGCCACGGTCGTCGTCGACCCCGACGCGATCGTCGCGGAGTCCCCCGGCGGCGCGCGCGTGCTCTACGTGGCGCTCACCCGCGCCGCCCACCGGATGAGCGTGCTGCGCCCGACCGCCTGACCGGGCCGGGTCCCCCTTCGCCCGGGCACGACGAAGGGGGCGACCCGGTGCGTGACGCACGGGCCGCCCCCTCCGGGTGCGCTCAGCCGGACTTGCGGCGGAACATCTGCTGGGAGCCGGAGGTCTCCGGGCCGTGGGAGGACTCGACCTTGCCGTGCCCTCCCTCTGCCGAGACGTCCCGGCCCGCATGGGCCTGCTTGCGCTCCAGCGCCTGCCGGAACTTCTCCTTGACGTCCTCGGGGGCGCTCTCGTGCTTGCTCATGCGCACCACCTCCTCGTGTCGGGGTTGCCGCGACGGCGCGTGCCGCCCGGAGCGACCACGCTCCCAGCCACGGCCGCCGGGCGCAACGCAGTATCGGGCCCGCCGGTACAGTGACGGGGTCGCGCGGCCGACGGCCGCGACGGGCACCCACCACCGACGAGGGCCGCAGGGCCACGAGGAGTACACATGCCGGCGATCGTGCTGGTCGGAGCCCAGTGGGGCGACGAGGGCAAGGGCAAGGCCACCGATCTCATGGGCCGCGACGTCGACTACGTCGTGAAGTTCAACGGCGGCAACAACGCCGGCCACACCGTGGTCATCGACGGCGAGAAGTACGCCCTGCACCTGCTGCCCTCGGGCATCCTGTCGCCGAACTGCACGCCGGTCATCGGCAACGGCGTCGTCGTCGACCTCGCCGTGCTCTTCGAGGAGCTCGAGGGCCTCACCGCCCGCGGCGTCGACGTGAGCAAGCTGCGGATCAGCGCCAACGCGCACGTCATCGCGCCGTACAACCGCACCCTCGACAAGGTGACCGAGCGCTTCCTCGGGTCGCGCAAGATCGGCACGACCGGCCGCGGCATCGGCCCGACCTACGCCGACAAGATGAACCGCACCGGCATCCGCGTGCAGGACATCTTCGACGAGTCGATCCTGCGCCAGAAGGTCGAGGCCGCGCTCGCGCTGAAGAACCAGGTGCTCGTCAAGGTCTACAACACCCGTGGCGCCGAGGTGGACCGCGTCGTCGAGGAGCTGCGCTCCTACGCCGACCGCCTCGCCCCGATGGTCGGCGACACGACCCTCGAGCTGGAGAAGGCGCTCGACGCCGGCCAGAACGTCTTGCTCGAGGCCGGGCAGGCGACCCTGCTCGACATCGACCACGGCACCTACCCCTTCGTCACCTCCTCCTCGGCGACGGCCGGCGGCGCGTGCACCGGGTCGGGCATCCCCCCGACCCGCGTCAGCCGCGTCATCGCGATCCTCAAGGCGTACACGACCCGCGTCGGCGAGGGCCCCTTCCCCACCGAGCTCTTCGACGACGACGGCGAGTTCCTGCGCAAGACCGGGCACGAGTACGGCACGACGACCGGGCGCCCGCGCCGCTGCGGCTGGGTCGACACCGTCATCGGGCGGTACGCGACGCGGATCAACGGCGTCACCGACTTCGTCGTCACCAAGCTCGACGTCCTCACGGGCCTGGAGCAGGTGCCGATCTGCGTGGCCTACGACGTCGACGGCGTGCGTCACGACGAGATGCCGGTGAGCCAGAGCGACTTCCACCACGCGACGCCCATCTACGAGACGATGCCGGGCTGGTGGGAGGACATCAGCGGCTGCCGCACCTTCGAGGAGCTGCCCCAGGCGGCGCAGGACTACGTGCTGCGCGTCGAGGAGCTCATCGGCGCCCGCGTCTCGGCGATCGGCGTCGGGCCGGCCCGCGACGAGATCATCCAGCGCCACCCCCTGCTCGACAGCTGACCGCCGGGCGCCCGCCCCACGACGCGGCGGGCGTCAGGCGCGGTCGTCGTGCGCCAGGGCCGCCCCGAGCTGGAAGCGCGTGTGCACCTGGTAGTCGTCCATGAGGCCGGCGACCCGCCGACGCACGGTGCGCAGCGCGACCCCCAGGTGGCGGGCGATGGCCTCGTCCTTGTAGCCGAGCGCGAGCAGCTCGACGATGCGCTGGTCGACCGGTGCGCCGTGGTCGCGCGTCGGTGTCGCGCTCCACACGTGGTCGAACCAGCCCTGGAAGGCCCCGATGAGCACGGGGTTGCGGATGACGAGGTAGGCCGAGCCGGGGTCGCCCCACGTCGAGGGGGTTACCACGACCTCGTCGCCGAAGATCGCGAACTCGTGCTCGAAGGTCTCGACGACGTGCTGCTCCTGCCCGGCGTTGCGCAGCGCGTCGAGGCGGCGGGTGCTGTCGGCCACGTCGATGACGGCCCGGGTGTAGATCGTGCGCTGACGCTGGCCGTCCCGGGCCCGGTCGAGCGCGTGGCTCGCGTGCTCGACGTCGGTCACCGCACCCACCTCGCCGTCGAGGAAGACGCTGTCGACCTGTCCGACCGACATCGCGATCCGTCCGAGGACCGGCGCGGCGACGGGCTGCTCGAGCACCTCGACGCCCAGGCGCACCGGGGAGTCCTCCGTCGCGACCTGGCTGCGCAGCGCGAGGAGCGCGTCACCGAGGTCGGCCAGCTCGTCACGTCGTCGGCCGAGCCGCTCGAGCTCGGAGGCGAGCATGGACTCCAGGCGCTGCAACGGGGAACGGGGGCCGATGCCGGGCACGTCTGTCATCATAGTGCCAGTGTCATCTCGATGCCGAAAAGCGGGGTGCGTCAGGCGAGAAGTCGTGCACAATACAACTCATCGGGAGCACATCACCGGTTGCGGATCAGGGGACTTCTGCAGACGGTGTCGCTCCGGTACATGTCCACAGGGGGTGGCGTGTACCAGCAGGACCCGTGTCCACAGGGGGTGGCGCGGGCCCGGGGCCCGGCTCCGGTCGTCATCGACCGGGCCGGGCCCCTTGCTGCGCCCGGGGTCGTCTCACCCCGAGCACGACGAAGGGGGACCCCACCGGGGTCCCCCTTCGCACTGCTCTCGGGTCGGCTCAGCCGAGCAGCTCGCGGGCTGCCTCGGGGGAGCTGTCGGAGAGGAAGGTGCGGCAGCGCTCCTCCTCGTCGACCTCGCCGATCGCGTCGGCGGCCCGGGTGAGCGCGGCCAGCGCGCGCAGGAAGCCGCGGTTGGGCTCGTGGCTCCACGGGACGGGGCCCTGACCGCGCCACCCGCTGCGGCGCAGCGAGTCGAGCGCGCGGTGGTACCCGGTGCGGGCGTAGGCGTAGGCCTCGACCCGGCGGCCGTCGTCGAGGGCCTCCTCGGCGAGGACGGACCAGGCCAGCGAGGACGTCGGGTGCGCCGCGGCGACGTCGGCCGCGGGCGCGCCGTCGGCGAGCAGCCCGGCGGCCGGGTCCTCGGGCAGGTAGGTCTCCGGGATGCCCAGGAGGTTCTCGCCTGCCACGTCAGGCCTTGACGGAGGTGCCGGCGGAGCGAAGGTTCTCGCACGCGGTGACGATGCGCGCGGCCATCGCGGCCTCGGCCTCCTTGCCCCAGGCGCGGGGGTCGTACTGCTTCTTGTTGCCGACCTCGCCGTCGACCTTGAGCACGCCCTCGTAGTTCTTCATCATGTAGCCGACGACCGGCCGGGTGAAGGCGTACTGGGTGTCGGTGTCGACGTTCATCTTCACGACGCCGAAGTCGACGGCGTCGGAGATCTCCTGGGCCGTCGAGCCGGAGCCGCCGTGGAAGACGAGGTCGAGCGGGCGCTCGCCCTTGTCGGACCCGTACTTCGCGACGATCGCGTCCTGGCACTGCTTGAGGATCTCGGGGCGCAGCTTGACGTTGCCCGGCTTGTACACGCCGTGGACGTTGCCGAAGGTCAGCGCGGCCATGTACCGGCCCTGCTCGCCCAGACCGAGCGCCTCGACGGTCGCGAGGGCATCCTCGGGGGTCGTGTAGAGCTGGTCGTTGATCTCGTTGGCGACACCGTCCTCCTCGCCGCCGACGACACCGATCTCGACCTCGAGGATGATGTCGGCCGCCGCGGCGAGCGCGAGCAGCTCCTGGGCGATCTCGAGGTTCTCCTCGAGCGGCACGGCCGAGCCGTCCCACATGTGCGACTGGAAGATCGGGGTGCCGAAGGTGTCCTTGTGCTCCTGGCTCGCGGCGAGGAGCGGGCGGACGAAGCCGTCGAGCTTGTCCTTCGGGCAGTGGTCGGTGTGCAGCGCGATGTTGACGTCGTAGTTCTTCGCGACCTCACGGGCGTAGGCGGCGAGCGCCAGCGAGCCGGTGACCATGTCCTTGACCGTCGGGCCGGAGAGGTACTCCGCGCCGCCGGTGGAGACCTGGACGATGCCGTCGGAGCCGGCCTCGGCGAAGCCGCGGATCGCGGCGTTGAGGGTCTGGCTGGACGTGACGTTGATGGCCGGGTACGCGAAGGAGCCTGCCTTCGCGCGGTCGAGCATGTCCCGGTAGACCTCAGGGGTGGCGATGGGCATGGCGTCGTGCTCCTTGTCAGCGATGTGTGGTCCTGCCCACGATCCTTCCACGTCGCCCCGCCACGCCGCTCCCCTGCCCGTCAGGTGCCCGAAGGGGGACCCGGCGGGCCCGGGTCAGGCCGGCTCGAGCTCGAGCGAGCCGAGCACCTGGTAGAGCTCGTCGACCCGCGTGGAGGGCAGGTCGGAGACCGGCGCCTCGGTGAGCAGCACGACGGCGAAGGTGTCGGGCGAGCCCTCGGGCTGGTGGAAGAAGGTCATGATCCCCGTGTCGCCCTCGGCGCCGCCGCCGTCGTCGACGAGCACGGTGAAGGTGCGCTCGGCGACGTCGACCGTCGTCTGCTGGACGGTCGAGTCCTCCTCGGCGAGCTCGCGGTAGTCCAGCTCGCTCTCGACGAGGTCCATGCCGGGCTTGCCGCCGACGACGATCTGGAAGGCGGTGCCGTCGTCGTCGCACCGCGCGCTCGACGGCTTCGTCGCCTCGTAGCAGTCCGCGGGCAGGCGCCAGCTGATGCTCGACGCCGCCCCCTCGAGCGTGACGTCGGAGCGGGCCTCGTCGAGCCGGTCGTCGCCCGGGGCGTCGAGCGGCACGGTCGGGCTGCCCGGCGCGGGGATCGCCGACGAGGACGACGACGCAGGTGGCTGGGAGGACCCGGCGTCCTGCGCGTCGCCCCCGCCGCAGCCGGCGAGGAGGGCGACGGCGGCGAGGGCGGTCGCCGCACGGGTCGAGGACGTGGTGATCACGAAGGGGCTCCTGGCGACGTCGGGGGTGGCCGGGTCACGGTAGACGAGCCGGGGCGCGAGGTCTCGACCTGCCCGCCGCCTGCCCGTCACGGCGCGACCAGGAGCGCCTCAGAGACCGGCCTGCCAGGCCACGATGCGCTCGACCGCCTCGGCGACGGCCTCGGGCCCGGCGGCCAGGCTGAGCCGGACGTGGCGGTCGCCGGCGCGCTCGTCGAAGTCACCGCCCGGGGTGACGGCGACGCCGGTCGCCTCGAGCAGCGCCGCGGCGTAGGCGGCGGAGTCGGGCCAGCGCTCCAGCTGCGGCCCGAGGTCGGCGTAGTAGTAGAAGGCACCGTCGGCCGGGGCCGCCTCGCCCCAGCCCAGCCGCGGTGCGAGCTCGAGCAGCACCTCGCGGGTGCGGGCGAAGCCGGCCACCGCCTCCTCGCACTCGAGCAGCGCCTCGTCGGTGAGCGCGCTGAGCGCGGCCATCTGCGCCGGTGCGGGCGGGCACAGGGCGATGTTGCCGGCGAGCGCGTCGACCGGCCCGACGAGGTCGTGCGGCACGACGGCCCAGCCCAGCCGCCACCCGGTCATCCCCCAGTACTTGCTGAAGGAGCTGATGACGACCGCGTCGTCGTCGACCTCGAGCGCGCACACGCCGCGGGGGTCGGGCGCACCCGGCTCGGGGTAGGTGATGCCGTGGTAGATCTCGTCGCTGACGAGGCGCACGCCGTGCTCGGTGCACCACCGGGCGATCGCGGTGAGCTCGGCGCGGCCGATCATCGTGCCCGTCGGGTTCGCCGGCGAGGCGAGGACGAGCCCGGCGAGCGGCTGGCGGGCGTGCACCTCCGCGAGCTGCTCGACGGTCGGCTGGTATCGCACCTCCGGCCCGCAGTCGAGGTCGACGACCTCGCAGCCGAGCCCGCTGAGGATGTTGCGGTACGCCGGGTACCCGGGGCGGGCGAGGGCGACCCGGTCGCCCTGGTCGAAGGCGGCGAGGAAGGTCAGCACGAAGGCCCCCGAGCTGCCCGTCGTCACCGCGACCCGCTCGGCCGGCACGTCCAGCCCGTACCAGTCGCGGTAGTGCTGGGCGATGGCGCTGCGCAGCTCGGTCAGGCCGAGAGCCGGTGTGTACGTGAGGGGCTCGCGCGACTCGTGGATCGCTGCGGCAGCCCGCGAGACCGCGGTCGGCGCGCCCCCGGCCGGCTCGCCCGCGCACAGCGAGATGACGTCACGCCCCTCCTCGCGCATCCGGGCGACCCGGGCGAGGACCTCCATGACCCCGAAGGGGGTGACCTGGCTGCGACGCGACGGTGACGGCCTCGACATGGGGTCATCCTCCACCTTCGCCCGGATCGAGCGAGCGCCGCATCCACCCGGATCGAGGTGCCGTGCGTCTGACCCGGTGAGAGGGTGACCGGGTCAGGGGCGAAGGGGTGTCGATGGAGCAGGACCAGGAGGCGTTCACCGCCTTCGTCCGCGAGCGGTCGACGGCGCTGCTGCGCACGGCCTACCTGCTGACGGGCGACCGCGCCGACGCCGAGGACCTGCTGCAGGAGGCGCTCGTCGCCCTCGCCCGGCACTGGCGACGCGTGGCCCGCGAGGGCAACCCCGAGGCCTACGTCCGCACGGCCCTGCACACCCGCGCGATCGACGGCTGGCGACGGCGCGCGGTGCGCCCGCGCGTCGTCGGCGAGCCGAGCGAGCACACCCCGCTCGAGGGTGACGCGTACTCCGAGGCCGCTGCCCGGCTCACCCTCGCCGACGCGCTCGCCCGGCTGACCCCGCGGCAGCGGGCCGTGCTCGTGCTGCGCTTCTACGAGCAGCACACCGAGGTCGAGACCGCGCGGGTGCTCGGCTGCTCGACGAGCACCGTGAAGTCTCAGACCCGGCACGCGCTGGCCCGGCTGCGTACGCTCGCGCCCGAGCTGGCGCAGACCTTCGACCGTGAGGAGGTGCGGCGATGAGCACCTCGTTGCACGACGCGCTCGCCGAGCTCGCCGACGACATCGTGCCCGAGAACGTGCCGGGCGGGCTCGCCGAGAGCGCCTGGTCCACGGCGCGGGTGGAGCGTCGTCGCTCGCTGAGCCGCCGCTCGGTCGCGCTGCTCGCCGCGGCCGCGGTCACCGTGCTCCTCGCGTGGGTCTCCTTCGGCGGGGTGTCGCGGGTCGACACCCTGCCGGCGACGCCGACCGGGCCGGTCGGGTACCCCGAGCGGGTCCGCTTCCAGGCCGACCCGCCCCAGCTGCCCCTGCGCTCCGGCCCGGTCGCGGGCCTCATCTCCGTCGGCACCGACGACGACGCCGACGACCCCGATCGCAACGCCGTCTCGAGCCCGACCGTCAACGGGGGCAGCGCCATCCAGGCCGTGCTGCCGAGCGGCGAGCTGCGCAGCCTCGACGACGTCATCCCCGCCGGGGACCTCCGGCCCGACCAGGCCAGCGAGATCCTCGATCCCGTCGCGCTCTCCCCCGACGGGACGAAGATCGCCGCCGTCCGTCACACGGCGACGGTGCTCACGCGCTCGTCGACGAGGGACAGCACCTACGTCCTGCACGTCCACGACCTCCGCTCAGGCCAGCACCACGTCGTCGACGGCAGGGCGATCGGCCTGAACGACGCGGCGCAGAACGTCGTGTGGAGCCCTGACGGGAGGCACGTCGCGATCCGGACGAGCGCGAAGGGCGAGGGCGTCGCCGTCGTCACCGCCGCGGGTCGTGTCGTCGCCCAGGTCGACCGGGCGACCAGCCCAGACCGACCGAAGAGCGTGGCGTCGCTGTACCTCGCCGGCTGGTCCGACGACGACACCGTCCTGCTCGTGACCCATGCGCAGCGCAGAAGCCTGTACCCCAGCGAGCTCGACGTGCGCACCGGCCGGCTCGAGCACCTGCCCCGTCAGCCGGCGAACGACCATCTCCTGACCTACGTCGACGGCTCGTACATCGCGCCTGGCGACGTCACCGTGCACCAGGGCGCCCTTGCCGTGCTCGGCCTCGTCGGGGATGACCCGACCTGGACCTTGTACACCGATGTCGACCGACCGGACCGCTCGCCCAGCGCGGTCGCCTGCTGCCCCGGTGCCGGCGGTCCGTTCACCGACCGTCGCCTCTACTCGCCCGGCGGCGGCATGCTCGCCGTCGGCGACGTCGACGGGACTCGGGTCGTCGCGGGGTCTTTCTTCTTCGAGGGCGGCACGGACGACGTGCGCACGGTCGTCGATCCGTCCCTGCGCACCTCCGACATGGTCGTCGCCGAGGAGGTCTACGCCCAGGGTCGGGCGAGCAGCTCGCTCTTCGGCACCTGGGACCTGTGGGTCATCTGGCACCCGTGGTGGACCGCGCTCGGCGTCGCCGGGGCGGGCCTCGTCCTGTGGTGGATGCTTCGTGACAGCACCTGGGCGGTCAGGCCTCCGTGGCGAGGGCGCCGGCGAAGCCGAGCATGACGACACCGGTGCCGCCGTCGACGCCCCGGCGCACCCGGGAGCGCTGCAGCGCCCCCTTCGCCCGGTCGGCCGCGAGGACGACGCCGAGCAGGACGACCGCCCCGAGCGCGACGAGGGTCATCGCGTAGATCGCGAAGGTGAGCGCCGAGGCGTGCGCGCCGACGAACTGCGGGAGCACGGCGAGGTTGAACATCAGCACCTTGGGGTTGGTGATGTTGCTGAGGAATCCCGAGCGCAGCTCGCGCCACGGCCGGCGGGCGCGCGCACGCAGCCCCTCGACCTGCCAGCCCTCGCCGCGGCGCAGGGCCGCGCGGATCGCGACCGAGCCGAGGTAGACGAGGTAGGCGACGCCCGCCCAGCGGATCGCCTCGAAGACCGGCTCGGCGTGGGCGATGACCGCGCCGAGACCGGCGGCGGCGAGCAGCCCCTGCACGGTGCCGGCGAGGCAGATGCCGATCGCCGTCCACGTCCCCCGACCCCGACCGCCGACGACGGTGTTGCGCAGGGTGAGGAAGGTGTCCGGCCCCGGCGCGAGGGCGACGAGCGCGGCGAAGGCGACGAAGGACAGGTACTGGCTCACCGACGGAGCGTAGGGCCGCCCGAGCCCGCCGCACCAGAGATGTCAGGTATTCGGACTCAGGCGGGGGCGGGTCCCCCTTCGCCAGGCTCGAGGGCATGACCACGCACACCGTCAGCCGCCTCGTCGAGGCGACGCCGCAGACCCGCAACCGGGTCGTCGATCTCTACCGGGCCGTCGCCATCACGGTCGTCGTCCTCGGTCACTGGCTCATGGCAGCGGTCGTCGTCCGCGACGGCGACGTCAGCCTCGTCAACACCCTCGAGCGCGTGCCGGTCCTCCAGGGGCTCACCTGGGTCTTCCAGGTCATGCCGCTCTTCTTCCTCGTCGGCGGCTACGCGAACGCCACGTCGTGGCGCTCCGCGCGGGCGAAGGGGGCGACCTGGGCCGGGTGGCAGCGGGCCCGGCTGCGCCGCCTCATGACCCCGGTCGTGCCCCTGCTCCTCACCTGGCTCGTCATGGTGAGCGTCGCGCACGCCGCCGGGGTGCCCGCCGACCTGCTGCGCACCGCGTCGCAGACGGCGCTCGTGCCCACGTGGTTCCTCGCGGCCTACGTGCTCGTCGTCGCCGTCACCCCGGTGACCCTGCGGCTGTGGGAGCGCCTCGGCTGGTGGAGCGTGCTCGGCGGCCTGGCCCTCGGCGGGCTCGTCGACTACGCCTCGATCAGCACCGGGCAGGTGCTCGTCGGCTTCGTCAACTACCTCGTCGTCTGGGCGACGGTGCACCAGCTCGGCTACGCCTGGCGCGACGGGCGCCTCGACGGCACCGGCCGCCGGCTGGGCCTCTCGCTCGTCGGGCTCGTCGGCGTGACGACCCTCGTCGCGCTCGGGCCCTACCCGCTGTCGATGATCGGCATCGGCGGCGAGGTCGAGAACTCCTACCCGACGCGCATCACGATGGCGCTGCTCGGCATGGCCCAGATCGGGCTCGCCCTGCTCGCCGAGACCCCGCTGCAGCGCTGGCTGCAGAGTCGCGGGCCGTGGACGGCGACGGTCGCGGTCAACGCCCGGATCATGACGCTCTACCTGTGGCACCTCACGGCGATGGTCGTCGTCGTCGGGGTCGGCGTGCTCCTCGGCGGGCCGGGGATGGGCATCGAGCCGGGCACGGCGCAGTGGTGGCAGACCCGTCCGGTGTGGCTCGTCGTGCTCGCCGCGGTGACCTTCGCCCTCGTCGCCTGCCTCGGCCGGCTCGAGAACCCTCCTGCCGAGACCCGACCCGCGCCGCGCACGTGGCAGCCGCTGCTCGCGACGGTGGCCGTCTGCGGCGGGCTCGCCGTCATGGCGAGGTCGGGCATCGTCGGTGACGGCGGCGTCCAGTGGGTGTGGCCCCTGCTGCCCGTCGCCGGGCTCGTCGCGACGCGGGTGATCCCCCTTCGCCGGCGGGCCGGGATCTGAGCCGACCGCGACCCGGGCAGACCACGCAGAGCGCCGGTGCCGTCGTGTGACGGCACCGGCGCGCGCGGCGGTACGGCGTCGGCCGGCCGTCGAACCCCTCCGCGGTCATGCCCTCGTCGCCTGCCCTGGCCGCACGAGTGAGCCCCCTGTGCTCGCCCACACGGTCAGGGCTCCAGGATCGGCGCCGCAGGAGGATCGGTCGAGGTGGCGAATGCGCCACCTCGGCTCCACCACGCCGCGAGCTGCGAGCGGCTCGTGCACCCGACCCGCTCGAAGAGGTCCTCGACGTGCTTGCGCACGGTGCGCTCCGAGATCGACAGCCTGCGACCGATCTGCGCGTTCGTCAGCCCTCGGGCGACGAGGACGACCACCTCGAGCTGGCGCGAGGTCAGCCGCACCTCGTCCGGCCCTCCCGACCAGTCCGAGCGCGGCTGCGCCGGGTCGGCGAGGCCGACGAGGCGGCGGCGCAGGAGCACGGCGTCGTGCACGGCGGCCCGCACCGCCTCGACGACCTCGAGCGCCGCGTCGTCGAAGTCGTGGGTCTCGCGCCACAGGCACACCAGGGTCATCGTCGTCGGCCCGCTCCCGAGCGTCGCGGCTGCCTGGTAACGCATCCCGCGCGGCGCGAGCAGCTCCTCGTAGACCTGCGACCCCCAGACGTCCTCGGGCACGACGCACTCGGTCATCCGGGTGGTCAGCGTCGGCCGGCTCGCGAGGTACCGGGCGTAGGGGTGGGTCGGGAGCAGCTCCCGCCACCGCGCACGCTCGGCCTCGGTGAGGTCGTCGCCGTGCACGAGGACCCGCGGCACCGGGTGCACGAGGTCGAGGCCGAGGTCGACCGACAGGGTCGTCGTGTCGGCGCCGGCGTGCCGCGCGAGCAGGGCCAGGAGGTCGGGCCCGACGTCGTCGCCGTCGACGACGGCGTGGGCGATCTCAGCGGTCTCGCGCGCCAGCGCGGCGCGCCGGGCGTACGGGTCGGCCACCATCGACGGCCCCCTCCGGGCCGGGGCCACCCCTTCGCGGCCCGCCTCCGCCCAGCATCCCACCGGCGTGCGACCCGTGACCGCGTGCGGCACCCGCGATCCCGTCCACCGAGAGGATGCGAAGGGGTGGCCGCGAGTTCGTCACTTATTCCCCCCTTCGGGCGGTTTGGTGTGATAAGGGGAGGCGTGGGTAGGGTGCCACCCGCCGCGATCCCCTGCGACGGCCACGCCACACACCAGAAGGGCACGACCTCGTGTCAGAGACGACATACCAGCTCATCGCCATCGCGATCTACTTCGTCGCGATGCTGAGCATCGGCTACTACGCCTACACCCGCACACGGAGCATCGACGGCTACATGCTCGCCGAGCGCGGGCTGCGCCCCTCGGTCGCGGCCCTGTCCGCGAACGCCTCGGACATGTCCGGCTGGCTGCTCATGGGTCTGCCCGGAGCCATCTACACCTCGGGTCTCATCGAGGCGTGGATCGCCATCGGCCTGACCATCGGCGCCTACCTCAACTGGACCTTCGTCGCGCCCCGTCTGCGCGCCTACACGGAGATCGCCGGCGACTCGATCACGATCCCGAGCTTCTTCGAGCGTCGCACCCGCGACACGACGCGGCTGCTGCGCGTCGTCGCCGCCCTCGTCATCCTCGTCTTCTTCACCTTCTACGTGTCCTCGGGCATGGTCGCCGCGGGCAAGTTCTTCGAGAGCTCCTTCGGCTGGGGCTACCTCAGCGGGATGATCCTCGTCGCGGTCATCACCCTCGCCTACACGCTCTTCGGCGGCTTCCTCGGCGCCACGCTCACCGACGTCGCCCAGGGCCTGCTGATGTTCGCCGCCCTCGTCGCGGTGCCCGTGGTCGCCCTGCTCCAGCTCGGTGACCTCGGCGACCTCGTCGCGCAGGCCGAGAGCGTCAACCCCGACGCCTTCAACCTCTTCGCCGGCATCGACGGCGGCGCGATCGCGTGGATCGTCGGGATCATCTCGACGACCGCGTGGGGCCTGGGCTACTTCGGCCAGCCGCACATCATCGTGCGCTTCATGGCGCTCCGCACACCCTCTGAGGCCAAGATCGGCCGTCGTGTGAGCACGACGTGGATGATCATCACCGCGCTCGGCGCCGTCGGCACCGCCCTCATCGGCATCGCGTACTTCGCGGGCGACCCCGCCAAGCCGATCGAGGACCCCGAGACGGTCTTCCTCCTGCTGAGCCAGATCTTCTTCCACCCGCTCGTCGCCGGCCTCGTCCTGGCCGCGGTGCTCGCCGCGATCATGTCGACGATGAGCAGCCAGCTCGTCGTGTGCTCCTCGGCCCTCGTCGAGGACCTCGTCAACCTCGCCGGTCGCAAGGCCAGCCCCGAGCGCCTCCTCGCCTATGGCCGTCTCGGCGTCCTCGCCGTCGCGCTCGTCGCCTTCGTCCTCGCGCTCGACTCCGACTCGGCGATCCTCGAGCTCGTCGCCTTCGCGTGGGCCGGCTTCGGCGCCGCCTTCGGCCCGATCGTCCTGCTGTCGCTGTACTGGCGCCGTCTCACGGCCATGGGCGCTCTCGCCGGCATGATCACCGGCGCGGTCGTCGTCTTCGTCTGGGGCAACATCGACGCCCTCTCCGACGAGATGTACGAGATCGTCCCCGGCTTCCTCGCCGCGCTGCTCGTCGCCGTCGTCGTCAGCCGCCTCACGGCGACCGACCAGCCGGGCGTCGACGAGGAGTTCGACCAGATGATGGTCGAGCTCGACCGCCCCCGCGTCACCGTCTGAGCGCAGACCTCACGACGACGCCCTCCCCGGGTCACCCGGGGAGGGCGTCGTGCGTCACGGGGCCGTCAGCCGGAGGCGACGGGGCGCTGGTGGTGGACGTGGCGGCGCACCCACGCGTGCATGACGATCGCGGCGGCGGCCCCGGCGTTCATCGAGCGGGTCGAGCCGTGCTGACCGATCTCGACGACGTCGTCGCACACCGCGAGCATCTCCGCGGTGATGCCCGGCCCCTCCTGCCCGAGGACGAGGACGCACCCGTGGGGCAGGTCGTAGGTCTCCAGCGGCAGCGCGCCGGGCACGTTGTCGACGGCGACGAGGCGAAGGGGTGCGCCCCCCTCTCCCGCCGTCTGGGCCCACGTGTGCAGCGCCTCGGCGTCGGCGTGGTGGTGCTCGACCTGGTAGCGGTCGGTGACCATCGCGCCCCGCCTGTTCCACCGGCGTCGCCCGACGACGTGGAAGGCGGCGGCGCCGAGCGCGTTCGCCGTGCGCACGACGGAGCCGATGTTGAAGTCGTGCTCCCAGTTCTCGATGGCGACGTGGAAGCCGAGACGTCGTGTCGCGAGGTCGGCGACGATCGCGTCGTGGCTCCAGTACCGGTAGCGGTCGACGACGTTGCGCCGGTCCCCCGCCTCGAGCAGGGCCGGGTCGAGACGGTCGTCCTGCGGCCACGGGCCCTGCCACGGACCGACCCCGACCTCGCGCTCCTCGCTCACGGGGGCCCAACCTACGCGGGGCGGGCGGGTCCCCCTTCGCCCCCTCGCCCGGCGGTCTGTCCAGCGCCCTCCCAGGCGCGGACCTCTACCCTGGGTCGCGGCCCGTCCCGACCGGGACGGCCACCAACCGCGGGAAGGGCGGCATGCAACAGCTCATCGACTGGGTCCTCTCGGTCATGGAGTCCGTCGGCGGTCCGGGGATCGCGCTGGCGATCTTCCTCGAGAACGTCTTCCCGCCGATCCCGAGCGAGGTGGTCCTGCCGCTCGCGGGGTTCACCGCCGCCAACGGCGAGTACACGATCGTCGAGGCCATCGCCTGGGCCACGCTCGGCTCGGTCGCCGGCGCGCTCCTGCTGTACGCGATCGGCGCGGTCGTCGGGATGGACCGGCTGCGCCTCGTCGCCCAGAAGATGCCGCTCGTCGACGTCTCGGACGTCGACAAGGCCGACGTGTGGTTCAGCAAGCACGGGAGCAAGGCGGTCTTCTTCGGCCGGCTCATCCCCGGAATCCGCAGCCTCATCTCCATCCCCGCCGGTGTCGACCGCATGCCGATGGGGCGCTTCTTCCTCATGACCCTGGCAGGCAGCGCGCTGTGGAACACCGCGCTCGTCAGCGCCGGGTACGCGCTGGGCAGCCGTTACCACCTGGTGGAGCAGTACATCGACCCGATCAGCAAGGTCGTCTACGTCCTCATCATCGTGACCTTCCTCGTGTGGGTCGGCTTCCTCGTGCGCCGCTCACGGCGTCGCTCGCACGACCCGGACGACCACATCGACCTCGAGGCCGGCACCGACCGCTGAGCCCAGGCCCGCCGAGGTATGGCAATCGGGCTCCGATCCTCACCGGATCGGAGCCCGTTGCCATACCTCGGCGGACGAAGGGGTGGTGGCGGCAGCCCGGGCGAGGCGATATCTCGTGGCGCCCTCGCCCGACGCCTGAGAGGGTCGGCAGATGACCGTGGACCGACCGTGGTGGCACGCGCACAACGCCGGGCTCGAGGCGCTGAGCGCCGAGGACCGGCAGTGGCTCCCCGAGGACGCCGCCCTGCCCACCCACGTCCTGGATCTGCTCGACGCCGTGGAGGCGCGCTTCGCCGCGGCCCGCACCGTCGCCGACTGGGCGGACCCGCACGACGACCGCGCGGCCCCGGGCGAGCACGCCGAGCCGCGCGAGGAGGAGTACTCACGGGTCAGCCGCCCAGAGCGTCACGTCGTCGTCGGCGAGCGGGTGCAGGCCTGGGTCGACGAGCTCGTCGCCCGCGGCCTGGCGGACCCCGAGGAGGTCCCGCCGCCCCGGCCTCTCGGCCCGTCGGAGGCAGCCAGCAGCGGTGACGGGTGGCTGCTCCGCCCCCGCCTCGAGCTCGACCGGGTCGTCGTGCTCCGTCCGCAGCGCGCCGGCGCACTTCCCCTCGTCCTGGGGCAGATCGGGTCCGAGGCGGTCGTCGTCGCGGCGGGCTCGCCCGCCGTCGAGCTGGCCCTGCTCCCCGACTGCGGGTGCGACGCGTGCGACAGCGGCTCGGCCGCGCTGCTGCAGGAGGTCGACGAGGCCGTCCTGCCCGTCGTCGACGGGGCGCTGCGGGTCCGGGTCACCGCCGAGCGGGAGCAGGTCGCGAGCGCGGGCTCCGCGCGCACCGCCTCGTGGGCGCGGCCCGAGACCCGGGCGCGTCGGCGTGCGCTCGGGCGCGGGGCGCACGAGCACGCCGGGCCCCCGTGGGACCCGGCGTGGCCGGTGCGCCGCCCGTCCCCCTTCGCCTGAGCCCAGGCCCGCCGAGGTATGGCAATCGGGCTCCGATCCTCACCGGATCGGGGCCCGTTGCCATACCTCGGCGGACGAAGGGGTGACCGCCTCAGATCTCGGCGTTCCACGCCTCCTTGTAGCCCAGCTTGCCGCTCGTCTGGAGCAACGCCCGGCGGTAGATCCGGGTGGCGACCGCGAGGACGAGGGTGGTGAGGGCGAGGAGGAGCAGCAGCGCGACGAGGGCCTGCCACCACTGCGCCTGGCCGGTGACGAGCCGCATCGGCATGAGGACCGCCGAGAAGGGCGGCAGCCAGGACAGCACCGAGGCGATCGTGCCGGTGGCGAAGATGCCGGAGAAGAAGACCGCCATGATGAGCAGGGTGACCGGCGTCGACGTCGACTGGACGTCCTCGACCCGGCTGGCCAGTGCCCCCGCCATCGCGAAGAGCGTCGCGACGAGGACGAAGCCGGCAAGGTAGAAGGCGACGTACCAGAGGATGCCCGAGGACAGCGACGGCAGCAGCGACCCGAGGTCGGTGAGCGTGAGGCCGACGAGGCCCACCCCGACGAAGAGCGCGAGCTGGCCGACGGCGAGGACGAAGTTGCCGAGGATCTTGCCGGCGAGCAGCTGGGTCACCGGCATAGACGTCGCGATGATCTCGACGATGCGCGACTGCTTCTCCTCGACGACGCTCATCGCGAGCGTCATGCCGAACATCATCGCGCTGAAGTAGAAGAGGATCGCCATGACGAAGCCGACGGCCTGCGCCAGGCCGGCCCGCTCGGCGTCGCCCTTGAGCAGGGTCTGGGTGACCTCGCTCCCCTTCGTCAGCTCGGCGGTCGTCGTGCCGGCCGCCTCGGCCCGCTCGGCGAGCACCTGCTGGGCGACGCCCTCGGTGACCGCGCTCGACAGCGCGCCGTCCTGCTCGTCGTAGGCGGTGAGGGTCCACGTGCCGTCCTGCTCGTGCAGCCAGCCGTCGGCGTCGCCGGACTCCAGCGCCGCCCGCGCGGCGTCGGCGTCGGGCTCGTCCTGCACCGTGATCGTCAGCTTGTCGTCGGCCTCGGCGGGGGTCGCGACGGCCTGGGCCATCGACGTCGCCTCGGGTGTCGCGACGAGGGTGACGTCGCGGTGCCGCTCGGCCTGCCAGGCCTGGAAGCCCATGAGGCCGGCGACGAGGGCGAGGGACATGAGGGTCCCGAGGATGAAGGACTTGTCCCTCAGCTTGACCATGACCTCGCGCTGGGCGACGAGGCGCCACGGGGCGGTGCGGGTGCTCATGCCGTGACCTCTCGGTAGATGTCGGACAGGGCGGGGACGACGCGGGTCAGCTCTCGCACGCCGCCGCGCTCCAGCGCGGCCCGCACGAGGGCGTCGACCCGCGGGTCGCTCCCGGCCCAGGTGGGGTCGACCCCGGCAGCGGCCCCTGTACCGCCGCCGGGATCGAGCTCGATGAGGGCCGTCGGCCCGTCCACGTCGACCGTGTGGATGCCGGGCAGGTCACGGACCCAGCCGGCGTCCGACCCGAGCGTGACGCGGTACCGCTCGGGCCCGCCGGTGCGCAGCTCCGCCGAGGTGCCCTGCGCCCGGACCTGGCCCTGGGCGAGGACGACGAGGCGGTCGCACAGGCGCTCGACGAGGTCGAGCTGGTGGCTGGAGAAGAGCACCGGCACCCCGCGCGCGGTGTGCTCGCGCAGCAGGTCCGCCATCGAGTCGACGGCCTGCGGGTCCAGCCCGCTGAAGGGCTCGTCGAGGACGAGCGCGACGGGCTGCGACATCACCGCGGCGATGATCTGCACCCGCTGCTGGTTGCCCAGCGAGAGCTTCTCGACGGTGTCACCGGCCCGGTCGAGGAGCCCGAAGCGGTCGAGCAGCTCGCTCGCCTCCGTCGTCGCCGCCGCCTTGTCGGTCCCGCCGAGGGTGGCGAGGTAGACGAGCTGCTCGAGGATCTTCTGCTTCGGGTAGAGGCCGCGCTCCTCGGGCATGTACCCGAAGCGGCGGCGGTCGGCGGTCGTGATCTCGTGCTCGCCGTAGCGCACCGTGCCCTCGGAGATGCCGAGGACGCCCATGATCATGCGCATCGTCGTCGTCTTGCCGGCGCCGTTGCCGCCGACGAAGCCGGTCATCTGACCGCCCGGCACGGTGAAGCTCACGTCGTCGACGACGGCCCGGTCGCCGAAGCGGCGCGTGAGGCCCTCGACGCTGATGGAGTCAGGGGTGGAAGCCATGACCAGGACACTAGGTCGGCCCCCTGCCCCGGCGGATCCACCGCGGGGGTGACCCGGGACGGCCCCGTCCTCCCCCTGAGGAGGGAGGGCTCAGCCGACGACGCCCGCCTGGTGGGCGAGCACGACGGCTTGCACCCGGTCGCGCAGCTGCAGCTTGGCCAGGACGTTGCTCACGTGGGTCTTCACCGTGGCCTCGCCGATGTAGAGCTCGCGCGAGATCTCGGAGTTCGACAGCCCGCGCCCCACCGCGACGAGCACCTCGCGCTCGCGCTCGGTGAGCACGCCGAGGTCGGGGGTGGCGCCCGAGGAGGCGGCGTCGGTCGTCTCGCTCGTCACCATCGCGCTGATGACGCGGCGGGTGACCTCCGGCGCGAGGAGGGAGTGGCCGCGGCCGACGGCCCGCACGGCGTCGACGAGCTGCTCGGCCTCGGCGTTCTTCAGCAGGAAGCCGCTCGCCCCCGCCCGCAGCGCGTCGAAGAGGTAGTCGTCGCGGTCGAAGGTCGTGAGGACGACGACCTGCCCGAGGCCCTGCCGCACGATCTCGCGGGTCGCGGCGATGCCGTCCATGCCGGGCATCTGGACGTCCATGAGGACGAGGTCGGGGCGCAGCTCGGCGGCCCGCTCGACCGCCTCGGCGCCGTCGCCGGCCTCGCCGACGACCTCGATGTCGGGCTCGACGCCGAGCATCATCGCGAAGCCGGCCCGGATGAGGCGCTGGTCGTCGACGAGCAGGAGCCGCAGCGGTGCCTCGTGCGTCGCCTGCTCGCTCATGCGTCTCCCCCTTCGAGCGGGACCCTGAGCCGCACACGGTAGCCGCCCGTCGCCCGCGGCCCGACCTCCACCGTGCCGCCGAGGAGGCCGGCCCGCTCGCGGATGCCCATGTGGCCCAGGCCGGAGCCGGTGCTCCCGGCGCGGGCGCGACCGTCGTCGGTCACCTCGACCTCGGCGAAGGGTGAGCCCGACCGGGTCCGCACCCGCACGACGACCCGGGCGGTCCGGGCGGTCGAGTGCTTCGCGACGTTGGTCAGCGCCTCCTGGGCGGTGCGGTACATGCTGTGCCCGACCGCGGCCGGCACGGCGTCGAGGGCGTCCTCGCAGTCGAGCACGACCTCGTGCTCGACGTGGAGCACCGGCCCGTCGCGCTCGGCGACGAGCCGGGCGATGTCGCCCAGGTGCGGCTCCGGGCCGCGGTGCTCCTCCTGGGTGACGACCGGCGTCGCCGTGCGCAGGGTGCGCAGCAGCGATCGCATCTGGGTGACCGCCTCGCGGCTCGAGCTCTCGATGACCCCGAGGGCGTCCGTCGCGGCGCCCGGGTCGCGCTGGAGCACGCGCCGCGCGCCGGCCGCCTGGACGCCGATGACGGAGACGTGGTGGGCGACGACGTCGTGCAGCTCGCGGGCGATGCGCAGCCGCTCCACGACGACGGCGCGCTCGCTCAGCTCTTCGGACTGCGCCGAGATCGTGCTCGCCTGGTCCTCGAGACGGGCCCGCTGCCGGCGGTTGCGCCAGGCGCTCTGGCCGACGAGGACGGCGCCGCCGAAGTAGACGACGTTGATGAGGGTCGTCAGCGCGATGCCGGCGACGATCGCCCGCGACCGGTTGGCCGGGTCGCTCCCGGCGAGCATGTCGTCGACGGCGCTGCCCACGGCGAGGCTCCAGACCAGCCACGCGAACATCCCGACGAGCACGGCGCCGACGACGAGGACCATCTCGGAGCGCCGGCGGGCGTAGGCGACACCGGAGTAGACGACGGCGAAGTAGACGAGCTGCGTCGACAGCAGGCTCGCCATCGGGCTGACGAAGGTCGCGATCGCCCAGTAGGCCACCGAGCCGACGACGAGCATCGTCAGCGGCCACCGGCGGCGGCCGAGCAGGAGCAGGCAGGGCCCGGCGGTGACGAGCCACTGCACCCAGACGGGGTGGTCGACGGCCTCGAGCACCCCGACCCCGCGCATGAGCTCGACGGTGAGCAGGCTGAGCACGGCGGTCCCCGCGGTGATGAGCGCGTCCTGGCGGGTCACCTCGCTCCCCGGGCGCTCCCAGGGGTCGTCGATCGCGAAGAACCGGCGCAGGGTGTCGATGAGGACCACCCCGACACCCTAGGAGAGCGCCGGTGCGCCGCGCCTCCGTCGCGAGACGGAGACACGGCGCACGGGAGCCAGCAGACGGGCGAAGGGGGTGGCCTCAGTCGTCGTCCCACTCGTCGTCGTCGCGGTCCTCGGTCTCGACGTCGTCATCGTCGTCGTCGTCGTAGGTGCGCGGGCTCGGGGCGACGGTGCGCGGCGAGGGCGGTGCGGTCGTCGTGCGCGTCGGGGTGCGGGTCGTCGAGGACGTGGGCCTCGTCGGGGTCTTCGACGACGAGCTCTTCGTCGACGAGCTCTTCGAGGAGGAGCTCGTCGAGGAGGAGCTCGTCGAGGAGGAGCTCGTCGAGGAGGACGTCGAGCTGCTCGAGCTGCTCGAGGTGCTGCGGGCCGCGGGCTCCGTGGTCGCGCTGCCGATGCGCACGCCCGGGACGGTCTCGGGAGTGGGGGCGCTCGCCTGGACCCAGAGCAGGACCGATGCGGCGCCCACGAGGAGGAACCCGACGACTGCTGCCATGACCTTCATGACGCCCAGCCTCCCAGCCGAGCATGACGGCGCGCTAAGACCCGCATGAGAGCGCTCTCATGAGAGGCGGTGCCGACGCCACCAGCTCGAGCTCGGTGCGGGCGAGACCCGCCCATCTCGGCCGGAAGAGGTAGATCCCCGCGAGGCGCAGCCGGGTCGCGGCGCGGTAGGCGGCCAGCCGCCGCGGGTCGGCACCGACCCGCTCGGCGGCCCGGCGCACGCCCTCCTCGCCGAGCGCGACGACCGCCGGCGACCACAGTCCCTGCCGGCCGCGCAGGCGCACGTGCTCGAGGAGGTTGGCCAGGTCGAGCTCGGGCTCGGCACGAGCGGCGGTGTCGAGGTCGAGCAGCCCGAGACCCTCGCCGACGAGCAGCTGCTTGTCGTGGAGGTCGCGATGGCTGGGCACGGCGGGGCCCCCCGCGTCGTCGAGCAGCGCGGCGACCGTGATGTCGAGCGCTCGCTCGACGCCCAGGCGGACCTGCGCCGGGGGCGACCACGCGTCGAGGGCCTGACGCACGGCCCGCTCAGCGACCTGGACCTCGGCGCTCGCGTCGTGCGCGGGCAGCTCGCTCGCGTCACCGGCGACGACCTCGGGCCAGCCCTCGGCGAAGGCGCCCCACCCCCTGCGCACCGCCTCCTCGTCACCGCGCAATCCGAGGTCGTGCAGGGGCGCGCCGGGCACGGTGCTCAGCCGGATCGTCCCGGGCTGACCCGGCACCACCTCGGCGGCGGGGGCGGCCCAGCCGGCGCGTGCGGCGAGCCGGGCTCCGGTGCGATGGGCCTGCAGCACCGCGTCCAGCGCACCCGGGCGGACGACCTTCGTGTAGGACCCGGCCTCGCGCAGCACCGCTCGACGGCCGCCGCGGTGGACGAGCAGGGTGCCGTCGAGCCCGGCCAGCCCGGGCAGACGCGGGTCGGTCGCGAAGGGGAGGACCCTCACCTCGCCGACCTGCCAGCGTCCGCGCGACCGGGTGAGGTCGAGCTCGCCGGCGCGCAGCCGGTCGGAGCCGTCGCGGCCCTCGACGCGTAGAGAGAGCCGGTCGGCGGACAGGTCCTTCGGCCAGGCCCGACCGACGCGCAGCTCGTCCCCGCCGAGGTCGACCCGCTCGGGCACGACGCTCATCGCAGCAGCTCCTCGGCGAGGTCGAGGGTGCACCCGACCCCGTCGCGCCACGTCGGCTCCGCCCGGCGCAGGGGCTCCTTCGCCCGGGACAGGAGAGCGGCCGCGCTCGCCGACCGCACCGCGGCGTCGCCGGGCCAGCTCTCGCCGCCCTCCTCGTACCCGGTGCGCAGCCCGGCCGCGCCCGCCCCCTCGGGGTCGCCGGTCCGCAGCGCCTCGACGGCGAGATAGGAGGCGAGGTCCCGCAGCGCCGGCCCGGAGCCGGCCCGGTCGAGGTCGATCATCCGCGCGCCGTGCTCGCCGACGACGAGCTGGTCGCTCGACCAGTCGCCGTGCAGCAGAACCGGTGCGCCGACGGGGACCGCGGGGAGCCGGTCGACGAGACCGGCGGCGCGAGCACCGAGCTCGGCGTCGACCTCGGCCAGACCTCGGGCGGTGGCGCGCAGGGCCCCGTCGTCCCAGCCCGCGCGCTGCGGCAGCCGCTCGTGCGCACCGGCTGGTGCGGGGACCTGGTGCAGCCGGGCGAGCAGCCCGCCGGCGATCTCGCCGGCGCGACGCGCGCCGAGGTCTCCGCGGCCGGAGACGGCGTCGAGGCTCTCGCCCGGCACCCACTCCCACCGGGTGACCCGGCTCGAGGCGCGCCCGCGGGGGGCCGCGGCCAGGCTCTCCTCCGCGAGGGCGGGGACGAGCCGGTGCACGTCGGGCTGGGCCTTCGTCGTGACGCGGATCTGCGTCGTGCCGCGCCGCAGGACGAGGCGGCGCAGCGGGTTGTGCCGCACGACGACGGAGGCGTCGACGAGATCGGCCGCACGGTGCAGCACCCGCGCCAGACGGGGGTCGGTCCACAGGTCGCCGTGCACGAGGACGAGGCCGTCGGCCTCGACCACCTCGACCCGACGCCCGACGCGCGCCGCGCGTTCCGCGTCGCGCGCCGCGCGGTCCTGGTGAGGGGTGAGCCGCAGCCAGCCGGTCGGGCCGGTCGCGTCGGCGAGCGCCGCGACGGTGTACTGCCCCGGCTTGTGCCGCAGACGGGTGACCCGCACGTCGGCGCCGAGCAGCTCGCCGACCCGGTCCGGGTCGAGGGCGACGCGCAGCGTCGCGTGGCGGCTCATGCCCGCACCGGGATCGGCACGGTGTCCTCGGCGCCGTCCCGGTCGACCCGGCGGTCGCCCGGGACGAAGGGGGCGCGCGCCTCGTCCCCGTCGTCGGGTCGGAAGGCATGGCCGCTCGGCATCTCGTCGTGGGGGCCTCCGTCCCAGCGCACCCGGCCGTCCTCGAGCCAGATGATGCGGTCGCACGCCCGCGCGGTCTGCTCGTCGTGCGTGACGACGAGCGTCGTGCGACCCCGGGTCAGCTCGTCCAGGCCGGTCCGCACGGCGGCGGCGTTCTTCGGGTCGAGCCCGCTCGTCGCCTCGTCGAGCACGACGACGGCGCTGTCGCGCAGCATCGCCCGAGCGATGGCGATGCGCTGGCGCTGCCCGCCCGACAGCGTCGAGCCGCGCTCGCCGACGACCGTCTCGTAGGCGTCGGGCTGCTCCATGACGAAGTCGTGGGCGCGAGCCCGACGGGCGGCCTCCCACATCTCCTCGAGGGTGGCGTCCGGCCGCCCCTGACGGATGTTGTCGGCGATGGTGCCGGTGAAGAGCACGGACTCCTGCAGCAGGAGGGTGACCTCACGACGCACGAGCGACAGCTCGAGGTCGCGCAGGTCGTGCCCGTCGAGCCGGACCGAGCCGCCCTGGGGGTCCTGCAGCCGGGCGAGCAGCGCGGTGAGCGTGGACTTGCCGGACCCGCTCGGGCCGACGAGGGCGACCCGCTGGCCGGCGGGGATGTCGAGGTCGACGCGGTCGAGCACCCGCCGGCCGGGGCCGTACCCGGCGACGACGTCGCGCAGCGTGAGCGCACCGCGGACGCGGGAGGGGCGCACGGGCTCCTGCGGCGAGAGGATCTCCGGCACCTCGTCGAGCAGGTCGGCGACCCGCTCGCCCGAGGCGGCCGAGCGCGAGATCCGCCCGGTGTACTTCGCGATGTCGCGCAGCGGCTTCATCGAGGTCTTGAGGTAGGTGAGGAAGAGGACGAGGTCGCCGGGGGTCGTCACCTGCTGCACGACCCGCCAGCCGCCGACGAAGATCACGGCGGCCGTCGCGAGCCCGACGACGACGTCGGTCGAGCGCTCGAGACCGGCGGCGAGGCGACGGGCCCTCACCCCGTCGCGCAGCGCCCGGTCGTTGCTCCCGCCGAAGGAGCGGGAGAGCGCGCCCTCGAGCGTGTACGCCTGGACGACGGGGATCGCGCCGATGGCCTCCTGCGCGACCCCGGCCAGCTCGCCCTCGCTACGGCGCGTCTTGCGCGAGGCGACGGTGATCTGGCTCGTGCTGCCACGCGAGAGGAGCACGAAGACGAGCGACGCGGCGACGACGACGAGCGCGAGGAGCGGGTCGAGCCAGATCATCACGCCGGTCATGACGACGAGGGTGAAGACGTTGACGAGCAGCGGCAGACCCGCGGTGACCGCGACCTCCTGGAGCTTGCCGACGTCGCCGACGAGCCGCTGCACGATGTCGGCCGACCCGTTGCGCGAGTGGTACCCCTTCGACAGCGCGGTGACGTGGTCGAAGGTGCGCTGGCGCAGCTGGGTGGCGACGCGGCTGCCGACGAGCGCGAAGGCGATCGTCGCGAGGTAGTTGCACACCGCGCGCAGCCCGACGAGGGCGATCGTCGCGAGCGCGGCGGCGCCGAGCAGCGCGGGTCCGGCCTCCGGTCCGCTCGTCGCGAGGTCGGCGCCGAGCGAGCGGGTCACGGCGTCGACGACGACCTTGACCGGCCACGGCTCGAGGACCCGGAAGAGCACCTCGAGGACGAGGGCAAGGGCGCCGGCCCCGATGAGCAGGCGCTGCTCGGGCAGGTGGGGCCGCAGGACGCCGAGGGTCCGGCGCAGCGCGCCCTGGTCGCGGCTCATGCCGTCGCCTCCTCGCACGCGCCCGCCCAGGGCAGGGCCAGCCCGCCCGTCGCGCGGTCGAGCACGTGGAGCCAGGTGTGCTGGCGCACGACCCGGCGGCGGCCGGCGCGGCCCATCCGCTCGGCGCGGTCGGGGACGGACACGAGCGCGTCGACGGCGGCGGCGAGCGCCTCGGGGTCCGACGGCGGCACGAGCAGCCCGGTGACGCCGTCGTGGACGAGGTCGCCGAGCTGGCCGACGTCGCTCGCGACGACGGGCAGGGCGGCGGCGCTGTACTCGAGCACCTTGAGCGGCGAGAAGTACTGGTCCTGCCCCGCCGGGTAGGGCGCGACCGCGACCGCGGCTCCCTCGAGGTGCGTGGGCACCTCCTGCGGGGTCACCGCCCCGCGGAAGTCGACGCTCAGGCCGAGCCGGTCGGCGCGCTCGCGCAGGGCGCTCGCCTGAGGGCCGTCGCCGACGACGCGCACCTGCCACGGTCGACGGGCCAGGGCGGCCGCGTCGAGCAGGTGCTCGACGCCGTGCCACGGCTTGAGCGTGCCGACGAAGACGACGACCGGCGCGCCCACGCGGTCGGGCACGACGGCGTGGATGCGACCGGGGTCGACGCCGTTGGGGGCGATGACGACCCGCGCCGAGGGCACGTGCGTGCGCACCCAGTCCGACACGGGGCCGGAGACGGCGAGCACCCGGTCGGCGGCCGCCGCCTGGGTCCGGAGCGCCTCCAGGGCGCCCGCGGTGTCGACTAGCTCGCGGTGCTGGGCCTGCTCCTCGACGAGCGGGGCGTTGACCTCGAGCAGGCCGACGGCGCCGGTGCGGGCCGTCACCTGCGCGAGGGCGGTGGAGAAGAGGGAGTAGCGCTCGTGCACGACGTCCGCGCCGTCGGCGAGCACGGCCCGGGCCAGCGCGTCCGCGGCGACCTGCTGGGCGCGCTCGCGCCCGGCCGTCCCGCCGTCGGCCGCTCGGCCGACCGGCACGTGGGTCACCGGGACGTCGAGGAGGTCGTCGGGCACGTGGTCTCCGGTGCGGACGACGTAGAGGTGGACCTGCGCCCCCTTCGCCCGCCAGGCCCGGACCATCTCCTGGATGTGGACCGAGGCCCCCTTCGTGCCGAAGGCGGGGACGCCGGGGTCGGCGCAGACGTAGGCGACTCTCATGCGACGGCTCCTGTCGAACGGGCCAGGAGGGCGGCCTGGCGGGTGGTGTCGTGGTCGCGCTCGACGAGGTCACGGGCGCGGCGGGCGACGTCGGCGCGGGGGAAGGCGTCGGCCGCGACGGCGCGCAGCGCGTCGACCAGCGCGCTCGGGTCCCCCGGCTCGAGGAGCACCCCGGTGACGGGGTCGGCCACGGTGCCGCGGACGACCTCGGGGATCCCGGTGACGGCGGTCGAGATGACGGGCGTGCCCACCGCCATGGCCTCGAGGATGACCGTCGGCAGCCCGTCGGCGTTGCCGTCGGCGCCGACGACGCACGGCGCGACGAAGACGTCGGCCTGCCGCAGCAGCGCCAGCACCTCGTCCTGCGGCCGCGCGCCCAGCCAGGTGACGACGTCGTCGAGACCGAGCGCGTGGGTGCGGGCGACGAGGTCGGGGCCGAGCTCACCGGCCCCGGCGACCTCCGCGCGGACCTCGAGCCCGGCGGCGCGGGCGGCCGCGAGCGCGTCGAGGAGGACGTCGAAGCCCTTCTTCTCGACGAGCCGGCCGACGGCGAGGACGCGAAGGGGGCCCGTGACCGGCCCCGGCTCGCGGTAGCCGAAGCCGGTGAGGTCGAGCCCGTTCGCGACCCGGGCGACGCGGGCCCGCGGCGCGACCCGGCCGAGGTGCTGCTCGTTGTACGCGCTGATCGCGACGACCGTGCTCGCGCCGTGCAGCAGGTCGGCGAGCAGGTCGAGGTCGACCTCGTCGTGGAAGATGTCCTTGGCGTGGGTGGTGACGCTCCACGGGACCTGGGCGAGGTGCGCGGCCACCGCGGCGACGCGGGCCTGGGCCGAGGCGAAGTGCGCGTGCAGCCGGGTGATCCCCCGGGTGCGCACGGCGATCGCGAGCTCGACGCCCTGGGCGACCTCGTCCGCGGCCAGCCGCGTCGTGAGGGGAAGCAGCTCGGCCAGGCGCGGCCCGAGGTCGGGCAGCACGGCATGGGCGCGGGCGATGCTCGCCCACAGCTCGGAGGCCTTGAGGGCGCGGGGCAGGTAGGTGACGGGGGCGTGCACGCGGGCGAGCGCCGGGTGGAAGTGGGTGTCGGTCGTCGGGCGCAGCGCGAAGATCTCGAGCGCCTCGCCCTGGGCCTCGCGGGCGAGGACCTCGGTGACGACGAAGGTCTCCGAGAAGCGCGGGTAGACCTTGACGACGTAGCCGACGCGCTCGGTGGCCGTCGTGGGGGCGCCGCACGACACGGTGGTCGGGGACGGCGTCGTCGACGGCGGGGCGGACGGCGACGGCGGGGCGCTGGTGCGCGCGGGGGCGAGGGTCTCAGACCGCATGGCGGATGTCCTGGGGGGTCGTGGCGAGCAGATCGGCCGCGTGGCCGGCGACGGCGGCCAGCCCGTCGCGGCGCAGGTGGCTGCGGTCGACGCTGCGGTGGAGGTTGTCGGCGAACCAGCGGCCGAGCCGCTCGGGGGTGAGCTCGGCGGCGCGGATGACGTCGACGGCGCCGGTGGCCTCGAGCGAGCGGGCCCGGATGAGCTGCTCCTGGCGGGGCTCCTCCCGGGGCACGACGACGGCGGGTCGGTCGGTGCTCATCACCTCGCACACGGTGTTGTAGCCGCCCATGCAGGCGACGGCCTCGGCGGAGCGGATGGCCAGCAGGCCCTCGGGCACCTCGTCGAGCACCTCGGTGCGCGGCCCGGCGAGTGCCTGCAGCTCCTCGCGCCGGCTCGGGGTCGCCTGGGGGCCCACGACGACGACGTGGCCGAGGCCCTCGGGGACCGGCGCCTGGACCGCGGCCCGGCACAGGTCCTCGCCGTCGTGCCCGCCGCCGACGGTCGTCAGCAGGTACGGGCGCTGCAGCTCGCGCAAGAAGCTGCGGGTCGCGCGGTCGGCGGAGAGGTAGCCGGTGTGGACGACGAGGTCGTGCAGCTCGGCGGGCACGGCGCCCGTGGCGCGCAGGTCGGTGACCCGCTCGTCGCCGTAGACCCAGATCGCGTCGAAGAGCTCGCGCACCCGCTCGGAGCCGACGCGACGCCACTCGCGCACGGCGACCTCGGGCTCGTCGAGCACCTCGCGCAGCCCGAGGACGACGCGGGTGCCGGGCTGCTCGCGGCGCAGCCGGCGCAGGGGCTCGAGCAGCTCGTCGTCGACGCCGAAGGCGTGCCGGTCGACGACGACGAGGTCGGGGGCGAGGGCCCCGAGCGCGCCGGAGAGGATCGCGCGACGCACGTCGATGAGGTCGGTCATCGGCACGCTCATCTCGCGCGGCGCGTAGCCGTGGGCGTCCTTGGCGATGCCCGGCAGGCGCACGACGTCGAAGTCGGCCGGCAGGTGGCCGACGACCCGCTCGACGCCGGTGAGGAGCAGCCCGGTGACCTCACGCCCGGTGAGGGCCGGCAGGTGGGTCCGCAGGGCGTGGGCTATGGCGAGGTTGCGGCGCTGGTGGCCCAGCCCCACCGAGTCGTGGGAGTACAGCGCGACGCGCAGGGGCGCTGAGGTCGGTGCGGGCGAGGTGGCGATGCGCATGGGGACATGCAACTGCGTCGCGATGAGCCGCCCGTGAGCCGATGGTGAGAGCCCTCTCATCCGCGCAGGGCTCCCCCTTCGCCCACCCCCGTCGCCCCCCCTTCGCGAAGTATGGAGATCTGTAGGCCAGAGGGGGGTCTGGTCGACCGATTGCCATACCTCGGCGAAGGGGGGCGAGGGCGAAGGGGGGAGCCGGGCGGCTCAGGCGAGGCGGTAGCCCAGCCCGCGGACGGTGACGATCCGCTCGGCGCCGATCTTGTGCCGCAGGTAGCCGATGTAGACGTCGACGACGTTGCTGCTCGTCTCGGCGCCGTCCCAGACGCGCTCGATGAGCTGCTCGCGCGAGAGCACCTGACCGGGGTGCTCGAGGAAGGTGCGCAGCAACGAGAACTCGCGCGCCGACAGGGTCACCGGGGCGCCGTCGAGGCGCACCTCACGGGCGACGACGTCGAGCGAGACCTCGCCGCGCTCGAGCACCGTGACCTCGGGGGTGCCGGGGGCGCGGTCGCGCAGCCGCAGCCGGATCCGGGCGAGCAGCTCGGCGAAGGTGTACGGCTTGGCGAGGTAGTCGTCGGCGCCGCCCTCGAGACCGGCGACCTTGTCGTCGGCGGAGTCACGTGCGGTGCACATGATGACCGGCACCTCGACGTCCATGCCGCGGATGAGCTTGAGCACCGTGAAGCCGTCCATGCGCGGCAGCCCGACGTCGAGGACGACGAGGTCGACGCCGCCGCCGGTCGCGTGCTCGAGCGCGGTCATGCCGTCCGCGGCGACGACGGTCTCGAAGCCGGCCTTGCGCAGGCCCTTGTCGATGAAGCGGGAGAGGTGCTCCTCGTCCTCGACGATGAGGATGCGCGCCATGGGTGTGCCCTCCTGCGGGCCGGGGACGGTCCGGGTCGGGCGGGTGCCCGGGTGCGGCCAGGCTACCGAGCCCGCGGTGACGGCTCGGGCTCGGGCGCCGGGACGACGAGGGAGAAGGTGCTCCCCTCCCCCGGTCGCGAGTCGAGCTCGATCTCGCCGCCGTGGGCGTGGGCGATGGCCCGCACGATGGGCAGCCCGAGGCCGCTGCCCTCGACGGCGCGCTGGCCCTCGGCGCGGCCGAAGCGCTCGAAGACCGCCTCCTGCTCCTCTGGGGCGATGCCGACCCCGTCGTCGGCGACGGAGAGCACGAGCGCGCGGTCCTCGCCCGCCCCGCGCCAGGCGGTGCGCAGCCGGATCTGCGAGCCGGGCTCGGAGAACTTCACGGCGTTGGCGCACAGCTGCTGCACGGCCTGGACGACCCGGTCGCGGTCGACGTGGACGACGCCCTCGACGCACCCGTCGTCGACCCACTCGTGGTCGCCGAGCGCGGGGACGAGCGCGAGGAGGTCGGCGTGGAGGTCGCGAGCGTCGATGGGGGCCGGGCGCACGAAGTCGGGCCGGTCGAGCCGGGCGAGGAGGAGCAGGTCGTCGACGATGCGGCGCATGCGGTCGATCTCGACGAGCTCGATGTGGCGGGTCGCCTCGACGTCCTCGACGTCCTCGGCGTCGAGCACCTCGAGGTTGCCCCGCATGATCGTCAGCGGGGTGCGCAGCTCGTGCGCGGTGTCGTCGAGGAAGCGGCGCTGGGCGACGAAGGAGGACTCGAGCCGCTCGAGCATCGTGTTGAGCGAGGTCGCGAGCGAGGCCACCTCGGTGCGCTGCTCGGGCACGACGACCCGGCGCGAGAGCTCGCGGTCGTCGATCTGCTCGGCCGCCTCGACGAGGTCGCCGAGCGGGGAGAGCAGGCGGCGCACGGCGACGAGGAGGACGGCACCGGCGAGCAGGAGGGTGAGCAGGGCACCGACCCCGTAGGCGCTGAGGAGGGAGTCGACCCGGTCGAGGCGCGCCCCGCGGTCGATGCCGACGACGAGCGTGCCCTGGCCGTCGTCGCCCTGCACCGGGGTGATCGCGATGCGCAGGTCCTGGGTCGGCGTCTCGACGGTGGTCAGCACGGTCTCGTCCGGCCGGCGCTGGGTGAGCACCGCGTCGATGACGGCCGGCTCGGTGAGGTCGATGCGGCGCTCGCCGCCGGAGACGAGGGCCGGCACGCGCGAGTCGCCGACGAAGGCGATCATCGACTCGTCGCTGCCGGGCACGCTGAAGCGCAGGAAGTCCTCGAGGAGGACCCCGACGTCGCGGTAGGGCCGGTCGGCGGCGGACTGGTCGGAGAGCTGGCGCAGCTCCTCGACCTCCTGGAGCAGCTCGCCGTCGGCCTGCTCGAGGACCTCGGCGCGCTGGACGACGTAGGCGATGACGCCGGCGAGGACGAGCGCGAGCGCCAGCGTGGCCGTCACCAGGGCGACGAGCCGCCCGGCGATGCCGTGCTGGCGCCCGACCATCAGCGAAGGGGGGTGAGGACGTCCTTGCCGAGGAAGGGACGCAGCGCCTCCGGCACGCGCACCGACCCGTCCGGCTGCTGGTGGTTCTCGAGGATCGCGACGAGCCAGCGGGTCGTCGCGAGCGTGCCGTTGAGCGTGGCCGCGACCTGGGTGCGCCCGTCGCCGTCCTTGAAGCGCGTGCCCAGACGGCGCGCCTGGTAGGTCGTGCAGTTCGACGTCGAGGTGAGCTCGCGGTAGCGGCCCTGGGTCGGCACCCACGCCTCGCAGTCGAGCTTGCGGGCGGCCGGCCCGCCGAGGTCGCCGGCCGCGGTGTCGATGACGCGGTAGGGCAGCTCGACCTTCGCGAGCATCTCGCGCTCCCAGGCGAGGAGGCGCTCGTGCTCGGCGGCGGCGTCGGCCGGGTCGCAGTAGACGAACATCTCGAGCTTGTTGAACTGGTGGACGCGGATGATGCCGCGGGTGTCCTTGCCGTAGCTGCCGGCCTCGCGGCGGAAGCAGGTCGACCACCCGGCGTAGCGGCGCGGGCCGTCGGCGAGGTCGATGATCTCGCCCGAGTGGTAGCCCGCGAGGGCCACCTCGGAGGTCCCGGTGAGGAAGAGGTCGTCCGCCGGCAGGTGGTACACCTCCTCCTCGTGGCTGTCGATGAAGCCCGCCCCGGCCATGACGTCGCGCGACACGAGCGCCGGCGTGATCATCAGGGTGAAGCCGGCCGCCGTCGCCTGGGCGACCGCCATGTTGAGCAGCGCGAGCTCGAGCTGCGCGCCGATGCCGGTGAGGAAGTAGAAGCGCGAGCCGCTGACCTTCGCCCCGCGCTCCATGTCGAGGGCGCCCAGGCCCTCGGCGAGCTCGAGGTGGTCGCGCGGCTCGAAGCCCTCGGCCGCGAAGTCCCGCGCGGTGCCGACCTCGTCGAGCACGACGTAGTCGTCCTCGCCGCCGGTCGGGACGCCGGGCTCGATGACGTTGCCCACCGTGCGCAGCAGCCGGTCGAGCTCGGCCTGGGCCTCGCCCTGGGCCGCGTCGAGCCGCTTGACCTCCGCGGCGAGCGCCGCCCCCTTCGCCTTGAGCTCGTCGGCCTCGGCCTGCAGGGCGCTCGTGTCCTCGCCGGACGTCTGGGCGGCCTTGATCTTGCCCATGATCGGGCCGAGGCCCTTGCCCGAGGACTTCTGCTCGGCGCGGACCGACTCGAAGCTGGCGATGGCGGAGCGACGGCGCTCGTCGGCGGCGAGGATCGCGTCGACCACGGAGTCGTCCTCGCCCCGGGCGCGCTGGCTCGCGCGGACGAGGTCGGGCTGGTCACGCAGCTGCTTGATGTCGATCACCCGCCGAGGATATCGGCGACGCGGCCGCTCCCCCGTCGGGCTAGGTCGAGGTGACCTCCGCCTGCGGCCCGCGGTGCCGCTCGACCCACCGCATCGCGGGGTTGACGCTCACGCCGTGGATGACGACGGAGGCGACGATGGTGAAGGCGACGGTCGACCACAACCACCGGGCGTCGGGGAACTCCGCCTGGCCGAGCGCGTAGGCGAGGTAGTACACCGAGCCGATCCCGCGCACGCCGAAGAAGGCGACGACCGCCCGCTCGCGCCGGTCGAGGCCGCACAGGTCCTCGCCGCGCCGCACGCCGAACCGCAGGGAGAGCATCGCCGCGAGCGGGCGGATGACGAGGATGAGGGAGAGCCCGGCGAGGACACCGCGCCAGTCGAGGTCGGCGAGCACGCCACGGGTGAGCTCGATGCCGATGAAGAGCAAGATGATGAGGACCATGAGTCGCTCGAGACGCTCGACGACCTCGTGCATGTGGCGGTGGTACTCGCTGTCCCGCTCGAGCGAGCGCAGCGTCATCGCGCAGGTGAAGACGGCGAGGAAGCCGTAGCCCTGGGCGACCTCGGCCGCGCCGTACGCGCCGAGGATCGCCGCGAGCGCGAGCAGCGGCTCGCCGGTCTCGGCGGTGCGCAACGACTTCGCGGGGGCGCGGAAGGCGAGCGCCGCGAGCACCCGGCCGACGAGCCAGCCGACCCCGACACCGATGACCACCCGACCGACGAGGTCCCAGGCCAGCCACTGCAGCCCCCACTCCAGGGGCGAGCCGAGGGTGACGAGGAAGATCGCCGCGTAGACGAAGGGGAAGGCGAGCCCGTCGTTGAGGCCCGCCTCGGAGGTGAGCGAGAAGCGCACCTCGTCCTCCTCGTCGAGCTCCTCGGGGGTGGTCTCGATGTCGGGGCCCTCGACCTGGACGTCGCCGGCGAGCACGGGGTCGGTCGGCGCGAGCACCGCGCCGAGCAGGAGCGCGGCGGCCGGGGCCAGCCCGAGCACCCAGTGGCCGAGGACGAAGACCGCGCCGATGCACAGCGGCATGGCGACGAGGAGCAGGCGCCAGGTGGCGCCCCAGGCCCGCCACGAGCCCCGCCGCCGCAGCGACAGCGGTCGGTCCAGGGCGAGACCAACCCCCATGAGCGCGACGAGCACGGCGAGCTCGGCGACGTGCTCGATCGTCGGGCGCAGGTCGATGGGGTCGAGGTTGGTGCCCACCGGCAGGGACAGCAGCCCGACGAGCATGCCCACCCCGATGAGCACCATCGGCACCGACAGCGACAGGCGGTCGAGCAGCGCGGGCAGGACGACCCCGACGAGGAGCGCGACACCGGCCACGAGGTAGACGGCGTCGGCAGACATGCCCGCAGGCTACCTCCGGCCCGGGGCGGGGTACGGTCGCCGACGTGCCTGGACCTTGGACCCTGCTCGCGCTCGCCGTCGCGCTCTGCCTCCTGCTGTGCGCGCTCGTCGTGTGGATGGTCCTCACAGACCCCGACCCCGGCCCGCGGGGACGTGGCCGGCACCGCGCCCGTCGTCCCCCGCGCAGCGCCTTCCGCCCCGAGGCCGACCCGGAGGCGGAGCCCCCGCGCCGTCCGCGTGCCGCCGTCGTCGTCAACCCGACGAAGGTCGACGACCTCGCGGCGACCCGCGCGAGCCTGGCCCAGGCCAGCGCCCGGCTGGGCTGGGACGACCCCGTCGTCCTCGAGACGACCGCCGAGGACCCCGGCACCGGCCAGGCCCGTCTCGCCCTCGAGCAGGGCGTCGACCTCGTCTGCCCCCTCGGCGGCGACGGCACGACCCGCGCGGTCGCCGCGGCGCTCGCCGGCACCCGCACCCCGATGGGCTTGCTCCCCCGCGGCACGGGCAACCTCCTCGCCCGCAACCTCGACATCCCCGCCGGCGACCTCGAGGCAGCCTTCGAGGTCGCGTGCACCGGTCGCAACAAGGCGATCGACGTCGCCTGGCTCGACCTCGACCCCGTGGCCGAGGTCGTCGCCGACGACGAGGGCCAGGCGGAAGAGCCGGTGCGCGGCGAGCCCGTGCGCCGCCACCCCTTCCTCGTCATGGCCGGCATGGGCTTCGACGCCGAGATCATGGGCAGCACGAGCGAGGGCCTGAAGAAGAGCGTCGGCTGGCCCGCGTACTTCGCGACCGGACTGGGCAAGATCTTCGTGCGCCGCTTCAAGATCCGGTGGAGCGTCGACGGCCAGGAGCAGACCCCCGTCGCCGCGCGCACCATCGTCTTCGGCAACTGCGGCACGCTCACCGGCGGCATCCAGCTCATGCCCTCGGCGCAGATCGACGACGGCCGGCTCGACTGCGTCGTCGTCAGCCCCCGGACGATCGTCGGCTGGGCCTCGCTGGCCGGAAGCGTCCTCTCGCGCTCCGAGCGCGACATGCCCCACCTCGCCCGCACGTCGGGCGAGCGCTTCGAGGTCGAGGTCGACGAGCCCCACCCGGTGCAGGTCGACGGCGACGTCCTCGGCGAGGCGCGCCACGTCGTCGCCACGGTCGACCGGCAGGCGCTCATCGTCCGCTCGCGCTGAGCCACGACGACGAAGGGGTGGCCCCACTGACCGGTGGGACCACCCCTTCGCCCGTCGTGCGGGCTAGAAGATCAGGCTGAGGGTGAGGGCGAAGGCGAAGCCGACGACGCCGATGAGGGTCTCCATGACCGTCCACGTCTTGAAGGTCGTCTTCTCGTCCATGCCGAAGAAGCGGCTGACGAGCCAGAAGCCCGAGTCGTTGACGTGCGAGAGGACGGTCGCACCGCAGGCGATGGCGATGACGATCAGCGCGAGGTCGATGCTGCTCAGACCGCTCGCCGCCTCGACGGTCGGCGCCATGAGGCCGCCGGCGACGGTGAGGGCGACGGTCGCGCTGCCCTGGGCGACGCGCAGCGCCGCCGCGACGACGAATGCTGCGACGGTGACGGGCAGGCCGAGGGAGGACAGGCTGCTCTCGAGCGCCGTGCCGATGCCCGAGGCGCGGAGCACGCCGCCGAACATGCCGCCCGCGCCGGTGACGAGGATGACGACGCACACGGGACCGAGGGCGTCGCCGAGCAGGGTCTCCACCTCGTCGCGGCTGCGGGTGCGCCAGCCGAGGACGACCATCGCGACGAGGGTGGTGATGAGCAGGGCGACCGGGGTCTGGCCGAGCAGGACGAGCCCGTCGGCCCAGGCCTGGCCCTCGGCGATCGCGCCGGTGGACACGAGGGTGGTGATGCCGGTGTTGAGGAAGATCAGGGTGAAGGGCAGCAGGAGGATGAGCAGCACGGTGCCGAAGGACGGCAGCGGGCCGCGGACCCCGCCCTCCGCCTCGAGGTCGTCCTGGACGGTCATCGCCGCGGGGACGGGCAGCTCGAAGCGGCGCCCGGCCCACAGGCCCCACAGGTAGCAGGCGATGAACCACGTCGGGATGCCGATGAGCAGGCCGAACACGATGACGAGGCCGACGTCGGCACCGACGAGACCGGCCGCGGCGACCGGTCCGGGGTGCGGCGGGACGAAGGCGTGGGTCACGGCGAAGGCGCCGGCGGCGGGCAGGGCGTAGGTGAGCACCGAGCCGCCGAAGCGCCGGGCGACGCTGAAGATGATCGGCAGCATGACGACGAGACCGGCGTCGAAGAAGATCGGCAGGCCGAAGAGGAAGGACGCGACGCCGAGGGCGAGCGGGGCCCGCTTCTCGCCGAAGCGTCCGATGAGGGTGTCGGCGAGCACCTGGGCGCCGCCGGTGACCTCGAGCAGACGACCGATCATCACGCCGAGCCCGACGAGCAGGGCGACGTTGGCCAGGGTGCCGCCGAAGCCGTCGAGGAGGGTCGACGGCACGTCGGCGAGGGGGATGCGGGTCGCGACGGCCGTCAGCAGGCTGACGAGGACGAGCGCGACGAAGGCGTGGATGCGCAGCTTGATGATGAGCAGGAGCAGCAGCGCCACCGCGGCGAGCGCGATGAGCAGCATGACCGGCGCGCCGTACGCGGCGACCGGTGGGGCGTCCTCGAAGACCATGACGTGACCTCTCGTCGGGGTGCGCGCGTGCACCCGGGACCACGCAGCGCCCACCACGTGCAGGCCGCGAACCACGTCGTCCGACGTCACGGATCTTGGCGCAAAAGTATGACTATTGCCAGCCGACGCGTCGGCGGGAGGCCTAGGATGCGCCGGGTGAGCACCCCCGCGCCGCGCCGCGACCTGCACGTCGCGCTCCTGCGCGACCTCGGCGCCGACCTGCTGGGCGGCGTCCTCGGCGTGGGCACCGCGCTGTCGACCGAGCAGCTCGAGGCGCGCTACGGCGTGAGCCGCACGGTGGTCCGCGAGGCGGTCAAGGTCCTCGAGTCGGTCGGCGTGCTCACCGCACGTCGCCGGGTAGGCCTCGTCGTGCGCCCGCCGCAGGAGTGGGACGCCCTGTCACCCCTCGTCGTCGGCTGGCGCCTCGCCGGGGTCGACCGGCACCGCCAGCTCGCGGAGATCAGCGAGCTGCGCCGCGGGGTCGAGCCGGTCGCAGCCGCGCTCGCGGCCCGGCGCGACGAGGCCGAGCACGTCGCCCGGATGCGGGCCGCCGTGGAGGGGATGGCGGCCGCCGGTCCGGCCGGCGACCTGCGGGCCTACCTCGCCCACGACGTCGACTTCCACACCGCGCTGCTCCAGGCGAGCGGCAACCGTGCGCTCGCCTCGATGGCCGGTCTCGTCGAGCAGGCCCTCGCCGGTCGCACGGAGCACGACCTCATGCCCGCCGTCCCCGAGCCGCAGGCCATCCGGTGGCACCGCGAGATCGCCGAGGCGATCGCGTCCGGCGACGCGGTGCGGGCCGAGGCGACGATGCGTCTCGTCGTCGACGAGGCCGCCGATGCCGTGGCGCAGCAGGACCCGGCCGGCTGAGCGCCGGCCGCCCGCCCCTGGCGGTGTCGTGACCCGCGGGTAGGACGACCGCCGATCGGTCTCTCCGTCAGGGGCCGCCCCTGGGGCGAGACCGCGAGCGGGGCGGGAGGTCAGTGGTCGTCGTACCCGCGCGTCACCCGTCGACCGCGAAGGCGCGGTCCTGGGCGGGCACGACGCCGTCGGGGTAGGTGCGGGCGAGCTCGGCGAGGGTCGGCCGGCGCGGCTCGCGCAGCTCGTCGGGCAGGAGGTCGGCGATGGCGGCCATGATGCGGTCGGTGTCGCGGGCCTCGCTGCGGTGCTTGAGCTCCACCGGCGGGCCGAAGCGCACCCGCACCGTCGGCGGGCGGCGCAGCGCGAGCACGTCGGGCAGCCGGGCCGAGCGCGGCCACACCTGCTCGGTGCCGCTGAGGGCGAAGGGGATGACCGGCGCGCGGGTGAGCGCGGCGAGCCGGGCCGCGCCGGGCTTGCCGCGCAGGACGGGGTCGAAGAAGTCGGGGCCGCGCGGGATCGTCCCCTCGGGCAGGATCGCGACGAGCTCGCCGCCGGCGATGGCCCGGGCGGCGGGCACGAGCGGGTCGTCGCGCTCGTCGTCGTCACCCTGGCGGTCTACCCGGATGCCGCCGAGCGCGGTCATCACCTGGCCGAGCACGGGCACGTCGAAGATCTCCTTCTTGCCCAGGAAGCGACCGGTGCGCCCGGCCTGACGCATCGCGACGAGCATCGTCGTGACGTCGAAGTAGCTGCGGTGGTTGCCGACGAGGATGGTCCCGCCCGTCTGCGGCAGGTGCTCGACCCCCTCGACCTCGAAGCGGGCGTAGGGGATGAGCTCGGGCCGCGCGATCGCCATGGCGACCTGCTGCACCTCGAGCCCGACGACCGGCACCTTGACGACTCCTGGCGAGGTGTCGAAGTGCAGCACCGGCCAGCGGCGGGCGATCGCGACGCCGAGGAGCCGGGGGTCGGGGTTGACCGCGCCGGGCTCGCCGACGGCGTGCAGGAGCGGCAGGTCGTAGACCGAGTCGGAGTAGGCGTAGGAGTCGGCGAGGTCGACGTCGTGCTCGTCGGCCCAGGCGCGCACCGCGGCGAGCTTGCCCCGCGACCACACGAAGGGGCCGTCGAGCGCCCCGGTGAAGCGCCCGTCGCGCACCTCGAAGCGGGTGCCGATGACGTCGTCGAGCCCGAGCCGGCGGGCGAAGGGGCGGATGAGGTGCTCGGGCGTCGTCGTCGCCAGGACGACGGGGCGACCCGCCCGGCGGTGCTCGTCGAGGAGCAGCCGGGCGAAGGGCTCGACCCGCTCGGCGAGTCGGTCGGCGGCGACCTCCGCGGCCTCGTCGAAGGCGTCGGCGGCCCGGCCGCGCACGAGCAGCCCGCCCTGGCGGGCGAGCGCGATCGAGCCGAGCGTCTCGCCGAAGAGGTCGAAGTAGCCGAAGATCGCGCGCTCGAGCGGCAGCGCAGCCGACGTCACGCCGGTCTCGCGCATCGCCTCGGACAGGGCCGGCCCGGAGGCGCGGCGCAGCAGGGTGCGGTCGAGGTCGAAGAAGGCTGCTCCGGGCACGTGCCCGACCCTAGGGCGCCGGGGCCCGCCGGTGGGCGCGGCGGTGGGGCCGGTCACCCCAGCAGCGCGCGGCCCCGCTCGAGCAGGTCGTCCTGCTTGGCCTGGGCGAAGCCGTCCCACAGGGCAGGGATGCGCCGGGAGCGGAAGTTCTCCTCGAAGACCTCGCGGTGGTCGACGACGAAGGTCCAGTACAGCGCGTCCCAGTCGTCGCGCCACTCCCCCGGCGGCAGGTCCGACATCTTCTTGAGGTAGTTGCTGCCGGAGACGTAGGGCTTGGTCGTCATCGCCTCGCCGGCGGCGAACTGGCTCATCGCGTAGACGTTGGGCACCATCACCCAGTCGTAGGCGTCGACGAAGAGCTCCATGAACCACTGGTAGGCCGCGTCGGGGCGCACCCGCAGCAGGCACATCGCGTTGCCGAGCACCATGAGCCGCTCGATGTGGTGGCAGTAGCCGGTGTCGAGCACCCGCTGCACGACGAGGTCGACGGGCAGCAGCCCGGTGCTCGCGTCCCACCAGCCCGGGGCGAGGTCCTCGTCGTGGTGCAGCCGGTTGCTCGTGCGCATCCGCCGCCCGTAGAGGTGGTAGGTCGCCCGCATGTACTCGCGCCACCCGATGACCTGGCGCACGAAGCCCTCGAGCGAGGCGATCGGCACGTCGTGCTCGTCGGCGTGCGCGAGCACCGCGTCGAGGACCTCGCGCGGGGTGATGAGGCCGATGTTGAGCATCGGCGTGATGAGGGCGTGGTGGACGAAGGGGTGGTCAGCCGAGATCGCGTCCTCGTAGGGACCGAAGTCGGCCAGGCGCTCGTCGAGGAAGGCCGCGAGGTGGTCACGCGCCTCGGCCGCGTCCGTCGGCCAGGCGAAGGTCGCCGGGTCGCCCGGGGCGTCGGGGAACTCCTGCGCCACCCACTCGACCGCCGCCCGCAGGTCCGCGCCGTGCTCGGTGGCGAGGTCGACGCGGGGCGGGTCGTACCCCTTCGGCAGCTTCTTGCGGTTCTCGGTGTCGAAGGACCACCGCCCGCCGACGGGCTGGTCGCCGTCGACGAGGACTCCGAGACGGCGGCGCTGCCAGGTGTAGAAGTGCTGCATCCGGGCCGGGTGCTCGGCGAACCAGCCGCGCAGCTCCTCGCGGGTCGTGAGGAAGCCGGGGGTCTCGAGCACGTCCTGCGCGCGCAGGACGTAGCCGCCGTCGTGCAGCGCCGTCGTGATGTCGCGCGAGAGCCAGTCGTCGTGGACGTCGAAGACCTCGACCCGGTCGGGGCCGATCTCGCGGATCAGCGCCGAGAGCCGCGTCCCGGTGGGCTCGTCGGCGCGGCTCTCGACGACGTCGACCTCCAGGCCGGCCCCGCGCAGCCGGCGGGCGAAGCGGCGCATGCTCGCCCGGTGCAGCACGAGCTTGTGGGCGTGGAAGGCGTACTGCCTGAAGAGGAGGTCGTCCTCGACGAGGACGACACGCGTGCCCTGCGGCACCTCGAGGTGCGCGTCGAAGAGCTGGTGGGGGTAGACCAGGCGCACCGTGACTGCCACGGCGCCACCCTAGGTGCGCGCACCGACGGCGATAGCGTGCAGCCCGTGGAGATCCTCGTCGTCGCAGCCATCGCCGCCGAGGCGGCCTACGTCCCGTCGGGGATGCCCGTCGTGCTCACCGGCATCGGCAAGACCCTCGCCGCCGTCCAGGTGACCCGGGCGCTCGCCGAGCACCCGCGACGCGGCGAGGTCGAGGTCGTCAACATCGGCACCGCGGGCGCGCTGCGCCCCGACGTCACCGGGCTGCACGAGGTCGGCACCGTCCTCAACCACGACCTGTCGGCCGACGAGATCCGCCGGCTGGGCATCGACCCGCGCGAGCGGCTCGTGCTCGACCCCGCCCTGCCGACGACGCTCGCGAGCGGCGACCTCTTCGTCACCGACCCGGTGGTGCGCGACCGCATCGCTCAGCGGGCTCACCTCGTCGACATGGAGGGCTACGCCGTCGCGCTGGCCTGCCAGGAGATGGGAGTGCCGGTGCGCCTGGTGAAGATGGTGAGCGACGGCGCGGACGAGACCGCGCACGACTGGTCGGCCGCGGTCGACGGCTGCGCGCGCGAGCTCGGGGCGTGGCTCGAGGCCTACGCGGCGGGACGCTGATCCCCCTTCGCAGACTCGCCGCTGACCGACCCCACCCGATCCGGACGCACCTTCGACGCGACCCTGACCGCGCGTTCACCCTCCCTCGACCTGGTCCCGGACACGATGGCCGGGCGGCGGCCCGACCGGTCCGGCGCCCCCTTCGCCCAGAGGTGCCCCATGACCCCGACCCGTCGCGTCGCCGCCCTCGCCGGTGCGCTCGCCCTCGTCGTCGCCCCCGCAGCCCTCCCCGCCCAGGCGCTCGCGCCGGCCACCACGACCACGGTCGCCGCCTACGACCCCGGCACGTACTACGACGGCGTCGAGGGGCTGTCCGGCGCCCAGCTGCGCGCGGCGCTCACCGACCTCGTCAGCGACCAGCGGGTCCTGTCGTACTCGCAGGTGTGGGACGGCATCAAGGACGTCGACGAGGACCCGCAGGACACGAGCAGCGTCGTCCTGCTGTACTCCGGCACCTCCTCGCCGAAGAGCAACAACGGCGGCGGGGTCGACAACTGGAACCGTGAGCACGTGTGGGCCAAGAGCCACGGCGACTTCGGCACGAGCGCCGGTCCCGGCACCGATCTGCACCACCTGCGCCCGACGGACGTCACGGTGAACTCCGCGCGCGGCAACCTCGACTTCGACGAGGGCGGGACGCAGAACCAGGAGGCGCCCGGCAACTACGCGGACGGCGACTCGTGGGAGCCGCGTGACGCCGACAAGGGCGACGTCGCCCGGATGATCTTCTACATGGCGGTGCGCTACGAGGGCGCCGACGGCGTCGCCGACCTCGAGGTCAACGACCGCACCGGCAACGGCTCCGCGCCGTACATGGGGCGGCTGTCGGTGCTCAAGGAGTGGAACGAGCAGGACCCGCCGAGCGCCTTCGAGCAGCGTCGCAACGACCGCATCCACGACGGCTGGCAGGGCAACCGCAACCCCTTCGTCGACCACCCCGAGTGGGTCGAGTCGATCTTCTAGACCGACCGGCCGGAGGTCGAGGTCCGCACCGGCACGAGGTGACCGTCTGCCGGAGACCGGGGAACCCCTCCGCGACCGGGTTGTCCGTGCGGGGCCGGGACATGTCCCGGTCACCTCTTGGCATCCCGGTCCGGCGGCGGCATCCCGGTCCGGCGGAGGCGTCACCCCTCGTGAGTCACCCGGCCCCCGAGCACGGTGAGCGAGACGCGCACCTCGCGCAGGCGGGCGGCGGCCTCGGCGGTCGCCGCGCCGTCGCGGGGGTCGACCTCGACGGCGAAGGGGTCGGACGCGAGCAGCACGACGTCGGCCCGGTCGCCGACCCGCAGGTGCTGCCCGTCGGTCGAGGCGGCGAGCGCCTGGAGCGGGGTGATCGCCTGGTCCGGCACCCACGGCGCGCGGTCGTCGGCGCTGCGGTGCACCGCGGCGGCCATCGCCTCCCACGGGTCGAGCGGGGCGACGGGAGCGTCGGAGCCCAGCCGCAGCTCGACCCCGGCGTCGCGCATCGCGGCGAGCGCGAAGCAGCGGTCCGCCCGGTCGGGCCACAGCGCGTCGGTGACGTCGCGGTCGTCGAGCAGGTGGGCCGGCTGCACGCTCGCGGCGATGCCGAGCCGCGCCATCCGCGGCAGGTCCTCGAGCCGGACGAGCTGGGCGTGCTCGATGCTGCCCCGCGCCCCCGACGCCTCGAAGGCGTCGAGCGCGTCGGCCAGCGCCGCGTCGCCGATGGCGTGCACCGCCGCCTGCAGGCCTCCGGCCGCGGCCCGGCGCAGCATCTGGGCGAGCTCCTCGGGCCCGACGTTGCTCTTGCCCCGTGGGTCCGGCAGCACGTCGTCGGTGACGAAGGGCTCGCAGCACCACGCGGTACGGGTGTTGAGCGACCCGTCGCTGATGACCTTGAGCGGGCCCATCGTCACCAGGCCGAGGTCGTCGAGGACGTCGCCGGTGCGCACCCCTTCGCCGAGGGCGTCGTCGAGGGTCGTCGGGTAGGTCGCCGGACGGACCCGGAGGCGGTCGAGCCCGGCGGCGACCCGGCGGGGCCACTCGCGCCACAGCCCGGTCGCGTGCTCGAGGTCGGTGATGCCGACGACCCCGCGGGCGGCGGCCTCGCGCAGCACGCGGTCGAAGGCGGCGTGGACGGCCCGCGGGTTCTGCGGCAGCTCGCCCAGGCGGGCCCACAGGGCGAACCACTCGTCCTCGTCGACATGACCAGGGTGGGGCTCCACGCCGAGCGCCCGGTACGCGGCCGAGCTGAGCCAGCCGCCGTGGCAGTCGCCGCTGATGAGCACAACCGGTCGCGACCCGGCGACCTCGTCGAGTGCGGCCGTCGAGGGCAGGTCGGCCCACCCGCCGAGCCTCCAGCCGAAGCCCTCGACGAGGGAGTCGTCGCCCGGCTCGCCCGCGTCGAGGTGCGCGAGCACCCGGGCGAGCACCTCCCCCGGCCCGGAGGTGTCCGCGAGGTCGACCCGCCGCCCGACGGCAGCCCACTGGCCCATGTGGACGTGCTGGTCCCACAGCCCGGGGACCGCCCAGGTGCCGCTCGCGTCGAGCACCTCGGCCCCCTTCGCCGGCAGGTCCGGACCGCGCTCGGCGACCCGGCCGTCGCGCAGCCGCAGGTCGACCGGCTCGTGGTCCGACCCCGCCGGCCGGACCCCCCGCAGCAGCAGGTGAGGGGTGCTCGTCGTGCTCATGGGTCGCACCCTAGCCACGGGCGCGGGGGTGCTCGCGACGGGCGCCCATACCCCACCCGCGCAGCCACCGCCGACCCCGTCCACAGTGGTTGACTTCCGTCATGAGCGACACGCAGCAGACCCCCGACCCGCAGCCCGACAACCAGCAGCGCGAGGACGAGGCGCAGCAGCGCACCGAAGGGGTCGAGGTCGAGACCGACCAGGGCCCCGACGGCGGCGACGGCGGGCAGCGTCCCGAGGACAGCCCCACCGCGTCCATCTGAGCCATCAGCACCCGGACAGCGACCCTCCTCGGCTGCGGCAACCTCGGCAGCCGCGTCGGGCTGCGCCTCGCGCAGGAGGGCGTGACCGTCACCGGCGTGCGTCGTGACGCCGCCCAGGTCCCCCCGCCGATCCGTGGCGTCGCGGCGGACCTCACCGACCCCGACGTCGACCTGCCCGATCTCGACGCCGACCTCCTGCTCGTCTGCCTCACGGCCGACGGCCGGGACGAGGACGCCTACCGGCGCACGTACGTCGACGGCATGCTGCGCGGCATCGAGGCGGTCGTGCGCGAGCGGACCCCGTCGCGGGCCGTCCTCGTGTCCTCGACCGGTGTCTTCGGCGACGTCGAGGGCGAGGTCGACGAGTCGACGCCGCCCGCCCCCTCCCGGCCCACGGCCCGGGTCCTCCTCGAGGCCGAGCGGGCCTTCGCCGAGGCCCTCCCGCACGGCGTCGTCGCCCGGCTCTCCGGTCTCTACGGTCGCCCGCACCCACGGGTCGTCGACGAGGTGCGCCGCGGCGACGACCACGACCCCGGGCGCTGGACCAACCGCGTCCACCGCGACGACGCCGCCTCGGCGCTCGCCCACCTGCTGACCCGCGTCGACGACCCGGACCGCCTCTACGTCGTCACCGACGACGAGCCCTGCACGTCCGGCGAGCTGCGCGCCCTCGTCGCGGCCGAGCTCGGCGTGCCGTGGGCGACGGGGGATGACGTCACCCCCGTCGGTCGTCGGCTGAGCAACGCGCGGCTGCGGGCGACCGGCTGGCAGCCGGAGATCCCCAGCTACCGCGAGGGCTACCCGCCGCTCGTCGCCGGCAGCTGACCGGGGCCGACGACCTCGCGCAGCGCGGCGAGCTGAGCGCGGTCGAGGTAGGACGGGTTGCTCCCCCACGGGCTGCGCAGCACCTCGAGCCCGCTCAGGACGGGGTGGGCGAGCAGCGCCGGCCGCAGCACGGGCGGGTCGAGAGGGCGCAGCCGCATCGGCAGGTCGTCGACCGGGCCGGGGTGGAGGTCGCGCTGCACCGGGCCGGTGACCTCGCCGACCGCGTGCACCCCTGACGGCACCCGTGCGCTGCCGCCGCTCACCCACAGCAGCACCGGGGCGCCGGGCACGACGAGCTCGGTGCGGTACGAGCGGCGCACGCACCACCGCCGCACCTCGGCGAAGCCCTGCGCGCGCATCGTCTCGACGTCGCTCGCACCGGGGCTGGCCTTGACCAGCCAGGCCCCGACGTCCTCGGCCTGCACGGCCCTCGCGCTGCCGGGGGCGGTCACAGGACGGGCACCTCGTCGGCGAGCGGGCCGAGGAGGTGGCGCTCCTGCGAGGTCGGACGGCGGCGGCCGGACCCGAGGAGGACGGCGTCGACGTCCGCGATCGCCTCGTCGAGCGGCGTGCCGAGGAGGGCCTCGACCGTGGCCCGGGCAAGGCGCAGCGCTGCCGGCGGGGGTGGCGGCCCCGCGACGTCGAGGTCGAGGTGATGGACGGCGAGCTCGACCGCCCACGTCGCGAGGAAGTCGCCCGCCGCGAGCACCTGTCCCTGGAAGTCCACGCAGCGGTCGCCCATGAGCGCGGTCGCAGAGCGCACCGCCCCGGCGGTCGTGACGAGGTGCTCCCAGGCGCCCCGGGGTCGTCGGTAGGCGCTCGCGGTACGACGGGTCCACAGGATCGCGGCGACCGTGTCGTCGTCGCCGTCCTGCGAGCCCGGCCCCTCGCGCCAGTACGAGGCGGCGTCGTGGTCCGGGGTCGCCTCGCTGGGCCTGACGCACCCGCCGAGCATCTCCTCGAGCCCGGTGCGCACGTGGACGAGCACCTCCAGGCGCGACCACCCACGGCAGCGGCTCGGCTCGAGCAGGTCGAGGTCGGGCAGGTCACCGGCCGAGACGAGGGCGTCGAGGGCCTCGTCGAGGGCGCGGCGGCCGTCCTGGAGGGTCACGCGAAGGGGGACGGGCCGGCTCCCGAGGTCGCTCGCCATGCCCTCGACCCTAGGTCGGGCGGCGACTGGGCAGGCGCTTGCGGGCCGGGCTGTCGGTGGCGCGACCTACTGTCGGGTCATGACCTCCACCGTCATCCGGCGCGCGGCGGGAGCGGCGCAGACCCGCCTCGCCCACGCCCTGCGCAGCCGCGTCGCCGGGCCCGACGCGCAGCGCGCCGCCGATCGCATCTGGCGCAGCGAGGGCCCGCGCTGGTTCACCGAGGACGACCCGGTGTGGCGGGTGCACGCCGAGGCCTCGATGTTCCCGGGCGGCATCGCCGCGCTCCTGCTGCAGTCCCTGCACCCGTCCGCCATGGCCGGTGTGGCCGGCCACAGCGGCTTCCGCGGCGACCCGTGGGGCCGGCTGCAGCGCACGAGCCACTACCTCGCGACGACGACGTACGGCACGATCGAGCACGCAGAGGAGGCGATCGCCGTCGTGCGCGCCGTGCACTCCCGGGTCCGCGGCGTCGACGACCTCGGCCAGCCGTACTCCGCCGACGACCCCCACCTCCTGCGCTGGGTGCACATCGCCGAGGTCTGGTGCTTCCTGCGCGCCCACCAGCTCTACGCGGCCAGCCCGCTCGACGTCACCGAGTGCGACCGCTACGTCGAGCAGGCCGCGCTGCCCGCGAGCCGGCTCGGCGCGACCGACCTGCCGACGAGCGTCGCCGAGCTCGAGGCCGCGCTCGAGGAGTACCGCCCGGAGCTGCGCACGACCGAGGCGGCCCGCGACGCCGCCTCCTTCCTGCTGCGCGAGCCCCCGCTGCCCGTGCCCGCCCGGCCGGGCTACGGCCTCATCGCCAGCGGTGCGCTCGGCGTGCTCCCGCCGTGGGCGGGCGAGATGCTCGACCTGCCCGCCCGGCGGGGGCTGGCCCGGTCGCTGGCCCGCGGTGCCGGGGTCGGCGCGACCCGTCTCGTGCGCTGGGGCATGGCGGCGGCATGAGCGCCTGGCCGGGGTCGAGCGGCCCCCCGGAACACCTGCCGCCCGAGCGCTGTTGAGGCCCGCGTGATGGTCACCTACGGATACGAGCACTACGACCGGGCCCGCCACTACTTCGAGGACGGGCAGTACCTCGACGCAGCGCGCGAGCTCGAGGAGCTCTTCACCGACGTGGCCGCCGCCCGGGCCGAGACGCCCGATAGCGGCGACGGCCGCGACCCGGTGGGGCACGGGCTCTCCGAGCCCCGCCTGCTCCTCGCCCGCTCCTACTACCACTCCGCCCAGCTGCGCCGGGCCGAGGAGGCCGCGCGCCAGGTGCTCGACGAAGACCCGCAGGACGCGTACGCGCACCTGCTCCTCGGGCGCACCCTCGTGCGCGCCGGCCGCGCCGACGAGGCGAAGGGCCCGCTGCGCATGGCCGAGCTGCTCGGCGGCTACGAGACCTTGCAGGCCCCGGGCGCCGAGGTGAGCGACGGGGGGATCTGACCCCCCTTCGCCCCTGGCGCACGACGACGGGCTGCCCACCGCATCTGCGGTCGGCAGCCCGTCGTCGTCTCTGCCCGCCCCCGTCGGATCGCCCCGCCCCCTTCGTCGCGAGCTACGGCGCGGTAGTGGTCGTGATCACGACCGGTACTGCGCCGTAGCGCGAGTCAGATGTGAGGCGAAGGGGGTCAGGCGCTGGGGTGGGTCATGTCCATCGGGACGACCCAGGCGTCGAAGTCGGCGCCGTCGACACCGGAGGCCACGGCGGACTCGCGCAGGGTCGTGCCCTCCTTGTGCGCCTTCTTCGCGATCGCCGCGGCCTTGTCGTAGCCGATGTGGCGGTTGAGCGCGGTGACGAGCATGAGGTTGCTCGCGAGGTTGGCCTCGATCCGCTCGTGGATCGGCTCGAGCCCGACGGCGCAGTTCGCGTCGAAGGAGACGCACGCGTCGCCGATGAGGCGGGCCGACTCGAGGACGGCGTGGGCCATGACCGGCTTGTAGACGTTGAGCTGGAAGTTGCCCTGGCTGCCGGCGAAGCCGACGGTCGCGTCGTTGCCGAAGACCCGGGTGGCCACCATCGTCATCGCCTCGGCCTGGGTCGGGTTGACCTTGCCCGGCATGATCGAGGAGCCCGGCTCGTTCTCGGGGATCGCGAGCTCGCCGATGCCGTTGCGGGGGCCGGAGGCGTACCAGCGCACGTCGTTGGCGATCTTCATCAGCGCGCCGGCGAGGGTGCGCTGGGCGGCGCTCACCGCGACGAGCGCGTCGTGCGCGGACAGGCTCGCGAAGAGGTTGCCCGCCTGCGAGAACTCGTGACCGGACTCGGTGGAGATGTGCTGCGCGCACAGCCGCCCGAAGTCGGGGTGGGCGTTGAGGCCGGTGCCGACGGCGGTGCCGCCGATGGCCAGCTCGCGGGCGCGCTCGTCGGCGCGGCGCACGTCCTCGACGGCGAAGTCGATCTGCGCGACCCAGCCGCCGATGACCTGACCGAGGGTGACGGGCGTGGCGTCCTGCAGGTGGGTGCGGCCGACCATGACGACGTCGGCGTACTGCTCGGCCTTCGCGGCGAGGGTGTCGCGCAGCTGCTGCACGCCCGGGTACATCGTCTCGGCGAGCTCGAGGACGACGGCGACGTGCATGGCCGTGGGGAAGGTGTCGTTGCTGCTCTGACCGCGGTTGACGTGGTCGTTGGGGTGCACCGGGTCCTTGCCGCCGCGGCTGCCGGTGGCGATCTCGTTCGCGCGGCCGGCGATGACCTCGTTGGAGTTCATGTTCGACTGCGTGCCCGAGCCGGTCTGGAAGACGACGAGCGGGAAGTGGTCGTCGAGCTCGCCGTCGACGACCTCCTGGGCGGCCTGGGCGACGAGGTCGGCGATGTCGCGCGGCAGCTGGTCGAGCTCGGCGTTGGCCAGGGCCGCGGACTTCTTGAGGATGCCGAGGGCGCGGATCATCGTGCGCCCCCAGACGAAGGTGTCGCGACCGATGTCGAAGTTGCCGAGGCTGCGCTGGGTCTGCGCGCCCCAGTACCTGTCGGCGGCCACCTCGACGGGGCCCATGCTGTCGCTCTCTGTCCGGGTACCGGCGGTGTCAACCATGGGCGTCACGCTACCGGGGCCCGCCGGGCGCGTCGGCGCGAGTCCGGTGGCGCTGCGCCGAGCGAGGACGAAGGGGGCGCGGCCACCCCTTCGCCCGCCGCCCGACTGGTTGACTCGACCCCATGAGCGAGCCCACGACCGAGACCATCACCCTCGACGTCGACGCCCCGGCGCAGCGGGTCTACGCGCTGCTCACCGACCCGGCGCAGCACCCGTCCGTCGACGGCAGCCGGATGGTGCGCGAGCGCCTCGATGGCGAGCGCCTCACGCAGGTCGGGCAGGTCTTCTCGATGCAGATGCGCCGCCGCCTGCCGGGGCGCGACGCCGAGGACTACGTCATGGACAACCACGTCGTCGCGCTCGTGCCCGACCGGGTCGTCGCCTGGCGACCCGGGCCGCAGGGCGGCCAGCCGATCGGGTGGGAGTGGCGCTACGAGCTCGACCCGATCGACGAGCACCGCACGCGGGTGCGGCAGACCTTCGACTGGACCGACGTGCCGGAGCACGTCGTGCGCGACCTCGGCATCTCCATGCCGGCCCTGCCGACGCAGGTGCGCGAGGAGTCGCTGCGCCGCCTCGCGGCCGCCGTCACGCAGTGAGCGCGGCGCCCGCCTGACGTCCGGCGGCCGAGGCGTGGCCGAGCCACGTGTGCCGGTTGCCGGCCCAGCACCAGCCGACCTTGGGCGCGCCGTCGCGCTCCGGGCCGCCGTCGCGCGGTGCGCCTCCGCTGATCCAGATGGCCGGGACACGCTTGTCGTAGCCGGCGCCCTTGGGCTTGCGGGAGCCGATCGTCATGAAGCAGTGGTTCGGCTCCAGGACCGCGGGCTGCTGGAGCAGCCAGCTGATCCCCTCGGTGAGGGTGAGCGGGGTGCGCCCGCGCTCGAGGATGCGCGGCAGCGCCTCGTCGGGGCTGACGTCGCGCAGGTCGTCGCCGCGCTCGACGCCGGTGACGACGTAGAGCGGGGTGTCGGGCACCTCGACCTGCGGGATCGGCCCGAAGGCCACGAGGTCGGTCATGTCGGGCACGACGAAACCGGGCTTGCCGCCGCGCTCGAGCAGGGCGGTCAGCCGGGCGGCGGGCACGAGGCTCGGGTGCACGGCGAGCAGGCCCGTCGTGCACAGCAGGTCACCGCCGAAGGACTCGACGAGCTGGTCCTCGTCGACACCGGCGAGCTCGGCCAGGCCGAGGTCGAGCAGCCGGTCGAGCTGGGACGCGACGAACATGGCGGGTCTCCTCAGGTGCCCGGGCGCAGGAGCCGGGAGTCGGTGGGGCGCTGCGCCAGCCCGGCGAGCGCGCTGTCGAGGTCGGGGGCGACGACGACGTCCGCGAGGCTCTCCGCGCTGACGAAGCCGGCGTCGGCCAGGCCCTGCAGGGCGGTGAGCAGCGGCTGCCAGAAGCCCGCACCGACCGCGGTGGGGAGGTCGAGGAGGGCGATCGGCTTGCCGTGCAGGCCGATCTGGCGCCAGGTCCACACCTCGAAGAGCTCCTCGAGCGTGCCGATGCCCCCGGGCAGGACGAGGAAGGCGTCGCACAGGTCGGCCATCTTCGCCTTGCGCTCGTGCATCGAGGTGACGACGTGCAGCTCGGTGATGTCGTCGCGGCCCCACTCGCGCTGGACCATGAAGTCGGGGATCACCCCGACGACCTCTCCCCCGGCGCCCATCGCGCCGTCGGCGACGGCACCCATGAGACCGGCTCCCCCGCCGCCGTAGACGACGCCGATCCCGCGGCGGGCCAGCTCGGCACCGACGTCGCGGGCGACGTCGACGAGGGTCGGGTCGGCGCCGGGGCTTGACCCGGTGAAGATGCAGACGCTGCGCAGCACCCGCCCAGCGTAGGCACCACACCCCTGCGGACGCCCAATCCCGCAGATCTGCCGGGCGAAGGGGGACCCAGCCCCCTCCGTCCGTCGAGGAGGTGGTAGCGAGCCTCGTAGCCGCTGCTCCAGATGCGGAGCATGCCAGCCGGCCATAGGTTTGCTCGCACGAGCGGACGCACGTCTGCCAGAGCAGGGGAGCCTTCATGAGATCTCGTCAGATCCAGTCGGCCACTCGGACTGCCGCTGCGCTGCTCGTCCTGAGCGCTCCCGCCGCGTCAGCCGAGGCTGACGCGGCTGACGCTCCGACCAGGACCACCGCGTCGCCGGTCCTCCTCGAGGGCAGCACCGATGTCGGCTCCGGACGGCTCATCCAGGTGTCCGTCGGCGACTCCGGGTCACGGTCGTCGGTCGTGGCCCGGACCACGACCGACTCGCATGGTCGGTTCCGCGTCGTGGCCACGGGCCTCAGCGAGCTCGCCCGTCACGCGACCTCGGACGGGCTGGTGAACCTGACAGTCCTGGCACCGATCTCCGGAGGCGGCGTCGAGACCCACCACGTCGTCGCACACATCGGCAAGGCGTCCTCACCTCGCCTGACCCAGACGCTCATCCTCGATCGGTCCACTGCTGGCACTGGTGCTGCGGCCGCGCGTCCGAGTCGAGTGTCGGCGCCGACAGCGGCCACTGACGGGATCCCCACCGAGGTCCCACTCCGTACGGTCGCCGCCGCGTCACCGGTCGCACGGGCCTCGTCGGGACCGGCGAGCCCGACCGACGACTTCTACGCCTGCAAGACGACCTGGGTGAAATACATGGGATCCCGAAAGGTCTTCATCGCGGGCGTGTACTCCGCCAGTCCGACAAGTGCCACCATCAAGGCCTCGTTCCTCACGGGGAGGTCCACCAAGGTCGGGGTGGGTGTCTCGGTGGATGGCACGTTCGGCACCTATTCCGTCAAGGGTGAACGGGCAGTCGAACGCACAGCAACAGAGGACCATGGTGTGCATCGCGGCACGAAACATCTGTACACAGACTTCGGGTTCAGCAAGTACAAGGTCCGGTGCACCTACGGCGGGGTGGAGACGTCCCGCAGGTACGAGATCCGGGCGACCTCACACGACGGCGGACCGACGACAGGTCGCACCTCGACACCATCACTCTGGAAGTGCAAGCAGTACCCCAAGAACAAGGGCATCACCCTGGACTCGTCTCGCGCGTGGCGGAACTACTACGGTGCCGACCTGAAGGGCGCGATCGGGGTGAATCTCAGCGCGGAGACCGGCTATGTCACTGGCTCGAGCCTGCAGTACAACGCCACCGCGTCCAGAGGGGCTCGTCTGTGCGGTGATGATACGTACCCGGCGTCCGGCCCACGGCGGATCGTCGTGCGAAAGGCGTTGTGAGTTCCGCGTCGCGCACCGCCCTGACCTTCGGAGCAATCGCAGCCCTGCTCGCCGCTTGTTCGTCTGAGGGTGAGCAAGAGGCTGTCATCGGACAGCACCTCCGAGTGTCGAACTCGGACATCTCGGGAGAGATCTGCTACCCCTCAGACGACATCCGCGGCTCCGGCGCCAATTACGGCCATGAGATGCTCGTCAACACCTCAGACCACGAGGTAGAACTCCTCAGCGTCCGGTTGAATGAGCCACGGCACGTAGAGCTCGCCGGTAGCTTTATCGCTCCAGAAGAGTACGCCTCGTCGTTCGGCATCCTTGACGGCTGGCCCGGAGAAGGCCTCTCCTCGGCGGCGAAGGACTCTCTCGTCCAGATCCCCGGCGCATCGGTCGCCGGTACGGACGCGGCGTCGACACGCGACGACGAGTTCACCCTTGTGCTGCACCTCAAGCTGCAGGAGCGCTCGGCCTTCGACGGGTTGGTGATCGAGTACCGACTGAAGGGGGAGGAGACGCTTCGACAGACTCGCCCCTCGACCTGGCGGTTTCGCGTCAAGCCTGCATGCGGAGGTGGGGGCTGACCTCGACGCGACGAGCAGCGCCACAGGTGCGCCCGATCACTGACGCGACCGCCCGGCGGCGCCTAGGGTGACCGCCGTCCCCCATCTAGGAGTGCACCGTGGCACGTCCCGATATCACCGTCCTCGCCATCCCCGGCTTCGTCGCCGCGATGGGGGCCGAGTACGCGTGGCAGAAGCGCCACCCGGCGCCCGAGGGCGAGGAGCGCGCGGGCGACTACGAGCTGCAGGACACGATCGCCAGCCTGGCCATGGGAGTCGGCAGCCTCGTCGTCCCGCTCGTCACCGCCCCGGCGCTGCGCCGTCTCGCCCCCAGCAGCGGCCGGCTCGGGACGGTGCTCGCGGGCGTCGGTCTCGCCGCCGCCGCGGCGACCACCGTCGGCGACGTGCTGCGTCGCCGGCGCGAGCTCGGCCACCTGCCGGAGGCCGGCACCCTGCCCTCGCAGCAGGTCGAGCCCGAGCTCGTGCGCTCCCGGGTCGACGCCCTCGGCCGGCTCACCGCCGGCTCCGCGGTCGCCGCCGTCGCGACCGCGGCCCTGTCCGCAGCGACGCTGTGGAGCACCCAGACCTCCGCGACCCGGCTGGCGCGGTGGTCCCCCTTCGCCCTGCACGGCAAGGTCGGAGCACTCGTCGCGATCGCCGGCTGGGACGCCATCTACTACTGGAACCACCGCCTCTCGCACGAGTCGCGCTGGCTGTGGGCGGTCCACGTCGTGCACCACTCGAGCGAGCGTTACAACCTCTCGACCGCCCTGCGCCAGCCCGTCGCCGAGGGCATCACCATGGCCGTCCCCTACGGCCTGCTCGCGCTGCTCGGGGTGAGCCCGCGCGCCATCGAGGACGCCCGCGCGATCAACCTCATCTACCAGTTCTGGATCCACACCGAGGCGATCCGCTCCATCGGCCGTCTCGAGCGCGTGCTCAACACCCCCAGCCACCACCGCGCCCACCACGGCAGCCAGCGGCAGTACCTCGACATCAACCACGGCTCGATCCTCATCGTGTGGGACAAGCTCTTCGGCACCTTCGAGCCCGAGGACGAGCGGGTGCGCTACGGCCTGACGCGCAACCTCGAGACCTACGACGTGCGCACCATCGCCACCCACGAGTGGCGCGACATCGCCCGCGACGTCGCCACCGCGCCGACCTGGTCCGACCGCGCCGGCTTCCTCCTGCGCGGACCCGGGTGGGCCTACGAGCGGCGGGCCGAGCTGGCGGCGCAGGCCACCCCACCGCGTCCCGTGGCCACCCCGGTGGCCGGCTGAGCCCCCCTTCGCCCGACCCGCCCTCGACGACCCGGCCGAAGGGGGTTGCCCGCTGAGACATCATGGGCGGGTGACCATCGTCTTCCTCCACGCCCATCCCGACGACGAGGCCTCCGGCACGGCCGGCTCGATGATCCTCGCCAGCGACGCCGGACAGCGGGTCGTCGCCGTCTACGCGACGGGCGGCGAGCTCGGCACGGTGCCCGACGGGGTCGGCGTCGACGGCCTGGCCGCCCACCGCCGTGCCGAGGCCGAGGCCTCCGCCCGGGTCACCGGGACGGCGCGCGTCGAGTGGCTCGGCTACCGCGACTCCGGGATGCACGGGTGGGAGCAGAACTCCCACGACGGCTCCTTCCACGGCGCCGACGTCGACGAGGCCGCCGGGCGTCTCGCCGCGATCCTCGACGAGGAGGACGCCGACGTGCTCGTCGGCTACGACTGGCACGGCGGCTACGGCCACCCCGACCACGTCCAGGTCCACCGCGTCGCCCACCGGGCCGCCGAGCTGGCCGCCCGCCGACCCCGCCTGCTCGAGGGCACGATGAACCGCGACGAGATCCGCCGCGGCATCGCCGCCGCGAAGGAGATGGGCATGGACCCCGGGTGGGACGCCGACGAGCCGATGGCGGACGGCGAGCCGATCGGCCTGCCGCAGGAGCAGATCCACCACCGCGTCGACGTCACCGGCGCCCTCGACCGCAAGCGCCGCGCGCTGGAGTGCCACGGCAGCCAGGAGGACGTGCAGGGGATGCTGCAGATGCCGCCGCCGGCGTACACGGCGATGTTCGGCGTCGAGTACTACACCGAGCCGGGCGCGGAGCCCGGGATGGTGGACGGCAACCCCTTCGTCTGACCAGGCGCGTTCCGTCCTGCGGAAGATGGTGAGGCAAGGCTTACCTGTGCGCTACCGTTCTTCTCGTGAGCAAGAAGGTCCGGATCGGCAAGATCAAGGTCAAGCAGAAGTGCTGCGTGTCCAAGAAGCGCTGCGACTCCTGCCCGATCCGCCTGCTCAAGGAGGGCAAGATGCCCGACGGCTACGCGGTCCACAAGCGCAAGCTCGTCACCGTCGAGGCCAAGTCGAAGCTGAAGAAGGCCGCCTGAGGCTCGCCTGTCCTCACGTGACAGCAGCCCCCCGTCTGCCTAGCCTTGCGCGGTATGACGACCTCGCGCTTCGCCGCCCAGCTCAACGTCCAGATCGGTGAGGAGTTCGCGGCCCACCAGCAGTACGTCGCGATCGCCGTGCACTACGACGCGCTGACGATGCCGCAGATGGCCGGCTTCTTCTACCGGCAGGCGCGCGAGGAGCGCGACCACGCGATGATGATGATGCGCTACCTCATCGACACCAACCAGCCGGTGCAGATCCCCGCCGTGTCCGCGCCGGTGAACGGCTTCGAGGGTGTCGTCGCCCCGGTCGAGCGGGCGCTCGCGCAGGAGCGCGAGGTCACGACGCAGATCCACGGGCTGACCCGCACGGCGCGCCAGGAGGACGACTTCGCGGCCGAGCAGTTCATGCAGTGGTTCATCAAGGAGCAGGTCGAGGAGGTCGCCGTCATGGACGACCTGCTCGCCGTCGTCGCGCGCAGCCAGGACGACGTCAACGACATCGAGACCTACGTCGAGCGCGAGCTGCAGGCCGGCGGCGAGGACCCGATGGCCCCGCCGGTCGCCGACGCCTGAGCCTCAGGGGTAGACGACCCGCAGCCGCTCGAGGACGACGGGCATGTCCGGCCGGTAGCCACCGGCCGCGTGCGCCTCGAAGTAGTGCTCGTGCGCGAGCCGCCAGTAGCGCAGGCTGCGATCGCCCTCGCCCTCGGCGTGCGCGTGGTCCTCGTCGACGTCCTCGAAGGGGATGACCCGCACGTGCGTCGTCTGCACGAGGGCCCGGGGGTGGCCCGCCCCGTCGAGGACGATGCCGAGATCGCCGGCCTCGGGCAGCGGCTCGCCGGCCGAGAGGTAGTCGGAGTGGGCGCTCGCGGTGGCCGTCTTCGTGCCGTCGAGGACGAGCGCGAGGAGCCGGTCGGCCTGCTCGGGCGTCGAACCGAAGGCCCACGACGGCGGGCGGAGCAGCCCGAGCGGGTTGACCCCGGTGTAGGTCGGGACGCCCGGCAGGCGCAGCCGACGGCTGGCCAGAGACCAGAAGGTGTCGAGCTCTCGGTCCTGCTGCGTGCGCTCGACCATGACCTCAGCCTGCCACGGGCGTGACGCGCACGCGCCCGTCGACGACCTCGAAGGAGACGTCGGCGAGCGAGTCGACGACGAGATCGGCGTCGCCGAGGTCACCGGGCTCGGTGGTCGTGGTGACCGCGAGCACCGCGCACCCGGCGGCCCGGGCCGCGGCGATGCCGCTCGGGGCGTCCTCGCACACGAGGCAGTCGGTCGGGTCCACGCCGAGCCGCTGCGCGGCGAGGAGGAAGGGGTCGGGCGCGGGCTTGCCGCGATCGACGTCGTCGACCGTGACGAAGGCCTCCGGGGCGTCGATGCCCGCGGTCGCGAGGCGCACCTGGGCGAGCTCGCGGTGGGCCGAGGTCGCGACGGCGTAGCGCCCGCCCTGCTCGGCGAGGGCCTTGATCGCCACGAGCACGCCGGGCAGCGCGACGATGCCCTCGACGTCGGCGAGCTCGAGCTCGTCGATGCGGGCGAGCGCGGTCGTCGCGTCGAGGTGCGGGGCGACGGAGTCGATGATCGCGGCCGCCGGCAAGCCGTGGTGGCCCGCGAGCGTGCGCGGGTCGACGTCGTGCTCCTGCGCCCAGCGCACCCACGAGCGCTCGACGGAGCCGCTCGAGTCCACGAGTGTCCCGTCGTTGTCGAAGATGACGGCGGCGAAGGTGCGGTCGGCGAAGGGGGATGAGCTCACCTCCCCATCATCCCCGGCCCGCCTGGTCGGCGCCCCGGGCGGGGTCAGGAGCCGGTGACGACGAGGTCGGCGTACTCGTCGTGCCGCTCCACGTACGACGCGATGAAGGGGCACGTCGGGACGACGAGCTTGCCCTGCGCGCGCACGTCGTCGAGCGCGCCGCGTGCGAGCGCCGAGCCGACGCCCTGGCCCTCGTACGCGTCCTCGACGACGGTGTGCGGCAGCTGGATCGCCTCACCGCGGTCGCGGTACTCGGCGTACCCGGCGACCTGGCCGTCGACGACGGCCTCGTAGCGGGAGCGCTGCTCGTCCTTGCGGATCTCGATGTCGGCCATGTCCGTCATCGTGCCACCGCAGGCCCCCGGCGACGGGTCCGCGAGTCCCGCAGCCCGGCGCCGAGGTAGACGAGGCCGACGAGGGATAGACCGAGGACGAGCGTGACCGGCAGGACGAGAAGCGTCCACCCGAGCACCTGACCGACGGCGCCGGGCTGCGGCGCCGAGGACCGGTCGACGGCCGCGGTGACGGCGACGAGGGCGAACCACAGGAGCAGCGGCACCGAGGGCAGGAGCCCGGCGAGGACAGCCACCGCGTGCCGACGACGACCGCGCCGGCGAGGCGCGCGCGCATCCCCCGGGCCGAGCGGCGGCATGGGGGTGCTCATGGCGCGGCGACCGCCCGAGGCCCGCGACGAGAGGCGGCCCGGGCCGGTACGACGAGCAGCACCGAGCCCACGACGACCTGCCAGGCGATGGGGGCGTAGACGGCGACGCGCTCGGTGAGCCCCTGCAGGTCGGGCAGCACGGCGAAGCCCACCCCGCCCGCGGTGCCCGTCACGGCGAGGACCGCCGCCAGCAGGGCCGCCCTGGGGTGGTCGCGGCGCAGGGTCGCCGCGAGCAGCACGAGGACGAGCACGCCGCCCCCGATCGCGAGGAGCGCGGCGACCCCGTGCCGCAGCGCCTCGGGCGAGCCGGCGACGGCGGCGTCGGACAGGGGCGCGAGACCGACGCCGGCGATGCCCGCCCCGTAGACGAGCGCGGCCCCGGCGGTCACGACCCCCAGACGACCTGCGGCTCCCCGCAGCAGCGACAAGCCGACGGCGACGGCGAGCGCGACCCGCACCCCCTGGGCGAGCATCATCGCGTTGATGACCCCGTGCCACGGCGAGCACGCCGGGACGGCACCGCCCCCGCAGTCGGTGCGACCCAGCTCGCTGATGACGGTGCCGGTCCACGAGTACGCCGGCCCGGTCCATGCCGAGGCCGTGACGACCTCGGCGACGACGAAGGCGCCGGACAGGAGCAGCAGCAGCCCGAGCACCCGCGTGCGATCGGCGCTCACGCCCGGGTCAGCCGACGCGCGCGACGGTCTCGTCGAGCCAGGTGACGAGGTCGTCGACGACCTCGTCGCGGTTGGTCTCGTTGAACATCTCGTGGCGCCCCTGGGGGTAGACCCGGGCGGTGACGTCGGTCAGCCCGACCCGCTCGTACTGCGCCTGCACGGCCTCGACGGCGGCCTGCCCACCGACAGGGTCCTGGCTGCCCGACAGCAGGTAGATCGGCAGGTCCTTGCGGATCCGCCCGGCGTTGGAGTCCTTGGCCAGGTCGCTCACGCCGGCGAGCATGTCCGCGAAGAAGCCGGAGGTGAAGACGGCCCCGCAGCGGGGGTCGGCGACGTAGGCGTCGACCTCGTCGGTGTCGCGCGAGAGCCAGTCGAAGTCGGTCCGCGCGGGCGAGAACTCCTTGTTGAAGGAGCCGAAGGTCAGCGTGTTCATCAGCGACGACGGGTGGCGTCGGCCCCGCAGCCGCGCCTCGAGCGCGGCGACGCGCGCCCCGACCTTGCCGAGCGCACCGGGGTCGCCCATGGTCCCCGAGAGCACGAGCGCGTCGATGCCCGCGCTGCCGCGCGAGACGAGCTCGCGGGAGAGGAAGGAGCCCATCGAGTGGCCGAGGAGGACGAAGGGGACCCCGGCGAAGCGCTCCCGCGCGGCGGCCCCGACGGCACGCATGTCGACGATCGCGGCGCTCCACCCACCGGCGTCGGCGAGATAGCCGGCGTCCTTCGGGTCGTCGACGGTCGCGCCGTGCCCGCGGTGGTCGTGGGCGACGACGGCGTACCCGGCCGCGGTGAGCCGCTGGGCGAGCCGGTCGTAGCGCTGCGCGTGCTCGGCCATGCCGTGCGCGACCTGCACGACCGCCTTCGGCGCGCCGGTGGGCTCCCACACGTAGGTGGCCAGGGCCAGCCCGTCGTGGGGCGAAGGGATGCTCAGCGTCTCCATGGCGGGGAGCCTAGCCACGTCGAGGGCTCTGCGCGCCAGGACGCGGGGCGGGTCGAGGGACCAGGGTGCACCCGGGCATGCCCAGGGACCGCGACCGGGTCAGAACCCGGCGTACCGGGCGGCCGTGGCCACGAGGTCGGGGTCGACGCGAAGGGGGCGGCCGTCGAGCTCGCCGACCGGCGTCGGGCCGCGGCTCGAGGCCACGAGCCACACCCCGTCGGAGTCGTAGAGGTGCTCGACCGGCACGAGCTCGAAGGCGCTGCCCTGCCCGTCCTCGGCGGCGGCCCGCAGGATCGTCGCCACCGACAGCGACTCGAGGATGCCCGTGGGCCCGGCGGGCGTGGAGAGCCAGCGACCGTCGCGCACGACGAGCAGCCCGGCCATCGGGGCGTCGAGCGCGTACCCGTCGGTCGAGGTGAAGACGACGTCGTCGGCCCCGCGCCGTGCGGCCTCGCGCTGGGCGGCGACGTTGACCACGTAGGAGAGGGTCTTCGCCCCGCCGAGGAGCCATGGGGCGTCCTCGAAGGCGTCGCTCGGGTGACCACGGGTGAGCGTCACCGCGCGGACAGGGTCGCTCCCCCCTTCGCCGCGCTGCGGCCGGCCCGACGCCCGTGGCGAGACGACCACCCAGGCCGTCGGGCCCGCGTCGGGGTCCCACTCGCGCCCGCGGGTGAGGACGAGCTTGAGAGAGGCGTCGCCGGGGGTGTCCCACGCGGCCAGGGCCGCGTCGACGAGCGAGACCCACGCCTCGCGCGGCGGAGGGGTGATCTCGAGCGCTGCGGCCGAGCGCGTCAGCCGCTCGAGGTGGTCGTCGAGGCCGCGCACGACGTGCCCGTCGCCGTCGTCGGTGACGAGACCGGAGTCGAAGCACCCGTCGCCGCGGGTCAGGCCGAGGTCGTCGACGGTGATGACGGGCTGCGCCGGGTCGACGACCTCGGGGCCGTCGGGGCGGAGGACGGCGACGACCCGGGGCATGCCGCTCACGCTACGCGGCGCAGGGGGCACGATGTGCCCCATGACGACCGCCTACGACGTGCAGCGCATCCGCTCCCACTTCCCCTCGCTCGTGCAGGGCCTGGCCCACTTCGACGGGCCCGGCGGCACCCAGACGCCCGACGTCGTCGCGGACGCGATCGCCGCGACGCTCGTCTCCTCGATCTCGAACAGGGGTGCGGTGACCTCCTCCGAGCGACGGGCCGAAGAGGTCGTCGCGGGCTGCCGGGCCGCCATCGGCGACCTCGTGGGCACCGACCCGCGCGGCGTGATCTTCGGGCGCAGCGCGACCGCCATCACCTACGACCTGTCCCGCGCGCTCGCGTCGACGTGGGGCCCGGGCGACGAGGTCGTCGTCAGCCGGCTCGACCACGACTCGAACATCCGCCCGTGGGTCCAGGCCGCCGAGCGAGCGGGTGCGACGGTGCGCTGGGCCGAGCTCGACCCGACCACCGGCGACCAGCGGCTCGAGCACTTCGAGGCCGTCGTCACCCAGCGCACGCGGCTCGTCGCCATGACGGCCGCGTCGAACCTCGTCGGGACGATCCCACCCGTCGCCGAGGTCTCGGCGCTGGCCCACGGCGTCGGGGCGCTGCTCTGGGTCGACGGGGTGCACTCGAGCGCGCACCGCCTGCCCGACCGGACCGGTCTGGGTGCCGACTTCTGGGCGTGCTCGCCCTACAAGTTCCTCGGCCCCCACAGCGGCACGGTGAGCGCCGACCCCGCGCTCCTCGAGACCCTCCACATGGACAAGCTGCTGCCCTCGAGCGACGCGGTCCCCGAGCGCTTCGAGCTCGGGACCCTGCCCTACGAGCTCATGGCGGGCGTCACCGCCGCGATCGACTTCCTCGCCGATCTCGCCCCCGGCGACGACACCGAGGAGCCGCGCCGCGCACGGCTGCAGCGCAGCTTCGCTGCGCTCCACGAGCACGAGAGCGCGCTGCTGGCCCGTCTCGAGCCGGCGCTGCGCGAGCTGCCGGGTGTCTCCCTTCGCTCCGGCGCGCCGGACCGCACGCCGACGCTCCTCGTGACCTTCGAGGGGCGCGACCCCCAGGACGTGCGCGCCCACCTCGCGCAGCGCGGTGTCGCCGCACCGGCGGGGCACTTCTACGCGATCGAGCTCAGCCGGGCGCTCGGCCTGGGCGAGACCGGGGGCGTGCGCATCGGGCTCGCCCCGTACACCGACGACTCCGACGTCGACCGGCTGCTCGAGGGCTTGCGCGAGCTCGCCTGAGCAGACGCGAAGGGGGCGGGGCCGGATGACCCGGCCCCGCCCCCTTCGTGCGCGTGGTCCGTCAGGCGACGCGTGACTTCGGCGAGCGCGCAGCGGTCTGACCCGCGTCGCGCTGCACGACCGAGCCGAGGGCCTCGTCGATCTTCGTCATGACGGAGTCGTCGAGACGCACGCCGGCGGCCTTGACGTTGTCGACGACCTGCTCGGGACGCGAGGCCCCGACGAGAGCCGCGGCGACGTTGTCGTTCTGCAGGACCCACGCGATCGCGAGCTGGGCCATGCTCAGCCCGGCCTCGTCGGCGACGGGCTTCAGACCCTGGACGGCGCTGAGGATGTCGTCCTTCATGAAGTCGCGCATGCTCGCGCCGGCCTCCTCGTGGGCGGCGCGGCTGCCCTCGGGCGGCTGCGCGCCCGGCTGGTACTTGCCGGACAGCACGCCCTGGGCCATCGGGCTCCACACGATCTGGCTGATGCCGAGCTCCTCGCAGGTCGGGACGACCTCGGGCTCGATGACCCGCCACAGCATCGAGTACTGCGGCTGGCTCGAGATGAGCTGGATGCCGAGCTCGCGCGCGAGGCGGTGGCCCTCGCGGATCTGGTCGGCGGTCCACTCGCTGACACCGATGTAGAGCGCCTTGCCCTGGCGCACGACGTCGGCGAAGGCCTGCATCGTCTCCTCGAGCGGGGTCTCGGTGTCGTAGCGGTGGGCCTGGTAGAGGTCGACGTAGTCGGTCTGCAGGCGCTGCAGGGAGCCGTTGATGGACTCCATGATGTGCTTGCGGGACAGCCCGGTGTCGTTCTTGCCGCCAGGGCCGGTGGGCCAGTAGACCTTCGTGAAGATCTCGAGGCTCTCGCGGCGCTCGCCCTTGAGGGCCTCGCCGAGGACCGACTCGGCCTTGGTGTTCGCGTAGACGTCTGCGGTGTCGAAGGTGGAGATCCCCTGCTCGAGCGCGGTCCGCACGCATGCGTGCGCCTGCTCGTTCTCGACCTGGGACCCGTGGGTCAACCAGTTGCCGTAGGTGATCTCGCTGATCTTCAGCCCGCTGTTGCCGAGGTACCTGTACTCCATCCCGTCACGCTACGTCCGTGACCGGCCTCAGCGGCGCGCGAGCCAGGGACGGAAGAGCCGCACGAGCTGGGGCATGACGACGTAGGTGACGATCGCGACGACGAAGACCGTGAAGATCGCGACCCGCGGGACGAAGGGGACGTCGACGATGAGGGGGTTGAGGACGAGCTGGAGCAGGGCGACGGTGGGGAAGATGCCGCACCACGTGACGACCGCCATCTTCCAGCGCAGCGGCGGCTTGTGGCCGGGCACCTCGGGCCGGGCGAACCACGCCTCGAGCCCGGTGAGCACCTGGTAGTCCGGGTCGCCCTCGGCGACCGCGGCGAGCCGGGCGTGCCACTCGTGGCGCACCGGCGACGCGTCCCAGGCCGCCAGCCCCTCGTCGTCCTCGAAGCGCAGGATGGTCTGGTGCTCCCCGCCCTCCGTGGACGGCGGGATGACCTCGGCGCCGATGAAGCCCGGCACCTGACGGACGTCGCCGAGCATGCCGCCGACGAGGGCCTCGTACGCTGCGGCGCACCCGGGCTTCGCGCGTCGGCGCGCGACCCGGATGACGGGCTGGTGGGGTGCGGGGACGGACATGGCTCACCTCGGTGTCGGCGCGGGTGCCAGCACCGTAGGGCGCACGCCGCTCACCTCGTCGGCCTCGCACCGCCTGGCGGAACGCCTCCTCAGCGGGTGGGGCCGAAGGTGGCCGGGTCGACGGGCCGCAGCCGCCTCGGCAGCCCCTCGATGACGAGGAGGTAGGACTCGGTGACGACGTCCTCGACGAGCTGGGTGTCGAGGTCGCCGGGGCGAAGGGTGATCCAGTGCCGCTTGTTCATGTGGTAGCCGGCCGTGATGCACTCGTGGGCCTCCCGCAGGCTCTGCGCGTCGGCCGGGTGCGCCTTGACCGTGAGGATCGGGTCGCCCGTGACGGCGGTCTGGAGCATGAAGACCTTGCCGCGCACCTTCCACACGTCCCACTCCGCGCCGAAGGGGTGACCCAGCTCGCTCCCCGGCAGCTCGTCGGCCCGGGCACGCGCGATCCCCTGCAGCTGCGCCCCGTCCATGCGACCTCCCCGTCCTTCGAGCCCCCGTCGTCGGGCTGTCCGCCGACCCTACGAGCACCCACCGACACCCGCGGTGACGGCCGCGCAGCTCAGCGCGCCCGGCCGAGCTCCTCGGGGGTGTCGACGTCCTGCCCGGTCGCGAGATCCGCGCAGGGCACGCCCTCGCAGCCCGCCCCGGCGAGGTAGCGGCGTCCCCCTTCGTCGCCCGAGAGGCTCTCGACGAGGGGGGTGACGTGCACCCTCCCGAGGAGGACCGGGTGGCCCGGCCGGTCGTCGTAAATGGCCCGCCGAAGGGCGTCGTCGTGGGGGCCCTCGCCGATGACGCGGGTGACGACGTCGGGTGTCACGTCGGGCAGGTCGACGAGGGTGATGAGCACGGCGTCCGGGTCGAGCCGCTCCGCGGCGCTCAGTCCGGAGCGCAGCGAGGCCGCCATCCCGGTGCCGTGGTCGGGCACGTCGACGACGGTGGTCCCGGACTGGGCCAGCGCCTGCGCCTGCCCGCGTGCCTCGTCAGCACCGGCACCGAGGGCGACGACGACCTGGGCGCACCCGCCCGCTCGCACGATGCGCACGGCCCGGTCGAGCAGCAGCTCGCCGGACGGCGTGCGGGCGAGCGCCTTCGGCCCGCCCATCCGCCGACCCGACCCGGCGGCGAGGACGAGCCCGACGACGCCGGGCCTGGCCTCGCCGCCGGTCACAGGAAGTGGTCCGGGGTGAGCGGCAGCTCGCGGACCCGCACCCCCGTCGCCGCGTAGGCCGCGTTGACGACCGCAGGGGCCACTCCCGTGATGCCGATCTCGCCGATGCCGCGCGAGCCCATCGGGTTCATCACGTCGTCGCGGCCTTGCAGCCAATGCGCCTCGACGTCGAGGACGTCGGCGTGCGCAGGCACGTGATAGCTCGCGAGGTCCTGGGTGACGACGTGCCCGAAGCGGGGGTCGCGCGCCGACTCCTCGTGCAGCGCCGCGCCGAGCCCCATGACCATCCCGCCGACGAGCTGGGAGCGGGCACCGCGCGGGTTGAGCACGCGGCCGGCGGAGTAGACCCCGAGCAGCCGACGGGCACGCACCTCGCCGGTCCACCGGTGCACCCCGACCTCGGCGAAGACCGCACCGTACGACTGGGTGACGTACCCCTCCTCGCCCGGGTCGTCCGGGGCGGGCGTCGTCACCGACGACCCGGCGGCGGGGTCGGTGCCGAACTTGTCGTGCAGCGCACGGGCAGCACCCGTGATCGCCGTGCCCCACGACGAGGTGCCCGCCGACCCACCGGCGACCGAGGCCGGCGGCAGCGAGCTGTCGCCGATGCGCATCTCGACCTGGTCGCGCGGCACGCCGAGGGCGTCGGCCGCGACGAGCCGCAGGACCGTCCACGCGCCGGTCCCGATGTCGGTGGCGGCGATGGAGACCTCGTAGCGCCCGTCGTCGAGGACGGTGACGCAGGCCTGGTTGCCGGGCATGGACTCACCCGGGTAGGTCGCGGTCGCGACGCCGCTGCCGAGGAGCCAGTCGCCCTCGACCCGCGAGCGCGGCTCCTGCGGACCGCTCCACCCGAAGAGCTCGGCCCCGCGGTCGAAGCACTCGAGCAGGCGCCGCTCGCTGAAGGGGTCGCCCGAGTCCGGGTCGACGTCCGTGTCGTTGCGACGGCGCAGCTCGACGGGGTCGATGCCGAGGTCGACGGCCAGCTCGTCCATCGCGACCTCGTGGGCGAAGACCCCCGGGAAGACGCCCGGCGCCCGCATCCACGACGGGATCGCGACGTCGAGGTCCTGGAGCCGGTGGCTCGTGCGCCGGTTGGGCGCCGCGTACAACGAGCGCGTCGAGACCGAGGTCTGCTCGGCGTACTCCTTGACCCGGCTCGACGGGGTGAAGGAGGCGTGCTGGATCCCCGTGAGGGTGCCGTCCTCCTGGGCCGCGAGCCGCATCTGCGAGGCGGTGATCGAGCGGTACCCGGTGAGCGCGAACATCTGCTGACGGGTGACGGCCAGTCGCACCGGTCGACCGGGCACGGTGCGCGCCGCCATGGCGGCCGCGAGGTCCGGCGGGTGGGGCAGCCCCTTGCTGCCGAAGCCGCCGCCGACGTGCGGCGCCCGCACGCGCACCTGCTCGGGCTCGAGCCCGAGGAGGGGGGCGAGGGTCGTGACGACACCCGGTGCCGACTGGGTCGAGACGGTCATCTCGAGGACGGGACCGTCTCCCCCTTCGCGCCACGTGGCCGTCGCCGCGTGCGGCTCCATCGGGTTGTTGTGCTCGAGCGGGGTGACGTAGGTCTGCTGCACGGTCGTCGCGGCCTGCGCGACGGCCGCGTCGACGTCACCGGTCTCGGAGTCGGTGGGGAAGCCGGCGTTGACCTCGTCGGGCTTGCGCCGGGCCTGCCCGATCTCGAAGCGGGTCGCCGCCTCGCGCTGCGCCCCGTCGACGCGCACGAGGTGCGCCCCGTGCCGGGCCGCGGCGAGCGACTCCCCGAGCACGATCGCGACGACCTGGCCGTGGTAGTCGACCCGACCGGACTGCAGCAGGTCCATCTCGAGGTCCTCGACGCCCTCGAGCCGGGGCGCGTTGGTGTGGTCGACGACCGAGTGCACACCGGGTGCGGCGAGCGCCTCGGAGGCGTCGACGGTCGCCGACCCCAGGGCGAAGGGGGCCCCGACGAGCACCGCGTAGAGGGGGTCCTCGACCGGGTGCTCGACGGCGTAGGGCGCGGTGCCGGTGACCTTGAGACGGGCGTCGTCGCGGGCGACGTCGGTCCCCATGGCCGAGGCGGTCAGCGGCGCGAGGCGCTCGCCGGAGTCGTCGGTGCTCATGCTGCGGCTCCTGCCGGACGGGTCGCGAGCTGCTCGATCGCGTGGGCGGTGGTGCGGGCGAGGAGGGGGACCTTGAAGGCGTTCCCCGGCCAGGTGCGGGCCTGGCCCAGCTCCTCCTCGCACGCGGCGAGGACGGCGTCCGTGTCGACGGGTCCGCCGACGAGAGCGGTCTCGACGCCGGTCGGGCGCCACGGCGCATGGGCGACGCCGCCCCACGCGAGGCGCAGGTGCGAGATCGTCTCGCCGTCGGTGACGAGCTCGGCAGCGACGGAGACGAGCGCGAAGGCGTAGGAGGCCCGGTCGCGCACCTTGACGTACGTCGCCACGGCGCCAGGCGTCGGAGGTGCGAGCTCGACGGCGGTGATGAGGTCGCCGTGCTCGAGGGTCGTGTCGAGATCGGGCCGGTCGCCGGGCAGCCGGTGCAGCTCGCCCATCGGGACCCGGCGCTCGCCGCCCGTGCCGCGCACGACGACGACGGCGTCGAGCGCGCGCAGCGCGACGGCGAGGTCGCCCGGGTGGACCGCGACGCAGTGCTCGCTCGTGCCGAGGACGGCGTTCTCCCTCGTGCGCGCCTCGTCGTGGTCGGCCGAGCACCCGGTGCCCGGCTCGCGCTTGTTGCACGGCGTCGTGAGGTCCTGGAAGTACACGCACCGCGTGCGCTGGAGCAGGTTGCCGCCGGTGCTCGCCTGGTGACGCAGCTGGCCCGAGGCGCCGGCGAGCAGGGCCCGCGCGACGAGGGGGTGGTCGCGGCGGATCGCGGGGTGGGCGGCGAGGTCGCTGTTGCGCACGTTGGTGCCGATACGCAGCCCGCCGTCCTGCGTCGGCGTGATCTCGTCGAGCCCGAGATGCCCGACGTCGACGAGACGCGACGGCGTGCGGATCCCGAGCTTGAGGTGGTCGAGCAGGTTGCTGCCGCCGTCGACGTACGCGACGTCGGGGTCGCCGCCGTGGCGCGCGACGGCGTCGGCGGGGTCGGTGGCCCGCTCGTAGGCGAAGGGGTTCATCGCGCGGCCCCGTCGCCCGCACCGGAGACGATCTCGGCCTCGGCCACCCTGTCCGGCGGCGGGTCGCCCGCGGCCTGGCAGATCGCGTCGACGATGTTCGTGTACGCCCCGCAGCGGCACAGGTTGCCGCTCATCCGCTCGCGGATCTCGTCTCGTGTCAGCTGTGCCCCGCCGTCGAGGCCCTCCTCGAGGTCGTCCGTGACGTGGCTCGCGTGCCCCTTCGCGATCTCGTCGAGCACCCCGACGGCGCTGCAGACCTGACCGGGGGTGCAGTAGCCGCACTGCAGGGCGTCGCGGTCGACGAAGGCTTGCTGCACCGGGTGCAGCTCGGCGTCGTCGAGCGCGGTGAGCGAGGGATCGCCGTGCGCCGTCGCGTCGACGCCCGCGAGCCCGGCGGCGGTCGTGATCTCGGCGCCGTCCTGCTGCACGGCGAGGGTGAGGCAGGTGAGGTGCCGGCGGCCGTCGAGGAGCACCGTGCACGAGCCGCACTGGCCGTGGTCGCAGCCCTTCTTCGCGCTCGTCACCCCGAGCCACTCGCGCAGGGTGTCGAGCAGCGTCGTGCGCGGCTCGACCTCGATCTCGTGGCTGCGGCCGTCGACCGTCAGGGTCACGGTCGTCGTGGTGCTCCAATCCGTCACGGGGCGTCCTCTCCTGGGGGGTCCGGCACGCCGCGGACGCGGCCGTCCCACCATGCCACCGACATCGGGCCAGGTGGGCGGCCCGCCGCCCCCCTGTCTGGCTGCCGAAGCCGTCCCCCCTTCGTCACACCCGAAGGGGGGTCCTGCCGCCCGCGACGGTGCGAGCGCCGTGTGCGAGAGTGACGTGGAGCACCAGCACCGACGCCCGACGGAGGCTCCCATGGCCATCACCCCGCTCGACTGGCCGGTCGTACGACAGCTACGGACCGGCGACTACCTGGGCCGAGGGAAGTCGGTGCAGAGCAAGCGCACCCGCGAGATCGAGCCGCGCACGTCGACGGCCGACCGCGTCGTGCAGAGCGTGTGCCCCTACTGCGCCGTCGGCTGCGGCCAGCGCGTCTTCGTCAAGGACGAGAAGGTCGTCCAGATCGAGGGCGACAAGGACTCGCCGATCAGTCGTGGTCGGCTGTGCCCGAAGGGGGCGGCGAGCGAGCAGCTCGTCAACTCGCCGTCGCGGCAGAAGCAGGTGCTCTACCGCGCGCCGGGCGCGAGCGACTGGCGCCCGATCGACCGCGACGAGGCCATCGACATGGTCGCCGACCGCTTCATGGCCTCGCGGGCCGCGGGCTGGCAGGAGCACGACGAGCAGGGCCGGCGGCTGCGCCGCACGATGGGCGTCGCGGCGCTGGGAGGAGCGACCCTCGACAACGAGGAGAACTACCTCATCAAGAAGCTCTTCACCGCCGCGGGAGCGATCCAGATCGAGAACCAGGCGCGTGTTTGACACAGCTCCACGGTTCCCAGTCTGGGATCCTCCTTCGGTCGCGGTGGCGCCACGCAGTACCTGCAGGACATGGCCAACGCCGACTGCATCATCATCCAGGGCTCGAACATGGCCGAGTGCCACCCGGTGGGCTTCCAGTGGGTCTCCGAGGCCAAGGCCCGCGGTGCACGTGTCATCCACGTCGACCCGCGCTTCACCCGCACCTCGGCGATCGCGGACACGCACGTCCCGATCCGTGCGGGCAGCGACGTCGTGCTGCTCGGCGCGCTCATCAACCACGTCCTGAGCAAGGACCTCTACTTCCGTGACTACGTCGTGGCGTACACCAACGCCGCGACGCTCGTGAGCGACGACTTCCGCGACACCGAGGACCTCGACGGCGTCTTCTCCGGGTACGACCCGAAGACCGGCCACTACGACATGTCGACGTGGGCCTACGCCGAGCGCGAGGACCCCGCCGAGGGCGAGAGCGCCGACGGCGAGGTCGAGGGCCCGGACGGGACGAGCGAGCACGGGTCGAGCAAGTCGGCCCGCGCCGCGGGCGACGAGACCGGTGGTCACGGCGCCCCGCTCGAGCACGCGAAGGTCGAGCGCGACGAGACCCTGCAGCACCCCCGCTCGGTCTTCCAGGTGCTCAAGCGGCACTACCAGCGCTACACGCCCGAGATGGTCCAGGAGGTGTGCGGCATCCGCCCGGAGCAGTTCCACGAGATCGCCGACGCGATCGTGGACAACTCCGGGCGCGAGCGCACGACGTGCTTCGCGTACGCGGTGGGCTGGACCCAGCACTCGCTCGGCGCGCAGTTCATCCGCACCGCCGCGATCCTCCAGCTGCTCATGGGCAACGTCGGCCGCCCCGGCGGCGGCATCATGGCGCTGCGCGGTCACGCGAGCATCCAGGGCAGCACCGACATCCCGACGCTCTTCAACCTCCTGCCGGGATACCTGCCGATGCCGGCGGCCGGCCAGCACGACAGCTACGAGGAGTACCTGTCCTCGATCGCGTCACCGCTGCAGAAGGGCTTCTGGACCAACGCCGACGCCTACACCGCGAGCCTGCTCAAGTCGTGGTGGGGCGACGCCGCCACCCCGGAGAACGACTTCGCCTTCGACTACCTGCCGAAGATCAACGGTCCCCACGGCACGTACCAGACGGCGATGGACATGCTCGAGGACAAGGTCGAGGGCTACTTCCTCCTCGGCCAGAACCCCGCGGTCGGGTCCGCCCACGGCCGGATGCAGCGCCTGGCGATGTCGCACCTGAAGTGGCTCGTCGTGCGCGACCTGCAGATGATCGAGTCAGCCACCTTCTGGAAGGACGCGCCGGAGATCGCGACCGGTGAGCTGCGCACCGAGGACATCGGCACCGAGGTCTTCTTCTTCCCCGCGGCCACGCACGTCGAGAAGGCAGGCACCTTCACCCAGACCCAGCGCCTGCTCCAGTGGCGCCACCGCGCGGTCATGCCGCCGGGCGACTGCCAGAGCGAGCTCGAGTTCTTCTACGAGCTCGGGGTGCGCATCCGCGAGCGTCTCGCCGGATCCACCGACGAGCGCGACCGCCCGCTGCTCGACCTCACCTGGGACTACCCGAAGGACGAGGAGGGTGAGATCGACGGCGAGGCCGTGCTGCGCGAGATCAACGGCATGCACCTCACCGGCGACAAGGCGGGCCAGCCGCTGTCGACCTTCAACGAGATGAAGGCCGACGGCTCGACCTCCGGCGGGTGCTGGATCTACTCCGGCGTCTACGCCGGCGGCATCAACCACTCCGCGGACCGCGTGCCGGGCCAGGAGCAGGACGAGGTCGCCAAGGACTGGGGCTGGGCCTGGCCGATGAACCGGCGCATCCTCTACAACCGCGCCTCCGCCGACCCCGAGGGTCGTCCGTGGAGCGAGCGCAAGAAGTACATCTGGTGGGACGCGGAGCAGGGCAGGTGGGTCGGCAAGGACGTCCCGGACTTCCCCGTCGACCGCGACCCGTCCTTCCGGCCCGACCCCGGCGTCGGTGGTCCCGCGGCGATCGCCGGCGACGACCCCTTCATCATGCAGGCGGACGGCAAGGGCTGGCTCTACGCGCCGAAGGGGATGGTCGACGGCCCGCTCCCCACGCACTACGAGGCGCAGGAGTCACCCGTCGTCAACCCGCTCTACCCCCAGCAGCGCAACCCCGGGCGGGTGCTCTTCCCGCGCAAGGACAACCTGTGGGCGCCCTCGGGCGACGAGCCGGGCAGCGGGGTCTACCCCTTCGTCTTCACGACCTACCGGCTCACCGAGCACCACACGGCCGGCGGCATGAGCCGGTGGCTGCCCTACCTCTCCGAGCTCCAGCCGGAGATGTTCTGCGAGGTCAGCCCTGCGCTGGCGCAGGAGCGGGGCCTGACCAACGGCGACTGGGCGACGATCGTCTCCGCGCGCTCGGCCATCGAGGCCCGGGTGCTCGTCACCGACCGCATGCGACCGCTGCTCGCCGGCGGGCGCACCGTGCACCAGATCGGCCTGCCCTACCACTGGGGCGTCGGCCGTGACGCCGTCGTCGAGGGCGACGCCGCCAACGACCTGCTCGGCCTGGCCCTGGACCCCAACGTCCAGATCCAGGAGAGCAAGGTCGGCTCGTGCGACATCCGTCCCGGTCGCCGCCCCCAGGGCGACGACCTGCTGCGGCTCGTCGCGGAGTACCAGTCGCTCGCCGGCGCCACGACCGAGACCGGCAACGCCCGGGTCGCCGAGGACGTCGTCGAGATCATCGAGCAGGAGGACACGTGACCTGGTTGACCGAGCAGCTCTCCGGTGCCACCGACGTCGCGCAGGACGCCGGCTGGGTGGACCCGCCGTCTCGCAAGGGCTTCTTCACCGACACCTCGATCTGCATCGGCTGCAAGGCCTGCGAGGTGGCCTGCAAGGAGTGGAACGCCGTGCCCATGGACGGGCTGGGCCTGTCCGGCAACTCCTACGACAACACCGGTGACCTCGGCGCGAGCACGTGGCGCCACGTCGCCTTCGTCGAGCAGGGCCAGGAGCGCATCGAGGCGGCTCGTGCCTCCGGCAAGGCGCTCGTCGACCTCGGCATGCCGAGCATCGGGGCTCCGGCCCCGCAGCCGGCCCGCGGCGGGACCCCTGCCGGGTACGGCAGCCTGCCCGCGCCCGTCGAGGACCACGGCCCGGCGCTGTCCGACATGCTCGCCGCGAAGGGGGCGCAGGAGGGCATCACCCCGACGACGAACGGCGGGTCCCCCTTCGGCACCACCGTCGACGGCCAGCCGAAGGTCGGCCCGCTGCCGGAGTTCCGCTGGCTCATGGCCTCCGACGTGTGCAAGCACTGCACGCACGCCGGCTGCCTCGACGTCTGCCCGACCGGAGCGCTCTTCCGCACCGAGTTCGGCACCGTCGTCGTCCAGCCCGACGTGTGCAACGGCTGCGGCTACTGCGTCGGCGGCTGCCCCTTCGGGGTCATCGGGCGCCGTGACGAGAGCGGTGTCGAGGACTCCCGCGGCAGCGGCGCTCACGACCACGTGCCGAACATCGGCGTGGCCCAGAAGTGCACGCTCTGCTACGACCGTCTCGGCCACGACCAGACGCCGGCGTGCGCGCAGACCTGCCCGACGACCTCGATCAAGTTCGGCGACCACGACGACATGGTGGCCTCGGCCCAGGAGCGCGTCACCCAGCTGCACTCCCAGGGCTTCACCGAGGCCCGGCTCTACGGCGCCAACGACCAGGACGGCGTCGGCGGGACCGGCTCGGTCTTCCTGCTCCTCGACGAGCCCGAGGTCTACGGCCTGCCGCCGGACCCGGTCGTGCCGACCGCGCACCTGCCCGAGATGTTCCGCAAGGCCGGTCTGGCCGCGCTGGGGCTCCTCGGCGCCGCGGCCGTGTCCTTCGTCGGGGCGCGCCGATGAGCACGAGCGCCTTCGACAGCTATCGCCCGCCGGAGACCCAGGGCCGGCGCGAGCGCCGCCGGGCCGGTGAGCACCGCGACCCGCGCGGCCTCGCGGCCCGTGGCAGCGACTGGCTCTCCGGGCGGCAGCGCGGACGCGGCGAGCAGGCCGTCGTGCCCGACGCGGAGTTCCGCAGCTACTACGGCCAGCCGGTCATCAAGCCGGTGCCGTGGAAGCACGAGATCCCTGCCTACCTCTTCACCGGCGGCGTCGCCGCCGGCTCGGGCATGATCGGCGCCGCGGCCCACGCCGTCGGGCTGGAGGCGCTGCGCCGCAACGCGCGGCTCACCTCGATGACGGCCGTCGCCGTGAGCGGCGGGCTGCTCGTCTCCGACCTCGGCCGGCCCGAGCGCTTCATCAACATGCTGCGCACGGTCAAGCTCACCTCGCCGATGTCGGTCGGCACGTGGATCTTCTCGGCCTTCTCCGCCTTCGGGGCGCTGAGCACCGCGGCCGAGGTCGACCGGATGCTCGGCGGGCGCAGCGGCGGTCGCGGCCTGCCCGTCCTCGGCGGCGTCGTGCGTCCGCTCGAGACGATCGGCTCGCTCGGCAGCTTCGCCTTCGGGCCGCCGCTCGCTGCGTACACCGCCGTCCTGCTCTCCGACACCGCCACCCCCGTGTGGCTCGAGTCGCGGCGCACCCTCCCCTTCGTCTTCGTCTCCTCCGCGGCGATGGCCTCCTCGGGGCTGCAGCTCGTCCTCACCCCGGCCTCGCAGACCCGGCCGGTCCAGCGCCTCGCGGTGCTCGGCGCGGTCGGCGACCTCGTCGCCACCGAGGCCGTCGAGCGTCGGCTGCGCGAGCTCGACATCGACGACACGATCCACCACGGCCGACCGGGCGCGATGATGCGCGCGGCGAAGGTCCTCACGATCGCCGGCGGCGTCGGCTCGCTGCTCGCGCGCCGCTCGCGCACCGTCGCGGTCGCGAGCGGGCTGGCCCTGGCCACCGCCTCCGCGCTCACCCGCTTCGCCGTCGTCGAGGCCGGGATCGAGTCGGCGAAGGACCCCCGCCACACGGTCGCCACGCAGAAGGCCCGTCTCGAGGAGCGCCGCGCCCGCGGCGTCGTCCACGACAGCATCACCACGGCGCGCTGAGCGCGCCACCGCCACCTGAGAAGGAGTCGTCATGAGCACCCCTGCCACCACGCCACGCTCGACCACCACGAGCGCAGGGGGCAACCGCTGGCTCATCCTCGTCGGAGGCGTCCTCGTCCAGCTCGCCATCGGCGCCGTCTACGCGTGGAGCACCTTCGCCAAGGCGCTCCAGGCGGACGGCTCTGCCTTCGACATCTCCAAGGTGCAGGCCGCGATCCCCTTCGAGGTCGCCATCGGCATGATCTTCGTCGGGACCTTCCTCGGCGGACGGATCCAGGACAAGCGGGGGCCGCGCACCGTGGCGCTCGTCGGCGTCGCGATCTACTCGGTCGGCATCATGCTCGCCAGCCTCGCGCGGGACGGCAGCGACCTGTGGCTGCTCGTGCTCGGCTACGGCGTGCTCGGCGGCTTCGGTCTCGGCCTGGCCTACATCGTCCCGATCGCCATGCTGCAGAAGTGGTTCCCGGACAAGACGGGCCTCATCACCGGCATCGCCGTCGGCGGCTTCGGCTTCGGCGCGGTCATCACCAGCCCCCTCGCCCAGCGGATGATCGCCGGCAGCGAGGACTACCAGCGCTACCCGACGAAGGTCTTCCTCTGGCTCGGCCTGGCCTACCTCGTCGCGGGCGTCATCGGCGCCTCCGTCTTCCGCAACCCGCCGGAGGGCTACACCGTCGCCGGGGCGACGCAGAGCACCGCGGCGAAGGGGGACACCACCGCCCCCGCGGTCCGCGACTTCACGCAGGCCGAGGCGCTGTCGACCCCGCAGTGGTACCTCCTCACCCTCATCCTCACGATCTCGGTCACCGCGGGCATCTCGCTCATCTCGATCGCGGCGGGCACCGCGACCGACGTGGCCGGCTTCAGCGCCGGCGCCGCCGCGACGCTCGTCGGCGTCATGGGTCTCTTCAACGGCGTCGGGCGCATCGCCTGGGCCGCCGTGTCGGACAAGATCGGCAAGATGACGGCCTTCGTCGGCATCCTCGCGATCCAGGGCCTGGCGCTCATCGCGATCCCGCACGCCGGCAACGTCGCGATCTTCTACGTCCTCGCCGCGCTCATCTACCTCTGCTACGGCGGCGCCTTCGGGACGATGCCGTCGACCGCCGGCAGCTTCTTCGGCGTGAAGAACGCCGGTGGGATCTACGGCCTCATGCTCATCGGCTGGTCCATCGGCGGCGTCGTCGGCCCGCTGCTCATCTCCGCGCTCGTCGGCGAGGACAAGGCGTACACCGTCGGCTACACGGTCGTCGGCATCATCGCCCTCGTCGGTGCGGCCATCCCCCTCATCACGAAGAAGCCCGCCGGCCGCACCGCCGACGCCTGACCCCCCTCTCCCGTCGCCCGAGTGAGCGCGAATCGCCGCTACGCCCCCCGCGTAGCGGCGATTCGCGCTCATTGGGCATGGGGCGGGGCTGGTCACGTGGCGAAGGGGGGCATGGCGGTCGAGGCGCAAAGGCCCCCCGGCCCTGAGCCTCGAGACCACCCGCCCGTCGCTGGTCGAGGTGCGAAGGCTCCCCGGGCCTGAGCCTCGAGACCACCGCCTCCCCCTTCGCCCGGGTGACCCGTAAGGTGCCAGGCGTGACTTCGACGCTGGCCCGCACCGCCTACGAGACGCTCGAGCCGTACCACGTCCTGGCGTACTTCAACCCGCACCTCAAGACCGAGTCGGTGCCGCTGCGGCTCTCGCAGGCCGGCATGTACGTCGGGGGGCGGGCCGCGCCGCTGGGGCGGACCTCGGCGGCGACGGTCGCGGCGACCTTCTACAACTTCAACCCGGCGCTCATCACCTTCGGCTGGTCCGAGGCGCTGTCGACCGGTCTCGACGAGACCGACGCCGGACGGACCCGTGCGGTCGACGCCTCGCTGCGCGACGCCCTCGGCGAGCGCGTGTCCGACCCCGAGATCGCCTCCGTCGTCGGCGCGCTGCGGGCGGGCGTCGTCGACGCGCGCTTCGAGGGCCGACCTCTCGCCGCCGCGTGGGCCGCCCACCCGTGGCCGGACGAGCCGCACCTGCAGCTGTGGCACGCGATCACCGTCGTGCGCGAGCACCGCGGCGACGGGCACATCGCGGCGCTCGTCCTCGCCGACCTCTCCCCCGTCGAGGCCCTCGTGCTGCACGAGGCGCCCCACCCCGACCCGGCGATCCGCCGGCGCACGCTCGGTCGCTCCCTGCTCCTGAAGACCCGCGGCTGGGAGGACTCGGACTGGGAGAGCGCGTCGCAGTCGCTGCGCTCGCGCGGGCTGCTCGACGCGGACGGCGCGATGACCGCTGCCGGCGCCGAGCTCTACGACCGGGTCGAGCGCGAGACCGACACCGCCGCCGCGGGCCTGTGGGCCGGGGTGCCGGAGGCCGAGGAGACGCTGCGGCGGGCACGCCCCTTCGTCAAGGCCGTCATCGACGTCGGCTACCTCCCGGGCACCCGCCCCCGCGCCTGACCCCCGCCCCCCTTCAGCAAGCTGCTGCATGCAGCAGCTCGTCATACCCAGCCGCACCTCGTGCTGCTGCTCGCGCGTCGAGGTGCTGCTGGGTCCCCCTTCGCCCCCCGCTGCCTACGAAACCCTGCTGGCTGGGTCTTGACGAGCCAGGACCCTCTCGAGAGGGTCCTGGCTCGTCGAAGGGCTGCTGGCAGGGTTTCGTAGCCCCAGCCGACGAGCGCGAAGGGGTCAGCGCACCCGGAGGGTGATCCCCTCGCCGAGCGAGCCGCCGGCGACGGTGCGGCCGACGACGGGGGCACCGGGGATCTCGCCGACGACGAGCAGGCCGCCGGAGGTCTGGGCGTCGGCGAGCATGACGAGCTCGTCCTCACCCACCCCGTCGGCACTGAGATGGGGGCGCACCCAGTCGAGGTTGCGCCGCGACCCGCCGGGGACGTGCCCGGCGGCGAGCGCCTCGCGCGCGCCGCTCACGTACGGCACCGCCGCGGCGTCGATCTCGGCCGCGACACCGCTCGCGCGGCACAGCTTGTGCAGGTGCCCGAGGAGCCCGAAGCCGGTGACATCGGTCGCCGAGCGCACCCCCGCCGCCAGCGCCGCCTCGGACGCCTCGCGGTTGAGGGTCGTCATCACCTCGACCGCCTCGGCGCTCAGCTCCCCGGTCGCCTTGTGCCGGTTGTTGAGGATGCCCAGGCCGAGGGGCTTGGTGAGGCTGATCGGCAGGCCGGGCTGCGCGGCGTCGTTGCGCAGCAGACGGTCCGGGTCGGCGGTGCCGGTGACGGCCATGCCGTAGATCGGTTCGGGGTTGTCGATGCTGTGCCCGCCGATGACCGGGCAGCCGGCCTGGGTCGCGACGTCGAGACCACCGCGCAGCACCTCGGTCAGGAGGTCGGTCGGCAGGACGTCGCGCGGCCAGCCGACGAGGTTGATCGCCATGACGGGCGTGCCACCCATGGCGTAGACGTCGGAGAGCGCGTTCGCCGCGGCGATCCGGCCCCAGTCGTAGGCGTCGTCGACGACGGGGGTGAAGAAGTCGGCTGTCGAGATCGCGGCGAGACCGTCGGCGACCCGCACGGCGGCCGCGTCATCGCCGTCGTCGAGACCGACGAGCACCTCGGCGGTCGAGGCGGTGCGCACCCCGCGCAGGCCGGCGACGACCTGCTCGAGCTCACCGGGCGGGATCTTGCACGCGCACCCTCCGCCGTGGGCGTACTGGGTCAGTCGCAGCTGCTCCGCCATGCCCTCACCCTAGGTCGGGCCCTCCGGCGAAGGGGGCGGCGGGCCCCCTTCGCCGGTGGTGGCTGGCGGAGGCGGACGGGAATCGAACCCGCCAGACCGAGATGCTCGGCCTCACCGGTGTTGAAGACCGGGGAGCCCACCAGGTGCCCAGACGCCTCCGCCGCTCACGCTATCGCAGGGGAGTCCTGCCCTGGCCGCACCCACCACGCCGCCACTAGCCTGCGCAGGGACGAGGGCAGGGAGGCCGGTCATGACGCTCACCGACGGGATGGACGTCGCCCGGGTGCGCCAGGTGGGTGCGCAGCTGAGGGCGACGGAGCAACGGCTCGACGAGGTGTGCCGCACCGGGCGGGCCGGGCTGGCCACGCTCGACGAGGCCTGGCAGGGACCGGATCTCGCGTCCTTCGGCGACCGGTGGTCGGCGGCCGAGCGGGTCGTCCACGCCGCCGCCGACCGGGTGCGGGCGTACGCGGACGAGCTCGAGCGTCAGGCCGACGCCCAGGACTCCGCCTCGGACTCCCCCGGTGGTCGCGGACCGGGCGGACCCGCCGGGCCGGGCGGCCGCGACGGGGGAGCCGGTGGGGCCGACGACGCAGGTGCCGGCGGCAGCACGAAGGAGAAGGACAACCCGAACTTCGACCCCGACGCCGAGGACGCCGTCGACACCGAGATCGAGGGCCCGCTCTTCCGCGACGGGGCGGCGCCGACCGACGTCGAGCAGGGCAGCCTCAACGACTGCTGGTTCATCGCCTCGCTCCAGGCGGTCGCCGCGACCCACCCCGAGGTCCTCGAGCAGGGCGTCGTCGACAACGGCGACGGCACCTACGACGTCACGCTCTACGTCGACGGCGAGCCGGTCGTCTACCGCGTCGACGCGGTCGTGCCGGCCGACGACGGCGATCCGGTCTTCGCCGACAACGCGAGCGCCTCGGACCGCGAGCTGTGGCCGCTGCTCTACGAGAAGGCGATGGCTCAGCACATGGGCGGCGACTGGCGCGACCTCGACTACGACACCGCTGAGCGCGCCCTCGAGGCGATCACCGGCCAGGACGTCGGCACCGAGAACACGAGCAGCGGGATCTTCGACTGGAACGCCCCGCCGGACTCCGACGAGATCCGCGAGGTGCTCGACACCGGCGGGCAGGTGCTCCTGTCCTCGCACGACGACGTCGGCGGCCGCCCGCTGTACGAGGACGACACGATCGCGACGAACCACCTCTACTGGGTGAGCGGCGTGACCGAGAGCGGGGACCTCGAGCTCACCAACCCCTGGAGCCCCGGAGACGACCCGATCGTGCTCACCTACGAGGAGTTCCAGGACAACTTCGGCCACATCAGCACGAGCCGTCCATGAGGTGCGCGGCGATCGCGACCGGCCTCGCCCTCCTCGTCGGGGCGAGCGCCTGCGGCAGCGGGCCGGACCCCGCGTCCACCAGCACGAGCACCTCGACCCCCAGCGCACCGCAGGAGAGCCCCATGGCCGACGCCATCGTCCTCAAGCAGAACCTCCCGACGAAGGTCGACGGCACCCGCGTCGTCGCCTACAACGTCACCGACGACGGGGCCGGGCTGCAGACCCCCGACGGCCGGGTCTCGGTCGACCTCGACGGCACCGTCGAGCTCGACGGGCGCAGCTACACCGTCGTCGAGACCGTGCCGCACAGCGACGAGCGCGAGGGCACCAAGCCCAACGGGTGGGTCTCCCTCCAGCGGCGCTGAGCCACCCCGCCCGAAGGGGGAGGCCTCGGGCCGCGTCGTAGGGTCGAGACCATGACGCAGGACCCCCGGCGGCGCGTGCCGCGCACCGACGCCGTCCTCGCCGACCCGCGGGTGGTCACCGCGCTGGGCACGCACTCCCGCGAGCGGGTCAAGGCCGCGGTCGTCGCCGCCCAGCAGCGCGCCCGCTCCGGCGAGATCGAGCCCGAGCGCGTCGTCGACGAGACGCTCGCCGGGCTGCCGAGCCGGGCGAGCAGCCTGACCCCCGTGCTCAACGCGACCGGCGTCGTCATCCACACGAACCTCGGCCGCGCGTCCCTCTCCCCCCGCGCGATCGAGGCCGTCGTCGACGCCGCCGGGTACGTCGACGTCGAGATGGACCTCGGGACCGGGCAGCGCTCGCGCCGCGGGGCCCAGGCCCTCGCCGCCCTTCGCTCGGCCGTGCCCGACGCCGGTGACGCGCTCGTCGTCAACAACGGCGCCGCCGCCCTCGTCCTCGCGACGACCGCGCTCGCTGCCGGCCGCGAGGTCGTCGTCAGCCGGGGCGAGATGGTCGAGATCGGCGACGGCTTCCGCCTGCCCGACCTCGTCGCGAGCACCGGCGCCCGCCTGCGCGAGGTCGGCACGACGAACCGCACGCACCTGCGCGACTACGTCGACGCCGTCGGACCCGACACGGGCTGCATCCTCAAGGTGCACCCGAGCAACTTCCGCGTCGAGGGCTTCACCCGCTCGGTCGGCGTCGCCGAGCTCGCCGATCTCGGCGTGCCCGTCGTCGAGGACATCGGCTCCGGTCTGCTCGCCCCCGACGCGGCCCTGCCCGACGAGCCGGACGCGACGACCTCCCTTCGCCGGGGGGCCCATCTCGTGACCGCGAGCGGGGACAAGCTCCTCGGCGGCCCGCAGGCCGGGCTCGTCCTCGGCCGCGCCGACCTCGTCGAGCGGCTGCGTCGTCACCCGCTGGCCCGCGCGGTGCGGGTCGACAAGCTCACCCTCGCCGCGCTCGAGGCGACCCTCACCGGTCCGCCCACCCCGACCGCGCAGGCCCTGCACGCCAGCCCGGACGACCTGCGGGCGCGCACCGAGCGTCTCGCCGAGGCTCTCGGTCGGCAGGTCGTCCCGGTCGACGGGCGGGTCGGCGGTGGCGGCGCTCCCGGGGTGCCGCTCGACGGCCACGCCGTCGAGATCCCCGCGGACCTCGTGCCCGGTCTGCGCCGGCCGAGCAGCGACGTGCCCGCCGTCGTCGCCCGCGTCGACGGCGGCCGCGGCCTCGTCGACCTGCGCTGCATCCCGTCCGGGGCGGACGAGGACCTGCTGCGCGCGCTGCGTGAGGCGCTCGCCGGATGAGGCGCGTCCTCGCGACGGCAGGGCACGTCGACCACGGCAAGTCCACCCTCGTGCGCGCCCTCACCGGACGCGATCCCGACCGGCTCGCCGAGGAGCGCGAGCGCGGTCTGACCATCGAGCTGGGCTTCGCCTGGACCCGCCTCGGCGACGACGTCGACCTCGCGGTCGTCGACGTGCCGGGGCACCGACGCTTCATCGGCACGATGCTCACCGGGCTCGGGCCGGCTCCCGCGGTGCTCCTCGTCGTCGCCGCCGACCAGGGCTGGCAGGCGCAGACGAGCGAGCACGTCGGGGCGGTCGCCGCCCTCGGGATCCGCGACGTCCTGCTCGCGGTGACGCGCAGCGACCTCGCCGACCCCGAGCCGGTGCGCACCGAGGCGCTCGTCCGCCTCGCCGAGCTGGGCTGGCCGGACGTGCCCTCGGTCGTCGTGTCGGCGACGACAGGGCTCGGGGTCGAAGACCTGCGGGCCGCCCTGACGACCCTGGTCACCGCGCTCCCCGAGCCCGACCCCGCGGCGCCCGTGCGGCTGTGGGTCGACCGCTCCTTCACCATCGGCGGCGCGGGGACCGTCGTCACCGGCACCCTCGGTCACGGCACGCTCTCGGTCGGCGACCACCTCGAGGTGCACGACCCGGGCACGGGGCGTCATGCCGTGACCATCCGCGGACTGCACAGCGAGGACACCCGGCACGAGAGCCTCACCGGGATCACCCGAGCGGCGGTCAACCTGCGCCGAGTCGACGTCGACGCCGTGGGACGCGGGGCGGTCGTCGTCACGCCGGACGCCTTCGTCCTCTCGCGCACCGTCGACGTGGCCGTTGAGTCCGCGGACCTGCCCGAGCAGCTCACCGTGCACGTCGGCACCGCCGACCACGAAGGGGTGGTGCGCCCCCTCGGCCCTGCGCACGCCCGCGTGCGGATCGAGACCGCGCTGCCGTGGCGCGTGGGCGACCGCCTGGTCCTGCGGGACCCGGGCAGCCGACGGACGTGGGGCGCCCAGGTGCGCGACGTCGACCCGCTCCCCCTGCGTCGCCGCGGCGCGGCCGTGGCCCGGGGCGAGGCGCTCTCGACCACGGACCCCCGGGCGCTGCGTCTCGCCGAGCACCGCGTGCAGCGCGCCGACCACCTGGGTCGCCTCGGGCTGGGCGCCGCCGGCGCCGACGAGGTCCACGTCGGCGACCACGTCGTCGACCCTGCCGCCTGGGCCGGGTGGCGAGCCGAGGCACCCCGGCTCGTCGACGCGCTGCGCGACCGCGACCCGCTGAGCGCCGGCCTGCCGGTGGCCGAGCTCGCCCACCGCCTGCGCCTGCCCAACGACGCCGACACCCTCGTCGCCGCCGTCGCCGCGGCTGCCGGTCTGGAGGTCACGGAGGGCCGCGTCCACCGGGCGGGGCCCGCCGGGCTCGGTCCGGCCGAGGCCGGGGTCGCGGAGGTCGAGCGGAGGCTGAGGGAGTCCCCCTTCGCCGCACCGGAGCGCGACGACCTCGCCGCGCTCGGGCTCGGTGCGCGCGAGCTGGCCGCCGCCGCCCGGCTCGGGCGGCTGCTCCGCCTGCCCGACGACGTCGTCCTCCTGCCCGACGGACCGGCCCGCGCGATGCGCGAGCTCGCCGGGCTGGGCGGTCCCTTCACCCTCAGCGAGGCGCGGCAGGCGCTCGGCACGACCCGTCGGGTCGCCGTGCCGCTGCTCGAGCACCTCGACGCGAAGGGGTGGACCCGCCGCCTCGACTCCCGCCTCCGCGAGGTCGCCCGCTAGGCGACCCGACCGGGATCTTGGCAGTCGCGCGGGTTGCAACCCGCGCCGGCGCCAGCTTCTCGGGAGAGAGGCCCGGGATCTTTGCAGCCGCGCGGGTTGTAACCCGCGCTGGTGCGGACTTCTCGAGCTAGAGCGGGGGACGCCGCATCGCACGGCCGGTCAGGACGTCGCGCAGGGCGAAGGTCGGGGCCGTGCCGACGCAGGCCCCGTGCTCCACCTGCGGAGGTGCGACACCGGCCACGACCTCGGCCTCGACCGGCACGGCGAGCGCCGAGACGGCCCGCGCGTAGGCGGCGTGGCCCGCCGCCGTCGGGTGGTAGGACTCCTGCGTCGGCCACGACAGCCCGTGGACCCACGGGTCCGGGTCGCAGATCTGGTGGCCGTCGAAGGGGGTGCGGACGTCCACCCCTTCGCAGCCCTCGTCGGAGGCCACGCCGAGGATCGTCTCGGCGAGCCGGTCGGCCGCGTCGCCGAGGCGACGCATCTCGTGCACGGACACCGAGGTGATCCACGAGCAGTCGGAGACGCCGTCGAAGAGGTGCGGGTAGCCGCTGACGACGACGCGGGCGTCGGGCGCGCGCCCCCGGACCGCACGGAGCACCTCGCGCAGACGACCGGGAAGCACCCCCGAGACCACCTCGAGCGCCTCGTCGATCGCCCCGTCGGAGCTGCCCGCCCACCCGGGCCGCGCGACCGAGAGCAGCACCGGCACGAAGCCCGCGTCGTTCCCGCCCACGGTCACCGTGACGAGCTGCGTCTGCGCCCCGACGGCGCCGACCTGGTCTCGCAGGACGTCGGCGCAGGTCGCGCCGAGCACTGCCTGGTAGGCGATGTCGAGACCGGTCGCGCGGGCGACCGCGAGCGGGTACCCGGCGTCGGTGCGGTACGGCCCCGGCTCGCGACGACCGGCCCCGACGCCTGCGGCGTAGGAGTCGCCGAGCGCGACGTAGGCCCGGCTCACACCCCGGCGACCCCGCGCTCGAAGGGGGATACGTCGACGACCGTGCTCACCGGCAGCCGGCCGCCGTAGACGTGCGGGAAGAGGTCGGCGCCCGGCGCCGGGCGCTCGCGGCCCACCATCAGGCCTGCAGCCGCGACGGCCTCCTCGGAGATCGACAGCACGACCAGCGGTGCGTCGACATCGGCGTAGTACCGCTGCGCCACCCCGTCGAGCTGGGCGCGGTCCTCGCACGCGTGGAGGTAGCCCTCCTCCTCGATGCTCACGCCGAGCGTCGACGTGCCGTACGAGCCCTCCGCCGTCGCCTGCTCCCACTCCGAGGCCAGCGCGAGGTGGAGGATCGTTCCGCTCACGCCGCCGCCCGGATGTCCGCGAGGACCCGCAGGGTGCGCTCTCGGGCGTCACGTCCCGGCGCGACGTTGGCGACGATGAGCTCGTCGGCGTCGGCGGTCCGCTGGAAGTCGGCGAGCCCGGCGGCGACAGCCTCGCGGTCGCCGTGGACCGTGTACGTCGCCATGTGCAGCGCCTGCTGGCCCACGGGGGTGTCCATGAGCTCGGCGACCATGTCGTCGTCGATGTCGACCCCGGCGAGCTGCGGCATCCGACCGGCGAGCGAGCGCACCCGCGAGGAGAGCACCTGGGCGCGCAGCTCGTCGGCCTCATGCGTGCTGTCGGCGGCGACGACGTTGAGCGCGGCGATGACGTAGGGCTCGGCGAGCTGCTCGGAGGGGCGGAAGCCGTCACGGTAGGCGGCGACAGCCGCCTGCAGCGCGTCCGGCGCGAAGTGGGAGGCGAAGGCGTACGGCAGGCCGAGCTGCGCGGCGAGCTGGGCCCCGAAGAGCGAGGAGCCGAGGATGTAGAGCGGGACCTTCGTGCCCTCGCCGGGGTAGGCGTGGATGCCCTCGATACGGGTCTGCTCGGAGAGGTAGCCCTGCAGCTCGAGGACGTCCTGGGGGAACTGGTCGGACGCGACCGGCGAGCGGCGCATCGCGCGCATCGTCACCTGGTCGGTGCCGGGGGCTCGGCCCAGCCCGAGGTCGATCCGGTCGCCGTGCAGCTCAGCGAGCGTGCCGAAGTCCTCGGCGACGGTGAGGGGGGCGTGGTTGGGGAGCATGATCCCGCCGGAGCCGACGCGGATCCGCTCGGTGCGGGCCGCGACGTGGGCGATGAGCACCGCGGTCGCGGACGAGCTGATCGAGCGCATGTTGTGGTGCTCGGCGAACCACAGCCGCTCGAAGACCCCCAGCTCGTCGGCCACCTGCGCGAGATGGACGCTGTCGGCGAGCGCCTCGCTGATCGGCTGGCCGGAGCGCACCATGGCGAGGTCGAGCAGGGAGAGGCGAAGGGGGCGGGTCGGGTTCGAGGCAGTCACCTGGGTGCCAACCTCAGTCACCGACCGTCTTCTTCCCGCGACCGACGATCTTCTTGTCCGGGGCGTGGACGACGCCGGTGTCCTTGCCCTCGTAGTCGAACTGGTCGAGGAAGAAGCGCAGCGCGTTGACCCGGGCCCGCTTCTTGTCGTTGGAGCGCACCGTCGTCCACCGCGCGTGCTTGGTGTCGGTGCGCTCGAACATCTCCTCCTTCGCGGCGGTGTAGGCCTCCCACTTGTCGAGGGACTCGAGGTCCATCGGTGAGAGCTTCCACCGGCGCACCGGGTCGAGCTGGCGGATCGCGAAGCGGGTGCGCTGCTCCTGCTGGGTCACGGAGAACCACAGCTTCGTCACGTGGACCCCGGACTCGCTGAGCAGCCGCTCGAGCTTGGGGGCCTGGTCCATGAAGACCTCGTACTCCTCGTCGCTGCAGAAGCCCATGACCCGCTCGACGCCGGCGCGGTTGTACCAGGACCGGTCGAAGAGGACGATCTCGCCCTCGGTCGGCAGGTGCTGGACGTAGCGCTGGAAGTACCACTGCCCGGCCTCGCGGTCGGTCGGCTTGTTGAGCGCGACGACGCGAGCACCGCGCGGGTTGAGGTGCTCGGTGAAGCGCTTGATCGTCCCGCCCTTGCCGGCCGCGTCGCGGCCCTCGAAGAGCACGACGAACTTGCGCCGCTCGTCCTGCGCCCAGTACTGGAACTTGAGCAGCTCGACCTGGAGGCGGTACTTCTCCTCGTCGTACTCCTCGCGCGGCATGAGCTCGTCGTAGGGGTAGCCCTCCTTCCACGTCTCGACGGCCTTGCCGTCGGGCATGAGGAGCACGGGGTCCTCCTGCTTGCTGCCGCCGACCGTGTACCCCTTCGCCTGCAGGTCGTCGATGAACTCGCGAAGGCCCATCTTCTGCGTCATGGACCGATCCAATCACCTCGAGATGGCGGGCAGGTGACGACGGGCCCCCGTGACAGCCGTCATGGGCAGGTCCGGCCCGCTGTCATGGGCGAAGGGGGACCCCCCGCGGCACCGTAGGAGACATGGATCGCCGCGTGCTCGTCTTCGTCGCCCTCGCCATCACCATGCTCTACGGGGTCACCGTCGGGCTGTCCGACGCCCGGGACGTCGTCGCCCCCGTCGGCGGGGTCGTCGTCGCCCTGTCGTGGATCGCGGTGGGGATGTTCGGACGCACCTCGAGGGACTGAGCGAAGGGGGTCCCCCCCTTCGCTCGGTCCTCCAGGGCGGGTCTCATGGTGCTCTCAGGTGGCCCGTGCACGATGATGGGGCCAGTCCTGCCCCGTCTGCCGCTGAGGAACGATGAGCAAGAAGAACACGACGACGACCAACGCCCGCCAGGAGCGTCTCGAGGCCGCCCGCAAGGAGCAGCAGGCCGCCGAGCGCCGACGCAACGGCATCCTCTACGGCGCCGCAGGCCTGGCCGTCGCGCTCATCGCCGGAGCGGTCTTCTGGGCGATCAGCAACGACGAGGGGCGCAAGATCGCCGCGGCCGACGAGATCGAGGGCGTCCAGACCTACGACTACCCGGGCGTCAACCACGTCGAGGGGACGGTCGACTACAAGGAGACCCCGCCCGTCGGCGGCGAGCACAACCCCGCCTGGCTCAACTGCGGGGTCTACGACAAGCCGGTGCCGAACGAGAACGCCGTGCACTCCCTCGAGCACGGCGCGGTGTGGATCACCTACCAGCCCGATCTCGCGGAGGACCAGGTCGACAAGCTCGTCGACATGACCCCGAAGACCTACGGGCTCATCTCCCCCTTCGAGGGCATGGACTCGCCGATCACCATCTCCGCGTGGGGCACCCAGCTCAAGGTCGACTCCGCGGACGACCCGCGCCTCGAGCCCTTCATCAAGAAGTACCGCCAGGGCCCGCAGACACCGGAGCCCGGCGCCGCCTGCACCGGCGGCGTCGGCGCCTGATGTCGCCGAGGGCCATCGTCGCGGCCCTGGTCGCTCTCGCGATCGGGGTCGCGGCCGGGGTCTTCGTCGGCCGCTCGACGAGCGGTGACGCCCCGGGGGACCTGAGCACCGACGCGGGCTTCGCCCGTGACATGCAGACCCACCACGACCAGGCCGTGGAGATGTCCTTCATCGTCCGTGACCGCACCGACGACGAGTCCGTGCGGTCGCTGGCCTACGACATCGCCCGCACCCAGTCGCACCAGTCCGGCCAGATGGCCGGGTGGCTCTCCGCCTGGGGCCTGTCGCCGACGAGCTCGCAGCCGGTCATGGGCTGGATGGACGACAGCCACGACCACACGATGCCCGCGACGCAGGAGGGCGCGCTCATGCCCGGCATGGCCGTGCAGAGCGAGCTCGACCGGCTCGGCCGCCTGTCCGGCAAGGAGGCGGAGGTCTACTACCTCCAGCTGATGATCCGCCACCACCAGGGCGGGGTGCCGATGGCCCAGGCCGCCGTCGACGGCGCCTCCCAGCCCGAGGTCCGCCGCCTCGCGCAGTCGATCATCAACAGCCAGACCCTCGAGACCGAGACGATGACCCAGATGCTCCAGGAGCGCGGGGCCGAGCCCCTGTCCTCGTAGACCCGTCGCTGGTCGAGGTGCGAGGGCGCGCAGCGCCCGAGCCGCTTCGCTGGTCGAGGTGCGAGGGCGCGCAGCGCCCGAGCCGCTTCGCTGGTCGAGGTGCGAGGGCGCGCAGCGCCCGAGCCTCGAGACCACCGCCGTCCACACCGCCCCCGCGCGATGTCCGCCCTCCTGGCTAGGTTGCTCTCGTGACCCTGCACCTCCACCGGGCGGTCCGCACCGCCGAGCTCGCCGACGACCTCGGCGCGCTCCTCGCGGACCCGCTGCCCGACCCCTTCGCCGAGGAGGTCGTCGTCGTGCCCGAGCACGGCGTCGAGCGGTGGCTGGCGCAGCGGCTCTCGCACCGCCTCGGCGCGGGCGAGGCGGGCTCCGACGGCGTGTGCGCGGGCGTGCGCTTCGTGCGGCCGGCCTCCCTCGTCACCCTGCTCACCGGGCGCGAGCTCGACGACCCCTGGCTGCCCGCCCACCTCGTGTGGCCGCTCCTCGCGAGCATCGACGCCGCGCTCGACGAGCCGTGGGCGGCCGCGCTGGCCCGTCACCTCGGCCACGGCCAGGACGAGGACGACGTGCGCCGCGGTCGGCGCTACGGCCTGGCCCTGCGCCTGGCCCGCCTCCTCCACCGCTACGGGGTCCAGCGCCCGGCCGTGCTCACCGCGTGGCGCGAGGGGCGTGACGAGGACGGCGCCGGCCAGCCGTTGCCCGCCGACCTGCGCTGGCAGCCCGAGCTCTACCGCCGGCTGCTCGACGTCGTCACCGAGCCGCCGCCGGACGTGCGTCACGCGCAGACCCTGCAGCGGCTGCGTGACGACCCCGGCTCGCTCGACCTGCCCGACCGGCTCTCGCTCTTCGGCCATACCCGCCTCGCGGTGACCGAGGTCGAGCTGCTCCGCGCGCTCGCCACCCACCGCGAGGTGCACGTGTGGCTCCCGCAGCCCTCCCCCACCGCCTGGTCGGCGACGGCGGCCGCCCTCGCCGGGGCCGGCGTCGTGCCCCGCGCGCAGGACGACCCCGAGCTGCTCCCCGCCCACCCGCTGCTCGCCTCGCTGGGCCGCGACAGCCGCGAGCTCGTCCGGGTGCTGCGGCCCGGCGCCGACGACGTCGACCACGGCGGGGGTGCCGGGCCCGCACCGACCGGCACCGTCCTGCGCTGGTTGCAGTCCGACATCGCCGCCGACCACGTGCCGAGCGCGCCGGAGCGGGCCGCCCGTGTCCCCGCCCCTGACGACCGCAGCCTGTCCATCCACGCCTGCCACGGCCCGACGCGCCAGGTCGAGGTGCTGCGCGAGGTGCTCGTCGGGCTGCTCGAGGACGACCCGAGCCTCGAGCCGCGCGACGTGCTCGTCATGTGCCCCGACGTCGAGGTCTACGCCCCTCTCGTCGGGGCGGCCTTCGGGCTGGGCGACCACGGCACCGAGGCCGAAGGGGTGGACGCGCACCCCGCGCACGGCATGCGCGTCTCGCTCGCCGACCGCTCGCTCGCGGCGACCAACCCCCTCCTCGAGGTCGCCGAGCGGCTCGTCGCCCTCGTCGGTGGCCGGGCCAGCGCCAGCGAGGTCCTCGACATCATCTCCAGCACACCCGTGCGCGCCCGCTTCCGCCTCGACGACGAGGACCTCGAGACCCTCACCTCGTGGGTCGGCGCCACCGGGGTGCGCTGGGGCTTCGACGCGGCGGGCCGCTCCCCCTTCGCCCTGTCCGCGGAGCGGCAGAACACGTGGGACTTCGGGCTCGACCGGCTGCTCGCCGGGGTCGCCGTCTCCGCCGACGGTCCGCTGTCGATCGGCGGGCACACCCTGCCCTACGACGACGTCGGCAGCGGCAGCATCGAGCTCGCCGGCATCCTGGCCGAGGTCGTCGACCGGCTCCGCGCCGCGACCGAGGCGCTCGGCGCCGCCCGGTCGGCCTCGCAGTGGACCGACGCCCTGCGCGAGGCCGTCCTCGACCTCACCGACGTGCCGACGACCGACGCCTGGCAGGTCGGTGAGCTCGAGCGGGTGCTCGCCGAGGCCTCGCGCCACGCGCCCGAGAACCTGCCCCTGCGCATCGCCGACGTGCGCGTCCTGCTCGCCGACGCCCTCGCGGGCCGCCCGGGCCGCGCGAGCTTCCGCACCGGCGGGATCACCGTGTGCACGATGGTGCCGATGCGCTCCGTCCCGCACCGCGTCATCTGCCTCGTCGGGCTCGACGACGACACCTTCCCCCGGCAGCAGGCCGTCGACGGCGACGACGTGCTCGCCCGCACCCCGATGACCGGTGAGCGCGACGCGCGCAGCGAGGACCGCCAGCTGCTCCTCGACGCCGTCATGGCCGCGCAGGAGCGTCTCGTCATCACGTACACGGGCGCCGACGAGCGCAGCGGGGAGCGGCGCCCGCCCGCGGTGCCGCTCGGCGAGCTCATCGACGCGGCGGCCGACACCGTGGCCCCGGTCGAGCGAGATGCCGGCGCCGAGCACGACCCCGAGGGGGCTGCCGTCGCGGCGTCGAGCGCGGTCGGCGAGGTCCGCCACCCGCTGCAGCCCTTCGACCCGCGCAACTTCGAGCCCGGTGCGCTCACCGCCACCGGCTCCTTCTCCTTCGACCAGGCCGCGCTCGGCGGCGCCCGGGCCATGCTCGGCCCGCGCCCCGAGCCGCCACCCCTGCTGGACGGTCCCCTGCCGGCCGAGGCGCTGAGCGAGATCTCGCTGGCCCAGCTCGTCTCCTTCGTCCACTCGCCCGCACGCACCTTCGTCCACGACCGCCTCGGCGTCGCCACGAGCTGGGAGGTCGACGAGGTGAGCGATCGCATCCCCGTCGACCTCGACAACCTCGAGCGCTGGTCGATCGGCGACCGCGGCGTCCGTGAGCGCCTCGCGGGGCGCACCGCCGAGGAGGTGTGGACCGCCGAGCTGCTCCGTGGCGAGCTGCCCCCGAGCGGTCTGGCGCGCCACGCCCTCGGGGCGATCTGCCAGCGGGCCGAGGGGCTCGTCGCGAGCGTGGAGCAGCTGCGGGGCACCGAGCCCGGTCGCACCGTCCACGTCGACATCTCGCTGCCCGGCGGCCGCCGGGTCACGGGTGCGGTCGACTCCGTGCACGGCGACCGGCTCGTCGCCGCCGGCTACAGCGGCGTCGGTGCGAAGCAGCTGCTCGGGGCCTGGGTGCACCTGCTCGCCCTCACCGCCGGTCACCCCGACGGCGGCTGGCAGGCGAGCCTGCTCGGCACGAGGCCCCGTGGCACCGACACCCGCGAGATCGGACGACTGGAGCCGCAGCTGGCCCTCGCCCGTCTCGGCGACCTCGTCGAGCTCTACCTCCTCGGTCGCACCGCGCCCCTGCCGCTGCCGCCGAAGACCGGGTACGTCTACGCCCAGGCCGTCCACCACGACCCGCGGCGCGCACGGGCGGCTCGGCAGGCGGCGAAGGGCGAGTGGGAGCCCGGTGACCGCGGCTTCAGCGCCGAGCGTGACGACCGCTGGTGGCGCCTCGCGATCGGCGCCGGCTCGAGCATCGACGACCTCCTCGTCCCCGCGGCCGGGCCCGGCACCGACCTCGCCGCACTGGCGAGCCGGCTGTGGGACCCGCTGCTCGACAACCTCGGAGGTGGGCGATGAGCGAGCCGACCGTCGCACCTCAGGACGACGCCCTTCGAGGCTCCTCCGTCGCACCTCAGGACGACGCCTCCGTCGCACCTCAGGACAGCGCCCTTCGAGGCTCCTCCGTCGCACCTCAGGACAGCGCCTTCGACGTCGTGGGCGACCTGCCCGGGCCCGGCGACACCGTGCTGCTCGAGGCGAGCGCGGGCACCGGCAAGACGTGGACCATCGGCGCGCTCGTCGCCCGCTACGTCGCCGAGGGCCTGCCGCTCGAGTCCCTGCTCGTCATCACCTTCGGCCGCGCGGCCAGCCAGGAGATGCGCGAGCGGGTGCGCGAGCACCTGCGTCTCGTCCACCGCGGCCTGGTCGACCCGCAGACCGCGGACGGCGACCCCGTCGTCGCGCTGCTGCGCTCGGGCGCTCCCGACGAGGTCGCCCTGCGCGAGCGCCGGCTGCGCGAGGCGCTCACCCACTTCGACGGCGCGACCATCGCGACGACCCACCAGTTCTGCCAGCTCGTGCTGCGCGGCCTCGGCGTGGCCGGTGACACCGACCCCCGGGCGCGGCTCGTCGAGGACCTCACCGACCTGCGCGACGAGGTGGTCGACGACCTCTACCTACGCGGTTTCGCGGCGAGCGAGGGCCCGCCCGCCTTCTCCCGCGAGGAGGCCGGGGCCATCGCGCGGGTCGTCGTCGAGCACCCGCACTCGGCGATCAGCCCGCACGAGCTGCCCGGTGTGACCGTCGCGGCCCGCAAGCTGCGCTTCGCCCATCTCGTCCGCGACGAGATGTCCCGACGCAAGCGGCGACTGGGCGTGCTGAGCTTCGACGACCTGCTGAGCGAGCTCGCCGACGCCCTCGCCGACGACACGAGCCCGGCCCGGCAGCGCATGCGCGACCGGTGGCAGGTCGTGCTCGTCGACGAGTTCCAGGACACCGACCCGGTGCAGTGGCAGGTCCTCGAGCGGGCCTTCGCCGGGCACAGCGCGCTCGTGCTCATCGGTGACCCGAAGCAGGCGATCTACGGCTTCCGCGGCGGCGACGTCCACACCTACCTCGCCGCGGCGGCCACCGCCACGCGCCGGCACACCCTCGTGCGCAACCACCGCTCCGACCCTGCCCTCGTCGGCGCCCTGACGACGATGATGCGCGGCGCCCGCCTCGGGTCACCCGAGATCGTCGTCCACCCCGTCGAGCCGGCGAAGGGGGAGTCCCGCCTCGCCCTGCCCGGCGCCGACGAGGACCCCCTCCTCTCCCCCGTCCGGCTGCGCGCCGTGCCCACCGCCCTCGTCGCCGGCGACGACGGCAAGGTGAGCATCGGCTCGGTGCGCCCGGTCGTGGCCCGCGACTGCGCCGCCGAGGTGGCGCGGCTGCTCGCCTCCGGCATGACCTTCGAGGGGCGACCGCTGCGTGCCGGCGACATCGCCGTGCTCGCCCACAAGCGCGACTCGCTCGAGCAGGTGCGGGGGGCCCTGCACGACATCGGCATCGCCTCGGTCGTCGTCTCCTCCGAGTCGATCTTCGCCACCCCGGCCGCGGACGACTGGCTCACCCTGCTCGAGGCGATGGCGCAGTCGCACCGCGCCGACCGGGTCCGCGCCGCGGCCCTGACGACCTTCGTCGGGCACCGGGCGGCCGATCTCGACGCCGGCGGCGACGACCTCGTCGACGAGGTCGCCCGGGTGCTGCGCACGTGGTCCGAGGTCCTCGGCCGGCGTGGGGTCGCGGCCGTGCTCGCCGCGGCGACGACCGGAGGTCTGGAGAGCCGTGCGCTGGGCCTCGAGGGTGGCGAGCGCCGCCTCACCGACCTGCGCCACCTCGGCGAGGTCCTCCACGAGCGCGCCGTCGTCGAGGGCGACGGTCTCGCCGCGCTCACGACCTGGCTGCGCGAGCGCATGCAGGCGGTGCGGCAGGAGGAGCGCACCCGCCGGCTCGACAGCGACGCCGACGCGGTCGCCCTGGCGACGATCCACGCGAGCAAGGGGCTGCAGTACCCCGTCGTCCTGCTCCCCTTCGTCGCCGACCGCTTCGTCACCCGCGCCAACCGGCTCACCCATCTGCGCTTCCACGACGACGAGGGCCGGCGCTGCCTCGACATCGGCATCACCGAGGACCCCGACCGCGGCGAGCGGGTCACCCGCCACCAGGACGAGGAGGACGGCGAGGCGCTGCGCATGCTCTACGTCGCCCTCACCCGGGCGCAGAGCCAGGTCGTCACGTGGTGGTTCCCCTCGGGGATGAACACCCCGCCCTCGGCGCTGCATCGCATGCTCTTCGGGCGCGAGCCCGGTCAGGGCCAGCTCCCGCCCCGGGTCGCCGTGCCCTCCGACGTCGAGGCCGCGGGCCGCCTGCGCGCGTGGGAGCGCGAGGGCGCCTTCGCCCTCGAGGTCGTCGACGAGGCGGTCGTGCAGCGCGCCGACCCCGAGGCCGTCCGTCGTGAGCTCACGGCCCGCACGTGGTCTCGCGTCGTCGACGACGGGTGGATGCGCACCTCCTACACCCGGCTCACCCGGCCCCTGGAGTCCGGCACCGTCGGCGTGCCGACCCCGTCGGCCCCGGACGACCTCGTCGGCAGCGAGCCCGAGCACGGACCGCGCGAGGGTGAGGACGAGGTCGGCCCGCTCGCCCGCCCGGGTAACGGCGACGGCGGCGTGTCCTCGACCCACGCCGTGCTGCCGTCGCCGATGGCCGACCTGCCGGTCGGCGCGACCTTCGGCAACCTCGTGCACGCGGTGCTCGAGGAGGCCGACCCCCAGGCGCCCGACCTGCGCGCCGAGCTGCTCGCGCACGTCGAGCACCAGGCGGGGCGGTGGCCCGTCGCCGGGCTCGAGCGACCCGCTCTCGCCGAGGCCCTCGAGCTCGTCTGCGAGACCCCCCTCGGACCCCTCCTGCCCGGGGCGACCCTGCGGTCGGTCGGGCGCGACCGCTTGTGCGAGATGGACTTCGAGCTGCCGCTCGCGTCGGGCGACGCCGCTCATGCCGGCGACGGGGTGCTCCTCGGCGAGCTCTCGCGCCTGCTGCGCCACCACCTGCCGGAGGGCGATCCCGTGCGTGGTCTCGCCGAGACCCTCGACGACCCCGCGGTCGGCGACCAGCCGCTGCGCGGGTACCTCACCGGGTCGGTCGACGTCGTGCTGCGCCACGAGGGTCGCTACGTCGTCGTCGACTACAAGACGAACTGGCTGGGTGCCGTCGACGAGCCGCTCACCACCGACCACTACGGCCCGATGGCCCTGCACGAGGCGATGGGTCACAGCTCCTACCCGCTGCAGGCACTCCTCTACGCCGTCGTCCTCCACCGCTTCCTGCGCTGGCGCCTGCCCGGCTACGACCCCACGACGCACCTCGGTGGTGTCCTCTACCTCTACGTGCGTGGCATGGCGGGGCCGTCGACACCGGTCGTCGGCGGTCATCCGACCGGGGTCTTCTCGTGGCTGCCGCCGGTCGCGCTCGTCGAGGCGGTCTCCGAGCTGCTCGACGGGAGGGCGCCATGAGCACCGAGCACCCCACGGCCGACGCCCCGCTGGCGGCCGCGACCCCCTTCGTCCCGACCGGTCCGCACGACCGCCGGCTCGCGGCACGCGCGACCGGTGTGCTCGGCGACGCCAACCGGACGGGATGGGTCGAGTCGCCCGACGTGCACGTCGCGACCCGGCTCGCCGGGCTCGTCGGCGGTGACGACGACGCGGTCCTGCTCGCGCTGGCGCTCACCGTGCGCGCCGTGCGTGAGGGGTCGAGCTGTCTCGACGTCGCCGCCCTGCACGACGCCATCGCAGCACCTCCGGCCGACGACGTCGAGGACCCCGAGCGGTCCGCGGCCGTGCGCGCCGTGCTGCCGGCCACCCCGCGTGACTGGCTCGACGCGGTCGCCTCGAGCCGGTGCGCCGAGGCCGGCGTCGTCCACGTCGACCACGACCTCGTCTACCTCGACCGCTACCACCGCGAGGAGGTGCAGGTCGCCGACGCCCTCGCCCGTCGGGCCGAGCTGCCGCCTGTCGAGGTCGACGTGCCTCGGCTCGAGGCGGGGCTGACCCGCGTCTTCGTCGGCGGGACCTGGCAGGAGCAGCGCGACGCGGTCCGGGCGGCCGCCGCGCGGCGCACGAGCATCCTCGTCGGCGGTCCGGGGACCGGCAAGACCTCGACCGTCGCGGGTCTGCTCGCGCTCCTCGTCGAGCAGAGCGAAGGGGTGACCCGTCGCCCGACGATCGCCCTCGCGGCACCGACCGGCAAGGCTGCCGCCCGGCTGCGCGAGTCCGTCCTCGAGTCCGTCGCCGGATTCGAGGAGGCCGACCGCGACCGGGTCGGGACGGTCGAGGCGGTGACCCTGCACCGTCTCCTGGGCTGGCGCCGCGACAGCAGCACGCGATTCCTGCGCGACCGCACCAACCCCCTGCCGCACGACGTCGTCGTCGTCGACGAGGCCTCGATGCTGTCGCTGACGATGACCGCCCGGCTGCTCGACGCCCTGCGCCCGAGCGCGCGCCTCGTGCTCGTCGGCGACCCCGACCAGCTGGCCTCCGTCGAGGCGGGTGCCGTCCTGGCCGATCTCGTCGCCGGCTACGAGGAGCACCCGGCGAGCCCGGTGACCCGGCTGCTCACCTCGCGCCGTTTCGGCAGCCGGATCGGACGCCTGGCCGCCGCGGTGCGCGACGCCGATGCCGACGAGGTGATGCACCTCCTGCGCACGGCGGCGGGACCCGAGAGCGAGGACGACAGCGTCGACTTCGTCGAGGTGGACGACCCCACCGGCGCGGAGGAGGCACTGCGCGGGCATCTCCTCGGCCGAGCCGAGCGGCTGCGCTCGCTCGCGCTCCGCGGCGACCCCGGGGCGGCGCTCGCGGCGGTCGACGAGCACCGCCTGCTCTGCGCCCACCGCGACGGCCCGTGGGGCGTGTCGTCGTGGAACGCCCGGGTCGAGCGCTGGCTGAGCGAGGCGACCGGGCACCATGCCCGGCAGTACGCGGGTCGCCCCCTGCTCGTCACGGCGAACGACTACCGGCTGGGCCTGTCCAACGGCGACACCGGTGTCGTCGTGCTCGGCCCGGCCCACCGGCTGGTCGCCGCCTTCGGCGACCCCGACGACCCCACGCTCTACGGCGCGAGCACGCTCGCCGACGCCGAGACCGCGCACGCGATGACGATCCACAAGAGCCAGGGCAGCCAGGCCGCGCACGTCAGCGTGCTGCTGCCCGACGCGGACTCCCGCCTGCTCACCCGCGAGCTGCTCTACACCGCCATCACCCGGGCGCAGAGCCGGGTGACCGTCGTCGGCTCCGAGGAGTCGATCCGCGCCGCGGTGCCACGACGCACGGCGCGGGCGTCGGGGCTGCGCCACCGCATCGCCCGTCGCTGAGGACCACGACCCGCCGGACGCGCCGTACGGGGCTGCCGTCCGGAGGAGGAGACGGCAGCCCCGTGCGGGGGTGGTGCGACGAGCAGGCTGACCAGGCCGCTCGCTCGGGCGCGGTGTCAGCCCGGGTAGACCGACTGCACCCCGGCGCGGTCGGTGGAGGTCATGCTGAGGTCGGCCGAGGAGCCGTTGCACTGGGGGTAGTGCATGATCGACGCCGAGTCGTACGGGGTCAGCGGACGCCAGCTCGAGTCCTCGAAGCAGGTGCCGGCCTCGGGCCGGGTGTGCTCGTGCCGGAAGCCCAGGGCGTGGCCCAGCTCGTGGGCGACGATGTTCGAGGGCGACCAGCCGCCGGCGGAGAAGAACTGGTCGGTGTTGATGAGCACGTTGCGCTGCGACTTGCTCGTGCTGGGGAAGAAGGCGCGCGCGATGTAGCTCGCGCCCGTGACCGGCTCGACGGAGAAGGTGACGTTGCTGTTGCTCGTCGTGCACCGGGAGTCCTGGGCGCTGACGTAGGTGAAGTCGATGCCCGAGGTGGCCGACTCCCACTGGTTGCCACCGCTGCTCATCGCCGAGACGACGGCCGCCTTGTTGCTGCCGAAGCGGTCGCTCACGCAGTAGGTGAGGGCCTTGGCCTGGCTGGCGCTCCACACGTCGTCGCGGCCGTAGACCGTGTTGACGATGAGCTCGTTCTCCGGCGTGGGCGCTGCGATCTCCTCGTAGAAGGTCTTCAGGGCCTTCTCGCCGCTCAGCGGGATGTCGCCGTTGACGATGTACTGACCATCGGCGTCCTGGTAGGTCGAGCTCTTGAACTCGCCGTAGGACGGGGCGTCCGGGTCCTGGGCGTTGCTGGCCGTGGCACCGGTGATGCCGGCCAGACCGACGGTAGCCGCCGCGGACAGCACGCGGGTGGTCATGCTCTTCATGGGAGCTCCTGGGGTGACGTGGACCGAGGCGGCTGATCGCGTCCCGGGTGCCACCGACCGTAGGAAGCGCTTGCTCAGCGGGACTGCCGTGGACCGTAAGATCGCCGCCCGGACTTCACCAAGATCGCCCCATGAGCACCACCAGCACCCAAAGTGGGTAGCGGCCCAGTCAAGGCGGACGAGCACAACCCCCGCCGCCCGACCCGTCCGTCACACCCGACGAGCGACAGACCCCGAAGGTCGAGGTGCGAAGGCCTTCAGGGGTTGAGATGCGAAGGCCTTCGGTGGTTGAGGTGCGAAGGCCCCCCAGGGCCTGAGCCTCGAAACCTCGGGGGCGGTGGTCTCGAGGCTCCTTCGTCGCACCTCGACCAGCAGGAGCCGACGGTGGTTGAGGTGCGAAGGCCTTCGGTGGTTGAGGTGCGAAGGCCCGCCAGGGCCTGAGCCTCGAAACCTCGGGGGCGGTGGTCTCGAGGCTCCTTCGTCGCACCTCGACCAGCAGGAGCCGACGGTGGTTGAGGTGCGAAGGCCCGCCAGGGCCTGAGCCTCGAGACCTCGGGGGCGGTGGTCTCGAGGCTCCTTCGTCGCACCTCGACCAGCGAAAGAGCCCCTCCTTCGTCGCCCCTCGGCCCGCCAGGGGCTACTTCGTCATCGCCCGCTTGTACTCGCGGGTGGAGAGGGGCACGAAGATCACGAGGATGATGGCGACCCAGACGAGGGTGTAGATCTCGGCGTTCTCCAGGGCCCAGGTGTACTCGGCCGCGGAGCGCACGGACTCCTCGCTCATCCCGGTGCCGCCATCACCGAGCGCGCCGAGGTTGCCGAAGTTGTCGCGCGCCGCGTGGGTGAGCGTCGAGACGGGGTTCCACCCGGCGAAGGTGCGCAGCACCGACGGGAGGTTCTCGCTGGGCACGAAGGTGTTGGCGATGAAGGTCAGCGGGAAGATCACGAGGAAGGAGGCATTGCCGACGACCTCGGGGGTGCGGACCTTCAGCCCCACCCACGCCATGATCCAGCTCACCGCGTAGGCGAAGAGCAGCAGGATGAGGAAGCCGATGACCGCCCCGACGACGCCGTCGCGCAGCCGCCAGCCGATGAGCAGACCGGTGAGCGCCATGACGACAAGCGAGATGACGTTGTTGACGACGTCGGACAGGGTGCGCCCGACGAGCACCGCGCTCGGGTGCATCGGCAGGGTGCGGAAGCGGTCGATGACGCCCTTCTGCATGTCCTCGGCCATGCCGAAGCCGGTGAAGGTGCCGCCGAAGACGACCGTCTGGGCGAAGATGCCGGCCATCATGAACTCGCGGTAGCCGGCCCCGTCGCCCCCGGCGATGCTGCCGAAGACGAAGCCGAAGAGCAGCACGAACATGATCGGCTGCATCGTCGTGAAGACGAGCAGGTCGGGGACCCGCTTGATCTTGATGAGGTTGCGCCTGACGATCGTCAGGGAGTCGCTGACCAGGGCGCTCATGCGTGCTGCTCCTGCGTGGTCTCGTCGGGCTCGGCGATCTCGGCGCGGTGCCCGGTCAGGGAGAGGAAGGCGTCGTCGAGGGTCGGGCGCCGGATGCCGATGTCCTGCACGGTGACCCCCGCGTCGGACAGCCGCTGCACGGCGTCGACGAGGGCGGTCGTGCCCGTCTGGATGGGCAGGGTGAGGGTCCGTGTGTGCTCGTCGACCGCGGCGTCGTCGATCCCGACCGGGCGCAGCGTCGTCGCGGTCTCGCCCAGCCGGTCACCCTGCTCGATGGTGACGAAGAGACGCTCGCCGCCCACCTGGGCCTTGAGCTCGTCGGAGGTGCCGCGGGCGATGACCTCGCCCTGGTCGATGACGACGATGTCGTGGGCGAGCTGGTCGGCCTCCTCGAGGTACTGCGTCGTGAGCAGCACCGTGGTGCCGGCCGCCACGAGGTCGGTGATGACCTGCCACATGTCGCCGCGGCTGCGTGGGTCGAGCCCGGTCGTGGGCTCGTCGAGGAAGACGACGGGCGGTCGCACGACGAGCGCGCCGGCGAGGTCGAGGCGCCGCCGCATGCCGCCCGAGTAGGTCTTCGCCGGACGGTCCGCGGCGTCGTCGAGGCGGAAGTCGCGCAGCAGCTGCTCCGCCCTCGCCCGCGCCTCGCGCCGGGACAGGTGGTAGAGCCGGCCGATCATCTCGAGGTTCTCCCGGCCCGAGAGATACTCGTCGACCGAGGCGTACTGCCCAGCGACACCGATCGACTCGCGGACGCCGACGGGGTCGGAGACGACGTCGCGACCGGCGATGGTGGCCCGCCCGGCGTCGGGCGGGATGAGCGTGGAGAGGATGCGGACGGCGGTCGTCTTGCCCGCGCCGTTGGGTCCGAGGACCCCGAGGACCGAGCCCGTCGGTGCCGCCAGGTCGACCCCCCGCAGTGCCTCGACCGTGCCGTAGGTCTTGCGCAGGCCCTCGGCCTGGATGGCGTAGTCAGTCACGACGGCCATGCTAGGGATGGCCGCCGACAGCGACCACCGGGTTTGCGGCGGGCGCGCGCCTACCGCGACCAGACGGGGTCGCCGAGCGAGGGCCGGTGGGGGTCCTCCCCCGTCGCCGCGCCGTCGTGCGCGGGGTCGAAGGGGAGCAGGGAGCGGCTCATCGACTCGCGCACCCCGACGAGGGTGCGCCCGGGCTCGCCGAGCACGTCACGGGCGTCGAGATGGCAGATCATGTCGTGCTCGAGCGAGTGCACGAGCGCCTCGACCGTCTCGGTGGGCACGTCGGTGAGGGCGCCGGCGATCGAGCCCATGAGCCCGGCGGGCATCCACGGCAGGGGCACCTGCACCCGGGTGGCCGAGACGACGTCGGCGTAGACCCGCAGCAGCTCGGGGTAGGTGAGCACGTCGGGGCCGCCGATGTCGAGGTAGCCCCGGGTCCCGGGCGACTCGAGCGCGAGCACGAGGTACTCGACCGTGTCGCTCACCGCGATCGGCTGCACCCGGGTGCCGCGCATCCACACGGGCACCGGGCGCACGAGCGGGATGCGCCGAGAGACCTGGCGCACGACCTCGAAGCTCGACGACCCCGACCCCATGACGATCGCGGCACGCAGCGTCAGGCTGCTGCCCTCGCGCGCCGTGAGCACGTCCTCGACCTCGAGCCGCGAGCGCAGGTGGTCGGAGAGGTGCTCGTCGGGGGTGCCCTGCGGCACCAGCCCGGAGAGGTAGACGAGGTGCTCGACCCCGGCGGCGTCGACCGCGGCGCGCATCGTCTGCGCGGCCTGCCGGTCGCGCGCGACGTAGTCGCGGTCGTCGAGGCCGTGGATGAGGTAGGCGACGGCGTCGACCCCGTCGACGGCGCGTCGGACCTGCCCGGCGTCGAAGACGTCCATCGGCCGCCACTCCACAGCGTCCCGCCAGGGGTACCCGGTCCGCGAGCTGCCGTCGGAGCTCGTCGCGACGACCTCGTGACCACGGGCGAGCAGGGCGGGGACGAGCCGGGAGCCGACGTACCCGCGGGCCCCCGTGACGAGGACCCTCATCGACCGCGTCCGAAGCGGCCGAGCACCGAGCGGCCGTACGACGCGACGAGCCCGGGGAGCACCGCGCGGCCGACGTCGAGCGGCTCGTCGTCCGGGCCGCCCTCCTTCGCCGAGGCCGGTCCCGCGAGGCAGTGGACGAAGCGCTCGATGAGCGGGTCGGAGGCGCGCTGGGCGATCCCGCCGCCGAGGTTGGTCGGCGCGCCACGCACGTCGAGGCTCGTCGTGAGGTCGACCCCCGTGCGGCCGCCCTCGACCTCCGAGAGCTCGAGGTCGATGACGATGTCGGCCTTGCCGAAGCCGTGACGCTCCGCCCCCTTCGCCCGGATCTGCGCGTGGCGGGCCGACTCGTCGGCCTGCGTGAGGGTGCCGTCGCCGTCGTAGGTGAGGGTGACCGGCCCGAGCTTGACCTTGAGGGCGCCGACGAAGTCGTCGCCGGTCACCTCGGTGACCTGCGCCCCGGGGAAGCAGCGCCCGACCCGGCGCAGGTCGGTGAAGGCGGCCCAGAGGTGGTCGACGCTCGCGTCGACCTCGTGGTGATGACGTAGCTGCACCCTGGCGACCTTAGCCGCGCTCAGCCGTTAGGTTCGTCGTGTGATCACCGCAGTGCACACCCTCATCTACAGCGACGACGCGGTCGCGACGCGGACCTTCTTCAAGGACGTCCTGGGCCTGCCGCACGTCACCGACGCCGGGTCCTCCGACGACCCCGCGGTCGCCGCCGGTGACCCGGCCGGCTGGTTGGTCTTCGACACCGGTCCGAGCGAGCTGGGCGTCCACCCGACGAAGGGGGAGTTCGCCGGCGAGGCCTTCACGGCGCCGCGGCACCACCAGATCAGCCTCATGGTCGACGACATCGCCGCGACGGTCGCCGAGCTGCGCGAGCGCGGCGCCGTGTGCGACGGCGAGCCGCGCGACCTCGGCTTCGGCATCGGCATCGAGGTCGACGTGCCGGGCACCGACCCCGTCCTCGTGTACGAGCCCCGCCACGCGACGGCCTACCGCCGCGCGACCGCGGCCCGCCCGACGACGAGCTGACCCGTCGAGCGGAGGGCCGGTCTGGCCGCAGGCCGAGCGCTGGGGTTGGATCGGGGCATGAGCGTCGAGCAGAGCCGTGCGTACTGGCAGGACACCTACCTCTTCACGACCCGGACCGAGGTCGTCGCGACCTCGACCGAGCCCGCGGGCATCGCGGTCCGCGAGGGCGTCGTCCACCCGAAGGGGGGCGGCCAGCCCGACGACGTCGTCACCGTCGACGGGTCCCCGGCCTCGGTGAGCAAGGACGCGCACGGCGTCGTGTGGCTGCACCCCGAGTCGGGTGTCGCGCAGGAGGGCAGCGAGGTCGACGTCGCGATCGACCCCGACGTGCGGCGGCGCCACGCCGCGCTGCACTCGGCCGGACACCTGCTCGACGCGTGCGTCACCCCCCTCGGGTACCGCAACGTCGGGCTGAGCCACACGCCCGGCCAGGCCTTCCTCCTCTACGACCTCGACGGCGGGTCGCTGCCCGAGGGCGAGGACGAGAAGGCCGCGCTCGTCGAGCGGGTGCTCGAGCGCGCCCGTGAGCACGTCGCCGCCGCGCTCGCGTACTCCGCCGAGGTCGACGACGAGGGCGTGCGGCGCGTGAGCATCGAGACCCTGCAGACCGACCCCTGCGGCGGCACCCATGTGCGCTCGACCGCCGACCTCGCCGGCATCGCGATCACCCGCGTGCGCACGAAGAAGGGCCAGCTGAAGCTCAGCTACACCGCCGAGCACGCCTGATGGCCCTCCTCGCCAGCCGGCGCCCGCTCGCCGCGGCCCCGATGGCCGGCGGCCCGACGACCGCACGGCTCTGCCTCGCGGTCGCCGCGGCGGGGGGCTTCCCCTTCGTCGCCGGCGGGTACAAGACCCCGGACGCGTTGGCCGAGGAGGTCGAGACGGTGCGAAGGGGTGGTCACCCCTTCGGCGTCAACCTCTTCGTGCCCGACCGCCGGGTCGTCGACGCCGACGCCCTCGCCCGGTACGCCGAGCGGCTGGCCCCCGACGCCGCCCGGTACGGCGTGACCCTCGACCCGACGCCGGTCGTCGACGACGACGCGTGGGACGCGAAGCTCGCGCTGCTCCTCGAGCGCCCGGTGCCCGTCGTGTCGCTCACCTTCGCCCTGCCGCCCGCGGACGAGGTCGCCGCGCTGCGGGCGGCCGGCACGACCGTGCTCGCCTCCGTGACGACGCCCGAGGAGGCCGAGCGGGCCCGCGCGACCGGTGTCGACGGGCTCGTCGTCCAGGGCCCGCGGGCCGGCGGGCACAGCGCGACCCTCGACCCCGACCGGGTCGTCGAGGACGTGCCGACCGCCGACCTCGTGCGCGCGGTGCGGGCGGCCTGCCCGCTGCCCGTCGTCGCCGCGGGCGGGGTGGACGGGCCCCGCGCCGTCGCCGCGCTGCTCGACGCCGGGGCCGAGACGGTCGCCGTCGGCACGATGCTCCTGCGTGTCGACGAGGCGGGCACGTCCGCCGTGCACCGGGCCGCGCTCGCCGACCCCCGCTTCACCCGGACCGCCCTCACCCGCGCCTTCACCGGTCGTCCGGCCCGGGCGCTGCGCAACGCCTTCGTCGAGGCCCACGACGCCGACGCGATCACCGCCTACCCCGCCGTGCACCACCTCACCCGCGCGATGCGCCAGGCCGCCGCCGCGGCCGGTGACCCCGACGGGGTGCACCTGTGGGCGGGCACCGGGTGGCGTCACGCGCCGACCGGCCCGGTCGCCGAGGTCCTCGCCGGGCTTGACCCTCACGCGACGTGAGGCGCCACGGTGGATCCATGACCACCGCACCCGGGCAGACTGCAGCCGTGGACCGGACGTGGACCGTGGGGCAGGTCGCGCGGACCTTCGGGATCTCCGTGCGGACCCTGCACCACTACGACGAGCAGGGTCTCGTCGTGCCGTCGGGGCGCACGGCCTCGGGCTACCGGCTCTACGACCACGGCGACCTCGAGCGGCTGAGCACCGTCGTCGGCTACCGCCGGCTGGGCTTCGCGCTCGAGGACGTCCGGGACCTGCTCGAGGCAGACGGCCCGGGCCGGCTGGCGCACCTGCGCCGGCAGCAGGCGGCGGTCAGGGCGAGGCTGGCGCAGACCGCCGACCTCGCCGAGGCCATCGAGCACGCACTGGAGGCAGAGATGCAGGACCGACCCGCGACCACCGACGACCTGAGGGCGATCTTCGGCGACGGCTACTCCGAGGAGTACCAGGCCGAGGCGCAGGAGCGCTGGGGCCAGACCCCGCAGTGGGAGCAGTCCCAGGCGCGCACCGCGCGCTTCACGCCCGCCGACTGGGTCGAGATCAAGGAGAGCACCGAGGCCTTCGAGGCCGAGCTCGCGCAGGCCGTCGCCGACGGCGTCGACCCCGCGTCGGACGAGGGCGTCGCCCTGGCCGACCGGCACCACGCGAGCATCGAGGTGTACTACGACTGCTCCGACGAGATGCACGCGAACCTCGCTGAGCTGTACGTGAGCGACGAGCGCTTCACGCGCCACTACGACGAGCGCCGGCCCGGCCTCGCGCAGTGGCTGCACGACGCGATCCTCGCGCGCGTCGCCCGCCGCACAGCCTGACGCCGCGCAGATCCCCCGGGCGCGAATCCCCCTTCGCCCCGGGGGATCTCGCGTCCCGCGCGACTTTCTGCGATAACCCAGCGGGGGTGCACGGGCGCTGTCTACAGTGACGAAGGCCGATCAGACCCTGGTCGGCTTCATCATCATCACGCACCGTGGGGGACAGCGTGGACAAGCTGGGCGTCGCCGTCATCGGGTCGGGGTACTGGGGGACCAACCTCGTCCGCAACTTCCGCAACCACCCGGACTGGGATCTCGTCGCCGTGTGCGACCTCGACCCGGCCCGGGCTGCCCGCGTCGTCGGGCAGCGCAGCACCATCGACCTGCTGAGCGACGTCGACGAGCTCCTCGCTCGCAGCGACGTCACGGCCGTCGCCATCGCGACGCCGGCGAGCACGCACCACGCGCTCACCCTGCGTGCGCTCGCCGCCGGCAAGCACGTGCTCGTCGAGAAGCCGATCGCCGAGTCGCTCGACCAGGCCGCGGAGATGATCGCGGCCGCCCAGGCGGCGGGCCGAGTGCTCATGGTCGACCACACCTTCTGCTACACCCCGGCGGTGCGCTACATCCGCGACGCGCTCGCGGCCGGCGACCTCGGCGACCTGCTCTACGTCGACTCGGTGCGCATCAACCTCGGGCTCGTGCAGCCCGACGTCAACGTCTTCTGGGACCTCGCCCCGCACGACCTGTCGATCCTCGACTTCGTCCTGCCCGGCGGGCTCGCCCCGGAGACGCTGAGCGCCGTCGGCACCGACCCTCTCGGCGCGGGCACCGAGTGCGTCGGCCACCTGTCGATGCCGGTCGCCCCCGAGGTCCTCGCCCACGTGCACGTCAACTGGCTCTCGCCGGTCAAGGTGCGCCAGATGATCTTCGGCGGCAGCCGGCGCACCCTCGTGTGGGACGACGTCAACCCCGCCCAGCGCATCTCGATCTACGACCGCGGGGTCGACCTGCCGACGCAGCGCGAGAACGCGAGCGACCGGCGCGCGAGCACGATCTCCTACCGCCTCGGCGACGTCGTCGTGCCCGCCCTGCCCGAGCGCGAGGCGCTCTCGAGCATGGTCGGCGAGCTCGCCGCCGCGATCCGCGAGGAGCGCGCACCCCTGACCGACGGGCACGCCGCGATGCGCGTGCTGCGGCTGCTCTCCGCCTCGGACAGCAGCCTGGCCACCGGCGCCCCCGTGCGCCTCGACGACAGCAGGAGCGCGGCATGAGCGACCTCCACGGAGCGAAGGTCCTCGTCACCGGGGGCGCGGGCACGATCGGCTCGACGATCGTCGACCAGCTCCTGGCCGAAGGGGTGGGCGACGTCGTCGTCCTCGACAACCTCGTGCGCGGCCGGCGGGGCAACCTGCGCGACGCGCTCGTCGACGACCGGGTGAGCCTCGTCGAGGGAGACATCCGCGACCGCGACCTGGTCCACGACCTCGTCACCGGCAGCGACCTCGTCTTCCACCAGGCGGCGATCCGGATCACGCAGTGCGCGGAGGAGCCGCGGCTGGCCAACGAGGTCCTCGTGGACGGCACCTTCAACGTCGTCGAGGCCGCCGCGCAGCACAAGGTCGCCAAGCTCGTCGCCGCTTCCTCGGCCTCGGTCTACGGCCTCGCCGAGCAGTTCCCGACGACGGAGCGGCACCACCACCACAACAACGACACGCTCTACGGCGCGGCGAAGTCCTACAACGAGGGCATGATCCGCAGCTTCCGCGCGATGCAGGGGCTGGACTACGTGCTCCTGCGCTACTTCAACGTCTACGGGCCGCGGATGGACATCTTCGGGCTCTACACCGAGGTGCTCATCCGCTGGATGGAGCGCATCGACGCCGGCCAGCCGCCGCTGATCTTCGGCGACGGGCAGCAGACGATGGACTTCGTCAGCACCGTCGACATCGCCCGGGCCAACGTCCTGGCGGCCCGCAGCGACGTCGTCGAGGGCGTCTACAACATCGCGAGCGCGAAGGAGACCTCGCTGCTCGAGCTCGCCCAGGCGATGCTCGCGGCGATGGACAGCGACCTGCAGGTCGAGCACGGCCCGGATCGCGCGGTCAACGGCGTCACCCGACGCCTGGCCGACATCTCCGCCGCCGAGCACGACCTCGGCTGGCGCCCGCAGATCGACCTCGTCGACGGGCTGCGCGAGCTCGTCGCGTGGTGGCGCTCCGAGCGCGTCCTGGCAGACGCGTAGCCATGGAGCGCATCAACGTCATGCGCCCCTACCTGGGGCGCGAGGAGGCCGAGGCGGCGATGGCCGCCATCGAGTCCGGCTGGGTGGCCCAGGGGCCGCGGGTCGCCGACTTCGAGCGCGCCTTCGCCGAGCTCGTCCAGGCCGAGCACGCCGTCGCGGTCTCGAGCTGCACCGCCGCCCTCCACCTCGCCCTCGTCGCCGTGGGCGTCGAGGCGGGCGACGAGGTCATCGTCCCGTCCTTCTCCTTCATCGCCACGGCGAACGCCCCGACCTACCTCGGAGCGACACCCGTCATGGTCGACGTCGACGCGAAGACCGGCAACATCACCCCCGAGACGGTCGCCCCGGCGATCACCGGGCGGACCCGGGCGATCATCGCCGTCGACCAGGGCGGGGTGCCGCTCGACCTCGCCCCCCTTCGCGCCCTCGCCGACGAGCACGGTCTCGCCCTCGTCGAGGACGCGGCGTGCGCGGCCGGCTCGACCTACGACGGCGCGCCCGTCGGGTCCGGCGCGGACGCGACGGCCTGGTCCTTCCACCCCCGCAAGCTGCTGACGACGGGCGAAGGGGGCATGGTCACCACCGACGACCCGGAGCGCGCCGCCCGCGTGCGCCGGCTGCGCGAGCACGCGATGGACGTCTCGGCCGCCGACCGTCACCAGAGCGTGCTGGCCCCGGCGGAGCAGTACCTCGAGGTCGGCTTCAACTACCGGATGACCGACATCCAGGCGGCGGTCGGGATCGTCCAGCTCGAGCGCCTGCCCGGTGTCGTCGAGCGCCGCCGCGAGCTCGTCGCGCGCTACCGCGCGGCGATCGCCGACGTGCCCGGGCTCCGGCTCGTCGAGGACCCGCCGTGGGGCACGACGAACTACCAGTCCGCGTGGGTCGAGGTCGGCGAGGGCTACCCGACCGACCGCGAGGGGCTCCTCGCCGCGCTCGCCGCGCACGGGATCTCGGCCCGTCGCGGGATCATGGCCGCCCACCGGCAGCCCGCCTACGCCCACCTCGGCCTCGACGACGCCGCCCTGCCGGTGACCGCGGCCCTCACCGACTCCACGCTCATCCTCCCGCTGTACCACCAGCTCCAGGAGAGCGACGTGGACCGGGTCGCCGCCGTGCTGCGCGACCCCGGCGCGACGCCATGACCGAGCCGGTCCTCCTCCTCGCGGCGAGCGGGCTGGCCCGCGAGACCCTCGCCGCGATCCGGGCGATCGACGAGCGCGACGGCACGAGCACCCCGGTCGGCATCCTCGACGACGACGAGGCCCGCCACGGCGAGGTCCTGCTCGGCAGCCCGGTGCTCGGGCCGACCGCGATGGCGGCCGACCTGCAGGACCGGCTGGTGCTGTGCGCCGGGCGCGGCGCTGCCCGGCGTGCGATGGCCCAGCGCCTCGACGGCCTCGGCGTCGACCCGGCCCGCTACCGCGCCGTCATCCACCCGGCGGCGTCGGTCGGCGAGGGCAGCCACGTGGCGCCCGGCGCCGTGCTGCTCGCCGAGGTCGTGCTCACCGCCGACGTGCAGGTCGGCGCGCACGTCGTCGCGATGCCGGGCGCGGTCCTCACCCACGACGACGTCGTCGAGGACTACGCGACGATCTGCGCCGGCGTCGTCCTCGGCGGGAGCGTCCGCGTGGGCGCCGCCGCCTACCTCGGCATGTGCTCGAGCGTGCGCGAAGGGGTCCGTGTCGGCCCCGACGCGGTCCTCGGCATGGGAGCGACCCTGCTGGGCGACCTGCCCCAGGGACAGACGTGGGTCGGTGTGCCGGCCCGGAGCAAGGAGTCCTGATGCATGTCCCCCTGGTCGACCTGCGCGCCGCGCAGGCCGAGATCCTCGACGAGATCCGCGGCGACGTCGACGACGTGCTCTCGAGCGCGGGCTTCGTCGGCGGGCCGCACGTCGCGGGCTTCGAGGAGGAGTACGCGCAGCTGTGCGGGACGCAGCACTGCGTCGGGGTCGCCAACGGCACCGACGCCGTCGAGATCGCGCTGCGCGCCGTGGGCGTCGGGCCCGGCGACGAGGTCGTACTGCCGGCCAACACCTTCGTCGCCACGGCCGAGGCCGTCGCACGGATCGGGGCGCGCTCGGTGCTCGTCGACGTCGACCCCGACCACCTGCTCATCGACCCCGCCCAGCTCGGGGCCGTGACGACGGAGCGCACGCGGGCGATCGCCCCCGTGCACCTCTACGGCCAGCTCGCCCCGATGGGCGCGGTCCTCGAGCACGCCGACCGGCTCGGTCTGCCCGTCGTCGAGGATGCCGCCCAGTCGCAGGGCGCGACCCAGGACGGCCGGGTCTCCGGCAGCCTCGGCCGGATGGCGGCGACCAGCTTCTACCCGGGCAAGAACCTCGGCGCCGCCGGCGACGCCGGCGCGGTGACGACGGACGACGACGACCTCGCCCGCACGGCCCGGCTCCTCGGCGCGCACGGCAGCCTGACGAAGTACGTCCACGAGGTCGTCGGCTTCAACTCGCGGCTCGACGCGATCCAGGCCGTCGTGCTGCGTGCGAAGCTGCGCCGCCTCCAGCGCTGGAACGCGTGCCGTCGCGAGGCGGCCGAGCGCTACGCGAGCCTGCTCGACGGGCTGCCCGTCACCCTGCCCGCGGTCGCCCCGGGCAACGAGCACGTCTGGCACCTCTACGTCATCCAGGTCGACGAGCGCGACCGCGTGCTCTCGGCGCTGCACGAGGCGGGGGTCGGCGCGGGGATCCACTACCCCGAGCCGGTCCACCTCACGCGGGCCTTCGCCGACCTCGGGTACGGCCGGGGCGACTTCCCGGTGACCGAGGCCGCCGCCGACCGCATCCTGTCGCTGCCGATCTACCCGCACATCACCCCCGCGCAGCAGGAGCACGTCGCGCAGTCGCTCGCCGACGCGCTCGGCGCCTGAACCGATGGGCACCCCGCCGCAGACCGAGAGCCGCGGGCTCGGGGCGCGGGCCGCGAACGCCCTGGGCTGGAGCCTGGTCAACACCGCGGCGTCACGCTTCGGCACGCTCGCGATCGGCATCGTCCTCGCGCGGGTGCTCGGCCCGCAGGAGTTCGGCACCTTCGCCGTCGCCGTCGTCGCGCTGCTCGCGATCCTCGCCTTCAACGACCTCGGCGTGAGCCTGGCGATCGTGCGGTGGGCCGACGAGCCGGCGGACATCGCCCCGACGGTGACCTCGGTGACCGTGCTGACGAGCGCGGTGCTCACCGGCCTCGTGTGGGTCGGCGCGCCGTACTACGCGACGGCGATGGGGGCGCCCGCGGCGACCGACCCCGTGCGCTGGCTCGGCATGGCGATCCTCGTCAACGGCCTCGTCGCGACCCCGGCCGCGCTCATGCAGCGCAAGATGCTGCAGAAGCAGCGGATGGTCATCGACCAGGTCAACGTCTGGCTCGGCGCCTTCACCAGCCTCGCCCTGGCGCTGACCGGCTGGGGCGCGATGAGCCTGGCGATCGGGCGCCTGGCGGGCAGCGTCGTCTCCGCCGTGATGTTCGTCGTCGCCTCGCCGCTGCCCTACCGGCTCGGCTGGGACCGCGACGTCGCGCGGCGGCTGCTCGGCTTCGGGCTGCCGCTGGCGGGGGCGAGCGTGCTCGTCTTCGTCATCGGCTACCTCGACCAGCTCGTCGTCGGCGGGGTGCTCGGCCCGGTCCAGCTCGGCCTGTACGTCCTCGCCTTCAACCTCGCGAGCTGGCCGGTCAGCCTCTTCTCGCAGCCGCTGCGCAGCGTGGCGCCGGCTCTCTTCGCCCGCGTGCGCGAGAGCCCCGAGGTCATGGCCTCGGGGGTCTCGCTCTTCGTGCGCCTGCTGCTCGGCGTCTCGGCGCCCGCGTGCCTCGTGCTCGCGGCCGCGGCGGGACCGCTCGTGGCCCTCGTCTACGGGCAGGAGTGGGCCGGCAGCGCGCCCGTGCTCGCCTGGCTCGCGGTCTTCGCGCTCGTGCGCATCCTCGCCGAGCTCTGCTACGACCTGCTCGTCGTCATCGGCTCGACCCAGCTGCTGCTGCTCGCTCAGCTGCTGTGGGTGCTCGCCCTCGCGGTCGGCGCGTACGTCGCCGCGCAGAGCGGGCGGGTGTGGGCCGTGGCGGTCGCCCAGCTCGTCGTCGGCCTCGTCGTCGTGCTGCCGCTCTACCTGTGGCAGCTGCACCGCGTCGACCTGCCGGTGCGGGCGCTCGGCGGTCAGGTGGCCCCGGTCGTCGGGGCGAGCGTCGTGGGCGCGGGGGTCGTCGTGGTGGGGGCGACGACGCTGCCCTCGGTGGCCGCCCTCGGCCTGGCGGGCGTCGTCGGGCTCGTCCTGCTCGCCGTGCGACGTCGCGAGCTGGTCTCCGACTGGCAGCGGCTGCGCTCCCTCACCGCCTGACCGGTCCCCCTTCGCCCGGTTCGAAGAAGGAGCGTCACCTCGAGGTGACGCTCCTTCTTCGACTCAGGCGACCCGACGCGGGTCTCGGTACGGCGCGCTCGGCCGGACCCGCTCACGCACGAGGAGCAGCACGAAGAGGGTGTTCGTCACGAGGTAGCGCCGCCACATGCGGCGCGGCTCCTGCAGCAGCCGGTAGGCCCACTCGAGGCCCGCGCGCTGCATCCAGCCCGGGGCGCGACGGGTGCGTCCGGACACGACGTCGAAGGAGCCGCCGACGCCGTGCAGGACGGGCACGGCGAGCACGTCGCGGTGGGCGTCGACGAAGGTCTCCTTGCGCGGCGAGGGCATGGCGACGAAGAGCAGGTCGGCGCGCGCGCGCCCGATCTCGCGGGCGACCTCGTCGTCCTGCTCCGGCGCGAAGTAGCCGTCGTGCGAGCCCGCGAGGACCGCCCCCGGGTAGCGCGTCGCGAGCACCTGCTCGACCCCGGCGAGGACCTCCGCCGTCGCGCCGAGCAGGTAGACCCGCAGCCTGCGCTCGGAGGCGACCTCGAGCAGGCTGGTGAAGAGGTCGATGCCGGCCACCCGCTCGGGCAGCGGGCGGCCCAGGGCCCGGCTCGCCCACACGACGGCCTGGCCGTCGGCGACGAGGAGGTCGCAGCCGAGGAGCGACTCGCGCAGCCGCGCGTCGCGACGCATGCTCACGACCTTCGCCGCGTTGAGCACCCCGATCTCGAGCACCTCGCGGCGCTCGACTGCCGCGACGCACCGGGCGACCACCTGCTCGGAGGTCAGGGCCGCGACGGGCAGGCCGAAGAGGTCGACCTCGTGGTCCGAGACCGGGCCAGCGACGGGGCCGGTCACGACCGGCCCCACGCGTAGAGCAGCCACCCCAGCTCGTAGGGGCGGCACTCGTGGTCGACCGCGCCCGGGGGCAGCAGGGCGTCGAGGCCGGGCACCTGGGTGCCGGGGCGAAGGGAGGTCACGGCCGCCCCGATGGCACGCGCGGCCTTCGGCGGCTCGGTCCGGCCGACCTTGCGCCAGATCATGCTGTGGCGCGGGCTCACGAGGTCCTCGAGCGACTCCGGGTGATGCTCGAGCCAGGCCACCCCGGCCTCGGCCTCCGCGCTGCGGTCCGGTCCCCCGGCCTCGCGCAGGTCGCGCAGCGTCATCGGGCCCATCGCGTGCTGGTGGACGCTGTAGACGGGGAAGCGCTCGACGACCTCGGCGCCGCGCGAGTCGTAGTGCCACCACCACTGGCCGGCGCTGCCCTGGAGCCGGCACAGGACGTCGACGGTCCGGGTGGCCCGGCTCAGCGCGTCGGCGTCGTCGCGGGCGCGCGAGAGGCGGGCGAGGGCGATCGCCGGGTAGACCTGGTCGGCGAAGGAGCCGACGTGCGCCCGCAGCGTCCCCGATGCGGGGAGCAGGTGCGGGTAGAGGCCGCCGGGCCCCTGCGCGGGCAGCAGCCGGGCCAGGGCGGCGTCGCGGACCTCGTGCAGCCCCGCCGACCCCTGGGGCACGCTCGTCGTGGCGGTGAGCGCCCACGAGGTGGCGACGGTCGCCACCGACGGCGCGCCCAGCTGGGTGAGCATGCGGCTGGTGAGGACGGGGTCCTCCTCGCCGCAGATCTCGCCGAGGCACCAGGCCGCGAGCGCGATCTCGCCGAGCTCGGCCGACCCCTTCGCCCGCTCGACGACGGTGCGCACGTACGCCGTGACGCCGCCCTCGCCGACGACCGACCGGGCCGCCTCGTCCCCGGCGCGCGACAGGCCGAGCGCGACCATGCCGTCGTAGCGCAGGTTCTCGCCCTCGGGCCGCAGCCGGACGCCGTCGGGCGTGCGCACCAGGCGCATCGTCTGCGGCACCCGACCGGTGCGCGCGTCGTACATCGTGCGCAGGCCCCTCAGTGCCAGGTCCTGCAGGTCCTCGTGGCCCGTCATGGGCGTCCTTCCCCCCGGTGGTCGTCAGCGGACCCACCACGGCGGTCGGTCAGACCCGACCCCCTGGCGCCGCGGTGATCATGATGACACCGGGGTAGGTGGCGCCGTCCCGGTTTCGCGCAGATCGGCGCAGGCGCTCGACGCTCACGCAGGCGAGCACGCTGAGCGTGGCACCGACGAGCACGACGCCGACGGCGCCGACCTTCGGCCGGCCCGCCGCGGCCTGCACCGTGTACTCGAGGGTGGAGTCGCTGAAGCCGACCCGCGGTGAACCGCTGACGAGCAGGTCGCGCTGCAGCGTCGTCAGCTCGCCGCGCAGGCGGCGGACCAGCTCGTCCATCTGCACGTGCACCGACGCCTCGTCCGGGCCGGCGGCCTCGAGGACGACGATCGGCTCGGTGAAGTTGTGCGCCCACTGACCGCCGCGGTCGGGCAGGAAGACGACCGTGCCGTGGGTGATCCCGCGGTCGATGATCGTCACGTCCGGGGAGTTCGTCGGCACGGCGTCGACCTCGGCGTTCATCCGGCGTTCGAGGAGACCGGCGAGGGGGATCGCGCTCTCACCGGGCTGCACGAGCCAGTTGCGGCTGCCGCCCTGCGCGACGAGCACCGCCCGCACCCGGGCCCAGTAGACCGGCTCCTCGTGGGTGACGGCGAGCGCGGCCCACCCCGTTGCAAGCAGCCCGACGAGGAGGACGACGAGCTGGCGGCGCACGGCCCTGGCCACGTCCCACACGCTCACGGCGATCCCCCTTCGTCACGGTCCACCCGCTGCGATCGCTGCGAAACCCCCACGGCGCGAGGCGATCTGTTCCTAATATGGCACGGACGAGGTGTGGGCGAAGGGGAGTCGGGCCACACCGGAGAGAGGTGGGGACGTGCAGCTGCGCGACGTCGTGTCGGCCGGGCGCCGACGGTGGTGGGTGGTGGTCATCGGGGTGCTCTGCGCGCTCGGTGCGGGGTACGGCGCGTACGCGACGACGCCACCGACCTACGAGGCCACGGCCACGGTCCTGCTCCTGCCACCGCGGGCCACCGTCGAGGAGGGCGACAACCCTCTGCTCCAGCTCGGCGGTCTCAACGAGGCGGTCGACGTGCTCGTCCTCGAGCTGTCCGGGCAGGACGTGCGTCGGCGGGTCGAGGAGCTGCAGCCGGACGCCTCCTACGAGGTGGTCAACGAGCCGAGCACGAGCAGCCCGGTGCTGCTCCTCACGGTGCGCGACGTCACCAGCCAGGGCGCCCTGCAGATCCGCGACGAGCTGCTCGCGACGGCGCCCAAGAGCCTGTCGGCCCTGCAGTCGAAGATCACGAGCGGCTCGGACCAGCAGATCACCAGTCGGGTGGTCAGCTCCGACAAGGTCGCCGAGTCTGTCGGTCGTGACCGTGTGCGCTCCGCCCTCATCGCGCTCGTCGGCGTCGGGGTGCTCACCCTCATCGCGCTGTCCATGATCGACAGCGCGCTGCGACGTCGCGCGGAGCGCCGTCTGACCGGCCCGGGTCGTCGCGGCCGGGGCAGGACATCCCCGCCGTCCGGGGTGGTCCTCCCTCCGCCGGTCCAGGGGCATGCGCCAGGTGGCCACGACGGGAAGCTGTCGCCGCCGCCCCCCGTGCACGACGACGTGCCCTCGCCCGAGACGTCCCGGCCCGAGACGGCCCGGCCCGAGACGCCCCCGCTGCAGAGCAGCCCTGATGCGCCGAAGGCCACCAGTGCTCTGCGGGACCGGAGGGTCCCCCAGCCGTGATGCCGCGGTACGGGGGCTCCGGTCTCGGGGTCGTCGGCGACGGCGTCACCGTGCTCACGGTGTGCGTCGTCGCGACCCTGGCGATCCCCTCGCAGTTCGTCGTCCCCGGTCTCGGCGGGGTCGGCACCCCTGCCACGGTGCTGTGGCTCGGTTGCGGGCTGTGGTGGGCGTGGGAGCGGGTGCACCGCGTCCGCAGCGAGCTGTCGACGCCGCTCGTGGGCGCGCTCGTCGTCTTCCTCGGCGTCGCGGTCATCTCCTTCTCGACGGCGATCGCGCGACCGGCCGCAACGGCCGAGATCGGCGTCGCGACGATGACCCTCATGCTCTACGTGGCGTGGAGCGGGGCGCTCCTGCTCACGCATGACGCGATCTGGGACCCGGGCCGGCTCGTCGTGCTCACCCGGCGGGTTGCGGCGGCGGGCGGGGGCGTCGCCCTGCTCGGCATCGTCCAGTTCGCCACGGGGCGGTCCTGGGTCGACGAGCTGCAGATCCCCGGGCTCGTCACCATCCGGGCCATCTCGGAGGGCTACGTCCGTGACGGCTTCACCCGGCCGGCGGGCACGTCGATCCACCCCATCGAGTACGGGGCGGTCCTCGGGATGCTCCTGCCGCTCGCCCTGAGCAGCGCGATGGCCGCCCGGGACCCCGACGACGAGACCAGCACCCTGGGCCGCTGGTGGCCCGCGCTGGCCATCGCCACCGCGATCGGGGTCTCGAGCACCCGGTCGGCCCTCATCGGCCTGCTCGTCGCGCTCGTCGTGCTCTTCCCCACCTGGGACCGCGTGCAGCGGCTGTGGGTGGGTCTCGCCCTCGTGCTCGGCAGCGCGGTCGTCTTCGTCACCGTGCCGGGCATGGTGGGCACGACGCTCGGCCTCTTCACGGGGCTCGACGGCGACACCAGCCTGCAGTCCCGTGTCGACGGCTACGCCGTCGCCGCCGACTACCTCTCGCGGGACACGCTCCTCGGGCGTGGTCCGGGCACCTTCTTGCCGAGATTCCGGATCTTCGACAACCAGTACCTGCTGTCGTCGGTCGAGATCGGCGTCGTCGGGCTCGGCGCGCTCCTCCTCGTCGCCCTGACCGCGATCGGGTGCGCCCTCGCCGCCTACCTGCGCACGACTGATCCCCAGGTGCGGCCGGTCGTCGCCGGCATCGGGGCGGGGGTCGTCGTCGGGACGATCCTGCTCGCCTTCTTCGACGGCTTCAGCTTCCCCATGATGCCGAGCGTGTGGTTCCTCCTCATGGGCATGGCCGGCGCGTCGTTGCGCTCGAGCCGCATCCAGCGCTCGGCGGGCCGGCCCGGCGAGGAGGCGCCGGTGCCGGCGCGCTCGTGGCGCCGGCTCCTGCCCACCCGCTAGAGGGGACCGGCTCAGCCGGCTCCCGCCGCGCTGCGACCAGACGCGCTGCGCAGGATCGCGACGAGGTCGGGCAGCGCTGCGGGGTCGGGCAGGACGAGGCCGCCCAGCTCCTCCACGCCGAACCAGCGGATCTCGTCGTGCTCGTCCGGTGCGGCGTTGACCGGCTCGCCCGACCAGGTGGTGACGACGAAGGCATGCATCTCGACGGCCGGGTCGGCGAGGGTCAGCCGTACCGGCCGAGGGTCCTCGACGAGGACGCGGATCTCTTCGAGGCACTCGCGACGCACGGCGTCCTGCGGGGTCTCCCTCGGCTCCACGTGACCCCCGACGAGGTCCCAGCAGTCCGGGTAGTAGCGGCGACCCGGGTGGCGGTGCCCGAGCAGGATCGCGCCGTCGCGCACGAGCGCCGCGGCGGCGACACGGTGCACCTCGAGGTCAGCGCGGTCGGCGCTCAGAGCAGCTCGCCGGTGTCGTCCCAGAAGTTGCCCGACGACTCGTTGCCCGGCAGGTCCAGGTCGAGGTGGGCGATGACCCCGAGCGAACCCCCCTTCGGGTAGTACAGGCGGGCGACCCGGTTGTCGAGGAAGCGGATCTTCGACGTCGGGCCGAAGGTCCCGTCACCGCCGTAGAAGATGTATCCGCCGCCGGCGAGCAGGTTGTCCTGCACGAGGTCGTCGGACTGCGTCCCGAAGTCCTGGTAGAGGGCGACGACCGAGGTCTGCGGGTGCTCGTTGAGGATCGTGTTGCGCCGCACCGTGAGGCCCCCGCCGCCCATGGACGCGACGCCGTTGACGTGGCTGAGTCCCGGCACCATCGCGAGGTCGTGGATGTAGCTGTCCTCGACGACGCCCCCTCCGGTGGACACACCGATGCTGCAGCCCTGCATGTCGACGCGGCGCACGGTCGGCTCACCGTCGCCGATGTTGAGCACGCACGCGAGGTCCTGCTCGGACCCCGCAGGGGTGCGCAGCTCGGAGTCCTCGATGACGAGCCGTTCTGCGCCGGGCCGCATGACGACGACCCAGTCCGACGCCCCGGCACCGCGGCCGCCGGTGACCCGCACGTCGCGGATCGTCACGTCAGCGGCGCTGACGCTGATCTCGCCGGTGATGTCGAGGCCCTCGACCACCTGGCCGTCCTCGTCGGCCATGACCGACCCGGACTTCTTCAAGGTCACCCCGTCGCTCACCCCGGTCGTCGTCTCGTCGGGGTACCCGCACCGGCTGGGCGCGTCGACGCAGTCCGTCTCCGTGGGCCCGGCGACGGCGGCCGAGGCACCTGGAGACTGGGTCGTCGGGGAGGTCGAGGGACCCAGGCCCCCACGGACGGACAGGGCGAGGGCAGCCGCGACTGCCACCCCTCCCAGGGCGAAGGTCGTGCGTCGACGTCTCATGACGTCCCCTTGTCTGCGCGGTCGAGCTCGACGAGCAGCGCCCGGGCACGGCTGGCCCAGTCGTGGCCCGCGACACTGCGGCGGATCTCGTCCGGTCCGGTCCCCGCGTGCGCGAGCTCGGCCGCGCGCAGGGCCAGGCCCGGCGCGTCGTGCGCCGGGAGGACGAAGGGGGACCCCACGGGGTCGGTGGCGACGGCGGTCGTCGCGACGGGCAGACCCGCCGCGAGGTACTCGAGGGTCTTCAGTGGCGAGCAGCTGCGGTTGAAGGCGGTGTCGGTGTAGGGGCTGAGCCCGACATGGGAGGCGGCGAGGTAGCCCGCGAGCTCCTCGCTCGGCACGCGTCCGGTCCAGCGCACGCCGGGAGAGGCGACGAGCCGCTCGAATCGAGCCCGGGCGGCGGGTGTCGCGAAGACCGCCGGCCCCACGACGAGCAGGCCCAGACCGAGGTCACGCACCTGCTCCAGGCACGCGAGGTCGATGCGCTCGTTGAGCTGGCCGACGACGGCGGCGACCGGCTGGGGCAGGTCCAGCTCGACGGACGCGGCGGACGTCGACGTCGGTGCCCCGGCGTGGCCGTTGGGCAGGACGACGGGTGACACGCCGTCGCGGCGCAGGAGCCGCGCGAGGTGCTCGGAGACGGCGAGGACCCGGCCGGCGCAGCGCAGGTTCGACTCACGCCACTCGTGGAGCAGCCGCGGCGAGATGCCCCACAGGTCGGCAGCGGCGACGACGTCGTCCGTGGCGTAGTAGACGCTCGGCAGGTCGCGGTGCCGGCGCAGCACCGGCTCGGTGCACGAGGCGAGGACCACCTGGGGCACGACGCCCAGCTCGCGCAGCGCCCGCTGCACCGACCGTCCCGACCAGGTGAGCGCGAGCCCCCGAAGCACCGGGCGCGTCACGCCGGGGAGCACCGGGGTCGTCACGCGGGTCAGACCGGGGCGTGGGTGCTCGACCCTGGCCCGCAGGCTGCCGGGCCGCCACGGCCGACCGCTCGGCTCCGGCGGGTCCACCCACAGGACGTCGCGGTCCCCCGCGACGCGTTCCGCGAGGCGCCGGTCGGTGCCCTGGACCGCGTCCCAGGCCACGCCGGCGTACCAGAGCACGGGGTCACGACGACCGCACTCCGCGTCGCCGGGCATCCGCCGTCCGGCCGCGCGGCCGGCGACCGGCGCCGCGTTGAAGTCGTCGGTCGAGCCCCGCCGCAGCAGTCGCGCGGACTTGCGGGCGACCTTGTAGCGGGCCAGCTGGCCGGCGGCGCGAGCCGAGTCGGTGAGATGCCGGGTCCGCGCGGGAGCCGAGGTGAGCGCCTCCTCGTAGATCCGCAGCTGGTCGCGGGCGGCCGCCTCGACCGAGCAGCGCTCGACGAGCCGGCGGCCGAGGGCGGCGCGGCGCTCGCGCAGCGCCGGGTCGCGCAGCAGCGGCACGAGCGCCTCGCGCAGGGCGGCGACGCCGAGCTCGGGGTCGGCCCCCGTCCCGTACCAGCCCTGCCAGGAGAAGACGTCGGCCGTCTCCTCGCTGAGCGGCAGGAAGAAGCCGGACTCGCCCTGGACGACGAGGGGCTTGGCGAAGGCGAGCGCCCGCAGCGCCGACCCGCCCATGCCGATGCAGACGTCGGCCGCAGCGTACGCCGGGCGCGGGTCGCGCAGCTCGCCCGCGAGCACGACGACGCGGCGCTCGGCCCGGCGGTTGGCGGCCTCGGCCCTCACGGCGACACGGTCACGGGCCGGGCCGTCGCCGACGACGAGGAGGTCGAAGGCGTCGTCGGTCGCCGCGAGATCGGCGGCGAGGGTCGTCGCGTGGAGCAGCCCCTCGAGCTTGAGCTGGTCGGCGAGCCGGCTGACGACGACGACGAGCGGGCGGTCGCCGGTCAGGCCGTGCCGGGCGCGCAGGGCGGCGACCGCCTCGTGACCCGGGTGCACGTTGTGCGCGAGGTCGACGGGCGGCTCGATGACGTGCACCCGGTCACGACCGCGGGCGCGCTCGGTCGCCGCGATCTGCTCGGTGCCGACGACGAGGTGCACGTCGTGCGGGACGAAGGGGGCGACCGCCATCGACATCACCGTCGAGACGACCGGGGGCCGGCCGCGCAGACCGCCGGCGGCAACGAGCTCGAGGGTCGGGGGCCACTCGTACCCGTGGAGGAGGTCCAGCCCGCGCTCGTCGACCAGCCGGCTCACGCTCGCCGCGACCCGCACGGACGGACGGCGGCCCGGGTCGGGCGTCTCGAGGAAGTCCAGGCCGAGCTCCTCGATCCGCTCGACGAGGGCGCCGGTGCGCCCGACGACGAGCGGCTCGACACCGGCCGGGCGCATCGCGGCCGCGATCTCGATGGCGTTGAGCTGGCTCCCGCCGATGGCGAGGTCGTGCGGGTAGACGAGTACGCGCATCGCGCCCCCTTCGTGACGGTGCGTCGTCCGACCCCCCGGACGCGCACCCACGAGGCTACTGCGGGAGCACGCTCCCCCGGGAGGACTTGGCCGATCTGCGGGAGGGCATGACGAGGGCGAGCGCCGCGCGACGGTTGCGCCGGTTCCCCTTCGCCGCCCACCACAGCTCCTGCGCGGTCGACGCGCCGAGGTAGGCCCACCCGTACGCGGTGCCGCGTCGGCGGCGCACGAGGCGGACCCGGTTGAGGACCTGCATCTCGTGCAGCGCGTCGCTCACGCCGGAGCCGCCGCCCTCGTGAATGACCTCCGCCGCCGGCTCGAACCACACCTGCCAGCCGAGGTCGCGGGCGCGCATGCAGTAGTCGGTCTCCTCGGAGTACAGGAAGTACGACTCGTCCCACGGCCCGATGTCCTGCGCGCACTCCCACGAGACGGCGAGGCAGGCGCCGAGGGCCCAGTCGACCGCGTGGGCGTGGCTGTAGGCCTGCGGGTCCCGGACGTACTCGCTGAGCGCGGGACGGCCGGTCGAGCCCAGCCCGCACGAGCGCAGCAGGCTCGGGTCGCGGCGCAGCGACCACGACGTCGAGCCGTCCGCGTCGCGCACGAGGGGTGCGGTGATCCCGACCCGGGCGCCGTCCGGGCCCTCGCCGAGGCGCTCGACGAGGCGGCGCAGGCTGCCCGGTGCGAGGCGCAGGTCGGGGTTGAGCGCGACGTAGGCGTCGACGCGCTCCAGCGCGGCGATCCCGCGGTTGAGGCCGGCCGCGTAGCCCTCGTTCGTCGAGGGCACGACGGTGACGCCGGTGAGGGTCGCGAGGACCTCGAGCGAGTCGTCCTGCGAGCCGTTGTCGACGACGACGACCTCGCCCTCGAGCCCGGCGAGCGCGGCGGGCACACCGTCGAGGAGCGCACGGGTGAGGTGCGCGCTGTTGTAGTTGACGACGACGAGGCCGACCCGGGCTGGCACGGCTTCACCGTAGCGGCCACGCGGCACCGCCCGTGCGTGGTTTGCTGACGCTGTGCCCCGAGTGCTCCTCATCGCCCCGACGTGCGACGGCCAGGACGTCGGCGAGTCCTGGGTGTCTGCCCAGTGGGCCCGACACCTCGCGCAGCGGTGCGACACGACGCTCGTGACCTACCACAAGCGCACCGCGACCCCGGCGGCCGAGCAGCTCGACGGGCTGCGGGTCGTCGAGTGGGTCGAGCCCCCGCTGCTCGGCCGGGCCGAGCGGCTCAACAGCATCGCCAAGCCGGGCTACGTCGCCTTCTACCGGCGCGCGCGGCGCTGGGTCGCCGACGCCCTCGCCGCGGGCGAGCACTTCGACCTCGCCTTCCAGCCCACCCCGGTCGCGATGCGCTACCCGAGCCCCGTCGTCGGGCTCGGGATCCCGACGATCGTCGGCCCGGTGGGCGGTGGCCTGGCCGACCCGCCCGGATTCAGCGCCGACGGCACGAGCGAGCCCTGGTACTACCGGCTGCGCGAGCTCGACGGGATGCGGCTGCGGCGCGACCGGCTGCTGCGACGCACCTTCGAGGAGGCCGACTGCGTGCTCGGGATCGCCGACTACGTCGCCGACGCGCTGTCCGGGCTGACGCTCAAGCGCTTCGAGACGATGCCGGAGACCGCGGTCGCGCAGATCCCCGACCCCGTCGAGCGGGTCGCCGGGCCGCGGGTGCGCGCCCTCTTCGCCGGTCGTCTCGTGCGCTCGAAGGGGGTGCACGAGCTCGTCGACGCGCTCGCCGCCACGACGGCGCCGGTCGACCTCGAGATCGCCGGGGTCGGTCCGGAGGACGAGTCCTTGCGACGCCAGGTGGCCGCCCTCGGTCTCGAGGACCGCGTGACCTTCCACGGCTGGGTGGAGCGGCCGGCGATGGCCGAGCTCTACCGGCGGGCCGACATCTTCGCCTTCCCGAGCTATCGCGAGCCGGGTGGCAACGCCCCGCTCGAGGCGATGTCCTGGGGGCTGCCGCTCGTCGTCGCCGCCCGTGGCGGACCCGGCGCCTTCACGACCGACGAGTGCGCGATCCGGCTCCCGGTGATCTCGCCCGAGCGCTTCCACACCGACATCACGGCCGCGCTCGACCGGCTCGGCGGCGACGCCGCCCTGCGCCGGGCCATGGGCGAGGCCGGGCGACGTCACGTCGCCGCGACCGCCACCTGGCCGGCGAAGGTCGACCGTCTCCTCGCCCTGGGCGCCGAGCTCGCCGCGGACCGACGATGACGGGGCCGGCCGCGGTCGCCAGCCTGCTCGTGCCGGCGCACGACGAGGAGCGGGTGCTGCCCCGCCTCCTCGCGTCGGTGGCCCGCGCGGCCCGCACGACCGCGGTCGAGGTCGTCGTCGCGGCCAACGGGTGCAGCGACTCCACGGCTGAGGGCGCCCGGAGCAGCGGCCTGGCCCACCACGTCCTCGAGCTGGCCACCCCCTCGAAGCACGGCGCGGTCCTCGCCGCCGACGACATCGCCTCGCACCACCCGCGGATCATCTGCGACGCCGACCTCGAGCTCGGCGAGGGCATGATCGACGCCCTCGTCGCCCCGATCCTCGCCGGCGAGGTGCTCGCGACGGCACCCCGGCGGGTCCTCGAGACCACGGGGTGCTCGGGGCTCGTCCGGGCCTACTACCGCGTCTGGGAGGCGTTGCCGAGCGTGCGCAGCGGGCTCTTCGGGCGCGGGGTCATCGCGCTCGGCCCCGAGGGCATGCGCCGCTTCCGGGCGATGGAGGCGATGCTCTCCGACGACCTCGCGCTGTCCGAGGCCTTCGCCGAGCACGAGCGGCTCGTGGTCGCCGCTGAGGTCGTCGTCCGCGTCCCCCGCACCGTCGCCGACCTGCTGCGCCGTCGCGCGCGGGTCGTCGAGGGCAACACCGAGGCCGACGAGCGCGGTCTGCGCACCGCGGCCGCCCGCACCACCCCGGCAGACCTCGTGACGATCGCCCGCGGCGACCTGCGCCGCATCCCCGACGTCGGCGTCTTCGTCGCCGTCACCCTCGCCGCCCGCCTCCTCGTGCGCCGCCGCGCCCGCAAGGGCCACGACCACTGGCTGCGCGACGAGAGCAGCCGCCAGGACTGACCCCCTCTCCCCCTTCGCGAACCCCACGAGCCCCACGAGCCCCAAGTTTCTCGGGTCACCCGAGAAACCCCGGCTCAGCATGAGTAAGAAACTCGTGCTCACCAGGGGTTTATCGGGTGACCCGATAAACCAGTGACGGGTGAGGTTCGGGGCGAAGGGGGGTCAGGGCAGTTCGCGCAGGCCGACCCCGGCCTGCTCGTAGGAGCGGCCGCAGGGGCAGGTGAGGTCGGCGGGGAGGCGCTCGCCGCAGCGGCAGACCCAGCCGATCTGCCGGGCGGGGCTGCCGACGACGAAGGCGTGGGGCGCGACGTCGGCGGTGACGACCGCGCCGGCGCCGACGAAGGCGTCGTGGCCGATGACGGTGCCGCACACGACGACGACCCCGGCGCCCAGGGTCGCGCCCTGCTCGACCGTCGTCGGCAGGAGCGCGTCGCCGGAGCGCTTGACGTGGGCGCGGGGGCGCATGTCGTTGGTGAAGACGACCCCCGGGCCGAGGAAGACGTCGTCGCCGACGCTCACCCCCTCGAAGAGGAGCACCGAGTTCTTCACCGTGACGCGGTCGCCGATGACGACCCCGCCCTCGACGAAGGCTCCGCCGCAGATGTTGCAGTCCCGCCCGACCACCGCGCCGTCGAGCACCTGGGCGAAGCCCCACACCCGGGTGCCGTCACCGACGCGGTCGGACAGGCAGCGCCCGTCCGGGTGGACGAAGACCCCGTCGCTGCTCACCGGCTCACGCTCCCACGACGAAGACGACGTCGACCCAGTAGTTGGCGCCGTTGTAGCTGCCCGTCGGCATCGCTGAGCTCGACGTGCCGTAGCGGTAGAGGCCGTTGCCGCCGCTCACGCCGTTGCCGAGCGCCTCGATCGCCCCGCTCGTGCGCGTGCCGGCGTTGAAGTACCCGCCGTCGACGCTGTACCGGCCGCTCGGGGCGAAGTACGACACGACGTAGATCGTCCCAGGGGTGAGCGTCACGGGTGTGCTGAGCTTGACCCGCTGCCACCCGCGGGCGCTCTCCGCGCTCGAGGTCGCCGTCGCCAGCCGCGTGCCGTCGGGGCCCCACAGGTTGACGACGTGCGGCCCGGCGTTGCCCGACCCGCCCTTGTAGAAGCGCAGCGCGGTGACCGAGCCGGCGGCGGTGACGCGGAACTTCATGCCGAGCTCGACGCTGCCGGTGTCGCCGGAGTCGAGCTTGGCCGGGACGACGGAGTCGGGCCAGACGGTCTGCTCCCCGGCCGTCGCCGTCGTGAAGGACCACGTCGACGGGGCCGTCATCGCGTTGCCGTCCGCGTCCTTCGCCCCGCTCACCGTCGCCGTGTACCGCGTCGCCGACGCGAGCGGCGAGCTCGGGGTGAGGGTCGCCGTGCGCTCCGTCGCGTCGTACGTCACGCTCGCCGGCACGGCCGCGCCGCCCGGGTCGCGCAGCCCGAAGACGATGCTGCTCTGGACGACCGGCTCGGAGAAGGTCGCCGTGACGGTCGCGGCTACGGGGATCGCCTCGTCGCCCGGCGCCGGGGTGCGCCCGGAGACCTCCGGCGCGGTCGCGTCGACGAAGACGACGTCGACGCCGTAGCTCGTCGCGTTCCACGTCTGCGTCGGGTAGGTCGCGGCGCCCGCGGCGAAGACGCCGTTCGGGCGACCGGTCGCCGAGGCGGGCGCGGTGAGCGGGCCGCGGGTGCGCGCCGTCTTCAGCGCGCCGCTGCTCGCCGCGTACCGGCCCTGGGGCGCCTGGTAGGACGCGACGTACTCCGTGCCGCCGGTGACGGGCACCGGGGTGGCGAAGTCCGCCTCCTGCCAGCCGGTCGCGCTCTCGTCGGCGAAGACCGCCGTCGCGAGCAGGGTGCCGTCGGTGCGCCACAGGTGCCCGACGTGCGTGCCGCCGTTGCCCGGCCCCTTGTAGAAGCGGATCGAGGTGATCGTGCCGTCGCCGTCGGGGCGGAAGCGCACCCCGACCTCGATGGCGCCGGTGTCGGAGACGGACGGGGTCGTCGGCACGTCGGCGCTCGTCCACAGCGTCGCCGGGGTGCGCCCGACCTCGCTGTCGACGACGAAGCTCCACTGCCGCGCCTCGCCGAGGTTGCCCGCCCGGTCGGCCCCGCGCACGCTCGCCGTCACCGTCGCCCCGCGGGGCAGGGTCGACGACGGCGCGAAGCGCGTGGTGCGGGTCGCCGTGTCGTAGCTCGTCGTCCCGGCGATCGCGCCGGCGGCGGTCCGCACGCTCCACTGCACCGTGCTCTCGACGACCGCCTCGTCGAAGGTCGCCGCGAGGCCCGACCCCGGGGTGACCGCGTGGACCCCCTTCGCCGGCTCGACCGAGACGACCTTCGGCGCCGTCGTGTCGTCCGGCAGGTCGAGGACGACGTCGACCCAGTACGAGGTCTGGTTCCACGTCGAGGTCGGCACGGCACCGCCGCCGTAGCGGTACACGCCGTTGCCGGCGACGGGGGCGGTGAGCGGTCCGCGGGTGCGCGCGGTCGCGAAGTACCCGCCGCTCGCCGCGTAGACGCCCTGCGGCGCGAAGACCGAGGCCACGAGGGTCGTGCCGGCGCGCACGGCCACCGGCGCGGTGAGCGGGGCCTGCTGCCAGCCGCTCGGCAGGCTCGGGTCGAAGCTCGCGGAGCCGAGCAGCTGGCCGTCGAGGGTCCACAGGTGACCGACGTGCGTGCCCTCGCTGCCCGGCGCCTTGTAGAAGCGGATCGAGGAGATCGTGCCGTCGGCGGAGGTCGTGATCTTCGTGCCGACCTCGACCGCGCTGCGCTCGGTGACGAAGCGGTCGGGCGTGGCCGAGGAGTCCCACAGCGTCGCCGGCGAGTCGTCGTCGGCCGCCACCGTCTGGAAGCGCCAGCTCGCGGGCGCGGCGATCGACGCGCCGGAGCGGTCCTTCGCCTCGTCGACGCGCGCGGTGTACCACGTGCGCCGGCGCAGCGGCTGGCTCGGCGCGAGGCTCGCGGTGCGGGTCGTCGCGTCGTAGGACATCGTCCCCGTGATCACCTGCCCGTCCGCGTCGCGCAGGCTGATCTTCACCGACGAGCCGGTCATCCCCTCGCTGAAGCGCGCCTGCACCGGCTGCCCGAGGCCGACGGCCTGCACCTGGTCCGAGGGCGTCGTCGAGATGACGGTCGGAGCGGTCGCGTCGTCGTCGCTGAAGGAGATGTCGACCCAGTAGTTCGACGCGCCGTAGGTCTGGTTGGGCATGCCCTGGCCGTCGCGGAAGACGCCGTTCGCCCCGTCCTCTCCCGTGCCGAGCGCCCGCAACGGCGGGAGTGCGAAGGGGGAGGAGAAGTACCCGGTGTCACCGGCGGGGTGGCCGTTGGGCATGAAGACCGAGACGACGTAGGTCTGGTCGGCCTCGATGGCGACGGGGGTGATGGGGGCGGTCTGCCAGCCCGACGCGGTCTCGCCGGTGAAGGTCACCTCGGCGAGCTGGCGCCCGTCGACGGTCCACAGGTGGCCGACGTGGGTGCCGGTGTTGCCCGCGCCCTTGTAGAAGCGGATGCCGCGCACGAAGCCCGGCTCGCTCGCGCGGAACTTCACCCCGACCTCGAGCGGTGTCGTCTCGTTCGTCGCCGGTGTCGCGGGCACGGTGCCCTCGGGCCAGATCGAGCACGGGTAGGCGCGCGCGACGCCCTGGATGGTCACGGTGGCCGGCTGGCCGATGTTGCAGCTGTCGTCGACCGCGCGGACCTTGATCGCGTACGAGCCCAGCGCCATCGGGGTGACGACGGCGCTCCAGCTCGCGCGGCCCGTCGCCGGGCGCCACGTCGTGCCGCCGTCCGTCGAGTACTCGACGGCCGCGACGACGCCGCCGCCGGAGTCGACGGCCGTGCCGGTGATCGTCACGGGCGAGCCGACGGGGGCGTGGCTGCCCGACGTCGGGGCGGTGATCGTCACCGTCGGCGGCACCGAGTCGGTGGACTCGACGGCGCGGACGAGACCGGTCATGAGGGTGACCGGCTGGGCGCCCATGTCGGCGAGGACGTTGACCGTCGCCTGCTGCATCGCCTTGTTCGTCGCGGTGCCGGTGTGCGCGACGTGGTACTCGTCGAGGCCGTAGGCCCACTGGACGGTGCCCGTGCCCCACACGAGCGCCTTCGACGGCGCCCGGTAGAGCGTCATCGTGTGCACGACGACGCCCTCCGTGTACGTCTTGCCGTGGTCGCGCAGGATCTGCGGGGCGCTGGCCGAGGTCTCCGAGAGGTGGATGATGCCGCCGGGGCGGAAGCCGTTGTCCGCGTCGACGTCGAACTCGTAGCCCAGGCTGTCCTGGGCCAGGGTCGCGCTCTGGCCGGCCTGGAGGGCGGCGACGTCGGTGCCGCGCCAGAAGCGCAGCGGCGCGTAGTCCCGGGGGACGCGCAGCGCGAGGTTGGGCGCCTCGCCGCCGGGGAGGATGCCGACGAAGAGCTGTCCGGTGAGCTCGTTCTCGGGGAAGTTGCCGTTCGGCTTCGTCGTGAAGCGCGGGTCGCGCCACGTGCCCGTCCACTCCGAGCTCGGGTCGGTCTTCGCCCCGTCGAGCGTCTCCTTGTAGCAGACGATCGTGCGGTCGGGGGTGCTCGCGCCGTCGATCGACGGGGCGGTGCGCACCCGCCAGAAGTACTCGTTGCCGGTCATGAAGATCAGGTGCGTGCCGGCGTCGCGGGCCGCGGTGACGTTGGTCCGCTGGGCCCCGGTGACGTACTCGTCGTGCCCGGAGGAGACGAAGATCTTGCGCCCCTGCAGGACCGAGGCGTCGCGGTGCACGTCGATGCCGCCGCAGTAGGCGACGTCGTAGCCGTTGCGCTCGAGGAAGCGCACGAGCGGGTACTCGGCGTTGAAGAAGTCGTTGTCGAGGCCGTCGCCCTCGCCGAAGGGGCGGTTGTAGCTGACCTTGAAGGAGCGGCCGACGGGCTGGCCGAAGTACAGGCTGTTGCCGCCGTAGCGGTTGTACGCGTGCATCGTCATCTCGGAGGTCTGCACGAGGACGTCGGAGGGGCCCTGGCGGCGGACGACGAAGATCGTGTGGCTGCTCGAGGCGTCGCCGTCGCGGCGCTGCATCTTCGCGTAGTAGACCCCCGAGACCGCGCCGGTGGGCACCGTCCAGCTCGCCGAGACCGCCCAGTTGCCGCAGTCGACGAGACCGCTCGACGCCTCCGTCTTCGGCTCGGGCTGGCTCTGCGGCAGGGTCGCCGTCGGGCTGACGTCCTGCAGCCAGCGCGCGCCGCGCCCGCCGTACCAGCCGAGCCGGTAGATCCGCACGACGTAGTCGCGGGAGTCGGTCTTGATCTTGAAGTCGACCCGCTGCCCGGGCAGCACGCTGTACTCGGTGGTGAAGCCGACGATGGACGTGCTGTCGTCGGACTCCCACTGCTCCGGGAGTGCGCCGGTCTGGGCGTTCTCCTGCGAGATCGTCGGGCTCGTCGCCGCGGCGGCCACGTCGGGCACGAGCGCGGCGGCGGCGCCGGCGGCCCCGGAGAAGGCGAAGAAGCGCCGACGGCTGAAGCCGCTGCGTCCTGCGGTGTCGGTGTCGCTCGGCGGCCGAACGTCGTCCTCGTGCATGTCATCTCCCCGATGCCGGCGCACCGCAGACCCCTGGGTCCCCGACACGCTCGCCCCCGCCGACGGATCCCCCGGCCGGCTTGTACATCGTAGGGACCGGGCCGGCAACCGGGAGGCGAATCCGCAGAAGTGGTGCGTGATCTCGGGACAGGACCTGTCGCCGTCCAGGCGTCACCCCCTGGCGGGCGGTGCCCCGCCCCGGGGCCTGCGTGCGACGCTGGAGGACATGCAGTGGGACAACAGCTTCGTCCGCGACCTCGGCTGGCTCGGCGCCCGGGTCGACCCGGCCCCCGTCGCCGACCCGCGCCTGCTCGCCCTCGACGAGGACCTCGCCCGCGAGCTCGGCGCCGACCCCGAGCAGCTGCGCTCCGTCGAGGGCGTCGAGGTCCTCGCCGGCAACCGCGTGGCGACGGGGTCGCAGCCGATCGCCCAGGCGTACGCGGGCCACCAGTTCGGGCAGCTGAGCCCGCTCCTCGGCGACGGCCGGGCGCACCTGCTCGGCGAGGTCGTCGACGTCTCCGGGCGACGGCGGGACGTGGCTCTCAAGGGATCCGGGCGCACCCCCTTCTCCCGCGGCGGCGACGGCCGCGCCGCGATCGGCCCGGTGCTGCGCGAGTACCTCGTGAGCGGCTTCATGCACGCGGTCGGCGTGCCGACGACCCGCTCCCTCGCGGCGGTCGCGACCGGCGAGCAGGTCCGCCGCGAGCGCCCGCTGCCCGGCGCGGTGCTCACCCGGGTCGCGTCGTCGCACCTGCGCATCGGGACCGTCGTCCTGCTCGCCACCCAGGGCAGCCGCGAGCAGCTCGGCGCGCTCGTCGAGCACGTCCGGGCCCGGCACCACCCGCACGTCGCCGAGGGCGACGTCCTCGACCTCTTCGCCTCCGTGCTCGAGCGCCACGCCGATCTCGTCGCGGCGTGGATGTCACTCGGCTTCGTCCACGGCGTGATGAACACCGACAACATGACGCTGTCCGGCGAGACCATCGACTACGGGCCGTGCGCCTTCCTCGACACCTACGCCCCCGAGCAGTGGTTCAGCAGCATCGACCACACCGGTCGGTACCGGTACTCGCAGCAGCCGACGATGGCGGCGTGGGGCCTCGCCCGCCTCGCCGAGGCGCTCGTGCCGCTCGCGCAGGAGAGCCCGGACGACGCGGTCACCCGGGCCCAGTCCCTGCTCGACGGCTTCGACGCGCGCTACCAGGCGAGCCGGCTGGACCGCGCCCGCGCGGCGCTGGGCCTCACGGGCTCCACCGACGACCGCGACGGCGAGCTCGTCGCCGAGCTGCAGGGCATCGCCCGCGACGAGGAGCTCGACCACACCGGCCTGCACCGCGACCTCGCCCGGCTCCTGCGCGGCGAGCAGGCCCGCCACCTCGACGAGGTGGAGGACCGCGAGCGCTGGGCGGCCTGGGAGCGGACCTGGCGCGAGCGGGTCGCGAGCACCGGCCGGACCCCGCACGAGGCGGCGGAGGCGATGGACCGTGTCACCCCCGTCTACATCCCGCGCAACCACCTCGTCGAGGAGGCCCTCGCCGCGGCCGAAGGGGGAGACCTCGCCCCCTTCGCCGCCCTCGACGCAGCCCTGCGCGACCCCTTCGTCGAGCGGCCGGGCCGCGAGCGCCTCGCCGAGCCCGCCCCCCGCTTCACCCGCGACTACGTCACCTACTGCGGCACCTGACCTCTCCCCCCACCACGCTGCTGCAGGCGGGCCGCCCGGTTGCGAAGCGCTGGTCATCTCTTGACCGGGACGAGGTAGACCCGCGCGGTGGTGGGGCTGGGATCCTGGGCCTTCGGTGCCACGCGCAGGGGAGTGCATGCATGCCGGACGACGACCCACGACCTCATCTCGGCGTGCTCGGGCCGCTGCAGGTCCACGACGGGAGCGCCTGGCGCACCATCGGCTCGCCGAAGCGCCGGGCCGTGCTCGCCGCCCTCGTCGCCCGCGCACCGCACCCGGTGAGCGTCGAGACCCTCGTCCGCGAGGTGTGGGGCGACGCCCCGCCCGCCTCGGCGCGCACCCAGGTCCACGGCTACGTCCTGCACCTGCGTCGCGCCCTGCCAGCCTGCGCTGCCGACGCGCTGACGACGACGACCACGGGCTACGCCCTCGACGTCGCGACGCTCGGGACCGACGCCGACCGGGCCGAGCGAGGTCTCGTCGTCGCCCGGGCGGCCCTCGCCGCGAGTGACCCCGTGGGGGCGGCCCAGGTGGTCGACAGGGCGCGCGGGCTGTGGCGCGGCGACCCCTTCGAGGACGTCGTGGCCACCCCTGTCGTGCGGGCCCGGGTCGAGCGCCTCGCCGAGCTGCGAAGGGAGGTCGAGGAGACCGGCTTCGCGGCGCTGCTCGCCCAGGGCCTGCACGCCGAGGCGGTCGGACCGTTGACCCGTCATCTCGCGGCCCACCCCGTGCGGGAGCACGTGTGCGCGCAGCTCATGACCGCCCTGCACCGCACCGGGCGGCAGGCCGAGGCACTCCAGGTCTACCGTCGGCTGCGCCGGGTGCTCGTCGAGGAGCTCGGGGTCGAGCCGTGCGCCGAGGTGCAGGCGCTCCACCACGAGATCCTGCGGGGCGCGACCCGGGCCGCCCGGCCCTCGCCCAGGCGGGCCGCGGCTGCCCCTGCCCCGTCCGCCGCTGCTCCGGCGGCCCCTCCCCCGGACGCCCCCACTCCCCCGACCTCGCGCCCGCGGCCCCGGGTCCCGTGCGCACCGGAGGCGCTCGTCGGGCGCGAGGAGGAGCTCGCCGAGGTCGTGCGCCGGCTGCGGCCCCGCGGCGTGTGCGCACCCGCCCCGGTGGTCGTCGTCCACGGCGGCCCGGGGACCGGACGCACCGCCCTCGTCCTGCGCGCCGCGTCTGCCGTGGCCGATCGCCACCCCGACGGCCAGGCCTACCTGCCCGGCGGCGACGCCGACGGCACCCCCCGGCCCCCGGCCGAGCTCGTCGCCGAGCTGCTCGACCAGCTCGGCGTCACCGACCCGCCCGGGTCGGCCCCCGCGCGAGCGGCCCTGCTGCGCGCCCACCTCCACGAGCGTCGGGTCCTCGTCGTCCTCGACGACGCGGTGGACGGCGACCAGGTCCGGGCCGTCGCACCCACCGGTGGCGCGAGCGCGCTCCTCGTCACCGCCCGGCACCACCTGTCCGACGCGCCGGGCACCGCGCGGGTCGCGCTGTCGGCACTGCGCCGCGCTGACGCCGTCGAGCTGCTCGACCGGGTCGTCGGCGACGGGCGCGTCGGCGCCGAACCGGGAGCGGCGGCCGACCTCGTCGAGCGCTGCGGCCGGCTGCCCCTCGCCGTGCGGGCGGTCGGTGGCCGGCTCGCGGCCCGTCCCGGGTGGTCGGTGCAGACCGCGCTCGACCGGCTCGTCGACGACGACCGGCTCGTCGAGGGGATGCGGCTGGGCTCGCTCGACCTCAGCGCGTGCGTGGAGCGGGCCCTGAGACCCCTGACACCGGGCGCCCGCCGGCTGCACGCCCTGCTCGCCCTCGCCGGGCCGGCCGACCTGCCGGCCTGGGCGGCTGCCGCGCTCCTCGACGTCGCGCCGGCCGTGGCGGACGGGCATCTCGACGAGCTCGTCGACGCCCACCTGCTCACCACCTCGTGCGCCGAGGGCCGGCCGCGCTTCCGCCTCGACGACGTGCTGCTCCCCGACGCGGCGCAGCGGTGCGCCGGTCTGGGCGCCACGGTCGTCGACCCGGCCCTCGACCGGCTCCTCGCGACCTGGCTCGAGCTCGCCCGCCAGGCGACGCACGCGCTGCCGCCGAACCCCTTCGCCCCGCCGAGAGGCGAGGACCTCGCCGAGGTCAGCGCGCCCGCCGAGGCCATGGAGCAGGTCGCCGCGGGTGCGCTCGGGTGGTTCGACGCCGAGCGGGCCGGGCTACTTTCCGCCGTGCGCACCGCGGCCCGGCACGACCGCCGGAGCACGTGCTGGCAGCTCGCCGTCGCGCTCGTGCCCTATCTCGACGCCCGGGCCCACCTCGTCGACTGGGCGCAGTGCCACGACGTCGCCGACGGTGTCACCGACGAGCCGCTCGGCCGGGCCGCTCTGCTGCGCTCGCGGGCCCAGCTGCACCTCTACCACTCGCGGATGCCCGAGGCGGCGCGCTGCGCGGACGAGGCGCTCGAGCTCTTCGAGTCCGTCGGGCACGAGCGGGGGGTCGCGATGGCCCTCGGCGCCCGGGCCGTGTGCCACCGCCTCACCGGACGACCCGATCTCGCGCTGCCCCTCCTGCGGCGCGCGGTGCGCATCGTCACCCCGACCGCGCCGGCCGCCGCCGCGCACCTGCGGTGGGGCATCGCCCGGGCGCTGGCCGATCTCGGCGAGCTCGACGCCGCGGTCGCCGAGCTCGAGCGCGCCCGACGCCTGGCCCGCGAGGTCGACGACAGCCACCGAGAGGCGGTCGTGCTGCGCGAGCTGGCCGTCGTGCACGGCCGGCAGGGGCGCCCGGCTCGGGCGCTCGCGGCGCTGGGCGAGGCCGAGCAGGTCTTCGAGGGGCTCGGCGACGAGCGCTGCCTCGCGCACGTGAGCCGGGTCCGGGGCCAGATCCTCTCCGAGCGCGCCGACCGCGACAGCGAGGACCTCGAGCACGCGGCCTTCGCGCTCGGGCGGGCGGCGAGCATCTTCGACCGCGGGTCGACCCGGCCCGACGCCGCCGAGTGCCTGCGCGGGCTGGCCCGGGTCGAGCTGGCCCGCGGGTCGGTCGCCGCGGCCCGGGCCCTGCAGGCGCGGGCCGACGAGCTGGACGCGCGGAGCGCCTGACCGCGGCGGCCTGCGCCGCACGCATCCCCCGTCGTCCCCTTCGCCTCTCCCACCCCGTCGCCTCTCCCCTTCGCCCCCCCACTCACGACGACGGGCGCCCCGGCGATGCCGGGACGCCCGTGGCCGTGAGCCGTCAGCGGAAGCGGATGAAGGAGCTGAACTGGCTGTTCGCCGTCCCCACCGAGGTCGTGCGGTGGCTGTAGCGCGAGCCGCCGCCGTAGTTGTACTCGTCGACCTCGAAGGTGCCGTTCGCGTTGACCTTCGTGACGAAGGCGACGTGACCGAAGGTGCCGCCCTCGCGCACGGCGACGTCACCCGCCTTCGGCCGGGAGTAGACCGGCACCCCGACCGCACGGGCGGTGTTGTCCCAGTTCTTCGCGTTGCCCCAGCGGCTGGCGCCCTTGTACTGGTTGGTGAAGTTCACGCCCATCCGGGAGTTGAGCGCCCACGCGGCGAAGCTCGTGCACTCGCCCTTGTAGAAGTTCCACCGGTCGATGCCGCTGGACTGACCCTTGTACGGGTAGTCGTCGCCGGCCTTGACCCCACCCGTGCTGCCGATGCGGTGCGAGGCGTTGTTGTTCTTCAGGGTCGCGTTGAGGTTGGCCTTGCCGCCCGCGGCGATCTTCTGCGTCGCACCGCCGTAGCTGGAGTTGTAGTAGACCGTCACCGTCTTGCTCGTGCGGTTCCACACGCTCGCGGCGTTGTTCTTCACGCACACGCCCTTGCCCGCCCCGGCGCCCTTGAAGTCGTAGCAGCCCGGCTGGCTCGTGCCGTAGTCACCGACCGAGGTCGTGAAGTCCGACACCGACCCGGCCTGGCCCGAGTTGTAGTAGTAGCAGAACTCCCCGCTCTGGCAGGTGCCGTCACGCCCCGCCGCCTGCGCCGTCGGGGCGGCGACGACCGGCGCGAGGAGCAGCCCGAGGGCGGCGGCGCTCACCCCGGCCCGACGGGTCACGGCGCTCACGGGCACGAGCTCTTCCGCGCGAGGTTCTTGCTCCCGTAGTACACCGGGTTGCCGTCCTTAAAGGTCGCCTTCTTCACGACGCCGTTCTGCTTCTGCTCGTAGTGCAGGTGAGGTCCCGTGGAGCCACCGGTGCTCCCGACGCGCCCGATCATCGTCTTCGCCGAGACGCTCTGGCCGACCGTGACGTTGAAGGACTGCAGGTGGGCGTAGAGCGTCTGCCAGCCACCGGAGTGGGTGATGACGACGTACTTGCCGTACGAGCTGCCGCCGAGGTCGCGCACCGTCGAGACGGTGCCCGGGGCGGAGGAGTAGACCTTCCAGCCCAGGTCGTCGGGGTAGTGGTTGAAGTCGACCGACAGCTGGGGGCTGTGGTTGGTCCGGGTGCCGGCCGCCCACGTCTCGCCGCAGGGGAAGGGCAACAGGAAGCTGCCGGTGCCCGCCGGCGGGGAGCCGATGCGGTGCGAGGCGTTGTTGTTCTTCAGGGTCGCGTTGAGGTTGGCCTTGCCGCCCGCGGCGATCTTCTGCGTCGCACCGCCGTAGCTGGAGTTGTAGTAGACCGTCACCGTCTTGCTCGTGCGGTTCCACACGCTCGCGGCGTTGTTCTTCACGCACACGCCCTTGCCCGCCCCGGCGCCCTTGAAGTCGTAGCAGCCCGGCTGGCTCGTGCCGTAGTCACCGACCGAGGTCGTGAAGTCCGACACCGACCCGGCCTGGCCCGAGTTGTAGTAGTAGCAGAACTCCCCGCTCTGGCAGGTGCCGTCACGCCCCGCGGCCTGCGCCGGCTGGAGGGCGAGCGCCGTCGGGGCCACGAGGGCTCCCGTCGCGGCGAGGACCGAGAGGTGTCGGGTGCGTGGTCGTCTCATCGTGCTGCCTTCCCTGCGTCTTCGGTGGTCCGCCGCCGGGCCTGTCCCGGCGAGGAGGTGCGTGGTGTCACCGGGTGCGTCGGTACTGCTCCCAGGTGACCTTCGTGACGGCCGGGCCGTCGTCGGGGGCGTTGCTCGCCAGCCCGTTGCGGCCGAGGTAGTACCGGCCGACCTGGGTCTGGGCGGGCGTCGAGAGGTCGGTGTCGTTGATCGCGACCGCGTGGATGTGCAGCGGCCAGTCGCCCTGCGACGGGGTGCGCAGCCAGGCGGCGAAGCCCACGCGGCGCAGGCTGCGCACGTGCCGGGTGCGCTGGGTCGCGGTGAGCGCCTCGGCGTCGAGGTCGACGGCACCGCCGCCGTCGTGGGTGCCCGCCGACGTCGGGTCGGTGCCGGGCGAGTACGAGCCCTGCTCGACACGCGGCTCGACCCCGGAGAGCCGGCTGGCCTCGACGAGCATCGCGACGGTGCGCGTGGCGAAGGGGTGGCCGTCGTACCTCGTGCGGGCGCCGGGCGAGATGTGCCGGGTCACCGTGAAGCGGCCGGACCCGAGGGCCACGAGCGAGGAGCGGCCGGGCAGTCCGTTGGCGCCGAGACCTGAGTGACCCAGCGAGCGCTGCCACCGGGCGTAGGCAGTGCGGGTCGCGGTGCCGAAGTGCCCGTCGGCGTAGCTCGCGGCAAGCATCCCCTTCGCGACGAGCGCCTGCTCGACGAGTCGCACGCTCGTCGCGGCGCCGGGTGTCAACCCCGTCCCGGTCTTCACCGGGTCGAGCTGCGCGGCGAGGACGAGCGCCTCCATGTCGACGGTGCCGGCGGCCGCGGCGGGCCCGACGGCGAGCGTGCCGAGGGCCCCGACGAGCGTCGTGCTCAGGACGGTGCGGCGTGCGATGTGCTCCATGGGTGGTCCTCCCCGGGGTCCGGCGGTGCTCGTGGGGACGACGCTGCCCGGTGGGGCTATCACCGGGCTGAAGCCTGGCTACACCCGCGTGCAGCCGTGCGACACACTGGCGCCGTGCCCCTCCCCCTCCCCTCGCGCGTCGGCGCGCTCGTCGTGCGTGACCGCCGCCCCGACGAGGACGGATGGGTCGCCCCCTTCGCCGCCCGGTACGACCTCGTGGCCGAGCGTGCCGGCGAGGTCGTCGGGTCGCTCGCGCTCGCCCTCGACGAGGCCCGCGCGACCGGCGAGCTGGCCTGGGCCTTCGCGGACGGGGTCGACGAGACCGAGGTGACCGGCGCCGTCGCGGACGTGCTCTCCCTCGCCCTGGACCACCACGGGCTGCACCGCGTCGTCGCGCGGACCGACCCGCGCGACGAGCGGGCGGGCCGCGTCGCCGAGGCGGTCGGCCTGAGGCGCGAAGGGGTGGCCCGTCACGACCGGTGGGCCGGCGGGCGGTGGCACGACAGCGTCGTCCACGCGGCGCTCGGCGCCGACGCGCCGCGGCGGGCCGGTGCGATCGTCGTCAGCGCGGTGACCCTGCGCGACGCGGACGGCCAGGTCCTCACGGTGCGCAAGCGCGGCACCTCCCTCTTCATGCAGCCCGGCGGCAAGCCCGAGCCGGGCGAGAGCGCGCACGCGTGCGCCGTGCGCGAGGTCGAGGAGGAGCTCGGGCTGCGGCTCGACCCGGCGCTGCTGCGGCTCGTCGGCGTGCACCGGACCGCCGCCGCCAACGAGGCGGGTCAGGAGCTGCTCGCGACGGTCTTCGAGCACCCGGCGCTCGAGGGGCACAGCGCCCCGGTCGTGCACCCGGCGGCCGAGATCGAGCAGGTCAGGTGGCTCGACCCGCGAGAGCCCCTGCCCGACGACCTGGCACCGCTGCTGCTCCTGCTCCTCGAGCGCTGACCGGGACAGCCGTCAGGCGCTGACGGAGTCCGGGCGGGTGCCGATGAGCCGCAGCGAGGCCATGCCGCACGACGGGCACGGGTGGACGAGCGGGGCGTCGACCTCCGGCCAGATGACGCGGAAGGTCGTGTGCCGCCGGCAGCGGTAGGCGACGGCGCGGGCGGTGCGGAGCGATCGTGCGGAGCGTGTCCTGGCCATGCACGGGATCTCACACCCTCGGTGTTTCCCGTTGTGAGAGAACGTGTTTCGCGGGTGTTGCGTGATGACCGCCCAGGTCGGAGGCCGGAGAACCCCCGCGGGTGTGATGGGCTGGGGTCCTGACCGACCCGCCCCACCACCCGAGGTGACGACGATGACCCCTTCGAGCCGATCCGTGCGCTCCAGCCTCAGCGGCCCGGCCCGCACCGCCATCGGCACGAGCATCGCCGGCGGTGCGCTCGGCGCGCTGACCAACGGGCCGGGCCACCTCACCCACCTCTTCCGCGGCCGCTTCCCCACCGTCGCCGTCACCGGGATGACCGGTGTCGGCAAGACCCGCCTCGCCGACACCCTCGCCCGGCGCAGCCCGACCCTGGGCAGCGACGACGTCGGGTCGGCGACGATGGAGCGGCGCACCCGCAAGACGGCGAAGGGGCGTGGCTTCCGCTTCCGCGTCGTGCCCGGCGACAACGCGGCGACCCGGCTCAGCGCGCTCGACGAGGTCTTCCACGACGACCCCGTCGACGGGGTGCTCCACGTCGTCGCCTACGGCCACGCGACCCCGCGGCGCACCGGCGGCACCACCGGTGTCGCGCAGGCGACGCGTGAGGAGCTGCTCGCCGACGAGCTCGAGGACTGGTCGATCACCGCGCACCGCATCGCCTCGATGGCCGTGCGCCGCGACCGCCCGATCTGGCTCGTCGTCGTCGTGACGAAGACCGACCTCTTCGAGGACGAGCTCGACGAGGCGGTGCGCTACTACTCCCCCGGCAGCGGGTCCCCCTTCGCCCGGCGGCTCGACGAGCTGCGCTCGCTCGCGGGCGGGGCGAAGCTGTCGATCGACGTGCTGCCGATGGCCGCGCCCGACGGGACGAAGCTCGGCAAGGGCTCGGCCGCCGAGCGCCAGCTGAGCGCTCTCGAGACCCGGATGGCGCAGCTGAGCGGGCACGTCTGAGCACACCCGCAGGGGTGGGGGCCGTGCGGCCCCACGCGCGGTCCGCGAGCGGTTGACTGACCTCATGGCGAAGTACCGCGTCCACGAGGCGGGGGTCGCACGCGCTCACGAGCGCATCGAGGCCCGCCAGTACGTCCTCGACAGCACCTGGACGGAGGTCCAGCCGGGTGCGGAGCGCCGCAACGCCTATCTCGAGCGGCACTCGTGGCAGGAGTACGCGCAGTGGCACCTCGGGCTGTGCGAGGGCGCGGGCGAGGAGACGAAGGGGAGGTACGCCTTCGCGTACGGCGACCTGCGTCGGGTGCACCGCTCGGCGCTCATCGCGTGCGTCTACCGGGCCTCGGAGTGGCACCACAAGTCCGTCGAGCTCGCCGCCCACGACCTCCTCCAGCACCTCGACGAGGTCGCCGGCATCGGCGACCACGAGTAGGCGAACTCGCTGGTCGAGGTGCGAGCGCCGGCCAGCCCCTTTCGCTGGTCGAGGTGCGAGCACCGGCCAGCCCCTTTCGCTGGTCGAGGTGCGAGCGCCGGCCAGCCCCTTTCGCTGGTCGAGGTGCGAGCGCCGGCCAGCCACTTTCGCTGGTCGAGGTGCGAGCGCCAGCGAGCCTCGAGACCACCGCAGCCCCTCAGTCGAGGCAGAACTCGTTGCCCTCGGGGTCCTGCATGACGACGAAGCCGGCCGACATCGGCGGGGCGGGCTCCTCGCGGCGCACGCGGGTCGCCCCGAGCGCGACGAGCCGCTCGCACTCGGCCTCGAGAGCCGCCATCCGCTCCGCCCCCTCGAGCCCCGGCGCGGCCCGGACGTCGAGGTGCACGCGGTTCTTCACCGTCTTCGCCTCGGGGACCCGCTGGAAGAAGACCCGCGGACCGACCCCGTCGGGGTCCTCGACCGCCGACGCGCCACCCCAGCGAGCCTGCGGCACCCCGCGCGCCGCGAGGAAGGCGTGCCACGCCTCGAGCGGGTCCTCGCCCTCTGCGAGCTCATGCCCGGGTGGCGGCGGGATCCGGTAGCCGAGGGCCTGCGCCCAGAAGCGGCTCAGCGTCTCGGGGTCGTCGGCGTCGATCGTCACCTGGATCGTCGTGGCCATCGACCGAGCCTGGCACGACGCCCGCACGCTGACCAGACCTGGGCGAGCAGACCTGGCTACGGTGGCGGCATGCTCGTCGCCTTCTCCGTCGCCCCGTCCACCACGACCGACCCCGAGGGCTCGGTGAGCGAGGCCGTCGCCGCCGCCGTCCGGGTCGTCCGCGACTCGGGCCTGCCGCACCGCACCGACGCGATGTTCACGACAGTCGAGGGCGAGTGGCAGGAGTGCATGGACGTCGTGCGCCGCGCGTGCGAGGCCGTCCAGGCGCACAGCCCCCGCGTCTCGCTCGTCCTCAAGGCCGACATCCGCGAGGGCCACACCGGCATGCTCGACGCGAAGGTCCAGCGCGTCGAGGAGCACCTGCGGGACTGACCCGACCCGGACCCGCTGACAGCCCCACCCGAGGAGATCCCCCATGGCCGCACCCCGCCGCGCTCTCGTCGTCATCGACGTCCAGCAGGAGTACTTCGAGGGTCTGCTGCAGATCCAGCACCCGCCGCGCGAGGAGTCGCGCGCCCGCGTCGTCGAGGCGATGACCGCCGCCGCGGACGCCGACGTGCCCGTCGTCGTCGTGCGGCACGCGGCACCAGCTGGCTCGCCGGTCTTCGACCCCGCGACGCCCACCTTCGAGCTCCACCCCGACGTCGCCGCCCTCGCGGAGGGCGCGACGCTCGAGATCACGAAGTCCTTCGCCAGCGTCTTCGCGGGCACCGGGCTCGAGGAGTGGCTGCGCGAGCGCGACGTCGACACCGTCACCCTCGTCGGCTACATGACGAACAACTGCGTCCTCGGGTCGGCGGCCGCGGCCGAGCCGCTCGGCCTGACCGTCGAGGTGCTCTCGGACGCCACCGGCGCGATCGACATCGTCAACGCCGCCGGGTCGGCACCGGCGCGCCAGGTGCACGACACCCTCATGGCGCTGCTCGCCTCGAGCTGGGCTGCCGTGGCCACGACGCAGGAGTGGGTCGACGCGGTCCGCGCCGGCGCCGCCCTGCCGGCGGACAACCTCGTCGAGTCGGCCGCACGCGGGCGCGGGCCCCGCCCGGCGCAGGCGTAGCCGGAGGCGGCGAAGGGGGGACCGGTCCGGTCCCCCCTTCGCCCGCGCGGTCAGTCGACGCTGATCTCGCCCATCGGCTCCCAGCCGTCGCCGTCGACCTGCCGCGAGACGATGAGCGGGGTCGAGACGAGGTACTGGGGGAAGACCTCGCGCATCCTCGCGAAGTGCTCGGAGCGCACATGCGGCTCGGCGCCGTCGTCGTCGAAGGCCTCGAGCAGGACGTAGGTCGTCGGGTCCTCGACGCTGCGGGACCACTCGAACCACTTGTTGCCCGGCTCCGCGCGGGTCGCCTCGGTGAACTCGCGGCTGATCTGCGGCCACTCGTCGGCGTGCTCGGGCTTGATCGCGAACTTGACGTTGATGAGGATCATGGATCCCACGATGTCAGAGCGCGCAGGCCCGGGAGGCCGCGGCCCGGGGGTCTCGTCCCGACGATGGCACGCTGGCCCCATGCTCGACGTCCTCGTCGTCTCCGACACCCACGCCCCCCGCTTCTGGAAGGCGCTGCCAGGCCCCCTTCGCGCGCCGCTCGAGCGGGCCGACCTCGTCCTGCACGCGGGTGACGTGTGCACACCGGACGTCCTCGACACCCTCGCCGAGCACGCCCCGGTGCACGTCGTCCTCGGCAACAACGACAGGCCCGAGGTCGCCGCGTGGGGCGGCGGGGTGCCCGAGACCCTCGAGCTCGACCTCGACGGCTTACGGGTCGCGATGATCCACGACTCGGGGGCGAAGGGGGGTCGCGACCGCCGGATGCGGCGCCGCTTCGAGCACGCCGACCTCGTCGTCTTCGGGCACTCGCACATCCCGATGGACGACGACACCGGCGCGGTGCACCTCTTCAACCCCGGCTCGCCGACGGACAAGCGCCGCCAGCCCCGCCCCACCTACGGGTGGCTGCGCGTCGAGGACGGGCGGCTGGTCGGCCACGAGGTCGTCGAGATCTGACCCGGACCCCGCGCCCCCCTCGCCGCGACCCCAGCTACCACGCAGTACTGGTCGTGATCACGACCAGTACTGCGTGGTAGCTCGCGGGAGAGCCGGGCGGGTGGAGCTCAGCCGCGCAGCGCGCGCCCGAGCTCGGTGTACTGCTCGACGAGCCCGTCCATGTCGGCCTGCGTGTGCGCGAGCGAGACGAGCCACTGCTCGTCGAGCCCGGGCGGGGTGAGGACGCCGCGGTTGACGCCCCACAACCAGGACAGCTCGGCGACGCCGAAGTCGGTCGCCTTGTAGTCGCGGTAGTTGCGCACCGGCCCGCTCGACCACGTGACGCAGCCCTTGAGGCCCATGCCGACGGTGTGCGCGGGCAGCTCGAGCTCGCGGATGACGTCGTCGATCCGGCCGAGCGTGCCGAGGTTGATGTCCTCGGCGGCCTGCAGCGCCTCGTGGGTGCACACCTCGTCGACGGCCTCGGCGGCCGCCATGACGAGCGGGTTGCCGTTGTACGTGCCGAAGTGGGCCATCCGGCCGTCGACGACGACCTGCATGACCTCCGCGGTGCCGCCGAAGGCCGCGAGCGGGAGCCCGCCGCCGATGCTCTTGGCGAGGGTGACGAGGTCGGGCTTGACCCCGATGCGCTGCGAGGCGCCGCCGTAACCGGCGGTGAGCCCGGTCTTGACCTCGTCGAAGATCAGCAGGGTGCCGGCCGCGTCGCACGCGGCGCGCACGCCGGCGAGGTAGCCCTCGTCGGGCAGGACGATCGCGAGGTTCTCGACAACCGGCTCCATGACGACGGCCGCGACCTGGGAGCCGTGCTGCTCGAGGATGCGCTGCAGGTAGGGCAGATCGTTGTAGGGCACGACGTGGACGGTGCCGGCCTCGACGTCGAAGGGGACCTCGGGCGTCGGCGCCTCGGCGGGACCGGCGTCGGCGAGGTCGGGCTTGACGGAGACCTGGAGGGCGTCGTACCCGCCGTGGTACCCCCCTTCGATCTTGATGATCGCCTTGCGCTCGGTGTACGCGCGGGCCGCGCGGACGGCGTACATGAGTGACTCGGTGCCCGACTGCGTGAAGCGCAGCATGTCGAGACCGAAGCGCTCCTGGTAGCGCTCGGCGACCCGCGTCGCCGTCGGCGACGGGGTGACGAAGAGCGTGCCGACCTCGGCGAGGGCGTGCTGGACGCGCTCGACGACGACGGGGTTGAGGTGGCCGACGAGCATCGCGCCGAAGCCCATCGACAGGTCGAGCAGCTGACGACCGTCGACGTCGGTGAGGTGCGCCCCGCGCGCCGAGGTGATGGAGATCGGGTAGGGCTCCCAGTGCTGGAAGGACGAGGTGACGCCGAGCGGGAGCGACTTGCTCGCGCGGGCGTTGTGCTCACCGGACCCCGGGGTGTCCTTGGTGAAGCGCTCCCACTCCTGGACGAGGAGGGCCTGGACCCGGTCCTGGTCGAGCGGGGTGGAGCTGGACGGGAGCACCCGTCGAGCCGCCGGGTCCGCGGCCGGCCAGCTCGGGGTCGGGGTCGCGTCGGACATGTCATCGCCTCCTGACGGGGCGGCCGACGGCCGCCGTGGTGGGCTCATCATGACGCACGCGAGGACGGCGGCGAAGGGGGATCGAGCGCGCCCTGCGCGGTCGCCGCGGGCCGTCCCGCCGTCGGCGGGCGAGAAAAGAAGGTCACGGGCTGGTAAAGGCGGCGTCTCTGGCCTACTCTTCAGGCACCTCCTGACGACGGGAGGAAGGCCTCCAGGCACGCCGAGTCCCGCCAGCTCGGAGGTCCCCCTGATTTGCGACATGGCGGGAGCGGGGGACCCAACTTCTACCGACCGGTCAGCCGGTCTCGGGGTGAAGCCGGGTCGTCCACCGTGACGACCGGCGGGGTGCATCTCCACCCTAATCCGACAGCTCACCTCGAAGGCGCTGGAGACACATGACCGCATATGCCGGCCGCCACCGCGCGCCCAAGAGCACCCCGTCCATCGCCCGTGCGGGCGCCACCGCCGCCACCTCCCTGGCCGCCGTCGCCGTCGCGGTGCCCGCCGCGGGCGCCGCGTCCGCCGCCCCCGCGAGCGTCGCCACCCCGGCCGCCACCGCCGCGTCGAGCACGAGCACCGCCACCATCCGCACGCTGTGGCAGGGCCACCGCGGCGGCCTCGTCAAGCAGGTCCAGCGCAAGGTCGGCGTGAGCGCCGACGGCGTCTTCGGCCCCCGCACGAAGTCCGCCGTCAAGAGCTGGCAGAAGCGTCACGGCCTCACCGCCGACGGCGTCGTCGGCCCGCGCACCGCCGCGAAGATGGGTCTGCGCGCCACGACCGCGAAGAAGAAGACCGCGTCGCGCACGAGCAGCCGCACCTCGAGCATCGTCGCGACCGCCGCGCGCTACTACGGCACCCCCTACCGCTACGGCGGCACCTCGCCGTCGACCGGCTTCGACTGCTCCGGCTTCACCGGCTATGTCCTCAAGCAGCACGGCAAGTCGCTGCCGCGCACCGCCGAGGCCCAGCGCCGCGCCGCGTGGAAGACGAGCAACCCCCAGCCCGGCGACCTCGTCTTCTTCGGCGCCCCCGCCTACCACGTCGGCATCTACGCCGGCGCCGGCAAGATCATCGACTCGGGCCGCAGCGGCACGAGCGTGAGCAAGCGCGCCATCTGGACCAACCAGGTGAGCTACGGCCGCTTCTGAGCCGACCCACCGACGAAGGGGGACCCGTGGCGAGCGCCGCGGGTCCCCCTTCGTCGTCTGGGCCCCGGTGAGGCATCGTGGTCCCGTCAGCGAGCGAAGGGGTGTCACCGTGGGACGGTCGACGAGACGTGCAGGTGCGGGGGGCGCGCTGCGCCGGGCAGGGGCGCTCGGGGTGGTCGTCGGGGTGAGCCTGTCGGCGTGCTCGATGGTCTCGATCGGACGTGAGGAGCCCGAGGCCTCGGGCGAATCGGCGAGCTCGAGCGGCTCGTCGAGCCCGACGAGCTCCGCGGCCCTGCCGCAGGGCACCCAGAGCACGTCGTCGGTGACGACCTACCCGGTGACCGAGCCCGAGGGGCTCGAGTGGGTGGTGCTCGTCGACGACCCCGCCCAGACCCGTGCGGTCGCCGGCCGTCTGCTCGGCGCCGGTGAGCCGGTCATCTCGGTCAACACCGCCGTCGGCATGGTCGCGGTGCGCACGAGCGACGAGGACTTCGAGGAGCGGGCCGCGCAGGTCGACGGCGTGAGCGCGGTCGCGACCGACCGCGACCCGGCATGGCAAGGACCCGAGGAGGACGGCTCGGGCGCGATGTCGCTCCCCGCCACCACCTCCGTGCCCGCCGTCCGGCGCGCGACCATCGCCCCGGCCCGGCCGTCGGCCGCGTCGGCCGCGCCGAAGGCCGACCCCCTCGACGACCGGTTGTGGGGCATGAGCCTCATCGGGGCGCCGCAGGCCCAGGCCGCCGCGGGCGACGGCGACGAGGGCGTGACGGTCGCCGTCATCGACTCGGGCGTCGACGTCACCCACCCCGACCTGTCCGGCGTCGTCGACGTCGATCGGTCCCGCAACTTCGTCGTCGAGCGACCGGAGATCGACGGCGACTGCGAGCAGGACTCGTGCGTCGACCCTGTCGAGGAGGACCCGAGCGGTCACGGCACCCACGTCGCCGGCACCATCGCGGCCGCGCGCAACGGGCTCGGCGTCACGGGTGTCGCGCCCGGGGTGCGGCTGGTCAACCTGCGCGCCGGGTCCGACACCGGCATGTTCTACCTCGCGCCCACCGTCAACGCGATCACGGCCGCGGCCGACCTCGACGTCGACGTGGCGAACATGAGCTTCTACGTCGACCCGTGGCGCTACGCGTGCGCCGGTGGTGCCCCGGGCGACACCCCCGCGCAGGCCGCGATGCAGGACCTGACGATCGAGCTCGTCGGGCGTGCCCTCGCCGACGCCCACGACCGGGGCGTCACCCTCGTCGCGGCGGCCGGCAACGGGCGCGGCGACCACGGCGACCCGGGCACGGACACGACGAGCCCGAACTACGGCGCCGAGGCGCGCGAGCGCACCATCGACGCCGACGACTGCCTCAGCCTGCCCACGGAGGGCGAGCACGTCATCGCCGTGAGCTCCGTCGGCCCCGACCGCGAGCTCGCCGAGTACTCCGACATCACGAGCGACCCGAGCAGCGGCACCCTCGACCTCGCCGCCCCGGGCGGTCCCGCCACCGGCGGGCCGGACGCGGTGCTGTCGACCTACCCGGCAGCCGCGCTGCGCGACGGCGGTCTCGTCGACGGCGAGGGCCGGGTGACCGACGCCGGGGCCCAGATGGGCGTCGAGCGCTCCTGCCCGCGCGGCACCGGCGCCGACGACGCCGACCCCTCCGCCCGGTGCGGCTACTACCAGGGACTCGTCGGCACCTCGATGGCGAGCCCGCACGTCGCGGGCGCCGCGGCCCTCGTCATCAGCGCCGACCCCGACCTCACCCCCGACGAGGTGGCCGAGGTGCTCGGCGAGACCGCCCGCTCCCAGCGCTGCCCGGCGACCCCGAGCGCGGCCGGTCCGTGCGTCGGCGACCGTGACCTCAACGGCTACTTCGGTCGGGGGCTCGTCGACGCCGAGGCGGCGGTGGACGCCGCCGAGAAGCAGGCAGGCTGACGGTCGTGCGTGGGAGGGTTCGGGCATGAGCGACAGCGTCCGCCGAGCAGTGACCCGATACGCCGAGACCTACCCCGAGCTCGAGGTGCTCACCGGTGAGTGGGTCGCGCGCGTGACGGCGATGCTCGACGAGGCCGGGATCAACTACCTCACGGTGAGCGGTCGGGCGAAGGCCGTGGCGTCTTTCTCGGCCAAGGCGGCCCGGCGCCTGGACGGCGAGCTCGTCTACGACGACCCGCTCGTCGACATCACCGACCAGGTCGGGGTGCGGGTCATCACCTACGTCGCGAGCGACGTCGTCGCGGTGGCCGAGCTGCTCGCCGACCAGCTGACCGTCCTCGACGACCGCGACCTCGGTCTCGAGACGGCCGGCGAGGGCCGCTTCGGCTACGCGAGCCGGCACGTCCTCGTCACCCGTGACACCGGCGAGGGCGTGAGCTACGACCGGACCCGCTGCGCCTCGGTGCAGCTGCGCACCGTCCTGCAGCACGCGTGGGCAGAGTTCGAGCACGACATCCGCTACAAGGGCAGCGTCCCCGAGCAGCTCGTCGCCGACCTCGACCGCCGCTTCACCCTCGCCGCCGGGCTCATCGAGCTCGCCGACAAGGAGTTCTCGACGATCCGCGACCGCCTCCAGCTCCAGCTCGGCTCGCAGCCGGCCGAGGCCGTCACCGACGACCCGCGCATCGGCGCCAGCGAGCTCACCGCCTTCCTCGCCGGCCGGTACTCGACCGCCGGCTGGTCGCGCACCGACCGCTACGCGTGGATCGGCGGACTGCTCCTCGAGCTCGGCATCACCTCGCTCGACGAGCTGAGCGAGCTGCTCCAGGGCATCGACAGCGACGACGTCACCGCGCAGATGGGCTACCGCTACCCGCCCGGCGCCGTCCGCCGTCTCGACGACGACCTGCTCCACCACTTCGGCCGGCTCTACCTCGACCTGCCCGGCAACGCCCACCGCCGCGACGCCCTGTCCGCCCGGATGGCCAAGCTCACGACGCCCCCACCCCCCGAGGCCTGACCCCCTTCGCCCCGCCCCGCCGTCTCGCCTCACCCGCCCCAGGTTTCTCGGGTCACCCGATAAACCCCCACTTCGCATGAGTCAGGTACTCGTGCGAAGCCGGGGTAACTCTTGCTGAGCAGGCGAAGGGGGAGCTCGTCACCCCTTCGCCGGGAGCGCGGGCACCCCTCCCACCGAGTCCAGATCCCCTGCGCCCCGCCGTCTCACCCCACCGGTCCCACGTTTCTCGGGTCACCCGATAAACCCCGGCTTCGCATGAGTCCGGTACTGGTGCGAAGCCGGGGTAACTCTTGCTGAGCAGGCGAAGGGGGAGCCCGTCACCCCTTCGGCGGGAGGGTGGCCACCCGACGCAGGCCCATCTCGACGAGCTCGGCGAGGTCCTCGTCGGTGAGCTCGGCATCGGGGGCGGTCTCGTACCAGCCGCTCGTCGTGCGCCCACGCATCTGCATCGGGGCGAGCAGCGGGTGGGCGCCGTCGGTCTCGTCGGCCCGCACCATGAGCGCCCCGCGGCTGCCGGCGGCGACCGCCATGTGCCCGTCGACCATGAAGCCGAGACCCCCGAACATCGCCCGCTCGGTCGCGCCCGGCTGGTCCGCGAGCAGCTGTCTGATCCGTCGCGCGAGCACCTCGTCGTAGGCCACGGGACCAGTCTGCCGAGGGGGCTTCGTCCCCGCCAGGGTCCGCCTCAGCCCAGCGCGCCGGCGGCCAGGTAGAGCGCGAGGCCGATGCCGCACACGCCGACGGCCCACCGCATCGGCGTCTCCGGCACGACCCGGACGACCGCCGGCCCGATGAAAGCCCCGACGACCGAGCCGACCATGACGGCGACGGCCGCGCGGTAGTCGACGGGGGCGAGCAAGACGTAGCCGATGGACCCGGCGGCGTTGGCGGCACCGGTCGCGACGTTCTTCACCGCGTTGGTCACCGCGAGCGGCTCGACCCGCTCGAGCGAGAGCAGCGCGAGCGCGATGACCCCGGCACCCGCCCCGAAGTACCCCCCGTAGATCCCCATCGCGAGCAGGGCGACGAACCACGCGCCGCGGCGACGCCGCGCGTGCGGGTCGGGCTGCAGCGAGTGCGGGTCGGAGTGTCGGGCCGACCACACCCGGATCCGGTCTCGAAGGAGCAGCAGCACCGCGCCGAGGAGCACCATCCACGGCACGACGAGCTCGAAGACCCCCGCCGGCGCCGAGAGCAGCAGGGCTGCCCCGATCGCCCCACCGACCGCCGTCACCGGGATGAGCCGGACGAGCCGGGCGCCCTGCCCGGCGAGCTCGCGCTGCGACCCGGCGACCGACCCGACGGTGATGCCGAAGAGCGAGACCGTGTTCGTCACGTTGGCGACGAGCGGCGGCAGCCCGGCGGCGAGCAGGGCGGGATAGCTGATGAGCGAGGCCAGCCCGGTCATGGACCCGACGAGACCGGCACCGACGCCGGCCAGGACGAGCCACAGGAGGTCGGCGCTCACTCCCCCGTGGCCCAGGAGCCGCGGTCGCCGTACCAGCCGCCGAAGCGTCCGCCGCCGAACCTGCCGTACCCGTCGTCCTCCGGGCCGAGGTTCGAGAAGCCGGTGCGCGAGCGCAGGTAGGACCCGACGACGGCCGCGCCGAGGTCGTCGAGCTCGGGGGCGACGACCGAGCCGTCGACCCGCCGGGCCATGGAGTCGACGAAGCGTGCCAGGCCCGGGTCCTCGCCGAGGCGGAAGAAGGTCGTCTGCGCACCGAGGCGGCGCGACGTCTCGAGCTCGGTCACCGTCAGCGACAGGGTCAGCGGGTGCGGCGGGTAGTCGAAGAAGGGCTCGCCCTGGGGCATCAGGTGCGCGGTGGGCTCGCCGTCGGTGACGACCAGCAGCACCGGCTGGCTCGCCGGGTGCTTGCGGAAGAAGCGATTCGCCAGGAGCAGCCCGTGGTGGAGGTTCGTGCCCTTGTCGTACATCGCGTCGAGACCGGTGAGCTCCTCGATCTCCATCGAGCGCGCGTACCGCCCGAAGCCGATGAGCTGCAGGTCGTCGCCGCGGAAGCGCGTGCTCACCAGCTGGTGCAGCGCGAGCGCGGTCCGCTTCATCGGCACCCAGCGCCCGTCCATCGCCATCGAGAAGGACGTGTCGACGAGCAGGGCCACGGCCGAGCGGGTCCGTGCCTCGGTCTCGGTGACCTCGACGTCGCGGATGTCGATGCGAAGGGAGGTGAGGTCACCCCCTTCGCCCGCGGTGCGCCGCACCGCGTTGCCCACCGTCGCGGTGACGTCCCACGGCTCGGTGTCGCCGAACTGCCACTCACGGGTGCCGCCGGTGCGCTCGCCGGCCGCGCCGGACGTGCGGTTGTCGTGCTGCCCCGTGCGGCGCGAGAGCCGCTCGGTCGCGTCCTTGAGCAGGCTCTGCCCGAGCCGGCGCATCGCGGTCGGCGACAGGCGCAGCTCGCCGTCGGCGCCACGCCGCAGGTAGCCGCTGTCGCGCAGCGCGCGCTCGAGCTCGGCGAGGGTCCGGGCGTCGACGACGGAGTCGTCGCCGAGCTGGCGCTGGAGGGCGTCGAGGTCGACGTCGTCGAGGCGGGCGCCCTCGTGGGCCTGGGCCAGCTGGTCGGCGAGGGCGTCGAGGTCGGCGAGGTCCTGCAGCACCCCGGTGCCGTCGCCGAGCCCGACCCCCTGGTCACCGCGGAAGCGCTCCGAGCCCGACCAGTCCTCGCCCGGTCGCAGCGACTGCAGCGCCCCGTCGATGCGCTGCAGGCTCTCCGCGAGCTGCGGCGACCCGAAGGCCTGGGCGGAGAGCTGCATGAGCTCGTCACGCTGCTCCTGCGTCATCGACGCCATCATCCGGGCGGCCGCCGCGGAGCGCGCCGCGAGGGCGTCGATCAGCTCGTCGACGTCCTGCGGGTCCTCGGGGAAGAAGTCGCCGTGCTTGGCCATGAAGTCGGCGAAGTCCTGCTCGGTGTCCGCACCCTGCGCGTGCTTGTCGAGCAGCTCGCCGAGGTCGTCGAGCATCTCCTGGACCTGCTGGCGGTCCTGCTCGGTCGCCCCCTCGAGCGCCTGCTTCATCCCGGCGAAGCGCTGGTCGAGCATCTCGCGGCCGAGGAGGTCCTTGATCCGCTCGAAGTCGGCGCGCGCCTGCGGCGAGCGCCACTCGTAGTCGGAGAGCTCGCTGACGGCCGCGGCCGGCGAGTCGGGCAGGCCGTCGAGGCGCATCTGCGCGAAGGCCCGGTCCGTGTCGTCCATGTCGACGTCGCGGGCGAGCTGCCCGCGCTCGGCGAGCACCGCGGACTCGAGCAGCTTGGAGATCTCGGCGAGGGTGCCGCCGACATCGGTCTCCCCGAGCAGCTCGCGGCGGCGCTCGGCGACCCGGCGGGCGAGGTCGTCGAGACCTCGCTGGTCGACGCTGCCGCGACGCAGGTACTCGCGCATCGCCCGCTCGGGCGAGGAGCCGGCCATGACGTCCTCGCCGATGGCCTGCAGCGCGTCGCCGAGGTCGACCGGCGGTGCGAGCGGGTCCGGGCCGCCGGTGTAGCGGCCGTAACGAGAGCGGTGCCGGCGTGCCACGGTCAGGCCCCGTAGACGACGCTCGAGCCGTCGCTGTCCTTGTCGACCTTGCGCGCGAGGTAGAGCCCTTCGAGGGCGAGCTCGACGGCACCGGCGCGCTCCCCCGCGTCGGTGGCGGCGAAGCGGTCGGCGATCTCGTCGTAGAGCGCGTCGTCGTCGTCGAGGTCGGGCAGCGAGGAGAGCAGCTCGTCCGCGGTCACCCGGTCGCCCGTGGTCACGGACGCGCCATCGGCGATGGCCTCGACGAGGGCGGCGAGGTCGACCCCGCGCAGCCGCTCGCGCACGGCGTCGACGGTCGCGCTGCGCAGCAGGTGGGTGAGGATCGCGTCCTCGCGGCCCTCCTCACCGGCCTCGAACTCGATCTTGCCGCCGAGGACGTCGACGGCGGTCTCGATGTCGACGAGACGGGCGACCGGCTCCCCTTCGCCGCGCACGCTCGCCCGGTGCAGCGCCGCGGCCGCGACGGTCTCGGCGCCGGCGATGGAGAAGCGGGCCGAGACGCCGGAGCGCTGGTCGACCGACGAGGACTCGCGCAGGGCGCGGGTGAAGCGGGCGAGGATCTCGACGAGGACGTCGGGGACGCTCGCGACGAGGTCGGCCTCCTGGCGCACGACCGCCATCTCGTCCTCGAGCTCGACGGGGTAGTGCGTGCGGATCTCGGCGCCGAAGCGGTCCTTGAGCGGGGTGATGATGCGCCCACGGTTCGTGTAGTCCTCGGGGTTGGCCGAGGCGACGACGAGGACGTCGAGCGGCAGCCGCAGGAGGTAGCCGCGGATCTGGATGTCGCGCTCCTCCATGACGTTGAGCATCGCGACCTGGATGCGCTCGGCGAGGTCGGGCAGCTCGTTGATCGCGACGATGCCGCGGTGGCTGCGCGGGATGAGCCCGAAGTGGATGGTCTCGGGGTCGCCGAGCCGGCGCCCCTCGGCCACCCGCATCGGGTCGACGTCACCGATGAGGTCGCCGACGGAGGTGTCGGGCGTCGCGAGCTTCTCCGCGTACCGCTCGTCACGGTGGCGCCACACGACGGGCAGGTCGTCGCCGAGCTCGGCGGCTCGGCGCTGGGTCTCGACGGCGATCGGCTCATACGGGTGCTCGCCGATCTCGGAGCCCTCGACGACGGGGCTCCACTCGTCGAGCAGCCCGACGAGACTGCGCAGCAGCCGGGTCTTGCCCTGGCCGCGCTCGCCGAGGAGGACGACGTCGTGGCCGGCGAGGACCGCGCGCTCGAGCTGGGGGATGACCGTGTCCTGCAGGCCGTGCATGCCGGGCCAGGGGTCACACCCCTCGCGCAGCGCGGAGAGCAGGTTGTCCCGCATCTCCTGGCGAAGGGGGCGCAGCGTGTGCCCGCTGCGGCGCAGCTCGCCGAGGGTCGTGGGTGCCGGCCGGGTCGTGCCGGCGGACTCGAAGGGGTGGGGCGTCGCGATCTCGAGCGGGTCCGTCACTTCTTGAACGCTACTCCGCGGATCCGACAGCGCCGAGAGCGCCGGGTGGTCTGTCCAGGGTCCGGACCTCGTCTGGAGTGCGACGAAGGGGTCCCGGCGGGCCGCCCCACCCGCTAGCGTCTCCCCACCGGGTCGTCGGGGACGGGGTGATGGCATGACGTGGACGCGGACGGTCCTCGCCGTCGCCCTCGCGCTGCCGCTCCTCACGGCCTGCGGCAGCTCCAGGCCCTGCCCCGAGCCGGTCTCGGTCGATGGCTCGCGACAGGTCTACGCGGCGCAGGACGCCGACGGCGTCGACGTCGTGGACTGCGAGATGGTCGGTGACTGGGTCGCGGTCGGCGACGTCACCCTGGCCATCCCCGAGCCGGGCCACGACGTCGGCGGGCAGGGCGCGGGAGGCGGGAGCGACCCCGGCCGGGGCGGCAGCGCCACGACCTCGTCCTCCGGAGTGCTGACGACCGAGGTGCTGGAGTAGCGCGACGCGAGCGGGGCGCGGGGGTAGGTGCGGTGGTCTCGAGGCTCAGGCCCAGGGGGCCTTCGCACCTCGACCACCAGACCTCGGCCCCTCGACCACCGAGGAGGGGCGGCGCCTCAGCGGCGCCGGTCGGCGAGGAGGTAGGCGGTGGCGGCAGCGCCGAGCGAGACGGCGGCGACGGAGGGCCAGGTGCCGATCTTCTTCGCGAGCGGGTGCGAGACGCCCATCGAGGCCCAGTAGCCCGCGGTCAGCCCGGCGGCGAGCGGGGTGCCCCCGGCAGACCGCCAGGCGGGGACCGAGAGCACGTTCGCGGCCGCCATGACGGCTCCGCCGAGCGGGCGCACGCCGGTGCGCTGGGCGAGCGTGAAGCCCCCGGCGAGGCCGGCGGCGAGGAAGGGTGCGGTGGGCAGGCTGCGCAGGTCGGGCATGCCCGCCAGCGTATGCCTCGCCCCGCGCCCCGCCCGGGGTGGGCACACTGGGCCCATGGCGATCTCCGAGCCCCCGGCCGATGCCCCCTTCGTCGACGCCTGGCTGACCGACATGGACGGCGTGCTCGTCCACGAGGAGCAGGCGATCCCCGGCGCGGCCGACTTCATCGCCGCGCTGCGCGACAGCGGCGTGCGCTACCAGGTGCTGACGAACAACTCGATCTACACCCCGCGCGACCTGCGCGCGCGGCTGCTGCACAGCGGCATCGACGTGCCCGAGGAGGCGATCTGGACCTCGGCGCTCGCGACGGCCACCTTCCTCGCCGAGCAGCGCCCGCACGGGTCCGCCTTCGTCGTCGGCGAGGCGGGGCTGACGACGGCCCTGCACGAGGCCGGCTACACGATGACGCCGCGCGACCCGGACTACGTCGTCCTCGGCGAGACCCGCACGTACTCCTTCGAGGCGATCACCGCGGCGATCCGGCTCGTCGAGCGCGGTGCCCGTTTCATCGCGACCAACCCCGACGTCTCCGGGCCCTCGCCCCAGGGCACCCTCCCCGCGACCGGCTCCGTCGCCGCGCTCATCACCGCGGCTACCGGCCGCCAGCCGTACTACGTCGGCAAGCCCAACCCGCTGATGATGCGCACCGCGCTCAACCGGATCGAGGCGCACTCCGAGCACACCGTCATGGTCGGCGACCGCATGGACACCGACGTCATCGGCGGCCAGGAGGCCGGGATGCGCACGGTGCTCGTCCTCACCGGGTCCACGAGCCGCGACCAGGTCGAGACCTTCCCCTACCGCCCCACCCGCGTCGCCGACTCCATCGCCGACCTCGTCCCCCTCGTCACCGAGCGGCTCCGCCGCTCCGACCAGCACGAACGGCTCCGCCGCGAGGACTGACCCGCCCACGCACGCACGAGCGGCGCCGCCCAGATGACCCGGACGGCGCCGCTGCGCGTGGACGAGGGACGACGGGGTCAGTCGACCCCGGCCATGAGCCGCTTGATCGGCTTGCTGATCGCGACGACGACGAGCCCGGTGATGACCGCGACGAGCCCGACCCAGAAGAAGAAGGGTCCCTCCGAGCTCTCGTCGTAGTACCCGGCGAGCGTGCCCGCCATCGCGGTGCCCAGCGAGATCGAGAGGAAGAAGAGCGCCATCATCTGCGTCGTGTACTTCGGCGGCGCGAGCTTCGTCGTCATCGACAGGCCCACCGGCGAGATGAGCAGCTCGGCGATGGTGAAGACGAGCAGGATCCCGACGAGGCCGAGCAGCGGGGCCGAGCCGGCACCCGCGGGCATGAGCAGGAAGAGGAAGAAGGCCAGACCCATGACGACCGTGGCGACGCCGAACTTCAGCGGCGTCGACGGCTGGCGCCGGCCGAGCCGGGTCCACAGCGCGGCGAAGACACCCGCGAGCGCGATGATGAAGACCGGGTTGATCGACTGGACCCACGACACCGGCATCTCCCACCCGAAGAGGTCGCGGTCGAGCCGCTTGTCCGAGTAGATCGTCACGACGGTGAACTGCTGCTGGTACAGCGACCAGAAGACCGCGTTGCACACGAAGAGCGGGATGAAGGCGAGCACACGGGTGCGCGCGACCCCGGTGACGTCCTTGTCGCGCAGGATGATCGCGAAGTAGGCGACCGTCGCCACGACGACGGCGCCGATGACGATGTTCGCGAGGCGCTCGGCGGAGATGACGCCCAGCGCGACGAGCGCGGCGACGACGACGAGCGCGACGACGCCCCCGACGACGTAGCCGCGCCGCTTGGCGGCGGGCAGGGGGTTGGCGACGTGGTGCGAGTGCTCGGGCAGCCCACGGCGGCCGATGGTGTACTGCACGAGACCGAGCGCCATGCCGACCGCGGCCGCGAGGAAGCCTGCGTGGAAGCCCCACTCCTTCTGCAGCACGCCGGTGAGCAGCGGCCCGATGAGCGCACCGATGTTGATGCCCATGTAGAAGAGCGAGAAGCCGGCGTCACGGCGCGTGTCGCCCTCGTCGTAGAGGGTCCCGACGAGCGAGCTCGCATTGGCCTTGACCCCGCCCGAGCCGATGGCGATGAGCACGAGGCCCACCCCGACGCCGAGCAGACCGGGCAGCAGCGACAGCGCGATGTGGCCGAGCATGACGACGACGGCCGAGTAGAAGAGCGTGCGCTCCGGCCCGAGGACGCGGTCGGCGAGCCACGCGGCAAGGACGGTCGAGAGGTAGACCGCGCCGCCGTAGGCGCCGACGATCTGCGCCGCGGTGCCCTCGTCGATGCCGAGCCCGCCCTGGGCGGCCGAGTAGTACAGGTAGATGAGCAGGATGCCCTGCATGCCGTAGAAGCTGAAGCGCTCCCACAGCTCGACCCCGAAGAGGTTGGCCAGCACTCCCGGCTGACCGAAGAAGCGGGTGTCCCGGGGGTGGTCCGTCACGGTTGCTTGCTGACTTGGCACTCTCTCCACGATGCCACCACCGGCTCGATCTGCGAAGTCGGGGGGTCACCCCCGGTCGTCGGCCGCGGCCTGACGACAGGGGCGTGAAGGGGTCAGATCGCGCAGCCGTCGGGGCCGCAGGCAGCGGCGTCGCCGCCGATCGGCTGCAGCGGGTTGCCCTCGCGCCAGGCCTGCTCGAGGGCCTGGGTGAAGACCTCGGCGGGCTGGGCACCGGACACCGCGTACTTCATGTCGAGGACGAAGAAGGGCACGCCCTGGATGCCCAGCGAGCGCGCCGTGTCGAAGTCGCCCTGCACCTCGCGACCGATCTCGGGGTCCTCGAGGCCGGCCCGCACGGTCGCCTCGTCGACGCCCGCGGCGCCGCCGATCGCGACGAGCACGTCGTCGTCACCGATGTCGAGACCGCGCACGAAGTGGGCGTCGAGCAGCGCCTCCTTGACCTCGTCCTGCACACCGGCGCGCGCGGCGACGTGCAGCAGGTGGTGGGCACGCAGGCTGTTGACCACGACGAGGGAGTCGAAGTCGTAGGTCAGTCCCTCACCGGCCGCCTGCTCGGCGACGTGCGCGGTCATCTGGCGCACCTGGTCGGCCGCCATGCCCTTGCGCTGCACGAGGTAGTCGACCTCGGTGCCGTCGTAGTGGCGCGGCAGGCTCGGGTCGAGCTGATAGCTGTGCCAGGTGACGGTGACGTCGTCCTTGTGGGCGAAGCCGGCGAGCGCGCTCTCGAAGCGGCGCTTGCCGATGTAGCACCACGGGCAGGCGATGTCGGACCAGATGTCGATGTGCAGGGCCATGCCGGGGTCAACCCGGCCCGGCCCCCGGATGTTCCGGGCGAAGGGGGGGTCAGCCCTCCCTGGCCGCGAGCTCGGACTTCCACTCGCGGAAGCCCTCCTCGGTGCGCCCCCGGCGCCAGTACCCGGAGATCGACAGGTCGGCGCGGGGCACCTCGCGCTCACGCACGAGATAGGGCCGGATGCCGTGCATGACCTCGTGCGCCTCGCCGTGGACGAAGACCTGGACGCGCCCCTCGCGCCAGGGCAGCGCGCGCACCGCCTCGGCGAAGGGCTCGCCCGGCCCCTGCCGGTGCACGACGGTGACCCGGACGTGCTCGGGCGCCTCGAGGTGCGGTGGGGCGTCGGGTCCCTCGACGACGACGACGCACTCGCCCGTCGCGTCGTCGGGCAGGGCCGCGAGCGCCGCGGAGATCGCCGGCACGGCGGACTCGTCGCCGGCGATCAAGTGCCAGTCGGCGTCGGGGTCGGGTGCGTAGGCCCCGCCGGGCCCGTTGGCGAGCAGCGTGTCGCCGGGCTCGGCCCGGGTGGCCCACGGGCCGGCGACGCCCTCGTCGCCGTGGACGACGAAGTCGATGGCGAGCGTGCCGGCGGCGACGTCGGGCTCCAGCGCCGTGTACGTGCGCACGACCGGCATGTCCTGCGGGTCCGCGCTCGCGCGGGCTGCACGTATGTCGAAGTCGGCCGGCAGGGTCGTGCCCGGCCTCGGGAAGATCAGCTTGACGTAGCGGTCCGTGTGGACGCTGCCCTCGAAGGCAGACAGGTCGTCGCTGCGGAAGTGCACGCGGCGCAGGTGCGCGGTGAGGTCCTCGGTGCGGGTGACGGTGAGATGGGTGGGCACGAGCGCTCCTCGGTGACGGTGTTAGGCCAGCCTAACTGCGCCCCCTTCGTGGATCTCGTGGGGCGTCAGGCCGCGGTCATCGCGTCGACGACGTGCTCGGCGATCGCCAGACTCGACGTCGCCGCGGGCGAGGGCGCGTTGAGCACGCACGTCACCTCGCCGACCGTCGTGATCCGGAAGTCGTCGACGAGCGAGCCGTCGCGCTCGATCGCCTGCGCCCGCACCCCCGCACCCCCGCGCTCGACGTCGTCGACGCCGATCTCGGGCACGTAGCGCTGAGCCCCGGCCATGTAGGCCCTCGTCGACAGGGACCCGCGGACCTCCTGGATCCCCGTGCGCCAGTTGGCCCGCGCCAGCTGCCAGAAGCCCGGCCAGGTGGCCGTCTCGGCGAGATCGCGAAGGGAGACCTGCCGCCACCCGTAGCCCTCGCGCCGCAGCGCGAGGACGGCGTTGGGGCCGACCTCGAGACCGCCGCCGACCCGGCGGGTGAAGTGCACGCCGAGGAAGGGGTAGCGGGGGTCGGGCACCGGGTAGACCATGCCGCGCACGAGATCGGCCTTCGCGGGCGTGACCTCCATGTACTCGCCGCGGAAGGGGATGATCCGCAGCTCGCGCTGCCCGTCGACCCGCTGCGCGAGCCGGTCGCCGTGCAGCCCTGCGCAGACGACGAGCTCGTCGACGACGACCTCGTCGGCGCTCTGAGCGGACCCGAGGACGAGACGCACGCGGCCCCGCTCGCGGCGGATGTCAGACACCTCGGCACCCAGGCGCACCTCGCCGCCGGCCGCACGGACCTCGGCGGCCATCGCCTCGGCCATGCCGACGTAGTCGGTGATCGCGGTGGCCGGCGAGTGCAGGGCCGCCAGGCCCTGGGCGTGCGGCTCGACGTCACGGATGCCGGCGGCGTCGACCCGGCGCAGACCCGGGACGGCGTTGGCGCTCGCCGTGCGCTCGAGCGCGTCGAGACGCGCGACCTCGTCGGGCTCGACGGCGACGACGAGCTTGCCGCACTCGTCGTAGGCGATGCCGTGCTCGGCGCAGTAGTCCTTGAGCAGCTGACGACCGCGCGTGCACAGGCGGGCCTTGAGCGAGCCGGGGGCATAGTAGATACCGGCGTGGACGACCCCGGAGTTGTGCCCGGTCTGGTGAGCGGCGATCCGCTCCTCCTTCTCGAGCACGACGACGCGGTCGTCGGGCCGGCGGCGGGTCAGCTCGCGGGCGACGGCCAGGCCGACGATCCCGCCCCCGATGACCCCGACGGTGCGCTGGGCCACGATCACACCCCCGTCGCGAGGAGCTCGGCGTACCGGGCGAGGTCGACGTTGCCCCCGGTGAGGACCACCCCGACCCGTTGCCCGGGCGAGACCGGCACGGCGCCGGTGAGGACCGCGGCCAGGCCGAGGACACCGGTGGGCTCGACGACCTGCTTGAGCGTCCCGGCCACGTGCCGCATCGCGTCGACGAGCGCGGCGTCGCTCACGGTCGCGATGCCGGCGACGTGCTCGCGGATGATCGGGAAGGTCAGCGACCCCAGGTAGGCGGTCTGCGCCCCGTCGGCGATGGTGCGTGGAGGCTCGATGCGCACGACCTCTCCGGCCTCGAGCGAGCGCCGGCCGTCGTCGCCCGCCTCGGGCTCGACGCCCCAGACGGCCGCCGTCGGCGCGAGCTCCTGGGCGGCGAGGATCGAGCCCGCGAGCATGCCGCCGCCGCCGAGCGGGGTGACGACGACGTCGAGGTCGGGCACCTCCTCGAGCAGCTCGCGCACGGCAGTGCCCTGACCGGCGATGACGTGCCGGTGGTCGTAGGGCGGGACGACGGCGGCGCCGGTGCGCTCGGCGATGGCCACCCCGATGGCCTCGCGGTCCTCGGTGTAGCGGTCGTACCCGACGACGGTGGCGCCGTACCCCTTCGTCGCCTCGACCTTCGTCTGCGGGGCGTCGTGGGGCATGACGATCGTCACCGGCATGCCGAGCTCGCGCCCGGCGAGGGCGACGGCCTGGGCGTGGTTGCCCGAGGAGTAGGCGACGACGCCGGCCGCGCGGCGGCCGGGGTCGACGGCGCTGAGCGCGGTGTACGCGCCCCGGAACTTGAAGGCGCCGATGCGCTGGAGGTGCTCGGACTTCAGGTGCACCTCGCACCCGGCGAGCGCGTCGAGCCGGTGCGAGCGCAGGACGGGGGTGCGGTGGGCCACGCCATCGAGGAGGGCGGCGGCCGCGCGGACGTCCTCGACCGTGGGCGGGGCGGTGGTCACGAGGGCAGGACCTCGAGCAGCCGCTGCGCGAGTGGGCGTGAGGAGGCGGGGTTCTGACCGGTGAGCAGCATGCCGTCGACGACGACCTTCGGCTCGAAGGCGGGCCCGGTCTCGACCTCGAAGCCGGCCTCGCGCAGCCGGTCCTCGAGCAGCCACCTCGCCTGGTCGGCCTTGCCTCCGGCGCGCTCCTCCTCGTTGGTGAAGCCGGTGACGGTGCGCCCGGTGACGTCGCTGGCGAGCAGCGCGGCCGGCCCGTGGCACACGATGGCGAGCGGCACGTCGCGCTCGACGGCGGCGGTGATGAGGGTGCCCGAGGTCTCGTCGACGGCGAGGTCCTCCATCGGCCCGTGGCCGCCGGGGTAGAAGACCGCGTCGTAGTCGGCGAGGTCGACGTCCTCGAGGCGAAGGGGGGCGCTCAGCTCCTCGAGGTCGTCGAGGACCTCGCGCAGGTCGCGCCCGCCCGTGGCCTCGGGGGTGAGGCTGCGCTCGTCGGCGACCGGTCGCACCCCGCCCGGGGTGGCGAAGCGGACGGTGTGCCCGGCGTCGGCGAGGACCTCGAAGGGGGCGACGAGCTCCTCGGCCCAGTAGCCGGTGGGCACGCTCGACCCGTCGGCGAGGGTCCAGCTGCGGGCGCCGGTGACGACGAAGAGGACGGTGGCCATGGGGACTCCTGCGTGCTCGGTCGGGGACGTCCCCCCGACCTTACGACCCGTCGTGGGGCACGCGGTCGGCGAGCACGCGCATCCGCCCGCCGCGGCGGAAGCCGTGGTCGACGCCCCAGAGCACGGCCTGGCTGCGCGACGTCACCCCCATCGTCGCGTAGGCCGCGCGGATGTAGGACTTCACCGAGTTGATGCTGAGGTAGCAGGCGCGGGCGATCTCCTGGTTGCTCAGCCCCTCGGTGATGAGTGCGACGACCTCCGACTGGCGCGGGGTGAGGCCCTCGGCGCGTCCCGGCCAGTCGGCCGGCCGGGACTGGTCGTCGACGGGCTCGGTCTCGGCGGTGAGGACGACCCGCTCGCCGGCCTGCACCCGCTCGACCGCGTCGACGAGCTCGCGCGCCGACGCGGACTTGCGCACGACGCCCGACAGCCGCGCGTCCTGTGCGACCTCGTCGACCCAGGGCCCGACCTCCCACGTGTAGAGCACGGTGTGCCCGACCATGTCGTCGGCGGTGAGCAGGTCGAGGTCGCGGTGGCCCGAGCTGGTGATCGCGTAGGCGTCGTACAGCGCGACGTCGACGGGTTGGGAGACGAGGACCCCGCAGTCGACCTCGACGACGCGCACGCGGTCGGCGAAGGGGGCGAGCATCGCCGCGACACCGCGGGCGACCACCTCGAAGTCGTTGAGGACGGCGAGACGGATCGGCTGGCGTGCGTCGGGGTCGGGCATCTCTCGACCGTAGCGGCGAAGGGGTCAGCCCGGGCCCGGGAGCAGCTGCAGCTCGTTGTCGTCGGGATCGGTCAGGGCGACCCCCTCGGGGTCGTCGGCGACCCCGGTGCGAGTGGCGCCGAGACCCACGAGCCGCTCGACCTCCTCCTCGAGGGGGCCGTCGGCGACGAGGTCGAGACGCAGGCGGTTGCGCCCGCGCTTCGGGGCGACCGGGGCCCCGCCCCACGTGATCTTCGGCCCGCCGTGCGGTGACTGGACGGCGGTCTCGTCGTCCTCGTCCCACACGAGCGGCCAGCCGAGCGCCTCGCTCCAGAAGACCCCGGTCACCCGGCGACCGTCTCCGGAGAGCGCCCCCACCCGGCCGGTGCCGGCGAGGAAGCGGTTGCCCTCCTCGACGACGCACAGCTCGCCCCCTTCGGGGTCGGCGAGCACGACGTGCGTCGCGTCGTCGCCCTGCCCGACGTCGAGATAGGTCGCGCCGAGCGACAGGGCGAGCTCGACAACATGGGCCTGCCCGCCGGCCACGTCGCTCGTGAGGTCGAGGTGCGTACGGTCGAGGCCGCGCCGGGGCTCGGTGCTGCGCCGGAAGCGGATCGCGAGATCGCCCGGGCCGGCGGCGGGCAGCAGGTCGCCGCGCACCTCGCGCTCGAGGACCGCGCCCCAGAAGGCGGCCAGCCGCTCGGGGTCGGCCGCGTCGATGCTCAGGGCCTGCAGATGTGCCGTCATCGCCCACTCCTTCGTCGTCCCGCCAGCCTAGGACCGCCGCCTAGCCTCGTGGGGTGGACGAGGAGAGCGAGCACGAGGTCGTCCGACGGGTCGACGCGGCGATGGCGGCCAGCCCGCGGGCGGCTCACCTGCGGCCGGCGGAGCGGGACCGGGCCGCGGTGGACGCGCCGCTCGCCATCGGGTCGGGGCAGACGAGCTCTCAGCCGCGCACCGTGCGCGACATGCTCGTGCTCCTCGACGTCCGTGCGGGCCAGCGCGTCCTCGACGTCGGCGCGGGGTCGTGCTGGACGACGGCGATCCTCGCCCGTCTCGTCGGCCCCGACGGCCGGGTCCTCGGCGTCGAGCGCCTGCCCGAGGTGCTCGCGCTCGGACGGGCCGCCCTCGCGCGCGCCGACCTGCCGCAGGCCCGGGCGCGGCTGGCTGACCCCCGTCACCTCGGGGCACCCGGCGACGCCCCCTTCGAGCGCGTCCTCGTCTCCGCGATGGCGGGGCGGCTGCCCGAGGAGCTGGTCGCGCAGCTGACGCCGGACGGCGTCATGGTCGTGCCGGTGGCAGGTGAGATGCTCCGCGTGCAGCGGCGGGGCGAGGACGACCCTCTCGTGACGACCCACGGGCGCTACCGCTTCGTCCCGCTCGTCACCTGAGCCCCCACCTGAGCCCCCCCACCTGACGCCCCTTTCAGACCCCCCGCGGTACCCCCCAAGGGGTGGTCCCGCTCCCCGGCTGTCGGTGCTGGTCCGGCGGTTACTGTCGCCAGATGAGCTTCGAGCTGACCAAGACCATGCAGGCGGCGAGCGCCGGCTACGGGCTGTACTGCCTGGCCAAGCCGTCGCACCTCGCGAGCGCCCTGCGCGAGCCGCGCAACCAGCGCGCGCTCGACCGGCTCGCCCGCACCTTCGCCGTCCGCGACATCCCCATCGCCGCGCTCGCCCTCGCCGGCCCGCCCGCCGCCCTGCCGTGGGCCGTCGGCGGCCGGGTGGCCTCCGACGTCGGCGACGCCCTGGTCCTCGGGGCGAGCACGAAGGGGTCGATCCGCACGAAGGTCCTCGCAGTCACCCTCGGGTGGGCCGCCCTCAACGCCCTCGCCTACGCAGCCGACACCCGTCGCCGCTGACTCAGCCGTAGTGCCGACCCAGCCGCGAGACGTACTGCGCCTCGAGATCACCACGACCGCACTCGTCGAGCAGACGCAGGCAGCGCCGGGCCAGCCCCCGGTGCCGGTAGCCGATGTCGGCGACGAGCGCGAGCACCGCGAGGTCGCGCACGGCCAGACCGGCGGGGTCTCGCACGTAGAGCACGTCGGACTCGACGATCTGGCGCGAGTCGTGCTCCCACGGGTCGGCCCACTGGGTCGGGGCGAGCGGCCAGGTCCGGTGCTGGACGACCTGCAGGGGCATCAGCCCCATCGAGCGCAGCTGGGCGTCGAGCTCGCCGGCGGTCGGCTGGCCCTCGTACAGCGGCCAGAAGCCCATCTCGAGCTGCACCGCGAGGACCCGCTCGAGGGCGTGCTCGCCGCTGCGCAGCACGGCGAGCTCGCTGCCCTGCACGTCGACCTTGAGCAGGTCGACCGGCCCGAGGTCGGGCACGTCGTCGAGGCGCACCGTGTCGATCTCGACCTCGTCGACGACGCGGCCCAGCCGCTCGAAGTCGACGAGGTGCGCGAGCCGCATCGGGTCGGGGCGCAGCAGGCTCGAGAAGCCCTGCTCCTCGCACACGTGGAGCACGTGCCGACCTCCGTCGCCGACGGCGTGCGGCAGGTAGCGCTCGTGCGGACCGGCCAGCCCGCGCAGCCGCTCCATGGCCTCGGGCAGCGGCTCGAAGCCGGTGACCCGCGCCAGTCCCGCGTCGAGCAGGTCGACGTACGGCACCTCGTCGTCGAGGGGGTTGGCCCCCACGTCGAGGACGTGCACGGGCGCGTGCTCGAGCACGCTCTCGGGCAGCATCGGTCGGTCCACGATCAGGTCCCCTGTCGTCTCGGAGTCGGCGCGACTCACCCTAGGACCAGCCCCACATCGACCCGGCGCCCGGGGGCGCCCGCACGGAAGGCGGCGACGTCATCAGCGAGATCGTCCTGAGCGAGGTGCGCAGCCACCGGCTGCGCGCCACCGGCCCGGTCGTGCGGCACGTGCCGCGGGGCCATGCCTACGTCGACGCCCTCGTCGGCGCCGAGCCCGCTCACCTCCACCCCGCGGACCCGCCCGTGCCCGGCGCCCCGGCCGGTCAGTGGTGGCCCCACCCGGCGCTCACCCCGCGCTGGGTCGCCGACCACGCGCACGAGATCGACGTCCTGCACGTCCACTTCGGCTTCGAGCACCTCGGGGTCGACGACGTCCGTCATCTCGTCGCGAGCCTGCGCGCCCACGACATCCGGCTGGTCCTCACCGTGCACGACCTCGTCGACCCGCACGGCACCGGCGAGCGCTACGGGCGCGTCCTCGGCGAGCTCGTCGGCTCCGCCGACGCCCTGACGACCCTCACCCCGGGCGCGGCCGCCGAGGTCGAGCGCCGCTTCGGCCGGCGGCCCCAGGTCATCTCGCACCCGCCGCTCGTGCCCGCCGGGGTGCTCCCGGCCCGCCGGACCGGGTCCCCCTTCGTCGTCGGTCTGCACCTGAAGTCGTTGCGCGCCAACGTCGCCGCGCTGCCGGTCCTCGACGCGTGCGCCGACGCCGTCGCCGGGCTCGACGACGCGCAGCTGCGCGTCCACCTCCACGAGGACGTCACCCGGGCCGACCACCCGCGCCACGACCCGGAGGTGCTGCGGCGGCTCGCCCGGGCCCGCGCGGACGGTGCCGACGTGCGCGTGCACGCCCCGCTCGACGACGCCCAGCTGTGGCGCGACCTCGCCCAGACCTCGCTCGCCGTGCTGCCCTACACCGACGGCACCCACTCGGGCTGGCTCGAGATGTGCCACGACCTCGGCACCCGGGTGCTCGCGCCCGACCTCGGCTTCTACGCCCAGCAGCGTCCCGTCCTCACCTACCGTCACGACGACCTCACCGCCAGCGTCGAGCGCGCCGTGCACGAGGCCCACGCCCGGTGGGCGCAGGGCGAGCCGGCCCCGGGAGGCGACGCCCGCGTCCTCGCGGCGGAGCTCGAGAGCGCCCGGGCCGCGCACCGCGAGGTCTACCTGGGCGTCGCCGAGGACCGCGTCGTGCGCGGGGCATGAGCGTCGTCCACCTCGTGCCCGGCCCGGGGTCTCACGGCGTCGTCCGGCACGCGCTCACCCTCCTCGCCCAGCCGCCCCTGACCGGCAGCCCCGTCGTGCGCGGGCGGCACCTCGGCTCGCCGCCCGGTCTGCACCCCCGCCTGGCGCACCTCCACGTCACCGACCACCTCTGGGGCGAGAGCCCCGACGCCGCCGCGGCGGCGGTCGAGCGGGTGGCGCAGCGCTGCCCGGTCTCCCTGACCCTGCACGACCTGCCCCAGGAGGGCGAAGGGGCAGAGCGCCGCGCCCGCCGGGCGGCGGGGTACCGGCGGATGGTCGCGGCTGCCCGCGGCGTCGTCGTCGCCTCCGAGCACGAGCGCGAGCTCCTCCTCGCCTGCCTCGACGGCGGGCCGGTGCCTCCGGTCGAGGTCGTGCCGCTGCCGCTCGACGCGCCGGACCTCAGCCCCTCGCGGCCGCCCGGCAGCGGCGAGGTCGCCGTCCTCGGCTACCTCTACCCCGGCAAGGGGCATCTCGACGTCCTCGACGCGATGGCGGGCCTGCCGCCGAGCACCGGCTTCGCCGCGCTCGGCGCGCACTCCCGCGGTCATGACGACCTCGTCGGCGCCGTCGTGGCCACCGCCCGCGCCCAGGGTCGCGTCGCCCGCGTCACCGGCTGGCTCGCCGACGCAGCGATGCACGAGGAGGCCCGCCGGGTCGCGGTGCCCGTCGTCGCCCCGGTGCACGTCTCCGCCTCCGGCTCGGTCGGGTCCTGGATCGCGGCCGGTCGCCGTCCGCTCGCGACGACGAACCCCTACGTCGTCGAGCTCGCCCGGCGCTGCCCCGGCTCGGTGACGCTCGTCGAGCGCGACGACCTGCCCGCCGCGATCGCGCGCGCCCTCGCCGACCCCTCCTCGACCTGGCTCGAGCCCTCGGTGACGATCGGCCCCAGCACCGCCGAGGCCGCGCAGACCTACGCCGACGTGCTCGCCGGCTGGGCGCGATGAGCCCCGACATCGGGGTCGTCGTGCCGTACTACGACGACCAGCGCGGGCTCGACCTGCTCCTCGCCGCCCTCGACCAGCAGGACTGCGCCGGCCGCTTCGAGGTCGTCGTCGCCGACGACGGGTCGCCCGTCGCCCCGACGGTGGGCGAGCACCCCTTCGCCGTCCGCGTCGTGCGCCAGGCCGACGCCGGCTTCCGCGCGGCCGCCGCGCGCAACCTCGGCGCCGCGCACACCGACGCCCCGGTCCTGTGCTTCCTCGACGGCGACACCCTGCCGACGCCGGGCTACCTCGGTGCGCTCGCCGCGGTCGTCGCGGCCGGTGACGAGCGCGGTGTGCTCGCCGTCGGGCGACGCCGGCACGCCGAGCTCTCCGGCCACGCCCCCGAGGACGTCGTGCGCTGGCTAGCAGGCGAGCCGGTCGACGTGACGACGCTGCCGGACCCGCAGTGGCTGACCCGGGGCTACGCCGAGACCGACGACCTCGCGAGCGCGGATGCCGGCGGCTTCCGGCTCGTCATCTCCGCGGTCCTCGCCTGCGACGCGGAGCTCTTCGCCCGGGTCGGCGGCTTCGACGAGGACTTCGTCGGCTACGGCGGCGAGGACTGGGAGCTGGGCCACCGGGCCTGGCTCGCCGGCGCCGCCCTGCGGCACGTGCCCGGCGCCGTCGCCTGGCACGACGGCCCCGACGCCGGCGGCCGCGCCCCCGACCACCTCGCGAAGACCGTCGAGACCCTGCGGGTGGCCTCCCGGGTCGCCGCGCCCGGTGCGCGCCACCCCGGTCTCGTGTGGCCCCACCCCGCCGTGAGCGTCGAGCTCGACGACACCGGGTGCGACCCGGCCGCCGTCCTCGCCTGCTGCGCCGACCTGCTCGCCGTGCCCGACGTCCGGGTGCACCTGCGCTCCGGCGAGTGCACCACCACCCCCGGGTGGCCGATCTCGGACCCCCGCGTCGTGATCGGCCCGGAGCCGGCGGCGACAGCCGAGCGCCGGGCCTGGCACGTGCAGGTGACGCGCCCGGTCCTGCTCGACGTCGACGTGCACGCGCTGTGCGCGCGCGGCGAGGCAGCCTACGACGACGCGCTCGTCGTCACCGAGACCCGCAGCCGCGCCCTCGGCCTCCCCCCGCCGCCGGCCCGGTCGGGCGCGGGGGTGCTCCGCGACCTGCCCACGAGGGTCAGCCTCGAGGGCCTGTGGGGATGGGGCGACCCGAGCGCCCCGTGACCCCGAGCCGGCTCGCGTCGCCGGTCGTCAGCCCTCGCCGAGGGTCACCGCCTCGACGGCCTCCCACACGGTGCGGATGGTCTGCGCGACCGCGACGTCGTCGGTCGCGTAGCCGCTCACCGAGAAGCGCATGACCGCCCGGTCGTGCCACCGGCTCGCGCTGGGGTAGACGAGCCCGTCCTCGTGCAGCCGGGCGAGGACCGCCAGGGTCGTCTCGTCGTCGACCGCCGCGACGGTGACCTGGGTGTAGACGACGTCGTTGAGCACGGTGAGACCCGGCACCTCGGCCAGACCCATCGCCAGCCCGCGCGAGGAGCGCACGAGACGGTCGACGAGGTCGACGAGACCGGACCTGCCGAGCGAGCGCAGGGCCGCCCACACGGGCACGCCGCGGGCCCGGCGGGACATCTCGGGGACGAGCTCGTGGGGGTCGGGCTCCTGCGAGTGCAGGAGGTAGTCGGCGGAGTGGCCGAAGGCGCGGCGCAGCGCACCCGCGTCACGGACGACGGCGACGCCGCTGTCGTAGGGCGTGCTCAGGGTCTTGTGGGCGTCGGTCGCCCAGGAGTCGGCGTCGGCCAGCCCGACGACGAGGTGGCGCAGGGCGGGCGAGGCCGCGGCCCACAGGCCGAAGGCGCCGTCGACGTGCACCCAGGCGCCGGCGTCGTGCGCCGCCGCGCAGATCGGGGCGAAGGGGTCGAAGCCCCCGGAGTGGATGTTTCCGGCCTGGGCGCAGACGACCGTCGGGGCGTCGTCCTGCCCGAGGGCCGCGCGCAGGGCGTCGGGGTCCATCCGGCCCTGGGCGTCGGCGGCGACCGGGGTCGGCGCCCCGAGCCCGAGGTAACGCAGGGCGAGGTCGACCGAGCCGTGCCGCTCGGCGCCGACGAGGGCCCGCAGGCGAGGTGCCCCCTGGATGCCCTGCGTCGCCACGTCCCACCCACGGGCGGCGAGCAGCGCGTCCCGGGCGGCGGCGAGCCCGGCGAGGTTGGCCGTCGTGCACCCGGTGACGAAGCCGACGGCACTCGAGGACGGCAGGTCGAGAGCCTCGAGGAGCCACTGCCCCGCGACCTCCTCGACGGCGACGACGCCCGGGGTCGCGTCGCGCATGCCGGCGTTCTGGTCCCACGCGCTGACGAGCCAGTCGGCCCCGAGCGCGGCGGGGAGGGTGCCCCCCCATGACCCACCCGAAGAAGCGGGGCGAGCCGATCGTCAGCAGACCCGGCTCGACGACGTCGACGAGCTCCTCGACGACGTCGACGGCGGGCATCCCCTGCTCGGGCAGGGACTGGGGCAGACGAGCGCGACCCGCGCCGACCGGCTGGGTCGCCGGGATCGGCCGGGTCGCGAGATCTGCGCGCCAGCGTCGGGCCGCAGCCAGGGCCGCGGTCAGCTCGGGCGTGCGCTCGGGCGCCACCCACCCACGGTCCTCCTGCGGGGCGTCACCGCGCAAGAGGACCGTGGGCCGGGGTCACGGCAGCTTGTCGCCGCCCGGGCCGAAGCCGCTCGTGTCGGCGTGCAGCTCGCCGTCGTCGCCGCGGTGGATCGTGTCGGGCAGGTCCTCGCCGCGACCGGGCAGGTGAGCGCTGCCGGCCTTGTCCTTGACGGTGCCGGCGGCGTCCTTCGCCGCACCGGTCACCTTGTCGGCGACGACCGGTGCCTGGGTCTTCGCCGTGTCCTTGGCCTGGTCGACGGTGCGCTGCACCTTCGGACTCGACCACAGCTGGCCGGCCTGGGTCTTGATCTGCTCGTAGCGCTGGCGCCCGGCGCGGGCACCGAGGACGTATCCGACGCCGACACCGGCGAGGAAGGAGATGCGGGCCATGAGATGCCTCCATGGGGTTGGGGAGGTCCCCACGATTACAGGTCGGAGGGGGCCGCGACGACCTTCGAAGGGGGGTGATCCACCAGACCCTGGACGAGGCCGGCGCGATCGGGTCCCCCGCACCGCACCGTGCGCCACAGTGGGCTCATGACCACCTACGGACTCATCGTCATCGGCAGCGGACCGGCGGGGGTCGCCGCCGCTGCGTCCTACCTCGAGGCCGACGGCGAGGGGCCCGTGCTGCTCCTCACCGCCGACGAGCACCCGCCCTACGAGCGTCCTCCGCTGAGCAAGGAGTCGCTGCGCGGCGGGGAGCCCGAGCTCACCCCCAACGCCTCGGCCGACGGGCTCGACGGGGTCGAGATCCGTCTCGGCACGACCGTCGACGCCGTCGACCTCGACGCCCGTGCCGTGCGGGCCGGGGGCGAGGAGATCCCCTTCGCCTCGCTCGTGCTCGCGCCCGGCGCGCACCCCCGGGTCCTCGACGGGGTGGACGCCGACGCGGAGGTACGCGTGCTGCGCACCTACGCCGACCTCGAGCGGCTCGCCGAGTCGGCCGGTCACGCCCGCACCGCGCTCGTCGTCGGGTCGGGCTTCATCGGCTGCGAGGCAGCGGTCTCCCTCGCGCTGCGAGGTCTCGACGTCACCGTCGTCTCGAGCGAGGCGACGCCCCAGGCCGACCGGCTCGGCGAGCGTGCGGGCGCGCTCGTCGAGGACCTGCTCGTCGGGCACGGCATCACGCTGCGCGGCGGGGTCCAGATCAGCGGGATCCGCGCCCCGCGCACCGTGCACCTCGACGACGGCACGACACTCGAGCCCGATCTCGTCCTCCTCGCCGTCGGCGTCGAGCCCTCCACCGCCTGGCTCGAGGGTTCCGGGCTGCAGCTGCACGAGGGCCGTGTCGTCGTCGACGAGCACCTGCGCGCCGAGGACGGGGTGTGGGCCGCAGGCGACGCCGCGCACGCCCTCAACGCGACCGCCGGACGGCCGATCCCCGTCGAGCACTGGTTCGACGCCGAGACCATGGGCGGCATCGCCGGGCGCTCCGCGGCCGGGGAGGACGCGGTGTGGGACGCGGTGCCGGGCTTCTGGAGCCAGGTGGGCGACCACTGGCTCAAGTACGCGGCCTGGGGCGACGGGCACGACGAGCTCGAGGCCGTCGAGCGGCCCGGCGGGCTCACCGTCTGGTACGGCCGCGAGGGCACCCTCGTCGGCGTCCTCACCTACAACGCCGACGACGACTACGAACGCGGCGAGCAGCTCGTCGCTCAGGCCGCCCCCTTCGCCGCAGGTCCCCGGGGCGACCAGCCCGAGGTCGAGGGCGACGAGGAGGGCGAAGGCTGATCTCCCCCTTCGTCCCACCCACCACAGCTTTCCCGCCCAGGGCGGGAAAGTACGACGTCGGGAAAGAACATTTCCTTCCCGACGTCGAATGTTCCCGCCCTGGGCGGGAAAGTAGGGACGTCGGCCGCGCGCGAGGATGACCCCATGACCGTCGCGCGCTCGATCCTGCTCTTCGTCCTCGCCGCGATCGCCGAGATCGGTGGCGCCTGGCTCGTCTGGCAGGGCATCCGCGAGCACCGCGGGCTGCTGTGGGTCGGCGCGGGGTTCGTCGCGCTCGGGATCTACGGGCTCGTCGCGACGCTGCAGCCCGATGCGAGCTTCGGACGCGTGCTCGCGGCCTACGGCGGCATCTTCGTCGCCGGCTCGCTGCTGTGGGGCATGGTGGTCGACGGCTTCCGCCCGGACCGCTTCGACGTCGCGGGCGCGATCGTCTGCCTCATCGGAGTGGGGCTCATCATGTACGCGCCCCGCGGGGCCTGAGCGGGACACGACACGAGCGGTGGGTGGCTGAGGCGTGAGGTGCCGTCCCCTGATGAGGTGACCATCGACCTGCACGCCGTGGCCCGGGGGACGAGACGGCCTGACCTGGCGTCGGCCGCGCCCGGCTCACCCGCCGAGGACCACCTCGTCGAGCGGGTCACCGGTGTCGAGGTAGAGCCGAGCGCCGGGCACGAGGGCCTCGGCGAGCCTGGCGAGCGCCCGGTCGCGGCCCCTCGGGTGGCGACCGTCGAGCACGCCCACCCGGCAGGCAAGGGCGAGGTCGAAGGGGGCGGTGCCCGGGGGCAGCTCGAGCTCCTCGACCGCGGCCCGCAGGACCCCCACCCGTCCGTCGGCGATCTGCTCCGCGCAGGCCCGACGGGTGAGCTCGACCCCGCGCGCCGACCGGTCGACGACGAGGACGTGGCCCTGCGGGCCCACCCGCTGCGCGACGAGCCGGGCGGCCGCACCGGGAGCACCCCCGATCTCGAGCACGCGCATCCCGGCGTGCAGCGGCAACGCGTCGACGACCGCGCGCAGCCGGGGCGAGACCGAGGAGGTCATATGAGGACCGTAGGCCCCTGCGGTGACACCCCCGCCGCATAGGCTCGCCGACGTGGACGACGTGACGCGCACCGACTACACCGGCACCGGCATCAGCGAGGACGAGCTCGCCCGGACTCCGCTGCAGCAGGTGCGCCGCTGGGTCGACGAGGCCGTCGAGCGCTCCCGGGCGCAGCCGGACGTCCCCGAGCCGCACGCGCTGTCCGTCGCCACGGTCGACGCCGACGGCGTGCCTGACGTGCGCACCGTCCTCATGCGCGTCCTCGACGAGCGAGGGCCGGGCTTCTACACCGGCACGACCTCGACGAAGGGAGCTCATCTCGCGGCCAACCCGCACGTCGCCGCCTCGCTCGTCTGGCCGGCGATGTTCCGCGCGATCCGCTTCCGCGGCCGGGCCGAGCTGCTCGAGCGCGACCTCGTCGAGGACTACTTCACCAGCCGCCCCTGGGGGTCGCGCATCTCCGCGTGGGCCTCGCACCAGTCGCAGCCCGCCGCCTCGCGTGCCGAGCTGCAGCGCGCCTACGACGAGGCGGCGGCACGGTGGCCCGACACGGGCAGCCGCGACGACGTGCCGGTCCCGGACTTCTGGGGCGGGTACCGCATCCGGTGCGACGAGGTCGAGCTGTGGGGCGGGCGCCGAGACCGGCTGCACGACCGCCTCGTCCTCACCCGCGTCGCCGAGGGCTCGCTCGACGACGCCGCGGCCTGGCGTCTGCACCGCCGCCAGCCGTGATCGCCCACGTCGCCGGCTCGGGCACCTAGGTGCCGAGCGCCGGCGGCGGGTGGTCGCCCTTGACGACGTAGTAGGAGCCGCGGATCGTCCCCGCGAGCTTCGAGCGCTGGCGGGCGAACTTGAAGGCGCCGAGCTCGGCGGGCACCTCCATGCCGTCGGAGAGCTTGAGACCGACGGCGCGCTTGCCGCCCTCGGCCAGCGTCCACAGGGCGTTCACCGCGAGCCCGCTCTCGTAGAAGACGTGCGCCCAACGCACGCCCTCGACCTCGAGGTCGCTCACCTCGAGGGCGGGCGAGGACACGACGACGTCGCGCAGGGCGAGCAGCTGGGTGACCCAGGCGAGGACCTCGGGGGCCTGCGCGGCGGGCACCGTGACGAAGGTGTGGCCGTACTTGGTCGAGAAGTACCGGGCCTCGTTGGCCCTCAGCCCGGCGAGAGCGTCGGCGACCGGCGAGGACTCCAGGCCGACCGTGGAGACGTCCGAGAAGTCCACGACGTAGCTCATGCAGGTCAGGCGAGACCCGCGAGGAAGGCGCGGAGCGTGCTCACGAAGTCGGCGGGCCGGGCGGCGTGGACCTCGTGACCGGCGTCGATCGTCACGACCCGGCCGTCGGGCAGCAGCTCGACGAGATCGGTGATGCTGTCCTGGGGGACGAAGCTCGCCGCGCCGCCCGCGACGACGAGAGTCGGCGCGGTGATCGCCGCGACCGTGGCCGGCCAGTGCGCGGCGGGCGAGTCGATCTCGGGGCGGACCTGCTCGACGACCCGCCAGTCGAAGTCCAGCACACCCTCCGGGCGCTGCGGGGTCGCCGGCTCGCGGGGTCGCAGCAGACCGACGTCCTCGAGGACGAGCCGGCGCACGAGGGCGGGGTCGCCGGCAGCGACCCGGCAGGCGACGAGGCCCCCGAGCGAGTGCCCGACGAGGTCGACGGGCGCACCGAGAGCGGGCAGGAGCCGGCGCACGTCCTGCGCCATGAGGTCGACCGAGTAGCGGCCGGGCCAGCTGCTGCGACCGTGGCCGCGCAGGTCGACCGCGTGGACGACCCGGTCACCGGCGAGGTCGTCGGCGACGACGCCCCAGTCCTGCGCCGTGAACCCGGTGCCGGGCAGCAGGACGAGCGAAGGGAGGTCGCCGGGCTCTCCCCGGCTCACCACGGAGATCTCGACCTCGCCGACGCGGTACGCGCTCCTGTGCGCCATCTCGCGACCCTACGACGGGTGGTGGCCTCTGCCCGTCGGTCCAGGTCGACCTCGGGTCGGACCGCCCGCCCGTGTTGGATGGTCCCGTGCCCGTCATCACCCGCGCGGACCTCGACGACGTCCGCCTGCTCACCTTCCTCCAGGAGCACCTCGACGACCTCGCCCCGACCGCGCCGCCCGAGAGCCGGCACGCCCTCGACGTCGACGGGCTGCGTGGACCCGGGGTGCGCATGTGGGTCGCGCACGACGGCGGCGGCGTCGTCGGCACGATCGCCCTCGCCGAGCTCGCCCTCGGGCACGACGAGCTGAAGAGCATGCGCACCGCCCCGCACCGCCGCGGCTCGGGGATCGGCCGCCTCCTCCTCGGGCACGCGCTCGACGACGCGCGGGAGCGCGGGGTCGGGCGGGTCTCGCTCGAGACGGGCAGCGCCGACTTCTTCGCGCCGGCCCGAGCGCTCTACCGCCGGGCCGGGTTCGTCGAGTGCGCCCCCTTCGCCTCCTACGTCGAGGACCCGCACAGCGTCTTCATGAAGACCACCCTGCGCTGACCCCCTTCGCCTGGTCTCAGGCCTGCGCGACGGCGAGCACGACGACCGGGATGTCGAGGACCGCGTGGCACAGGACGCACGCCCACAGCGTGCGCCGCCACAGCAGGAGGGCGTATAGGACGGCGGCGCCGGGCAGGCCCGTGACGAGCCACGTCGGGCCGAAGTGGACGACGTGCGGGAGGGCGAAGACCGCGAGACCGACCGCCGCCGCCAGGCGCGGGTCGACCCGCGCGCCGAGCCGCTCGACGACGTAGCCGCGCCACAGCACCTCCTCGGTGATCGCCACGGTGACGACGAGGGCCAGCGAGAGCCCGACGGCGAGCCGCACGAGCTCGCCCTCGGCGCTCGCGGCCTGATCTGCGGGCAGCAGGAGCGACGCGACCCACTGCCACGCGAGGGCGGCGCCGCCGAGGTAGCCCGCCCACGACAGGTCCTGCTCGGTCGGCCGCGTCAGGCGAAGGGAGGTGAGGTCGAGGCGCTCGACCCGCGCGACGTAGAGCAGCAGGGCGGCGACCGCTAGCCAGTTCCACACGAGCACCCGCGAGGGGCCGGGCAGGGGGACCTCGAGACCGACGAGACGGGCGAGGGCCGGCAGGTAGGTGGGCAGGTAGGCCAGGAGCAGCCCGCACGCGAGCACGGGCAGGGAGACCACCGGGCGGGTGGCCCGGTCGGCACGGCTGGTGGTCACGTCGTCCCCCTTCGTCCTCGGCAGTCCACACTAGAGCAGATCACAATATTTGCTCTAGTATGGGTCTCGTGACCTCCGACCGACCCACCCCTCGCACTGCCCGAGGCGCGCCCGGGGTGATGCGCGAGGCGATCCTGCGGGCTGGCCTGACGACGATCGGCGACCGGGGCTACCGGCACGCCACGACCCGCGAGATCTGCCGGCGGGCGGGGGTGTCGAGCGGCACCTTCTTCCACTACTTCCCGACGAAGGCCGACCTCCTGCTCGCCCTGCTCGACCGGGGCGAGGACCAGCCCGCCGCACCGGACCTGCGAGCGTTCCTCGACGAGGTCGTCGCCGAGGCCGCCGACCCGGTCGTGCGCGCCTTCGTGCGCGAGGTGTCGACCCTGGCGGACGTCCCCGGGCTGGCGGAGGTGCTCGAGGCGGAGGAGACCGGGCGCCGGGCACGTCTCGTCGCCGCGCTCATGACCGAGCGGGCGGCCGGGCGGGCCGGCACCGCCGTCGCCCTCGAGGAGCAGGTGCGCCGCGTCGAGCTGCTCGTCGCGGGCTACGAGTCGCTCGTCGCGACGAGCGAGGTCGACGCGCGCGCGCTCGGTCGCACGCTGCACGAGATGGCCCGGCTGACCCTGGCTACGCTCGCGCCATGACCTCCGACGTGGCCAGCGACCTCGCACCGACCGGCGTCCTGCGCGCCTCGATCAATCTCGGCAACTCGGTGCTCGCGCAGGGCACGCCGACCGATCCGTGCGGGGTCACCGTCGACATCGCCCGCGAGATCGGCGCGCGTCTCGACCTGCCCGTCGAGCTGGTCTGCTTCGACGCCGCCCGCAAGTCCTTCGAGGCGCTGACGAGCGACGCTGCCGACATCTGCTTCATGGCCGTCGAGCCCGCCCGGGCGGACGAGGTCGCCTTCACCGCGCCCTACGTCGTCATCGAAGGGGTCTTCGCCGTCCCCGTCGACTCCCCCGTCACAACCCCCGTGGACGTCGACCGGCCCGGGGTGCGCATCGGGGTCAAGCAGGGCTCCGCCTACGACCTCTACCTCACCCGCACGATCGAGCACGCGACGCTCGTGCGCGGCGAGGACGGCGTGCAGGCCTTCGTCGACGAGGGCCTCGACGTCGCCGCCGGCATCCGCCAGCCGATGACCGCCTTCGTCGAGGCGCACCCGCAGACGCGTCTGGTGCCCGAGCGCTTCATGCAGATCCAGCAGGCGGTCGGCACGACGAAGGGGCGTCGCCCCGAGACCGTCGCCTGGCTGAGCGGGGTCGTCGAGGAGCTCAAGGCCGGCGGCTTCGTCGCCGAGGCGCTCGAGCGGTCCGGGCGCGGGGACCTCACCGTCGCGCCGCCCGCCTGACGCATCACGCTGCGCCGACGGCGCGGCGGGTCTAGGTTCGCGGGCATGGACATGCTCAGGGGCGAGCAGATCGCCGAGGCCGCACTCACCGACTGGCGCAAGCTCGCGCAGGGGCTGCACGCCCGGTACCTCGTGCCGGACTTCGCTGCCGCCGCGAGGCTCGTCACCACGATCGCCGAGGCCGGCGACGCCGCGGGCCACCACCCCCGAGTCCGGATCGGTGACGGTCACATCGACCTCGAGCTCGTCACGACGGATGCGGTCTACCGCGACGAGGACGACGGCAGCGAGCTCGTCGTCGAGTGGGTGACGCAGCAGGACGTCGACCTGGCCCGCGAGATCGAGCGCCTGGCCGCCGAGCAGGGCCTGCGGGCCGACCCGAGCGCGGTGAGCGAGGTCGAGCTCGGTCTCGACGTCGCCGCCTCCGACGTCGTCGCCCCGGTGTGGGCCGCCCTGCTCACCGGCGACCCCGGTGCGCAGGGCCGTGGCACCCCCGGCGACGAGATCCGCGACGCGACCGTGCGGGTGCCCAACCTGTGGTTCGGCGACCTCGACGAAGGGGGAACCCCCGCGCAGCGCGTCCACGTCGAGGTCTATGTCGCCCCCGAGGTGGTGCAGGCCCGGGTCGACGCCGCGGTGGCCGCCGGCGGCACGGTCGTCGACGACAGCCAGTCGCCCGGCCTGACCGTCATCGCCGACCAGGAGGGCAACCGCGGCGTCGTCGTCGCGGACACGTCCGCCGCTCGCCTGGGCTGACCCGCCGCCGGTCAGGCGGAGAGCACCTCGACGACGCGCTCGGCGAAGGGGTCGGCTCCGGCGTGGTCGTCCGCCGTCACCGTGACGACCGCGTCACCGCGGAAGATGAGCATCTGGCCGTAGGCGCCGTGCAGGCGCCACGCGTCGCCCGGGCCGCCCCACCCGGCGAGCGAGTAGCGCGAGTACGCCGGCGAGGCGTCGCGCTCGACCCAGTCGGAGCGCATCGCCCGCGGCCACCGCGGCGCGACGAGCCCGCGACCCTGCCACCGCCCGTCGTCGCGGATCAGCCGGCTGATACGGGCGAGCTCGTCGACGGTGAGCAGCAAGCCGTCGGCCGCAGCGATCGCCCCCTTCGGGCAGCGCACCCACGCCGGGTTCTCGATGCCGAGCGGCTCGAAGAGCCGTGGGGTCAGCCAGGCCTGCACGTCGCCGACGGCCGCGGCGAGCGCCCGCATCGCCGTGTACGTGCTCGCGGTCGAGTACTGGAAGACCCGGCCCGCTGACGGGCGCGACAGGTACTCGTGGGCGAGGTCGGGCCAGTCGGTCATCCACGTGGGGGTCCACGGCAGGTCGATGCCGCTCGTCATGCTCAGCAGGTGGCGGGTCGTGACGGACTCGACCCCCGCGCCGAGCTCGTCGTCGCCGAGCTCGGGGAGGTAGCGGCGCACCGGGGCGTCGACCTCGAAGACCCCCTCGTCGTCGGCCATCCCCGCGGCGAGGACGCACACGCCCTTCGCGACGGAGTGGATGTCTCGACGCACGTCCGGTGACCAGTGGTGCACCGCCGAGTCCTCGCCGACGAGCACGTGCACGGCGTGCGCCCCGAAGCCCTCCTCGCTCTCCTCTGCGACGGACCCCTCGCCGGCTCCTCTGCGACGGACCCCTCGCCGGCTGAGCGCTCGCGGCCGGCATCCTGTCCGTGTGCCGATAGGCCTCGCACCGCTCGGCAACGCAGCATGGCGTTGCGTCGCGACCTGGCGACGGCTCGGCGGGGCGCGATCGTCCCGTGCGTTGGCGGACTAAGGGAGCTTGGACGCGAGGACGTCGGCCGCCAGGATCTCGGGTGCTGCGCCGAGGAGGTGCTGGTTGGCCATCAGGGCTGCGACGATGTCGCCGTTGGCGTGGGCGTCGCGAGCGGCCTCGTCGGGGAATGCGTCGAAGATCCAGAAGGTGTCGGCGTCGGTCCTGACCGCGAACCAGACAATCGTTCCTACTTCTTCGTTGGCGAGTGCGACAGCGCCAGCGAGCAGATCGGCGAGCGCGTCGTGCTGTCCATCGGCCGCGACGATCTTGGCGACGAAGGCATACGGAAGTGATGCGGGTGTGGACATGAGGGACTCTCCATGAATCGGGGTTCTTCGTGGGACGAGTTCAGCGTATGACGAGCGAGGGCCGGTGGGGAGTGGCGTATACGGCAGTATTGCTATTGTTTACGTCATGCGTATCGGACTGATCGCGATCGACGGCTGCTTCGGTTCGGCTATCGCGTCGATCATCGACATCGTGCGGGTGGCCAACGGAGCCCGCGGCGATGTCGACCCGCGGATCGACCCGATCGAACTCGCCATCCTCGGACCGAAACGGCGAGTGACCACGACGGCATCGATGACCCTGTCGGTGGACCACCCGCTGTCGGAGTCCGGAGAGTTCGACGTGGTCGTCGTCCCTGCGCTTGGAACCCTTACGGCCGCCGCTACTAACGACGCCCTCCAGAGCCGAGATGCTCGTTCGGTCATCGCCTCGCTCGGGCGCCTCGACGAGGCGACCACCCGGATCGCCGCGGCGTGCACCGGCGTGTTCGCTGTCGCCGAGACCGGACGGATGCATCATCGGCGGGCGACGACCAGCTGGTTCCTGGGGCCGGAGTTCCTGAAGCGCTATCCGACCGTCGCCCTCGATCTCGACACCATGGTCGTGGCCGACGGGAACCTCGTCACCGCCGGCGCCGCGTTCGCCCACATCGACCTCGCCCTCTCACTCGTGCGATCGATCAGCCCCGACCTGGCCCAACATGTCGCCAAGCTCCTCATCATCGACGAGCGCCCGTCGCAGGCGGCCTTCGTCGCCTACGAACATCTCCGGCACGAGGACCCGATCGTCGTCGAGTTCGAACGCTTCGTGCGCGCCCGCCTGGACGAACCGTTCAACGTCGCCTTCGTCGCGCAGTCACTTGGCACCAGCCGGCGCACCCTCGAACGACGAGTCCGTGCGGCGCTCAACCTCACTCCGCTCGGCTTCGTCCAACGGCTTCGCATCGAACGAGCTCGGCACCTCTCAGCAACCACGGACCTCACCTCCGCCGAGATCGCGCTACGAGTCGGCTACGCGAACGCCGAGACTCTGCGCTCCCTCCTGCGTAGGGAGCGACGCCGTTCCTGACCTATCGCCATGCCTGTAGCCGGTGTGCTAGTGCTCGACTGGAACCACCTCTCAGCACGTCGCGTCGACGCTCCTGCGTCGCCCCTGGACGACCCACTCGACACGCCCGCCGCACAGGCCATGTGACGTGTCCCGGCTTCCCGGACGGTCGGGGTTGGGTGGCTGTGATGTCGCTGCGTTCTCGTCGAGAGGATCAGCAGACCCGATCAGAGCCGATTGGGATAAGACGCGAAGGCGGTCAGGTCAGGGCGGCCGAAGCCGGCCGGCGGGGTAGCGTCGGTCACGTCGAGGTCTTTCGGATGGATGGCGTAGGAACCTCCATCGTCGGGAGATCTCGACGTCTATCTGCGGACCGACGCGCCCGGCCGACCTACACCCTCATCTGGGAAGAGCCCCGAAACCCCAGTTGAACGCCATTTCGATGAGGGTCGGCCGAGCGACGAATCTCAAGCCGTGAACGCGACAGACCGCCAAGTCGACGACGACCCAGCCGCACCCAGCGGTGACTAACAGCCGCCCAACTACGGCCAGCCAGGCGCTCCCCCCACTCGAGCTTCAGTACCGCAAGCAGACCGAGGGAGGCGCGATCGGCAGTAGCCCCTGCCCGCGCGGCGTCCGAGCACCAGAAGTCTGGCGTCCTAGTGCCCCCGGATCCTCGCATCTTCGATAGAAGTCGACTTGCTCTAATTCAGGGCGCTTCTCGACACCGGGCTAGAAGCCCGAGTCCTTCTCGAGGTTGGAGAAGCGGGCGTAGTGGCCCTGGAAGCCCAGGACGATGTCGGCGGTGGGGCCGTTGCGGTGCTTGGCGACGATGACGTCGGCCTCGCCCTCGCGCTCGGAGCTGGGGTCGCGGTCGCGGTGCAGGAGGATGACGAGGTCGGCGTCCTGCTCGATCGAGCCGGACTCACGCAGGTCGCTCATCGCGGGACGCTTGTCGGTGCGCTGCTCCGGGCCACGGTTGAGCTGGCTGATCGCGATGACCGGGACCTCGAGCTCCTTGGCGAGCAGCTTGAGCGCTCGGGAGAACTCCGAGACCTCCTGCTGGCGCGACTCGACCTTCTTGCCGCTCGTCATCAGCTGGAGGTAGTCGATGACGATGAGCCGCAGGTTGTGCTGCTGCTTCATCCGACGCGCCTTGGCCCGGATCTCCATGAGCGCGAGGTTGGGGCTGTCGTCGATGTAGAGCGGGCTGTCGCTGATCTTGCCCATGACGCGGCTGAGCTTGGCCCACTCCTCGTCGCGCAGGCGACCACGGCGCAGCGACTGCAGCTGGATCGCCGCCTCGGCCGAGAGGATGCGCATGGTGATCTCGGTGCGGCTCATCTCGAGCGAGAAGACGGCGGTGGCCATCTTGTGGTGGATCGCGGCGGCCCGGGCGATGTCCATGCCCATCGTCGACTTGCCGACGGCCGGTCGGGCCGCGAGGACGATCATCTGTCCGGGGTGGAGGCCGTGGGTGAGCTCGTCGAGCTCGGTGAAGCCGGTCGGCACGCCGATGAGCTCGTCGGTGCGACCGGCCGCGACCTCGATCTCGGCCATCGTCTCGTTGAGCGTGTTCCACAGCGGCACGTAGTCCTCGCCACCGCGCTTCTCCGCGACGCCGTACACCTCAGCCTGCGCGGCGTTGACGATCTCCTCGACGTCGCCGCCGCCCTGGGCGTAGCCCATCTGCGCGATGCGGGTGCCCGCGTCGACGAGGCGGCGCAGCACGGCCCGCTCGGCGACGATCTGGGCGTAGAAGCCGGCGTTCGCCGCCGTCGGCACCGACTGGATGAGGTCGTGGATGTAGGCCTGGCCGCCGACGCGCTGGAGGTCGCCGCGCTTGCTCAGCTCGTCGGCGACGGTGATCGCGTCGGCCGGCTCGCCGCGGCTGTAGAGGTCGATGATCGCGTCGTAGATCGACTCGTGCGCCGGCTTGTAGAAGTCGGGGCTGCGCACCGTCTCGATGACGTCGGCGATGGCGTCCTTGCTGAGCAGCATGCCGCCGATGACGGACTGCTCGGCGACGAGGTCCTGCGGCGGGGTGCGGTCGAGGAACCCAGCCGCCCGCTGGCCCCCGCCGGGCGCCCCGGAGGACAGCTCGGCGTCGGGCATCGAGGCGAACATCGACTCCAGGTCACTGCTCAACTGCGTCCTCCATCCATGATCTGCCCACTGTCGCACCGGCCGGGGACAACCCCCTAATGCGCCTGTGGACCGACCTGGGGACGGGCTGTGGAGGACACGCCACGACGTTGTGCACAGGCGGTGGACAACGCTGTGGAGGACGAGATCCGTCGACCCTCGACGAAGCCTGACATCCCCCGCAGGAGCGGGCCGCGCGTCACCCACACCATGTGCACAGCACAAAGTCGGGCGTCCGCGGCGACGATCCACACCCGCCGTGGACCGCACCGCCCGCCGAAGGGCTCAGCCGGTGGCCGCGTACCGCGTGCGAGCCCGCTCCCGGGCCTTGGCCGCCTCGACCTCGCGGTCCTTCGGGGCCGCGCTCGTCGTCAGGTGGTCGAGCAGGTGCTGGGTGGCGACGGCCACCTCCTGCACGGCTTGGGCGAAGGCCTCCTCGTTGGCCCGCGACGGCTTGCTCGCGCCGCTGATCTTGCGCACGTACTGCAGCGCCGCGGACCGCACCTCCTCGGACGTGGCCGGGGGCTCGAAGTTGTGCAGCTGTCGGATGTTTCGGCACATGCCCCCATCGTCCTCCGGGCGGCGGCACGCGGCCACCCCTTCGCCGTCACCCTCGACAGGTCGGACGCGGGGACGAAGGGGGACCACCCGCCGTGCCAGAGTGAGGCCATGCCTGAACTCGTGCTCGGCCCGCTCGTCCGCTGCGCCGAGGCGACCTCCGTCGCCGTCTGGGTCGAGACCGACGTGCACACCCACGTCACCGTCCGGGCCGGCGACGTCGAGGCGAGCGTCCCCACCTTCGCCGTCCACGGCCACCACTACGCCCTCGTCGTGGTCGACGGACTGCCGGTCGGCGAGCCGACGCCCTACGAGCTCAGCCTCGACGACACCGTCGTGTGGCCGCTGGCCGACTCGCCCTACCCCGCCCCCGTCCTGCCGACGATCGACCCCGAGACGCCGCTGCGCATGGCCTTCGGCTCGTGCCGCACGAGCGTGCCGCACGACGAGGAGGGCAACTCCACCCACGGCATCGACGCGCTGCGCGCCTACGGGCTGCGGATGGCCGGGGTCGCCCGCTCCGCCGACGACCCCGAGGAGGGCGAGATCCGCTGGCCGGACCTCGTGCTCTTCCTCGGCGACCAGGTCTACGCCGACGAGACCTCGCCGCAGATGCGCGAGTTCATCGCCTCTCGCCGCTCGCTCGACGAGCCGCCGGGCACCGAGCTCAAGGACTACGAGGAGTACGCCCACCTCTACCGGCTCGCGTGGAGCGACCCGGCGACGCGGTGGCTGCTGTCGACCCTGCCGAGCGCGATGATCTTCGACGACCACGACGTGCGCGACGACTGGAACACCTCGTTGTCGTGGCTGCGCGACATGCAGGCGACGTCGTGGTGGCACGAGCGGATCGTCTCCGGGCTCACGTCGTACTGGGTCTACCAGCACCTCGGCAACCTCGGTCGCGAGGAGCGTGACGACGACCCGGTGTGGCAGCACGTCGTGCGGCACGACGGACCGGACGAGCTCGACCTCACGGCCGTCCTGGACGCCCTCTCCGAGCGCGTCCAGGGCGACCCGACGGCCTACCGGTACAGCTACTCGCGCACCTTCGGCACGCAGGCCCGCCTCGTCGTCGTCGACTCGCGCGCGGCGCGCGTCCTGCAGCCCGAGCGGCGCTCGATCGTCGACGACGGCGAGCTGGCCTGGCTCGACGAGCGGCTGCGGGGCGATGTCGACCACCTGCTCATCGGCACCACGCTGCCCTTCTTCCTCGCCTCCGGGCTGCACCACCTCGAGGCCTTCAACGAGGCCCTGGCCTCGGGCCGGTGGGGCCGGCGGGCCGGCCGGGTCGGCGAGCGGCTGCGCCGGGCCGTCGACATGGAGCACTGGGCGGCCTTCCAGGAGGGCTTCCGCCGGGTGTCCGACATGGTCATCGAGGTCGCCGCGGGTCAGCGCGGCGAGGCGCCGGGCACGGTGACCTTCCTGTCCGGCGACGTCCACCACAGCTACGTCGCCGAGGCCTTCTCGACCCGTGCCCGGGAGCGCGAGGGTGCCCCCGCTCTGCGCAGCCGCCTCCTGCAGGCCGTCTGCTCGCCGATCCGCAACCCCCTCCCGCGCGGCGTCCGGGTCGGCACCGCCTTCCTCTCCCGGCGGGTGGCCGCACCCATCGGCCGGGCCGCGTCGCTGGCGATCGGGGTGCCCCCGGCACCGCTGCGCTGGGGCTACGTCGAGGGCCCGTGGTTCGACAACAACCTCGCGACGCTCGAGGTCCAGGGGCGTGGGCTGCGCATGTGGTGGGCCCGGGGCGAGGTCGTCGACGGCCACCACGACCTGCCCTCGCTCGTCGAGGTCGCCGACATCACGGTGGACCCGCCCGCGACCGCACCCTCTCAGCCGCGCCGCGAGGTGGCCGCGACCTGATCCGGAGGCGGGCTCGCCGCCCACCGGTCGGACCGGCTCGGGTCAGGTCAGCGCTGGCGGACGTAGGAGAGCAGCTGGTACATCGCGAGGAGCAGCACGGCGCTGATCGCGACGGCACCGGCCCCGGCGGCCATCCCCGTGGCCATGGCGTCGACCATCGTCTCGCCGCGCCCGACGAGGGTGACGATCGAGACGACGAGCGCCACCGCCCCGGCGAGGACGCTGCTGATGATGACCTGGCTGTACGGCGTCTCGTGCGTCGCCGCCCGTGACCTGCCCATCTCGACCGCTCCCTCGCGTCTGCGCCCGGCCCGTCCGGACCGGTCTCGAGCGACGCTACCGGCGCCCGCCTCCTCCCGCCTGCTGGGAGAGGGGGGAGCACTCCCCGTCCCCGGCGTGACGGACTCGGGCGGGGGCGCTCGACGCCACCTGGCGCATGCGAGCGCGCCACGTGCCGTCGCACGGCATCGTGGGGCCATGACCGACATCGCCGGGTCCGCCACCCCCCACCTGCGCACCGAGGACTGCCGCGTGGCCGACCTCGTCGGGCTGCTCGAGCGCGAGCGCACCGACGTCGGCGCGTACCCGCACGCCGAGCGCGTCGAGCAGGGGGTCCTCGTCTACGCGGCGAGCACCGTCCTCGACGCCGACGCGGGCCGCCGCGAAGAGCGTCTGGCGCTCGAGGGCGAGCTCGCGCACGCCTGGCTGCACGGGCCGGGCATCGTCGTCGTCGAGGGCGCTCTCGACGCCGAGGTCGTCGACCGGGTCACCGTGCGCTTCGAGGAGCTCATCACCCAGCAGCGCGCCGAGGGACGGACGGCCGGTGACCACTTCGCCGCGCCGGGGGCCAACGACCGGGTGTGGGGGGCGCTGGAGAAGCTCGCCGTCGCGGACCCGCACGCCTTCGTCGACTACTACTCCTCGCCCGTGATCGCCCTCGCCGCCCGGGCCTGGCTCGGCCAGGTCTACCAGGTGACGAGCCAGGTCAACGTCGTCGGTCCGGGCGGGGCGGGCCAGACCGTGCACCGCGACTACCACCTCGGCTTCACCTCGCCGGAGGTCTCGGCCGCCTACCCGGCGCACGTGCACGCGCTCTCGCCGCAGCTCACCCTCCAGGGCGCGGTCGCCCACGGCGACATGCCCGTCGAGTCCGGCCCGACGCTCTACCTGCCGCACTCGCAGAAGTACCCGCACGGCTTCCTCGCCTACTGGCTGCCCGACTTCCAGGAGCACTTCGCCGCGCACCACGTACAGCTGCCCCTTCGCCTGGGCGACGCCGTCTTCTTCAACCCCGGCCTCTTCCACGCCGCGGGGAGCAACAGCACCCGGAGCACCCGGCGGATGGCGAACCTGCTGCAGATCTCCTCGGCCTTCGGCCGGGCGATGGAGTCCACCGATCGCCGGCGGGTCGTCGAGGCGGTCTACCCGGCCCTCCTCGAGGCGGGCGCGGGTGGTCACGACGAGCGGCTGCTCCACCACGCGGTCGCGGCGAGCGCCGAGGGCTACGCCTTCCCGACCAACCTCGACCGCGACCCGCCCGTCGACGGCATGTCACCGGCCACCCAGGCTGAGGTCGTGCGTGCCGCTCTCGCCGAGCGCGCCGCACCGGCCGAGCTCGGCCGTCGCCTGGCCGAGCACGAGGAGCGCCGCCGCACGTCGTGAGGTGCGGCTCGCCCTTCGTCCCGGGTGAGCGAAGGGGGCGACCCGGCCTTCCCTCCCCGCCTCACCTCCGCTACAGTCCATTTGTCCTGACATACGGACATCACGTACGGGGCCGTGCCGTCGCGCCCCGACCTGGACCAGACCCTCGCAGGAGCACACGACACATGCGTATCGGACTCATCGGGCTGGGGCGCATCGGCGCCGTCCACGCCGACACCCTCGCCGCCCTCGACGTCGTCGAGGAGGTCGTCGTCACCGACCCGGTGCGTGCAGCCGCCGACGCCGTCACCGGGCGCAACTCGAAGGCTCGCGCCGTCGACTCCCCCCAGGCCCTGCTCGACGCCGGCGTCGACGGCGTCGTCATCGCCGCGGCGACGAACGTCCACGCCGAGCTGCTCGAGGCCGCCCTCGCCCGGGGTGTGACGACCTTCTGCGAGAAGCCGGTCGCCGGCACGATCGGCGAGGCCGTGCGCATGCAGGAGCTCGCCGCCCAGGCCGGCGCACCGGTGCAGATCGGCTACCCCCGCCGCTTCGACCCCGCCTTCGTCGCCGCCCGGGACGCCGTGCGGGACGGCTCGCTGGGCCGGGTGCACACCGTGCGCTCGACGACGCTCGACCCGGCCCCGCCGCCCGCGGCCTACCTCGCCGTGTCCGGGGGCATCTTCCGCGACTGCGCCGTCCACGACTTCGACGCGGTGCGCTGGGTGACCGGGCAGGAGGTCGTCTCCGTCTACGGGGTCGGGGCGACCGACCCCGACGCGGCCGCGGAGATGTACCGCGACCACGGCGACCACACGAGCGTCTCGACGCTGCTCACGATGAGCGACGGGGCGATCGGCGTCGTGTCGAACACCCGGACCAACGCCCGCGGCTACGACGTGCGTCTCGAGGTGCACGGCGTCTCCGACGCGGTCGCCGCCGGGCTCGACGACGGCCTCCCCCTTCGTCCGACGCAGCCGGGCGTCGCCTGGCCGGCCGGCCCCCCGCACACCTTCTTCATGGACCGTCTCGCCGAGGCCTTCCGCGTCGAGCTCGCGACCTTCTGCAGGGTGGCGGCGGGCGAGATCGCCTCGCCGTGCACCGTCGACGACGCGATGGGCACCGCCTGGGCCGCCGAGGCCGCGTCGCTCTCCGCGATCGAGGGTCGTCCGGTCACCATCGCCGAGGTGCAGGACCGGGCGCTCGTCTGAGCCGTGATGCGAGGTTTGCCTCCGACCGGCGCGAGGCGTTGGATCGAGGCATGACCTCTCAGCCCCGCGTCGTCGTCGTCGGCGCCGGCGAGTGCGGCGCCCGCGTCGCCCACGACCTCGCGACGAGCGACCTCGACGCCCGGGTGGTCCTCGTCGGGCGCGAGGCGCGACCGCCCTACGAGCGACCGCCGCTGTCGAAGTCCGTCCTCGTCGACGACGACCCGCGGCCGGTCGAGCCGTACCGCGACGGGCGGCTCGACGTCGAGGGGCTCGAGGTCGTCGCCGGACGCGCGGCGACCTCGCTCGACCTTGAGGGGCGCACGGTCGAGCTCGACGACGGCACGCGCCTGGGCTTCGACCGGCTCGTGCTCGCGACGGGCTCGCAGCCGCGCCGCCTGCCCGGGCTGCCGGCTGCCGCGCTCACGTTGCGGACGTTCGATGACGCCCTCCTGCTGCGCGACGCCCTGCGGCCGGGCGCCCACCTGCTCGTCGTCGGCGCGGGGCTCGTCGGGCTCGAGGTGGCCGCGAGCGCTCGCACGCGCGGCACGCGGGTCACGGTCGTCGAGGCCGCTGAGCGCGCCCTCGGGCGCGCGGTCCCCGAGCCCGTCGCGCGGGTGCTCGTCGAGCGTCACGAGGCAGAAGGGGTGGACCTGCGCCTGGGCACGACCGTCGCGTCCGCAGTCGCCGGGAGCAGCGGGTGGCACGTCGAGCTCTCCGACGGCAGCGTCGTCTCCCCCGACGTCGTGCTCCAGGCGGTGGGCTCCGTGCCGGAGACCGGGCTCGCCCGAGCAGCCGGCATCGAGGTCGACGACGGGGTGGTCGTCGACGCGGCGATGCGCACGAGCGCCCCGGGCGTCTGGGCCGCGGGTGACTGCTGCGCCGGGCCGGTCGCGGTGCTCGGGCGGCGTCAGCGGCTCGAGTCGTGGCGGATGGCGCACGACCAGGCGGCCGTCGCCGCGGCGTCGGTGCGCGGCGAGGACGCCTCGATCACCGCCGTCCCGTGGTTCTGGTCCGACCAGTACGACCTCAGCCTGCAGGTCTCGGGCATGGCGGCGGCGGCCAGGCGGTGGGTCGAGCGCCCCCGGCCCGACGGCACCGTCGTGCACCTCGGGCTCGACGACGACGGAGCGCTCGTGTGCGCCGCCGGTGCCGGACGGGCCGCCGTGGCCAAGGACGTCCGCATGGCGGAGCGCCTCGTCGCCGGAGGCGTCCGCCCCGACCCCGACCAGCTCGCCGACCCCGCCGTGCAGCTCCGCAGCCTCTTGTCCTGAGCCGGTCCGTCGAGGGACGTTGTCCCGAGGCTCGCTGACGCTCGCACCTCGACCAGCCATGCCGCCGCGCTCGCGCCTCGACCAGCGAGGGGGGCGGGCGCTCGCGCCTCGCCCCCCTTCGCCGACGAGAGCGCGGGTCAGTCGGTCTGGGGGAAGCCGAGGTTGATGCCGCCGTGGCTCGGGTCGAGCCAGCGCTGCGTGACGACCTTGCCGCGGGTGAAGAAGTGCACGCCCTCCATGCCGTGGGCGTGGGTGTCGCCGAAGAGGCTGTTCTTCCACCCGCCGAAGGAGTAGTACGACACCGGGACGGGGATCGGCACGTTGATGCCGACCATGCCGACCTCGACCTCGTGCTGGAAGCGCCGGGCGGCACCGCCGTCGTTGGTGAAGATCGCCGTGCCGTTGCCGTAGGGGTTGGCGTTGATGAGCTCGAGGCCCTCGTCGTAGCTGGCGACGCGGACGACCGAGAGCACCGGACCGAAGATCTCGTCGTCGTAGACGCTCATCCCCGGACGCACCTCGTCGATGAGTGTCGGGGCGACGAAGAAGCCGTCTCCGTCGGCGTCGAAGTCCCCGTCGCGCCCGTCGACGACGACCTTCGCGCCGGCCTGGGCACCGGCGTCGACGTACGACGCGACCTTGTCGCGGTGGGCGGCGGTGACGAGCGGGCCCATGTCGCAGCCGCGGCGCCCGTCGCCGGTGCGCAGCTTGCCCATGCGGTCGACGATCTTGCTCACGAGCTCGTCGGCGACCGGCTCGACGACGACGAGCGCGGAGATCGCCATGCAGCGCTCACCGGCCGAGCCGAAGCCGGCGTTGATCGCGGCGTCCGCGGCGAGGTCGAGATCGGCGTCGGGCAGGACGAGCATGTGGTTCTTCGCGCCGCCGAGCGCCTGGACGCGCTTGCCGGCGGCGGTCCCCGTCTCGTAGACGTACCGCGCGATCGGGGTCGAGCCGACGAAGGAGACCGAGCGCACCTTGTCATGGGTGAGCAGCGCGTCGACGGCCTCCTTGTCGCCGTGGACGACGTTCATCACGCCGTCCGGCAGACCGGCGCGCTGCCACAGCTCGGCGACGGCGTTGGCCGCCGACGGGTCCTTCTCGCTCGGCTTGAGCACCACGGCGTTGCCACACGCGATGGCGATGGGGACGAACCACAGCGGCACCATCGCGGGGAAGTTGAAGGGCGAGATGATCGCCGCGACGCCGAGCGGCTGACGCATCGAGTACACGTCGACCGCGGTCGAGGCGTTCTCGGAGAAGCCCCCGCGCAGCAGGTTGGGGATGCCGCACGCGTACTCGGCGACCTCGAGACCGCGCACGACCTCGCCGAGGGCGTCGGAGAGGACCTTGCCGTGCTCGGCGGTGATGAGCGCGGCGATGCGCTCCTTGTCCTCGTTGAGCAGCTCGCGGAAGCGGAAGAGGACCTGCGCGCGGCGGGTCAGCGAGGTGTCGCGCCACTCCAGCCACGCGGCGTGCGCGCCCTCGACGACCTCGCCGACGAGATCGGCCGAGGCGAGGTCGAGCGCGCCGGTGACCTCACCGGTCGCCGGGTCGTAGACCTCGCTCGTGCGCTCGGCGGTCCCCTCCCACGGGGATCCGGAGACGAGGTGGGTGATGCGGGTGGGGGTGCTCATGGACGCCTCTCATCGGTGCTTCGTGCTGGTGTGGCAGGTGCGGTCTCGGGGCGGTCGGGCGCGACGGTCGCGTCGGGGTCGACGTCGCGCAGCTCGTGCTGCAGCTCGGCGAGCTCCTGCCCGCCGGCCATCTCCGCCGTCAGCTCGTCGAGGGTGATCTCGTCGCGGTGCGCGTCGAGGACGACCCGGCCGAGCTTGAGGACGGCGAAGTGGTTGCCCACGAGGTAGGCGTGGTGCGGGTTGTGGGTGATGAAGACGACGCCGAGGCCGGCGTCGCGGGCCTTGGCGATGTACTTGAGCACGACACCGGACTGGCGGACGCCGAGCGCCGCCGTCGGCTCGTCGAGGATGATGACCTTGGCCCCGAAGTAGATGGCCCGCGCGATGGCGATGCACTGCTTCTGACCACCGGAGAGCCCGCCGACCGGGCGGTCGAGGTCACCGATGTGGATGCCCATCTTCTGCAGCTCCTCGTCGGCGATGCGACGCATCGTCGCGCTGTCGAGGAAGAGCCCGCGGCGGATCTCGTTGCCCATGAAGAAGTTCCGCCACACCGACATGAGCGGCGCGAGCGCGAGGTCCTGGTAGACCGTCGCGATCCCGAGCTGCTGCGCGGCCCGCGGCGAGGCGAGGTTGCGCGAGATGCCGTTGACCGAGAAGGTCCCCTCGCTGTGCTCGTGCAGACCGGCCATGATCTTGATGAGCGTGGACTTGCCGGCGCCGTTGTCACCGAGCACGCACGTCACCTCGCCGGGGTAGACCTCGAGCGAGACCCCGCGCAGCGCGTGGACGTTGCCGTAGGACTTGCCCACGTCGGCCATCGCGACGAGGGGCTCGCGGCTCCCGGGGGTCGCAGCTGCGGTGGGCTCGGTTGCAGTGCTCATCGTGCGTCCGCCTTCTTCTTGACGTAGACGTTGAGGAGGGTGGCCAGGAGGAGCATCACGCCGAGGAAGGTCTTGAGCCAGTCGACGTTCCACCCGGCGTAGCTGATGCCGGCCTGGGTCATGCCGTAGATGAGGGCGCCGAGCGCGGCGCCGACGACCGAGCCGTACCCGCCGGTGAGCAGGCACCCGCCGACGACCGCCGCGATGATGTAGATGAACTCCTGCCCCACGCCCTCGCCGGACTGCATGACCGAGTACTCGAAGAGCAGGTGCATCCCGAGGACCCAGGCGCAGAAGCCGACCGCCATGAAGAGACCGATCTTCACCCGGGTCACCGGCACGCCGACGGCCCGTGCCGCGTCGGCGTCGCCGCCGGCCGCGTAGATCCAGTTGCCGACCCGCGTCCGGGTGAGCACGAGCGCACCGATGACGACGAGGACGGCCCAGTACGCGACGAGCGCCTTGATCGTCACCGGTCCGATCTGCACGCTCCACGCGAAGACCGAGCGGGCCGACTCGAAGCCGGCCATGTCCGAGATCCGCGGGGTCGCGACCGAGCCGCCGACGAGACGTGTCACGGCGAGGTTCGCGCCCTGGAGCACGAAGAAGGTGCCGAGGGTGACCAGGAAGCTCGGCAGCCCGGTCTTGGTGAGCAGCCACCCGTTGAAGGCGCCGACGAGCAACGAGAAGACGAGGGCCGCGAGGACCCCGATCCACACGTTGAGCCCGAAGTTCCACGCCGTGAGGGACGCGCAGATCCCCGAGGAGATCGCGGCGACACCGGTGGAGAGGTCGAACTCGCCACCGACCATGAGCAGCGAGACCCCGACGGCCATGACGCCGATGGCGGCAGCCCCGTACAGGATCGTCCCGGTGTTGCCGATCGACCGGAAGCCCGGCGCCACCGCGATGAAGATCACCGCGATGGCGACGGCCCCGACGAGCGCCCCGATCTCGGGCCGTGAGAAGAGCAGGCCGAGGCCCCCCTTCGCCGCGACGCGGTCGTCGACGGCAGCGGCGCTCGTGCTGCCGCCCGCCTGCTGGTCGGTGACGGGTGCGCTCATCTTACTCGCCCTCGGACTTCAGCAGCGCGTCGACGTTGTCCTTGTCGATGAAGGCGGGACCGGTGTAGACGGGCTGGCCGCCACCGACCTCGGCACCCTGCTGCACCTTGAGCCACAGCGAGTCGACGGCCATGTAGCCCTGGACGTAGGGCTGCTGGTCGACGGCCCAGGTGATCGTCCCCTCCTTGATCGCCTTGAGGGCGTCGTCGTTGAGGTCGAAGGTGGAGATCGTCGCCTTGCTCCCGGCCTCGTCGACCGACTTGTCGGCGATGAGGGCGAAGGGGGCGCCGAGGGTGAGGACGTTGGTGATCGAGGAGTCCTGCTGCAGCTTCGCGGTGATCGTCGACTGGACGTTCGCCGTGTCGGTGCCGGTGACGTAGATCTTCTCGGAGTCGCCGAAGGTCTTGGCGACGCCGTCGCAGCGGGCCTCGAGACCGACGTTGCCCTGCTCGTGGATGACGCACAGGGTCTTGCCGGCGCCCTCGTCCTTGAGCCGGGTCCCGGCGGCCTCGCCGGCGAGCTCGTCGTCCTGGCCGAAGAAGGACAGCGCGCCCATCTGCTTCCAGTCGTCCATGCCGCCGTTGAGGGCGACGACGGGGATGCCGGCCTCGGTCGCGGCCTCGACCGTCGACTTCATCGCCTCGGGCTTGGCGAGGGTGACCGCGATGGCGTCGACCTTCTTGTCGATCGCCTGCTGGACGAGGTTGGCCTGGGCCGATCCCTCGGGGTCGGCGCTGTACTCGAGCTTGACGTTGTCCTTCTTCGCGGCGTCCTCGGCGCCGGCGCGGACCTGGTCCCAGAAGGTGTCGCCGGGACCGGAGTGGGTGATGAGGGCGACGGTCATCGTCGGGGTGCCGGCGTTGCCGGCAGCCCCGCTGCTGTCGTCGCTCTCCTGCTTGCCCCCGCTGGAGGAGCAGGCGGCGAGGCCGAGGGCGAGCACGGCGGCGCCGGCGACGAGGGTGGTGCGGCGAGGTCGGGACATCGTTGTCTCTCTTTCCATCACGGTGAGGGTGGTGCTACTGCGGGTCGCCGGGTCGAAGGTAGGCCCGTTGGCCGGTCTTGCGCTCGCGATATGCGTCGAACGCCTCGCGGGTCGAGGTGAGCTCGGAGACCTCGCTCACCGGCACGTCCCACCACGACGCGGAGTCGGGGCCGTGGACGAGCGGGTCGGTCTGGACGTGGATGACGAAGGGACCGCCGTCGGCGGGCCACCCCTTCGCCTCGTGGATCGCGGCGACGAGGCCGTCACGGTCCTCCACCTCGACGACGTGGGCGCCGAGGGAGCGGGCGTTGGCGGCGAGGTCGACGGGCAGGGTCTGCCCGTCGAGACGCCCGTCCGCCCCCCGGGCGCGGTAGGAGGTGCCGAAGCGCTGGCTGCCGAGCGACTGCGAGAGCGAGCCGATGGAGTGGAAGCCGTGGTTCTGCACGAGGACGACGACGACCTTGACCCGCTCCTGCACGGCGGTGACGAGCTCGGTCGGCATCATGAGGTAGCCGCCGTCGCCGACCATCGCGAAGACGTCGCGGGTCTCGTCGGCCAGGCGCACGCCGATGGCGGCGGGCACCTCGTAGCCCATGCAGGAGTAGCCGTACTCGACGTGGTACCCGCGTCGGTCGCGCACGCGCCACGACTTGTGGAGGTCGCCGGGCATCGAGCCGGCGGCGCACAGGACGACGTCGCGCGGGTCGCTCAGCTCGTTGACGAGCCCGAGGACCTCGCCCTGGGTGAGCAGACCGGGCGCGAGGGCGGCGGTGACCTCGGCGGACGGGTGGTGGGCGGCCTCGACCTCGGCGTCCCAGCTCGACCAGAGCCGCTCCTGCTCCTCGCGGTAGCCGTCCTCGACCGACCAGCCCTCGAGGGCCTGCGCGAGCGCGACGAGGGACTCGCGGGCGTCCCCGACGACCATGACGCCGGAGTGCTTCACCGCGTCGACCGGGGCGACGTTGAGGTTGACGAAGCGCACCCCCTCGGCGGCGAAGGCGGTCCGCGAGGCCGTCGTGAAGTCCTGCCACCGTGTGCCGACGCCGATGACGACGTCGGCCTGCGCGGCGACCGCGTTGGCCGCGGTCGTGCCGGTCGACCCGACGGCGCCGAGCAGCCGGGGGTCGCCGTGCAGCAGCGAGCCCTTGCCCGCCTGGGTCTCGCCGACGGGCATCCCCGTGGCCGCGCACAGCGCGGCGAGGGCCTCCTCGGCACGGGAGTAGTGCACGCCGCCGCCGGCGACGACCATGGGCCGCCGCGCGGAGCGGATGACCTGCGCGGCGCGGGCGATCGCCGCGGGCTCGGCCGGGGGCCGGCGCACGTGCCAGACCCGCTCGTCGAAGAGCTCGACCGGCCAGTCGTGGGCCTGCGCCTGCACGTCCTGGGGCAGCGAGATCGTCACGGCGCCGGTGTCGGCGGGGTCGGTGAGCACGCGCATCGCCTGGAGCAGGATCGCGGTCAGCTGCTCGGGGCGGCGCACCTCGTCGTAGAAGCGCGAGAGCGGTCGGAAGGCGTCGTTGACGGTGACGTCGGCGCTCACCGGGTGCTCGAGCTCCTGCAGGAGCGGTCCGGCCGAGCGGGTGGCGAAGGTCGAGGACGGCAGGAGCAGCACGGGCAGCCGGTTGATCGTCGCGAGCGCGGCGCCGGTGAGCATGTTCGTGCTGCCGGGGCCGACGGAGGCGGTGCACGCCCAGGTCTGCAGCCGGTCGCGCTGCTTGGCGAAGGCGACGGCGGTGTGCACCATCGCCTGCTCGTTGCGGGCGAGGACGTAGGGCAGACCGGGCCGCTCCCCCGCCTGCGTCGCGGCGAGCTCGTCCTGGAGCAGGGCCTGGCCCAGACCCGCGACGTTGCCGTGCCCGAAGATGCCCAGGCAGCCCTCGAGGAGGCGCTGCTGCTCGCCGTCGCGCTCGCTGCGCTGGGCGGCGAGGAATCGCACGACCGCCTGGGCGACGGTGAGACGGACGGTCTGGCTCATCGGGTGGCTCCCATCGGCAGTCGGGGGTCGACGCGCTGCCCGGTCCAGCTCTCGCGGACCTGGCCGTGCGCGGGGTCGTCGCAGATGAGCCAGGCCCGCTCGGCGCCGGGACCGGCCATGACGTTGAGGTAGTACAGGTCGGCGTCGGGCGCGGCCATCGCCGGGCCGTGCCAGCCGTATGGCACGAGGACGACGTCGCCGGTGCTCACCTCGACGAGCACGTCGATCGCACGCTCGTCGGTGCCGTAGACCTGCTGGTAGCCGACCGGGTCGAGGCCGTCGCCGCGCTCGGTGCCCCGGGTGACGGGCGCCCTCCCGGCGTCGGCGTCGCCGACGGCCTGGGTCTCGAAGTAGTAGATCTCCTCGAGCACGCTCTCCTCGCCGGGGCGGTCGCTGTCGTGCTTGTGCGGCGGGTAGGACGACCACCCCGCGGCCGGCGTGACGACCTCGCAGACGAGGATCTGCTCCGCCTCGGGCAGGGTGTCGGGCATGCCGTGACCGCGCACCTCGCGGCTGCAGCTGCCGGCGCCGCGCAGCTCGACGGGTGTCTCGTCGGCCGTGACGACCCGAGGGGTCCGTCCGCCGCCGGCGGGGTCGGTGACCCGCGCGCCGCAGACGGCGACACGGGCGCCCTCGGCACCGGCACGCAGGAGCAGGGAGCGTCCTGCGGGCACGTAGGCGACGTCGCTCGGACCGGCGAAGACGCTCGCCCGACCGCGCAGGCCGAGGGTCTGGCCGTCGACGACGACGTCGACCGCCCCGGCGAGCGGCACGACGACGACCTCCTCGCCATCGAGGTCGTGGCCCACCTCGCCGCCCGCGGGCAGCGTGGCCACGCGCAGCGACGTGTGCTGCCAGCCGTCGACGGCGTCGGTGATCTCGACCGCCCAGGGCTCACCGGCGGCGAAGGGGTGGAACCACCGGTCGTTGTCGGCGCCGGTGCGCGGGGCGCTCACCGCGCGCCCCCGTGCACGAGGCCGGCCGCGATGTCGACGGCCGCGCCGACGTCGCCGTCCGGCGGGTAGAGCAGGGCGCGCCCGACGACGAGACCGCGCACCGAGGGCAGCCCGAGCGAGCGGCCCCACGCGTCGTAGCTGTCCTGGGGGTCCCCCTTCGGGTCCCCGCCGAGCAGGAGGGTCGGCATCGTCGTCGCGTCCATGACCCGCTCGAGGTCGTCGACGACCGGGAGCTTGAGCCAGGTGTACGCGCTGCTCGCGCCGAGGCCGGAGGCGACGTGGATCGAGCGGATCGTGCTGTCGGGGTCGAGGAGGTTCTCGACCTTGCCGTCGCGGCGCCGGGAGAGGAAGGGCTCGACCATGGCCATGACCTCGTGCCGGGCGAGCTCGGTGACGGCCTGCGCGCTCGCCTCGAGGGTGGCGACCGTGCCGGGGTCGTCGAGGGCGATCCGCGTGAGCATCTTGCCGCCGTCGAGGCCGCGCGCGGCGATCTCGTCGGCGGTGTAGCCGGTGAAGCGGTCGTCGAGCTCGAAGACCGAGCCCTGCAGACCGCCGCGGTTCATCGAGCCGATGACGACCTTGTCGTCGAGCGCGCCCATGAGCAGCAGGTCGTCGAGGACGTCGGGCGTGCCGAGGACGCCGTCGACGCCGGGGCGCGAGAGAGCGGTCGCGAGGCGCTCGAGCAGGTCGCTGCGGCTGCCCATGGCCATCGCGTCGCCGCGCACGCCGAGGGCACCGCGGGCGGGGTGATCGGCCGCGACGACGAGCATCCGCCCGTCCTCGCCGACGAGCGGGCGGCGCCGGCGCCCCGCCCACATCCGCGCGACGAGGCCGGGGTCGGTGACCCGCAGGTCGGTGATCTGGGCGGGGCCGAGGCCGACGCGCTCGCTCGTCGTCATCGGGCCACCTCCTGGGTCTGCAGCGCGGCGAGGACCTCGTCCTCGGTGGGCATGGCGGTCGAGCACTCGAGCCGTGAGGCGACGATCGCACCCGCGACGTTGGCGAAGCGCAGGACGCGCTCGAGCTCCCAGCCGAGGAGCAGCCCGTGGCACAGCGCACCGCCGAAGGCGTCGCCGGCCCCGAGGCCGTTGACGACGTCGACGGGGTGGGTGGGGACCTCGACGCGCTCGTCACGGGTGGCCGCGAGGACCCCCTTCGGGCCCTGCTTGACGACGGCGAGCTCGAGACCGCGCTCGAGGAGCGCGTCGGCCGCGCGGTGCGGGTCGCTCTCGCCGACCGCCACCTCGCACTCCTCTCGGTTGCCGACGGCCACGCTCACGTGCTCGAGCGCACGGGCGATCTCGACGCCCGCGTCCCGCGGGTCCTCCCAGAACATCGGGCGGTAGTCGAGGTCGAGCACGCTCGGGCGGCGGCCGTCGCGGGCCGCGAGCGCCGCGTGGTGCGCGGCGCGCGAGGGCTCCTGCGACAGCCCGGTGACGGTGGCCCAGAAGATCTTCGCCTCGCGGATCGCCTCGAGCGGCAGCTCGTCGGGCTCGATCATGAGGTCGGGGGCGGTCGGGTAGCGGTAGAAGGAGAGCGGGAAGTCGTCCGGCGGGTGCACCTCGCAGAAGGTCACCGGCGTCGGCGGCACCCGGCCGGGCTCCCCGTCGAGGGTGCTGACGTAGCGGGCGTCGACGCCGAGCCGGGCTGCCTCGGCGCGCACGAAGCGGCCGAAGGCGTCCGGGCCGACCTTGCTGACGAGGGCGACGTCGTGGCCGTGGCGGGCCGCGGCGACGGCGACGTTCGTCGCGCTGCCGCCGAGGAACTTCTCGAAGGTGCGCACCTCCTCCAGCCCGACCCCGTGGTCGAGGGGGTAGATGTCGACCCCGGTGCGGCCGATGGCGACGACGTCGAAGACCACGGCGCGCTCACGCCCCCTTCGCGACGGAGAGCAGGTGGGCGACCGAGGCGCGCACGTCGGCGACCGGGTCGGGACCCTCGCCGCCGTCGGCAGGGTCCCCGGTGAGGATCGTGTCCTGCTCGAGGACGTACCAGCCCTGGTATCCGTCGGCCTCGAGGGCGGTGACGATCGCGGCGATGTCGACGTCGCCGGCGCCGAGCGGCACGTACATCCCGGCGGCGACCGCCTCGGTGTACGTCGCGTCGCCGGCCTGGACCTTGCGGGCCCAGGCGAGGTCGACGTCCTTGAGGTGCATGTGGGCGATCCTGCCGGGGTGCTCGGTGGCGACCGCGACCGGGTCACCGCCGCCGATGAGGAGGTGGCCGGTGTCGAGGCACAGCCCGATCCGCGAGCCGTCGAGGACCCGCTGGGTCTCCTCGCCGGACTCGACCATCGTGCCGACGTGGGGGTGGATCGTCGCGACGAGGCCGTGCGCGCGGGCGGCGTCGTCGATCCGGTCGAGGTTGGCGAGCAGGGTGCTCCAGCCGAGCTCGTCGAGCGCCGGGCGGTCGTCGTAGCCGTCGACCCCGGTCGCCGCGGCGATGACGACGGTGCTCGCGGACGCCGCGACGAGGCCCTCCATCGCGCTCTCGACGACCGGCAGCGGGTCGTGGGCCGGGTCGTGCAGGACGACGGGGACGAACTGCCCGACCGCGGCCAGGCCGTAGCCCGCGAGGGTGTCGGCCTTGGCCTGCGGGGCGTCGGGGAGGAAGCCGTCGGGGCCGAACTCGGTGGCGCTGATGCCCAGCTCGCGCATCTGCGCCAGGACGGTCGGCGGCTGGTGCTGCCAGCCCCATCCGGGGACCTCGCACACCCCCCACGAGATGGGGGCGGCGGCGATGCGGTCGGGCACGGGGGTGGTCATGGTCGTCCTCACGAGGTGGCGGGGGCGGGCAGGGCGGAGGGGATCTCGCTCATGAGGACGGGGCGGCCCTCGTGGCGGGAGAGGTCGCAGGCCTCGACGACGCGCGAGGCCTCGAGGGCGTCGTCGACGGTGCAGGGCGAAGGGGACCCGCCCACCATCGCGACGAAGCCGGCGAGCTCGTCGGCGAAGGCGGGGCGGAAGCGGGAGTAGAAGTCGGTGTGGACCGGGCCGGCCGGCTGGCTCGCGCCCGGCTCGACACTGCGCAGGGCGAGGGAGTCGTCGAGCCCGACGGCGACGGTGCCGTGCTCACCGTGCACCTCGAGGCGCACGTCCTGGCCCTGGCCGTTGTAACGGCTCGTCGTGAGCATCGCGATGGTGCCGTCGTCGAGGGTGAGCAGGGCGGCCCCGGTGTCGACGTCGCCCGCGGCGGGGAAGAAGTCCGCCCCCTTCGTGCCGCCGACCGCGTACACGCTCACGACCTCACGGCCGGTGACGAAGCGGATGACGTCGGCGTCGTGCACGAGGCAGTCGCGGAAGATGCCGCCGCTGCCGGGGATGAACTCCGCGGCCGGGGGGAGCATGTCGCTCGCGACGCCGCGCAAGGTGTGGACGAAGCCGAGCTCGCCGGAGCGCACGGCCTCGGCCGCCGCGCGGTAGCCGGCGTCGAAGCGCCGCTGGAAGCCGACGTGGACGGGGACCCCGCTGCGGCGGACGTGCTCGGCGACCTCGAGGATCTCGGTGAGGCTCGTCGCGAGCGGCTTCTCGCAGAAGGTCGGCAGCCCGGCGTCGACGGCCGCACGCACCCACGTGCCGTGGGCGGCCGAGCCGGTGGTGACGACGAGACCGTCGAGGTCGGCGGTGAGGAGCGCCTCGACGGGCACGGCGCTCACCGCGGCGAGCCCCTCGGCTGCCGGGGAGGTCAGACCTTCGGCTCGGGCGCCGTCGACGTCGGCGACGACGACCTCGCTCACCCCCGGGACCGCGCGCAGCGTCTGCACGTGGGAGGTCCCGATCCGTCCGAGCCCGACACAGCCGATCCGCACCCCGGCCACTCCTTCGTGACGTCCGTCGGGCCCCGTCGGCCCTCGCGGGGTCAACTCTGGCCGGATCCGCGCAGACCTGTCAAGCATTTGTCAGGACATTCTGACGTCGGGATGTCATTCGCCAGGTCGCTATCATCCGTCTCATGGCCGCCACCGAGCTCGACGTCGCCCTCGACCGGGACTCACCGGTGCCGCTCTACCACCAGATCGCCGAGCAGCTGAGCGCGGCGATCCACGACGGGCGGCTCGAATCGGGCGACGCCTTCGAGAAGGAGATCGCCCTGGCCACGCGGCTCTCCGTGTCGCGACCGACGATCCGGCGCGCGATCCAGGAGATGGTCGACCGCGGTCTGCTCGTGCGTCGGCGCGGGCTCGGCACGCACGTCGCCAACCGCAAGGTGCACCGCGAGGCCGTCCTGTCCTCGCTGTGGGACGATCTCGACGCGGCCGGCCGCTCGCCGCGCACCGAGGTGCTCGACCTCGAGCGCACCGTCGACCCTCGCGCTGCCGCGATGCTCGACCTGCCGCCCGAGACCGAGGTGCTCTCGCTCACCCGCGTGCGCTTCGCCGGCGACGAGCCGCTCGCCCTGCTGCAGAACTGGCTGCCCCCGAGCTCGGGCGAGATCGGCCGCGACGAGCTCGAGCGGGCGGGGCTGTACGCGGCGCTGCGCGGCCGGGGCGTGCGCCCGAGCGTGGCCCGCCAGTCGATCGGCGCCCGGATGCCCACCGCCGCCGAGCGCAAGGCGCTGCACATGCGCGCCGGCCAGCCCGTCCTCACGATGACCCGCGTCGCCTTCGACGCCGGCGGCACCGCCATCGAGCTCGGCGAGCACGCCTACCGCGCCGAGGACTACACGATCGACCTCATGGTCGACGAGCGCTGACCCCCTCGCCGCCTTCGCCGGCCGAGGTGTGAAGGGCGCCGCTCTGGCTGGTCGAGGTGCGACGGGCGCTCAGCGCCCGAGCCTCGAGACCACCGAAGGGGATCGGCCTGACGGCGATATGTGCACCTGGCACGGGGTATGTCGCGTGCCAGGCGCACGGATCGACGTCAGGTCCTGCCGAGTGCGGCGAGGGAGGTGGTCTCGAGGCTCGCTGGCGCTCGCACCTCAACCACCAAGGGCCTCTCGCTGGTCGAGGTGCGAAGGGCGCCCCGCGCCCGAGCCTCGAGATCACCCGACCGTGCCCTCCCCGCGGTCAACGCGCGTCCCGCGGTGGGGGACTCACTTGACGGGCGAGCCCCCGCGGGTGCTTACTAAGGTTGACCTAAGTTGGTAGGTCGTCCTGAGTACGTCGAGAGAGACCACCATGCTCGTCAGCAACGCCCTCATCGGCCTGCGCGAAGGCCTCGAGGCCGCGCTCGTCGTCGTCATCCTCATCGCCTTCCTCGCCAAGACCGGCCGGACCTGGGCGATGAAGTGGGTCTGGGCCGGCGTCGCGACCGCGGTCGTGCTGTCCGTCGTCCTCGGCGCGGTCCTCACCTTCGGCACCCGCCAGCTGAGCTTCGAGACCCAGGAGCTCATCGGTGGCAGCGCCTCGATCCTCGCGGTCGGCTTCGTCACCGTCATGGTCTTCTGGATGCGCACGGCCGCCCGGACGATCTCCGGCGAGCTCAAGGGCCGTCTCGACCGCGCCCTCGACCTCGGCCCGCTCGCGATCGCGCTCGTCGGCTTCCTCGGCGTCGGCCGCGAGGGCCTGGAGACCGCGATCTTCTTCTACGCGACGACCGAGGCCGCCGGTGCGGGCACCTACCAGCCCCTCGTCGGATGGGCGATCGGCCTGCTCTCCGCCGTCGCGCTCGGCGTGCTCATCTACCGCGGCGCGATCCGGATCAACCTCTCCGTCTTCTTCCGCTGGACCGGCGTCTTCCTCGTCGTCGTCGCCGCCGGGATCCTCGCCTACGGTATCCACGACCTGCAGGAGGCCGGCTTCCTGCCCGGCCTCAACGCCCTCGCCTTCGACGTCTCGGACGTCATCGCCCCCGACGGCTGGCTCGGCACCCTGCTCAAGGGCTTCTTCAACTTCACCCCCGCGACGACCTGGCTGCAGGCCATCGCCTGGACCGCGTACGTCGCGATCGTCCTGCCCCTCTTCCTGCGCCCCACCAGCGGCGTGAGCAGCGCCCCGCGTCCCGCGGCCGCGCAGTCCGCCTGACCAGAGTCACACCCGCACCACCCACCTCGACCCGCACCGTCATGACCCGAAGGACCCCGATGCGCCGCACCGTCACCACCACCGCCCTCGGCCTGTCCGCGGCCCTCGCCCTCGCCGCCTGCGGCGGGGACGCGAAGGACGCGAGCGCGGGCGGCGGCCCGATCGCCGTCACCGCCAGCGACACCGAGTGCTCGCTCGCCCGGGCCGAGGCACCGGCCGGCACCGTCGAGTTCGAGGTGAAGAACACCGGCTCGAAGGTCAACGAGTTCTACGTCTACGCCGAGGGCGACCGCATCGTCGGCGAGGTCGAGAACATCGCCCCCGGCCTCAGCCGCACCTTCCACGTCAACGTCTCCGAGCCGGGCACCTACGTCACCGCGTGCAAGCCGGGCATGGTCGGGGCCGGCATCCGCTCGGACTTCACCATCACCGGCGCCTCTGCTGCCCCGAAGTCGCAGGACGAGCAGCTCGTCGCCGCCACCGACGGCTACGAGCGCTACGTCGCGAGCCAGGCCGACGCCTTCGAGACCGAGACCGGCAAGTTCGTCGCCGCCGTGAAGAAGGGCGACGTCGCCCAGGCCAAGCGCCTCTACCCGACCGCCCGCTCGTACTGGGAGCGCATCGAGCCCGTCGCCGAGTCCTTCGGCGACCTCGACCCGAAGATCGACGGGCGCGCCGACGTCCTCGACGAGGGCATGAAGTTCACCGGCTACCACCGCCTCGAGCGCGACCTGTGGAAGACCGGCCTCCAGGACGACTCCGACGCGATCGCCGACCAGCTGAAGAGCGATGTCGCCGAGCTCGTGACGAAGGCCAAGGCCGTCGAGCTCGACCCACTCCAGCTCGCCAACGGCTCCAAGGCTCTCCTCGACGAGATGGCCACCGGCAAGATCACCGGCGAGGAGGAGCGGTACAGCCACACCGACCTCTACGACTTCGCCGCGAACTTCGAGGGCAGCAAGTCGGCGATCAGCAGCCTGCGCCCGTACCTCAAGAAGGCCGACGCCGACCTCGTCACCTCCATCGACAAGAAGACCAAGGCCCTCGACACCGTCCTGCAGCAGCACGCGACCGCCGACGGCTGGGCCCTCTACACCGACCTGTCCGACGCCGAGGTCAAGGAGCTCTCCGACGCCCTCGACGCGCTGAGCGAGGACGTCGCGAAGGTCGCCGGCGTCGTCGCCGACGGGCAGTGAGCAGGGAGCACGAGATGAGCAGCACGGGCGAAGGGGTGGGCCGTCGCGCCCTCGTCGGGTCGGCCGCGGGCGCGGTCCTCGCGACCGGTCTCGCGGTCGGCACCTCCCGGGCGGCGCACGCGAGCGCTCCCCCGGCCGCTCCCGCGGCCGACCCGGAGGAGGGTGTCGTCCCATTCCGCGGCGAGCACCAGGCCGGCATCACCACCGCCGCCCAGGACCGCATGCACTTCGTCGCGCTCGACGTGACGACCGACGACGTCGACGAGCTGCGCGCGATGCTCACCGCGTGGACCCGCGCCGCCGAGCGGATGACGGTCGGCGCCGAGGCCGCCCCCGGCGGCGTGGTCGGCGGCGGGCCGTGGAAGGTCCCCGAGGACACCGGCGAGGCGATGGACCTGCCGCCGTCGAGCCTGACGATCACCATCGGCTACGGCCCGAGCCTCTTCGAGCGGCTCGGCATCGAGGACCGCCGCCCGGAGGCGCTGCACGAGCTGCCCCCCTTCGCCGGCGACGACCTCGACGAGGCGCGCTCGGGCGGCGACATCTGCATCCAGGCGTGCGCAGACGACCCGCAGGTCGCCGTGCACGCCGTGCGCAACCTCGTGCGCCTCGGCTTCGGCACCGTCTCGGTGCGCTGGAGCCAGCTCGGCTTCGGGCGTACCTCGTCGACGTCGACGAGCCAGGCCACCCCGCGCAACCTCTTCGGCTTCAAGGACGGCACGGCCAACATCAAGGCCGAGGACCCGCAGGCCCTCGCCGAGCACGTGTGGATCGACCCGCAGGACGTGCCGGGCGAGGCCGCGTGGCTGGCGGGCGGCTCCTACCTCGTCGCCCGACGGATCCGGATGCACGTCGAGGTGTGGGACCGCACCCACCTGCAGGAGCAGCAGACCGTCATCGGCCGGGACAAGGGGGTCGGCGCGCCCCTCGGCCGCTCGGCCGAGATGGACGAGCCGGACTTCGCGGCGAAGGGGGCGGACGGCGCCCCGGCGATCGACGTCGCCGCCCATGTGCGGCTGGCGCACGCCGACAACCTCGACGGGGTGCGCATCCTGCGCCGCGGCTACAACTTCACCGACGGCACCGACGGGCTGGGCCACCTCGACGCCGGCCTCTTCTTCGTCGCCTTCTGCCGCGACGCGCACCGGCAGTTCGTGCCGATGCAGCGGGCGCTGGCGCGGGCAGACCTGCTCAACGAGTACATCGAGCACACGGGCAGCGCGCTCTTCGTCGTCCCGCCCGGGCTGGCGCCGGAGGAGGACTGGGGCACGCAGCTGCTCGACTGAGCCTCAGCGCACCGCGCGGGTCACCAGGGCTTCTCGGCGTAGTCCCCGCCGTTGCTCTCCTCGGCCTCGTCGATCTTCTTCTTCGTCTCGGCGTCGCCCTGCCCGGCCTTGTTCTTCTCCTCGAGCTGCTTCTGCTTCTCGTCCTTCTGGGGGTCCTCGCCCTCGCCCTCGGAGTCGTCCTTCGAGGGGTCCTTCTCCTCGTCCTCGCCGTCGCCCTCCTCGGGCTGGGTCTTCTCCTCGAGGCGCTGCTTGGACTCCTGCTGCTTCTGCCCGGCCTCGCCGCCGTTGCCGTCGGCGGACCCGTCGAGACAGCCCTCCGGGCCGGCCTCGATGAGGGCGAGGGCCTCCTCGGCGATCTTCTTCTCGCCCTCGGTGTCGCCGGCCTCACCCGCGGCGTCGGACTGGCGCTCGATCGTCAGCACGAGGTTGGTGCGCACGGTGCAGTCGTCCTGCGGGGTGCCGGTGCGCCCGAGCGCGAGCTCGAGGTCGCGCCGCCCGCCCTCGAGGTCGCCCTCCATCGCCCGCCCGGTGCCCTCGACGTACGGCGCGCGCCAGCGCTGCACGATGTCGACGACGCCGAGCCGCTCGCCCGCGGTGCGCACGCCCGCGCCGTCGCCGCTCTCGTGCGCCCCTCCGGCGCTGCTCGTGAGCACCGGCAGGCTGAGCAGCTTGAGCGCGAGGAGCAGCACGAGCAGGACGGGCAGCGCGGAGACGAGGAGCAGCCGGCGTCGACGACGCACCCACGGTGCCGTGCTCATGACGCCTCCATCTCACGGGCCGCCCGGGTGATGCGCGAGACGTCGCGCGACACGAGCCACAGGTCGACGAGGAGCAGCGCGGCGGCGAGGGTGGCGAGCACCCACACGAGCGAGACGTGGGTCGGGGTCGACGCGGAGGCGTCCTCGACGAGCTCGCCCGGCTCGGCCTGGGCGAGCGCCGGCGCGATGTCGCCGCCCTCGCGGTGCACGTAGGGCACCCCGAGCTGCTCGGCGACCTTCTTCAGGTCGTCCTCGCTGGCCTTCGAGATCGCGGTCTGGCCGTCGGTCGTCGTGATGTCGCCGTCGCTCTCGCCGATCGAGGTGAGGTTGGCCATCGGTGCCCCCTTCGCCGTGCCGTAGCCGAGGACCGCGCCGCCGTCGACGAGGTCACCGAGGTCGAAGGGGGTCGGGGCCTGGCCGTTGGTCTGCTCCCCGTCGCCGAGGTAGAAGACGACGCGGGCCCGCTCGGGGTAGCGCTCCTTGCTCTTCGTCAGCGCGCCGCGCAGGTACTCGTCCGCGACGGTGATCGAGGAGCCCGCCGAGTAGAGCGTGATCTCCTGCGACATCGTGTCGACCGCCGTCTGCAGGGCGTTCGTGTCGGTCGTCAGGGGCATCGTCGCCCGCGCCGAGGAGTCGAAGGTGACGAGCGAGAAGCGCGCGCCGGGCAGCGCCTCGGCGATCTTCGGGATGTCCTCGCGGTAGCCGTCGAGGCGCGGCTTGCCACCCGGGTAGTCACGCGCCATCGCCGAGCTCGTCGTGTCGGCGACGAACCACACGTTGATCGCCCGGCTCGCCTGGGGGGCCTGGGCGCCGGCGACGCCGGGACCGAGCAGGGCGAGCGCGACGGCGGCGGCGGCCCCGGTGCGCAGCGCCCAGCGACGGCGCTGGGCGGGCCGGGTGAGCAGGGCGGCGACGCACAGGCCGACGAGCACGAGCCCGAGCAGGACCGCGACCGGCCAGGGCAGGACGGGGTGCAGACCGAGACCGTTCATCGACGCCACCTCCAGGCCAGGGGCAGGTACGCGAAGAGACCGAGCACGAGGAGGAGCACCGGCCAGCGGGGCTTGTCCGTGCGCAGGAACTGCGGCTTGGTGTCGGGCAGACGGGCCGCCTCGAGCCGCTCGATCTCGTCGGTGATGCCCGTGACGGCCTCCTCGTCGGTGAGCGGGTAGGTCTTGCCGCCGGTGCCCTCGGTGGCGTCGACGAGCTCCTCGTGGGCGCGGCCGCTGTCGTTGGGGTCGATGGCGTAGACCCGCGCGCCGAGGTCCTCCGCCGCGCGGAAGGCCTCTTCCTGCGTGTACACGCCCCGCCCGGCGACCATGTTGTCGGTGCCGAGGATGATCGCCCGGGGACGGTCCTCCTCGCGCCGGTCGAAGCCGTAGGTGCAGCTCGCGAGCCCGTCGGGGATGAGCGAGGTGCCCGAGCTGTTGGGGTTCCACGTGCCGGCCTGCGGGTCGAGCCCGTCGCCGCCGATCGAGGAGAAGCCGTTGGCGTACTCCTCGAGCTGGGTGGTCACGAGGTCGTAGTCGTCGGTGAGCGGGAAGGCGGTGACCGCCTGGCTGTCGAAGAGGACGAGACCGATCCGCTCGCCCTCGAAGCCCTTCACGACGTCGGCGAAGGAGCGCAGGATCGCCTGGTCGGTGACGAACATCGAGCCCGAGACGTCGAGGCAGAGCATGATGTCGCGGTTGCGCTTCTCCGGCTCGACGAGGTAGCCGTCGGCCGGGCGCGAGGCGGCCCAGGCCGCCGGCACGAAGACGAGGGCCAGCACCGCGGTGAGCACGAGCAGGTGACCGCGCAGCCGGGTCAGGGCCCGCCGGTAGACGGGCAGGTCGGTCATCCGTCGCGTGTGCGCCGCGAGGACGACCTCGCCGACGCGCTCCTGGCGGGCACGCCACCACGACGTCGCGGCGACGAGCACCGCGGCGAGGAGCACGAGCACCCCGAGCCACCACCAGGTCAGCTCCATCCGCCGACCACCTCCCGGGCCGCGCTCGCGGCCTTGGCGATGCTCGGAGGGGCGCTCTCGGCGGCGCCGAACTGGCTCGGGTAGTACGCGGCGATGAGGCGCGCGAGGTGCTCGGGCCCGCGCTTGCGCAGGTCGCGGGCGGTCATCTTCTCGGCGTCCAGGCCGCTCACGTCGGCGACGAAGCGGCGCACGACCTTCGACAGCTCGTGATGGCCGGCGCGCGCGGTGCGCTCGCCCTCGCGCACGGAGCGCTCGACCTCGTCGATCTGCGCGAGCGTCTCGCCGCGCAGCTTCACGAGCGCGCTCGGCGGCAGGGGCGCGTGGCTCTCGTCCTGCGGGGGCCGCGTCATGAGCCACACGACCCCGGCCCACACGAGCAGGAGCAGCAGGAGCAGCCCGCCGAGGAGCGGCCACACGACGCCGTAGCTGCCCGGGGGCAGGAAGCTCGGGTCAGCGTCCACGACGCCTCCGCTCGAGCAGGCCGATGACGGCGGGGACGACCTCGTCGCGCGAGCCGACCCGGACCTCGCCGACGTCGACCCGGCGGAAGGTCGTCTCGAGCTCGGCGCGGCGCACCCGTTCCTGCTCGGCGTAGACCGCCCCGATCTCCGGCGCGAGCTCGAGCAGCGCGGGCAGGGTCCGACCGCTGCTCACGTCGCGCACCCGGGTCGAGGCGGGGACCCCGACGACGTCGAGGTCGGCGACGGTGACCCAGAGGATCTCGTGGCGCAGCCGCAGCGTGCGCAGCACCGCCTCGACCTCGGCGGCGTGCACGCCGTCGTCGGCGACGACGAGGACGATCTTGCGGCCCGTGACATGACGGGCGACGTGGTGGAGCAGCCCCGGGAGGTCGCCCGAGGGCGTCGTCTCGCCGCTGCGGGCGAGCATCTCCTGGAGCAGGCGCTCGAGATGGCCCTCGCTGGCCCGGGCGCGGGTGGGGTGGATCGCCCCCGGCCGCCCGCTCACCATCGCGACCTCGTCGCCGTGGCGGACCGCGAGCCAGCCGATGACGCCGGCGGCGAGCACCGCGACGTCGCGCTTGCTCTCCCCCGAGGTCGTCGCGGCGGCCATCTCACGCCCGCCGGGCACGACGAGGACGAGCCCGAAGTGCCGCTCGGCGACGTAGCGCTTGATGAGCATCGAGCCGTGCCGGGCCGAGGCCCGCCAGTCGATGTCGCGGACGTCGTCGCCGGCGGTGTACTCGCGCAGGTCGTCGAAGTCCATCGAGCGACCCTTGTGGATCGAGGCGTACCCGCCCTCGAGGAGCGCGAGCGAGCGACGGCGCACGTGGATCGAGAGCCGTCCCTTGACCTGCTGGACGAGTGAGGACATGTCGGTGCCGGGGCGCCCTACGGGGTGCGCACGGAGCGCACGACGGCGTCGATGATCGTCTCGACCCGCACGTCGTCGGCGGTGGCCTCGTAGGTGAGGAGCACGCGGTGGCGCAGCACGCGGTGCGCGAGGTGGCGCACGTCCTCGGGGATGACGTGGTCCCGGCCCTGGAGCAGGGCGCTCGCCCGGGCGGCCTTGGCGAAGGCGATGGACGCACGCGGCGAGGCGCCGATCTCGACGTAGCGGGCGAGCTCGGGGGGCAGCACGTCGCGCGCCCGCCGCGTCGCCGCGACGATGAAGGTGATGTAGTCGAGGACGGCCTTGTCGAGGTAGACCGAGCCGGCGATGCGCTGCAGCTCGCGGGCGTCGGCGATGTCGATCATCGCCTGGTTGGGCCGCTCGAAGATGCCCGAGTCGATGCGCCGCACGACCTCGGCCTCCTCGCCGGGCGAGGGGTAGTCGAGCAGGTCCTTGAGCATGAAGCGGTCGAGCTGGGCCTCGGGCAGCTGGTAGGTGCCCTCCTGCTCGATGGGGTTCTGGGTGGCCAGGACGAGGAAGGGCTCGGGGACCTTGTAGACCTTGCCGCCGATCGAGGTCTGGCGCTCCTGCATCGCCTCGAGCATCGCCGACTGGGTCTTGGCCGAGGAGCGGTTGATCTCGTCGAGCAGGACGAAGTTCGCGTGCACCGGCCCGAGCTGGGTGACGAAGGCGCCCTGGCTCGCGTCGTAGATCTGCGTGCCGACGATGTCGCTCGGCAGGAGGTCGGGGGTGCACTGGATGCGCTTGAAGGAGCCGCCGATCGCCGTCGCGAGCGCGTGCGCCGCAGTCGTCTTGGCCAGACCGGGCACGGACTCGAGCAGGACGTGACCGCCGGTGAGCAGACCGATGAGGAGGCTCTCGCGCAGCCGGCGCTGGCCGACGACCTTGGACTCGAAGCCGCGGTCCACCGCCTTGACCAGGTCCCGGGCCCGGCTGACCTGGTCCGTGGTGATCCTCGCGGCAGCCGTCATGGCGCCCCCTTCGTGGCTCTGCTCCGGGACCCGTGCCCCGGCTCGACGCGGCCATCGTATGGCCCAGCACCGGTGTCCCCCATGGGGAGCGGTACCCGCGCGCCGGGACGAGACAGCGCCGGGACCACGGGTGGTCCCGGCGCGCCTCCCCCTTCTTCAGGGGCGAAGAGGGTCCCGTGCGGCACCGCCGATCTCCCCCCGGCGAGTGCTGCGTCTGCAGAGTACGCCGGGGTAACTTCGGCGGGCGCCGGTTTGCGCATTTCCGCGAGACCACGCGCTGGGCGACCGGGGCGAAGGGGGAGACTGTCCCCCGATGAGCACCGTCGGAGCCCGCCAGATCCTCTCCCTGGCCGTGCCAGCATTCCTCGCCCTTGTCGCCGAGCCGCTCTTCCTGCTCGTCGACTCCGCCGTCGTCGGCCGGCTCGGCGTCGTGTCGCTCGCCGGTCTCGGGGCGGCGAGCGCCGTGCTGCTGACGATGGCCGGCGTCTTCGTCTTCCTCGCCTACGGCACGACCGCGGCGGTCTCGCGCCAGGTCGGCGCCGGGCTGCACCGCGACGCCATCGAGAGCGGCTGGTCCGGGGTGTGGCTCGCGCTCGTCATCGGCGCCCTCGCGGCGGTCGTCACCGCGGTCTTCGCCCACCCGCTCGTCGCCGCCGTCGGGGGCTCGCCAGAGGTGCTCCTCCAGGGCGAGACCTACCTGCGCATCAGCGCGCTCGGGCTCCCGGCGATGCTCGTCGTCCTCGCGGCCACGGGCATCCTGCGTGGGCTTCTCGACACCCGCACACCGCTCGTCGTCGCCGGGGTGGGTTTCACCGTCAACGCCGTGCTCAACGTCGTCCTCGTCCACGGGCTGGGCATGGGCATCGCGGGGTCCGCCTGGGGCACGGTCGTCGCCCAGGCGGGCATGGCTCTAGCGCTCGTCACCGTCGTCGCCCGCCACGGACGTGCGCATGACGCGTCCCCCCGGCCGCACGTCGCCCGGGTGCTCCGGTCGGCCGTCGAGGGGGTGCCGCTGCTCGTGCGCACGCTCGCGCTGCGCGCCATCCTCCTCCTCACCGTGTGGACCGCCGCGAGCTTCGGCGACGTGCCCCTCGCGGCGCACCAGGTGACGATGACGATCTGGTCAGCCCTCGCCTTCGCCCTCGACGCGATCGCCATCGCCGCCCAGGCCCTCACCGGTCAGGCCCTCGGGGCCGGCGACCGCCGGGCGGTCCGCGACGCGAGCGCGATCATGATGCGGTGGGGCTGGTGGACCGGCGTCGTCCTCGGGCTGCTCGTCCTTGCCGGGCACCAGGTGCTCCCCGCCCTCTTCACGACGGACGCCGGGGTGCGCGCCGCCATCGCCTCGGGCCTGCTCGTCGTCGCGATCGACCAGCCGCTCGCCGGCCTCGTCTTCACCGCCGACGGGATCCTCATCGGGGCCGGCGACGGGCGCTGGCTCGCCGGGGCCTCGACGGTCGTCCTGCTCGCCTACGTGCCGCTCGTCCTGCTCGCCCGCCACCTGGGCCAGGGGCACACGGCGACCTCGGCGATGGTCGTCCTCTGGGTCGCCTTCAGCGGCTTCATGCTCGTGCGCTGGGCGACGTTGTGGTGGCGTCTGCGCAGCGACGCCTGGCTCGTCACCGGCGCCCGCCGCTGACCGCCCACGGTCGCGGCACGTCCGGCACCGCGGGTCACAGCCGGACAACGTCTCGGTCTCACCCGTTGATCTGCCGCCACGACTGCGGTTGCGTGGATCGGCATGACCCCGCCACAAGCGTCGTCCGTCCTGCCCGTCCCTGCCGCTGACAGCGGTGGCCTGCGAGGATTCGAGGAGGCGGTCAACGACGTCGTCGGCCCCTTCGCCGACTGGTTGTCCTCCGTCGTCTTCTACGCCGTACCCCTCCCCGGGGGCTCCGAGCTGCCCCTCGTCGTCCTCTGGCTCGTCGCCGCGGGCGTCATCATCACGGCCTACCTCGGCGTCGTGCAGGTGCGCGGCGCGCGGCTGTCGCTCGAGGTGGTCCGCGGCAAGTTCTCGCGCCCGGACGACCCCGGTGAGATCACGCACTTCCAGGCCCTGTCCTCCGCGCTGTCCGGCACCGTCGGCCTCGGCAACATCGCCGGCGTCGGCGCGGCTCTCGCCCTCGGTGGGGCGGGTGCGACCTTCTGGATGGTCGTCTGCGGTCTGCTCGGCATGGCGACGAAGTTCGCGGAGTGCACGCTCGGCGTGAAGTACCGCACCGTCAACCCCGACGGCTCGATCTCCGGCGGCCCCTTCAAGTACCTGCCGGTCGCGTACGGCCGGTTCGGCCGGGTCCCCGCCGCGATCATGACCGGCGCCTTCGCCATCGCGATCTTCTTCTTCGGGGTCGGCGGCGGCAACATGTTCCAGGCCAACCAGACCTTCGCCCAGGCTCGCGAGGTGACCGGTGGCGCCGACGGCTTCCTCGGCTCCGACGGGTCCGCGCTCGTCTTCGGCCTGGCCCTGGCCGCGCTCATCGGCGCGGTGATCCTCGGCGGCATCACCTCGATCGCCGCGGTGACCTCGAAGCTCGTCCCGGTCATGGGCATCGGCTACGTCGCGGCGTGCCTGCTCGTCATCGGCTCGAACATCAGCCAGGTCCCCGGCGCCCTCGGCGACATCGTCAGCGGCGCCTTCACCCCGGAGGCCGGGCTCGGCGGCCTCGTCGGCGTCCTCATCGTCGGCTTCCAGCGCGCGGCCTTCTCCAACGAGGCCGGTCTGGGCTCGGCCCCGATCGCGCACTCGGCCGTGAAGACCACCCGCCCCGTCTCCGAGGGCTTCGTCGCCCTCCTCGAGCCCTTCATCGACACGGTCATCGTGTGCACGATGACCGCCCTGACCATCGTCATCGCGAACCCGCCGTCGTGGCGCGAGGGCATCGACCAGGTCAAGGCGGGTGGCGGCGCGCCCGACGGCGTGCTCCTCACCAGCGACGCCTTCGCCACCTTCCTGCCGCAGTTCCCGGTGATCCTCGCCGTCATGGTGGCGCTCTTCGCCTTCTCCACGCTCATCACGTGGAGCTACTACGGCGAGAAGGCCTGGGAGTACTTCTTCGGCCCGTCGCGGCCGAGCCTGCTCACCTACAAGCTGATCTTCGTCTCCTTCACGGTCATCGGCACGGTGCTCACCTTCGGCTCGGTGCTCACCCTCACCGACGCCTTCCTCTTCATGTGCGGCTTCATCAACCTCCTCGGGCTGTACTTCCTCCTGCCCGAGCTCAAGAGCGAGATGCGCGACTACCTGGCCGACTGGCGCAGCGGACGTCTCTACGAGCTCGGCGCCGCCGACGAGGCCGAGCTGAGCGCCATCCGCGAGGAGCAGGGCAACACCGGCGACCTGCCCCAGATGCGCACCGACTCGGCTCACGACAGTGGGCTGAGCATGGAGGAGCGCGCCCGCGGCGGGGCCCGGGCCGACGAGGACTGACACGCCCGACCCACGTCATGACGAGGACGACCCGCCGGCACACCGCCGGCGGGTCGTCCTGCGTCCGTAGGCGGTCCGAGATGCGAGACACCAATCCCTACTGTTGCGATAGGACTTGACCGCGCGCTAGGTTCCTCGCAGGTCATGAGCTCCAGCGCCAAGCCCCGGCTCGCTGGACAGCAACCCTCCATCTCGCAGTGGGGTGCTCCGGGTGAGGACCTGGCCCCTGCCGACTGGCAGGGGCAAGCGCGAGGCCCCACGGCCTCGAGACGAGGACGGGCACCACATGAGCACCGACACGACCCGCACCACGGGCCGGCGCAGCTGCCGGCACGTCGAGCGACGGCACGTCGACCTGCTCCGCGTCAGCAGCGCGCTCTGTCGCCGCTGACGCAGCAGACGTAGCACCCCCACCACCGACCGGTCGCCCCGCGGCCCGGTCAGCGTGGCGTGCCCGTCACCCCTGACCCAGCGCCCCTGGGTCGCCCCACCCTCACCGCACCACGGCCGTCCGGCACCCGCCGACGTCCGACGACCCCCCATGCCCAGGAAGGCATCCCCATGGCTCTCGTCGCCACCATCTCGAGCAGTCCGTCGACGACATCGCGCACCGACGGCGTGCTCACCCACCTCTCGCGCTGGGTCCAGCGCGCCGGCCACCTCACCCTGCCCGTCGTCCTGCGCGACCTGCCCGCCGGGCCGCTCCTGCGAGCCGACACCGCCCACCCCGACGTCGCCGCCGCGGTCGCGACGATCGCGAGCGCCGACGCCGTCGTCGTGAGCACCCCGGTCTACAAGGCGGCCTACAGCGGTCTGCTCAAGACCTTCCTCGACCTGCTGCCCCAGGACGCGCTGCGCGGCAAGGTCGTCCTGCCCGTGGCCACCGGAGGCAGCCCCGCGCACGTCCTGTCCGTCGACTACGCGCTGCGGCCGGTGCTGGCCAGCCTGGCGCCGAGCGCGATCACCCCCGGGTGGTTCGTGCGGGCCGACGAGGTGCACCTGCTCGACGGCGGTGAGATCCTCCTCGACGAGTCCGCCGCCGCCCCCCTTCGCGAGGTCACCCGGGTCTTCCTCGACGGCGTCGCCGGGCGATCGCTCGTCGCAGCCGCCGACCGCGCGCACGGCGTGGAGCGGGTGGCCTGATGCGCACCACGACCCGCCGCTCCGTCCTGTCCGCCGGCGCGCTCCTCGCCCTGACGACGAGCCTGGCCACCGGCTGCGCCCTGCCCACGAGCGACGCGCAGTCGCAGGAGGAGGGGGCGCACACGACCGTGCGCTACCAGGGCAGCGCCAACGCCGTCACCTGGCCCGAGCTCGCCGACGACCTCGGCTACCTCGATCGCGTCCAGCTCGAGTACGTCGGCGCGACGACCAGCGGCCCGCAGGACATCCAGTCCGTCGCGACCGGCCAGACCGACATCGGCGGCGCCTTCTCGGGCGCCATCGTCAAGCTCGTCGAGGCGGGCTCCCCGATCACCGCCGTCGTCAACTACTACGGCTCGGACGCGAAGTCCTACCAGGGGGTCTACGTCCGCAAGGACAGCGCCATCCGCCGGCCCCGTGACCTCGTCGGCAAGAAGATCGCGGTCAACACGCTGGGCGCCCACGCAGAGGCGGCGATCGACACGTGGCTGACGACGTCCGGGCTGTCGCAGAGCGAGATCGACCAGGTCCAGCTCATCGTCCTGCCGCCCAACGACACCGAGGAGGCCGTCCGACGCGGGCAGGTCGACGCCGGTGCGCTCGGCGGGATCTTCCAGGACCACGCGAAGGCCCAGGGCGACATCCGTGAGCTCTTCCGCGACACCGAGGTCGTCGGACCGATCAACGGCGGGCAGTACGTGCTGCGCGACGACTTCATCGCGCAGCACCCCCAGGCCACCCGAGAGCTGACGACCGGGGTCGCCAAGGCCATCGAGTGGGCCCGCACGACGCCCCGCGCCGACGTCATCGCCCGCTTCACCCAGATCGTCGAGGCGCGCGACCGCAACGAGACGACCGCCACCCTGCGGTACTGGAAGAGCACGGGCATCCCCGCCCGCGGCGGGGTCATCAGCGACACCGACTTCACCCAGTGGTCGGACTGGCTGGAGAGCAGCGGCATCGTCGCGGCGGGCGAGCTCGACCCCTCGCAGATCTACACCAACGAGTACAACGACCTCGCGAAGGAGGGGTCGTCGTGACCTCGAGCATCGAGCTGCGCCACGTGACGAAGGAGTTCGTCGTGCGGCCCACGAAGGAGCAGCCCCGCGCGAGCGTCCTGCGGGCGCTCGACGACATCAGCCTCACCGTGCCCGCCGGCGAGTTCCTCACCCTCGTCGGCCCGAGCGGGTCGGGCAAGACGACCCTGCTCGACCTGCTCGGCGGTCTGAGCACGCCGACGAGCGGCAGCGTCCTCGTCGACGGCGAGGAGGTCACCGGTCCGGGCCTGGACCGAGGCATCGTCTTCCAGCAGTACGCCCTCTTCCCATGGCGCACCGCGCTGGCCAACGTCACCTTCGGGCTCGAGCAGCTGCCGATCAGCCGCGCCGAGCGCACCGAGCGGGCTCGTCACCACCTCGACCTCGTCGGGCTCTCCGGCTTCGAGGACCGGCTCCCGCACGAGCTGTCCGGGGGGATGAAGCAGCGGGTGGCCATCGCCCGGAGCCTGGCCTACGAGCCCGGGATCCTCCTCATGGACGAGCCCTTCGCCGCCCTGGACGCGCAGACCCGCGAGCAGCTGCAGGACGAGCTGCTGCGGATCTGGCGAACCACCGGCACGACCGCGGTCTTCATCACCCACGGCATCGAGGAGGCGGTCTACCTCGGCCAGCGGGTCGCCGTCCTCTCCTCACGTCCCGGGCGTCTCACCGAGGTCGTCGACGTCGACCTCGGCGACCGGGCCGGCGCCGTCGACCTGCGTTCCGACCCCGCCTTCGTCGCCTACCGGCACGAGATCTGGGGCCTGCTCCACGACGAGGTCGAGCGTGCCCAGCGCGCCGGCCACCGCAAGATCCAGCCCGACGGCACCGAGAGGGCGGCCTGATGAGCACCGCGACCCTGACCACCCCCACGACGACGGACGACGCCCCCGCGGTCGCCCCGGTGCCCCGGGCGCCGTCAGCGGCAGGTCGGGCGGCCGGCATCGGCCGCACGGGCATCCGACGCTCTGCCGCCGTCGTGGCCTTCCTCCTGCTCTGGGAGCTCGGTCCCCAGTACCTCCTCGAGTCGAGCCGGGCGGTCTTCCTCCCGCCGCTGCACGTCGTGCTCGAGGCGCTGTGGGACCTCGTGCGGACCGGCCAGCTCCAGGAGCACCTCACGGCGAGCCTGACCCGCTCGGCGATCGGCTTCGGGCTCGCGGTGGTCGTCGGCGTCACCGTCGGCATCGCGGTCGCCTGGTACGAGGGCCTGCGCGAGCTGCTCACCCCCCTGCTCGAGCTCTTCCGCAACACCGCCGCGCTCGCGCTGCTGCCGGTCTTCACCCTGCTCCTCGGCATCGGCGAGCTGAGCAAGGTCTCGGTCGTCGCCTACGCGGCCTTCTTCCCCGTGCTGCTCAACACGGTGGCGGGCGTGCGCACCGTCGACCCTCTCCTCGTGCGGGCCGCGCGCACCCTCGGCCTGTCCAACCTCCAGCTCTTCGCCAAGGTCGTCCTGCCCTCGGCCGTGCCGACGATCTTCACCGGCATCCGGATGGCCGGCACGGCCTCGATCCTCGTGCTCATCGCCGCCGAGATGGTCGGGGCGAAGGCGGGACTGGGCTACCTCATCGTCAACGCGCAGAGCAGCTTCCAGATCCCGCAGATGTACGCCGGCATCCTCACCGTCTCCGTCTTCGGGCTCGTCGTCAACACCGCGCTGGTGCGCCTCGAGCGCCGCTTCTCGCGGTGGCGCGTCGCCCCCCAGGGCAGCTGACCTCCCCCTTCGACCGACAGGACCCACCCATGACCTCACGACAGCTCCACCTCAACGCCTTCCTCATGCCCAACGGGCACCACGAGGCCGCATGGCGCCACCCCTCCACCCGGCCCGAGCAGGCGCTCACCCTGCAGCACTACGTCGACATCGCCCGCACCGCTGAGCGGGGTCTGCTCGACTCGGTCTTCCTCGCCGACAACGTCGCCCTGTCCGGTGCCGTGCGGCACAGCTCGCACAACGCCTTCGAGCCGCTGACGCTGCTCTCCGCGCTCGCGGCGTCGACCGAGCACGTCGGGCTCATCGCCACGGCGTCGACGACGTACAACCACCCGTACAGCCTGGCCCGCGCCTTCGCCTCGCTCGACCACGTCAGCGGTGGACGGGCCGGGTGGAACATCGTCACCTCGGCGGGGCGCGACGAGGCCCGCAACTTCGGCCTGGCCGACCGTCCGGACCACGCACGTCGTTACGAGCGGGCCACCGAGTTCGTCGAGCTGGCGACGGCCCTGTGGGACAGCGTCGACGACGGCGCGATCGTCACCGACCGGTCCGCCGGCATCTACGCGGACACCGACCGGATCGCGCCGGTCGAGCACGAGGGCGAGTTCTACAGCGTCCAGGGCCCGCTCAACGTGCCCCGACCGGTGCAGGGCTACCCGCTGCTCGTCCAGGCGGGGTCCTCCGAGGACGGCAAGGAGTACGCCGCACGCTTCGCCGAGGCGGTCTTCACCGCGCAGCAGACCCTCGCCGACGGGCAGGCCTTCTACGCCGACCTCAAGGCGCGGCTCGCACGGTACGGCCGTGGGCCCGACGAGCTGCTCGTGCTGCCCGGCATCAGCCCGGTCATCGGCTCGACCCGGGCCGAGGCCCGTGCCCTCGAGGCCGAGCTCGCCGAGCTCGTCGTCCCGGCATACGGGCTGGCCCAGCTGAGCGCGATGCTCGACGTCGAGCTCACCGAGGCCGACCTGGACCACCGGCTGCCCGACGTCGACCACGTCACCGAGGGCAACCGCAGCCGCTTCGAGCTCGTCACCCAGCTCGCCCGCCGCGAGGACCTCACCGTGCGCGAGCTCATCACCCGCCTCGCCGGCGGCCGCGGGCACCGTGTCCTCGCGGGCACGCCCGACGAGATCGCCGACGACCTCGAGCGGTGGTTCACCCACGGCGCGGCGGACGGCTTCAACGTCATGCCGGCGACCCTGCCCGGCGGGCTCGAGGTCTTCGTCGACACCGTCGTCCCCGAGCTGCAGCGCCGGGGCCTCTTCCGCACCGAGTACACCGGCGCCACCCTGCGCGAGCACTACGGCCTGGCCCGTCCCGCGGGCCGCGCCGCCCGGACCGCACCCCGTACGACGACCCTCACCGAGAAGGAGCACGCAGCATGAGCACCGTCGCGACCGACCGAGACATCCGCAAGATCACCGGCCGCATCGGCGCCGAGATCGCCGGCGTCGACATCACCGGACCCCTCGACGAGGAGACCGTCGGCTTCCTGCGCGCCGCGCTCGCCGAGCACAAGGCGCTCGTCTTCCGCGGGGCGCCGCTCGACGACGAGGGCCAGGAGCGCTTCGCGGCGCACTTCGGCGAGCTGACGACGGCCCACCCGACGGTGCGCTCCGTCGAGGGCGCGCCGCGGGTGCTGCCCGTCGACGTCGACGGCGGTGTCGCCAACCACTGGCACACCGACGTCACCTTCGTGCTCACCCCGCCCAGGGCGACGACCCTCGCGAGCAAGGTCGTCCCCCCGCACGGCGGCGAGACCCTCATCGCGAACACCGGGGCGGCCTACCGCGACCTGCCCGAGCCCCTTCGCCGGCTCGCCGACGGGCTGCGCGCGGTGCACACGAACGCCTACGACTACGCGACCCCTCCGGAGCAGCAGGACGACAAGGACGCCGAGCGGCGTGCGCAGTTCGAGTCGATCTCCTTCGAGACCGAGCACCCCGTCGTGCGCGTCCACCCCGACACGGGCGAGCGCGGGCTCTACCTCGGCGGCTTCGTCCGACGCTTCGTCGGTCTGACGACCACGGAGAGCCGTGACGTCCTGCGCCTGCTCCAGGCCTACGTCACCCGCCCGGAGAACGTCGTGCGCGTCGCGTGGGAGCCCGACCAGGTCGTCATCTTCGACAACCGGATCACCCAGCACTACGCACCCGACAACTTCGACGGTCTGCCCCGTCGCCTCCACCGGGTCACGGTCGCCGGCGACGTGCCGGTCGGCGTCGACGGCTCGACCAGCCGGGCACTGGTCGGCGACGCGTCGCACTACGTGCCGCAGCACTGAGGGCACGCCGCCGAGACGGCGGACGGGGAGCCGGGGCCGACCAGGGACCCGGCTCCCCGTGCGCGGCGAAGGGGGGTCAGCCGGTGACGAGCGCGGCGCCCGCGCGCCGGGGGTCCCCGGCGGCCTCGAGCGCGCCGTCCTCGCGACGGTAGGCGGCGCCCACCCCGCCGAAGTACATCGAGCGCGGGCCGTGGTCGTGACCGGGCAGACCGCTCGCGGCGATCGCGGCCTCGATGCCCGGGTCGCTCTCGTGGTCGACGACGACCGTGCCGCCGAGCGCCCCGCCGACCTGCACGTGCACGCGGGGGGCGTCGACGGCCTGCTGCAGCGGCGCCTCGTGCAGGCAGCCCTGGCCGAGCACCTGCATGAGCGCGGTCGTGATCCGGTCGGCGCCGGGCGACCCGATGGCGAGCACCCGGCCGTCGGGGGTCCGACCGACCGTCGGCGCCATGTTCGAGGCGAGCGGGGCGCCCGGGGGCAGGGCGTGCACCCCGAGCCGGTTGAGCTCGAGCTCGCCGAGCGAGTTGTTCAGCTGCAGACCGGTGCCCGGCACGACCGCCCCGGAGCCGTAGCCCGACGACGCGGTGAAGGCGCAGGCGTTGCCCTCGGCGTCGACGACCGAGACGTGGGCGGTGCTCGGTGAGGTCGGCAGCCCGGCCAGCCCGTAGCGCTGAGCGGCCTCGAGGGCCCGCCACCCCGCCTCCTCGAGGTCGGGGCTCACGTCGTGATGCCCGACGCGGTAGCCGAGGACGCGACGCTGGATGTCGATGATGTCCGACCAGTCCGCCCGCGAGCGCCGCGTGAGCGCGCCGAGCATGAGGGCCAGCATCGGCCCGCCGACGGAGGGCGGCGGGTTCGTCGCGAGGTCCCACGCGCCGACGTCGAGGCGAAGGGGGTCGCGCACCTGGGCCGCGAAGCGCTCGAGGTCCTGCGTCGAGACGAGGCCGCCGTGGGCGTCCATGTCGGCGACCATCCGCCGCCCGATCTCCCCGGTGTAGACGTCGCGCCAGCCGACCCGCGCGATGTGCTCGTAGGTCTGCGCGAGCGGCTCGTCGCGGATGAGCTCGCCCGCCTCGACGACCCGGCCCCCGGGCACGAGCAGGGCGGCGCTGTCCTCGCACCACCCGTAGATGTCGTGCCCGACGAGCGCGAGGTAGGTCGCGGCGGCCGGCCCGAGCCGGTAGCCCTCGCGCGCCTGCGCGATCGCGGGGGCCAGCACCTCGGACCAGTCGACGCGCCCGTGGCGCTCATGGGCGGTGCCCATGCCCGACCACGCCCCGGGCACGGCGACCGAGCCGTGACCGGCCATGAGCCTCACGCCCCCGCCGTACGTCGAGGTGACCTCGTGCAGACCTCCGCCGAAGGCCGAGCGCGGCCGGCCCAGGCCCGCCATGACGACGTTGCCGTCGATGACCTCCGGCTCCTCGCCGGCCGTCCACACGGTGATGAAGGCGCTGCCCATCGAGCTGACGAGACCCGGCTCGTTCGTCATCGCCGTGAGCATCGCGGCGAGCGCGATGTCGACCGCGTTCCCCCCGGCGTGCGCGACCGCACGTCCGGCATGCGCCGCGGCCAGGTTGGGGGCCGCGATGGCGGCGGGGACGGTCATGACGCTCATCGTAGGAGGACGCGCGACGGGGGAGACCGGCGGCGAGCCGTGGTCTCCCCCGTCGCGACCGCAGGTCAGCGGGTCGTCAGGCGCACCCGGAAGTCGGAGCGGTCCCCGTCGCTGCTGGCGCTCATCCCGAGGGCCTTGAGGCCGCCGAGGTTGCGCTTGGCCTCGTCGTCCATGTCCTGCCCGTACTGGGCGACGACCTGCTCGATGTCGACGTAGGCGACGGCGTTCGCGTCGTCGGCGTCGGGCACCGCGTCCGTGAAGGCGTCGGAGTCACCGAGGCCGGAGCCGGTCGCCACGTGCGAGGCGTACCCGCCCTCGGTCGCCAGGACGTACGTGCCGTCGCTGCCGTCCTTGGTGACGAGCGGGAGCGGGGAGCCGCTCTGGCCGCTGAGCGTCGAGACGAGCGTGTCAGCCTTCGCCTTCTCGCCGTTGCTGCGCAGCGCGATCTTCGGCACGCCGTCGGCGGCGGGGCCGCCCATGACGACCGAGGTGTCGTCGCCGAGAAGCGCCGCGAGGTCGTCCGGCAGGGACAGCCCAGTGGCGGTGCGGGCCTCGTCCAGGCCCGACTGCCACTGGTCGTCGCCGACGACCCCCTTCGCCTGCTTCTCGAGGTCGCTCCACATCGTCTTCACCGCCGGGCCGAGACCGCGCACGCTGAGCACACCCGTCGCGTCGGACGGCAGCGAGTCGACGGAGACGTCGTCGTCGGAGAGCATCCCGGCCTGCTGGCCCGATGCCGTGCCGGCGAGCTCGAGGGTCGGGCCGTCGAAGCGCAGCGCCATCGCGACGCGGCCCGAGGACTGGCCGGTCGAGCCGCCGCCGCCCATCATCGCCGCGCCGGCGATCTTCGAGGCGGCGTCGCCGTCGACCCAGGCGGTCATCAGGCCGTCCTCGCCGAGGGCCTTCATGTCGTCGGAGAAGTTCGCGGAGTCGGCCAGGCTGCCCGAGGCGGCGTCGTTCACGGCCTTGTCGACGACGGCCTGGTCCTGACCGCAGATGGCGAAGGCGTCGCCGACGCTGCAGTACCCGCCCTCGGCGCCGGTGGCCTTGGCCAGGCCCGCCTTGGCCTTGTCGGTGTCGGTGACCGCGAGCGCGACGACGCCCGTGGGCTCCTCCCCCTCGCCACCGGCGAGCATCGCCACGCCGAAGCGGTCGCCGAGCCAGGGCTCGACGTCGGAGTCATAGCTCAGACCATCGAGGCCGCCCTCCTTCTGGATGCCCTCGAAGATCACCTTGCGCAGGTCGGCGTCGTCGGCCGGGTTGCCCACGGCGTCCTTGGCGTCGGGGAACTTGCGCAGGAAGCGGTAGGCGTCGATCTTCTGGTCGGCGCTGGGGTCGAGGTCGACCTTGGCGAAGGCGACGGCGTTGCCCGGCAGGGCCTCCTCGGGCTGGGGGCCCGAGCCGTTGACCTTCGAGTACGCGAAGACCGCACCGCCGCCGAGCAGACCGAGCCCGAGCACGCCGGCCGCCCCGAAGGCGGCGATCTTCGCGCCGCGGCCCGTGCGCCGCGGGGGCACCGGGGGCTGGCCGTAGCCGGGGCTGTACGCCGGGCCGGCAGGGTGACCCTGGTAGCCCTGCGGCCCGGGGTAGCCCTGCGGGGCGGGCGGGCCGTAGCCCTGGGGCGGCGGCGGGCCGAAGCCACCACCGGCGGGCCCCCCGTGACCGGGGGGCGGGGCGGGCTGACCGTTGGGCGGGTACGACATCAGGAGACCCCCTGCTAGACGAGTGCGTTGCCGCCCAGGGTAGGTCGCAATGCGACCGCGCCGGTATGGGGAGGAGTACCCAGACGACGAGGGGCCGACCACCGTGGTGGTCGGCCCCTCGAGGGGTGCTGCTGGGTCGTGCTCAGCCGGCGACGACGTCGAGCGTGACGGTCGCCTGGACCTCCGGGTGCAGACGCACGAGCGCCTGCGCCGGACCGACGGCCTTGATCGGCGTCGGGATCTCGATCGTGCGACGGTCGATGGACGGGCCACCGCCGTCGGCGACGGCCTGCGCGACCTCGGTGCTCGTGATGGCGCCGAAGAGGCGGCCACCGGTACCGGCGTGCGCGGTGACGGTCACCGGGTTGGCCTCGAGGTTGCCCTTGATCGACTGGGCCTCCTCGAGCGACTTCACGGCGCGGGCTGCGCGACCGGCCGCGATCGCGTCGACCTGCTTCTGCGCGCCCTTGGTCCACTGGGTGGCCAGACCGCGACGGAAGAGGAAGTTGCGGGCGTAGCCCGGCTTGACGTCGACGACGTCACCAGCGGTACCGAGGTTGCTGACCTCGTGGGTGAGGATCACCTTCATGTCGTTCTCCTTCGAAGTTCTCGTGCAGCCGGCTCAGCGCGAGCTGGACGAGTAGGGCAGCAGAGCCATCTCGCGGGCGTTCTTGACCGCCTTGGCGATGAGGCGCTGCTCCTGGACGGAGACGCCGGTGACCCGACGCGCACGGATCTTGCCGCGGTCGGAGATGAACTTGCGCAGCAGCGCAGCGTCCTTGTAGTCGATGTTCTCGACCTTCGCCGCCTTCAGCGGGTTGGCCTTCTTCTTGGGCTTGCGCACAACGGGCTTGGCCATCGTGGTGCTCTCCTTCTAGCTGAGGTGAGCCCGAGGGTGATCCTCGGGATGGGGTGTTTCAGTGGGTGTGGACGCGACCGGTCAGAAGGGGGGCTCGTCGTAGCTGGGGGCGTTGCCCCAGCCACCGCCGCCGCCCTGACCGCCGCTCGGGGCACCGCCCTGGGAGCCGCCCTGGCCGCCGAAGCCGCCCTGGTTGCCCCCCTGACCGCCCTGACCGGACTGCTGGCCGCCGGTGGCCCAGGGGTCCTCGGACTGGCCGCCGAAGCCGCCGCCCTGGCCACCCTGAGCGCCGCCGCCCTGCTGCCCGCCGCCCCAGGAGCCGCCGCCGCCACCGCCGCCGCGCTGGGTCTTGGTGACCTTCGCGGTGGCGTAGCGCAGCGAGGGACCGACCTCGTCGACCTGCATCTCCATGACGGAGCGCTTCTGGCCGCTCTCCTTGTCCTCCCACGAGCGGGAGACCAGGCGGCCCTGGACGACGACGCGGGACCCACGGGTCAGCGACTCCGCGACGTTCTCGGCGGCCTCACGCCACACCGAGCACCGCATGAAGAGGGTCTCCCCGTCCTTCCACTCGTTGCTCTGGCGGTCGAACTGCCGCGGCGTGCTCGCCACGGTGAAGTTCGCGACGGCCGCACCGCTGGGCGTGAAGCGCAGCTCGGGGTCGCCGGTGAGGTTGCCGATGATCGTGATGACGGTGTCGCCTGCCATGCCTGTCCCTTGTCCCTGGTGGTGATCGTGTCCGATGAGCGTGCCGGTTCGCACCGACAGCGCTGGTGAGAGTCGGGGCTCAGGCCTCGACGCGCATGAGCTTGGTCCGCAGGACCTGCTCGTTCAGACCGAGCTGGCGGTCGAGCTCCTTGCTCGTGGCCGGCTCGCAGGTGAAGGTCGCGACGGCGTAGAGGCCCTCGGACTTCTTCTCGATCTCGTACGCCAGGCGGCGACGGCCCCAGGCGTCGACGTTGTCGACGGTGCCGCCGTCCTTGGTGACGACGGTGAGGAACTTCTCGAGCGTGGGCGTGACGGCCCGCTCGTCGAGCTCCGGGTCGAGGATGATCATGAGTTCGTACTGACGCATGCTGATAACCCGCCTCCTTCGGTCTTGACGGTCACGGTCTCTCCGTGACAGGAGGGTTGCTGCGTACCCGCGTGCGGGCGCGACGAGACGTCGAGATCGCACGAGGGACACCCCAGGGTAGCCCGAAGGGGGATCCGCCCCGAAATCATCGGGCCGGGTGCGGCTCCGGCACGGCGCGGGGCGGGGCCGGCTGGCCCGGGGGCGGCCCGTGCCGCTCGCCGCGGGTGTCGTTCGGGGTGTACCAGACCGACCACATGAGGAAGCCCCAGGTGAGGGCCCGGCCGAGGGTGATGACGACGTACCAGGCGGCGGGCAACCCCTTCGCCGCGTCGGACAGCCCGCCGATGTAGAGCCACAGCGCGCTCGCGTGGACCACCTCGACGGCGACGAGCCCGAGGTGCGTGCGCCACGAGACGCCCGCGAGGATCGCCAGCGACACGACCCACAGGGCCGCCTGGACAGGCGTCGCGCGGGAGGTGATGGCGACGACCGGCACGACGAAGGCGCTCAGCTGGGCCCACGTCGGGGTGCGCCAGGCCGCGCTGAGGAACCACAGGCCGAGCGCGAGGGCCGCGAGCCAGCCGAGGGCCACGAGCACGAGGACGGACCACACGGGCAGCGGGTGCCCGAGCAGCGCCGGCACGTGCCACGGCGACCCGTAGCCGGACCCGTTGCCGGTGAGCACCTCGAGCGGGCGACGCCACACGCCCGGCGCGAGCAGCGCGCTGGCGAGCCCGAGGACGAGCACGACGACCGCGGCCGGGACGAGCGCCCGACGCAGCTCGGCGCGTCGCTGCTGGGCGAGCGCCGTGCCCACGAGCGCGAGCAGCACCGCGAGGACGTAGCCGTGCGCGAGGAGCGCGACGCCGAGGAGGACCCCGGTGGCACGCGGTCGGTCGTGCTCCCAGGCCCACATCGCCCACAGGACGAGGGCGACGGCGAGCAGGTCGGGGCTGAGGAAGGCGGCGACGACGTAGACCGGGCTGAGGGCGAGCTGGGTCGCGAGGTCGAGGCGGTGCGGACGGGTCAGCCCCACCGCGACAACGCACGACATCGCGAGGACGGCGACGAGCACCGCCCACAGCGCGAAGTACCACCGGGTCTGGGCGAGCCACGAGCCGTCCGGCACGAGCGTCGCGACCGCCGCCATGGCGCCCGAGAGCACCGGGAGCGGCTCGAGCGGCACGTCACCGCGCACCCACGCGCCGACGCCGCGGTCGAGGCCGGCGATCTGGTACTGCGCGGGCAGGTCGGAGAAGCAGCCCCGCCAGAACTGCTCGTCGCCGGACCACCCCTTCGCCACGCAGTGGCCCTGCCGGGCCACGCCGAGGACGAGCGGGATCGCCGTCATCGCCGTGACGAGCGAGAGCAGCTGGGCCAGCGACGAGGCGCGCTCGCTCGCGCGCCGGCCGAGGGGCCCGCCGATGATCGCGCTCACCGGGGCGGGCAGGAGGTCCTGCCGCACGTCAGTCCTGGGTGCCGCTCGTCGTGGACGCCCCGGCGGTCGGCGGGGTCACCGGCAGCGAGGGCGGCGACGGGGGTGGCGTCGTCGACGGCGGCGGGGTCGAGGTCGGCGGCGGGGTCGAGGTCGGCGGCGGCGTCGAGGTGGACGACGGCGACGTCGTCGACGTCGATGAGGTGCTGCTCGACGTGCTCGACGTGCTGCTGCTCGAGGTCGAGCTCGACGTGCTGCTCTCCGTCGTCGTGCTCGACGAGGTGGTCGTGCTCGGCGGCTGGGTCGTCGTCGGCGCCGGCGGCTGGGTCGTCGTCGGGGCCGGCGGCTGGGTCGAGGTCGTCACGCCCGGCTGGGGCCGGTACTGGACGTTGCCCGCCGGGGGCAGCTGCTTGACCGGCTCGCCCTTGAGCGCGCCGATCATGAAGTCGGTCCAGATGGTCGCAGGCAGGGTGCCGCCGGTGACCTCGGAGTACTGGCCGATGTTCACGAGCTGGTTCTTCTCGACGAGGCTGCCGTCACCCTTATAGATGCCGACGGCGGTCGCGAGCTGACCGGGGGTGAAGCCGTTGAACCACGCCGCGTAGTTGTTCGACGTCGTGCCCGTCTTGCCGGCGACCGGGCGACCGAGGTTGGCGACCGTCGGGTACCCGGTGCCTCCCGGGGCGCCGACCTGGCTCATCGCCTGGATCGCGTCCCGGCTGACGTCCTGGGGGAAGGCCTTGCGGACGTCCTTCTTGACCTCGTAGTCGATCTCGTACGCGCCGTTGCCCTTGACGGAGGCGATGAAGTACGGGCGAGCGCGGTTGCCCTGAGCCGCGATCGTCGCGTACGCGTTCGCCATGTCGAAGACGCGGACCGAGTCGGTGCCGAAGACGTTCGACGGCGAGGTCGACAACGGGATCTTCTTGCCCCCGTCGTACCCCTGCACACCGGCCGCCTTGGCCGCGGCGGCGCTGCTCTTCGGCGTCGCCGCGAGGTTGAGCTGCGCGTAGTAGGTGTTGATCGACTTCTGCGTCGCGGTGCGCATGTCGACCGGGCCGTAGCTCGCGTTGCCGTAGTTGACGACGCCGCCCGCGCGCTGGATGTCCGTCGCGTCCGGCCCGTCGTAGGCGAAGTCCTCGCTGTAGAAGGGGCTCGAGCCCGAGTAGACGGTCGACAGCGGGATGCCCTTGTCGAGCGCGGCGAGCATCGTGAAGGGCTTCATCGTCGAGCCGGCCTGCATCTTGCCGTCGAGCGCGTCGTTGAAGTAGCTGCCCTTGCCGAAGCGCTCGCCGCCGTACATCGCGCGCACGGCACCGTCGCCGGGGGCGATGGAGACCAGGCCGATGTGGAGGTTCTTCGCGCGGTCGCCCTCGGGGTAGTTCTCCTCGACCGCCCGTCGCGCCGAGTCCTGCGCGCGCTTGTCGATCGTCGTGACGATCTTGAAGCCGCCCTGGGAGATCTGCGCGTCGGTGAGCTTGAGGCGGGTGCGCAGCTCGTCGCGCACCTCCTCGGTGACGAAGCCGAGGTCGTCGCTGGCGCCCTGCTCGGTCGCGATGGGCCGGGTCCAGGGGAAGGTCGCGTCGTCGCGCTCCTCCTGGGTGATCCAGCCCTCGTCGAGCATCCCGTCGAGCACGTAGGCCCAGCGGTCCTTGGCCACCTCGCGCTGCTCGGCACCCAGGCGCGGGTCGTAGAGGGAGGGACCGCGGATGACGGTGGCCAGGAGCGCGCCCTGGGAGACGTCGAGCTTGCTGATGTCCTTGCCGAAGTAGGCCCGGGCGGCGGTCTGGATGCCGTCGGCGTTGCGGCCGAAGTAGATGGTGTTGAGGTAGTCCTGGAGGATCTGCTCCTTGCTCAGCTCGTTGTCGATCTTGACGGAGATGAGCAGCTCCTTGGCCTTGCGGCTGAGGGTGCGGTCCTGCGTGAGGTAGTAGTTCTTCACGTACTGCTGGGTGATCGTCGACCCACCCTGCTGCTCGCCACCGCGCAGGGTGACCCACACGGCGCGGCCGATGCCCTTGGGCGAGATGCCGTCGTTCTCGTAGAAGGAGCGGTCCTCCGCCGCGAGGAAGGCCTCCTGGACGTCGCGGGGCACCTTCGCGATGTCGACCGACTCGCGGTTGACCTGCGCGACGCGGTCGAGCACGGTCTTGCCGTCCGAGTAGTACAGGACAGAGGCCTGCTGGGTCGCGCGCTCGTTGGGCTTGGGCACGTCGGTCATCGCGTAGGCGATGCCGATGCCGATGACCCCGAGCAGGGCGAGGGTGAGGACCCCCAGGCCGATCTTGCGCAACCATCCTCCGCGGCGGCGACGGCGGCCGTCGGGTCGACGGCGGGACCGTCCGGAGCGCGAGCGGGTGGCCTTGGCCTCGGCTCGGGAGCGGGGGGTCTGCGGCATCTGGTCTTCCTGGGTCGTGAGGGTCTTCGGGCGCGCGTCAGCGGCGCGCCGGGCACGCCAAGTATGACGGCTGAGCCTGAGACCGGGCTCAGCAAGAGCCCGCTCGTGGGCCGGGCGCTACCAGTCGACCCGGCCGGTCGTGGCGACGACGACGCCCTCGTCGTCGAGGACGGCGACCTCGACCTGGGGGATCGCGGTGCTCGCGTAGCACCCGGTCGCCGTCGTCGTCGGCTCCGGGCCGAGGGTGGTCGTCACCTCGCCGAGCGGTGTCCCCGCCGGCGTGCTCCACCCCGTGCAGCGCAGCGTGTAGACCCCGGTCGGCAGGTCCTGGGTCGTCGCGAGGAGCTCGGGGCAGGTGTGCACCGGGCCGCACAGCACGGGCGACCCGCCCGTGCTCGCGACGACGGTGACGACCGGGGTCACCGGGTCCTCGACGGTCGTGGAGGTCGGCGAAGGGGACGGCGCCGGGTCGGAGGTGGGCGGTGGCGGCTCCCACGTCGTCGGCGGGGTGTCGACGGGCGGCGAGGTGCGGAAGACCGGCGGGTCGTCGGGGGTACGAGGGTCGGCGACGACCGGCGGGCGGGTCGAGCTCGGCCCGCTCCCGCCCGAGCTCGTCGAGGACGAGGTGGGCGGGGTCGCCGTCAGGTCCTGCGGGCTGCTGCTCGGCGCGGGGACGGCGGGCGCCGGGCGAGGCTGCGGCGCACCGGTACCGGTGGGCGTGCCCGGGTCGAGGGTGAGCGAGGCGGAGGGCACCCGCGCCGTCGTCGGCGACGAGGTGATCGAGGTGTCACGCGTCGAGGTCGGGGCCGGGATCGCCTGGGTCGGAGGCCCGGGGGCGGGCGAGGTGCTCGCGGCGTCGAGGGCCCCGATGACGATGACGGCGGCCGCGGCCGCGCCGGCGAGGCCGGCCCCGGCGAGCAGGGCCCGGGAGCGCCAGACCTCGGCACGTGTCGGCCGGGCGGCCGACCGGTCCTCGACCCACCGCCCGGGCTCGAAGTCGACGTCCTCGGCCCGCCGGGCGAGGGTCGAGCGCAGCAGCGCGTCGAGCTCGTCGTCCGACCAGGTCATCGCGACACCCCCTTCGTGCGCAGGGCGGAGAGCGCCCGGCTCGCGCTCGCGCGCACGCTCGAGACCGCGATGCCGAGGGTCTGGGCGATCTCGTCGTCGTCGAGGTCCTCGAAGTAGCGCAGCACGAGGACCGTGCGCATGCGCGGGGGCAGGGTGGCCAGGAGGCGCCACAGCTCGTCGTGCTCGTCGACGGCGCTCGTCGGGTCGCTCGCCCGTCGGTCCAGCGCGACGACGTCGGCGGGGTCGGTGGGGTGCTCGCCGTGCCACTTGCGACGGCGCCCGGAGATGTGGCGGTGGTTGAGCATCGTGCGGACGTAGGCGTAGGGGTGGTCGCTGGCCTGCACGCGGTCCCACTTGCGGTGCACGTCGGCGAGGGTGTCCTGGAGGAGGTCCTCGGCGTCGGCGTGGCTGCCGGTGACGAGGTAGGCCAGGCGCAGGAGCTGCTCGCCCCGGGCGGCGACGAAGGCCTCGACGCTCGCGGTCTCGGCCCGATCCTGGGGCGAGACGCGCTCGGCCGTCGCGGGCCGCAAGGGCACGACGGCGGCACGGGGGGTCGAGATCCCCGCCCTGCGTCGCACCGCCACTGCTGTCACATCCCTCTAGACGCCGACCGGGTCCTCTCCCGCTGCGTCGCTCACCCTGCTGCTCCTCCATCCTCCCCCGCCAGGCTCCTCCGGCCCGGGGACGAGGCCCCCGCCGCCGTGTCGCGACACCCCGGTCGCACGTCGCCGACCTATCGAAGCGATATATCTGCGTTACAGTCCACGGGTGCCAGAGGCGAAGGGGGGACGGATGCGACGTCGAGCGCTGCTCGACTTCGCCGTCCTCGGGCTGCTCCACGAGTCCCCGATGCACGGCTACGAGCTGCGTCGTCGGCTCAACGCCGCGCTCGGGGCCTTCCGGGCGCTCTCCTTCGGCACGCTCTATCCCTGCCTCAAGGCTCTGATGCAGGCCGGGCTCATCGTCGAGGACGCGCAGGTGGCACCGACGGGCAAGCGCCCCCGGATCACCTACGCCCTCACCGAGGCCGGCCGCGAGGAGTTCGCCCGGCAGGCGGCCCGGATCGACCCGGGCGCCTGGGAGGACGACGGCTTCGAGCTGCGCGTCGCCTTCTTCTCGCGCACCGACCGCGACACCCGGCTGCGCATCCTCGAGGGCCGGCGCAGCCGCCTCGAGGAGCGCCTCGACACGATGCGCTCGAGCGCCCAGCGCTCCCGTGACCGCATGGACTCGTGGACCGCGGCCCTGCAGCGCCACGCCGAGGACTCCACCGAGCGCGAGGTGCGATGGCTCACCGAGCTCATCGACGCCGAGCACCGTCCCGGTCCACCGGCCTGACCCTCGTCCCCCTTCGACCACCATCACCACAACCGAGGAGCACCACATGAGTTCCATCCGCGTCGCGATCGTCGGCGTCGGCAACTGCGCCAGCTCGCTGGTCCAGGGTGTCGAGTACTACAAGGACGCGCCCGCGGACGGTCACGTCCCCGGCCTCATGCACGTCCAGTTCGGCGAGTACCACGTGAGCGACGTCGAGTTCGTCGCCGCCTTCGACGTCGACGACAAGAAGGTCGGCAAGGACCTCGCCGAGGCGATCGGCGCCAGCGAGAACAACACCATCAAGATCGCCGACGTCCCCACGAGCGGTGTCGAGGTCCAGCGCGGCCACACCCTCGACGGCATCGGCAAGTACTACGCGATGACGATCGACGAGTCGCCGGCCGAGCCCGTCGACGTCGTGCAGGTCCTCAAGGACCGCGAGGTCGACGTGCTCGTCTCCTACCTGCCGGTGGGCTCGGAGCAGGCCGACAAGTTCTACGCGCAGTGCGCCATCGACGCGGGCGTCGCCTTCGTCAACGCCCTGCCGGTCTTCATCGCCTCCGACCCGGAGTGGTCGGCGAAGTTCGAGGCCGCGGGCGTGCCGGTCATCGGCGACGACATCAAGAGCCAGGTCGGCGCGACGATCACGCACCGCGTCATGGCCAAGCTCTTCGAGCAGCGTGGTGTCGTCCTCGACCGCACCTACCAGCTCAACGTCGGCGGCAACATGGACTTCAAGAACATGCTCGAGCGCGAGCGCCTGGAGTCCAAGAAGGTCTCCAAGACCCAGGCCGTGACGAGCAACCTCGAGGGCCCGCTCGCCGGCAAGATCGACGACAAGAACGTCCACATCGGCCCGTCGGACTACGTCGCGTGGCTCGACGACCGCAAGTGGGCCTACGTGCGCCTCGAGGGTCGCGCCTTCGGCGACGTCCCGCTCAACCTCGAGTACAAGCTCGAGGTGTGGGACTCCCCCAACAGCGCCGGCATCATCATCGACGCGATCCGTGCGGCGAAGATCGCCAAGGACCGCGGCATCGGCGGCGCCCTGCTCTCCGCGAGCTCCTACCTCATGAAGTCCCCGCCCGAGCAGCGCGAGGACACCGAGGGCCGCGCGAAGCTCGAGGCCTTCATCGCCGGCACCGAGGAGCGCTGAGCCGCAGCGGAGGAGGGTGGTCGGCGACGAAGGAGCCGCCCGCCCGGGGGAGCGAGGACTCAGCGCTCCTCAGATGGCAGGAGCGCTGAGCCGCAGCGGTGACATCGATGGTCGAGGTGCGACGGGCGCCCAGCGCCCGAGCCTCGAGACCACCGGCGCCTCGCTCTGACCCGGCTCCCCGCGCATGACGAAGGGGTGGTGGCCACTGGCCACCACCCCTTCGCGCTGTCCCGAACCAGGACCTCAGCGACCCTTGGACGCCTCGTCCTGCTGCGTGGCCTGATCCAGCGCAGCCTTCGAGTACGCCGTGATCGCATCCGAGGCCTGCTGCAACGCCTTCGCCGCCTGCTGCCACGCCTGCCCGAACGCCTCCGAGTCAGACCCCAACCAGTTCTCCGCCAGCGTCCCCTGCTGCGAGGTCCCGTTCTGCTGCACCTCACCGATCTTGCCCGCCTGCGTCTGCAGCTGACCCGCAACCTCACGGATCCGATCAGTGTCCATACCCTCGGTCAGATTCCCACCCATAGCACTGCTCCTACTCGTGTCGAAGAAAAAGAAAGCTCGTCAGAAAAGACCGCTGCGACGACCAACCCGAAAGGGTCAGGCCCCCGAGGTCTCCCGCTGCTGGTTCACGTCCTGCGTCAGCTGATCCACCAGCTGATCGATCATCTGCTTGATCTGCTCCAGCGCCGGGCGGTACTTGTCATTCCAGTCACCCACGAACTGATCCGAGTCCGTGCCGTTCCACGCCTCGTTCGCCGCCTGCACCTGCGTGTTCGTGTTGGTGATGATCGAGCCCACCTCCTCAGAGAGGCTGCTCCACTTCGGGATCTCACCCGAGACCGTCTCCAGGTTCATACCCAGCCAAGCCATGTCGAATCCTCCTGCTCGAGATGCTCGAGCGGCTTCCCCGCCCGACTGGTGACAACACTAGGCAGGACGAGGCGCGTTGAGAATGGGGAGGACTCCCCCGCGGGGAGGTACGACGAATGCCGTTGTGGCACAACGGTTCTCACGGCTGAGCGAGGGTGGGCGAGGACGGGCAGACGACCGCTGCCCGGTGTGCGGCCCGTCAGTCGACGGACAGGACGACGAGGGTCTCGCCCTCCTGGACGACGTCGCCGACGTCGACCTTGACCGAGCGCACGCGGCCGGCGTGCTCAGCGAGGACGGGGATCTCCATCTTCATCGACTCGAGCAGCACGAGCTCGTCGCCCTGCGCGACGTCCTGATCGGGCGCGACGTGCACCGCGATGACGTTGGCGACCAGCTCAGACTCGACGACGTGATCCATGGCACACCAGCCTAGGGCAGGGCGAGGCGCGCCCTGACCACCCCTTCGCCCTCGCTCCCCCGTCGCACCCCGGGGCCGTGACGAGGAGGCCTCGCTCCCCCTTCGCATGACTTACCCCCGCTTCGCACGAGTCCGGTACTCATGCAGAGCGGGGGTTTATCGGGTGACCCGAGAAACTCGTGGCCCCTGTGACTCGCTTCGAGGACGCGGACGGGGGATGACGAAGGGGTGGTGGCCACTGGCCACCACCCCTTCGCCCGTGCCCGTGTCGGGCTCAGCGACCCTTGGACGCCTCGTCCTGCTGCGTGGCCTGATCCAGCGCAGCCTTCGAGTACGCCGTGATCGCATCCGAGGCCTGCTGCAACGCCTTCGCCGCCTGCTGCCACGCCTGCCCGAACGCCTCCGAGTCAGACCCCAACCAGTTCTCCGCCAGCGTCCCCTGCTGCGAGGTCCCGTTCTGCTGCACCTCACCGATCTTGCCCGCCTGCGTCTGCAGCTGACCCGCAACCTCACGGATCCGATCGGTGTCCATACCCTCGGTCAGATTCCCACCCATAGCACTGCTCCTACTCGTGTCGAAGAAAAAGAAAGCTCGTCAGAAAAGACCGCTGCGACGACCAACCCACAAAGGGTCAGGCCCCCGAGGTCTCCCGCTGCTGGTTCACGTCCTGCGTCAGCTGATCCACCAGCTGATCGATCATCTGCTTGATCTGCTCCAGCGCCGGGCGGTACTTGTCATTCCAGTCACCCACGAACTGATCCGAGTCCGTGCCGTTCCACGCCTCGTTCGCCGCCTGCACCTGCGTGTTCGTGTTGGTGATGATCGAGCCCACCTCCTCAGAGAGGCTGCTCCACTTCGGGATCTCACCCGAGACCGTCTCCAGGTTCATACCCAGCCAAGCCATGTCGAATCCTCCTGCTCGAGATATGTGCTTCGTGCACCGGACCGGCCGTGCTCTCGCCCCTGCGGTCCGTGTGCGACGAACCTACTAAGAGGTAGGCGCCCGGACCATGGGGAGCACTCCCCCTGTCCCGGGCGCCTGCTCAGCGCTGCGGCAGCGCGACCTGGACGATCTGCGCACGCCCGCGGCGCACGAGGACACCGCGGCCCTCGGGCATGAAGACGCGCTGCAGCGGCGGGAAAGTCGTCTTGAAGATCATCGAGCTCTCCGACCCGTCCGGGACGAGCGCGATGCCCGAGCGCGACCCCTTGACCAGGCCCTGCAGACCCATGCTCGTCGTCATGGCCGACGGGTCGGCCTCGGCGATGACGAAGTGGTCGTTGTCGACGAGCGGCTTGACGCACTCCTGGAGGGGGTTCTGGTACGGCATCTGGGCGAGGTCGTCGAGCTTCTCGAGGACGAGCACGACGTGGGGCCCGCCCTCGGCGAGCGCCTTCTCCTTGAGGGTCGCCGACAGCGCGGTGATCTCCTCCTCCTTCGTCGCCGTGCCGGTGACCTCGGGCAGGTGGAGCAGCTCGCTGTTGCGCCGCAGGCTGACGACGTAGATCTCCGTGCTCGGGTCCGCAGCGCAGATCGAGCGCAGCAGCTGCACGAGCGTCGTCGTGCGACCGCTGCCGGGAGGACCGGTGACGACGAAGCCGCCGCGCGGCTCGAAGGTGCACGGCGCGAGCTGCTCGGAGTCCATGCCGAGGACGGGCAGGCCGTCGACGACCCGGGGCAGGTCGGCCGCGTGCACGACCTCCGGCAGCGACTCGATCTCCGGCGCCGGTGCCGTGCCGCTCTTGCGCATCGCGTCGGCGAAGCCCTGCACCATCCGCGACTGCTCCGAGGCGTCCTGCGTGCCGCCGAGGACGGCCACCTGGACCTCGCGCTTCTTGAAGATGCCACGCCCCGGAGCGGACTCGGCGGTGAGGACGTCGGCGGGGACGCCGAGGAAGGAGTAGTCGTCCTCCGTCGCCATCCGCAGCACGAAGCGCGACTGCACCGAGGAGCCCATCGAGACGGGCAGGCCGTTGCGCGCGTCGACGGAGAGCACGAAGTGCACGCCGACGGGCCGGCCGTCGCCGAGCAGCGAGGTGAAGGCGTCGAGCCACTTCATGAGCGCACCGGTCGACTCGTAGGCGCTGCGGAAAGAGGTCAGGCCGTCGACGAGGACGAAGATCCGCGGCTCGTCGTGCCGGCCGGTGAGCTGGCGATAGGCGGTGATCGTCGAGGCGTTCGCCTTGCTGTAGCGCACGGCGCGCTCCTCGATGACCTCGCGCAGGTGGTTGATGAGGCGCTTGACGCGCTCCTCGTCCTGGCCCGAGATGATGCTGCCGACGTGCGGGAGCGTCTCGAGCATCGACAGCCCGCGGTTGCCGAAGTCGAGCCCGTAGACGTGGCACGGCCCGCCGCGCACCGTGAAGCCGGCGGCGATGGCGATGGTGCGCAGGAAGGCGCTCTTGCCCGACCCGGACGCGCCGTAGACGGCGAGGTTGCCCTCGGCGTCGGGGCGGAAGGAGATCGTCGGCTGCGACTGCAGTGCGGGGTTGTCGGAGATGCCGATGACGAGCTCGTCGTCGCGCCGGTCGGTCGGCAGCTTCGCGAGGTCGTACACGGGCTCGAGCTCGGGCAGCCAGGGCTTGCGGGGCACCGGTATCTCGGCCTCGACCCGGGCCGCCTCGACGACCTCGACGACGCGCTGGATGTCGTTGGGGCCGAGCTCGTCGTCCTCCTGCGTCTTCGGCGTCGCGGGCAGCTCCCAGCGCACGGGGGCGCCGAAGCTCAGCGTCTCGACGAGCATGTCCGGCGGCGGCGGGGTGTCGCTCGTCCACCCGCCGGCGTACCCGGTCTGGAAGGGGACGAGCCGCCCGGGGCCGGACTTCGCCATCGCGCGACCGGGCAGGCCCGGGTCGAAGTACGCCGCCTCGGGCGTGCCGAGGACGTCGGTCGAGTCGTCGGTGTCGGCCATGCGCAGCGCCATGCGCAGGTTGGTGTTCGCGCGCAGGTTGTCGCGGATGACGCCCGCGGGGCGCTGGGTGGCGAGGATGAGGTGGATGCCGAGGGAGCGGCCGCGCTGGGCGATGTTGACGACGCCGTCGACGAAGTCCGGGACCTCCTGGACGAGGGCCGCGAACTCGTCGACGACGATGATGAGGCTCGGCGGGGCCTCGACCTCGCCGCGCCGCTCGAGCTCGACGAGGTCCTTGGCCTTGAAGCGCGCGAGCAGGTGCTCGCGGTAGTGCAGCTCGGCCGACAGGCTCTCGAGCGCGCGCCGCACGAGGTGCGGCGAGAGGTCGGTGACCATGCCGACGGTGTGCGGCAGGTTGACGCAGTCGCGGAAGGCCGACCCGCCCTTGTAGTCGACGAGCAGGAAGGTCACCCGCTGCGGGCTGTGGGCGGTGGCCATGCCGAGGATCCAGGCCTGGAGCAGCTCGGACTTGCCGGCACCGGTCGTGCCGCCGACGAGGGCGTGGGGCCCGTCGGTGCGCAGGTCGACGCTGTACGTCCCGAGCGCGCTCTGGCCGAGGACGGCGCGAAGGGAGCCCGGCTTGCGGCTCGGGGTGGCTGGGGCGTGCCGGCCGGTGAGGATCGAGCGGTTCTCGTTCCACCGCTCGATGACGGCCATCTGCGAGCTCGCGAGCTCGGTGCCGACGAGGGCGAGGAAGGAGACCGAGCGCGGGATGTCCGAGTCGTCCTCGGACAGCGCGCCGGAGTCGGTGACGGGGGCGAGCCGCCGGGCGGCGACGACGGCCTGCTCGTAGGAGAGCACGTCGGCGGTGACGTCCTGGGCGACCTCGGCGGGCGCGACGTAGCCGACGCGGGCCCGACCGCCGGTCTCGACCTCGACGAAGGTGCGGCACGCCGCCGGCAGCTGCTCGGTGACGGGCGCGACCCACACGACGACGACCCCGGAGCGCCAGCCGCGCTCGGCGAGCTGGACGAGGCGGGCCCGGTCGACGGGCGCGTCGTTCTCGACGAGGACGACGACGTTGACCCCCGTCGGCTTGCCCTTCTCGATCGTGCGGCTCGCATAGCCCTCGAGCTGCTCCATGAGCGCCGAGCAGCCCGGGCCCGAGCTCGCCGTGTGCTGCGCGTCGATCGGGCTCTGCGGCGACGCCGTGTGGGGCAGCCACTTCACCCAGTCCCAGTCGCGGGCGGACTTCGTCGAGGCGAGGGCGCACAGGACGACCTCGGCCGGCGAGTGCAGCGCCGCGGTCTGCACGACGAGCGAGCGGGCCATCGCCAGCGCCTCGTCACGGGGGCCGGAGATGCCGATGGCACCGTCGATGAGCGGGTGGGCGGTGACGGGCACGTCGGCGACGTGGCCCAGGCCCTGCATCGTCTGCGAGACCTCGAGCCAGGCCTCCGCGCGGGTCCGACCCATCTTCGGCAGCTTGATCTCGGAGCGGCTGGGACGCACGCCGAGACCGAGGCGGTACTCGAGGTACCCGGGCTCACCGGGGCGCCGGGTCCACATGAGCGGGTGGTGCCGGCGCACGGCCTCACCGGTCTCGGCGACGGCGGGGTGCTCGAGCCGGCGCATGTCGTGCTCGCGGTCGAGCTCGGCCTCGATGTCCTCGACGAGGTAGCCGATGTCCTCGCGGAAGTCGTTCATCGCGTCCTCGAAGTCGAGGCGGACGCGGCGCCGCGACTCGTAGGCGTTGGCCATCATCATCGCCGGCATCATGAGCATGAACATGATCGTGTACGGGCTGCGCGTGACCGCGAAGAGCGTCGCACCCATGAAGAGCGGGACGAGCATCATCGCCAGCGGCATGCGCTGGGGCTTGCCGCGCTCGGGCAGGTCGGGGACCTCGAAGACGAGCCCCTGGTAGACCGGTGCGATGCGCGGGCTGCGGGAGAAGGCGACGGTGCCGCTGTCACCCATCGTCACCCCCGCGGCGGCGCGCGCCTGGCGGATCTCGATCGTCGTGTCGCCGACGGTGAAGGCCTCGCCCTCGCGCAGGATCGCGCGGTCGATCCGCTCGTCGTCGACGACGACGCCGTTGCTCGAGCCGAGGTCGGTGACCTCGACGACGTCGGCGACGAGGAGCTTCGCGTGCCGCCGGCTCACTGACCCGTCGTTGACCTGGATCTCGCAGTCGCGCCCGCGACCGACGTGGGAGGTGCCGCGCTGGAGAGGGAACTCCCTCCCTTCGTCCGGGCCGCCGACGACGACGGCGGTCGCCAGCGGCGCCGCCTTGTCCTCGTACCCGCTGGAGCGACGGGTGACGGCGACGTGGACGCCGCTGCGCAGACCGGACTCGGCGACCGTCGTGCCGGGGTCGACGGCGCGGTAGTTCTCGTCGACGAGGGCGAGGGTGTGCGTGCCGAGGTCGGAGCGCGCGTAGTAGTCGCCTCCGGACTGGCGGTCCGGGTCGGACAGGACGAGGTGCTCGGCGAGGTCGCCGACGGTCGTGCGACCGTCGACGGTGGCGACGAGGTCGACGTCCTTGTCGTTCGACCCTCGCAGGGTGAGCATGAGCTTCATGTCCGGTCAGCCTTCCGACGGGATCGGCGCGGGGCGTGGTCAGCGGGCACGTCGTGGGTGACGACGCGCCGGGGGTCGGTGCGGGCGACGAGAGCGGCCGGGAGACCGGCCGAGCGACGGGCCCGACGGCGCACGGCGCGCAGGTCGCGCAGCCAGGCCCCGACGGCGGCAGGGTCGGCCGGTCGCTCCCCGAAGACGAGGGCGTCGGCGGCCACCGCGACGGGCATCGCGTCGACCGGCGGGCCGAGGGCCATCGCCTGCTCGGGACGCGTCGCGCGAAGGGGGACGTCGAGACCCATCGAGCGGGCCTCGTCGACGAGATCGGCCCAGGCCCGGCCGACGCGCTGGTCGGGGTCGCCGGTGCGCGAGCGCAGGACGCGGCGCACGCCCCCGACGAGGGGGGCGATCGCGAGGAGGAGCAGGGGCAGGACGACGAGGACGGCCAGGGCCTTGGCCCACAGCGGCCAGGTGCGCGGCGAGGACCAGTCCGTGGGGTCGCTCTGGACGACGGGGGGCGGGGGCGGCGGCGGGAGCGGCTCGGACGCCGGCGCGTCCCAGGCCTTCATCTGCTCCGGCGGCGCGGTCTCGCGGTCGGGCATGAAGGTCTGCGGCATGACGGGGTACCAGGACCGGTCGGCGCGCTGCACCTCGACCCACGCGTGGACGTCGCGCCCGCGCACGACGCCGTCCTGGGTGGCCACGGCGCCGAGGACGACGCGGGTCGGGATGCCCAGCCGGTTGCCCATGAGGGCGAGCGCCGCGGCGTACTGCTCGTCGTCGCCGGCGAGCGGGTCGTGCCCGAGGAAGTCGGTGAGGCGGGCGGTGCCGTGGCCGGGGCCGTGGACGAGCAGCGCCTCGGCCGCCCGCTGCCGGTACGCGGCCGAGGTCGAGCCCTCGGCGGAGATCGCGGGCAGGCCGTCGGTGTACGTGCCCTCCTCGCGCATCGCGGTCGCCACGGCGACGAAGCGCCGCCACGGGTCGCTCTCGTCCGCCGCCCACGCGCGCAGACGGGGCTCGACGAAGTCGGTGCTCGCCCCCATCGGCAGCGACCCCCGAGCCACGGGCAGGCTCTGCGGCAGCTCCTCGCCGAGCGACTCGGTGAGCACCGTGCGCAGCGTGTAGCGGTCGCCGGCCTGCAGCCCCGAGGGCACGAGGACCGCGTCGGTCGAGAGGTTGAGCCAGGCCTTGCCGTCGACGCGCTCGGCGGTCGGCTCGTCGAGGGTGATGCCCTGGACGCTGCCGGTCGTCGGCACCCACGGGCCGTCGTAGCCCTCCTCGGGCACCTCGACGGTGATCTCGCTCGGGGTCCGGCCGGCGCTGTCGGAGACGCCCACCCGCTGACCGAAGAGCTGGAAGGCCCGGCGCGGGTCGCCCCCGGCCTCGTCGAGCCCGGTGACCCCCCACGTCGTGCCGTCCCACGAGTCGAGCGTCGCCAGGCGCAGCGGTGCGCCGACGGGCACCCCGCCGACGCGGAAGAGCTCGGTGTCCCACAACCGGGTGGGCGACTGCTCGGTGTAGCTGCGGAACTCGCCGAGCGGGCTCGTGAGATAGCTGAGGTCGTGCACCGGTGAGACCTCGGCGCGCAGCGTCGAGCGCTCCGACGGGTCGGCATCCCCGAGCAGCGGGCCGAGCAGACCGGCGACGAGGGCGGAGATCGCGAGGATCCCGCCCCCGAGGGCGAGCCGGGAGAGGGCGGGCCGCCCGCGCCGCTCCTGGCCGCGCCGGGCCCGCAGGGCGAACCACGCGAGGAGGGCGACGGGCAGGGCGACCCCGTGGACGAGCGGGGACGCCGGCGCCTGCGTGCCCATCAGGAGCACGACGCACAGGAGCACGAGGACCGGGGCGGCGACGAGGAGCGCCGAGCGGTGACGGCGGGCGGTCGCGTAGACGACGAGGGTCCCCACGACGGCGACGAAGAAGACGAGGGCGAGCATCTGACCGCCGGCGTCGACCGGTGGCACGAGGGTCAGCCAGCGCTTCCACCCGTGGATCGGCGCGCCGGCGAGGTCGGTGAAGGTGCGCAGGGTCGGCAGCACGCCGAAGCGCAGGTCGTCGCGGACGACGACGAGAGCCCCGACGAGCAGGTAGAGCACGACGGTGAGGGCGCTGATGGCGACGAGCGGCCACCGGTAGGTGGCCTGGACGTGCCCGAGGACGAGCCCGAGCAGCACGCCGACGACCCCGGCGAGGAGCGAGTGCGTGCCGAAGACCGAGGTGCGCAGCCCGACGAGGACGAGCGCGACGACGAGCACGGCGAAGCCCGCGTCGACGAGGTGCTCCGGGCCGGGGCGCATCCGCCCGAGCGTCGCCCGGACCCGCTGCCCGCCGGTGAGCTGGGGCTTGATCATCCCCTCGCGAGGGGCGCCGACGACGCTCATGCGGTGCTCAGCCCGGACAGGACGTGGTGCAGCTCGTCCAGACCGCCGACGGTGGCGATCGTCATGCCGCGCTGCCGGCGAAGGGAGGCGCTCGCCCCGCCGTCGACGAGGAGGGCGACGTGGTGCACCTCGACGTCGAACTGGAAGAGCACCTGCTGCAGCTCGAGGAAGGCGCGCCGCGGCCCGGTGACGAGGACGACGACCGAGCTGTCGGGGGCCAGGGCGACCGCGCGGCGCGCCGAGCTCAGCAGGTCGGCGCGGCCGACACCGGCCTGGGCGATGGTGTCGAGGGTGAGCGGGATCGTCGTCCGCGAGGCGACCCGGTCGCCGGCGACGACGGTCGCCTCCTGCTCGTCGCGGATGGACTGGACGACGAGCGAGGCGGCGATGTCCATCGCGGCCTCGACGTCCTCCTCGGCGCGGTACCCGGAGGGGTCGACGTCGACGATGACGGTGAGGTGCGCGCGACGCGTCTCCTGGAACTGCCGCACGAGGAGCCGGTCGTGCTTGGCCGAGCTGCGCCAGTGGACGTAGCGCCGGTCGTCGCCGGGCTCGTACTCGCGCAGCGCGTGGAAGTTGATGTCGGCCATCGACAGCTCGGGGGTGACCTCGCCCTCGAGGTCGCGCAGCAGGCCGTGGGCGCCCGACTCCAGCGGCCGGGTGCTCGGGTGGACGAAGAGCTGCTTGACCTCGCCGAAGACGCGGGTGCGGTTGGTGAGGCGCAGCGGGTCCTCCTGGACGGTGCGCACGGGACCGACCTCGACGACCCCGCGCCGGTCGGTGGGCACCGGCAGCTCGTGGCGGACCTGCTCGCCGCGGCGCAGCGCGGGCAGGTCGATGGTGCGCACGTCCTCGCCGACGGCGATCTCGACGCGCGAGGGCAGGATCCGACGGTGCCCGGGGTTGTGCAGGACGACCTCGGCCGCCGCGCGCTCCCCGACCCGCACCCGTGAGGGACGGGCGGTGAGCTCGACGCGGGGGTGGGTGCGCCCGACGGCGAGCGCGAAGCACAGTGCGCAGGCGACGAGCAGGGCGACCCCGAGGGTGACGACCTCGACCCACGCGAGCAGGAGGCCGACGACGACGGCCGCCGTCCCGAGGGCGAGGACGGACCAGCCGAGCGGCGAGACCCACGACAGCAGCCCGCCGAACCACGTCGTGCGGACCCGCTCGCCCCCGCGGGCCGAGGCGCGCAGGGCGGCGGCCGCGCCCCCCTTCGTGCTCCGGACCGCCTGGACGGGCACGGGGAGGGTGACCGTGCGGCGCTGGCCGGTCGCGCGCAGCCGCTGACCCTCCGCCATCCGCTCCTGACGCACCTCCATCGGCGTCGGGGCGGCGCGCTGCTCAGGACGGGTCGGGGCGGGGGCGGGCGGGACCTGGCCCGGCCCGCCCGAGCGGTCGAGCTGCCCCGGGCGAAGGGTGGGCGCGTCCTCCTCGACGGGCTGCGGGCGCACCCGACCGCGGCCGCGCGACGGCTCGGGGCCGCGCCGGCTCGGACCGGACGGGGGCGTCGTCATCGGCTCAGCGGCTCCGCTCGGTCGGCGGGGCGACCTCGCCGAGGACCTGGCCGACGACGTCGCCGACCTGGACACCGGCGAACTCCGCCTCGGAGGTGAGCAGGAGGCGGTGGGCCATGATCGGCTCCGCGATGATCTTGATGTCGTCCGGGACGACGTGGGTGCGGCCCTGGCTGACCGCCCAGGTCTTCGCGCAGCGCACGAAGGCCAGGCACCCGCGCACCGACAGCCCGAGCCGCACGTTGCGGTGACGCCGGGTCTCCTCGGCGATGCGGGCGACGTAGGCGAGGATCGCCGCGTCGACGTGCACCTGGTCGGCCAGCCCGCCCATGTCGGAGACGACCTGCGCGGCGAGGACCGGGCGCAGACCGGCGGTGCGGTCGCGGCGGGCCGCGTCGGCCAGGACCGCCACGGTGGCCTCGTGATCGGGGTAGCCCAACGACGTCTTCATGAGGAAGCGGTCGAGCTGGGCCTCGGGCAGGCGGTAGGTGCCGGCCTGCTCGATGGGGTTCTGCGTCGCGATGACCATGAAGGGGCGGCCGACCTCGTGGGTCGTGCCGTCGGCCGTGACCCGACCCTCCTCCATGACCTCCAGCAGGGCGGACTGCGTCTTCGGCGAGGCGCGGTTGATCTCGTCGGCGAGGACGATCGTCGCGAAGACCGGGCCCTTGTGGAAGTCGAAGCGCTTCGTGCTCTGGTCGTAGATCGTCACGCCGGTGACGTCGCTCGGCAGCAGGTCGGGGGTGAACTGGATCCGGCTGTTGCTGCCCTGGACGGTGGCCGCGATGGCGCGGGCGAGCTGGGTCTTGCCCGTGCCCGGGTAGTCCTCGAGGAGCAGGTGGCCCTCGGAGAGCAGGCAGGTGAGCGCGAGCCGCACGACGTGCTGCTTGCCGAGCACGGCCCGGTCGACGTTGCCGACCATCTGCGCGAAGGTCTGGGCGAACCAGCCGGCCTGCTCCTGGGTCACGCTCATGGTCACGAACTCCTGCTCTTGAGGGTGGTCAGCTGATCGGCCGTGGGCCAGGTGTCGATGCGCAGCTCGCGGTCGAGCGAGAGGTCGAGGACGCGCCCCGTGTCGAGGTCGTTGACGAGGACCTGCCCGCGGTTGAGCCGCAGGACGACCGGGGTGGAGCGGGCGAGGTTGCCCGGGAGCACGACCTCGGTGGCGGGGAGGGTCTCGTCGCTGCAGACCACCTGGTAGCGCACCCGGGTGCCCTGCGAGCGCACGCCGAGCAGGCACGGGCCGTTGACGACCGGGCGGGCGACGAAGTGGCTGCGGATCGACACCGCCTGGGTGCTCTCGCCGAAGTCGATGCCGCGACGGCTCGTGCCCGAGCCCTGGGTGCCGACGAGGACCGTCTTGAGGTCGGTCGTCACCGCGACGGAGTCGGCCTCGACCCCCGGCACCTGGAGCGCGGCGTAGAGCGGCGGGCCGTCACCGCCGCTCGGCGCTCCGTCGACGTGCTGCGGGTCGTCCTGCCCCTCGACCCACACCCGGCCGTTCGTCGGGTCGAGGACGACCCACCGGTCGCCGACGGCGGTGATGTCGACGCCGTTGCCGCCGAGCTCGAGGGTCTCCCGCTCCGGCTCGCCGAAGCCGTCGCCCTCGGCCGGGATGTCGAGCACCGTCCCGGTGGTCGCCGAGACGACCTTGACGTTGCCGTCGACGTCGACCGCGACGGCGGCGTCGCCCTGGTCGACGGTGGCGAGCGGGGGCGACGAGGTCGTCATCGCGGAGAGGTCACCGACGCCGTCGGCGTCGAGGCGCTGCGCCCAGACCCGACCGGTGCCGGGCTCGACCATCGCGATCGTCCGGCCGCGCAGGTCGACGAGCGGCGGGCGGTAGAGGCGGTCGCCGCTGCTGTAGGTGGCCTTCGGGAGCTGGCCGCGGCTCTCTCCTGCCTGGCCCGTCGCCGCGTCGAGGGGCACGAGCGCGCCGTCGGCGCTCACCCCGACGACGAGCCGGCCGTCCTGGAGCACGTCGGCGCGCCGGGTCGAGGACGTCTCCTGCGAGGCGCCGCCCGGCACGACGGTGCCGAGCTGGTTCGCGCCTCGGTCGACCCGCCCCCACATGCCGCTCTCGCCCGAGGTGACCCACACGCCGCCGTCGCCGAGCGCGATCTCGTGCACGGGCTCGCCGGTGCTGCGCGCGGCGAAGACGGCGCTCACCCCCACGGCGAGGGTGAAGAGGGTCCCCGAGACGACGGCGAGCCCACGACGGCGCGTGCGCGGCATGGTCAGGTCACTCGGTCGGGTGGTCGAGCAGCGCGAGGTCCTGGACGGTCACCAGACGCGTCGACAGCGCGTGCTCGACGAGCCGCGTCTTGCGGTTGCTCGCGAGCTTGCCCGGTCCGCCGTGCAGCCCTCGCGTGCCGGCGTCGGCGAGCTTCGAGCAGACGTTGTCGAGCTTGCGGTTGAACTTCGTCACGGTCCACCCGAGGCGTCGGGCGGCGTCGGCCGAGCTGGGGATCGAGCCGGTGCCCGCGGTGTCCCGGCGCAGGAAGTCCTCGCACAGCGCGATGACGAGGAGCTTCTGGTCCGGGGTGAAGGACACCCGCCCGACCGTCGTCTCGCCGGTCGCGTCGGGCTCGAGGGCCTCGTTGTCCACCATCTGGAAGGACGGGGTGTCGGCGACGACGTCGAAGTCGTAGGTCGTGGGGCCCGCGGTGAACCACACCGTGACGCGCTCGAAGGCGAGCGGGATCCGCGCGCCGGGGCTCAGCCAGGCCTGGAGCAGGCCCTTCTTGTCGGCCACCGTCGCCGTGAGCGTCGAGCCGACGTTGGTGAGCCACCAGAAGCCGCCCTCGTGGGTGATCTGGAGGAAGGAGCGGTGCAAGAAGGGGTTGTCGTCGATCTCGACGTCGCCCTCGCGCCCGATGGTCAACGGCCGCGTCGGGTCGGCCGGGTAGATCTCGCCGCAGAAGTCGACGCTCACGCCGCCTGCCGGCTGCCCCTGCTCGCTCACCTCTGCACCTCGCACTTCGTCGACGACCACGCGGACTCGGCGGCTCCCCGCACGACGCGTGCCTGAGCGCACAGCCGCACACCGGACGTGATGCTCACCCGGTACTGGGACACCCCTGGCGCGAGGGTAACGCCTCGGGAGAAGTCGAACTCCGTCGCGTCGGGGTCGCCCTGCGGCCTGCCGCTCATGACGACCACCCGGTACCGGTCGTCCTCTGCCGCACCGTCGTACGCGATCTCGACGGTCATCACGTGCCCCGACGAGGCGGGGGTGAGGGTCACCGTCGGAGCACCGGTGATCGCGTCGACGTCCGTCGCGGCCGAGGTGTACGTCGCCGCGGGCTCGGGCTCGTCGCGCCCGGAGAGGTAGACGAGGAGCACGACCAGGCTGACGAGGACGAGCCCGAGCACGCCGAGCACGAAGGGGAGCAGACCGACGGTGAGCCCGCGGCGCGGGGCCTCGGGCTCGTCAGACGGGGCGGGGGCCGGCGGGTCGTCCCGACGGACGCGGCCACGGCTCGGCGGCGCGGGGGGCGGGGTGGTCACGTCACTTCACGTCCACGCACTCGGGCGCGCTCCACTGCGTCGTCTGCTCGCCACGGGCGACGCGCGCGATCGCGCAGACCCGGGTGCCCGGTGACGCGTTCGTCGGGAAGGTCGCCTTGCCTACCTCGGTGCTCGGGGCGCTCACCTCGACGGAGGACTCGAACTCCGAGGGCTCGGGGTCCTGCGACTCGGTCTGCACGGCCTTGACCTGGAAGGTGTCGCCCTCCTGGGCGCCGTCCATCGTCATGTCGATGGTCACCTTGTCGCCCTCGCCGTTGGCGATCGACGCGATGACGGGCGTGCCCGCGAGCTCGCCCCCGGCCTCGGTGGTCGTCCCGGGCCCGGGCTCGTCGCCGCCACGCGTCGAGAGGTAGATGCCGCCCCCGACGAGGAGCAGCAGGGCGAGGGCACCGGCGGCGATCGCCGGCACGAGGAGACGACGGTCGGGCCCGCCGCTGCCGTGCCGACCGGACGTCTGCCCCGGTCCGGACCCACCGGTCGTCGCAGGGCGCGGTCCGGAGGTGACCGGCGCGAAGGGGGACGGACCGGACGCGTGGTCCGAACGGGCACCGCTCGGACCCGACTGGTACCCGGGCTGGGGCCCGGTGACGGTGCTCGAGGCGGGGCCCTGGGCACCCGTGGTGAAGGAGACGGCCGGGCTGCCGGGGATCCCCCGGCCGCCGCTCAGCTCGCCGCCGATGACGGGCTGGCCGAGGGGCGGGGGCGGCAGGGTGCGCCCGGAGCCCGGAGCGGGGGTGGCGTGCCGCAGCCGGGTCGGGTCGGGTGCCTGGGCGGCAGGTCGGCTCGCCGTGTGGCCCTCCTCGTCGAGGACGACGATCGCGGTGCGCGAGAAGCGCTCCTGCTGCTCGATGTGCTGCAGCGATCGGGCGAGCTCGAGGGCCGTCGCGGGCCGCGCGAGGGGGTTCTTGCTCATCGCCTGGGCGAGGAGCCGCTCGAGCGAGGCCGGGACGTCGGCCCGCTCGGTCTCGGGCGGCGGGTTGGACCGGATGCGGGGCATGAGGGCGTACGCGGAGTTGTCGCCGCCCGGCACCTCGAAGGGGGAACGCCCGACGAGCAGCTGCCACAGGGTGGCCGCGAGCGCGTAGACGTCGGCGCGCGCGTCGCCGTTGCTCTGCCCGTAGAGCACCTCGGGGGGTGCCCACGGCACGGAGACGCCGATGTCGTCGTCGAGGTCCTCGAGAGCCCCGCCGATGCCGGCGATGCCGAAGTCGGTCAGGCCCGGCGAGCCGTACTGGCTGACGAGGACGTTCGCCGGCTTGATGTCGCGGTGGATGACGCCGGCGCGGTGGGCGGTCTCGACGGCCGAGGCGAGCTGGATGCCGGTGCGCAGCACCTCCTCGACGGAGAAGCGCTCTCGACGGGCCCGCTGCGCGAGGTTCGGCGGCGGGTAGTACTTCATGACGAGGAAGGGCCGGCCGTCCTCGCTCGTGCCGGCCCGGAAGACCTGGACGATGTAGGGGTGGTCGGCGAGCTGGGCCATCGTGTTGGCCTCGTCGATGAACTGCTGCTTGATGCCGACCGTGAGGCCCTCGCTCTTGAGCACCTTGACCGCGACCTTCATCCGCGGCATCTGCTGCTCGTACAGGTACACGTCGGCATAGCCGCCGGAGCCCAGCGGCTGGATGTAGTCCAGCCCGTCGAGGACGGGGGGGACGGCCTGACTCACCGACGCATCACCCGGTCACCTCGAAGACCGCGCTCACCTGGTCGGCGAGGGTGATCGTCGTGCCGGGCTCGATGCTCTGCTGGTCGCCGGGGCGCAGCCGCACGGGGTGGTCCTGCGGCAGCGTGATGGTCGTGCCGTTCGTCGAGCCGAGGTCGCGCACGAGCACGTGCCAGCCGTCGAGGATGACCTCGACGTGGTTGCGCGAGATCTCGTTGTCCGGGCTCGGCACCCGCACGAGGTGCGGTGCCTGCGCGGCGGGCAGCTCGGGCGCCGACTTCGGCGCGCGGCCGATGAGCACCCCGCGGTCGAGGGTGACGACGTCGCCGGTCGACAGCCGCAGCAGGCCCAGGGCCGGACGGGGCGTCGGCTCGGGCTGCTGCGAGGGCAGCGCCGCACCGCACACGCGGCAGCTCACGGCGTGGGGGGCGCTCGCGTGGCCGCTCGGGCAGCGCACGGCGAGGACCATCGGGCCGGTCGACTCGGGCACGGCGTAGGGGTCGTGCTCCTGGGCCGGCTCGAGCGGACGCGGCCCGGACTCGGTGGGGGTGCCGAAGCTCGGCATGGCACTGGGCAGACCGATGCCGAAGGGAGCGACCGGGGGCGGCGGGACCGCTCCCGGGGCCACCGGCTCGGGTGCCTGGGCCGCGGGGGCCTCGTGCTCGGCGGGCGCCGACGGCTCGGGCGCGGTCGGCTCCTGCCCGGCCGGCTCCGGCGCGGCGGGCTCGGGTGCGGTGGGCTGGGGTGCGGCGGACGCGGCACCTGCTCCCCACGGGACCGCGGAGATCAGGCCGTCCTCGCCGGCAGGAGGCGGCGGGGGCGGCGTGCCCTCGGGTGTGGCCGGCGGCGGGTCGAAGGGGCCACCGACCGGCGCGGGAGGTGCCGGCGGCGACGGCTCGGCGGGCGTCTCGACGACCGGCTCGGGCTCGTCGTGCTCCTCCTCCGGGGGCGCGAGCGTCGCGTGGGCGGCGTCCTCGGGGGCCTGGTAGCCACCGGCCGCGGCGACCGGACCGGAGTCGATCTGGTCCTCCTCCTCGGCCTGGGCGACGAGCGAGCTGCGGTGGTGGCTCGTCGCGCCGAAGAGGAAGTCGAAGGAGGGCAGCTCGTCCTCCTCCTCGTCGGTCGGGGCGGACCCGGCGGCCAGGGCCGCGTCCTGCTGCTGGTCCCCGGTCTGCGGGCGCGGCTCGTGCGCGGGCTCGGTGACGACCGGCTGCTCGGAGACGGGCTCGGGCTCCGGCTCGGGGACGACGGTGAGGGTGGGTCGGGCGACGTCGCCGTCCTGCGGGGGCACCGGTGACGGCGGGGCGGGCGGAGGCGGGCTCGCGGCGCCGAAGACCGACGGCATGGCCCAGCCGGACGGCGGGGGCGGGGGTACGGCGGCCGACTCGGTCTCCGGGGCGGCGGCCGGGACGTCGGCCGACGGACCGGAGGGCTCCTCGGTCGAGGGGTCAGCGGGCTCCTCGACGGGACCGTCGGGAGCCGGCCGGTCCTGCTGGTCCTGCTCGACCTGCTCGACGGGCTCGTCACCGGCGACGGGCTCGACGGGCTGGTCATCGGCGACGGGCTGCTCCTGCGCGAGCTGGTCGGCGACCGGCTCGTCCGGGGCCTGCACGAGCACGCTGTCGTCGTCTGCGCCGTCGTCGGTCGCGCCGGGCACGGGGGCGAGCTGGTCGGCGACCGGGGACCCCTCGGGCCCGTCCTGCTCGACGGCAGCCGGCTCCGCGGGAGCAGGGCTCTCCTCGACCGCCGGCGCGTCAGCACCCGACGCCTCGAGCGCCGGGGCGGCCTCGACGCCGACGACGGCGAGCGTGACCTCGCCGACCCCGTCGGGGGCGTCCTCGTCGCGCCACGGCATGCGGGGGCCGGCGACGACCGACCGGTCGTCGCCGAGCCGCACCTCGCCGGCACCCCGGGCGACGAGACGCCCGTCGGGGGTGGCGAGGGCGAAGTCGGGGGTGGAGCGGAAGCCGTCAGCGGTGAGCGTGTCGACGACGACGTCGACGACGTCCTCGCCGCGGCGCTCGTCGAGAGCGGCCGCGACCCGTGCGGTGATCTCGTCGGCCCCGTGCAGGAGCAGGCTCACCTCAGGGCGACGCAGGACGCTCCAGCCCGGCACGTCGTCCAGGGCCGCGATCCGCAGCTCCATGTCAGCTCCCTTCGTGGCTCGACCGGGGCGCCGTGTCGACGTGCGCCCGGGGCGAGGTGACTGTCTGGGACGAGTCTGCCCCGGCTTCGCCCAGATCGACGACAACGACGGTGACGTTGTCCCGGCCGCCCGCCTCGACCGCCGCGCGCACGAGCGCCTCGGCCGCCCGCTGCGGGTCGGCGTGGCGCACGAGGAGGTCGCGGACCTGGTCGTCGGTGAGCTCGCCGGTGAGCCCGTCGGAGCACACGAGGAAGCGCTCGCCGGCGTGCGGCGGCACGACGCGGACGTCGGGCGTGGCCGCGTAGGTCGTGCCGAGCGAGCGGGTCACGACGTTGCGCTTGGGGTGGGTGCGGGCCTCCTCGGCGGTGATGACACCGGCGTCGACAAGCTCTCGGACCTCGGAGTGGTCGACGGTCATCGCCATGAGCGCGCCGTCGATGAGCCGGTAGACACGGGAGTCGCCGACGTTGAAGACCGCCCAGTGGTCGGTTCCCCCGGTGACGACGAGAGCGATGCCGCTGACCGTCGTGCCCATGCCCTGCTTGTCGGGGTCGGCCGCCATCTCGTCGAGGATGCGGCGGTTGGCCAGCCCGATCTGCTCGCCCACCGCCTCCGCCGTGAGGTCGTGCCGACCGACGAGCTCGCGCATCGTGTCGACCGCGATGCCGCTGGCCACCTCGCCCGCCGCGTGCCCGCCCATGCCGTCGGCGACGAGGAAGAGCCCGCCCTCGGCCAGCCCGGAGTCCTCGTTGTGCGTGCGCACCCGCCCGACGTCGGTCGCCGCCCCGGCGGTGAGGACGAGGCGGCTCCCGGGCAGGTCGGAGGGGCTCACGCCGTGACCCGCACGGACTGCAGGATGCCCTGGACCTCTCCGTAGGAGCGCTCCATGTCGTCGCCGCCGACCGAGCCCGTGGCCTGGACGATGTCGACGATGCGCCCCCGCCGAGACCCGGCGAAGAGGTGGATCTGCACGACGGTGCCGATCTCGTCGTCGGTCCACGAGACGTTGACCCCGAGGAAGGGCACGCCCCCCAGCTCGAGCTCGAAGGGCTCGTCGACCCTCCCTTCGCCACGCTCGGCGACGAAGGCCCGCAGCTCGGCCAGGGCCGCGCGGATCGTGAAGTCGGCGGTGCGCTGGAAGCCGCGGACGACGACGTTCGGCGCGAAGCCGTGGTCGCTGTCGATCTTGCGGCACGCCATGAGAGTGCCGCCGACGCGCACCGGCGCCCACGTCTGCGGCACGTCGAGGGTCACCCCCGGCGGCCCCGGGAAGGTGTCGCTCGGGTAGCTCAGCTGCGGCATCTCGTCTCTCCCCTGGTCCTCGTGATGTCGGGGGCCATCATGACCGACGCGCGGCCGGTCTGGGCCCTCGGGGTGATGGGTGTCAGGGGTTGACCCGGATCGAGTCGACGAGGGCGTCGAGGACGGGGTAGTCGCTCTCCTTGCGCGAGGCCGCGAAGGACGCGGTCGCCTGAAGCACGTCGACGACGTCGTTCTGCTGCTGCGCGGTGAACCAGTGCAGCTGCGCGATGGTGCCCGCCTGCTCGTCGACGAAGGCGACGTCGATGCCGATCCACTCGCGGCCGTTGATGGTCTGGCTCTTCACCGGGCCGACCTCGCCGTCGCGCTGACGCCCGGCGTACTCGCGCATCTCGCGCTCGATGTCGTCGGGGCCGAAGGTGCCGACCCGCTGGAAGAAGCGCACGACGGCGTTGGGCGCGAAGTGGTCGGTCACCCCGGCCTCGCGGACCGCGACGAGGGTCTCGGGGGTCCACACCTGCTCCCAGCCCTCGGGGATCTCCAGGGCGATCCGCGGGGGACCGGGGACGACGTCGCTGGGGTAGGTCACGGTGGGCATCGGAGGTGCTCCTTCACGTCGCTGCTGCGGTGGTCTGGTGCCCACCCTGGCAGGTGCCGGGGCAGGTGGTGCTCGGGGCCGGTCGCGACCGGGTCAGTCGAAGGGGTTGAGCGAGCCGATGATCTCCTTCGGGGAGATCGAGACGTCGAAGTCGAGCGAGGCGCCCAGACCCAGGGTCAGCCCGACCTCGCCGCTGAAGCCGATGCGGTCCCAGGAGGCCTCGGCGTCGACGTTGGCCTCGGCGCCGATGCCGTACGAGACGGACCCGCCGACTCCGACCGAGCCGTAGTCGCCGATGTCCTGGCTGATGCCGGCCTCGGCCTTGCCGCCGACGAAGGCGTCGGCGCCGGCGCTGATCGACGCGCCGCCCGGGCCGATCTGGGCCTGGGCCTCGGCGTTGGCCTCGCCGCCGAGGTAGGCGGAGACCTCGCCGGCGGTGCCGCTGTCGGTCGCGAAGTGGGCCTCGCCCTTGCCGAGGTAGGCACCGGCGTGGGCGTTGGCCTCGGCGTACGCGCCCCGGGTGGCGTCGATGCCGGCCGCGGCGTCCGCGCCCGCCTCGGCGGACAGCAGCTCGCCGCTCGCGCCGAGGCTCTCGTCGCCCGCCTCGCCGCGCAGGACGGCAGCGCTCACCTCGGTCTCGGCCTTCGACTCGACGAAGGGCTCGCTCTGCACCTGGTCGAGGACGTCCTTGGCGCGCGAGCCGACGTTCTCGTCGAAGTCGCGCTCGGTGCTCCAGGACTCGCCGTACTCCCGACGCCCGCCGCCCTCGCCGCGGGTCGACTCGCGCTCGCTCTCCCAGCCGTTGCCCCGGTCGGTCGTCTCGGTCTCGGTGAAGGACGTGTGCCCGCGGCCGTCCGTCTCGTTGGTCCACCGACCCTCGGCGTCCTCGACCCAGCGCTTGCCGGTGAGGGGGTCGTAGTGGTGGAGGTTGCCGTCCTCGTCCGTGTTCGTGCGGATGAAGGGCGAGTCCTGGTCCCGGTCGAAGGGGGACCACGTACCCTTCATGTCGCCGGGCTGGGAGCCGTCGCCCCCGCCCCCGGGTCCCTGGCCGCCGGGCCCCCCGCCCGGGCCGCCACCCGGGCCGCCGGCGCCGGGGCCGCTGCCGCCGCCCAGGCTGCTCGTGTCGTCCTGGTCGGTGGCCTGCTGGACCATGAGGTCCGCGGCCGCGCCGATCTGGGTGGCCGCGTCCATGAGCTGCTTGACGACGGGCCCGTCCCAGCGCTCGGTGAAGCCGGAGAGGTCGGCGCCGGCCCAGCTGTCGCGCAGGACCTTCGCGCTGGTGCTCCCGCTCTGGCGCACGCCCTCGATCTTCTCGCGCTGGCTGCGCAGCTGTTCGGCGATCTCGCGGATGCGAGCGGTGTCCATGCCCTGCTGGACGCTCATCGTCTCTCCCTGCTCCGTCGGCTGTGGCGTCGGCCGACCCCAGGGGCCGGTGCTCGGAGTCGAACCTAGATGGCGCGCAGCCTCTGCGGAATGGGGAGGACTCCCCCCTTCGCCCCGGGTCGCTCAGCCCTCGTGCTCGGGCTGCTGGGCCCACCACTGCCGCAGCCGGTCGGCGGCGGCCTCCTTGCCGATCGGGCCGTCGTCGAGGCGCACGGAGAGCAGGTAGGAGTAGGCGCGGCCGAGGACCGGTCCCGGGCGGATGCCGAGCAGCTCGCCGATCTCGTGACCGTCGAGCTCTGGGCGGACCTTGCCGAGCTCCTCGGCCTCGAGGAGGCGCTCGATGCGGAGCTCGAGGTCGTCGTAGGCGTGCGAGAGGCGGCGGGCCTTGCGCTGGTTGCGCGTCGTGCAGTCGGCCCGGGTGAGCCGGTGCAGCCGGGTGAGGAGAGGGCCGGCGTCGGTGACGTAGCGGCGCACGGCCGAGTCGGTCCACTGCCCGTCGCCGTACCCGTGGAAGCGCAGGTGCAGCTCGACGAGCCGGGCGACCGCCTTCGTCGTGTCCTTGTCGAAGCGCAGCGCGCGCATCCGCTTCGCCGTGAGCTTGGCGCCGACGACGTCGTGGTGGTGGAAGGAGACGCCACCCCCGGTCTCGAAGCGCCGGGTCGGCGGCTTGCCGATGTCGTGGAGCAGCGCGGCCAGGCGCAGGACGAGGTCGGGCGCGGGCACGTCGCCGTCCGGGCCGGTCTCGAGGTCGATCGCCTGCTCGAGGACGGTGAGGGAGTGCTCGTAGACGTCCTTGTGGCGGTGGTGCTCGTCGATCTCGAGCTGCAGGGCGGGCAGCTCGGGCAACACCTGCTCGGCGAGCCCGGTGTCGACGAGCAGCCGCAGGCCGGTGACGGGGTCCGGGGCGAGGAGGAGCTTGACGAGCTCGTCGCGCACCCGCTCGGCCGAGACGATCTGCAGGGTCGTCGCGGCCTGCTCCATCGCCGTGACGACCTCGGGGACCGGCACGAGACCGAGCTGGGCGACGAAGCGGGCCGCGCGCATCATCCGCAGCGGGTCGTCGGCGAAGGAGACCTCGGGGGCCGAGGGTGTGCGCAGCCGGTAGGCGGCGAGGTCGACGAGACCGCCGTGGGGGTCGACGAGCTCGAGGTCGGGCAGGCGCAGGGCCATCGCGTTGACGGTGAAGTCGCGCCGCACGAGGTCCCCCTCGAGCGTGTCGCCGAAGGCGACGACGGGCTTGCGGGTCGTGCCGTCGTACTCGTCGGCGCGGTAGGTCGTCACCTCGACGACGTGCTCTCCTCGGCGGGCGCCGATGGTGCCGAAGTCACGCCCCATGTCCCAGTGCGCGTCGCCCCAGGCGGCGAGGATCTCCTCGGTGACCTCGGGGCCGGCGCTCGTCGTGAGGTCCAGGTCGAGGCTCTCGCGGCCGAGGAAGGCGTCGCGGACGGGACCGCCGACGAGGGCGAGGTCGTGCCCCTTCGCGCTGAACCGCTCGCCGAGCTCGCGCAGGAGGGGGAGCACGGGCGCGAGGTGGGCGACGGCGTCCTCGAGCACCTCGCGGGGGATCTGGGGCGGGGTCGACGGGGTGGGCACGGGGACCAAGGATAGGTGCGACGGCGCGAGCGGTGCGCCTGCGTGCCGCCGGGGGACCCGCGCGGCCGGCCGGTCAGCGACGGGTGAAGGTCGCGTCGAGCCCCGTCGCGGTCTCGGTGAAGGTGTCTCCCGAGCACGTGTACCGCACGTCGCCGGTGCCCGGCGGCAGGTCGCCGGGCCCCCCGGTGACGGTGAGCCCGTCGCGGACGAGCTCGAAGGACATGGTGCCGCCCGAGGTCGTCACGTCGTAGACGACCGTGCCGTCGAAGACCCAGCCGGCGCCGGCCCCCTTCGGCCGGGCGTCGTCGTAGGTCGTCGTGAGACGGCCGTCGGTGCCGAAGGTCATCGTCCGCTCGAGATCGGTGAGCGTGCCCAGCAGGGGGACGGTCTCCTCGTAGCTCGAGGTCTCCCACGTCCCGACGAGGCAGGGGTCGACCGCCGCGTCCGTCTGCCCCCCGGTGCTCGAGCTCTGCGTGCTCGACCCCTGCGTGCTCGACCCCTCCGTGCCCGAGGAGGTGGCCGAGGTCGTGCCGGCGGTGCTCTGCTCGTCCTCGGGCAGCAGGAGGACCGCGCCACCGACCGCTCCCCCGACGAGGAGCACGGCGGCGGCAGCGGCGGCCGCGACCCACGGCCAGCGGGGTCGAGGAGACGGCGAGGGCCCAGGGGTCGAGGCGTTGGGGGTGGACCGCGGGTCCTGCGGGGTCGAGACCGGCGGCAGGTCCGGGGTGTCGGCGAGCACGGAGCGCACACTCGTCGCGTCACCGGTGACCGTGTGCAGCCCGTCGTCGTCGTGGTCGAGGACCACGGTCTCCGTGCGGGGGAGGCGCAGCTGCGCCTCGACCCGCTGGAGGTCCAGCGCGAGGGCGAGCGCGGAGCCGGGGCGATGGGCGGGGTCCTTGGCCATGCCGTGCTGGAGGAGGCGTTCGAGCGCCTCGGGCACGTCCTCGCGCCCGGTACGGCGCGGCGGCTCCCGGGTGGTGCGCACGAGGAGCGCGTCGGCGGAGTTGTCGCCGCCCGGGTCCTCGAAGGGGGTGCGCCCGGTGAGCAGGTAGGACAGGGTCGCGCTCAGCGAGTAGACGTCGGCGGCGACGGAGCCGTTCGAGCGCCCGCGCAGCACCTCGGGCGGTGCCCACGCGACAGAGACGCCGACGTCGTCCTCGTCGTCGACCTCGGCGGTGCGCCCGGCGATGCCGAAGTCGGCGAGGACGGGGGTGCCGTAGGAGGTGAGCAGGACGTTGGCCGGCTTGATGTCGCGGTGGAGCACCCCGGCGCGGTGCGCGGTCTCCACGGCGGAGGCGAGCTGGACGCCGGCGCGCAGGGTCTCGGCGACGGACAGCGGCGAGCGACGGGCCCGGGCCGCCAGCGAGGTGCCCGGGTAGTAGGCCATGACGAGGTAGGGCCGGCCGTCGTCGGTGACGTCGGCGCGCAGCACCGTGACGATGTAGGGGTGCTCGGCGAGCTCGGCCATGGTGTTGGCCTCGGCGACGAGCTGCTCGCGCAGGTCACCGGCCGCGGTGCGCAGCACCTTGACCGCGACGAGCATGCGCGGCAGCTCCTGGCGGTAGAGGTGCACGTCGGCGAAGCCGCCGGCCCCCAGCCGGCGCACGTGCTCGAGCCCGGGGATCCGGGGAGCGGGCGGCGACGGGGTGCTCACGCGCCCGAGGCTAGCGGCGCGGACGTCCCGGACCCGGGCGCGGGGCCGAGGTCCGCTGCGGACGAAGGGGACGAGACGCCCCCTTCGCCCGGTGCCGCGGTCAGGCGGCGCGCTCGACGGGGAAGAGGCGCTGGACGATGTCGGTGAGGGTGACGACCCCGACCGGCACGCCGTCGCGCTCGACGACCGCGAGGTGCGAGCGCGTGTCGCGCATCGTCGTCAGCGCCTCGTGCGGAGCGGTGCCCGCGTCGAGGTGCAGGACGGGGCGCATGACCTCGCCTGCCGGTCGGTCGTCCGGCTCGAGCATGGTGTCGCGCACGTGGACGACGCCGACGACCCGGCCGCCGGAGCGCACGAGCACCCGCAGGTGGCCCGACGTCACGGTCGCGGCGCGCACGGCGGCGACGTCCTGCTCGGTCGTCACGGCCGTCGCCCGGGCGCCCTCGCGGACGAGGTCGCCGACGGTGAGCGTCTCGAGCTCGAGCGCCGAGGTCAGCTGGCGCGAGCGGTCCTCGTCGAGGGTGCCGGCGCCCGCGGAGTGCTCGACGAGCTGACGCAGGTCGGCCGCGCTCTGGCCGCTGTGGGGGCTGTCCTGGGGCTCGACGCCGACCCGGCGCAGGCACCAGTTGGCCGCCTCGTTGAGGGCGACGAGCAGCGGACGGGTGACGAACATGAAGCCGCGCATCGGCAGCGCGAGCGCGGTGGCCGCGGTCTCGGGGTGCGCGATCGCCCACGACTTCGGTGCCATCTCGCCGATGACGAGGTGGAGGAAGGTGACGACGAGCAGGGCGAGGACGAAGCCGAGGGTGCCGGCCAGCCAGGCCGGCAGGCCCCACGACTCGAAGACCGGCGTCAGCGCGTAGTCGAGCGCGGGCTTGGTCACCGCACCCAGGCCCAGGGCCGCGGCGGTGATGCCGAGCTGGCAGCCGGCGAGGAGCACGGTGAGCTCGTCGAAGCTGCGCAGCGCGGCGCGGGCGGACCGGCTCGAGCCGGCGTTGTCCTGCAGGCGGTGCCGCTTGACGGCGAGGAGCGCGAACTCCGCGGCGACGAAGAAGGCGCTGAGGACGATGAGCAGGACGGTGACGGCGACGACGACGAGCGGGCTCATCGGGGGTCCTCCTGCGTCGGGCTGGCGTGGTCATCGGTGTCGTGATCGGGATCGGGCTCGGGGGGTGGCCCCTCCTCGAGGCTCACCCGGACGACCGACGGCACGTGCCGCTCGACCTCGAGCACCTCGAGCCGGATGTGCTCCAGCCCCGGCTCGTCGTCCTCGAGGGCCGCGACGGGGTCCGGCGGGAGGGCGACGGCGACCGTCGTGCCCACCTCCGGCAGGGAGCCGTGGGCCTCGATGAGCAGACCGCCGACGGTCTCGGCCTCGCTCTGCGCGAGATCGCGCTCGACGAGCCGCTCGACCTCGTCGACGTGGAGGTCGCCGGGCACGGTCCAGCTGCCGGGCTCGCCCTCCTGCGTCGTCGGCGGCTCGGGGTCGTGCTCGTCCTCGATCTCGCCGACGATCTCCTCGGCGAGGTCCTCGGCCGTGACGACCCCGGCGAAGCCGCCGTACTCGTCGAGGACGCAGAGCAGCTGCGCGCGCTCCTGGGCCATCGTGCGCAGGGCGTCGGGCAGACGCATGAGCGTGGGCACCCGCACGGCGTCGCGCATGAGGTCGGCGGCGGTGCCGCCACCCCCGCGGCCCGCGCCGAGGACGTCCTGGAGGTGCACGACGCCGACGACCTCGTCGTGCTCGTCGAGCACCGGGTAGCGCGAGTGACCGGCGGCCATGAGGCCCCAGAGGGTGTCGACCGCGTCGTCGGGACGCACGACGTCGACGCGGGACCGCGGGATCATCGCGTGCTCGACGTCGTCGTCGGGGAAGTCGAGGACCCGGTCGAGGAGCACCGACAGCTCGGCCGGCAGGTCCCCGCTCTCGCGGGAGTCGGCGACGATGTGCTCGAGGTCGCGCGGCGTCGCCGCGTGCTCGACGTCGTGGACCGGCTCCATGCCGGCGGCGCGGAGCAGGGCGTTGGACGCCTTATCGAAGAAGGTGATGAGCCAGCCGAAGAGGCGCAGGTAGAGCGTCGTCGACGTCGCGAGGCGCACCGCGAGCATCTCGGGGCGGGCGATCGCGAGGTTCTTCGGGAAGAGCTCGCCGAAGATCATCTGCACGAAGGTCGACAGCAGCAGGGCGAGCACGGTGCCGACCCCGACCCCGACCGCGGTGGGCACGCCGACCCCGCCGAGGGCCTCGCCGAGCGACTGCCCGATGAGGGGTTCGGCGACGTAGCCGACGAGCAGCGCGGTGACGGTGATGCCGAGCTGGGCGCCCGAGAGCATGAAGGACGTGCGCCGGGTGACCGCGAGGGCACGCTCGGCCGCGGCGTCACCGGCCTGGGCGCGGGCCTTGAGCCGGGAGCGGTCCACCGACATGTAGGCGAACTCCTGGGCGACGAACCAGCCGGTGGCGGCGGTGATCGCCAGCACGACGAGGACGCCGAGGAGGAGGGAGAGGGCCCACATCAGCGCATCACCGCCCGCTGGGAGGTCACGACACGGGCGGACCCGGGTCGAGCGCGGTGGTCAGGGGCACAGGAACGGGGACTGTCGGTCTCCATCGGGTGCGGCTGGTCTCCTCGTGAGCGGGGCGTCTCCCCGGGGGAGCCCCAGTATGTCGGCGAAGCCTGGACGTGGGCTGGACGGGAGCAGGGGATCTGACCCCGTCGTCGCCCCAGGGCCCTCCCAGGACCCTCTGGCTACAGTGACCACATGGCACACCCGGCCCACGCCCCTCGATCCCCGCGGCGCCTGCCCGCGGTCGAGGAGCGCAGCGCCGGCGGGGTCGTCGTCGACGTCCACGAGGGCCAGGCGAGGATCGCCGTCATCGCGCGGCGCAACCGCGCCGGCCGCCTCGAGTGGTGCCTGCCGAAGGGCCACATCGAGGGCGAGGAGACCCTCGTCGAGACCGCGGCCCGCGAGGTCGCCGAGGAGACCGGCATCGAGGCGCGGGTCCTCGTCGAGCTCGGGACGATCGACTACTGGTTCGCCACGAGCGACCGCCGGATCCACAAGTTCGTCCACCACTACCTGCTCGAGGCCATCGGCGGGTACCTGACGATCGACAACGACCCCGACCACGAGGCCGTCGACGTCGCCTGGCTGCTCCTGCGCGACGCGCACCGGCACCTCACCTTCCCCAACGAGCGGCGCATCGCGAGGGAGGCGTGGCAGCGGCTCGCGGGCGACGCCTGAGGTCGCTGCGGGGCGCGTGCGTCGCCGCAGCCCTCGTCGGCCTGCTCGCCCCTGCCCTGCCCGCCCGCGCCTCAGCGTCCGACGCCTCCAGCAGCCTCACCCTCACCTCGATCACCCCGGTCGTCGACGCGACGGGTGCGAGCAGCGGGTCGGCGACGATCCGCGGGCGGCTCACCAACGACGGGTCGACGACCCTGGAGAACCCCGCGGTCTCCGTCCTCCTCGGCGAGGCGGAGATGACCCGCGAGGGCATCGACGACTGGGCGAAGGGGGACGCCCGGGTCACCGGGTCGGCGCTCGACCGCGAGATCGCGACCAGCCGGCTCGTCCCGGGCCAGAGCACGACCTTCGAGCTGGAGGTCGACGGGGCGGACCTGCTGCCCGGCCGGTCCTGGGGTGCCGCGCCGATCAGCGTCCAGTCCGGGCAGGACCAGGTGCACACCTTCCTCGGGATCCACCGGGCCAAGGAGTACGAGCCGCTGAAGATGCTGTGGGGCGTGCCCGTGACGCTCCCCTCCTCCAACCAGCTGTGGGCGGCGCCGGGCGACTCGCGCACGCGGGCCTGGCAGGCCGCCGCCGGGCCGGGGTCCGACCTCGCCCAGATCGCCTCGAGCGCCCCGCGCCCCGGTGACCTGTGGCTCCTCGACCCCCTCCTGCTGCCCGACGCCGTGCCCGACGACGACACCGGCCTGTCCCGCGGCGAGCTCGAGGTCCGCGAGGACCTCGCGCGCGACCTCGCCGCCGAGCTCGACCCCGACCGCACGGCCGTGCTGCCCGAGGCCGACGCCGACGTCGCCGCCGCCGCGGAGTCCGATGCCGCCCGCACCCTCGTGCGACCCCGCGTCACCGGGGGTCAGGAGGCCGCCGAGGCGCTCGGGGCGCGCAGCGACATCGCCTGGCCCGCCGACGACCTGATCGCGGGCGACCGCTCGGCCGCGCTCGAGCGGGTCTACGGCAGCCAGCCCACGGTCCTCGTGCCCCGCACGGCGCTCACGGACACCGCCTTCACGCCCGACGCCTTCCAGACCAGCCGGGGCGGCACGCCGCTGCTCGTCAGCGACCCCGAGCTCTCGGCGGTCGTGGGCTCGCTGCGCGAGGACGACGACGCGGTCCTGGCCACCCAGCGCCTCGTCGCCGACTCCGCCTCGGTGCTCGGGGACCTGCCAGGCACCTCACGGACCCTGCTCGTCGTGCCCCCGCGCTCGGCCCGCCCCAACCCGCAGGCCTACCGGGCGATGCGCGAGGCCGTCGCCGACATCCCGTGGACGGCACGCGGGACGCTCGCGAGCCCCCGGGCGACGGCGCCGGAGTCGCCCGAGCAGGAGATCGACATCCCCGACACGCTCGAGGACCCGCCGGAGCCGGTCCTCACCGACGCCCGCGCGCGGCGGGTCGTGGCCGACATCGCCACCCGGCGCTCGGTCGCGACCGTGCGCGCCGACGGCCCGCAGTGGCAGCGTGCCGTCGCGGCGTCGCAGGCGCAGCTGACCTCGGCGCGCTGGCGCTCCTCGCAGTGGCACTTCCGCGTCCTCGCCTCGCGGCTGCACCGGGACGTCACCGCGACAGGACGCCAGCTCGAGGTCGCCTCGGGCGAGGTGAACTTCTTCGCCGACACCGGGCGGCTGCAGATCACGGTGCGCAACACGAGCGACGTCGAGCTGCACGACCTCCAGGTCCGGCTCGACCCGGGCTCGCCGATCCTGCGCATCGACGGTGACCCCGAGCCCATCACCGTCGGCCCGCAGTCGCGGCGCACGGTGACGGTCCAGGCGAGCGCCCTGGCGCCCGGTCGGGTCCCGATCGAGGTCGAGGTGACCGACCCGAAGGGGCGTGCGCTCGCCGAGCCCGCCGAGCTGCGCGTCCGGGTGAGCCCCACCGGGGGCTGGATCTACTGGGGTGTCGCTCTCGTGGCGCTCGCTTCCGTCGCCTTCGGCACCTGGCGTACCGTGCGTCGTCGGCCCACCCCCGCAGCACCCGCAGACCCCGAGGACTCATGACCGAGCGCGCCCAGACCCCCGCGGCAGCACCGTCCGTCGCGCGGTCCAGCGCTCTCATGGCCTCCGGGACCCTCGTCAGCCGGGTCCTGGGGCTGCTGCGCCAGACGATGACGATCGGCGTCGTCGGCGCCGTCGGTCTGGCCGCTGATGCGTGGAACGCCGCCAACACGCTGCCCAACAACTTCCACCTGCTGCTCGCCGGCGGCGTGCTCAACGCCGTCATCGTGCCGCAGATCGTCAAGGCCAGCCGCCGGGCGGACGGCGACGAGTACGTCAACCGGCTGCTCACCCTCGCGATGACGATCATGGGCGCGGCGACGGTGCTGCTCACCCTGGCCGCCCCGGCCCTGGTCTGGCTCGTCGTCAGCAAGGACTGGGGAGACGACGCCCGGGGCCTGGCCGTCGCCTTCGCCCTCATCTGCCTGCCGCAGATGTTCTTCTACGGCCTCTACACCCTGCTCGGCCAGGTGCTCACGGCCAACAACCGCTTCGGGGCCTTCATGTGGGCCCCCGCGCTCGCCAACGTCGTCGCCATCGCCGGTCTGGGCTGGTTCATGCTCTCCGGGCGTCAGGACGTCCAGGACGTCGGGCTGTGGGACAGCACGATGATCTGGGTCCTCGCGGGGTCGGCGACGCTGTCGATCGTCGTCCAGGCACTCGTGCTCATCCCCGCGCTGCGCCGGATCGGCTTCCGCTACCGCCCGGTGTGGGGCTTCCGCGGCTACGGCCTGGGCAGCGCCTCGAAGATGGCGACCTGGGCCTTCGGCGCCGTGGCCGTCGGTCAGGTCGCCTTCCTTTTCGTCACCACCCCGGTCCTCACCGGGGCGGCCTTCGACGCGGAGCGCGCCGGTGCCCCCGCCGCCGGGCTCACCTCGTACGGCTTCGCCTTCCTCATCTTCATGCTGCCGCACTCGATCATCACCGTCTCGCTCGTCACGGCGATCTTCACGCGGCTGAGCGGCAACGCGCAGGACGGCGACACCGAGGCCGTGGCTGCCGACCTGCGCCAGGGCATGCGGATGCCTGCCGTCGTCCTCTTCCCCGGGACCGCCGCGATGGTCCTGCTCGCCCCGTGGGCGCTGCAGGCCCTGCTCTTCTCCACCCCCGCCGCCGACGCCCGCGCCGCCACCGGCGTCCTCGTCGCGATGTGCCTCGGGCTCGTCCCCTACGGCTGGTTCTACCTCGTCCAGCGCGCCTGCTACGCCTACGAGGACGGGCGCACCCCCTTCGTCCTCCAGCTCGTCGTCACCGTCATCTCCGTCGCCTTCACCCTCGTCGGGGCGGCCAGCGGCTTCGAGCACACGGCGACCTGGGTCGGCGTCGGGCAGACGGTCGGCAACCTCGTCGGCGCGATCCTCGGCTTTGTCCTGCTGCGCCGCCGTCTGGGCTCTCTCGGGCTGGCCTCGGTCGTCCAGCAGAACGTGCGGCTGCTGCTCTCCACCCTCCTCGCGACCTTCGTCGCCGGTGCCCTCCTCCTCGGCATGACCCGCGTCCTCGACGAGGGCTGGCTCTCCGCGGTCCTCGTCACCGGCGTGTGCGGTGTCGTCCTGCTCGTCGTCGCCCTCCTCGTCGCGGCCCGGCTGCGCGTCACCGAGGTCACGGCGGTGCTCCAGCCGGTGACCCGCCGACTGCGGCGCGCGTAGCAGGAGGGCCCGGCCGGACCGCCTAGGATGGCGCGGCAACGACCTCGACACGGAAGGGGCCCTGACGTGCACGAAGTGCACCCGGGTACCACGCTCGGCAGGTACGCGATCGCTCGCCGTGCCCAGGAGCCCGTCACCGGCGACCCCTCGTCGGGGCAGCGGTGGGTGGCCCGCGACAGCGACCTCGAGCGCGACGTCGTGCTCCTCGTCCTGCCGCTCGACGACCCGCACACCGACGCCGCCCTCGACGCGGCCCGACGAGCCAGCGGGGTCGGTCACCCCGGTCTCACCCGCATCCTCGACGTCGACCACGACGACGAGCGCGCCTGGGTCACCGAGTCCTTCCGCGGCGACGACCGCTCCCTCGCCGAGCTCGCGACGCACGGGCTGCCCGCCGAGGAGGTCCGCCGGATCACCGGTGAGGTCGCCCTCGTGCTCGAGGCCGCGCGCAGCCGTGGGCTGCACCACCTCGCGATCAGCCCCGACAGCGTCTTCGTCGGCCCGGACGGGTCCGTGCGCGTGCGCGGCCTCGCCGTCGACGCCGCGCTGGCGGGCGTCGACGAGGAGGGTGACGAGGCCGCGGCGCTCGACGGCGCCGGTGTCGTCGCCCTGGCCTACGCCGGTCTCACCGGCAGCTGGCCGCTCCAGACCTCCACCTCGCTGCCGCCGGCACCGCGCGACGCCACCGGCGTGCTGCCCCCGTCGCACCTCGCGGTCGGCGTGCCGAGCGACCTCGACACGATCTGCCGCGAGACCCTCGCCGACGACGCCGGCCCCTCCTCGCCCGGCGACTACGCCGCCTCGGTCTCCCCGTGGTCGCGCACGCCCGTCGACGACGGCGCGGCCCAGCCCCTCGACGAGGCCGCGGCGGACGACGGGGCCGAGGCCCCCTTCGCCGATGCCCCCGCCTCTCCCGGGCCGGACGACACGCAGGTCATCGGGGTCACCCCGGCCGCCGGTCTCGCGGCCCAGGAGCACCGGAGCACCGCCGTCGACTCCGACGACGACGAGCCCACGCAGGCGATCTCGCGAGGCGCCACGGCTCCCTCGGACGAGCCCACCCAGGTGGTCTCGGCGGAGGGCTCCGACGAGCCCGGCGCCGCCCGGACCGGCCGCGGTGCCGCGGCGGGTGCCGCCGCCGTCTCGGTCGCCGGCGCTCTCGCCGGCGGTGGGAAGGTCCTCGGCGAGCGCGTCGGACGGGCCGCCCGGCGCACCCGCGAGCGCGCCGAGGAGGCTGCCGCGGACCGACGGGCGCAGCGTGAGGCGATCCGCAGCTCCGAGAGCCGCGACCGGGTGAGCCTGGGCAGCGCGGGCAGCCAGGACGACCTCGAGCCCCCGGCCCCGCTCCTGCCCGCTGACGCGGGCGAGCCGCCGAGCCGCGAGCAGTCGCGGGTCGTCATCGCGATCATGGCCCTCTTCGTCGTCGTCGCCCTCGTCGTCGGCGCGGTCGGGGTCTCGAAGATCGGCGACAACACCGACCTCAGCGCGATCTTCGGCTCGGACGCCCAGGGTGCTGACCCGGTGCGCCCCACGCAGTCCTCGAGCACCTCACGACCCTCGGGCGGTGGCAACGGCGCCCGCACCAGCGAGCCCATCCCGGTCATCGGTGCCATCGGCTACGACCCGAACGGCGACGGCGCGGAGCACAACTCCGAGGCCCAGCGCGTCTACGACGACGACCTGTCGACCTCGTGGACCACGGAGGGCTACGAGTCCCCGAACTTCGGCAACAAGGGCGGGGTCGGCATCGTCCTCGATCTCGGTCAGGCCCGCCAGGTCCGCAGCGCGACCCTCCAGCTGCCGCAGGCGACGACCGTCCAGGTCTTCGTCGGCGACGAGGCGGGCATCGCCGGCACGGAGCTGGGTCGCAGCGAGGGCAAGAACGGCTCGGTGACGATCACCGGCCGCTCCGCAGCCCGCGGGCAGTACGTGACGATCTGGTTCACGACGACGGTCCAGAGCGACGACGGCCGGCACCGCGCTTCGCTGGCCGAGGTCGTCCTGCGCTAGGCCGACGTGCGGGGGGCGCTGGACGAGGTCGACGACCGCGAGCTCGTGCGGCGGCACGTCGCCGGTGACCCGGACGCCTTCGGCGAGCTCTTCGCCCGTCACCGCGACCGCATGTGGGGCGTCGCCCTCTCGGTGTGCCGCGACCCCGAGCTGGCGGCTGATGCCGTCCAGGACGGCTTCCTCGCCGCCTTCCGCCGCGCGGAGGGATATCGCGGCGACGCAGCCGTGACGACCTGGCTGCACCGCGTCGTCGTCAACGCGTGCCTGGACCGTCTGCGCCGAGCGCGGCCGACGGACTCCCTCGACGAGCTCGACGAGCGGGCGTCGACGCGCCTGCCCTCGCGTCCCGACGGGACCGCGCAGGTCGACACCCGGCTGCTCGTCCAGGACGCCCTCGCCGCGCTGCCCGAGCCGCAGCGCCTCGTCCTCGTGCTCGTCGACATGCACGGCGTGCCGGTCGCCGAGGCCGCGCGCATGCTCGGTGTCGCCGAGGGCACGGTGAAGTCGCGGGGCAGTCGTGGCCGCGCCGCCCTGGCCGCCGTCCTGCGTGCGGGAACCCCAGACGGTGCCCGCACGTCAGATGACGAAGGGGGCATCGCGCCCCCGGGCCGCACGGGCCCCGCAGCGAGCGCAGGAGGTGAGGCATGACGCAGGACCCGCAGCGCCCCGACGAGGAGCGCGACGACGAGCACGTCCGCGCCCTGCTCGCCGACCTGCCGTCCGGTGACGAGCACCCGGCGATGCCGCCCGAGCTCGTCGCCCGCATCGAGGCCTCGCTGCACGAGGAGCGCCGACGACGACGTGCCGGCGCCACCGTCACGCCGCTCGCGACCCACCGGCGTCGGGCCGGGTCGTGGCTCCTCGGGGCGGCGGCCGCCGTCGTCCTCGTCACCGGCACCGGGTACGTCGCGAGCACGACGCTGCGCGGCGGAGCGGACAGCTCGGCAGGCTCCGGCGCGGGCGGAAGCGCCGGCGACGAGTCGGGCCCCGCGTCGACCCGCTCCGAAGACGGTGGTCTGACGGACGGGGACGAAGGGGTCGAGGACGCGCCCTCGCAGTCCGCGGAGAGCTCGACCAAGGCCTTCTCGGGGAACTCCGGTCGCTCCCCCTTCCAGAGCTCATCCCCCTTCGTGCTGACGATGACCGAGCGGCGCTACACCGAGGCGACGCTCGAGGACGGGGCCGCCCGGACGACGTCCGCGTGGACCCGGGAGCACCGGGGCGCCGTGGCCTACTCGTCGAGCTCGCCGACGCTCGGCCCGCTGACGACCGAGCGCGGGGCGCGGGACTGCCTGCGTCAGATCGGGGCGGGCGAGGTGCACCCCGTCCAGGCCGACGTAGGGACCTTCGACGGGCGGGCCGGCTTCCTCCTCGTCGCGGTCGGTGACGACGGCACCCGTGCCTGGGCCGTCGCCGCGGGCTGCGAGCCGATCTACGACACGAGCGTGCCGGTGCGCTGAGCGCCCCCTGGACATGCTGGCGGGCGGTCGGGAATCGCTCGCCTACGATGGGTGTTGAGCACGACAGACCCCAAGATCTACCCCTGCACCCACCATCCGAGGACTACATCTGTGACTGCCGACGTCCGTAACGTCATCATCATCGGGTCCGGTCCGGCCGGCTACACCGCGGCCGTGTACGCCGCCCGAGCCAACCTCGCACCCCTGCTCTTCGAGGGTGCGGTCACGGCTGGTGGCGCGCTGATGAACACCACCGAGGTCGAGAACTTCCCCGGCTTCACCGACGGGATCATGGGCCCCGACCTCATGATGTCGATGCGCGGCCAGGCCGAGCGCTTCGGGACCGAGATCGTCACCGACGACGTCGCCTCCGTGCGTCTCGACGGCGAGATCAAGGTCGTCACCGACTCCGAGGGCACCGAGCACCGCGCCCACGCGGTGATCCTCGCGATGGGCTCGGCCTACCGCGAGCTCGGTGTGCCTGACGAGAAGCGCCTGTCCGGCCACGGCGTCAGCTGGTGCGCCACGTGCGACGGCTTCTTCTTCCGCGACCAGGACATCGCGGTCGTCGGTGGTGGCGACTCCGCGATCGAGGAGGCGACCTTCCTCACGAAGTTCGCCCGCTCGGTGACGATCGTCCACCGCCGCGAGGAGCTGCGCGCGAGCAAGATCATGGCCGACCGCGCCCTGGGCAACGACAAGATCCGTTTCGCGTGGAACTCCGAGGTCTCGGCGATCCACGGGCAGGACAAGGTCTCCTCGATCACCCTTCGCGACACCCAGACCGGGGCGGAGCGCGACCTCGAGGTCACCGGCCTCTTCGTCGCCATCGGTCACGACCCCCGCAACGAGCTGCTCACGCAGACCGCCGACGCGACGAAGGTCGCCCTCGACACCGAGGGCTACGTCCTCGCCGAGGGTCGCTCGACCCGCACGAACCTCGACGGGGTCTTCGCCTGCGGCGACCTCGTCGACCACACCTACCGCCAGGCCATCACGGCCGCCGGGTCCGGCTGCTCCGCAGCTCTGGACGCCGAGCGGTGGCTCGCCGAGCGCGAGGAGGCCGGGGCACCGGCCGCCGACCAGTCGCTCATCTCTCAGGAGGACCCGGTCGAGGGCACTGTCGGCGTCCGCTGACATCCTCCACTCCCTCCCCCTTCGTCACCCCGACGCACACCCCGACCGGAAGGATCACCATGGCTGGCACCAAGCCCACCACCGACGCGACGTTCGAGCAGGACGTCCTGGGCAGCGAGACCCCCGTCCTCGTCGACTTCTGGGCGCCCTGGTGCGGCCCGTGCCGCGCGGTCGCGCCGGTGCTCGAGGAGCTCGCCGGGCAGTACGACGGCAAGCTGTCGATCGTCAAGCTCAACACCGACGAGAACCCCGAGATCACTTCGCGCTACGGGATCACCTCGATCCCCACGATGCACGTGTACAAGAACGGCGAGATCGTCAAGACGCTCGTCGGCGCGATGCCGAAGCCGAAGCTCGTCAAGGAGCTCGAGCCCTTCATCGGCTGACCTCAGGACCACCTGACGAAGGGGGACCCACCGCCTGGTGGGTCCCCCTTCGTCATGCCGAGAACCGTTGCGCTGCAACGGATCTCGCGTCGTCAGACGATGTGCGTGCTGTCCATGCCGATCCGCTCGAGGATGCGCGTGAGGTCGTCCATCGAGGCGAACTCGATCGTCATCCGGCCCTTCTTGGCGCCCATCGAGATCTTCGCGCGGGTGTCGAGGTGGTCGCTCACCGCGGCGCCGAGGTCGTCGAGCTCGGGGGCGGGCAGGCGCGGGGAGGAGCGGCGCGCCTCGCGCTCGGGTTCCATGCCGAGCGCGACGATCTCCTCGACGGTGCGCACGGACAGGCCCTCGGCGACGATGCGCTGCGCCAGGCGCTCCATGCTCGCGCCGTCGGGCAGGGAGAGCAGAGCGCGGGCGTGCCCGGCCGAGAGCACGCCGGCGGCGACGCGGCGGGCGACGAGCGGGGGCAGGCGCAGCAGGCGCAGCGTGTTGCTGATCTGCGGGCGGGAGCGGCCGATGCGGGTGGCCAGCTCGTCCTGGGTGCAGCCGAAGTCGTCGAGCAGCTGCTGGTAGGCGGCCGCCTCCTCGAGCGCGTTGAGCTCGGAGCGGTGGAGGTTCTCCAGCAGCGCGTCGCGCAGGAGGTCGTCGTCCTCGGTAGCCTTGACGATCGCGGGGATGCTCTCGCGGTCCGCAGCGCGGGTCGCCCGCCAGCGACGCTCGCCCATGATGAGCTCGAAGCGCACGCCGTCCTGCGCGTCCGCGCCCTCGGGGAGGGGACGCACGACGACCGGCTGCAGGACACCGATCTCGCGGATCGAGTGCACCAGCTCGGCCATGTCGTCCTCGTCGAAGACGGTGCGCGGCTGACGCGGGTTGGGCCGGATGGCGTCGACGGGGATCTCGGCGTAGTGGGCACCGGGGACGGGCGCGAGACCGTCCTGCGTCGGGGCCGGCTCGGGGTGCTCCACGTGGTGCGGGGCGTCGTGCGCCGCGGTGGGCTCGCCCATCGGGGCCTTCTGCGCGGCGGCGAGCATGCCCGCAGCGGTGTTCGGGGCGCTCGAGCCGTCCGTGGGTGCGCCTGCGGCGGGACTCGCGTCCCGCTCGGCGAAGAAGACGTCGACCGGCCGGCTGCGCGCCGTGCTGGCGTCGGGGATGAGGGCGCCGAGCCCACGTCCGAGTCCGCGTCGCTTCTCGCTCATGCCTGGCCGTCCTGTCCGTCGGTGCCGACCCCGCGGTCGGCGATCTCAGCTGCGGCCTCGAGGTAGGCCAGGGCCCCAGAGCTCTGGGGGTCGTACGTGATGACCGTCTGACCGAAGCTCGGGGCCTCGGAGACCCGGACGGAGCGCGGGATCGTCGCCCCGATCACCTCGTCGGGGAAGTGGGTGCGGACCTCCTCGGCGACCTGGCGCGAGAGGTTCGTGCGGCCGTCGTACATCGTCAGCAGGATCGTCGAGACGTGCAGCTCGGGGTTGAGATGCGTCTGGATGAGGTCGATGTTCTTGAGCAGCTGCGAGAGGCCTTCGAGCGCGTAGTACTCGCACTGGATGGGGATGAGCACCTCCTGCGCGGCGACGAAGGCGTTGACCGTCAGCAGGCCGAGGCTCGGCGGGCAGTCGACGACGACGTAGTCGATGCGTCGCTCACCACGCGCGGCCCGGGTGCGGGCGAGCTGGTCGAGGGCGCCGCGCATCCGCGACTCCCGGGCCACGAGGGAGACGAGCTCGATCTCGGCCCCCGCGAGGTCGATCGTCGCGGGCACGCACCACAGGCCGTCGACGTCGGGGCAGGGCTGCATGACGTCGGCCATCGGCGTGCCTTCGATGAGCACGTCGTAGATGCTCGGGACCTCGGCGTGGTGGTCGATGTTGAGCGCCGTGCTCGCGTTGCCCTGCGGGTCGGTGTCGACGAGCAGGACCGTCAGGCCGTTCTGCGCGAGGGCGGCGGCGAGGTTGACGGCGGTCGTCGTCTTGCCGACCCCGCCCTTCTGGTTGGAGACGGTGATGACGCGGGTGCGGTCCGGCGTGGGGAAGGTCTTCGACGCCAGACGGGCGCGGGCGCGTTTGTCGGCGTTCACCGCGGCGAGGACCGGTGACTCGTCCTCTGCCGCGTCGTCCACGGCCGCGCCCTTGGGCACGTCCTCGGCGTCCACCTCGTCGCTCGGCGCCGACGTTTCACGTGAAACAGGACTCGCGGCGGCCTGCTCGGGCGACGCGCCGCTCGGTGCAACCGATGTGTCCGGCGTGCGCGGCGTCACCCGCTCTCCCTGCCAGCCGATGGGCTCGGACTCCGAGGGGGCCGGCAGTGCGGGCCACCCCATCCCTGGGACGACCTGACGACCGGTGGGTCGATCAGTGGGTGCGGCGTCGTGCACGCTCTCTCCGTTCCTCGATGAAGCCGTTCCATTCAACGTCACCGGGCGACGACACGCCAAAGCGGGTAGATGGGCTCGTGCGTCAGGCCGGTGTGCGTGTGTTTCACGTGAAACACGACGCCTGGCGTACAACCCATCTCGCGCGTGCGGTCCGGGCTTACGAGGTAGGCGCATCATGTTTCCCGTGAAACATCAGCGTGCCAGAGCTCTCCTGGCGTCTCCCGGGCCTGGATCTTCTCGCTGGCATCGCACAGAGCACGACACGCCCCAACCTCGATCACGAAGACGGTTGCTGGTCGAGGTGCGAAGGGCGCCCCGCGCCCTAGCCTCGAGACCACCGGACCACAGGCGTCGTGTTGACCATCCGTCGCGGCTTCGGAGCTCAGCACGTCGACCGTGAGCCCATCGCGACCGTCCCGGGTGGTTTCGAGGCTCCTTCGTCGCACCTCGACCACCAACACCGTTGCTGGTCGAGGTGCGAAGGGCGCCCAGCGCCCGAGCCTCGAGACCACCGGGCCGGCCCCTGCGGACAGTGGCTCGAGACCCTTCCGCCGCACCTCGACCACGGCCGACTTCGACCTGACGTCGATACGTCCACCTGACACGGGATATACCGCGTGCCAGGTGCACGTGCCGACGTCAGGCGCCATCCAGAGGATCGCGGGTGAGACCGCGACGACCGTAAGCCGTCGCGACTGGGTCGGGTGGTTTCGAGGCTCCTTCGTCGCACCTCAACCACCACGGACTTCTTCCGCGCACCTCAATCACCACCAGCCCTCACCCCGCCCCAGACGCGGGACGGCCCGTGTTTCACGTGAAACACGGGCCGTCGGTGCGGAGGGGGGTCAGCGGCGGCGGGGGCGCTTCGTCCCGGGCTTGCGGGGGGTGACGGTGCAGTCGACCGTCGTCGTGGGCTCGGGGAGCACCGCGGCGCCGTGCTCGCTCACCGCGGCGGCGGTCATGCCGAGCCTGCGCAGGGTCGGCATCACGGCGTCGAGCTCCTCTTGCGCGGAGCGGCCCTTCATCGCGACGAGCTGCCCGCCGTCGTCGAGCAGCGGGAAGCACCAGCGGGCGAGCTTGTCGAGCCGGGCCACGGCGCGCGCGGTGACGAAGGGGCCGCTGAGCACCCCGTGCATCTCCTCGGCCCGCGCACGGTGCACCGTGACGTTCTCCAGAGCCAGGTCCGCGACGACACCGTCGAGCCACTCGGTCCGCCGCATCATCGGCTCGACGAGGTGGATCTCGAGATCGGGACGGGCGATCGCCATCGCGACGCCGGGCAGACCAGCACCGCTGCCGACGTCGACGACCCGGGCCCCGCTGGGGAAGGCGTCCTCGATCACCGCGCAGTTGAGGATGTGCCGCTCCCACAGGATCGGCACCTCGCGCGGACCGATGAGCCCGTGGCTCACCCCGGTGTCGGCGAGGATGTCGGCGAAGGCCGTGGCGCGCGGAAGGCGCTCACCGAAGAACCGGTGAGCGCCTTCCGTGGCCTCAGGGGCGTGGTCCACGAGCAGCTCAGGCGTCGGCGTCGGCCGACGCGTCCTGCTCGTCGTCGGCCTCGGCCTGGGTGCCGGCCTCGGGGATGACGACGACGTAGCGCCGCGGCTCGGTGCCCGAGGACTCCGAGCTCAGACCGGAGGCGAGGACCTCGTCGTGGACGACCTTGCGCTCGAAGGCCGACATCGGCTCGAGCGAGATCTCCTCGCCGGACTCCCGCGAGCGGCGCACAGCGTCGCGGGCGATCTCGACGAGCTCGGCGCGACGGCCGGCGCGGTGACCGGCGATGTCGAGCATGAGGCGGCTGCGCTCACCGGTGGCCGACTGCACGGCGAGGCGCGTCAGCTCCTGGAGCGAGTCGAGGACCTTGCCGTCGCTGCCGATGAGGCGACGCGGCACGCGGCCGTCCTCGGAGTCGACGATGGCCACCGCGGCCCGGTCGCCGTCGATGTCGAGGTCGATGTCGCCGTCGAGGTCGCAGATGTCGAGCAGCGTCTCGAGGAAGTCGGCGGCGACCTCCCCTTCGCGCACCAGTGCGGACTGACGCGTACCCGCGGGCGCCTGGCTCGAGGCCTCCTCGGTCGTCGTCTCGGGGGTCGTGGTCTCGGTCATGGGTGGTGCTCCTGTCGCAGGCAAGTCGGGCGCAGCGCCCGGGGGACGAAGGGGGATCAGCTGTCGTTGCGTGGGTTCTTCGTGGCGGTCGCCGTCGACGACGAGCCAGGGGGCGGGCCGGGCTTCTTCTTCGTCCCGTCCTTCTTCGAGCGCTTCTTGCTCTTGGGCTGCACCCGCTGCCCGGAGATGACGCCCTTCTCGCGGAGCTCCTCGGCCATCTCGGCGTCGTGCTCCCGCTCGCGCTCCTCCTCGGGGGTGTCCAGCGGCTTGCCGGCCTTGCGGCGACGCTCGTGCATCGCCTTCTCCGCGGCCGAGCCCGGCGCGGGCATGCGGCGGATGACGTAGAACTGCTGGAGCATCGTCCACAGGTTCGTCGTGAACCAGTAGATGAGGACACCGATCGGGAAGTTGATGCCGGAGACGGCGAAGATGATCGGGAAGAGGTAGAGCATGATCTTCTGCTGCTGGGCGAAGGGGCCCTCGAGCGCAGCGGTCGGCATGTTCTTGCGCATCAGCTGGTGCTGGGTGGTGAAGGTCGTCGCCGACATGAGGATGATGAGGACGACCGTGACGATCTGGACGTTGAGCGTGTTCGCGCCCAGGAAGATGTCGGAGAGCTGGGCCCCGAAGATCGTCGACTTCTCGGCCTCGGCAGCCAGGGCCTTGGTCAGCGGTCCGATGGGCTGACGCTCGCCGCTGGCGATCTCGTCGAGGCCGTTGAGGACGCGGAAGAGGCCGAAGAAGAAGGGCGACTGCACGAGGATCGGCAAGCATGACGCGAGCGGGTTGGTGCCTGTCTCCCGGTAGAGAGACATCATCTCCTGCTGCATCTTCTGCTGGGACTCGGGGTCCTTCTTGCCCTTGTACTTCTTCTGGATCTTCTGCATCTCGGGCTGGATGAGCTGCATCTTGCGCGAGGCGTGGATCTGCTTGACGAAGAGCGGGATGAGCGCCGCACGCATGACGAGCACGAGACCGACGATGGACAGCGTCCACGTCCAGCCGTTGTCGCTCGGCAGACCGATGACGACGAGCAGCTTGTGCCACAGGACGATGATCCAGGCGACCAGCCACTCGAAGGGATACATGATGTCGCTGAAGCTCACGGGGAGGTGATCCTTCGCTGTCGGGGTGCGCCGAGGCGGCGCCGGGAGGTCTGGAGATCGGCCTCGCTGAGGGCCGGGGTGTCGTCACCCAGCCGCGGCCGGGTCAGCTCGGGCGAGCCGCGCTCGGCCCACGTGTCGGGCACGAAGTCGACACCTCCGTGCGACCACGGGTGGCAGCGTCCGATCCGGTGCGCCGCGAGGTACCCACCACGCACCGGCCCGAAGCGGCGCAGCGCGGTGACGGCGTACGCCGAGCACGTCGGGTAGTACCGGCACCGGGCCGGCAGGAGCGGGGAGAGGTAGCGCTGGTAGCCCCGGACGAGCAGGACGAAGGGGGCCGCAGCCCGGCTCCCGCTCATGGCGTGGGCTCCGTGGGAGAGGGCTCGGTCAGGCCCAAGGAGGCCAGGGCCGAGCCGAGGGTGCGGCCGATCTGCGCGGAGGTGGCGCTCCCGGAGGCGGGGTTGGCCCGCAGCACGAGATCGGTCCCGCTCGGCACGGCCGGCAGGAGGGGCGCCACCTGGGCGCGCAGCCGACGCTTGACCCGGTTGCGCACGACCGCGTTGCCCACGGCCTTGGACACGACGACACCGACGCGCGGTGGCAGTGCCGACCGCGCGTCGGTGTGACGGGCGTGGACCACGAGCAGCCGCGAGCCCTGGCGTCGAGCGCCGGAGCCACGGACCGTCGCCGTGAACTCCCCGCGCTCCGTCAGCCGGTGTTGCGCGGGCAACACGGGAGGGTCTGCTCAGGCGGAGAGCTTGGCGCGCCCCTTGGCGCGGCGGTTGGCCAGGATGGCGCGGCCGGCGCGGGTGCGCATGCGCAGACGGAAGCCGTGCGTCTTGGCGCGGCGACGGTTGTTCGGCTGGAAGGTGCGCTTGCTCATCGCGGTACTCCATGTGTCGTCGGACGATCGGGCACGTCCGGGTGGGGTTCGTGGATCAGCCGCGATCGGAGGCCCACGTGGCTCGTCCGCGGGGGGCGCGCGATCATGGGCATGCGAAAGCGGCCGATCAGGCCGTCTGCCAGGTTACGGCAGCCCGCTCGACCCGGTCAAACCACGCGAGGGAGCACGCGCGGGCGCGACAAACACCCCAGGGTGCCAGCACCGGCTTCGGCCGCACCCGCGACACGCCGACGACATCTCGCAGTTGTGCCGACCGGCTTGCCGGGGGGACGCCGAGTTGTTAGCGTCGCCCTTCATCCCCCTCGGTACCCACAGCCTGTGGACAAGCGTGTGGACACCGGTCTGCCGTGGACGCGAGGATGACGACGACATGTCCGTCGCCCCCGCGGCGAGACCGGCCGGACCGACCGAGGTGGTAGAGCGTGGCTGACGCCGACATGGACTTCGCACAGGTCTGGCGCTCCACCCTCGACTCCCTCGACGCCGACGGCGTGCCCGTGGGCCGCCGCGCCTTCCTCACCCACGCCCAGCTCGTCGGCCTCCTCGACAGCACCGCCCTCATCGCCGTGCCCGACGACTTCAGCAAGGAGTTCGTCGAGCAGCGCCTGCGGATGCAGCTGACCCAGGCCCTGTCCGCCCAGCTCGGGCAGGAGGTGCGGATCGCGGTGACCGTCGACCCGGACCTGCACCAGGACGGCGAGGACCACCTGCCGGAGTCCTCCGCCGACGGGTCGCCGCGCGACGAGGCGGACGTCCTCCCCCTTCGCCAGGGTCTGGCCACGCAGGACCCGCTGCCGGTCGGCGACCCGATGACGACGCGCGAGACGGCGGCCGCCAACGCGGGCCGCGCCGGGCGCGGGACGACCCAGCCCGAGAGCGTCGAGCTGACCCGGCTCAACCCGAAGTACCTCTTCGACACCTTCGTCATCGGATCGAGCAACCGCTTCGCCCACGCCGCCGCCGTCGCGGTCGCCGAGGCGCCGGCCAAGGCGTACAACCCGCTCTTCATCTACGGCGAGTCCGGGCTGGGCAAGACCCACCTGCTCCACGCGATCGGTCACTACGCGCGCAACCTCTACCCGCACGTCAAGGTGCGCTACGTGAACTCCGAGGAGTTCACCAACGACTTCATCAACAGCATCCGCGACGACAAGGCGGCCGCCTTCCAGGCCCGCTACCGCGACGTCGACGTGCTGCTCATCGACGACATCCAGTTCTTGTCGGGGAAGATGCAGACGCAGGAGGAGTTCTTCCACACCTTCAACACGCTGCACAACGCCAACAAGCAGGTCGTCATCACCAGCGACGTCAAGCCCAAGCTGCTCCAGGGCTTCGAGGAGCGCATGCGCAGCCGCTTCGAGTGGGGGCTGCTCACCGACGTCCAGCCGCCCGACCTCGAGACGCGGATCGCGATCCTGCGCAAGAAGGCCATCCAGGAGCGCCTGTCGGTGCCCGACGAGGTCCTCGAGTTCATCGCCAGCCGGATCTCGACGAACATCCGCGAGCTCGAGGGCGCGCTCATCCGCGTCACCGCCTTCGCCAGCCTCAACCGGCAGCCGGTCGACCTCGGTCTGGCCCAGATCGTGCTCAAGGACCTCATCCCCCACGAGGCGCCCAACGAGATCGATGCCGCGACGATCATGGCGCAGACCGCGGCCTACTTCGGCCTGACGATCGAGGACCTTCAGGGCGCCTCGCGCAGCCGCGTGCTCGTGACCGCCCGGCAGATCGCCATGTACCTGTGCCGCGAGCTCACCGATGCCTCGCTGCCCCAGATCGGCAAGCTCTTCGGCGGGCGCGACCACACGACCGTCATGCACGCGAACCGCAAGATCGGCGAGCTCATGGCCGAGCGGCGCGCGATCTACAACCAGGTCACCGAGCTGACCAACCGCATCAAGCAGCAGGCGAACAGCTAGACCGCCGTGCCGGCGCCGCCGCGAGACCCGACGACGGGTCGCGGCCGTCCTGGCGACCCTGTCCACGGCAGTTGTCCACACCTGTGTGAAGAGTGCCCTTCCTCTGCCGTCCCCACCGCCGGCGACCGGGTCGAGGCACGTTGTCCCCCGAGTTGTCCACAGATCCACAGGCTGTGGACAACTCTGTGCACCCAGCGATCGCGGTGCGGACGCGGGCAACACGCCCGGTCCCGTCCACAACATCCCCACGAGCCGCACGTGTCCACACACCTGTGGACAGCGGCCACCACGGTCACGCGCCCCGGACACCACAAGATCGGTGCACATCCCTGCGGACGAGCCTGTGGACAGATGTGGACGGACCGAGAGGGCATGAGGACGCCCCGTCGTCGTCCACATCCCCCACGCGTTCGTGCACATCTGCGTCGACAGGTCGTCCACACCCCACGGCGGACGCAGATCGGCCCCACGAGCGGGTTGCAGGCCCCTCGCAGCGGGTTGTCCCCACTGTCCACACGACCTATGACAACGATGAGTCCTCTCCACCTCATCTCTCGTCCCCACGCATGGCGGACCGACCTGCTGTGGATCTAGGGTTGGGCTCCCGTGCGGTGATCATGCGAGCCGAGACGGGTGACACACTTGTCATCGCACACGCGCGGAGGCTCCGCGCGGGAAATGGGTAGGTACTCGTGAAGTTCCGCGTCGAGCGTGACGTCCTCGCCGAGGCGGTCACCTGGGTTGCTCGTGGTCTGCCGGCCCGCCCGCCGGTCCCCGTCCTCGCCGGTGTCCTCGTCTCCGCCGACGAAGGGGGGACGGTCACCCTCTCGGCCTTCGACTACGAGGTCTCCGCCCGGATCACCGTCGCCGCCGACGTCGAGGAGTCCGGCACCGTGCTCGTGCTCGGCCGTCTGCTCGCCGACATCTCCCGCAACCTCCCGGGCCGACCCGTCGACGTCTCCACCGAGGGCACGAAGGTCCAGGTGACGTGCGGCAGCTCGCGCTTCGCCCTCCTGCAGATGCCTGCCGACGAGTACCCCACGCTGCCCACCGCGCCCGAGGGCTCGGGCTCGATCGACGGCAGCGTCTTCACCCAGGCCGTCGCCCAGGTCTCCATCGCCGCCGACCGCGGCGACTCGCTGCCGATCCTCACCGGTGTGCGCGTCGAGGTCGACCGCGACCGGATGACCCTGCTCGCCACCGACCGCTACCGCCTCGCGATGCGCGAGATCACGTGGTCGCCGCGGACCTCCGACGCCAGCCACGTCGCCCTCATCCCGGCACGGACCCTCTCCGAGACCGCCCGCTCGCTCGGTGCCGTCGGCACGATCGACGTCGCCCTCGGCAGCGCGGCAGGCGGTGACGGGCTCGTCGGCTTCGAGGCAGGGCAGCGCCGCACGACCTCTCGGCTGCTCGACGGCGAGTACCCGAAGGTCGCCAAGATCTTCCCGACGAGCAGCGAGACCGAGGCCGTCATCGCGACCGCGGATCTCATCGAGGCGGTCAAGCGCGTCGCCCTCGTCGCCGAGCGGACCACCCCGGTGCGCCTGCGCTTCTCCGAGGGCCAGCTGGCCATCGAGGCCGGTACCGGCGAGGACGCCCAGGCCTCCGAGGCGCTCGAGGCGAGCGTCACCGGCCCGGACATCGCCGTGGCCTTCAACCCCGGCTACCTCCTCGACGGGCTCGGGGTGCTCGGCACCGAGTGGACCCGGATGTCCTTCACCGGCGCGCTCAAGGCCGCGATGATCACGGGTCAGACGAGCCAGGACGGCGAGCTCGACACGACCTACCGCTACGTCCTGCAGCCCGTGCGACTCGCCGGCTGACCCCCCTTCGCCCGGCCCGCCGCGCGCGGGCGGGGCACCCCGCACCCCCGACCCGAACGTCGACACACCAAGGAGCACCTCATGCAGCTGGGACTCATCGGCCTGGGCAAGATGGGCGGCAACATGCGCGAGCGCATCCGCCGCGCCGGTCACGAGGTCGTCGGGTACGACCGCGACCAGTCCATCTCGGACAGCACGAGCGTCCAGGACATGATCGACCAGCTCGAGCCGCCCCGGGTCGTGTGGGTCATGGTGCCGGCTGGTGACATCACCCGCTCCGTCGTCGCCGACCTCGCCGAACGCCTCGACGAGGGCGACCTCGTCATCGACGGCGGCAACTCCCGCTTCAGCGACGACGCCGTGCACGCCGAGATGCTCAAGGCGCAGGGTGTCGGGTACCTCGACTGCGGGGTGTCCGGCGGCATCTGGGGTCTCGAGAACGGCTACGGCCTCATGGTCGGCGGGCTGAAGAAGCATGTCACCCGGGCGATGCCGATCTTCGACGCGCTGCGCCCCGAGGGCCCGCGCGACGAGGGCTTCGTGCACGCCGGTGCCGTCGGCGCCGGCCACTACGTGAAGATGGTCCACAACGGCATCGAGTACGGCCTCATGCACGCCTACGCCGAGGGCTACGAGCTGCTCGAGAAGAAGGACATCGTCACCGACGTGCCCGGTGCCTTCAAGGCGTGGAGCCGTGGCACCGTCGTGCGCTCCTGGCTGCTGGACCTCATGGTCAAGGCGCTCGAGGAGAACCCCACGCTCGACGACGTCTCCGACTACACCGCCGACTCGGGCGAGGGCCGCTGGACCGTCGAGGAGGCCATCGCCAACTCCGTGCCCATGCCCGTCATCTCTGCCTCGCTCTTCGCCCGCTTCGCCTCGCGCCAGGACTCCAGCCCGACGATGCAGGCCGTCGCCGCGCTGCGCGGCCAGTTCGGCGGGCACCAGGTGATGACGACCGCCGAGGGCGAGCAGCTGCGCGCCGAGGCCGCGACCGGTCCGAAGGACGCGAAGACCACTCAGCGCAAGGCCGCGAAGAAGGAGAAGCCGACGAAGGACGCCGGCACCGCGCAGGCGAAGGGGCGCAAGGCCGCCTCGGCCGGGCCCTCCTCGGGCAGCGGCAGCACCGGCGGCTCGAAGGGCCCGACGTCGGGCACCCGCTCCACCCGCAGCTCCAGCTGAGGTGCACGTCCGGCACCTCACGGTCGGGGACTTCCGCAGCTACGCGGCGGCCGATCTCGCCCTGGAGCCGGGCATCACGACCCTCGTCGGGCTCAACGGCCAGGGCAAGACCAACCTCGTCGAGGCGATCGGGTACCTCGCGACCCTCTCGAGCCACCGGGTGAGCACCGACCAGCCGCTCGTGCGGGTCGGTGCCGAGCGGGCCATCATCCGTGCCGCGGTGGTGCGCGACGGTCGCGAGCAGGTCGTCGAGCTCGAGATCAACCCGGGCCGGGCCAACCGGGCCAAGCTCGGGCGCTCGCCGCTCCCCCGCACCCGGGACGTCCTGGGCACCGTGCGCTCCGTGCTCTTCGCCCCCGAGGACCTCGCGCTCGTCAAGGGCGACCCCGACCAGCGCCGCCGCTTCCTCGACGACCTGCTCGTCCAGCGCCAGCCGCGCTGGGCCGGGGTCCGGGGCGACTACGACAAGGTCGTGCGCCAGCGCTCGGCGCTGCTCAAGCAGGCCGGCGCCGACAAGCGCGGCCGTGGCCGTCGGGCCCGGGTGCCCGAGGGCGTCGACCCGGGCGCCGCCCGGGAGGAGGCGATGCGCACCCTCGACATCTGGGACGACCGGCTCGCCACCGTCGGCGCACAGCTGCTCTACGCCCGCCTGCGTCTGCTCACCGACCTCGTCCCCCACCTCACCCAGACCTACGGCGAGGTGAGCGCCAGCGTCAGCGAGGCGACCGCCCGCTACCGCTCCTCGATCCCCGGCCCGGTCGGCGAGGCGCTCGCCGAGGGCTTCGAGAGCGCGCAGGACGTGCCGCCGGTCGAACGGCTGCGTGAGGAGCTGCTCGAGGGGATGGCCCAGGTCCGTGATCAGGAGCTCGACCGCGGCGTGAGCCTCGTCGGGCCGCACCGCGACGACATCACCCTGGCGCTGGGAGAGATGCCGGCGAAGGGGTACGCGAGCCACGGCGAGTCGTGGTCCTTCGCCCTCGGGCTGCGCCTCGCCGCCTACCGCCTGCTCCAGCACGACCTCGACGACGACCCCGTCCTCGTCCTCGACGACGTCTTCGCCGAGCTCGACTCGGGCCGCCGGACCCGCCTCGCGGGTCTCGTCGCCGGCTCCGAGCAGGTGCTCATCACCGCCGCCGTCGGGGCCGACGTGCCGGAGGAGCTCAGCGGTGCCCGCTTCGCGGTGACGAAGGGCGAGGTCAGCCCGGCATGAGCGGGTCGAGCGAGGAGCCCGGGACCGGGGCGCACGGAGGTCTCGGCGCCGGTCACGACCACGCCGCGCAGGACGAGGGTGCCGCGCAGGACGAGGGTGCCGCGCAGGACGAGGCGCTCGGCGAGGTCGAGGACGCCGCGGCCACGGCCCTGTGGCGGGCGCGGGCCGTCGCCGCGGGCCGCGGGCTGCGCCCGGGCATGAAGCCGCGCCGACGCCGGGTGCGTCGGGGGATGGAGCCGGAGGGGTCGGCGATCCCCACCGGGCGCGACCCCGAGCTGCTCGGCGACCAGATCGAGCGGATGATCGCCGACCGCGGGTGGCGCACCGACGTCGCGGCGGGCTCGGTGATGTCGCGCTGGCCGGATCTCGTCGGGTCGCAGGTCGCCGAGCACAGCGCTCCGGTGTCCTTCGAGGACGGCGTCCTCACGGTGCGCGCGGACTCGACGGCGTGGGCCACCCAGCTGCGGCTGCTCACCTCGAGCATCCTCGGCCGGCTCGCGGAGGAGGTCGGCCCCGAGACGGTGGTCGAGCTGCGGGTCGTCGGGCCGAGCGCACCGTCGTGGAAGAAGGGCCCGCGCCGGGCCCCGGGCATGCGCGGCCCGCGCGACACCTACGGCTGAGCCGGGCGAGCCGCCGGTCGCCGCCCACGGAGGCGGTCCTGGCCCGACGTTCCGCACGCGCGAACGCGCGTGGAGGCTCCCCCCTTCGCCCGGGCACTCTCACGGGGAGAGCGGCGCTGGTGCCGCCGTCGACCGACCGCGAAGGAGCGCCGGTGCCCCACGTGTCCATCCCCGCGCTGGACGAGGTCGTGTACCTCGAGCCGGATGAGACGGTGCTGTCCGGCCTGTACAAGGCCGGGTACGCCTACACCGTGGGGTGCAAGCGCGGGGGCTGCGGCATCTGCAAGCTCGACGTCCTCGAGGGCGACTTCACCTACAACCGGCCGGTCGCCGACTCCGTCGTGAGCGCGGACGAGCGCACCGACGGGACCTGCCTGAGCTGCCGAGCCGTCCCGGACTCGGACATCACCATCCAGATGCGCACGAGCGAGCTGCGCCTGGTCAACCCGATCCTCCGCCAGATCAACGCCAAGGCGCGCGAGCGCGCCCAGGCGCTGGCGGCCGGCACCGAGAAGGAGTAACCCATGGGAATCATGCGTCTGGGGTACGCGCACGTGCGCGTCACCGACATGGCCGAGGCCAAGGACCACTACGCGAGCACGCTCGGCCTGTACGAGACCCACTCGGACACGGCCGCCGACGGTGCCAAGCGCACCTTTTACAAGGGCTGGGACGAGTGGGACCACCACTCCCTCGTCCTCGAGGAGGGCGGCGTCGGCGTCGTCAAGTACGGCTGGAAGGTCGAGCACGAGTCCGACATCGACGACATCGAGTCCAAGGCGAAGGCCTTCGGCCTGACCGTCGAGCGGATGGCGAAGGGGGAGAACCCCGAGATCGGCGACGGCATCCGCTTCACCACCCCGAGCGAGCACGTCTTCGAGGTCTACCACCAGGCCACGGCGTACGGCACCGAGGTCGGCTCGCACAACCCCGACGCCTTCCCCCGTCACCTCGTCGGTATCGGCGCCCCCGCGCTCGACCACTCGCTCATCACGACCGAGGACCCGAAGCTCATGGAGCGCATGCTGGGGGACGTCTTCGGCTTCTACGCGACCGAGCGGGTGCAGACCAGCCTCGACGAGGACCACGACCTCGTCGGCACGTGGATGACGTCGAACAACCAGATCCACCAGCTGGCGGTCATCGGCGGACCGCAGGGCAAGCTGCACCACTTCGCCTTCCGCCTCGACAGCTGGAACGACGTCGGCCGTGCGGCGGACCTCATGACGATGGACGACGTGCCGATCGACGTCACCCCGACCCGCCACGGGATCACCCGCGGCCAGACGGTCTACTTCTTCGACCCGTCGGGCAACCGCAACGAGGTCTTCTCCGGCGGCTACCTCGCCTTCCCGGACCGCCCGACGACGGTGTGGACGGTCGACCAGATCGGCAGGGGGATCTTCTACCACTCCCGCGAGCTCAACGAGCGCTTCACCACCGTCCTGACGTGAGCGGGGCGCACGACGCGCACACCCGGACGTCGGCGACGCTCACGCTCGCCGGCGCCCGGGCCGCGGTCGACGCCGCGCTGACGCAGGCCGCCGCGATCGGGGCGTCGATGAACGTCGCGGTCGTCGACCCCGGCGGCGCCCTGCTCGCCTTCGCCCGGATGGACGGGGCCTTCGCCGGATCCGGCGACATCGCGAGGGACAAGGCGCGCACCGTCGTCTGCTTCGGCGGGGCCCCGACCGACGAGCTGTACGCGGCGATCGAGGGCGAGCCCGCGGTCCGCGACGGCATCGCCGGTCGTGAGGGCGTCGCGGCCTTCGGCGGCGGCGTCCCGGTGGTCGTCGACGGCGAGCTCGTCGGCGCCGTCGGTGCCTCGGGCGGGAGCGCAGCGCAGGACAAGCAGGTCGCCCAGGCCGGCGCCGACGCCGTGCGCTGACCCCCTTCGCCCCCGCGCTACGGCGCAGTACTGGTCGCGATCACGACCAGTACTGCGTGGTAGCCCGCGGCAGAGCGGGGGGCATCGCGACCCAGGACGTACGAAGGGGGACCCACCAGGTGGTGGGTCCCCTTCGGCATGCCCGGGGTGGGCTGCGCGAAGGGGTGGGGCGGGCGAAGGGACGGAGGGGGCGAAGGGGTCAGGCGGCGCGGGCGGCGGTCTGGCTCGGCAGCTCGCCGAAGCGGCGCTTGTAGTCGGCGGCGAAGCGGCCCATGTGGTGCAGGCCCCAGCGCATCGCGACATCCGTGACCGGGCGGGCGCCGGCGGCGAGGTCGACGCGCACCCGGTCGAGGCGCAGGTCGTGCAGGTAGGCCAGCGGCGAGGTGCCGACGTGCTCGCGGAAGGCCTGCTGCAGCCGGCGCACGCTGCACCCGGCGATCTCGGCGAGGTCGGCCGGCGACCACGGCCGGGCGGGGTCGGCCTCCATCGCCTCGATGACACGGTGGACCGGACGCGGGCGGGTGCTCGCCGCCGCCTCCTCGGGGACGGCCGCGAGGAGCAGGCCGGTGACGAGCATGCTTGCGACCGACTCGGCGACCCGCGGGTCCTGGTAGAGCACGCCGCCGCAGTCGCGGGCGTTGCGCAGGGTCGAGCGCGCCATCCCCACCCACGCCCGCCCCTCGGGCCCGGTGAGGTCGACGACGCGGGGCAGGGCCAGGCCCTTGCGCGCGAGGACCCGCTCGGCCTCGCGGGCGAGGTAGTCCTCGTCGACGCGCAGCCCGAGGATCACGCTGTCGGGGGTCCACGACGGCAGCCGGGCCGGGGTGTCGGCGGGGAAGGTCGCGGCCTGCCCGGGGGTCGTCGTCACCCGGGAGGAGCCGAGCACCGATTCCATCGACCCGCGCACCTGGAGGTTGATGGCGATGCCGCCCGGGTGCTCGCTGACGATCTCGACCGTGCCGCCGAAGCGCATGTGCGCGAGGCGCACGAGGGAGAGGTCGACGACCTCGAGCTCGGTGCGGGCCGGCAGGTCCGCGGACCCCGCCGCCCGCGGCCGCAGGGCATGGGGGAAGTAGGCGTTGGCGACCGCGTCGTGCACGCCCTCCCAGTCGGAGAAGGTGGGCGTGCTCTCGTGGAGGTGCCGCATCGCACCTCACCTCCTTCGTCTCGTGAGTATGAGCACCCGGGGGGTACCCGGGGAAGCGATCACCGAGACGCGTTCCGCACCGGGGAACGTCATCGGGACGCCAGGACCGACGCGGGACGCCGGCGCGAAGGGGGCGGGAAGCCCGCCCGTGAGGGTGGGTGCGCTCCCCGGACAGCGGCTGCGCTCAGCGGATCGTGCCCGCGCCCACCCGCTCCTAACGTCCCTCTCACGCCGTGCAACGACGCCGGCGACGTGCCCTCCCTTCGCCGGGAGCCACGCAACGCAACGGACCGAGGAGTCAGCACGATGACCCCCTTCATGCTCCGAGTGGCAGACGTGGTCGGCGTGGACGCCGACGACCAGCCCGACGTGGGCGCGATCGCGCCGATGCCGACCACCCGCATCAGCCAGCGGATCTCCACGGGCACCGGCGCCGACCGGCACGTCGCCATCCGCTCCCTCGCCGAGCAGCTGCTGTGCGAGGCCAACGCGGTGCTCGGCCCGCAGCGCCACCACCTCTCCCTCGTCGACGAGACGCTGCCCAGCGAGCTCGCCTTCGAGGTGCGCATGGACGAGCGGGCCGCCCGCATCTCCACCACCTTCGAGGACGGCATCGCCTACGGGCGCCTCGTCGGCCAGGGCTTCGACAGCGAGCTCCCGCAGGAGCTCGACAGCGCGGACGCCCTGCCCGACCTGCTCGTCCGACTCATCGTCGAGGCCGGGGCGCACCGCCCCGTCGCCTCCTGACCCACGCCCACCCAGGAGGACACCGTGCAGTACGAGCTGAAGACGCAGGTCATCGAGACCCAGCGCCACACCTTCGACCACGTCGCCGCGATCTTCGGCGACCGGCCGGCCACCCGGTACCAGGAGGGCTCGGTCAACATCCAGCCCAAGGAGAACTTCCACTACGCCCCGATGTGGGCGCCGCAGGCCCAGCTGTTCGGCGACGACTTCAGCGCCTTCGCCCTCAGCGACCCCAACGCCTTCCTCGACCCGCGGCAGTACTACTACGCGCCGTACGTCGCCAACCGCGCCGAGGCCTACGACAGCTTCAAGACCTCGCTGGACTACATCGAGGACCGCGACCTGCTCGGCCGGCTGCCCCAGGACTGGAAGGACGTCGTCTCCGAGGTCGTCATCCCGATGCGCCACTACGAGAGCGGCGCGCAGCTGATCCTCACGGCGGCGGCCCGCTTCAGCAACGGCTCGGCCCTGGCCCAGTGCCTCAGCTACGCCGGCTTCGACCGCACCGGCAACGCCCAGGTCATCTCCCGGATCGGCATCGCACTGGGCGGCGGCACGGCCGACCAGCTCGCGACGGCGAAGACGACGTGGCTCGAGGACGATGCGCTGCAGCCGCTGCGCGAGCACATGGAGAAGACGATCTGCGTCGACGACTGGGGCGTCGGGCTCGTCACCCTCTACGTCCTCGACGAGATGCTCTACGACCTGCTCTACGTGCACCTCGAGGACAAGGCCGTCACCGGAGGCGCAGCGGCGTACTCGCTGGCGATGCAGCACCTCGCCGGCTGGCTCGCCGAGCAGCGCACGTGGATCGAGAAGCTCTTCGTCACGTGGCGCGAGGACCCGCAGACCGGTGCGAAGAACACCGAGCTGCTCGCCTCGACCGTCGAGGAGGCCCTCGGCTCGGCCGAGATCGCCCTTCGCCCCGTCGCCGAGAAGATCGACCGCCTGCTCGACGCCGGCGCCGTCGAGGCGCTTGCGGCCAAGGCCGAGCAGCTGCGCGCCGCCCACGTCGTCCCCACGACCGCCTGAGGAGGCACCCATGAGCGAGACCACCCAGACGCGCAAGGTCGGCGTCGACATCCAGGAGTCGGAGAACAACCGCGGGGTCATCGAGGCGATCGAGGCCGACAACCCCGAGGCCGAGCTCACCCATTCGCCCGGCCTCGTGCGCATCGCCGCCCCCGGCCGCCTCGTCATCCGGCAGGCCACGGTCGAGGAAAAGCTCGGCCGCCCGTGGGAGACCCACGAGTTCCAGGTGGCCATCGTCAGCTACTTCGGACACATCCAGGAATGGGATGACGACGAGATCGTCATCGCCTGGGACCACTGAGAGGACCGATCATCATGACCATCGCCCCGAAGAAGACCCGCAAGCTCTCGATGAAGTCGCGCTACCAGGCGCTCACCCGTGACCTGGACTGGGAGCCGAGCTACGTCGAGAAGGACGAGATGTTCCCCTACCTCGAGTTCGAGGGGATCAAGATCCACGACTGGGCGGCCTGGGAGGACCCCTTCCGCCTGACGATCGACGCATACTGCAAGTACCAGGCCGAGAAGGACAAGCGCCTCTACGCCGTCCTCGACGGCTTCGCCCAGGGGCAGGGCCACCTCTCCCTCACCGACGCGAACTACCTCAACGCGATGAAGCTCTTCATCCAGGGTGTCACGCCGCTGGAGTACGCGGCCCACCGCCACTTCGCCTTCCTCGCGCGTCACCTCGCCGGTCCTGGCCCCCGCTTCGCGGCGATGTGCCAGTCGATCGACGAGATGCGTCACTTCCAGACCGAGACGCACACGCTGAGCAACTACAACAAGTACTACGGCGGCTTCCACAACTACGTGCAGATGTACGACCGCGTCTGGTACCTCTCCGTCCCGAAGTCCTTCTTCGACGACGCCCTCACCGCCGGCCCCTTCGAGTTCCTCATCGCCGTCGGCTTCTCCTTCGAGTACCTGCTGACCAACCTGCTCTTCGTGCCCTTCATGTCGGGGGCGTCCTTCAACGGCGACCTGCCGACGATGACCTTCGGCTTCTCGGCGCAGTCCGACGAGTCGCGGCACATGACGCTCGGCCTCGAGGCGATCAAGTTCATCCTCGAGCAGGACGAGGACAACGTCCCGATCGTCCAGGCGTGGGTCGACAAGTGGTTCTGGCGGGGCTACCGCGTCACGGCGCTCATCGCCCAGATGCTCGACTACATGCTCCCGCGCAAGGTCATGAGCTGGAAGGAGAGCTTCGAGCTCTACTTCGAGGAGCAGATGCTGGGCGGTCTCTTCAAGGACCTCGAGTTCTACGGGATCCGCCCGCCGAAGCACGTCGACGACGCGATCGCCGAGAAGGACATCCTCAGCCACGAGGTCTACTGGACGCTCTACCAGTTCGCCTTCGCCGCGTCCTTCACGACGACCGTCCCCGACGACGAGCACCTGCAGTGGCTCTCCGACAACTACGGCGAGGCCTTCACCAAGGACTTCCTCCCGCTGTGGGAGAAGGAGAAGAAGATCGTCGCCGAGGGCGGGCGCACCTTCTACCGCGGGCTGCCCCAGCTGTGCCAGGTCTGCCAGGTGCCGATGCTCTTCCGCGCCACCGACGGCTCGGACGAGATCGTCCAGCGCGAGTCCGAGCACGAGGGCGAGCTGTACAACACCTGCTCCGACGGCTGCCAGTGGATCTTCGAGCGCGAGCCCGAGAAGTACGTCCAGGCCTGGCTGCCCGTGCACCAGATCTTCCAGGGCGCGTGCGGCGGTCCGAGCGTGCCCGAGGTCCTCGACTGGTACGGCCTGCAGGAGGGCGACGGTGGCGAGTACATCGGCTCCGTCGACCACCAGAACTGGGAGAAGTGGCACGGCCGCGGCACCGCCGCCGACGACGGCACCGCCGCCGACGCCACAGCTGCCGCCAACGACGACGCGGCCGCCGTGGCCGCCGAGGGGAGGAGCTGAGATGGCTCTGAAGACGATCGGTGCGTACGACTTCCCGTCGCGCTCGCGCCAGGAGCTCTACGGCGAGGACCAGATGGTCCACGTGTGGTGGCGCGACAACCCGTGGCTGTGCTCCGCGGTGACGCAGCGGGCCCCGCGCTCGATGACCTTCGGCGACTTCTGGTCGCAGCTCATCGTGCCGTGGGCGGGCACCGACCCGGAGCTCGCCGAGGGCAAGGACTGGAGCGACTTCGAGTGGACCCTCGGGGGCGAGCCCTTCGCCCCCGACCCGCAGAAGTCGCTCGCCGACCTCGGCATCGCCCACAAGGCCACGCTGTCCATGCGGGGCGCGGCCGCCTGAGCGCGGCCGCCCCGGCGGTACCCACGAAGAGCGAGGACTGTCATGACGCGGTACACCATCACCGTCGAGCCGCTCGGTCGCGAGATCGAGTGCGACGAGGACCAGACCATCCTGGAGGCCTGCCTGCGCAACGGCGTGTGGCTGCCCCACTCGTGCACCCACGGCACCTGTGCCACGTGCAAGAGCGAGTGGCTCGACGGTGAGGTGGACCACGGCCAGGCCAGCTCCTTCGCGCTCATGGACTTCGAGCGCGAGGAGAAGCTGCTCACCTGCTGCGCCAAGCCTCGCTCCGACGTGACGATCGAGGCCGACCTCGACGTCGACGAGGACCTCGAGGTCTTCCCCGTCGACGACTACACGGGCACGGTCACCGTGCTCGAGGACATCGCGACCGACACCCGCCGCCTCGTCGTCGAGCTCGACCGCGAGATGGGCTTCAACGCCGGGCAGTACATGAAGCTGCTCGTCCCCGCGTGCGCGGACGGCCCCGAGGTCGACCGCACGTACTCGATGGCCAACCCGCCCACGCAGACGAGGACCCTCGAGTTCCACATCCGCAAGGTCGAGGGCGGGCGCGGGTCGGACGGCTGGGTCTTCAAGGACCTCGCCGTCGGCCAGCAGATCAAGCTCTCCGGGCCGTACGGGCGCTTCGTGCTCAAGACCGGCGACGACCGCCACGGGATCATGGTCGGCGGCGGCACCGGGATGGCCCCGATGAAGTCGATGGTGCGCCACGCCCTGGAGAACGGCGAGTACGAGGGCGAGCTGACCCTCTACGCCGGTGGCCGCTCCCGCGCCTGGCTCTACGACGTCGACGTCTTCCGGGCGCTCGAGGAGGAGCACGAGGGCTTCACCTTCCGCCCGTGCCTGTCCGACGAGACCCCCGAGGAGGTCGCCGCCTCGGGCGACGACCCCGACCGCTACGGCTACGGGCTGGTGACGGACGTCATCGCCGCCGACCACGACAAGCTCTCCGGCTGCGCCGGGTACCTGTGCGGCCCGCCGCTCATGGTCGAGTCGGCGCTCAAGGTCCTCATGTCCAAGCGGCTCTTCCCCCGCGACATCTACCGCGAGGACTTCTTCAACGAGGCCGACAAGGTCGACGGCGGCCTCAAGTCCCCCCTGATCAAGAGGTGATCCGAGCAGTGACGAGCACGACGACCCAGACCGCGCAGACCAACCCCGAGATCGGCCTGTCCGTCCGGACCGGGCAGCTGCGGACCAACTACCACGACAGCGGTCCCCCGTCGGGGGGCGAAGGGGGGACCGTCCTCCTCCTCCACGGGTCCGGACCGGGGGTGAGCGCCTTCGCGAACTGGCGCCTGCAGATCCCCGCCCTGGGCGCGCGGCACCGCGTCATCGCGCCGGACCTCGCCGGCTTCGGATTCACCGACGTGCCGGAGGGGCAGGAGTACAGCCGCGAGGTGTGGCTGCGCCAGGTCGTCGACCTCCTCGACGCCCTCGAGGTCGACCGGGTCGACCTCGTCGGCAACTCCTTCGGCGGGTCGATGGCCCTCGCGCTCGCGATCCACCACCCGGAGCGGGTGCGCTCGGTCGTCCTCATGGGCAGCGTCGGCGTCCCCTTCGCCATCACCGAGGGGCTCGACGCGGTGTGGGGCTACGAGCCCGACGTCGAGACGATGGGCCGGCTCATGCGCGAGACCTTCGCCTACGACAGCTCGCTCATCACCGACGAGCTCGTCGCGAGCCGGTACGCCGCCTCGACGCGCAGCGGGACGATGGAGGCCTTCTCCTCGATGTTCCCCGCGCCCCGCCAGCGGTGGGTCGACGCGATGGCCCACCCGGAGGGCTCGATCCGCGGGATCGAGGCCCCGGTGCTGCTCGTCCACGGGCGCGACGACAAGGTCATCCCGCTGTCGACCTCGCTGACGATGCTCGAGTGGATCGACGACGCGCGGCTGCACGTCTTCGGCAGGTGTGGGCACTGGACGCAGATCGAGCACGCCGCCGCCTTCAACGAGCTGGTCCTGGACTTCCTCGACCAGCAGCCGGGCTAGAGCCCCGAGTCGCGCAGGGTCCGGCTGAGGGTGAAGGCCGCGGTGCGCACGGCGATGCCCAGATGAGCCGGGTCGATCGAGCGGGTCGGCCCGGTCACCGACAGGCCCGCGCGGATCTTGCGGTCGGAGCCGAAGACCGGTGCCGCGACGCACGAGACGCCGACCGTCGACTCCTCGAGGTCGAGCGCCATGCCGACGCTGCGGATCTTGCGCAGCTCCTGGGTGAGCTGGCCCGGCGTGGTGATCGTCCGCGGGGTGAAGCGCGGCAGCCCGGCCTCGACGCGGGCCCGCACGGTCGCCATCGGCGAGTACGCGAGCATCACCTTGCCCACCCCCGTCGCGTGGGCCGGCAGGCGACCGCCGAGCCGGGAGTCCAGGCCGAGATTCGGGCCGAGGATCTTGAGGTAGACGACGTCGACGCCGTCGAGCATCGCGAGGTGCACGCGGTGGTGGGTCGCCTGACGCAGGTCCTCCATGACGGGGTCGGCGGCGTCGCGCAGGTCGCGATGGGCCGGCACCTGGGTGCCGAGCTCGAAGAGCTTGGGCCCCAGGCGGATGCGGTCGTCGAGACGCTCGAGCACCTGGACCTCGACGAGCTGGGCGACGAGCCGGTGCACCGAGCTCACCGGGAGATCGGTCGCGCGGGCGATAGCCCGGACCCCCGACGCCCCCTTCGCGACGGCGTCGAGGATCGCGCTGGCACGGGCGATGACGCCGTCGTCAGCGGTGTTCCGCTCATCGGGACGCATTCCTTGATCATGCCGCACACGCGGCGGGATCGTCGACACAACAGACCTCACGACACCGTCGTTGCCGAGGAGAGCACCATGTCAGCACAGCCCGTCATCCAGCCCGTCGAGACCGCCTGGTGCGCGTCGACCCCGTTGCGCCGCAAGCCGTCCGACGGCGGTGGCCTGCGCTCGGTGACGACGGCTCTCGACGTGCTCGAGTGCTTCGCGGCCGACGGCGAGCTCGGCGTCTCCGACATCGCCCGCCGGCTCGGCATCGCCAAGAGCACCGTGCACCGCGTCCTCACGACGCTCGCCGGCCGTGGCTTCATCGAGCAGGATCCGGAGACCGGGCTCTACCGTCTCGGTCTGCACCTCTACGAGCTCGGCGAGCTGACCATCGGGCGCCACGAGCTGCGCCACCGGGCGCTGCCCACCCTTCGCCAGGTGGCCACCCAGACCGGGCTCACCGTGAACTTCGGGGTCCCCGACGGCGCCGATGTCGTCTTCCTCGAGCGCATCGCGCTCGGTGCCGGCGAGCACATCCTCGGTCACGCCGGACGACGCTTCCCCGCCCACGTGACGAGTTCCGGCAAGGCGATCGCCGCCTTCAGCCTCACCGTCGACCGGGCCCGCCGCGAGGCCGGCTTCCCGCCGCGGGTGCGCGGCACCGTGCGCACCGAGCAGGACTGGGCGCACGAGCTCGCCGGGGTGCGCTCGAAGGGGTACGCCATGGCCGTCGACGAGTCCTTCGACGGGGTGGGCTCGATCGCCGTGCCCGTCCTGCGCGGCGAGCTCGCCGTCGCCTCGATCTCGGTCTTCGGGCCGAGCGAGTCCGTCGTCGCCCGCGAGGACCGCATCGTCCCCCTGCTGCGAGCCGCCGCCCGCCGGATCGGCCGCCAGACCCACTGACCCCGCCACCCCCCCCGGGACCCCCGTCACCTCGTGAGGTGGCGGGGGTCTCCCCTGTCGTGGGCTGCTCGTCGGGCGACGGGGATGCGCTGGTCGAGGTGTCCGGGCGTGCTGGGGGTCGCGGCGGCACCTCGACCCGGGCGAAGGGGGACCCCGCCTCCTCGAGATGTTGGCAACCGCGCGGGTTGCAACCGGCGCGGCTGCCAGCTTCTCGGGCGGTGTGGTCTCGAGGCTCCTCCGTCGCACCTCGACCATCGAGGGGTGCGGCGCGGGTCGAGGTACCTGGGTGTGCTGGGGGTCGTGGGGATACCTCGACCGGCGGAGGGGGATCCCGCCTCTCCCGAGATGTTGGCGCGTGCTCGGGTTGCAACCCGCGCGGCTGCCAGCTTCTCGAGCAGTTGGGGGGTGTGGTCTCGAGGCTCCTCCGTCGCACCTCGACCAGCAAACGGCTGGGCCTGGTCTCGAGGCTCTTTCGTCGCACCTCGACCATCGAGGGGTGCGGCGCGGGTCGAGGTATCTGGGTGTGCTGGGGGTCGTGGGATCACCTCGGCCCGGGCGAAGGGGGATCCAGCCTCCTCGAGATGTTGGCGCGTGCTCGGGCTGCAACCCGCGCGGCTGCCAGCTTCTCGAGCAGTTGGGGGGGTGGTCTCGAGGCTCCTCCGTCGCACCTCGACCAGCAAACGGCTGGGCCTGGTCTCGAGGCTCCTTCGTCGCACCTCGACCAGCAAACGGCTGGGCCTGGTCTCGAGGCTCCTTCGTCGCACCTTGACCAGCAAACGGCTGGGGCCTGGTCTCGAGGCTCCTTCGTCGCACCTCGACCAGCAGGGGCCGTCGACCATCCGCTGACTGGGGTGTCCCGCTGATCGGGACGGTTTCGTAGCCCTGGCCGGGGTGGGTGCGGGAGCCTCGTGAGGTCGCTGCGGGACGCACCCGGCGCACGTTCCACCGAAGGGAACGAGCCGACCACCGCGCCCCCGACATCCCTAGTTTTGATCGAAGTCCGCACCGTCGAAGGAGACCCATGGGCGAGCCGAGCCAGGTCCAGCAGGAGGCAGCGCAGCGCCTGCTGCGGGCCTACGAGACCCACACCCCGATCCCGCCGCTCACCGCGGACTTCCCCGAGCTCACGGTCGAGGACGCCTACGGCATCCAGCTCGAGCAGGTGCGCCGCTGGACCGAGGACGGGCGCACGGTCGTCGGGCACAAGGTCGGGCTGACCTCCGCCGCGATGCAGAAGCAGCTCGGGGTCACCGAGCCCGACTTCGGCCACCTCTTCGCCGACTTCGTCTACGCCGAGCACGAGCCGCTCCCCGCCGACCGCTTCCTGCAGCCGCGGGTCGAGCCGGAGATCGCCTTCGTCCTCAAGTCTCCGCTGGCCGGCCCGGGCGTCACCGTGACCCAGGCGATCGCCGCGGTCGACTACGTGCTCCCGGCCCTCGAGGTCGTCGACAGCCGCGTCGCGGACTGGAAGATCACCCTCGCCGACACCATCGCCGACAACGCGAGCTCGGGCGGCTACGTCCTCGGCTCGACGCCGACCCCCCTGCACGAGGTCGACCTGCGCCTCGTCGGCTGCGTCTTCCACCGCAACGCCCAGGTCATCGGGACTGGGGCCGGCGGCGCCGTCCTCGGCTCGCCGATCACCTCGCTCGTCTGGCTCGCCAACACCCTCGGCGCGCTCGGCACGACCCTCGAGGCGGGCGAGGTCATCCTCCCCGGCTCCGTCACCGCCATGAGCCCGGTCGCGCCGGGCGACACCTTCACCGCCACCTTCGCCGGGCTCGGCAGCGTCACGGCCCGCTTCGCCCACAGCTGAGAGACGAGACAGACATGACTGCACGCACGAAGGGGACCGCCGCGATCGTCGGCCCCGGCAACATCGGCACCGACCTGATGTTCAAGCTCATGCGCCGTTCCGAGGTCATCGAGCCGCGCTACATGATCGGCGTCGACCCGGCCTCCGACGGCCTGCGCCGCGCCGCGAGCCTGGGTCTCGAGGCCAGCCACGAAGGGGTCGACTGGCTCCTCGCGCAGGACGAGCTGCCCGACGTCGTCTTCGAGTGCACCTCGGCCAAGGCGCACCAGGCCAACGCCCCGCGTTACGCCGAAGCCGGCATCCTCGCCGTCGACCTCACCCCGGCCGCCGTCGGCCCCTACCTGTGCCCGCCGGTCAACCTCGACTTCAACCTCGACGCGACGAACGTCAACATGATCACCTGCGGTGGTCAGGCGACGACGCCGATCGTCGCGGCCGTCTCCTCCGTCGTCCCGGTCCCCTACGCCGAGATCGTCGCCTCGATCTCGAGCAAGTCCGCCGGCCCCGGCACCCGCGCCAACATCGACGAGTTCACCGAGACCACCTCAGAGGCCCTCGAGGTCGTCGGCGGCGCGACGAAGGGCAAGGCGATCATCATCCTCAACCCCGTCGAGCCCCCGCTGATGATGCGCAACACCGTCTTCTGCGCCATCCCCGAGGAGGCCGCCGAGGCCGGCGAGCTCAACGACCGGGTCCGCGAGTCCATCGCCGCCATGGTCGAGCGCGTCCAGGAGTACGTCCCCGGCTACCACCTGCGCGCCGAGCCGCAGTTCGACCACGCCCGTGAGCTGTGGAACGGCATGGCGCGCGTCACCGTCCCCGTCGAGGTCAAGGGCCGCGGCGACTACCTGCCCGACTACGCGGGCAACCTCGACATCATCACCGCGGCCGCCGCTCGCGTCGGCGACATGATGGTCGCCCACCGCCTCGGCGTCGACACCGGCTGGGTCCCCGCCGACGCCGACGCCACCACCCCTTCGCCCGACACGAAGCAGCAGGAGGTCTCGGCGTGAGCGAGATGACCCACCCCATCCCGGAGTTCTCCGGCGGCGTCGACGTGCGCCTCACCGACACGACGCTGCGCGACGGCTCGCACGCGATGTCGCACCAGTTCACCGAGGAGCAGGTCCGCACGACGGTCCGCGCCCTCGACCAGGCCGGCGTCCAGGTCATCGAGGTGACCCACGGCGACGGCCTCGGCGGCTCGAGCTTCAACTACGGCTTCTCCGCCGTCGACGAGATGTCTCTCATCAAGGCCGCCCGGGCCGAGGCCGAGCGGGCCAAGATCGCCGTCCTCCTCCTGCCCGGTCTCGGCCGCGTCCACGACCTACACCAGGCCCGCGACAACGGCGCCGACATCGCCCGCATCGCCACGCACTGCACCGAGGCCGACGTCTCGATCCAGCACTTCGGCGCCGCCCGCGACCTCGGCATGGAGACCGTCGGCTTCCTCATGCTCAGCCACATGGTCACGCCCGAGGAGCTCGCCAAGCAGGCGCGCATCATGGTCGACGCCGGCTGCCAGTGCGTCTACGTCGTCGACAGCGCCGGCGCCCTCATCCTCGAGGACGTCTCCGAGCGCGTGAGCGCCCTCGTCTCCGAGATCGGCTCGCAGGCCCAGGTCGGCTACCACGGCCACCAGAACATGTCCTTCGGCGTCGCGAACTCCGTGCTCGCCTACCGCGCCGGCGCCCGTCAGATCGACGGCTCGCTGTGCGCGCTCGGCGCCGGGGCGGGCAACTCCCCCACCGAGGTCCTCGCCGTGGCCTTCGAGCGCCTCGGCATCTCCACCGGGGTCGACATGGACGGCATCCTCGGCGCGGCCCAGGACGTCGTGCGGCCCTACATCCGCCGGCTGCCGTGGATGGACCGCTCCTCGATCACCCAGGGCTACGCGGGCGTCTACAGCTCCTTCCTCATCCACGCGGAGCGGGCCTCGGAGCGCTACGGCGTGCCGGCCCACGCGATCTTGTCGAAGGTCGGCGAGTACGGCTACGTCGGCGGCCAGGAGGACATGATCATCGACGTGGCGCTGGAGCTGCAGAAGCAGCACGAGATCGACATGGGCGACCTCCAGGCGCTCGGGGCGACCTCCTGATGGCCGCCCAGCAGTGGGACGTCGAGTCCGTCGCCGCCGAGCTGCTCGCCTGCGAGGACGAGCGTCGTGACCGGGTGAAGTTCACCGACGAGTGGCCCGAGCTCGACGTCGCGACCGGCTACGAGATCCAGGACCTCACCCTCGCCACGCGCCTCGAGCGCGGCGAGAAGCTCATCGGGGTCAAGCTCGGCCTCACCTCGCGCGCCAAGCAGCAGCGGATGGGGGTCGACACCCCCTTCGTCGCCTGGCTCACCGACGCGATGATCCTGCCGGCCGGCGACCCCGTGCCCCAGGACGCGCTCATCCACCCCCGCATCGAGCCCGAGCTCGTCTTCGTCATGGGCGAGCGGCTCGAGGGCCCCGGCGTCACCGGTGCGCAGGCCATGGCGGCCGTTGCCGCCGTGCACGGCGGCGCCGAGGTCATCGACAGCCGGTACAAGGACTTCACGTTCGCCGCCGGCGACGTCATCGCCGACAACGCGAGCTCGGGCGCCTTCGTCACCGGTGGTCTCGGGCTCGTCCCGAGCGAGGTCGACCTCTCCCTCGAGGCCGTCCTCGTCGAGGTCGACGGCGAGGTCGTCGACTCGGCGACCGGCGCCGCGGTCCAGGGTCACCCCGGCGAGGCGCTCGCGCTCGCCGCGAACGACCTCGCGACCCGCGGCCACGCCATCGAGGCCGGCTGGGTCGTGCTCACCGGCGGCATGACCGACGCGGTCTTCGCGCCGCCCGGGTCGAGCGTGGCCTGCCACTTCAGCAACCTCGGCTCGGTCTTCATCAGCGGTGGGACGAAGGGGGACGCCTGATGCCCGTCGTCCAGATCACCCTCACCCAGGGCCGCTCGCCGCAGGCGATCCGCTCGATGATCTCGAAGGTCACCGACGCGATCGTCGAGGCCGAGGTCGCCCCCAAGCCCACCATCCGCGTGCTCGTCACCGAGATCCCCCGCGAGCACTTCGCGGCGGGCGACGTGACGATCGCCGAGCGGCTGGCGTCGCAGGACGCCTCCGCAGAGAGGAGCTCGTCATGAGCGACACCCTTTTCGGTCACATCATCGACGGCGTCGAGGTCGAGTCGCTCGACGGCGGCCGTTTCGACGTCTACAACCCGTGGACGCAGGAGGTCTGGGCCCAGGCCGCCGAGGGCGGCGAGGCCGACGCCGACCGCGCGATCGCGAGCGCCCGCACGGCCTTCGACGAGGGCCCGTGGCCCCGCATGGGCCGCGTCGAGCGCGCAAGGCTCATCCACCGCCTCGCCGACCTCATGGAGGAGCGCACCGACGAGCTGGCGACCCTCGACAGCACGAACATGGGCAAGCCCCTCGCCCAGGCCAAGCACGACGTCGCCCGCTCCGCCGACAACTTCCGCTTCTTCGCCGACCACCAGCGCGACCACGTCGGCTCGGTCTTCCCCATGGACAGCGGCCACCACACGTACAGCGAGTTCGGCCCCGTCGGGGTCGTCGCGGCGATCTCGCCGTGGAACTTCCCGCTGATGATGGCGACGTGGAAGATCGCGCCCGCCATCGCGTGGGGCAACACGTGCATCATCAAGCCGAGCGAGGACACCCCCGCCTCGGTGACCCTCCTCGGTCGGCTCGCGGTCGAGGCCGGCTTCCCGCCCGGTGTCCTCAACGTGCTCAACGGCCACGGGGCGCCCGCCGGCGCCGCCCTCACCGGTGACGACCGCGTCGACCGCGTGACCTTCACCGGCTCCTCGACGACCGGCAAGGCGGTCATGGCCTCGGCCTCGACCCACCTCGCCCCGGTCTCCCTCGAGCTCGGCGGCAAGGGCGCGAACGTCGTCTTCGACGACGCCGATCTCGACAACGCCGTCCACTGGGCGGTCGAGGCGATCTTCCGCAACTCCGGGCAGATCTGCCTGGCCGGCTCGCGCCTCTTCGTCCAGGACGGCATCTACGACGAGTTCATGGAGCGCTTCCAGGCCGCGGCCGAGGCGCTGCCGATCGGCGACCCCTTCGACCCCGAGACGAAGTTCTCCGTCCTGGCCTCCAAGCGCCACTACGACAAGGTCGTCGGCTACGTCGAGGGGGTCGAGGCCACGGGCGGCACGATCCGCACCGGCGGCGTCGACGGCGAGGGCCGCTGGCTCGTGCGACCGACGATCATCGAGGACCTGCCCCTCGACGCCCCCGCGTACTGCGAGGAGATCTTCGGGCCGGTGTGCGTCGTCAACCGCTTCTCGACCGAGGACGAGGTCGTCCACCTCGCCAACGACACGCGCTACGGGCTCAACGCGATGCTCTTCACCGAGGGCCTCTCGCGGGCCCACCGGGTCTCCTCCCGGCTCAAGGCGGGCACCGTGTGGGTCAACTGCTTCTTCATCCGCGACCTGCGCACCCCCTTCGGCGGTGTCGGCGACTCCGGCGTCGGCCGCGAGGGCGGGGACTTCAGCCGTGAGTTCTTCACCGAGCCCAAGGCCGTCGTCATGCAGATCGACCGCACGAGCGCCTGACGCAGCAGCCCTCCTCAGGGGTCGTCCCGGGCACACGTCATGCGTGCCCGGGACGTCTGCGTTGTGACAACTCCGGCGATCCTTGGCAGGCTGGACGACTGCCCGAGACGAGAGGAGGGCGACGATGAGCCGCGACGGCGAGGAGCCCACACCCCTGGGCGACGTCCTCTTCGGCGACCCCGAGCGCGCCCAGGACGGCGCGGACGCGACGACCGAGCTGCCGCGCGTCGAGGACCGCGAGGACACCCCGACGCAGGTCATGGCCCGCCCCCCGCAGGCGACCTCCGACGCGGTCCCGACGCACTGGTGGACCGAGGACGAAGGGGGGTCCGAGACCCCCGCCGGCCGGTCGGCGGCCACCCCGCAGACCCCTGAGCAGACCCCGCAGCAGTGGGCGGCCTACCGCCCCGGCTACGAGCGCCACCCCGACGACCCGAGCACCGGGGTCTCCCCCGCGGCCGGCCTCGGGGCGGGTGCTGCGGCCGGCGCGGCAGCCCACCGGACGCCCGCGCCCCAGCCCGGCCCCCAGCACCACCCGCAGAGCGCGGCCCCCGCGCCGCTGCCCCGGTCGCCGCAGCGCTCCGGCGGCGGCCGCACGGCCGGGCTCGTCCTGCTGCTCGTCGGCGCCCTCGTCGCCGGTGCGCTCCTGGCCGTCGCCGGGCTGCGTCTGCTCGGTGACGACGAGCCGAGCAGCACCGCGAGCTCGCCCGCGCCGACCTCCTCGTCCGCGGACGGCGGCCAGCCGTCCTCCTCGTCGTCCAGCTCCAGCTCCAGCAGCAGCTCGAGCAGCAGCTCGAGCAGCTCCTCCTCGCCGACCCGCGCGGGCGTGCTGCCCGAGGGCGCGACCGCGTGCGGCACCGCGAAGCAGGGCCTTCGGGCCGGCACCGCGACCGAGGTGACGTCGTGCCCCTTCGCCGAGGCGGTCCGCGACGCCTACCTCGCCGACACGCCCGGCAGCGACGGCTCGGCCACCCTGCTCGTCAAGAGCCCGGTGACCGACCAGACGTACACGATGCGCTGCTCCGGCGCGACGGTGACGACGTGCACCGGGGGCAACGACGCCTCGGTCGTCCTCTACTAGGCCGCTGGTGAGCCGCGGCGCCCGCCGGGCGCTCGTCCCGGCCGTCGCCGCGCTCGCCCTCGCGGGGTGCACAGCGAGCCCCGCCGACCCCGGGCCGACGACGACCTCCGCCTCACCGAGCCCGACCGCGACGCGGTCCGCGTCGCCCGCCCCCGAACGGGCGACGCTCGACACGGCCACCCGGCGTGACCTGCGGGCCGTCATCTCCCGCCACCCCGACGAGCAGGTGAGCGTGGCCGTCGCCCCGGTCGGGGGCTCGGGCGCCCCCGCTGTCATGGGTCGCGACGAGGCCCTGCCCGCCTGGTCGACGATCAAGGTGCCGCTCGCGCTCGCCGCGACCCGCGCGGCCCCGGACGACGGCTCGGTCGAGGCGGACGTCGAGCTCGCCCTCACCGCCTCGGACAACGACGCCGCGCTGCGGCTGTGGCAGGGGCTGGGCTCGCCGAGCCGGGCGCAGCGGGCGGTCGAGGACGTCCTCGCAGACGGCGGCGACCGGCGCACGACGGTCCAGCGCCGCTCGACCGTGGCGGGCTTCTCCCCCTTCGGGCAGACGCGGTGGCGCGCCTCGGACCAGGCGCGCTTCGTCGCCGGCGCGGTCTGCCTGCGCGACGCGGAGACCGTCACCGACCCCATGGGTCGGGTCCTCGACTGGCAGGCGTGGGGCGTCGGCCGGCTCGACGGCTCCCTCGTCAAGGGCGGGTGGGGGCCGACCGACGACGGCTACGTCGCCCGTCAGCTCGGGGTGATGAGGGGTGCGAAGGGGGAGCACGTCGTCGTGACGATGACGATCCGGACGAGCAGCTACGAGCGCGGCAGCGCGCTGGGGGACGAGCTGGCGGAGGTGCTCGATGAGCACGCGGGGGACCTCCCGGGCGGGCGCTGCGAGAAGGCCTCTCACAGCCGCTGAGGGGGTAGGAGCCATACCGGGAGTCCTCGACGGGGAGTTCTGGCGCTCAGATCGGCCGCCACGGGCGCGCACGTGCATGCGTTGTCGCGCTCGGGCGGTAGACTGAGGGCACATCATGGACATACGTCGGACGGCGCGCTCACGGCGCGCCGTCGGCATGACGACGAGGAGACCTGTGGCCGAGCAGGACGACACCCCAGGCACCGACGAGATCTTCACCCCCGCGGAGGCCGAGCAGGCCCGCGCCGAGCACGAGGCGGCGGCCGAGGCCGCCCTCGTCGCCGCCGGCGACGACCCCGCCGCGTACGACGCGAGCGCGATCACGGTGCTCGAGGGTCTCGAGGCCGTCCGCAAGCGTCCGGGCATGTACATCGGCAGCACCGGTGAGCGCGGCCTGCACCACCTCGTGTGGGAGATCGTCGACAACTCGGTCGACGAGGCCTTGGCCGGCTACGCCACCTCGATCACCGTCACGCTCATGGCCGACGGCGCCGTCCGGGTCAAGGACGACGGCCGCGGCATCCCCACCGACATGCACGCGGGCGAGGGCGTGAGCGCGGTCGAGCTCGTGCTCACCCAGCTCCACGCGGGCGGCAAGTTCGGCGGCGGCGGGTACAAGGTCTCCGGCGGTCTGCACGGCGTCGGCTCCTCGGTCGTCAACGCGCTGTCGACGCGCCTCGACGTCTGCGTGCGCCAGAAGGGCTACGCCCACCGGATGTCCTTCGACTACGGCGTCGCCACCGCTCCCCTGGAGCGGATGGAGGAGACGCAGGAGACCGGCACGACGATCACCTTCTGGGCCGACGCCGCGATCTTCGACTCCGTCGAGTACGACTACGAGACGATCCGGGCGCGCTTCCAGCAGACCGCCTTCCTCAACAAGGGCCTGACGGTCACCCTCATCGACGAGCGGGTCGAGCGGGACCAGGACGCCGACGAGGACCTCGACGCCGTCGACGCCGACATCACCGAGGTCGAGCACGACGACGACGCCGGTGACGGCGGCCAGGCGACGACGAAGACGGCGCGCACCGTCACCTACCGCTACGAGAACGGTCTCGTCGACTACGTGACCCACCTCGTCGGCAGCAAGAAGGCCGAGCCGGTCATCGACACGATCATCGACATCGAGACCGAGGACACCGAGCGCTCGCTCTCCCTCGAGATCGCCATGCAGTGGACGACGGCGTACAGCGAGTCCGTCCACACGTACGCGAACAACATCAACACCCACGAGGGCGGCACCCACGAGGAGGGCTTCCGCGCGGCGCTGACGAAGATGATCAACGACTTCGCGCGCAAGCAGGGCCTGCTCAAGGACAAGGACGACAACCTCACCGGCGACGACATCCGCGAGGGCCTCACCGCGGTCATCTCGGTCAAGCTCGGCGAGCCGCAGTTCGAGGGCCAGACGAAGACCAAGCTCGGCAACTCCGAGGTCAAGGGCTTCGTTCAGCGCGCGATGACCGACGAGTTCGGGCACTGGCTCGAGGCCAACCCCACCAAGGGCAAGGACATCGTGCGCAAGTCGGTCCAGGCGGCGACCGCCCGGATCGCGGCGCGCAAGGCGCGCGACGCCACCCGCCGCAAGGGCCTGCTCGAGTCCGGCGGCCTGCCCGGCAAGCTCTCGGACTGCCAGAGCAAGGACCCGACGATCTCCGAGGTCTTCATCGTCGAGGGCGACTCGGCCGGCGGCTCGGCGAAGGCGGGCCGCAACCCCGAGAACCAGGCGATCCTGCCCATCCGCGGCAAGATCCTCAACGTCGAGAAGGCCCGCATCGACCGGGTCATGGCCAACACCGAGGTCCAGGCGCTCATCTCCGCCTTCGGCACCGGCATCGGCGAGGACTTCGACATCGCCAAGGCGAGGTACCACAAGATCGTCCTCATGGCCGACGCCGACGTCGACGGCATGCACATCCGCACGCTGCTGCTCACGCTGCTCTTCCGCTTCATGAAGCCGCTCATCGAGGCCGGGTACGTCTACCTCGCCCAGCCGCCGCTGTACCGGCTCAAGTGGAGCAACCACGAGCACGAGTTCTCCTTCTCCGACCGTGAGCGCGACGCGATGATCGCCCACGGCCAGAGCCAGGGCTGGCGCCTGCCGAAGGAGAACGGCGTCCAGCGCTACAAGGGTCTGGGCGAGATGAACTACCAGGAGCTGTGGGAGACCACGATGGACCCCGACTCGCGGGTGCTGCTCCAGGTGACCCTCGACGACGCCGCCGCGGCCGACGAGATGTTCTCCGTGCTCATGGGCGAGGACGTCGAGTCCCGCCGCTCCTTCATCCAGAAGAACGCACGCGACGTGCGCTTCCTCGACATCTGACCGGGGCCCGAGCACCCCCCTTCGCCCGAACTTGCGAGCTAGAGGACGACATGACTGACACCCCCGACGGCACCGGCACCGAGGTCACCACCGACCGGATCGACCCGATCGACCTCAACGCGGAGATGCAGCGCAGCTACATCGAGTACGCGATGAGCGTCATCGTCAGCCGTGCGCTGCCCGACGTGCGCGACGGCCTCAAGCCGGTGCACCGCCGCATCGTCTACGCCATGTACGACGGCGGCTACCGCCCCGACCGCGGCTACAACAAGTGCTCGCGCGTCGTCGGCGACGTCATGGGTCAGTACCACCCGCACGGCGACAGCGCGATCTACGACGCCATGGTGCGCCTCGTGCAGGCGTGGTCGCTGCGCTACCCGCTCATCGACGGGCAGGGCAACTTCGGCTCGGCCGGCAACGACGGCGCGGCCGCCCCCCGGTACACCGAGTGCAAGATGGCGCCGATCGCCCTCGAGCTCGTGCGCGACATCGACCAGGACACCGTCGACTTCGTGCCGAACTACGACGGCAAGACGCTGCAGCCCGACGTCCTGCCCTCGCGCTTCCCCAACCTGCTCGTCAACGGCTCGGCCGGCATCGCCGTCGGCATGGCCACCCAGATCCCGCCGCACAACCTGCGCGAGGTCGCCGACGCGGCCCAGTGGATGCTGCAGAACCCCGAGGCCAGCCGCGAGGAGGCCCTCGAGGCGGTGATGAAGCGGATCACCGGTCCGGACTTCCCCACCGGCGCGCTCGTCATGGGCACCCGGGGCATCGACGAGGCGTACCGCACCGGTCGCGGCTCGATCATCATGCGCGCGGTCGTCGAGGTCGAGGAGCTGCAGGGGCGCACCTGCCTCGTCGTCTCCGAGCTGCCCTACCAGGTCAACCCCGACACCCTGGCGCTGAAGATCGCCGACCTCGTCAAGGAGGGCCGGGTCCAGGGCATCGCCGACATCCAGGACCACACCTCCGGGCGGTCCGGCCAGCGGCTCGTCATCGTGCTCAAGCGCGACGCGGTCGCCAAGGTCGTGCTCAACAACCTCTACAAGCACACCCAGCTGCAGACGAACTTCGGCGCGAACATGCTCGCCCTCGTCGACGGGGTGCCGCGCACGCTGCCGATCTCGGCCTTCATCCGGCACTGGGTGGAGCACCAGATCGAGGTCATCGTCCGGCGCACGAAGTACCGCCTGGCCAAGGCCGAGGCCGCGATCCACATCCTGCGCGGCCTGCTCAAGGCGCTCGACGCGCTCGACGAGGTCATCGCCCTCATCCGCGCGTCGCGCACCGTCGAGGCGGCCCGTGACGGGCTGATCAACCTGCTCGAGATCGACGAGGAGCAGGCCCGCGCCATCCTCGAGATGCAGCTGCGCCGGCTCGCCGCGCTGGAGCGTCAGAAGATCATCGACGAGCACGACGAGCTCGAGGCCCAGATCCTCGACTACCAGGACATCCTCGCCACGCCCGAGCGCCAGCGCAGCATCGTCTCCGAGGAGCTGCAGGCGATCGTCGACAAGTACGGCGACGACCGGCGCACGCGGATCCTGCCCTACGACGGCGACGTCGCGATGGAGGACCTCATCCCCGAGGAGGACGTCGTCGTGACGATCACCCGCGGCGGCTACGCCAAGCGGGTCAAGGTCAGCGAGTACCGCAGCCAGAAACGTGGCGGCAAGGGCGTGCGCGGCGCGACGCTGCGCGGCGAGGACGTCGTCGAGCACTTCGGCACGACGACCTCGCACCACTGGCTGCTCTTCTTCACCAACTTCGGGCGGGTCTATCGCGCGAAGGCCTACGAGCTGCCCGAGGCGTCGCGCGACGGCAAGGGCCAGCACGTGGCGAACCTCCTCGCCTTCCAGCCCGAGGAGCAGATCGCGGCCGTCCTGGCGATCAAGGACTACCAGGCGGCGCCCTACCTCGTCCTGGCCACGCGCAACGGCCTGACGAAGAAGACGCGCCTCACCGAGTACGACTCCCCCCGCTCCGGCGGTCTCATCGCGATCAACCTGCGCGACGGCGACGAGCTCGTCACCGCGGGTCTCGCCTCCGCCGCCGACGACCTGCTCCTCGTCTCGCGCAACGCGATGTCGGTGCGCTTCCACGCCACCGACGAGCAGCTGCGCCCGATGGGGCGCGGCACGAGCGGTGTGACGGGCATGAAGTTCCGCGACGGCGACTCGCTGCTGTCGATGCAGGTCATCGAGGAGGGCACCGACCCCGACGTCTTCGTCGTCTTCGAGAACGGCGTCGCCAAGCGCACGCCGGCCTCGGAGTGGACGGCGAAGGGGCGCGGCACGCTCGGCGTCATGGCGGCCAAGTCCGGCAAGGGCGGCCAGCTCGTCGGGGCGCTCACCGTGAGCGAGGACGACGAGGTCATGGTCGTCATGGAGCGCGGCAACATCGTGCGCTCGGCGGTCACCGAGGTCTCCCGCACCGGCCGGAACACCATGGGCGTCTCCTTCGCCACCCCCCGCAAGGGCGACGCCATCGTGGCGGTCGCGCGCAACGTCGACCGGGGTGTCGCAGCAGAGGTGGAGGACGACGCGGTAGCGTCGGAGCCTGTACCTGCGTCCGAGGACGGCTCTGAGCCGGCCACGGATGCCACGACTGACAGCGGGGACCAGGCCCCCGGAGGTGACCAGTGAGCGACACGACGGTGATGCAGGCCTCTCGCGGCAGCGAGGGCGCGAAGGGGGCGGGCGCCCCCCGTCCCGCGGCATCCCGACCCGCTCGAGGCGGTCGTCGGGTCAAGCTCATGGTCTCGCGGGTGGACCCGTGGTCGGCGATGAAGGTCGGCTTCCTCCTCTCCGTGGCCCTGGGCATCGCGATGGTCGTCATGAGCGCGGTGCTGTGGAGCCTGATGTCGGCGATGGGGGTCTTCGACTCCATCAACTCCCTGGCCAGCCAGATCATCGGTGACGGCTCGGGCCAGACCTTCGACATCATGGACTTCCTCGGCTTCGGCCGCGTCGTCTCGCTGTCGGTCGTCGTCGCGGTCGTCGACGTCGTCCTGCTGACCGCCCTGGCCACCCTGGGCGCCTTCCTCTACAACATCGTCGCCAGCCTCGTCGGCGGCCTCCACCTCACCCTCACCGACGACTGAGCGCTGCACGACCCCAGGGACCCCCGCGTTTTGGCCGCGACGCCAGCCGTGAGGTAACCTCGGGCGTCGCGTCAGCCACGGTGGTTGAGGTGCGAAGGCCCTCAGGGCCTGAGCCTCGAAACCACGCATCTGGTCGCACACGGGCCTATAGCTCAGACGGTTAGAGCGCTTCCCTGATAAGGAAGAGGTCAGAGGTTCAAGTCCTCTTAGGCCCACCCGATCCCCCCTTCGATGCCCGACCACGGAGCAGCCGATGAAGAAGATCCTCGCCCTCGCTGCCGTCGCCGCAGGAGCCGCGTACGCCCGCCGCAAGATCGAGGCGCAGCGCTCGGAGAAGGACCTCTACGCCGCAGCTGCCGCCGGCGGCCAGCGCGGAGGCACCGCGTCCGCCCCGCCGCGCGACGTGTGGGCCGCGGCCACCGACTCCCGCGCCTGACGGGGTCGCACAACTTCACATCCAGGGGCCATGGCGCAATTGGTAGCGCACCTGCTTTGCAAGCAGGGGGTTAGGGGTTCGAGTCCCCTTGGCTCCACCCGAACACGCCAACAGCCCTCGCGGTCTCCCGCGAGGGCTGTGATGTGTCGCCGCGTGCACGGCGTGAGCAAGGCCTAGTGCCGAGCGAGAATTTTCTGTGCTTTACCGCTCCCGTCGAGCCAGGCAATGACGTCGAAGACTCGCAGTGCACTGACTTTTTCCGGCAATCCGCCATCTTGCCGAAGGCTCAGCAGGTGCTCTTGCAAGCGGCCGCCGTCGGCTGTAAGAGCTGCGTGCATCCGCTGCCACTGGGCGACCGTGGCAGACCGTCCGTACACAGCGTCACCGATGACCGAGTTGGCTTCGCCGGTTTCGTCCGACACCGCTTGTCGGTGAGTTCTGACACCGCTGGGGCCGGATTCGTGCTGGTGATGTAGGTCTGGGTCGACATCACTTCCCGCGCATGGGCAGCGGTCAGGTCGTCCGCTGCTTGGCGGCTTGGGCCAGGCGGTAGGAGTCGGTGCCGGTCTCGAGGATGGTGCCGCCGAAGGTGAGCCGGTCGACGATGGCGGCGCATAGCCGGGGGTCGGTGAAGGTCTTGGTCCAGCCGCCGAAGGACTCGTTCGAGGCGATGGCGACGGAAGCCTTCTCCTCGCGTTCGGTGAGGACCTGGAAGAGCAGTTCCGCGCCGCGGCGGTCGAGTTGCATGTAGCCGAGTTCGTCGATGCACAGCAGGTCGACGCGGCCGTAGCGGGCGATGGTCTTCGCCAGCGTCATCTCGTCGGCGGCCTCGACGAGCTCGTTGGCGAGTTGGGTGGCCAGGGTGCACTTGACCCGGTAGCCGGCCATGGCGGCCTCGGTGCCGAGTGCGATGAGCAGATGGGACTTGCCGGTGCCGGAGTCCCCGATGAGGCAGAGTGGCTGGCCCTTCTGGACCCATTCGCACTTGGCGAGGGTGTGGATCACGGCGGGGTCGATGTTGGGGTTGGCGTCGAAGTCAAAGGCTCGCAGGGACTTCTCGCGGGGGAACTTGGCGGCCTTGATTCGGCGCTCGGACCGGCGTCGGGCGCGGTCGTCGCATTCGGCGAGCAGTAGTTCGGCGAGGAAGCCGCGGTAGGACATCTGCTCCCGGCTGGCCCGGTCGGCGTAGTCGGTGAAGGAGTTGCGGATGGTGGGCATCCGGAGCATCCGGCAGGCCTGGTCGATCGCGGCGTCGGCTGCTTCCTCGGTCATTCCACGGCGTTTGGGGGTCATGGTGCGGCTCCTTCGTTCGGGTTCTCGCGGCGGCTGGCCAACAGCTGGTCGTACTTCTCCACGCTCGGCAGCGGCCGATCGTCTGCGGGCAGGTGGGCACGGAGCCGGCGCTCGGTCAACGACCTGACTGCGGGTGCCTCCTGCGACGCCAATGGCTCGCCGCTGATCTCGATGACGGCCTCTTCCGTCGAGTTGTCGTGTTTGCGGGCTTCCAGCGCGACGGCGTCGGCGGTGAGCGCGCCAGCATTCAGCGCTGCGGCAAGGCCGGCGACGACCTGGTCGTGGGGCAGATGACGGTGCAGCATCAGCACCTCGATCAGCGCGCGGGTGCCTTCGGCATCACCGTGCGCCTTACAGGCGGCGGCCCACCAGGAGTCGTGGACCGGCGTGAACCGGCCTGCCGCGCGCGCTTGCTCCAGCGCGGTCGCGCCGGGCAGTGCGCCAGGCTTGCGGAGCAGGACTTCGAGGTAGTGGTCGAGATCAACGCGTGTGCCGCCTTTGGTCATCAGCCGCTCGTGGCGGGCGATCTCGGTCTTGCCATCGAACACGACCAGGTTGCTGGCGTGGAGCAGCACTCGGACCTGGCGTCCGACCATGCGGGCGGGCACGGAGTACTTGTTCATCCGCACCGCTATCTGGGCGTACCGGTCGACCCGGGGCGTGAACCAGCGGCCGGTCTCGAATGGCTCGGTCGGAAGCGGCGCGAGGAGCGGTTCCTCGGTGGAGAAGTGCTCGCCGACCGTGTGGGCGCGCGAACCGATCCGACGAGAGTCATCGTGGATGTCCCAGACGTCGATGAGGGCGTTGAGTTCCGCGAGGGAGTCGACCTCGGGGACGGGGACGAGGTGGTTACGGCGGAACCAGCCGATCTGCCCATCGACGCCGCCCTTCTCATGCGCCCCCTGGATGCCAGGCTGACAGTAGAAGGCCTCGATGCCGTAGTGGGATCGGAACGCAGTCCATCGGTCGGCCTCGACCCGCTGGCGGGAGAAGCCGATCACGCTCGCGACGGCGGCCTTGAGGTTGTCGTAGCGGATCTTCCCGGTCGGGACCCCTCCGAGCACATTGAAGGCGTGTGCGTGGCCCTCGAAGAAGGCTTCCTGCCCAGCCGAGGAGCTGATTCGGTGCACAGCCTTGCCGGAGTAGGAGAGCCGTAGACTGAACAGCGCGCATGTGACCAGCTCGCCGCGCAGCCGGATCGCGACCTCGCCGAAGTCGACCTCGGCCTCCCGACCGGGGAGGTGTTCCTGCGGGATGAAGGTGTTCGCGGGTTCTCGACCGGCCTCGATGCGGATCTCGCGGCGGCGGGTGGCGACGTAGTCGCGGACCATCCCGTAAGAGACGACGCCTGTGGCCTCGTGCTCGTCCAGCAGCCGGTCGAAGATCCGCTTGGCGGTATGCCGCTGCTTCCGCGGCGCGTCGAGATCGTCGCGCAACCAGCCGTCGATCACGTCTCGGTACGGATCGAGCCGTGACCCGCGCTTGGGCGGCGGCTTCCTGGCCTTCGGCCACGCCGACTCCAACGCAGCAGCGACCGTGCGGTACCCGACCCCGTGCTTGCGCTGCAGGGCACGATTCGACATGCCCGTCCTGGCGTCACGCCGGATCGCGGCATACAGATCCACCCGGCTTCCTGCCATCAGGCGGATCCGATCCTCAGACGAGGTGCCTTTCGCGCGGCCGGGACCGCGATCGCTCCGAGGAGGCGCAGGCGACCGTGCACGACCGACCCGCTTAGGAGCGCCGTGGGGAGTGGTCTGGCCCGGACTTCGTCAGGGAGCCGAGTGCAGTCATCGCGGAGGTCTCGATCGTCGCGATGTCATCGAGCAGTTGACTCGCCTTGGCGAGATGGTCCGGGCTACCCGAGGCACCTGCCTTCTCGATGAGTTCGGCAACGCTCGTCCAGAGCAGCGCGGATTCGGCGAAGAGATCCCTTCCCTGCTCTACGAGGTCCGCGCCCGGCCTGCCTTCGAGTAGTCCGTGGCACTCGGTCAGGAAGTCTCGGTACAGGTTGCGAAACAGTGCGCCTCCGGTGCCCGCGCGTTCCATCAGGGTGGCGATGACTGTGAGGTTGCGGCCGGGGTCCTCGACTCGATCGAACCACGAGTGCACGCGCTTAACTGCTGTGCGGATTCCTCGGTTGCCGAGGTTGGCGATCGCCGGCGTCAGGAGGTCCTCAGCGCACGCGGTGATCGCGGAGATGATCGCTGGGATGAGGTGCCCGCCATCCATGTTCGGCACCGCCACCCTCACGGTGAAGGACCGGTGGCGGGCCGACATCGGCCCGCGTGCGGCTCGCGCTCTGGCCAGGCTCTCCAGGCTCGTGGACACGGCTCCGCCCTGCTGCGCGGTGTCGACCAAATAGGCCCGCTCGGCGTCGTAGCCGTACATGGCGACGACGTGACCGGCGAAGTGCACGCGGGATCCGAAGTACTCCAGGTCATGGCTGTCGAGCTGTAGCCCTACGGGGATCCCATCGTCGATCGAGGAGCGGACCTGGTCCCAGGCCTTACGTGCGGAGGTGGTCTCCTGCACGCGCAGCTCGAGCCCCAGCCGTTGGGTCAGGTTCTGGGCGAGCACGAAGGGCTTCACCCTGCCGCCCAGGAAAGGCAGCTCCTGTTGCTTCGAGTCCCAGTAGATGAAGGACAGCCCGCTCCCCAACCCAAAGAGCATCGGTTCGGAGAGGTCGAGTCCGGCATGTCGCAGGAGCACGCCGAGCGCCGTCGTCTCGCAGTGCGAGCCGCCGGCCGTGGAGACTCCGTCGATGATCGTCCTGTCGGGCGGTTTGAGCTCGGCCTTGTCACTCATCGGATACCTGGACTCGTTCGGCGAGCCACGACCTTTCCGCCTCCAGGAGGCTGAGGGAGTAGGAGAAGACCTCCCGTGCGGGGCGTGGGAGGGGAGCTTGCGACCGCTCGGCTTCCATGACTGATGCGATCCTGGCCTCGAGCTGAATCAGCCTGCTGCGCAGCGCCTCGTCGTAGGCGCGCTCCGAGACCAGCGGCAAGTTGGCCAGTCCGACGAGGACCGGATATGGGACCGCCCGAAGATCGGCGATGAACGCAACGGCTTCATCTGCGGCGATCTGCCGCCCCTCCGCAGTGGCCTGGAACACCCGCCGAGACTTCACGCCAGAACGGCCCTCGGCGGCCTCGATGAGGCCGCGCTTCTCCAGCTTGGCGAGCACGTAGTAGATCGATGAGAAGCCGATGTCCGTCCACTGTCGGATGCCGCGCTGCTCGATCACCTGTTCCAGGTCGTAGCCGTGCCGGGGGTGCTCAACGATCAGGCCCAGCACGGTCAGTTCGGCAGAAGTCAATTCCACTCAACTATTCTAGCACTAGGATAGTTGCCCATCGGAGACCCATCTGGAGACCGGGCCGGGCGCATTCGCCCCCAGCTGAGGCCCCCGGGACGGTGGTGTCAGATCTCGTCGACACTCGACCCGACGGCGGTGCCAAATGGTGCTCACGGCCGCCGACAATCGGTGTCCGATGAGACCGACAGAATCACCGAGTCGTAGATCGGGATCAGGTTCGGGCGCTTACGAGCAAGCAGCTTGCTCGTCCGGGTCACGCCCACATCGTGGAGTTTTCTGACGGCCGACCACAGCGGACGGTTCTGCTCTTCAAGGTCGCGGGCCTCAGCTGCCGACAGCGACGCGAGCTCACGATCCGCTCCCAGACCGCCGAGCTGTGCATTCAAGTGGTCCGCATAGGTGAAAAGGATCTGGACGGGCGGTGGGGTGGATGTCCGCAGAGAGCAGCGAAGCCGAGAGGACGTCGTCTGCGGTGAAGCGATCTTGTGATGACGACCTGGTGCCGCTCGGGTCGAAGGTGTCCCACCACCCTCCTTCGAACCCACGGCCCTTGTCCAGCAGTCCGGCGAAGTATCCCTGCAGCAGCGCGACCGCCCCCGCCCGCTGGTCTTCGTGGAGGTGTGGGGTCACGGTGATCGGTTCTAGTGATGTCATCACGTGAGTATTGATCGCGACGGCGGTACCCGTCTGCTCTTCAGCACATCTCTCCAGGAGCTCGCTGTCGGGGGTCGACGGTAGTAGTTGGACATGAATCGGACGCTCGCAGGACAGCTCGCGGCCGACGTCGAGGCGATCGAGTTCTACCTCTCGCGACGCGTAGACCTGCGCGCGTCCGGTCTCGAGAGCGTGCTTGGTGATCTCCCGACGCCCTCGTTGACGGTCGTCGGGTACGGCGACGGTGTGCGTCCCGGTCAGGTGTCGACTGTCGTCGACGAGCTCGCCCGGACGGCGCTGCGATCCGGACGGTCGGTCGAGCTCACCAGCGGCCGCGAGTGGACCGGGGTGGCCCGCGCGTCAGCGATGGTCGGCCGTCGGGTGGCGACGCGCCTCCCCAGCGACCGTGAGGTCGACGCAAGCAAGATGTTGGGCGAGATGGCGAGTGCGGGCGGGTCGCTGGTGGTCCGTGGGCTCGATGATCTCCCTGCCTCTGGCGTCCCTCACCCGGCCAGGGTGGTCGACCTGTGGCTGGTCGACGACGTCGCGGGTGTCGAGGAAGCGACGGGTGTTGACCAGGCTCTGACCCTCGACGTCTCGCCGATGGGCCTGCGACGGCTGAGTCGCCAGAAGATGTGCGCGGTCGTCGCCACCGTCGACTGGCGGCTGACGCAGCGGTGGCGGTGGGAGAGGGAGGCCGACGCTGTCGTGGAGGTCGGCGTTGACGAGGACGGGCGGGCTGTCCTGGGGGATGGCCACGACCCAGTGCGTCTGCCGCCGGGTTTGTAGCGGTCGAGAGTCCATGCCGGCCGTGACGAAGGGAGACGCCCGACGATCATTGGTGGAGGGATCGGCCGGGTGGGAGGACCATGCTGAGCATGCCTGCCGCCCGTCTGCTCGTCGCGCCCGCACTCATCGCGGCCTCGCTCCTTGTCGTTGCTCCACCCGCAGCGTCGGCCGACGGTGTCGACCCGTCGACCGTGCGCGCCACGCAGCTCGACGAGCCCTTCCACTACGCCACCGGCGATCACCTGACAGGCGCGCGCGAGGTCCCGACGACGCGTCGTTACGGGTACGGGCGACCGGTCTTCCTCGTCGGTGACTCGATGGCCGGCCAGCTGGCGGATGGCCTGCGTCGGTCGACCGCGGGCCAGCACCGCGCCCTGCTCCCCCGTACGAAGTCCGGCGGGATCTTCCGACTGCCGGCAGGCGACTCCCCTTCGGGCCGGTGGTCCGCCCGGGTCCGCAGCCAGATCCGGGCCGAGGCCCGCGACGGCCGTCGGCCGATCGTCGTGCTCGCCGGACGAGGGCTCGGCACGAGCACCCAGATCCGGTCGACCGTGTGGCGCTTGCGAGCCGACGGCGCCACGGTCCACCTCGTGACGGCGTCGCCGCTGCCCGCAGACGTCGCGACGCTCCCTTCGTGCGTCGTCGCGTCGAGCAGCCCGACGACTCGCTGCCGCTTCCGCCTCACCGACGCGGACGCCGGACGGTCCGCGACGCTCACCGCCGCCCGGCAGGCCAGCCCACGCATCTCCGTCCTCGACCTCACGCCCATCGCCGCCCGCGGGTCGGGCCCGACCTACTCGCCCGTCCACACCGGGACCGACGGGCCGGTCCAGGTCTACCGGGGCGTCTCCAACCACCTCACCGCCACCTGGTCCCGGGAGGTCCTCGCCGGCCGGCTCGCGACCCTCACCCGCTGACGCACGCACGGGACGCCCCATCCAGTCACCGGCGTGCGAGCATCACCCCCGTGGACGAGGCCCAGGACGCACAGACCACGGAGCCCCTCGACTGGGCGACCTTCGAGCGAGTCGACCTGCGGGTCGGCACCGTCACGGCGGCCGAGCCGAACGCCCGGGCCCGCAAGCCGGCCTACGTCCTCCAGGTCGACCTGGGACCGCTGGGCATCAAGACCTCCAGCGCGCAGATCACCGACCTCTACGAGCCCGAGGACCTCGTCGGCCGGCAGGTGCTGTGCGTGGTCAACTTCCCGCCGAAGCGCATCGCGGGGGTGGTCTCTGAGGTCCTCGTGACCGGGGCGCCCGACGACCAAGGGCATATCGTCCTCGCGACGACCGCCAGCACCGTGCCCGACGGCAGCCGGCTCGCCTGACGCCGGCAGCCTCTCAGGCCCCGAGCGTCCCCCGGGCCAGCGAGTCGCCGGAGTGCTCCGGCTTGTCGTCGAAGGCTTCGCGCGAGATGTCAACGACCGTGTAGCCCTCGTCGATGAGGTCCTGCGTCACCGTGTAGTCCTGGGGCGAGTCACCGTCGAGGACACCGACCGACACCATCCGGGACCCGTCGGTGTTGAGCAGCCACACCTCGAGGTAGCCGGGCCCCTTCGGCAGCGACTGCGGCTGCACCCGCAGCTGCAGGCCGTCGCCGGCGCGCACGAGCTCGGCCTGGCCGCGCGCGTCCTTCGCGTCGTCGACCGTGCTGAGCCGGGCCACCTCGGTGACCTCGGGGCTGGGGTCGCCGATGCCGCGCCCGAGGGCGAGGCCGACGACGAGCGCGGCGACACCGGCGAGCCAGGGCACCGTGCGCCGCAGGCTGAAGCCGCCGGCGGACCGCTCCGCAGCAGGGGTCGGGCCGTCGCCCGCCCGGTCGGCCGGGGCCGGCACGGCACGGGCCGGCCGCTCCTCGCCGACCACCGTGAGCGCGGGCCTGCCCATCTCGGCGGCGATCGCGTCCCACACCCGTTCGTTGGGGTACTGCCAGGCGATCTCGCCCCGGTCGTCGACCGCGCGGGCGAGGGGTCCCCCTTCGCCGGGCACCCGGCCACGGGCCAGGTCGCTCAGCTCGGCGAGGTCGGCGGAGCACTGCGCGCACCCGGCGACGTGCGCGACGACGTCCGGGTCACCCGGCAGGCCGTCCCTCACGTCGAAGGCGTGGTCCGCCAGCGCGTCCTCGTCCGGGTGGCCGTCGGGCCAGCGGGGGGTCTCAGTCATCGTCTCGCACCTCCTTGAGCACCTGTCGTAGGTGGATCAGCCCGCGCCGGGCGTGACTCTTCACGGTGCCGAGCGGCAGGTCCAGCCGGTCGGCGACGTCGCTGTGGCTCAGCCCCTCCATGATCGTCATCCGCAGGATCTGGCCGCGCGGGTCGCCCATCGCCTCGAGCTCGGCGATGACGGCGATCTCGAGCGCGTGGTCGCGCGAGGTCTCCGGCCCGATCCGCCCCGTCTCGTCGGCGACGGCACGCAGCCGCCGCGACTCCTGCCCCCGGGCCTGGAGCACGTCGGCGATCTTGTGCCGGGCGATGCCGACGAGCCAGCCGGGCAGGGCGGTGGGCGACGGGCGGAGGTTCTCCGCCCCGCGCCACGCGGCGAGGAAGACCTGCTGCGTCACGTCCTCGGCGTCCTGCCGGTCACCCAGCGCGCGCAGCGCGATCGTGTAGACGAGGTGCGAGTAGTGCCGGTAGGCCGCCTCGATCGCCGACGGCTGGCCCTCGCTCAGCTGCACAGCCATGGCTTCACGTTCCTCGGGAGCGAGGTCCCGGTGCGGGGGCGTCGTCGGGGGCACATCGCCGATCCTATTCACGCCCTGCGACGGGTTCGGCGATCGCGACGACGTTGTCCTCGTAGTGCCCGGTCTTCGGGTCGAAGGCCCCGCCGCACGTCACGAGGTGTAGCGCGGGCCGTCCGGAGCGGCGGAAGAGGGCGTCGAGGTCGAGCTCGGTCTTGCGGGCGAGCACGACCTCGCGCACGCGGTAGGTGGTCGTCCCGGCCGACGTCCTGACGGTGACGGCATCCCCCTTCGAGAGGGTGTCGAGACGGGCCAACGGCCCGGGACCGAGCTCCTTGGTGTCGACGTGCGCGGTGATGACCGTCGCCCCGTCCTGCCCGGGGGCGGACCCGAACTTGTACCAGCCCGCCTGCCTCGGGTCCTCGGGGATGCTCATCGCCCCGGTCGTGTCGACGCCGACCGGGCGGACCGGGAGCGTCGCGTCGAGCTCGGGCACGCTCACCGAGGTGGGTGCGGGAGGGGCGGCCGAAGGGGTGGCGGGCGCCGTGGCGACGGCGGTCCGGGGAGCCTTCGCAGCCTTCGTCGAGCCCGGCGAGGGCGACGTCCCGGAGGACGTCGGTGAGGGAGCGGCGCTCGAGGTGCTGCTCGACCCGCCCGTCGTCGACGGCCCCGACAGGGCCGCGTCCACGGTGCCGGCGTCGTCGGCCGACGGGCGGGTGAGGAAGAGCAGGACGGCACCCACGAGGAGCGCGGTGACGGCGGCGAGACCGATCACGCGCCCTCGTGGGTGCCGCGCCCGGGTCATCAGGATCAGGCCTGGACCCGGGACTTGCGGCGACCCGCGAAGAAGACCAGACCGCCGGCCGCGAGTGCGCCCAGGGTGGCCATCGCGTAGCGACCGGTCTCGTCAGCCGCCGCGACCTGACCGCCCGAACCGCTCGGGACCCCGTTGGGGGAGGAGTGCATGCCCGAGATCGACTGGGTGGCCAGCTTGAGGTTCTTGTCCTTCGCGCTGCCCCACGCGTAGACGATGGTGTTCGTGCCCTCACCGAGGTTCAGGTCCGCCGGGCCGATCGCCACGGTGTCCGTGCCCGCGAGGACGACGTCCGCCGAGACCGTGCCGGCCGCGACGTCAGCGCTCTCCTCGTTGGGGTTGGTGAGGTTCGAGAAGACGACCTCCTCGTTCGCGCGGACGTCCACCGCGGGGGCGGCGGCCGTGTGGCGCACCGTGAGGCGGGCCTTGCCGGCGTCGATCGCGCTGGTGTCGTTGACGAAGGGGGTGAGCGCCGGCTGGTCGTCGGCGTCGAGGTGGGCGACGACGGTGATGTTCGCACCGGCGGGGACGTCGACGTCGTTGGCCTCGACGATGGCGTCGCCGTCGGCACCGGCGCCCGCGGCGGTCACCTTGAGGTCGTACTGACCCTCGGGCAGGGCCTGCGGGTCCGTGAGGGTGCCGGGCTTGAAGTCGGTGAGCAGGGCGTCGCCGTTGACGTAGACGTCGACGGTGGCGCCGGGCACGGCGTGGAGGATCGAGACGTGCGCGTCGTCGGCGGCGTGTGCCGGCGCGGCGGCGGAGAGCCCGACGAGGGCCATCGCTGCGGTGACTCCCATGGCGCGAGTGGTGGCAGACATTGGATTACCTCTCCTTCGAGTGAGGACGCCCTGTGCGTCCTGTCATCTCGTACTTCCCGCGGGGAGGCGCTGTCGGATGCAGCTGTCCGAAGACTTTTTTGAAGATTTTACGATCCGGGGTCGTGGGCATGGTTCAGGTGGGAGGGTGCGGACCATGGAAACCACAGCCATCACCTCGTGGACGCTCATCGAAGAGATCCCCATCCCGCAGGACGTCCTGTCGCTCCTCGTCGAAGGTGAGCAGGCAGTCGCTGCCTACAAGACCTTCCGCGACTCGGCGATCTTCACGACGAAGCGACTCATCGTCCGAGATGCGCAGGGTCTGAAGGGGAAGAAGGTCGAGGTCTACTCGCTGCCCTACAGCCGCATCGACATGTGGTCCTCCGAGAACGCCGGGGGCATGTTCGACTTCAACTCCGAGCTGGAGATGTGGACGCGTGCAGGACACATCAAGATCAAGCTGGACAAGAAGATCGACATCCGTCGCCTCGACCAGCTGATCGCCTGGGCGGTGCTCGGCGCGAGCTGATTGATGCGGCTCTGCGGTCTCGAGGCTCGCTGGCGCTCGCACCTCGACCAGCGGCTGTTGGTGGTCGAGGTGCGAAGGCCCCCCAGGGCCTGGGCCTCGAGACCCGGTGAGTCTGGGTGCGGTGGTCTCGAGGCTCGCTGGCGCTCGCACCTCGACCAGCGATGGGGCTGGCGCTCGTATTCGACCAGCCATGGGGCTGGCGCTCGTGTCTCAACCCACCCCAAGACACGACGAAGGGGTGTCACGGCTGATGCCGTGGCCACCCCTTCGTCATTGGTCGTGCTGGGTCAGCCCCGCTTGTCGTCGGGGTTCTGGCCGTCGTCGGCCCAGTCGCGGGCGCTGCTCCAGGCGTCGCCGCCCTCGCCGTTGGTCTGAGCGGTCTCGTCGGGGGAGCCGACGTGGGCCTGGGTCGGGTCGTCGGAGGCGAGCTCGTCGATCTCCTCGTTGGACAGCGGGCGGGTCTCGCCGAGACCGGTGTCGCCCGAGCCCGTGGAGGGAGCGCCCTGGTCGCCGACGCCGTCCGGGTGGCCGGTCATCGCGGCGTGGGTCGTGTCGCCCTCGCCGAGGACGGGGCCGTCACCGGCGTCGAGCGAGGGGGCCGCGGAGCCCGCGACCGGCACGTCGTCGGTCGAGACGACCTCGTCCGCGACGACCTCGTCGGCGATCGGGGTCTGACTCGTCGCCGCGGCGCCGTCGGTCACCGGGGCGGCCGGGGTGACGCTCGAGGCGCGACCGGTGTCGGGCGCCTTGTAGGGGTCACCGGCGGGCACTGCCCACGGGTCCTTCTTCGGCTTCTGCTGCTTCTTCGCGACGTAGAAGGCGACACCACCGGCGACGAGCGCCAGCAGCAGGACCTTCCAGCTGCGGCCCGAGCGGCGGGTCTCGCCCTTGATCGCGGCGAGCGCGGCGTGGGTGTCGTGGTCGTCCTTGAGCGCGTGGAAGGCCTCCGGGGCGCGCTTGCCCGCCTCGTCCGCGACCGACTTCGTCGTCGCGGCGCCGGTGGCGGCCAGGCCGGTCGCGGTGGCGACGACCTTCGGCAGGACGTCGTCGACGATCGTGTCGCGCAGGTCGTGGGCGCCGTCACCGGCGCGCTTGCCGGCCTTCTTCGCGTCCTTGCGCAGCTGCTTGGTGCTCTTCGAGGCATCCTTGCGCAGCTGCTTGCCGGTCTTCTTCGCGTCCTTGCGGACGTCCTTGCTCGCGTCGGCGGCCTGGGCACGCAGGTCGGCGCTCTTCGCGCTCGCTGCTGCGCCGAGCCCGGCCGCCCGGTCCGAGCCGGTCTCGGCGCCCTCGGCGACCTTGTCGATGAGGGTGTGGATCTTGGCCACACCCGACTCGGCGCCCTCGTGGGCGGCGACGCGGCCCTTCTCGACCTTGCTCTCCGTGCGGAACACCGGTCCTCCTCGAATGTCGTGGGTGGTGCTTCGTGCGTGGTGCTTACGACCCATCCTGCCCCGGATCGCCTGGCGATACGCCGTCGGCGTCCAGGGAATCCGGGGCTCTCACCGCACGCACGGGTCGCTGTGCCAAACTCGCCACATGCAGGCGATCCTCCACACCAACCACGGCGACATCACCATCGAGCTCTTCCCGGACGTCGCTCCGAAGACCGTCGACAGCTTCGTCGGCCTCGCGAAGGGCACGAAGGAGTACAAGGACGACGCGGGCCGCACCAACCCGACGCCCTTCTACGACGGCCTGGTCTTCCACCGGATCATCTCCGGCTTCATGATCCAGGGCGGCGACCCCCTCGGCGAGGGCTTCGGCGGCCCGGGCTACACCTTCGACGACGAGCCCCACCCCGAGCACACCTTCGACAAGCCCTACCAGCTCGCCATGGCCAACGCCGGCAAGCGCATGGGCAAGGGCACCAACGGCAGCCAGTTCTTCATCACCGTCGCGCCGACCCAGTTCCTCTACGGCAAGCACACGGTCTTCGGCGAGGTCGCCGACGGCCCGAGCCGCGAGGTCGTCGACAAGATCGCCGCGGTCCGCACGGGCGCCAACGACAAGCCGGCCGAGCCGGTCGTCATGGAGTCCGTCGAGATCGTCGACTGACGACTCTCCCCCTTCGCGCTGCGCATGTCCGAGCCGCCCATCTCCGGGCCCCCGCCGACCTGCCCCCGTCACCCTGACCGGGTCAGTTATGTCCGCTGCCAGCGGTGCGGCAGGCCGGCGTGCTCGGACTGCCAGCGCCCCGCAGCGGTCGGCGTGCAGTGCGTCGACTGCGTGCGCGAGGCCGCCCGCGCCGACCGACCGACGCTCACGCCGCTCGGCGGCCGGGCCTCGCGCAGCGACACGCCCTACCTCACCCGGGCGATCGTCGCCATCTGCGTGCTCGTCTACCTCGGCGAGCTCGCGACCCCGCAGGTCTACGGCGAAGGGGCCCTCGCGGCCTTCCTCGCCGTCGACCAGCCGTGGCGCCTGCTGACCTCGGCCTTCCTGCACTCGCCCTCGCAGATCTTCCACATCGTCTTCAACATGATGGCGCTGTGGTTCGTCGGGCCCTACCTCGAGGGCCTGCTCGGGCGCGCCCGCTTCCTCGGGCTCTACCTCGTCTCCGCGCTCGCGGGCTCGGTGACCTACCTGCTCTTCCAGCCGGTCGGCTCCACCCAGGGCGTCGTCGGCGCCTCCGGCGCGGTCTTCGGCCTCTTCGGCGCGCTCGTCGTGCTGCAGCGCCACCTCGGCCGGGACAGCTCGGCGATGGTCGGCACGATCGCCATCAACGCCGTCCTCGGTTTCGTCATCCCCAACGTCGCCTGGCAGGCCCACCTCGGCGGGCTCGTCGCCGGTGCCGCCATCGCGGCCGGCTTCGCGCTCGCCCGTCAGCGCCGCGCACCGGCCATCGCGTGGGGCACCCTCGGCGCCGTCGCTGGCCTGACGATCGCGCTCTTCGTCGTCAAGTACGTCATCCTCGCGCCGGCCGTCGTCATCCCCATCGCCTGACGCCGGCGGGCCGGGTCCCCCTTCGCCCGTCTTACACGGGTGTCATTCATCCCCAGGTGTGCACAAGCCTGTGGACAAACCCCGATATCCACACACAGGCCGGGCGAAGTTGTCCACAGGTCTGTGGGTGACGGGCCCTTCGTGACCTGTCGATGAACGCATCTGACCCCCTCTAGCGCGATCGCTAGAGAGGGCCAGACAAGACGATCGGGCGGTCCAGTCCCAACTTTCCCGCCCTGGGCGGGAAAGTTCGACCTCGGGAAAGAAATGTTCTTGCCCGAGGTCGAATGTTCCCGCCCTGGGCGGGAAAGCTGAGGCGGCCGGGGCTACTTCCAGCGGGTCGTCATGACGAAGCCGGCCATCATCAGCGCGAAGCCGGCGCCGAGGTTCCACTGGCCCCACGCGGCGACGGGGTACTCCTGCTGGGTGATGTAGAAGGTGACGACCCAGATGAGCCCGAGGAGCATCAGGCCGAGCATCACCGGCACGTACCAGCTGGGGTTGCCGATCTTCTGCGCCTTGACCTTCTCGCGCTTGGCCTTGACGGGCTTGTCGGCCTCGGCCTCCGCCTCCGCACGGCGCCGGGGGTCGCCCGAGCGCTTGCCCGCGCTCGTGCTCGCGACCTTCTCGGTCTGCTCGAGCTCGTCCTCGTTCTTCTTCGACGGCGCCACGTCGTCAGTGCTCCTCGTCACGGGGAGGCGCGCGGACGCGCCGGGTCAGTGCCTTAGCGTAGAGGTCTGAGCACCGGTGACGAAGGGAGGTGCCCGCGATGGGGGAGCACGAGGCCCCGAGCCGTCCGCACGGACCGCGCCGACTGGTGCGCTGGTACCTCGACCACCGGCCCACCCGGTGGTCGGCGGGAGTGCCCGTCATCGCCCTGTGCGCCGGCCTGCTCTTCTCCGTCTCGGGCACGACTGCGCGCGGGGGAGACCTGCGCTCGGAGGTGACGACGCTGCCCGCGCTGATCCGTGAGCGCACCCACGACAACGCCGTGAAGGCCCGGCGCGCCGAGGAGCTGCGCACGACGGTCACCGCGCTCACGAAGGAGCGCTCGCCGGGCAACCAGGAGATCGACCGCATCAGCCGCGACACGACCAACATCTCGCCGAAGGCCGGCTTCGAGGAGGTCCGCGGGCCCTCGGTCTCGGTGAGCCTCGACGACGCGCCGCTGGACGCCGACCAGATCCCCGAGGGCTTCGACGTCGACGACGTCGTCGTGCACCAGCAGGACGTGCAGGGCGTGGTCAACGCGCTGTGGCGCGGCGGGGCTGAGGCGATGATGATCCAGGACCAGCGGATCACCTCCACGAGCGCCGTGCGCTGCGTCGGCAACACCCTCATCCTCCAGGGCCGGGTGTACTCGCCCCCCTTCGTCATCACCGCGATCGGCGACCGCGACGCCCTGCAGGCCTCGCTCGACGAGGACCCGACGGTGAGCATCTACCGCGAGTACGTCGACCAGATCGGTCTGGGCTACGAGGTCACGTCGAGCGACGAGACGACGCTGCCCGCCTACGCCGGGCAGAGCCAGCTGGCGCACGCCCGGGCCGCGCGCTGATCGCAGGCATACTGCACGTGTGAGCACCGTCCTCGTCGTCGACAACTACGACAGCTTCGTCTTCACCATCGTCGGCTACCTCCAGCAGCTCGGCGCGCAGACGACCGTCGTCCGCAACGACGCCGTGAGCCCCGCCGACGGCGCCGACTTCGACGGCGTGCTCGTCTCGCCGGGGCCGGGCACCCCCGAGCAGGCCGGCGTCTCGATGGCGATGATCGAGGCTTGCGCCGAGCGCGCCCAGCCGATGCTCGGCGTGTGCCTGGGCCACCAGGCCCTCGGCGTCGTGTGCGGCGCGACCGTCGGTCGCGCGCCCGAGCTGCTCCACGGCAAGACCAGCCAGGTCGAGCACGACGGCACCGGCGTCCTCGCCGGGCTGCCCGAGCCCTTTACCGCAACCCGCTACCACTCGCTGACGATCGAGCCCGAGACGATACCGGACACCCTCGTGCCCAACGGGCGCACCGCGAGCGGCATCGTCATGGCCGCGCACCACCGCGACCTGCCCCTGCACGGCGTGCAGTTCCACCCCGAGTCCGTCCTCACCCAGGGCGGTCACCGGATCCTCGCCAACTGGCTCGAGCTGCTCGGCGACGACGGCGCGGTCGCCCGCTCCGAGGGGCTGAGCCCCCTCGTGCGCGACGCCGAGGGCGTCGCCCGCATGGTCGCCGCGGGCTAGGGCGCACCGACCGTGAGCGCGGGGGCGACGACGCAGCAGGGCAACGACAGCGGGCAGGGCGGGGGAGAGGACGCGCGGCCCCGGGTCGGCCCGGTCGACCGCTTCCAGCGCGAGCACCCGGTCCTCGGCATGCCGATCGCCGTCGTCTACAAGTTCTTCGACGACTTCGGCGGCTACCTCGCCGCGCTCATCACCTACTACGGCTTCCTCTCGCTCTTCCCCCTGCTGCTGCTCCTGTCGACCCTGCTCGGCATCGTCCTCGAGGGGCACCCGCAGTGGCAGCAGCGCATCCTCGACTCGGCGTTGTCGGAGTTCCCCATCGTCGGCGACGAGCTGCGCCAGACCGGGACCCTCGGTGGTGGCACCCTCGGCGTCATCATCGGCTCGGTCGCCGCGATCTACGGCGGGCTCGGTGTGGCGCAGGCGCTCCAGTACGCGATGAACACCGCGTGGATGGTCCCGCGCAACTCGCGGCCCAACCCCTTCGTCTCGCGCGCCCGCGGCCTGATGATCATCCTCACCGCCGGCCTGGCGGTCGTCGCGACGAGCGTGCTCACCCAGGTGGCGAACAGGCTCGTCGTCGGTGCCTGGCAGAGCCTGGCGGTCGACCTCGGGTCGGTCGTGCTCAACGCCGGCGTCTTCACCTTCCTCTTCATCATCTCGACGACCCGCGCCCCCACGCCGCGCCAGGTGCTGCCGGGCGCGGTCATCGCCTCGATCCTCTTCCTGCTGCTGCAGAACGTCGGCGTGCTCTACGTCGGCACGGTCGTCAGCCGCGCGAGCAACGTCAGCTCGGTCTTCGCCATCGTCCTCGGCCTGCTGATCTTCATCTACAGCAACGCCGTGGTCATCCTGCTGTGCGTCGAGGTCAACGTCGTGCTCGCCGAGCGGCTGTGGCCGCGCGCGCTCCTCACGATCTTCACCGACGACGTCGAGCTCACCGACGCCGACCGCCGCGCCTACCGCGGGCAGGCCCGGGCGCAGCGGCTCAAGGGCTTCGAGAAGATCTCCGTGAGCTTCGAGCGACCCCGCCCCGAGGTCCCGGAGGACGACGAAGGGGGAGCCGACGCTCCCCCTTCGACCGCGTCCTGACGGGCGGGTCCGGCTACGGCGTCTGCGCCGTCGTCGAGCGCGGGTTCGGCGTCGACGGGCTGGCCGGGCCGCCCGGGGTCCCGTTGCCCTGGTCGCCCTCCTCGCCGTCGCTCGGGTCCGTCGTCGTCTCCGGCGGGCTCGTCGTGCTCGGGTCGCTCGTCTCCGGAGGTGTCGTCTCGGAGGTCGAGGGCGGCGGCGGGGTGACCGTCGTCGTCTCCGTCTTGTCCTGGGGCCCGGCGATCTCGATCTTCACCGTGCGGCCCTGGGCGATCTTCCCGGCGCCCGGGTCCTGGCTGAGGATCTGACCGGCCGGCTCGTCGGAGGGGACGGTGACCTCCTCGGTCAGCAGACCGAGGGCGAAGATCTCGGGGCGTGCTTCGCTGATCGGCTGACCGACGAAGTTGGGGAGCTGGACGTCACCGCTGGCCACGACGAGGTCGACGGTGCTGCCGGCCTCGACCTGCTCGGACTGGCCGGGGCTCACCGAGATGACGCGGTTCTTCTTCTGCTCGTTGCTGTCCTCGAAGGTGACGTCGCCGACCTTCAGGCCGGCGTCGCGGATCGCCTTCTCGGCGTCCGATCGGCTCTGGCCCACGACCTGGGGGACGGTGGCCTGCTCCGGGCCCTGCGACACGGTGTAGGCGATCGTCGACCCCTCGTCGACCATCCGGCCCTCGGGCACGCTCTGCTCGAAGACCTGGCCCTCGGGGGCCGCGTTGTTGGCCTCGGACCGGTCACCGTCGAGACCGAGGTCGGCGAGCTTCGCCTCGGCCGCGTCCTCGTCGAGCCCGACGAGCTGCGGCGCGGCGACCCGGACGACCTCCGGCGGCTGGTTGGAGTCCCAGACGTACCACCCGAGGGCGGCGACGGGGATGAGGAGCAGGAGCGCCAGCAGCCAGCCCAGGCCACCGCGCCGGCGACGCTCGGGCTCGAGCGGGGTGGGCGGGTCCTGGATCGGGCGGAAGGTCGAGGTGTCACCGAGGTGCTGCGCCGGGGCGGCCGCGGCGAGGGCGACCGTGGGGTCGGCCTCGAGCGCGCCGGCGCCCGCGACGGTCGCGAGGGCACCCTGCGCGAGCTCGCTCACCGGACGGCCGGCGCGGACGGCGCGCAGGTCGTCGGCCATGTCCGAGGCGTCCTGGTAGCGCTCGTCGCGGTCCTTGGTGAGCGCGGCGGCGACGACGGCGTCGAGGTCGCTCGAGACCGTGGGCTCCAGCGAGCTCGGCAGCGGGATCGGCGCGTTGACGTGCTGGTAGGTGAGGCTGATCGGCTCGCCGGTGTACGGCGTCGTGCCGGTCATGAGCTCGAAGAGCAGGCAGCCGACGGAGTAGACGTCACTACGGTTGTCGACGGTCTCGCCCCGGGCCTGCTCGGGCGAGACGTACTGCGCCGTGCCGATGACGGCTGCGGTCTGCGTCATCGTGGCCTGGGTGTCGGCGACCGCGCGGGCGATGCCGAAGTCCATGACCTTGACCGTGCCGTCGGCGGTGAGCATGACGTTGCCGGGCTTGATGTCGCGGTGGACGATGCCCATGCGGTGGCTGTACGACAGCGCGTCGAGGACGCCCTCGCAGATCCGTGCGGCCTCGGCGGGCGCGAGCGGGCCCTGGTCGTTGAGGACCTCGCGCAGGGTCTGGCCCTCGACGAGCTCCATGACGATGTACGGCACGGACAGGCCGGCGCCGCCGGACTCGGTCGTGCGGTCCTCGCCGGAGTCGTAGACCGCGACGATCGAGCGGTGGTTGAGCCCCGCGACCGACTGGGCCTCACGGCGGAAGCGGTGGAGGAAGGAGGTGTCGCGCGCGTGGTCGCTGCGCAGGATCTTCACCGCCACGGGTCGTCCGAGACGGGTGTCGTAGCCACGGTGGACCTCGGCCATGCCGCCTCGACCGATGAGCTCGCCGAGCTCGTACCGTCCTCCGAGCAGCCGGGGGGTGCTTGTCGTCACGACGTCCTCTCTTCCTGTGCCGCCATTGTGGCCGACACGACGTCTGACCTGGTCAGGGGTCCAGTGCTCACTCGAGCACCGCCTTCATCACCGCGGCGCTGATCGGCCCGGCGACCGAGCCGCCGTACGCCTCGTTGCCCGCCCGGCCGCCGTCCTCGACGACGACCGCGACCGCGACCTTGGGGTTGTCCGCCGGGGCGAAGCCGGTGAACCACGCGTGCGGGGCCGCGCCCTCGGCGTGCTCGGCGGTCCCGGTCTTGCCGGCGACGCTCGTGCCGGGGACCGCGGCCTGGGTGCCGGTGCCGCGCTCGACGACGAGCTTCATCATGTCGGTGAGCTCGGCGGCAGTCTCGGGGTCGATCGCCCGCGAGAGCTGCTCGGGCTTGGTGTCGGAGATGACCGACAGGTCGTCGCCCTGCACCCGCTCGACGACGTAGGGCCGCATGACGACCCCGTCGTTGGCGACCGCGGAGCTCATCATCGCGACCTGCAGGGGCGTGACGCGCACGTCGTACTGGCCGATGGCCGACTGCGCCTCCTGCGGCGGGTTGAGCCCGGTGGGGAAGGTCGAGGGCGTGACGTCCATGGGGATCTCGAGCTTGTCGCCGAAGCCGAACTTGCTCGCCTGGTCGCCGACGGTGTCGCCGCCGAGCTCCATGCCGAGCCAGCCGAAGGCGGTGTTGCACGAGTCCTGCATCGCCACGGCGAGGGTGACGCGGTCGTTCGGGCCGCACGCGCCGGGGTGGCTGTTGGGGAGGCCGACGTCGGTCTGGGGCAGGTCGAGGACCGCGGGCCCGGGGATCGACGAGCTCTCGTCGTAGTCGCCGGACTCGATGGCGGCGGCCGCGGTGACGACCTTGAAGACGGACCCCGGCGGGTAGAGGTTGCCGCCGATGGCGCGGTTGACGAGCGGGCGGGAGGAGTCGGCGTTGAGGCTCTCCCACGCCTTGGCCGCCGTGCCCTGCTCGTGGCTGACGAGCGGGGTCGGGCTGTACGTCGGCGAGGAGTACATCGCGAGGATCGCCCCGGTGCGCGGGTCCATGGCGACGACGGCGCCGCGCTGGTCGCCGAGCGCCTCCTTCGCGGCCCGCTGGGCCTGCGGGTCGATGGTCAGCTCGAGCGAGGCCCCCTTCGAGGCCTTGCCGGAGAGGATGTCGGAGACCCGGCCGTAGAAGAGCGTGTCGTCGGTGCCGCTGAGCAGGGAGTTCGCGGCGCCCTCGAGCCCGCCGCCGGCGCCGTACTCGAAGGAGTAGTAGCCGGTGATGTGCGCGTAGGTCTCGGGCGAGGCGTAGACGCGCTGCCACTGCAGCTCGTCATCGGAGGGCACCGAGCGCGCGATCGGCTGACCGCCGAGGAGGATCTGGCCGCGCTCCTGGCCGTAGTTCTTCAGCGCGGTGCGGCGGTTGTCGGGGCGGTCGTTGATCGCCTCGGCCCCGACGACCTGGAGCCAGGTCGAGGAGACGAGCAGCGCGGTGAAGAGCAGCGCCGCGAGCATCGAGAGGCGTCGGATGGGCTCGTTCATCGGGTGCTCACCACCTCGGTCGGGGCGTCCATCGACGCCGGGTCCAGCTCGGGCTCGGGACGGCGCGCGTGGTCGCTGATGCGCAGGAGGATCGCGGCGAGGGTCCAGTTCGCGAGGAGCGAGGAGCCGCCGTACGCGACGAAGGGGAGGGTGAGACCGGTGAGCGGGATGACCCGGGTGACCCCGCCGACGACGACGAAGACCTGGAGCGCGACGGTGAAGGCCAGACCCGTCGCGAGCAGCTTGCCGAAGCCGTCGCGCAGGCCGATGGCCGAGCGCAGACCGCGCTCGACGAGGATCGCGTACAGGGCGATGATCGCCATGATCCCGACGAGCCCGAGCTCCTCGCCGAGGCTGTTGAAGATGAAGTCGGTCTCCGGCAGCGGCGTCGACCACGGCCGGCCGCGCCCGAGCCCCGTGCCGAGCAGCCCGCCCGCGGACAGCCCCATGAGACCGCTCACGAGCTGGCCGCACTGGCGGGTGCCCTCCTCGCTGAAGGGGTCGACCCAGCACAGGACGCGCGTCTGCAGGTGGGGGAAGAGGCGGTAGGCGACGAAGGCGCCGAAGCCCGCCAGGCTCAGGCCGATCGCGATCCAGCTGACGCGCTCGGTCGCGACGTAGAGCATCGAGACGAAGAGGCCGAAGAGGAGCAGCGAGGTGCCGAGGTCGGTCTCGAGGACGAGGACGAGGACCGAGGCGACCCAGGCGACCAGGATGGGCCCGAGGTCACGGCCGCGCGGCAGGGTGAGCCCGAGGACCTTGCGGCCGGCGAGGGCGAGCACGTCACGGGTCTGCACGAGGTAGCCGGCGAAGAAGACGGCGAAGCAGATCTTCGCCACCTCGGCGGGCTGGAAGGTGAAGGGCCCGATCTTGATCCAGATGTTCGCGCCGTAGACGTCGTGACCGATGATCGGCAGCAGCGGCAGCAGGAGCAGCACGAGGCCGAGCAGGCCGGCGGTGTAGGTGTAGCGGCGCAGGACGCGGTGGTCGCGCAGGGCGACGAGCACGGTGAGGGCGAGGGCCACGCCCAGCGCCGTCCACTGCAGCTGCTTGAGGGCGTAGCCCTCGCTGAAGTCCCGGCCGGCAGCCAGGTCGAGGCGGTGGATCATCACCAGGCCGATGCCGTTGAGCAGGGTGAGGATCGGCAGCACGAGCGGATCGGCGTACGACGCGCGCCAGCGCAGCACGACGTGGAAGACGAGCGCGATGGCCGCGAGCATGCCGGTGTGGGCCAGCAGATCCGGCGGCACGGAGCCGTTGGCCGCCACCTCGACGTTGATGTACGCGAGGACGACGACGCCGATCGCGAGCGCGACGAGCAGCAGCTCGACGTTGCGGCCGCGCTTCGGGGCGATCGTCGTGATCGTCTTCAGCGACCGCACGGCTCGCCCTCGCTGCGCAGCTCGGCGCACCGCTTCGCGGCGACGCGCAGGTCGTCGACCTTCTTCTGGGCATCGCGCTCGGAGTCGACGCTCACGCTCTCCTCGATGCTGCCGCGGTAGAAGTCGGGCAGGTCGGAGAGCATGACGTCGGTCTGCTCGACCGCGGATGACAGCGGGATGGGGCCGAGGTCGGAGGCGATCCCGCGGTAGATCGTCACGCGGCCGTCCTGACCGGCGATGTAGTACTGCTGCTGCGTCCAGGCCCACGCGCCGTAGAGGATCGCGCCGAGGACGAGCGCGACGACGCCGAGCGCGGCGACCCGCCGCAGCCAGCGGCCCCGCCGGGTCGAGCCCTCTTCGGCGAGCTCGAGGTCGGGCTCGGGGGTCTCGGGCCGCACGAGGGCGGCAGCCTTCTCGGCCGGGGTGGTCGGGATGGCGCGCGTCGAGCTCGAGCGCATCGAGGCCGACCCGACGACCTGCGGCTGGGTCGAGGGCGGGGTCCCGTCGGCGCTGTCGACGACGTCGGCGACGATGACGGTGACGTTGTCGGGTGCGCCCGCGCGCAGGGCGAGGGCGACGAGGTCGTCGGCGGTCTCGGCGGGGGTGCGTCCCGAGGAGAGCTGCTCGGCGATGGTGTCGCGGGCGACGAAGCCGGACAGGCCGTCGGAGCACAGCAGGTAGCGGTCGCCGAGACGGGCCTCGCGGGCGCCGACGTCCGGGTCGTCGTCCTCGTCTCCGGTGAGGACGCGGGTGACGACCGAGCGCTGGGGGTGGGTCGAGGCCTCCTCCTCGGTGATCCGGCCCTCGTCGATGAGGGTCTGGACGAAGGAGTGGTCCGTCGTGATCTGGGTGACGGTGCCGTCGCGCAGGAGGTAGGCGCGGGAGTCGCCGATGTGGGCGAGGATGAGCTTGTTGCGGGCCCGCATGAGCGCGGTCGTCGTCGTGCCCATGCCCGAGAGCTCCTTGCGCTCCTCGGCGATGCGCGCGATCTCTCGGTTGGCCCGGCGGATGGCCTTGCCGAGCTGGGCGCTCGCCTCGGACGCGCCGAGCGAGTCGTGGTCGAGCTCGACGAGCTCGGTGATCACCGTGGCGCTCGCGATGTCGCCCCCGGCGTGCCCGCCCATGCCGTCGGCGACGACGAGCAGGTGGGGCCCGGCGTAGCCCGAGTCCTGGTTGTCCGAGCGGACCAGCCCGACGTCGGAGCGCGCTGCGTACCTCAGTCCGATGGCCATGCGTCAGCTCCGCAGCTCGAGGCGGGTCTTGCCGATGCGCACGGTCGTGCCGGCCTCGACGGGGACCGCCTCACCGACGCGGAACTCGCCGATGAAGGTGCCGTTCGTGCTGCCGAGGTCCTCGACGTACCAGCCGTCGTCACCGCGGATGATCCGGGCGTGACGCCCCGAGGCGAAGTCGTCGTCGAGGACGAGGGTGCACTCGGGGTTGCGCCCGATGAGCACGCCCTTGTCGCGCAGCGGCAGCGAGGTGCCGGCGAGCGCGCCGCCGGTGATGACGAGGTGGGTCGGGGTGCGGGGGTTGCGGCGCGGCGTGTCGGCCGCCCGCTTCTCCTTGCGCGAGCGCCGGCTCGAGGCCGAGCCCTGCCGCGCGATGACGCGCGTGCCGTAGAGGTCGGAGCGCAGCACGCCCGCGAGGGAGAGGACGAAGGCCCACAGCAGGATGAGCAGGCCGAGGCGCAGCACGGTGACGGTCAGCTCGCTCATGGGGCTCCTCTCGAGATGTCGCGGTCGGACGGGATGGCCGCGGCGCGGGTGGCCGCAGGTGGGCAGGGTAGTCGTCGAACCTCAGCGACGCGCCAGCCGGAAGATCACGCTCGTGCGCCCGACGGTGATGCGGTCGCCGTCGTGGAGGGGGCAGGCGTCGACCTGCTCGCCGTTGACGTAGGAGCCGTTGGTGCTGCCGAGGTCGCGCAGGTGGGCGACCTGGTGCGGTCCGTCGTTCGTGACGCGGACCTCGGCGTGGCGGCGTGAGATGCCCGGGTCGTCGAGGACGACGTCGGCGCTCTCGTCGCGGCCGAGCACGGTCATGGCGCTCATGAGCGGGTAACGCTCGCCGTCGACCTCGAGCCAGGGCAGGTCCTGCACCCGCGGCCGGCGGGCGGCCGCACGAGCGGGCTCCGGGGTGCGGGGCTGAGGTGCGGGCACGGGAGCCGGCGCCGGGGCGGCGGCCGCACCGCGCGCGGAGGTCGGCACCTCCCACTCGTCGTCCTCGACGTCGTCGTCCCACCACTCGTCGGCCGAGGGCGCGGCCGGCGCCGGGGCGGGCGCGTGGGTGGGGGCGGCCGGGGCCTGGGACCGGCCCTGCGGCACCGGCGCGGAGTACTCGTCGTAGTCCTCGCCCTCGGTCTCGACGTACTCCTCGCGGTACTCCCGCACCGCCGAGGGGTCCTCGACGCGCTGCCGGGCGGTCGCCGGGCGCACCCGGAAGACGCCCGTCTCGAGCTCGTCGTCGGACTCGAAGATCACCTGCAGCGGCCCGCCGGGGCGGTAGCGCTGGGTCTCGGCGTGCTCCTGGGCCGCGGCGATGAGCTCGTCCTCGAGCTCCTCGTCGTACTCCGTGAGCCGGTCGTAGTCACCAGGGGAGAGCTCGATGGTGAAGAGGTTGGGCACCGCGGTGCGGCCGCGCCCGATGAGGGTCGCGCGGTCGTCCATGGCGCGCCGGACGGCGGAGGCCAGCTCGAGGGGCTGGACCTCGGAGCGGAAGGCCTTGGCGAAGACGCCGTTGACCGTGCGCTCGAGCTTGCGCTCCATGCGCTCGAAGAGACTCATGCCGAGGCCCTCCCTTCGTCTGCGTGCGGGCTGGGTGCGTCATCGATCCTAACCACCAGCCTGGGCGCAGCCTGGGACGGGCGAAGGGGGACCACCTCGCGGTGGTCCCCCTTCGTCACCGCTCGCTCACGGGAGCTCGATGGTCCACTCCTCCTTGGGGAAGGTCTTGTCGGAGCCGATGACCTTCGCCGCGAGGCGGGTGTAGACGAACTCGTAGGAGTCCGCGCGGGTGTTGACCTGGAAGGCGAGCCAGCCCGTGGCCTCCTCGCCACGGCTCGGGCCGTCGAAGGGGGTCATGCCCGCGGCCTCGAGCTCGTCGTCGACGATGCTCGTCGAGGAGGAGTCGGTGCCGTCGGCGCGGAGCGTGAAGGGGCCGTTGACGCCGCCGCTGAACTCGTCGCCGGCCTTCGCGTCGATCTCGACGAGGACGATCTCGCCGCCGTCCTCGGCGATGTTGGCGAAGTCCTCCGAGGCGAAGTCGCGCACGATCTTCGTCACCTCGACGGTGTTGCCGAGCTCGGGGTCCTCGACGCTCTCGCCGACCTCGACCTCTTCCAGCTCGCCGGCGGGCGCGCTCGTCTCGGAGGCGCTCGTCTCGCTCGAGCTGCTCTCCGAGGCGCTCGCCTCGGTGGCGCTCGAGGTCTCGCTGGCGCTCGCGGTGCTCGCCGCGTCGGTCTCGGCGCTCTCCTCGCCGCCGCACGCGGTGAGCAGCAGCGCGACGGCGGCCGTCGCGGTCATGGTCCGGATGTGCACGGTGTCCCTCTCGTCGATGGGTGCACCGCCCCCTGCAGCGGTGCACACCGCTGCCAGTGTCGGCGAGGTCCGCTCCCGGCGTACCCCACGAAATCGCGGACCTCGTGGGTCGGGCGTCACTGGTCCCAGCGCAGGCGCACGTCCTGACCCGGCACGAGCTGGGCGGCGAGGTCGACCGCGGCCGCGCGCAGCACGCCGAGGACCGGGTAGCCGCCGGTCACCGGGTGGTCGTTGAGGAAGAGGACGGGCAGACCGCTCGGCGGGACCTGGATCGCGCCCCGGACCATCCCCTCGCTGGGCAGCTCGGCGTCGCGCAGCTCGGGGTGACGCTCCAGCGGCTCGCCCTCGAGGCGGATGCCCACGCGATCGCTGTGCGACGTGACGCGCCACGGCGTGCTCGCGAGGCGCTCGGGGGCGGCGAACCAGTCCAGCCGCGGCCCGGGCAGCACGTCGAGGGTCACCGTGCCGGGGTCGGGACCGGGCACGCCGGCGACGTCGACGTGCGGGAAGCGAGCGGTGACCCGGCCCACCGGCAAGACCTGGCCGGGACGCACCGGCGCAGGGCCCAGGCCGGACATCGTGTCGCTCGAGAGCGAGCCGAGGACCGGCTGGACGTCGATCCCGCCACGCACGCCCACATAGGTGCGCAGCCCCGCGGTCGGCGGCTGGAGGGCGAGCTCCTGGCCGTCGCGGATCGCGAAGGGGGAGGCCATCGGCACCGCTCGCCCGTCGACCGTCGCCGGAGTGGTGGCCCCGGTGAGGCAGGCGAGGAGATCCCCCTTCGCCCGCAGCTGCAGACCACCGAAGGTGACCTCGAGGGACGCGGCGTCGGGGAGGTTGCCGAGGAGCCGCCCGCCGAGGAGGTGGGCGCCGATGTCGGCGGCGCCCGCCCGGCCGACCCCGACGGCGAGGTGGCCGACCCGGCCGAGGTCCTGGACGAGCGCGAGCGGACCGGTCGCGAGGATCTCGACGGCACGCGTGCTCATGACCCGACCTCGGTGAAGCGCACGGTCGTGCCGGGTGCGAGGAGGGCGGGCGGGTCACGGTCGGCGTCCCACAGGACGACGTCGGTCGAGCCGACGAGCTGCCACCCGCCGGGCGACTCGCGGGGGTAGATGCCGCTGAACTCGCCGGCGAGGCCGACGGCGCCGACGGGCACCTTCGTGCGGGGCTCGCTGCGCCGCGGCACCTCGAGCCGGGGGTCGCCGCCGACGAGGTAGGCGAAGCCGGGGGCGAAGCCGCCGAAGCCGACGCGCCACGGCGTGCCGGTGTGCGCGGCGACGACCTCGGCCGGGGTCAGTCCCGTGTGCTCGGCGACGTCGGCGAGGTCTGGGCCGTCGTAGCGCACCGCGATCTCCACGACCCCCGTCGCCTCGCTCGCGCTCGACCGGTCGGCGTGGTGCGCCGCGGCCCGGATCTGCGTGGCGAGGTCGGCGAGGTTCGTCGTGCGGCGGGCGAGGACGAGCAGGGTCCGGGCGGCGGGCACGAGGTCGTCGACCTCGGCCCACACCCCCTCTCCCGCCTCGGCGAGCGGGGCCAGCACCGCGTCGAGGGCGAGGACGGCGTCGATGTCGTCGGTCTCGACGAGCCACGCCGCCTCTCCCATGGGCAGGAAGCGCACCGGGACGCCGCTCGCCGAGGTCTGACCGGGCATCGCGATCACCCGGCGAAGGGGGCGATGCCCACGCCCGCGTCGGCGAGGGCGGTGCGCACGGCGCGCGCCATGGTGACCGCGCCCGGGGAGTCGCCGTGGGTGCAGATCGAGCCGGCGTGGACGGGCACGTCGGTGCCGTCGACGGCGGTGATCACCCCGTCCGTGACGAGCCGGACCATCCGGGCCGCGACCTCCTGCGGGTCGTGCAGGACGGCGCCGGGCTCGCGCCGGGAGACGAGGGTGCCCTCGGGCGTGTAGGCCCGGTCGGCGAAGGCCTCGGCGACGGTGGTGAGACCGGCCTGCTCCGCGTGCCGCAGGAAGGCCGAGCCCGGCAGGCCGAGGACCGGCAGCGTGGGGTCGACGGCGACGACGGCCCGCACGACCGCGGCCGCCTGCTCCTCGTGGTGGACGATCGCGTTGTAGAGCGCGCCGTGGGGCTTGAGGTACGCGACCCGCCCGCCGGCGACCCGCGCGAGCAGCTCCAGCGCGCCGACCTGGTAGACGACGTCCGCGGTGAGCTCGGCGGGGTCCATGTCGACGAAGCGGCGGCCGAAGCCGACGAGGTCGCGGTAGCCGACCTGCGCGCCGATGACGACGCCGCGCTCGACGGCCTGCTCGCAGGTCCGAGCGAGGGTGAGGCTGTCGCCGGCGTGGAATCCGCAGGCGACGTTCGCGCTCGTCACGAGGTCGAGCATCGCGGCGTCGTCGCCGAGCTGCCACGTGCCGAGGGACTCGCCGAGGTCGGAGTTGAGGTCGATGGTCGCTGTCGTCATGGCGCTCCTCAGGCCCACAGCGCCTGGAGGCCGGTGATCGACTGCCAGCCCAGCCACAGCGTGAGCAGCCAGGCGAGGACGCCGACCCCGAGCAGCCACCTCGGGTAGGCGTAGCCCCGGAGCAGGTCGCGGCGGCGCCAGGCGACCCAGAGGATGACGGTGAAGCCGATCGGCAGGATGAGCCCGTTGAAGCCGCCGGCGAAGACGAGCAGCTTGACCGGGGCCTTGCCGAGGACGAGGAAGAGGACCGTGCACACGACGATGAAGGCGACGGTGGCCAGGTTGCGGGTGCGCGGCGAGGTCGCCTGCGTCGTGAGGAAGGAGACGGTCGTGTAGCTGGCCCCGATGACCGAGGTGATCGCCGCGGCCCAGAAGATGATGCCGAAGGCCCGCAGCCCGAAGTCGCCGGCGGCCTGCTGGAAGGCGCTCGCGGCCGGGTTGTCCTCGGCGAGCTTCGCCCCGCCGTGGACGACGCCGAGGACGGCGAGGAAGAGGATCGAGCGCATCACGCCGGTCACGATGATGCCGAGGACCGAGCCGCGGGCGATGTCGCCGGCGTGCTCCGGGCCGGTGCTGCCCGACTCGATGAGCCGGTGGGCACCGGCGTAGGTGATGTAGCCGCCGACGGTGCCGCCGATGAGGGTGGTGATGGCGAGGACGTCGACCTGCTCGGGGAGCGCGGCGTTCTTCAGGGCGAGGCCGACCGGCGGGCCGCTCGTGACGGCGATGTAGGCCGTGAGCGCGATCATCACCAGGCCGAGGACGACGACGGTCTTGTCGAGCGCGGCGCCGGCTCGCTTGACGAGGAAGATCGCGACGGCCAGGACGGCGGAGACGACGGCGCCGGCCTTCGGGTCCAGGCCGATCATCGCGTCCGTGCCCAGGCCGGTGCCGGCGATGTTGCCGATGTTGAAGATGAGCCCGCCGACGAGGATGAGTGCGGCGAGCGCCCAGCCCAGACCCGGTGCGATGCGGTTGGCCAGCTCGTTGGCGCGCAGCCCCGAGACGCCGATGACGCGCCAGACGTTCATCTGCACGGCGACGTCGACGAGGATCGAGACGACGATGGCGAAGGCGAAGGCCGCGCCGAGCTGGACGGTGAAGTTCGTCGTCTGGGTGATGAAGCCGGGGCCGATGGCCGAGGTGGCCATGAGGAACATCGCGCCGAGGAGGGCGCTGCGCCCGGTGCTGCTCCGTGCGGTGTCTCCCTCGACCGGCTCGGCGGGGGTGGGGGTCCTGGCGTCCATGGGGGCTCCGGCCTCTCGTGCGCCATCGACCCTGGCGCGGGACAGCCGCGTCGTCGGGGCTGCGACTGACAACGTAGCGATTGTTCAACAATCCGGCAATGGGTCGATCCGACGAACGGTCGCCCTTCGCCGCTTACAGTGAACGGGTGACGGACAGCGCGCTCGCCGACGCCCTCGGCCGGATCCCCCGGGGACGCACGGCGCTGCCCTCCGCGGCGGAGCGGGTCAGCGACCTGCTGCGCGAGCAGATCGTCGACGGGGCGCTGCGCTCCGGGACGCGCCTCACCGAGGAGACGATCAGCAGCTCGCTCGGCTTCTCCCGCAACACCATCCGCGAGGCCTTCGCCCTGCTCACCGCCGAGCGTCTCGTCGTCCGCGAGCCACACCGCGGGGTCTTCGTCGCGACGCCGACGATCGCCGACGTCCGCGACCTCTACCACGCCCGCCTCGTCCTCGAGCCGGCCGCGCTCGAGCACGGGCCCGGGTACGCCGACGACACCCCGGGCCGGCTGCGCGCGATCGTGGACGGGGCGCTCGCCGCCCGCGCCGACGGCCGGACGAGCGGGGTCGCGCAGGGCAACCAAGAGTTCCACCGCACGATCGTCCGGCTCTCCGGCAGCCGACGGGTCGACGTCCTCATGGAGAGCGTGCTCGCCGAGATGCGTCTCGTCTTCCACCTCATGGGCGACGACCCCGGCTTCCACACCCCCTACCTCGACCGCAACGTCGAGATCGTCGACCTCCTCGAGGTGCAGGGGCGAGGGGTGGCCGCGACCGCCCTTCGCTGCTACCTCGGCGACGCCCGCGACCACCTCCTCGGTGCCCTGGGCTCCGCGCTTTCCGCGGGGTGACCCCGGGCGGGCCGTCGGGGATCATCGACGCGTGACCGACGACAGCGCTGCCCCGAACCGCCGGTGGTGGTGGCCGGGCTCGCTGCCGACGACGCAGGCCGGGGCGCTGTGGGGCATCGCCCTGCTCGTCATGGGCGCGCGCGTCGGCACGCTGGTGCAGATGGCGCCGTCCTTCACCTCCGCGCTGCGGGTGGCTCCCGACGAGCGGGCCGCCGCGCTCACGTGGCTGGCCGCTCTCGTCATGACCGTCGCGGTGTGCGTGCGGATGATCGCCACCCGCGGGCCGCTGTCGACGGCGTGGACCGCCGTCGACCTCGCCGTCGCCTGCGTGCTGCTCGTCCTCGGGCCGCTCACCGTGCCCGACGACTTCCGCGTCGGGACGTGGGTGGGCTTCCAGCCCGGGTACGCCCTGGGGGTGCTGCTCACCGCGAGCGCCCTGCGCAGCCACGTCCTGTGGCTCGGGGCGATGACCGCGGTCGTCGCCTCCGCCTCGGTCTACATGGCCGACGGCACGCGCACCCACCCGAGCACGGTCCTGGGCAACCTGCTCACCTACATCGCCCTCGGCATCGTCGGCCGTCTGCTCGTCGGCTACAACCTGCGTCTGGCGCAGGACGCCGACCGTGCCCGCGCGCTCGCCGCCGAGCTCGGCCGGCGCGAGGAGGAGCACCGCGCCCGGGTGGCGATCCACAACGGCGCCGCGGTGATGCGCCTGCTCACCGACGACGACGTCGACGACAGCACGCGCGAGCGGCTGCGCCAGCAGGCCCTCGTCGAGTCCCGCCGGATGCGCGCCTATCTCCAGGGGCCGGCGCCAGGTGCGAGCCCGGCGCAGGGCGAGGTCGCCCTCGCCGGTCGTGTCCAGGCCGTGTGCGAGCGCTTCGTCGACCTGCGCCTGGAGACCTCGCTCGACCTCGGGGCGCAGGTGCGCCTGGCCGCCGAGGACACCGAGGCGGTCGAGCAGGCGCTCGCGAGCGTGCTGCTCAACGTGCGTCAGCACGCGGCGGCCTCGCTCGTCGTCGTCCACCTCGACTCGGACGAGGGAGACGACGACGTGCATGACGGGAGTGCCCACGGGGGTGAGGGGACCCCCCTTCGCTGGGTGCTCTCGGTGCACGACGACGGGGTCGGCTTTGACCCCCAGGTGACGGACATGGGGGTGGGGCTCGGCGACGTCGTCGTCGGCGAGCTCGCCAGCCGTGGGATCGGGGTCGACATCGACTCCGAGCCCGGGATCGGGACGACGGTGCGCATGGGCACCATGGAGATCGGGGTGGAGCAGGGATGACGCAGGACCAGCCACGGGTGCGCGCGCTCGTCGTCGACGACGCGACGGTGATCCGCGAGTCGATACCGGCGCTCATGCCGGGGATCGACTTCGTGGGGCAGTACTCGAGGGTCGAGACGCTGCTCGAGGACCGGCCGGTCGCCGACGTCGTCGTGCTCGACCTGCACCTCGTCAACAGCACTCAGCCCTCGGCGCGCCAGGGCGTCGCGGCGGTGCGGATGCTCGTCGACGCCGGTTACCGGGTGTGCGTGTACAGCCAGGAGGAGCGCCGCTTCGTGCTCGCGGCGTGCATGGCGGCGGGGGCGACGGGCATCGTCTCGAAGTCGTCGCCCACGGCCGAGGCCCAGGAGGCCTTCGTCGACGCGGCGGCCGGTCGGGTCGTCGTGCCGCAGGCGATCATCGGGCTCATCGAGGTGCTCGTGCGTCGCAAGAGCCTGACGATCCTCTCGCAGCGCCAGCGCCAGGTGCTCGCCGGCCGCGCCCGCGGGCTCACCTACGCCGAGCTGAGCACCCAGCTCTACCTCTCGGAGTCGACCCTGCGCGGCTACTGGCGCGACCTCACGACGAACGTCTCGACCCACCTCCAGCAGACGACCCCCGCCGAGATCGAGCGTGCGCTCGGTCTCGGCCCGGGTGACCTGCTCGAGTTCTGGCCCGAGTCCCCCGCCCGCCCCCGCTGACCCCTTCGCGTCCTGGTGGAGACCCACATTTCCCTAGGTTTCTGCCATCCGCCCGCGAACGTTCGCGAGCGGATGGCAGAAACCTAGGGAAATTCGAGGTGGTGGCGGTGTCGCGCCCCCTCTCCACGGTCCCGCGCCCCATGAAGTGCTCGTCCGGTGACTAGGACGCTGCCCCATCAAGTGCTAGTCACCACATCAGCGGCATCTCCGGCAGGCGACCCGGGGCCGTCGTCCACCGCGAAGAGGTGGGCGGGTCAGCTCACCCTGCGCGGCCACCAGAAGCGGTCTCCGAGCATGAGGGTGATCGCCGGCACGACGACGGTGCGCACGAGCAGGGTGTCGAGGAGCACGCCGATGCAGATGATGACGCCGATCTGCGCGAGGACGACGAGCGGCAGGACGCCGAGGACGGCGAAGACCGCGGCGAGCAGGATGCCCGCGCTCGTGATGACCCCACCGGTGGCGGCCAGCGCACGCAGCATCCCCTCGCGGGTCCCGTGCTCGCGGGTCTCCTCCTTCGCGCGGGTGACGAGGAAGATGTTGTAGTCGACGCCGAGCGCCACGAGGAAGAGGAAGGCGTACAGCACCGTGATCTGGTCGAGCGCGGTGAAGCCGAAGACCTTCGTGAAGATCCACCACGAGACGCCGATCGCCGCGAAGTTCGTCGCCATGACCGTCGCGATGAGCACGAGCGGCGCGACGAGGCTGCGCAGCAGGGCGATGAGCGCGACGAGGACGAGCCCGAGGATGAGCGGCAGGATGAGCAGCCGGTCGCGCTGCGCCCCGTCGCCGACGTCGACCGCCTCGGCCGTCGTCCCGCCGACGTGCGTGTCGGCGAGGTCGGCGTCCGCGATGGCCGCCCGCAGCGCGACGACCGCGTCCTCGGCCTCCTGGCTGTCGGGCTGACCGGGCAGCACCGCCTGGAGCTCGCTCACCCCGTCACCCGAGGCCCCGGGGCGGACCGACTCGATGCCGTCGACCCCTTCGGCGACCTTCGACACCTCCGCCGGGTCGGCCCTCGTGACGATGACCGCAGGGTCGGAGGAGCCGGCGGGGAAGGACTCGGCGAGGCGCTCGGCGGCGACGATCGCCTCGGGCTTGTCGAGGAACTGCTCGGACTGCGGCAGGCCGAGGCGCACCGAGACGACACCGGCCGACATCACCGCGAGGAGCACGACGGCACCGCCGACGAAGACGGAGGGGCGGCGGGCGACCGCGTCGCCGATGCGGCGCCACAGCGAGCGGCCGTCGCTGAGGGTGGTCTCGCCGGCGTGGGGGACCTTCGGCCAGAAGACCCAGCGCCCGAAGAGCGAGAGCACCGCGGGCAGCAGGACGAGCGCCGACAGGACGGCGATGACGATGCCGATCGCGCTCGCCAGGCCGAGGCCACGGGTGCCCGGGGTGAGCGAGAGCAGGAGGCAGAGCACGCCGACGACGACCGTCGTCGCGCTCGCGAGGACGGGCTCGAAGGTCTTCGCGAGGGCCTCGGTGAGGGCCTCGCGGCGGTCTTCGGTCACCCGCAGCGCGTCGCGATAGCGCGACATGAGGAGCAGGGCGTAGTTCGTCCCCGCGCCGAAGACGAGGACCGAGAGGATGCCGGTCGTCGAGTCGTCCCACGTCATCCCGAGACGCTCGAGGACCTGGGTCGCGGCGACCGTCGCGGTGCGGTCGCCGACGCCGATGACGGTCAGCGGGATGATCCACAGGACCGGGCTGCGGTAGGTGAGGATGAGCAGGACGGCGACGACCGAGGCGGTCGAGAGCAGCAGGCGGGTGTCGGCCCCGTCGAAGACCGCGGCGAGATCGGCGGTGATGCCCGCGGGCCCCGTCACCTCGGCGGTGATGCCGTCCGGGGTGCGCTCGTCGAGCTCGGCGCGCAGGTCGCGCACGGCGTCACGGATCTTCGGGCTGTCCGTCGTCTCGATCGGCACGAAGGTGATCGCCGCGGTGCCGTCCTCGCTCGGGACGACGGTCGCGTCCTCGCCGAGACCGGCGGCCTTCGCGAGCTCGGGCAGCTCGGCCTTGTCGATCGTGCCCTCGTCAGCGGTGAAGAGGACGAGCGCCTGGGTGCCGTCCTGCTCGGGCAGCTGCTCGCGCAGCTCGGCCGCGGCCGTCGAGTCGTAGCCGCGGGGCAGGGAGTCGGTGGGGGTGGCCTGTCGCTCGCCGGCCCCGAGCGACATGACGAAGCCGATGAGCACGAGGCCGAGGACGATGACGGCCCAGGCGGACCGCTTGCCCGTGATGAGGGCGGCGACGCGATGACGCACCGTAGACTCCTGGTGTCGAAGAAGATTGCTAACTAAGTGAGTTATATCGTGAACGAAGGTACGACGGGGCGAGGTGGTCCGTCCACTTCTAGTCCAGCCCGCTCCCTGCGCACCCTCGTCCAGGTCGCGGCCGGCGTGCCGGGGGCGATGGCGCGTCGTGCCGGCTTCTCGCACAACGAGATGGCGGTCCTCGACCTGCTGAGCGACGCACCGCAGGGACCGGCGGAGATCGCGCGCGCCCTCTCGGTGAGCTCGGCCGCCGCCTCGGGCATCGTCGACCGGCTCGTCGCCCGCGGCTACGCCGTGCGCACCCCGCACCCCGAGGACGGGCGGCGCACGCTCGTCGAGATCTCCGACGCCGGTCGCACCGAGATGCTCGGCCACCTGCTGCCGATGCTCGGCCCGCTCCAGGCCCTCGACGACGCGATGACCGACGCCGACCGGGCCGCCGTGCAGCGCTACCTCGACGGCGCCACCCAGGCCATCCGCCGCCTGCTCTGAGCCCACCGGCCGCCCCGCGGTGCGACGATCGCCAGATGAGCGAGCACCCCGTCGAGTCGGTCTGGGACTACCCGCGCCCGCCCGCGCTCGTCCCCTTCGCCGGTCTCGTCGAGGTCGACGTCGCCGGTCAGAGCCTGGCCCGCACGACCTCCGCGCTGCGGGTGCTCGAGACGAGCCACCCGCCGACGTACTACCTGCCGCTCGCCGACGTCGACACCTCGCTGCTGCGACCCGTCGACGGCGGGCGCACGATCTGCGAGTTCAAGGGCGTCGCGAGCTACTTCGACGTCGTCGTCGGTGACCGCGTCATCTCCCGCGCGGTGTGGACCTATCCCGACCCGATGCCCGCCTTCGCCGAGCTGCGGGGCCACGTCTCCCTCATGCCGGGGCTCATGGACGAGTGCCGGGTCGACGGCGAGGTCGTCGTCGCGCAGGAGGGCGACTTCTACGGCGGCTGGGTGACGTCGTGGATCACCGGCCCCTTCAAGGGCGGACCGGGGACGCGCGGGTGGTGAGGGCTCTCGTCCTGCCGAGCCCGCTGCTGCCGGCGCTCGCCTATATCGAGCTCGCGGACGCGCTGACGCGGGCGGGCTGGTCGGCCCGCGTGGCCGCGCCGGACCTCGGCGAAGGGGAGGGTGCCGGTGACCTCGTCGAGCGCTGGGCCGGCGAGGTCGGCCTGAGCGACGTGCTCGTCGCCCACAGCAACGCCGGCTACCTCGCCCCGCTCGTGCGCGAGACCACCGGCCTCGACGTGCCCCTCGTCGCGATGGACGCCGCGCTGCCGCCGGCCGAGGGCCGGTACGCGCTCGCCCCGCCGGCGCTGCGCGACATGCTCACCGCGCTCGCGGACGCCGACGGGCTGCTGCCGCCCTGGACCCGCTGGTGGCCCTCCGGCGCGCTCGACGACGTCGTGCCCGCCGACCGTCTCGCCGAGCTCGACGCCGCCTGCCCGAGGCTGCCCGTCGCTTACGTCGACGTGACTTTCGAGGCGCCGAAGGGGTGGGCGACGCGGCCCTGCGCGTATCTCGCCTTCGGGCAGACCTACGCCGAGGAGATCGCCGCGGCCCGGTCGTGGGGCTGGCCCGTGCGCGTCCTCGACGGCGAGCACCTGCACCACCTCCAGGCCCCCGACGAGGTGGCCGCCGCGGTGGTCGCCCTCGCCGCCCCCTTCGTCCCTGCGGACTGACTCATCTCGGATCACGCGGGGCGGAGGGCGGGCTCGACGACCCTGCCGTCGACGACGGTGACGAGGGCGTCGAGCGTGTCGCGGTGGACGAGGTCGTGGGTGACGAGCAGGGTCGCCGTGCCTCGCTCGTGGGTGAGGCGGGCGACGAGGTCCATGATGTCGGCGCCGCGCTCCTGGTCGAGGGCGCTCGTCGGCTCGTCGACGAGCAGCACGGAGGGGTCGGTGACGAGCGCCCGGGCGATCGAGACCCGCTGACGTTGACCGCCGGAGAGCTGGGCGGGCCGCTTGTGCGCCTGATCGGCCAGCCCGACCTCCGCGAGCAGCTCGTCGGCCCGCTCGCGCACGGCCGCGCGGCGACGACGCCCGTCGCCGCCGAGCTCGGCCATGACGAGCAGCTGGTCGCGAGCGGTGAGTGAGGGCAGGAGGTTCGACTGCTGGAAGACGATGCCGATCCGCTCGCGCCGCAGCGCCGTCGCCTCGTGCGCCGAGAGCGCCGCGGCGTTGACGTCGCCGACCCAGACGTGACCGGAGTCGGGGCGGATGAGGGTGCCCGCGACGGCGAGGAGCGAGGACTTGCCGGACCCGGACGGCCCGGTGATCCCGGTGACCACCCCGGCCGGGGCGGCGAGGCTCACGTGGTCGACGGCCGTGACGCGGGAGTCTCCGTCGGGGAAGGTGAGGGTGACGTCGTCGAGGGTGATCATCGGTTGCTCCCGAGGGCGGTGAGGGGGTCTGCCTTGGTGACGGTGCGAAGGGCGACCGCGGCCCCGGCGAGACCGAGCGCGGCCATGGCGAGGCCGGGGACGACGGTGGTCAGCGGGCTGAGGACGAAGGGGAGCGCCCCTCCGGCGAGCAGCCCGAGCCCGACGACGAGGGCCAGCCCGACGCCGATGCCGACGACGAGCACGACGAGGGCCTGGCCGAGAGCGTCGCGGACGAGCGAGCGGGTCGACGCGCCGAGGGCCTTGAGGACGGCGATGTCGCCGGCGCGCTGCATCGTCCACACGGTGAAGAACGCGCCGACGACCAGAGCCGAGACCCCGAAGAGCATGGCGATCATCAGACCGAGCGAGCCCACCTCGGAGCGGAAGGTCTCGAGCGCGGTGAGGCTGCGCAGCGGCGAGGCCGCCGAGGTGCCGGTGGCGGCCGCGGTCGCCTCCCAGTCAGGGGAGCCGCTGACAGCGAGGACGGTCGCCTCGCCGTCACCGCCGAGCCCGCGGTCTGCCGCCGCCCAGGCCTTCGGGCTGAGGGCGACGACGGGGGTGTGGCTGTACCAGACGTCGCCGCCGACGGAGGCGACGCGGTAGGTCGTGCCGCCGACGGTGACGTCGTCCCCCTTCGTCACGCCGAGGTCGGACGCAGCCCCCGAGGACAGCCCCACCTCGTCGTCCGCGGCGGGGGCGAGGTCGGACACCGCGCCGGCGGGGGCGTCGCGGGGGAGGCCGAGCAGGGCGACCGCGACCGGGCCGGACCCGGTGCCGGTCGCGCGGCCCTGGGTGACGCCGACCGGGGTGACGCCGGTGACGTCGGGGGTCTCACGCCACCGGTCGACGGTGCGCTCGCCGACCGAGGAGTCGGCGAAGGACGGCTGCCCGTCCGCTGGCAGCTCGAGGACGAGCCGGTCGCCGGGCAGGCCGAGGACGGCCGAGACGTTCTGCGAGGCCAGGCCGCCGGTGAGCCCGGCGAGGAAGCCGACGAGCAGGGTGATGAGCGCGACGACCGCGCCGATGAGGGCGAAGCGACCGCGGGCGAAGCGCAGGTCGCGCCAGGCGACGAACACGAGATCTCCTGTCGGGGTGGGGTGCGGGGGGTCTCCCCGCTGTCCTCTCCAGCCTGGCGACGGAGGGCCCGCGATCCATCGCCGTGAGGACTGGTCTCGCGATCCACCTTTCGGTTGATCCGGGAGGGGCTCGCCCTTCGTAGGCTGAGGTCGTCATGCGGCACAGCTCCCTCACCCCCGTCTTCGTCGGGCTGCGCACCGGGCTGCACGTGCTGCTCGCGGCGCTGCTGGCGCTCGTCGTCGTGCAGGTGCTCGCGCGGCACGACGGCACGACGTGGGTCGCGCTGGTGCTCGCCGCGCTCTTCGCGCTCGTCTACGTGCTCGGGGCGCGGCTCGCCTCGACGACCGGGACGCGACGGGCCACGGCGTCGGCGCTCTGGGTGGGGGCGCTGACGCTCGTCTGGGTCGCGCTGCTGTGGCTCGCGCCCGAGGCCGCCTACCTCGTCTTCCCGCTCTTCTTCCTCTACCTCCACGTGCTGCCGGGCGCGGCCGGGCCGGTCGCCGTCGTGCTCGCGACCGGGGTCGCGGTCGTCGCGCTCGGCCTGCACGGCGGCTTCACCGTCGGCGGGGTGATCGGGCCGCTCGTCGGCGCGGGGGTCGCCCTGCTCATCGGGCTGGGCTACCGGGCGCTCGCGCGCGAGGCGGTCGAGCGTGAGGCGCTGCTCGCCGAGCTCGTCGCGACCCGTGACCGGCTCGCGGCGACGCAGCGCGAGCAGGGGGTGCTCGCCGAGCGGTCGCGTCTCGCCCGCGAGATCCACGACACCGTCGCCCAGGGCCTGTCGAGCATCCAGATGCTGCTGCACGCCGCCGAGGCGGCGGACGGGGAGCGGCCGGGGCTCGAGCACATCCGCCTCGCCCGGGCCACCGCCGCGGAGGGCCTGGCCGACACCCGGCGCTTCATCCGCGAGCTCGCCCCGCCGGCGCTCGACGCCGGTCTCGGGCCGGCGCTCGTGCGGCTCGGCCAGCGGTGGGAGCGCGAGGGGGTGCGGGTGCACGTGAGCGTGCCGCCGGGCGACCCCGCGCTGAGCATGGACGCCCAGACGGCGCTGCTCCGGGTCGCGCAGGGTGCGCTGGCCAACGTCGCGCAGCACGCCGGGGCGAGCGAGGTGCGGGTGGCGCTCACCGATCTCGGCGGGGGCGCGCGGCTGGTGATCGCCGACGACGGGGTCGGCTTCGACCCCGCGGCCGTGCGCGAAGGGGGAGGCGCGAGCGACTCCTTCGGGCTGCGGGCGATCGCCGAGCGGGTCGAGCAGCTCGGGGGTGACCTCGTCGTCGACAGCGCCCCGGGCGACGGGACGACGCTCACCGTGACCCTGGAGGCGGCGCCGTGATCCGCGTCGTCATCGCCGACGACCACCCCGTCGTGCGGGCCGGGCTGCGGGCCCTGCTGAGCACTGCCGAGGATGTCGAGGTGGTCGGCGAGGCCGAGACCCCGGGTGCGGCGGTCGACCTCGCCGGCTCGCTCGTGCCCGACCTCGTGCTCATGGATCTGCAGTTCGGCCAGGAGCTCTCGGGGGCGGACGCGACCCGTCGCATCCGGGCCCTCGACGCCCCGCCGTACGTCCTCGTGCTGACGAACTACGACAGCGACGGCGACATCCTCGGCGCCGTCGAGGCGGGGGCCAGCGGCTATCTGCTCAAGGACGCGCCGCCGCATGAGCTGCTCGCCGGGGTCCGGGCCGCCGCGGCGGGGGAGAGCGCCCTCGCGCCGGCGGTGGCCAGCCGGCTCATGGCACGGATGCGCGCGCCGCGGGTGAGCCTGTCGGCGCGCGAGATCGAGGTGCTCGCGCTCGTCGCCGAGGGAGCGTCGAACGGCGAGATCGCCGGCCGCCTCCACATCACCGACGCGACGGTGAAGTCGCACCTCGTGCACGTGTATTCGAAGCTCGGGGTGACCTCGAGGACCGCGGCCGTCTCGGCCGCCCGCTCGCTCGGGATCCTGCGCTGACCCCCTTCGCCCGGTAAGTCGGTGGCCCGGCGGTCGCGCGACGTGGTGGGGTGGCGCCCATGACGTGGACCGCACCCGAGGTCGCCGACGAGCGACCCGACCTGGACATGACCGCCGACGAGCTGCCGGGGCTGCTCGAGTGGCTCGAGATGTACCGCGCGACCGTGCCGCTCAAGGTGGCCGGGCTCACTGGTGAGGAGCTGTGCCGCCAGCCGGTGCCCGGGTCGACCCTCAGCCTGCTCGGGGTCGTGCGGCACCTCACCGAGGTCGAGCGCTACTGGCTCACCGACGTGCTGCTCGGCGACGACAGCCCCGACATCTACAGCCACCGCGAGGCGCCGGAGGGAGACTTCGAGCTCGGGACGCCGCAGAGCGCGCCCGCCGATATCGAGCGCTTCGACGACGAGGTCGCCCAGGCCCGTCGTCATCTGGCCGGGGTCGGGTCGGTCGACGAGCTGGCGAAGGGGTTGCGTCACGGCAAGCCGGTCAACGTCCGGTGGATCCTCGTGCACCTCGTCGAGGAGTACGCGCGGCACCTCGGGCACATGGACATGCTGCGCGGTGCTGTCGACGGGCGTCTCGGGTACTGAGGGTCCGGTCGGTCGGCCGGACTCAGGCGGCGGGCCGGTCAGGCGGGGGCGACCTCGGCGTCCGTCGCCGCGTCGCTCTGGGTCGTCGTGCCGAGCCGCTGGGCGGCCCGGTTGCCGCGGCGCCCGGCGGGGACGGTGCCGGTGGCGGCGCCGAGACCCACCACGGAGTCGACGTACATGGTCTCGATGCCGGCCGCGGGCACCGCGTAGGTCTCGTGCCATATGCCGACCGCGCCGGGCGCGCTACGGACGGCCTGGTTGAAGGCGCGCCAGGCCGGGACGTGCTCGGCGTTGGGGTTGCTCGCGTAGGCGTAGAGCTCGTCGGTGCTGCGCCAGTACTGGATGACGACAGGGCCGCCGGGGCCGATGGCGGTGCGCGAGCCGAGGTAGCCGAGGTGCGGCTCGAGGCCCTGCGCCGCGCGGGCCTTGTTGCGCTCGAGCTCGGCGAGCATGCGCGGCATCGCGGCGAAGACGGGGGCGAGCTTGTCGACGCGCCACCACTTCGTCGGGCGCATGCCGATGAGGAAGACGACGACGTCGCCGTCGTGGGCGTGGGTCCTGCGATCGGCCATGGCTGCTCCTTATACGTTGGATAGTGCTGATATCCAGTATTGGGTACTAGTACTATCCAGTGTCAAGAGGGAAAGGGCCTAGCGGTGAAGATCTCCGAGCTGGCGAGCGCGACCGACGTCGGCGTGCCGACGCTGAAGTACTACCTGCGCGAAGGGGTGCTCCACGCGGGCGAGGTGCGCTCGCGCACCCAGGCGAGCTACGACGACAGCCATGTCGAGCGCGTGCGGCTCGTCCGCGCGCTCACGGGGGTGGGCGGCCTGTCGATCGCCGCCGTCCGCCGGGTGCTCGACGTCATCGAGGACCCGGGTGTCGGACCGACCGACGTCATGGCCGCTGCTGCCGCGTCGCTGTACGAGCCGGAACCAGAGCCCGAGCGCGAGGTCCCTGAGGTGCGACGAGCGCAGCGAGGAGCCTCGAAGGGCGATGACTCCGCGGCCCGCGATCTCGTCGACGACCTCGGCTGGCACATCTACCCTGACGACCCGGCCCTCGCCGCGCTCAACGAGGCCTGGTCGGCGTGCTCGGACGCGGGGATCGGTCTCGACGCTGCTCGTATGCGCCGGTACGCGACCTCGATGCACAGCGTCGCCGAGACCGACGTCTCGAGCGTCCCCGCAGACCCGGCCGGGGCAGTCCGCCAGGTCGTTCTTGGCACGGTCCTCGTGGACCCGGTGCTCCTCTCCCTTCGCCGCCTTGCCCAGCAGGACGTCGCCGTCCGAGCCGGCGCGATCAGCCCGCCGCCGACGGGGCGTCAGTAGCGGCGCCAGCCGATCATGGTGCTGCCCGAGCGGCAGGTCCTGATCTCACTCGCCATGCCACTCCAGTCTGCGTAGACGGCACAGCGGAATCCCTTCACGGAAGCAGTTCCGTTGGACCACCGGGCGTAGTCAGCTGCGCGCACGACGCTCTTCGCTGTGGTGCAGCCGACCCCTACGGTCCCGATGCTCAGTGCCATGTCATCTGACTGAGGCGTGTAGACCACATCGCCACATTGCGAGAAGCTCCGAACCCCTGCGACGTGCCACCACGCGGACTTCCGCCCAACAGCCTGAGTGACCGTCGACTTCTGGGTGGTCGATCGAGCCCAGGACCCGTTCGCCCATCGGTACGTGGTCTGCGAGCTCGTCCAAGCCTTCGAGGGGTATGCCTTCGGTGCAGCGCTGGTCCGGCGGAGGTAGACCTGGCCGCCGCTGGTGGATCGGGAGAACCCGACGGACGGATAGTCCCCCTCGTAAACACGCCAACGGACGTTGCCCGACGACGAGTCACCGACGGGCGACTTGAGCGTCGTCAGGGCACCGTCGCGGTAGGTGATGACCCGAAACTCGGTCCATTGCGCGCGCCGCGAGTCACCGGACGCGCTGACGTCTCCTAGGAGTGAACCGCGTCTCGTGCCGACGATGATCTCCGACCCGCGCCGGCCGTCGATGCTGCCGATGTCGAAGAAGGCGTTGGTGGAGTACCACGTGACCCCGGTGGTGCGGGTGCTCATCGTGCGCCCCGCGGCGGTCCGCACGTGGATCGTGCTAGTCCCGCGCGGGACGTAGCCCTCGACACCGTCGATGTACCCGTTGACGATGCCGACCTGATCGACCCTCCCGTCGCCGTCGATGTCGGCCGACGCGACCGTGCGACAGCCCGAGATGCCGGAGCAGACGCTGGTGGCCGCGGGTGCAGCCGTGGCTGCACCGGCGGCCGCCGGGATGGGGATCAAGGCGAAGGCCGCGACAGCAGTGGCGAGTCGGCGTGGCATGAGGTCTCCTCCGAGGGTGGTTGGTCGAACCCTAGGGGCCCGGTGCGACTGCCGTGACCATTCCGACGGAACTGCCGGGCGGGGTTCGTTCGAGGTGGTCGAGGCAACCGCTTTGGTCGAAGGGGCGCCGGTAGGGCACAATGGGCGCGCTTGCGACTTCGGTCGTCAGCGCACTCACGCGAGAGTGGCGGAACGGCAGACGCGCTGTCTTCAGGTGGCAGTGTCCTTATGGGCGTGGGGGTTCAAATCCCCCCTCTCGCACCGCATGGCGAAGGCCCCTGGACCAGATGGTCCCGGGGCCTTCGGCGTGCCTGGCTCTCCGCGATACGGCGATCCTCAAGTCTCCAAACGGTCTAGAGGCGCCGATGGCGCCTCGGCTCAGCGGTCCCGTGGTTCGCATCGCTGGTAAGCGATCGGACGTTATTCGTCCTCTGTCCCCGGTTGAGTAAATCTGACGCACTCAGACTTAATCCTGAGACATACTGACTGAATGACCTCAGATGCGACATCGAAGCGCGGCTTGGGACTTGTTCTCACGGGGGTACTCCTCGCGGTTTCGCTACCCGTAGTGGCCTACGGCGTATTTCGAGCAGGACTCGACTTCAGTGTTCAGATTACGATCATCATGGCCCTCCTGACGGCCCTTGCGGTGACTGCCTACCTCGGGACACGCGCCGGCCGGCCCGCCGTTTTCGTAGCGATCGCGCTGCTCCTCCCGTATGCGCTCTTGGCAGGCTGGGCCTATGGCGGGGCGCAGCGGTTGTCTACGGGGCTCGAGGATGCGTTTAGCGAAGACACTGAGCTGATCGAGCCGTCAGATGAATACACCGGTCCTTCCTACGAGGATGTGCCCGATGTCGACGGGTTTCCTGAGCTGACACCCGATCCGAATGCAACAGGCGCAGACGACAATGCTGATGGAATTCCGGACGACGCGTACTCGGGTCAGATCTGCGAGGCGGAATCATCTGGCGAGGTGCAGACCTGCATGCTCAACGGGGGAGAGCCCCGCCCTTAGGCGACAGGTGGGGTACCCACCCGACCCCATCGAGCGCGAATCGCCGGTACGCACGAGGCGTAGCGGCGATTCGCGCTCACTCTGCGGTAGCGCTCAGGCGTCGACCGGGGTCCGGGCCGGCTCAGCGGCGGCGGGGTCACCCCTTCGCTCTCCCGCGTTCCGCGAGAACCACACGGCCAGGCCGCTGACGACGTACGCGGCCACGATGTACAGACCGAGGTCGCGGGTGCCGGCGTCGGCGGTGACGAGCTCCTGCGCGACGAGCGGGGCGAGGCCGGCCCCGAGGAGAGAGCCGAGCTGGTAGGTCGCCGAGACGCCCGAGTACCGCGCGGTGGGCTCGAACATCTCGGAGAGGTACGCGCCGACGGGGCCGAACATCGAGGCCTGGATGAGTGGGTTGCCGACGAAGAAGGCGACGGCGACGAGGACCGGCGACCCGCTGTCGAAGAGGGCGAACATCGGCCAGATCGCGACCGGCGGAGAAGATCGCGCCGGCGACCATCGTGCGGCGCCGCCCGACCCGGTCGCTCACCCACGCGAAGAACGGGATCGTGAAGACGTGCACGAAGTTACTCAGCGTGAGCATGTAGAGCGCGGTCTCGCGGGTGACGGCGCCTGCCTCGACGACGTACGGGACCATGAAGACCGCGAGCAGGCTCTGGATGAAGAGCGGCGCCATGACGCCGAGGGTGCCGAGCAGGACGGCGCGACGGTACTTCGTCACGAGGATCGCGACGGGGAGACCGGTGTGCACCTCGCCGCGCTCGCGGGCGGCCTCGAACTCCGGGCTCTCCGGGCGCATCGCGAGCCACTTCCGCGAGGGTCGCGTCCTCGTCGCCGGCGACGCCGCGCACCTCATGCCCGTGTGGATGGGCCAGGGGTGGAACTCCGGCATGCGCGACGCGACGAACCTGTCGTGGAAGCTCGCGAGCGTGCTGTCCGGCCAGGCCGACGACGGCATCCTCGACAGCTACGAGTCCGAGCGGCGCGACCACGCGAAGGCGATGATCGACCTGTCGATGACCCTCGGCAACGTCATCAAGCCGACGAACCGCGTCGTGTTCGGTGCCCGCGACGTCGCCAGCCGGGTGCTCAACCTCAGCCCGCAGGTCAAGGACTACTTCGCGGACATGAAGTTCAAGCCGATGCCCTTCTACGCCGAGGGCGTCGTCGTCGAGCCGGACACCCTGCGCTCCGGACGCCAGGAGCGCACGCGACGCTCGCGCTTCATGACCGTGCGCAACGCCGTCTCGAAGGTCACCCCCGTCGGCACGCAGTTCATCCAGCCGCGGGTGCGCACCGCCGACGTGCACGAGGCGCGTCTCGACGACGTCGTCGGCCCGTGGTGGACCGTCGCCGCGTGGGGCAACGACCCCGCCCGTCTCTTCACCCCGCAGGAGCGAGAGCAGCTGCGGCACATCGGCGCTCAGCTCGTCTGCTTCACCTCCGAGTCGCAGCGGGCGTGGGCGCAGGACAACCTCGCCGACCCCGAGACGCTCGTCGTCGGCTGCGTCGACGGCGCTCTGAAGAGCTGGTTCGACACCCGCGCCATGGGCGTGGTCTTCCTCCGGCCTGATCGCTTCGTCGCGGCCGCATGCCTCGCTCAGGAGGCCGGCAAGGCGCTCGCCTCGCTGCGCACCGCGATGCACGCCACGCCGGTCGCGCCGGGTGCGGTCGCCGATTCCGCCGAGGTCGCCGGTGACGCCACGCACGCCGGGGCGGCCACCCCTTCGCTCGAGGTCGTCGCATGAGTCTCTCGCTCGTCGCGATGTCCCACACGCCGCTGCTGCGCCGGATCGACCCGGGCCCGGAGATCTCCGGCGAGGTCGAGGGGGCCTTCACCGCGGCCCGCGACTTCGTGCGCGAGGTGGACCCCGAGCTCGTCATCACCTTCGGGCCGGACCACTACAACGGCTTCTTCTACGACACGATGCCGCCCTTCTGCCTCGGGCTCGGGGCCTTCGGGCTCGGCGACTACGGCACGCCGACCGGCGAGCTCGACGTGCCGTCCGAGCTCGCCGAGGAGCTCGCCGGGTACGTCCAGGGCGAAGGGGTGGACCTCACCGTGTCGCGGCGGATGGGTGTCGACCACGGCGCCGTCCAGCCGCTCGACGTCATCTTCGGCGGGGTCGACACCCTCCCGACGATCCCCGCCTTCGTCAACGGTGTCGCCGCCCCCTTCGTCCCCATGGCGCGGATCCGTGCGCTCGGCGAAGCCATCGGCCGGTGGGCGGCCGACCGGCCCGAGCGCATCCTGCTCATCGCGTCGGGCGGGCTGAGCCACGACCCGCCCGTGCCGCGGTGGGCGACGGCGCCCCCGGAGGTCCGCGAGGGCCTGCTCGACGGGCGCAACCCGACGCCCGAGGCGCGGGCCGCGCGCGAGCAGCGCGTCGTCGACACCGCGCTCGCCTTCGCCGAGGGCGAGGCCGGCATCCAGGATCTCAACCCGGAGTGGGACCGCGAGTTCATGCGGGTCTGCGCGGCGCAGGACACCGCCGCCTTCGACGCCTACGAGGCGGGCGAGATGGCGGCCGAGGCGGGCAACTCCAGCCACGAGGTGCGTGGCTGGGTCGCGGCCTTCTCCGCGCTCGGCGCGACCGGCCGCTACGAGGTCGGCTACGAGTACTACCGCCCGATCCGGCACTTCATCGCCGGCTTCGGGTCATGACCGCACGACGAGAGGACACGCCGCGATGAGCGAGCTGACGTACGACTCCACGAGCCGGATGGTGCAGACGCGCCAGTGGCGGATCCATGTCAACGAGGCCGGCAACGGCCCCGTCGTCTTCCTCCTGCACGGGTCCGGCCCGGGCGCGACGGGGTGGAGCAACTTCTCGCAGAACATCCCGGCGCTCGCGCGCGACCACCGCGTCATCGCCGTCGACATGCCCGGCTGGGGCGAGTCCGACCCGGTGTCCTGGCAGGACCGCGACCACTCGACGGCCCTCGCCGATCTCATGGACGCGCTCGAGATCGACCGCGCGGCGGCCGTCATCGGCAACTCGATGGGTGGCGGGACGACGCTGCGCTTCGGGTACGAGCACCCCGAGCGGGTCGAGCGGCTCGTCACGATGGGCTCCTCCTCCGGCGGGCCGACGCTCATGGGCCCGGCCGGGCTCACCGAGGGGCTCAAGGTCCTGCAGAAGGGGTATCGCCAGCCCTCCTTCGAGACGATGCGCGAGCTCGTCGACATCATGACCTTCGACTCGACCTTCGCCACCGACGAGCTCATCCAGGGCCGCGCCGACATGGTGCTGGCTCATCCCGAGCACGCGCAGAACTTCATCGAGGGCACGGGCAAGCGTCCCGTCGTCGAGCTCGACCACGCGCGGCTGCGTGGGATCACCGCGCCTACCCTGCTCTTCCACGGGCGGGACGACCGGGTGGTGCACTTCGAGCACTCGCTGCGGCTCACGTCGCTCATCCCGGACTCGCGGCTGTATCTCATCAACGGCTGCGGCCACTGGCTGCAGACCGAGCACGCGGAGGAGTTCACGAGCCAGGTGCTGCACTTCTTGCAGGGCTGAGTTCGCGTCGGCGTAGCGAGGTGGCGGCAGGATGGGTGCATGACCTCACCTGCGCGCCGCGAGACCGACGGATCGAGCACGGGGGTGCTGCGCCGGGTCGCGCAGGGCGCCCTCGGGGGCGCGATGCTCTTCGCGGGGACCGGGCACCTTACCTTCGCCCGGCAGGAGTTCCAGGCGCAGGTGCCGCCGTGGGTGCCGCTCGACGTGGACTTCGTCGTGCTGGCGTCCGGGGTCGTCGAGATCGCGGTCGGGGCGGCGCTGCTCGCGACCTGGCGGCAGCCCCGCCGAGCCCTCGTCGGCGCCGCGACCGGTCTGCTCTTCGTCGCCGTCTTCCCCGGCAACATCGCCCAGCTCACGGAGCGCCGTGACGCCTTCGGGCTCGACAGCGACGGAGCCCGGGCGGCTCGCCTGGTCTTTCAGCCGCTCCTCGTCGCCTGGGCGCTGTGGGCCACCGACGCGGTCGGTGAGTGGCGCCGGCGAAGGGGGTGACCCGGCCCTTCGAGGCTCGCTGGCGCTCGCACCTCAGGGGCCTCCGCTCGTCGACGTCCGAAGGCCCTCCGGTTTAGTCGGTCTGGAGGACTAAACCCCTCGATCCACGAGCACCCCGTCCTCGATCGACCACCGACGAGTCAGCCCAATGCGCCCGAGAAAGCCCTCGTCGTGGCTCACGACGAGCAAGGCTCCCTCGTAGGCCGACAGCGCCTGCACGAGCTGCTCGACGGACTCGACGTCGAGCGAGTTCGTCGGCTCGTCGAGGATGAGCAGCTGCGGCGCGGGGTCGGCGAGCAGGACCCTGGCCAGCGCGAGACGGAAGCGCTCCCCACCGGAGAGCTCGCGTACGTGCTGGTCACCCCGCGACCCGCGGAAGAGGAAGCGGGCCAGCTGGGCGCGCACCTCGTGCGGCGTGCGTGACGGAGCGGCCGCCCGGACGGTCTCGACGAGCGTCGCGTCCTCGTCGTCGAAGCGGATCCGTTGCGGCAGCAGCCCGGTCTCGGTGACCCGCTGGACGACCTCGGCGACCGGCGCCGGTGCACCGTCGGGCGGGGAGTCATGCGTGCCATGCCGCATGATCGCGCCGATGAGCGTCGACTTGCCGGCGCCGTTGCGCCCGGTGAGCGCGATGCGCTCCGGCCCGCGCACCGTGACGCGACCGCCGTCCGGCGCCACCAGCGTGAGCACGTCGCGCCCCGCCGGCACCCGCGTCTGCGGAAGGTCGACCCGGATCGTCGCGTCGTCGCGCACCCGACCCTCCGCCGACTCGAGGGCCGCCTGCGCGCCGGTCTCCCTCCCTTCGTGCAACGCCTTGGACCGAGCGCTCGTGCGCTCCGAGCGTGCGGCCAGCCCGCCGGCGAGGATCTTCGGCATCCCGCCCGCGAGCTGCGCCCGACGCCCGGCCGCCTCGGCCCGCTGCCGCCGCTCGTGCGCCTCGATGCGCTCCCTTCGCTCCCGCCGGACCTCGGCGCGAGCCTCCCGCACGTCCTGGGCGGCCACGGCCTGCTCTGCCTCGACCGCCTCGCGGTAGACGGAGTAGGGACCCTCGACGGTCCGCAGCTCGGAGCCGCGGACCTCGGCGATACGGTCGACCCGCTCGAGGAGCGCGGTGTCGTGGCTGACGACGACGAGGGTGCCGCGCCAGGTCGCGACGGCGTCGTGCACGAGCGCGCGGGCGGTCGCGTCGAGGTCGTTCGTCGGCTCGTCGAGCAGCGCGATGTCGGCCCGCCGCAGCCTGATGCCGGCGAGGCCGACGAGCACGGCCTCGCCACCTGAGAGCGAGGCGACCGGGCGGGTCAGCAGCGAGGGGTCGCCGCGCAGACCGAGGCCGGCGAGGGTGGCCAGGGCCTCGGCCTCGACGTCCCAGCGGTCGCCGACGGTCTCGAAGACCTCCGTCGACACGTCACCGGACTCTATGGCTGCGATGGCACGCAGGACGGGACCGATGCCGAGGGCGTCGGCCACCGTGCCCGGGCCGAGGGCGAGGTGCTGCGGCAGCATCGCGACCGTGCCGCTGGTGTCGACCCGTCCCGCGGTAGGTGCGAGGTCGCCCGCGAGCAGGCGCAGGAGGGTGGTCTTGCCGGCGCCGTTGCGGCCGACGAGGCCGGTGGTGCCGTGACCGAGGGATCCGGTGAGGCCCTCGGGCGGGCCGAAGACGACGGTGCCGTCGCGCCAGACGAGCTGGGCGTGGTTGAGCGTGATGGCGGGCTGAGCCATGGGAGATCCTGTCGAGCGTCGGGGCGCTGACGGGTGCGTCGACGATGCGTGGTCGTCGGGTCAGCGCGTGGTCGCGGCTCCGCGGATCTCGGTCATCTCGGCTCTCATGCGTGGCAGGGCGTCGGTGCTGTCACCGCCGACGTCGGTCGCTGCCAGGCTAGCGAAGGGGGAGGACAGCGTCGACGCGATATCGGCCGGGTCAGCGTCGGGGGAGCGTCACGGCGGTGGCCGCCGCCCAGCCGAGCAGCGCGACGGTGACGACGAGTAGCCCGAGGGTGAGCGCCGCGGGGCCGCCTGCGGCCCAGCAGATCGCGGTGAGCGTGCCGATCGACATCGCGCCGAAGGCGATGCGCACGACGGCCGAGCTCGTGGCGGCCGCCGGGTCGAGGCGCGTCCCGTCCATGACCTCTCGGGTGGCGAGGAAGGCCTTGACCGGCAGCACGACGACGAGCAACGACATCAGCCCCATGAAGCCGGCGACGCCCCACCCGCCGAAGAACATGAGCGGCGCCGCCGCGAAACCCCGCGCGTCGCGCGGCCAGTAGTAGTGGTCGTAGATCCCCTCGCTCGTCGAGGTGATGAGGTCCTGGCCGTACCCGCTCGCGCCGAAGGCGACCCAGACGACCGTCGAGATGACGACGCTCGGCAGCGGCGTGAGGATGCAGGCGATGAAGAGCCGCTGCGCGAGCGGGAGGGCCGTCCGGCGCCACAGCAGCTCGAAGCTCGCCCAGATCGCGACCACCGACGGCGCGGCGAGCGGGAGGTTGCCCAGGTGCCGGTCGCCGTACGCATCGCTCAGGCTGTCGTAGCTGCCGTAGATGCTCGCCAGGGCGAGCAGCCCGATGAGCCCCCAGGTGTACGGCGAGATCTCCGCGAGCAGCAGCTGACCCGGGGACTGCCGGCCCCGGACCCTACGCGCGCTGCTCCTCACGGGGCCGAGCATCGCAGGGATGTCGTTGCGGGAGTTGACCTCACGTGCACCTGAGGGTCGAAGGTGGGCACATGCCCTTCGCACTCGACGCCTACCTGGCCCGTACCGGTGCCTCCGCCGAGCCGCCGAGCCTGGCCGCGCTCGGGGCGCTGCAGACGGCGCACGTGCGGACCTTCGCCTTCGACGACATTGACGTGCTCCTCGGTCAGCATCCCGGGGTCGGTCTCGACGCCGTGGCCGAGAAGTTCATCGACCGCGGGCGTGGGGGCTACTGCTTCGAGCACGCCACGCTCTTCCACGCCGCGGTGACCGCGCTCGGGTACGACGCGCAGCTGCGTCTCGCGCGGGTGGGGGACCCGCAGCAGGCCCCGCGCACGCATCTCGCGGTCGTCGTGACGATCGACGGCACGCGCTACCTCAGCGACCCGGGCATCGGCGTCCCCCCGCTCGGGCCGATCGAGCTGCGCGACGGAGCGCGCTTGGAGGGCGGGATCTGGGATCACGAGATCCGTCGGGTGGACGAAGGGGGAGCCGGCCCGGCCTGGCAGCTGTGGCGGCAGCGGGCGAAGGGGTGGGAGCTCATGCACTCGACCGACGAGGTGCCGGTGCGTCCCGTCGACGTGGTCATGGGTCACCACTACACGTCGAATCACCCGTCGTCGCACTTCACCCGGACGCTCACCGTGGCCCGGCATCACGTCGACGCCGACGGGCGTCCGGTGCACATGACGCTGACGCTCGACGGGCTGCAGATCCGGCGGGCAGGGGAAGAGACGCAGCTGCGGGAGGTGGCAGACGAGCAGATCCCGGAGCTGTGCGAGCAGATCGGTGCTCATCTCACCGATGACGAAGGGGGACGCCTCGTCGAGCGGGTGAGGGAGCTGCGGTCGTGAGGTGATGACCCGCCACAACGCGGTGCTGCAATTTGCACGAAGCGCAGGTCTGAGGCGTCCCGGCCTGCCAGGGTGAACCCATGACCAGGTCAGGGCCGACCCTCCTCCCTCCCGACCCCTCCTTCGGGCACCCCAGCGAGGCGGAGGTGTGGCGACAGATCGTCGACCAGGCGCCTGCGCACTGGACGGTGATCGCCTGTCAGCACCTCACCGACGAGGAGCGCGAGTACGAGATCGACCTCATCGTGCTCATCCCCGATCACGCGATCGTCGTGCTCGAGGTCAAGAGCGGGTCGGTGTGGATCGACGAGAGTGGTCAGTGGTGGCAGGGACGGTCTGGTGCAGAGCACCGCATCGACCCACTCCGGCAGGTCGAGCTTGGCAAGTACGCGGCACGGCGATACGTCGAGAACGACCCGAGATGGAGCCGGGGACGGTTGCGGTGGTGCCACGCACTCGTGCTGCCGAACTCTGTCGTCGCGGACGACTTCGCCCTGCCAGACCTGCCTCGGTCGATGGTGCACGGGCGCGACGACATCGCAGGTCTGGTCAAGCGCCTGGCCGCCGCCGGGCGCGCCAATCCTGAGGGGCACACCGCGCCCACGGAGGACGAGTGCGACCTCGTCGCAGAGATCCTGCGGGGAAGGTCGCTCCCCCTTCGCGATGTCGTCGCTGCCGCCGCTGAGCGCGGGGACGAGGTCACCTCACGGCTGACCGCCGAGCAGGCGATGATCCTCAAGGTCACTCGGCTGCTCAACCGCGTTGAGATCCGAGGAGGGGCCGGGAGCGGCAAGACGGTCCTCGCCCTGGCGCAGGCACGCGCGCTGACCCGGGGAGGTGACGGCCGAGCCAAGCAGCGGGTTGCCCTGCTGTGCTACTCGATCGGCCTGGCGTCCTACTTCAAGAGGGAGGTCGCACCCGACAAGTACAACCGGAAGCCTGCGTTCGTCGGGACCTTCGAGGACTTCGCCCGGCACATCGGTGTGGAGGAGTTCGGGACACGTCAGGACGCAGCGTTCTGGGAGCAGGAGCTGCCGGATCGGATGGCGGAGCTCGCCGCCGAGCTGCCGGACGGCAAGAAGTTCGACGCGATCATCGTCGACGAGGCTCAGGACTTCGCAGACTCCTGGTGGGTCCCGCTCCTGCGATCGCTCGTCGACGAGGAGGACGGGGGCCTCTACGTCTACTCGGACGAGAACCAGCGGGTCTTCCCTCGCTTCGGCCGTCCCCCGGTCCAGCTGGTCCCTCTCGTCCTCGATCACAACCTTCGCAACACTCAGCAGATCGCTGACGTCTTCTCTTCTCTCACGCCCATGAGGATGCGTGCCCTCGGTGGGCAGGGTCCGGAGGTCACCTTCGTCCCCACTCCAGCAGGGGAAGACCCGCAGGCAGCCGCGGACGACCAGGTCGACGCTCTCCTCGACGAGGGCTGGCGCGAGGAGGACATCGCGCTCATCGCGACCGGCCGACGCCACCCGGTGCAGTCCGAGCTGCAGGAGGACGAAGGGCAAGAGGGGTATTGGGCGTCCTTCTGGGACAGGGACTCCGTCTTCTACGGGCACGTCCTGGGGTGCAAGGGGCTCGAGCGCCGGGCCGTCGTTTTGTGCGTCAACGACACCGGGGTGCACGACCGGTCGAAGGAGAAGTTGTACGTCGGCCTCTCCAGGGCGACAGATCGACTCGTCGTCGTCGGGGATCCGGAGATGATCACCGCGATGGGCGGGGTCGACGTCGCTCGGCGGCTAGGGGCGGGGTGAGGGCGGCCTGCCCCGGGCCAGTGGGCGTCCAATGAAGATGTGCGCGTGACTCACCTCTGCGATGTGGACATACGGGCGCGGAAGAACGGGCGACCGTTCTTCGGCCCCTGATCTGAATATGCCCAGGGAGGGCGCGTCACGCATCGCTGGTTCGGTGAACAAGTACGTCTCTGGCGGCAACGCACCGGCAATGCCGGTCAGCCATGCCACGCGGCCCGGAGCGCCGATCCCGGCGCGCAGAGACCTTGTGGGTTCGCCACGCATCCTCGGGTCGACTCCCGTGCTGGCAGGTCCATCTAGCCAGGTAATGGCAGCGTCCCAGCGGACGTCATCCACGATGACGGGCTGAATCATGAACATCCCACCCCGTTGCACCGCCGACGCATACTCACGGCTTACGGTGTGGTCGCGATCGGGCCGAGCGTGCCCTCATCTACCCATGAGGCGCCCAGCTATCAGACCTGGCCTACGTACCAGTTCGAACCAGGACGAGACGGCATCATTTGTGCCACCCAGCAGGTCTTCCGAGCGGCGGACGTCCACGCGGAAGGGGTGGACGAAGGTCACCGAGCGACCTGACCTCGGGTTGAGCAGCCGCGGCGGGCTCTCATCGGAGAATTCAAAGCCGAAGTCCTGTGCGAGCGCCTGTCCAACTGGGCGGATTCCCTCCCATGCCGCGAGTTCGTCGAGAGGCCGACCCTGGAGGAGTGCAAGAAGGTCCCCCGCCAGTCGCCAGTCCAGCAATGGGTGCCAAGGACTGTTCCGGTAGTCGCGTAGGCACTGGTAACAGCTGGAGTCGCAGGGCTGGTCGTCGCTGGTGGCGTGACTGCGGAACTCCTCTACTTTGGCCTGAGCCGCAGCCAGCACCACCGAGAGGTTGTCCTGCAACCACCGCGTGTAGCCGGCGCCATTCTCTAGAGCGTCCGCCAGAAAGAGGAGACCCTGAGCCGGAGCGTCGCCCTCCGATGTCGAAGAAACTCCGACTTCGATCTCCTCGGGGCCCACATCGAGAAGATGTGCAGCGGCAGAGCGGAAGAGGAACCCGAGCGACCCCCAGGATGCGCGGCCGGTAGGGGTGGACGGGTCGATCCTCATGCCCGCGGGTTCCTGGCTGAGGCCGATGGCGAGGATATCTGTTCGTCGGCGGGCCAACAGCGCGACTTCTTCGTGGCTGTCATCGACGAGCGACCAGAAGCGTGTGCGCGCTTTCGCACCCATGTCTGTCTGCTCAATGAACCGACGGTCGATGAGTCCAGGCTCCGGGCGCGTTGTGCCCTGCCACTGCCGGCTTGCTCGGACCAAGGAGTAGAGTTGGCCCTTGTTGTCGTTGACCGAGACGACCTCTCCTTTACCGCCACGAGCGAGGAGGTTGTCCTGACCCGTGACCCTAGAATCAGGAGGAATTGCCAGACGGGGTTGCGAGGCCCGCGATGTGCCCTGATCAAGTTGCTCGTAGTTTCGAGTGGCGAAACTGGTCCGGTATCCCATGGGCTCGAGGAGCACCAGTTGTCGGAACTCGGGGTCTTTCGCTCCGCAAACAGGGCACGCGATGAGCCTGGCGTCGGAATGGATCGTGAGGCACGCGGCGCACACGCCCGCCTCTTCCCGCGAGGCAACCGGGTCGTCAACCTCGCGCCAGTAACCGTTCGTGCTCTGGGTGAAGTGTGCGATGCCAACCGCCGAGTGGATCGCCTTGTCCTTGACGATCTCGGCCCCAGGGGCGAACTCAGACAGGGCAATACCAGAATCCCTGTCCACAGTCTCGGTCTCCTGCCCCGACGACGGCCGGGCAGTCCAGAGCGCACGCACCTGGGTCGGAAAGCCGAACATCGGTAGCAGACCCGCCTGCGCCAATGACTCTGAAAGATCCTGGACTCGAGCGTGGCGCGCAGCATCGGTGACGAGGCCAGGCAGTTCCTCCTGTGCCCACCGCACCAGCTCATCCGCAGAGATCGCCTCCCCTGCTCGGCTCGCTGTCAGGAGTGACTGGGCAAGCCGACGGCTCTCAGGCATCTGGTGGCGCAGAGTGCGGAGGACGACGCTGGCGACGTGCGGGCTCGACAGCCACTGATCCACCGTGCCGAACTGGCCGTGTACTGACCTGCCCGGGTCGAACTTCTCATCGCTCTCGGTCATGGCTGAGAACGCACGTGTGAGCACGTCTGCCGCGAATGCGCGCCGGAGGATGTCCAGCGACTGGGTGTCCAGGTAGGGCGGCGGCGGGTCATCTCCGGTGATCGCGGATGGATGGCTGAAGTAATGCTCATCATGACTTCTACCTCCCCGGCACACCGTAAGAGCCGCGGCGAGGTGCTCCGAGCGACGCCCAGCTCGACCCACCCGCTGCTGGTAGTTGAAGCGTTGGGGTGGCATGTTTGCCAGCACGACCGCCTTGAGCGCGCCGATGTCGACGCCCGCTTCCATCGTCGTCGTCACGGAGAGGATGTCGATGCCATCCACAGTGGGCACCTCGTCGTCGCCGACGAAGACGTCCTGGAACTGTGCCTGGCGGCGCTGTGCGACCAGTGGGTCGGTCTGCCCAGAGAGCTCCTCGCAGTGCAGACGGTAGAGCCCGCCTTCGCGCTTGGCGAGCCAGCCGTAGTAGTCGCTCTGGACGCTGAAGGTCTCCCCATCGCGGGAGAGATGGCCGCCGCAGCCAATGCAGACCCCGGCAGAGGGATGGAGGTGCTTAGTGCTGCAGGAGGGGCAGCGCCACCTGACCCTGCCCCCAGCCTGGAGGCGAATTTGGGAGGGCAAGAGGCGGAAACCCGTGTGATTGCCGGCTCCGATGGAAGCTTCGACCGCGGATGTCAGGGAGTCGACATCAACTGAATGCCTCTGCCCCACTGACTTGAGGTATTGCTTCGCGTTGGCTGGCCAGCCGTCGGCCGCCGAATCCATGAACGAGGTCACCCGCCGACGGCGGGCGCAGACGCGGACGAAGGAGGAGACAACCTGCGCGAAGACTTCTCTGCTCAGCCCAGCTGTGCTGACGCTCGTCAGAGTGGCGCCTGAGACAGCATGGGCGACGCCGATCGATTCGGCATCGCGGTCTCCTCCGGCGAATACCGTTCGCAGAATCTGTCGCGAGAGCTCACCCCTGATCTCGTCAAGCAGATTTCTCTGATCGACGTCCAGATCTGCCACCCGCTCCTTGGGAGGTGACACCCTCCAGTCGTACAGGGATGTCCAACGCCGTTTGTCCTTCGTCCTGGTCAGCGAGTCTGCTGGTCCGGCGGGACTGACCCCGATCTCGAGCAGCGACGGCCCCACCTTGTTCTCGAGGTCCGAGAGCGAGGGTTGTGTGCGCGACGAGCGCGCCGCGTTGAGGGCATCCTCGTCTTCCGGCCCAAGAGGGAGCCCGTTTGCCATCTTGAGCAGAGCCATGGCCGCTGAGGGGTGCTCGAGCTGAAGCCTTGCAAACGCACTAGCCGCCGCTTCGCTCCGATCCTCCCGGGTCGAATGTGCTTGGGCCAAGCCGAGCAAGTCCTCCGTCTCCGCTAGGTGGTGGAAGGTCGCCGCTCTCACAAGGTCGAGGTAGTGCGCGAGCTCCAGGTTGACCGTCACGCGAGCAGCCCCCTGGCGGCTGTCGGAGAATACGACCAGGCGTGTGTCGAGGTGTCGATGCAGCGCTCCCGTGAGCACCTGGTTGGCTCGGTTGAAACCCACGCCCTGGGTGTAGACGGGAGATCGCATGCGTTCTGAGTCCTCGACGGCGCCCGCGTCTGTCCGCTCCCAGTCATCACCGCAGGAGGGGCACACCGTCGGATAAGGGGCGATCGCCGCGGCGGCGTCAGCAACCTTCCGGCCAGTGACCGAGTAGACATACCCCGTCCGATTGTTCCGAGGCTGCATGTTGATCCGTCCGGGCCCGGGCGCGAAGTCAACGCCACGGAAGCCAAACGAGTAGGTAACCCTCTCTGCGTCCCCCTTGCGTCCTCCGAGACGCGTCCAGGGGGACGTCGAAGGCCTTCTGCCGGCACGCGTCGGCCAGTAGACGCGATAGTTAAAGGCATTCCTCTCCGAGAAAGACTGCTCCGGGAGGCGCTCCAGATTGGCGGAGGTCGAGACCAAGAACTCTTGGGAGCCGCTGCGCGCCACGAATCCCCCCAGCATGATCTCCCCGCACGACTGGCAGTAGAGGAGCTCGAGCACCCTGCTCCCGCACGGGCAGCTGAAGAGCGGTCGGGTGTAGAGCCTGCCCACTCGTCGGTCTGCGTTCTGGAACTCGGCTGGGACGTCCGAGCAGTCTGGGTCGCTGCAAGCCCACAGACCCTGCAGGGTTCGGAAGAGCAGGTGGGCTCGTAGTCGAACGGCAGGGCTTGGCGACTGACCTAGCAGTGCGACCAGTTCTTCAAGGCGCCCCTCAGGTTCGGCAGACTCCGGGAACAGCCGAGTCGACAGTTCGTGTGCCCCTGTGGCACGCGACCTACCTTCGCGGAGGGTCGCGTGGTGGAATGCCGATTCGATGTCGGCCGGGTCTACCCCTGTCAGGTCCTCCATAGTGCCGTCCGCAAGGCTTGTCTCCAGGGACCGAAGGTCTTTGACATCCAAGGCGCTGCGCGGACTCGAGGTCACGAACCGAAACGGGCGTGTGCGGCCGAAGAACTGGGCCAAGAAGCTGTTCCCGGCCTCGCCAGGTTCGAGGCTCGCTGTGGTGGTGACGATGGACAGCTGGTCCGGCCGGGTGTCTAGGCCGAGTTCGGTGATGAGCCGTCGCAGGAGGTATGCCACCTCGGTGCCGGCAGTGCCTCGGTACATGTGCAGCTCGTCGACCACCAGCGTGAAGACATTCCGTTCGTCCCGTAGCCACTCACGCGTCTGATCGAGCAGAGGCCTTTCATCCGACCTGCCCAGAGCGATAGAGAGCATGCTGTAGTTGGTGATGAGGATGTCAGGTGCCGCTGCCTGCATATCCCACCTGCTCCGCATCTCGGCCCCGTCCAGGCGCGGGAGGAAGAACTCTGTGTCTGCAGGGCGACTACCCCCGTCGGCAAGGATGCGGTCGAGCGCCTCGCGCCGGGCTTGCCCGTCCCGCATCAGACGCGCCAGACGCGCTCGCCTCGCGTCATCGGACGAGTCGGTGAGGCTCCCCGGCACGGGAGTCCGACCGGTGTATCTACCGAAGTAGAAGCGATGTCCGGCACGATGCTGGTCGAACCACCCGCGCGCGGCCTGAGAATCGAGAGAGCGCCGCAGTCGGATCAGCTGATCCTCGACGAGCGCGTTCATGGGGTAAAGAATCATGGCGCGCATCCCGGGTGGTCTGCCCTCGTCCCGGGGGCGTTGGGGGACGAAAGTCGAGGCCTGTCCTGACCACCAGGGGCCATCGTGCCCCACCTCAGGAGAAGTGTCCCAGCGCCCTGACTCCTGCACCAGACGGGCGATCACTGGCAGTAGGAATGCCTCCGTCTTGCCCGAGCCGGTGCCACTGTTCACTACTACGTCCGCGCCACCGAGCGACTCGACGAGAGCCTCTTCCTGATGGCGGTAGGCACGGGGGTGCGGGAGCAGTCCCGCAGACACCAGACCCGCCGCCTCGGGGGAGCCGAGCGAGGCGAAGACCTGTTGCATTGTGCGTTCCGAGGACTCGTACCGAGGCAATACCTCGATGTAGGGCTCCGCGAAGGTTGCAGCCTCGTTGAGCAGAAGCTGACGACGCTCGGCCACCACGTTGGCGTCACGCAGCTCGTAGGCAGTCTCGTAGTAGCGCAAGAAGGTGTCGCTGAGGTGGGAGCGAAGGGCGAGCGGTGTAATGGGACGTCCGGTCATGTGGACCTCTCTAGGATGCGCGGGTCAGAGATAGTTGACGGGCTGCTTCAGCAGCTCACCGAGTCTCTCGGCGGTGTGGTAGTCGATGTTCTGGTACTCGAGGTAGCGGTCACCGAGTGCGTTGAGTGGCCCCTTCGTCGGCTGCGGGAGAAGGCCGGTGCGGAGCACGAGGGAACGCGCCAAGAGGGGCGTCAAGGAGGCGTCACGAGAGACCAAGAGAGTCGAACGTTGCATGTCTCGATGCAGTAGGTGCCGCCGCCTGGGGCCCTCGTCAGCGGTGCCCTGCTGGAGCAGATACGGACCAAGGCGTCTATCCACCTGCACGAGTGGCTCATCAGGTGCCGCTCGCCACGCGTAGATGTCACCTCGGCGTGTGACGAATCGGTAGAGGCCGCGCGCAGTCAGCAACCGGGCGGGAGACCAGTCCGTCCTGTAGCTTTGCTTCACTTTCGCCTGTGTAGACGGGGGTACCGTGAAACGAGTTCCTGCTGCGAGCCGACCGTCGATCCCAGGCAGCATCCCGAGCAGTGCGTCCCCTGCGGCATAGACCGTCCTCACCCCGATGGCGGCCAGGCCGGCGATGACCTCCTCCTCGTGGGACGGGTCCCACTCGAGGTAGATGGTTGTCGACCCGGTTGGATCTCCATCCGTGCTGATCTGAGCCCTGCGGTGCACGACGAGGTGAGCAAGGGCCGACTCCACCTGAGGATCGGGAGACGCGCCCTGCGTGAGGGTGTCGAGCAGGGCGCCGGGACGCGCACCGCACAGAACTGCGAGACCGGACCCCCCTCGCAGCAAGTTTGCGACCGCAGGCGCGACTCCAACCCGTGATCGATCGTAGTCGACCTCGATGTGGCCCAGGTTCTGAAGGTAGAAGAGCGCGAGTCGCCAGTCGGAGCCGTCCCCTGCTCCCCACCGCGGCGCGAGCCAGCCCCAGGTCGACCGAACCCTATCGGTCGAAGTCGTACCGCGCTCCAGTTCCGAGAGCCAGCGCAGAAGTTCATCGAGGGCGCCGGGCTGGTCGACGTCCACTGCTAACGGGGGCAAGGAACCCGGCGCATCGTCGTGCTGCGTGGGCCGCGCGGTCCGTGGCGATGCGTTACGACCCAACGCTGCAGTCAGCGCCCGGCTTCGGCGCGCCTCCGCTGAACGTAGAAGGCCGTGCCACGGCACGAGGAGATCATGCGTCACGTCATGGCGTTCGCGGTGCGGGACCACACCCGGGGGGATCTCCCAGCTGGCCGACACCTCGATGGCGTCGACTCTGCCCGTCCGGATGCTTCTGCGCAGCACGAAGGCCACGCCCATCAGGCCGCGGACTGCTGCTGGAAGCTCTACGACGGTCGGGTGCAGCTGAGCCTGCTCCAGCCATCGCGCTGGGCGCTCGACAATCTGGAAGATTTTTCCGTCGTCAGTGAGCACCAGGACTTCCTGCCCGGGAAGCACTCGAAGTCGGGGCGGTGCAGTCGAGAGGGCATCTTCGATCAGCGCTCCTCTGATGGCCGGAGCGTCCAGTTCCACGGGTCGTGCACTGGAACCTGTAACCCTGGGTGTACCGAGACCGACCTCGATCTCGTGGCCGAACGTCGAATCGACCGGGGCCGAGTTGTATCCCGTACGGATATCGAACTTGAGATCTTCCCCACCGACCGAGATTGCGTGCGTCCCGGTGCCGAGCGATTTCTGAGGGAGACTGAGTACCCAATTATCCTGCGCGGGCTGGGCCAAGTGCTTTCCGTCGAGCAGGATGGCCGCCTGGTGCCCCTCTGCGTGTAACAGGACGTCAGGCGCCCCTCCCGTGAGATAGGCACCAGTCGCGACCCTCAACCCACCGTCAAGACGAGACCGGGGAGGCGGGCTTGGAGAGGCTGTGCCCAGAATGGCCGCGGCTCGATCGTCAACTGGTCTCGTGAAGACGATCGGTCCGAGCCACGACCAGCCAGAGGCTGGGCCGGATCGAGCCCTTGCTCCCTCGACGCCGGTCTCAATGAGAGCCCGTCTGACGGGATCGACGGCCGTTTCCTCGAGGAGCATCGAGTAGCTCTGACCGATCGCGGGAACTCGCTCTTGCAGAAGGCCACCCGCCTCCACTGACTCGGTCATCAAGTACAGCGGCTCACCTCCACCCCGGAGCTGGAGATCGGCGGCCAGTCGAAGTCCGACCCCGTCCTTCAGAAGCTCAACCACTTGGCCTTCAACAGGAATCGTGAGGAGCCCAATTGCGTCGTCGACGAGCAGGTCCTCGCCGCCCACCACGACTGTTGTCCCCACAAGATCCGCGGGGGGATCGAACGCCAGTGAGAATGCTTGAGCCCACTCGTCGTAGACCAATAGCCCTCGCGGTCTGCGCTCCCCCCCCGAGCGCGAGACCTGACCGGTCCACGTGCGCAGCTCAGTCTCGAGTAGATCTGCCAGTACATCCTTCGCCGCGTCGTCTCGAACCCGCTGCAGTAGAGCCTGGCCGGTGGAGCGACGAAAGGTGAGCCAGGACAGGAAACCTTGGACGAGGTGATCTCTGGACATGTGATCACCGGGACGGACCCCTCGGTCCTCGAACCAGTCTTGAACCAAGAGGCGGTCCTGCTGCCGGAAAAGCCCCTGGCTTCTAGCCCAGCCCTGATGGGTCCAATGAGGGTGGCTTCTTGCCGTCGATGTGCCGAACCTCCGCCCCCCTTGGCTGAGCCAGTTGTTCCACGCCTGCCATAAGAACGGCACGTGGTCGGCGTAGCCGGGTGGGCGGGAGGGCGTGGGCGGATGACCCAAGAGGTCGTTCTGTCGCCGGTATATCCCGTGCGCCGCACCTATGGGTGCCTCGGTGACGGCTAGCACTGACATGACCAACGCCAGGAAGTAGGGGGGTACTGCTTGGTCGGACGGATCTGAGGACCTCGCGAGCTGGTATTCGAAGCGGAAGGGTGCTTCGCGATCTGCCCGCTCCCTGTAAGCTCGCGCAAACGACAGGAGTGCTGCCTCCTCGTCGTCGACCTGTGCTACTGCCGCCAGGTCGTCCCGGTCGACGAAGAGGTACAAAGGCCGCTGGGGGGCGCCATCGCCCACAAGGTGGTTGAAAAGTCCTTCGCACCACTCGGCGTAGGTCAACACAGTTCTGCCCCCTGCAAACGTCATCATCGAGTGCTAGATCGTGACCATAGCTGCCAGGGGTGACATGGCGATACATCGGGGCAACTTCGTACAAGACTTTATCCGCGTTTGAGTTGTGGAACCCTGCTCGCAGTGCTGCGGTGCATGTCGCTCGGCGCGTCGAAGCCGCCGAAGGTCGCTGGGCAACCTGATTACCCGCACGTGGCCGGCCCGGTCCGGTCCCTGGCAGTGGCCTCTGACGTCCAGCCTGGAGCGGATGACGAGACGCTCGATAAAAGCCGCAGGGTGTAGGTGGGTGACCTGTAGGTTGACCTTGTGGCTGTAGTCGATGGACGACGAAGAAGTGCTCCCGCTCGATGGGAGCGAGCTATCAAGATGCTGTCCCGAGAGCTCGACGACTCGAGCGGCGTCAGCGCAAGAGCAAATTTCTCGCGGCGCTGCATTGCTGACGGATCACAAGACCTGCGGCGCGCTCAGAGCGGCACATGGTGATCGCTGCGGACTACATCCCGGCGGAGTCGAAGTTAGAAGCAGTCTCTCGGCTCTATGCTCTGGCCGGCTTCGCGCCGGAAGGCTTGGGGCCGGGGAGTACTGAGAAGAAGTCTGTGCTCACTGCAGTTGCCAGGTCGCTAGAGCTCGATGTTGACCTCGATTCACCAAAGGCGACGCTCGGCGGTCGCATGGCGGTGGCTCTGGGTGAGTCTTGGGACAGTTCGTGCTGGTCCCGCGGACAGACCATCACCCTAATCGGACTCAATGCCATCCTCAGAGGTGCGACCCGCGAGTTCGCCTTCAGGTCAGCGCACAGCTCCCCGAAACTCCAGGGGATCCTCGCTGGGCTCCATCTGGAGGGGTTCTTCCCCGCACGCCACAAGTTCGAGGCCGTGACTCGCATGGCTGCGCTTACGGGTGCACCCCCGCAGACTTTGGGGCCTGGCAGCAAGGAACGGAAGTCCGCGCTCTCAAACCTTGCGGCCGACCTCGGGCTCTCCGTCGACTTTGGACTCGCCAAGCCCGATCTGGGGCGCGAGATGGCCCGCCAGCTTCACGTGGGGTGGGACGACACGTGCTGGTCGACGGGTAGCACGATCACCCTAGATGGTTTGAACTCTCTTCTTGCGGGGGCCGAACGGCGACTCGGCGTGAGCGGCGCTCGGACGGCTGAGTACTGGACACCAGAGCGCGAATCGCAGGCCATCATCTCTGCTCTGCTGCAAGTAGTAACCCCGTTCTGGGACGGTCGGAGGAGCGTTCGAGAGATGTGCGAGACAGAGTTCTCGCACTGGCGGCAGATGGAGTGGCCCGGGTTCTACTTCGAGATGGTGGGTCTGACGGCCCTGATCGACACTCTCGGCGGCGGCCCCGTCCAGCACGCGAACACCCGGTTCGACTACTCACTAGGTTCAGCATGGGATCTCAAGGCGCATGCTCGACAGGTGCGGTCAGCAGGTGCCGACAGGGCGATCCTCAACGACCGAGGTGCGTTCGAAGCCTGTTTTGCGGCACAGTCGAGCGTCGGCTTTGTCGTGCTTACCGGCTTCGCCACGACGTCCGAGGAGTTTGGGGTGTGGCACCGCGAGTTTGTGGGGACGCGCCCTAGATCACCGGGGGACTACCGCCCGCAGCGCGCTCGCAAGGAGTCCTTCTCCCCCAGAGCCCTCGAGACGTATCACCTGCGCAACTTCGAGCACATGTCGCAGTGCATAGCGTCAGGAGCGCTGCTCCCGCATCATCAAGGTCGTCAAGCCAGCGGAGCTCTCCGAAAGCCCAAACTCACGCTTGACCTGAACCGCGCAAGAGAGCTGGGAGTGCGCCTCGACGTCGCCGAGGTACTCAGGCGATGACGCGGTCCGACGTGGCTGGACCGTGGGAAGAGGTGTTCCGCGACGGGCGACCGCAGGAGACGGCATCGGCGCATGGATTCTGGTTCGCCCTAAGAACCGAGTCGACCAGCCGGTCCGGGAGGTCGGCTGCTTCGCGCGCGACGTGAGATCGGAGCACGTGCCAGGCAGCGCCGACTGCAACGCCGTTGCCAACCTGCTTGTACGAGGCCGAGTCCCGCTGGTCGCCGAAGGTGAAGGAGCGGGGGAAGCCCTGCAGGCGAGCGGCCTCGTGCGGGGTGAGGCGTCGGCGCCGAGGTCCGTAAATGGACGTCTGCGTGATGGCGACGAGTGCGGGCAGGTAGGTCGCGGCCTTCGCCCTGATGCCGGATGGGCGGAAGTGCATCACCGTGTCCCACAGGCTGGCGGTGTCCTGCGCCTGCCACTCGAGCTTGCGACGTGAGGCCGGGAAGGCCTTGAAGCCGGGGTGGGCCTTGCGCCACTCGTCGACGACCGTCTTGTTGTCGTCGTAGAAGCGGGCGTTCTTGACGAGGATCTGGCTCTTCCAGCGCGGGAGCGCCTCGAGCTCTACGGGGTCGAGCGTGCGCTCCGGCACGAAGTGATCGGCCCACAGCGGGAAGCCGGGGAGCCGCGTGCCGGTCCTCGACCAGATGCGCTGCACCAGGTCGTCCCAGGCGTCGACCCAGGCGACCTCGTCCGCGTTCAGGCGATAGCGCTGGATATCCTTGACCGACTCGTCTGCGTCGAGGACCCACTCGGTGCGCCAGTCCGTGGCCTTCCAGCCGTCGACCGGGGCGCGGACCACCGTCGGAGCAGGCTGCTGGCCTGCCTCTAGCTCTTCGCGCACGCGCTCAGGTCCGATGTAGGTGCCGAGGATGAAGACCCGGTCGCGCACCTGCGGCGTGCCACCCATCTCCGGCGGCAGGAAGTGCGGGGAGAAGACCGTCGGCGTCTCGGAGACGCGGTACCCGATCTCACGCAAAGTGCGGATGATCGTCTCCCACTCGTGCCGGTGACGTGGCCCCGCGATGTTCCGGACGTTCTCCAGCAGCACCACGGCGGGCGTCCGGTCTTGCAGGATCCGAGCGATGTTCCAGAAGAGCGTGCCACGGGCCTCGTCCATCCCGCGCTGGTACCCGGACTTGGAGAAGGGCTGGCATGGGAACCCGGCGGCGAGCACGTCGTGCTCGGGGACCCCGACCTCCTCGTCCTCCGGGGTGTCCAGCGTGATGTCCGTGTTGACCATGGGGCGGCGGTGCTCGGGGAGCGGGTCGATCCAGTTGCGGGCGTACATGATGCGGGCCTCGCGGTCGATCTCGGAGACGTAGACGCACTCGCCACCGGCGTGGTCGAGCATCGCGTGGAACCCTCCGATGCCCGCGAAGAGATCTGCGTACCGGAACGCCGGACGTCGCGCGCCCAGCTCGGTCGGGTCCGTCAGCTCGTCCACATGTACGAGCTTAGCTGATCCGACAGCTGTGGCCAAGTTTTTCGGGCGCGTCCGAAGGTCGAGGTCGAGTGATGGTTGAAGCACGTGCACCTCGTCAGGTCGTCACCCCCGCTCGACCCTGGCAGATGGTGTGATTGATCGTGAGCCGAGATCTCATCACCGAGCGCCGACAACGAAGGGGGACCGGCCGTGGCGACCTTCAACGTCCCCCGTCACCCCGGGGCGTCGTCCCCTTCGCTGTCCGCCCGGATGTCCGTCGCGAGGCGACGCGACACCGCCCCTGAGGTGGCTCTTCGCCGCGAGCTGCACGCCCGCGGCCGACGGTTCCGACTCGTCGTCAAGGTGCCGGGTAACAACCGGCGGACGATCGACATCGCCTTCCCGCGGCAGCGCCTGGCGGTTTTCGTCGACGGCTGCTTCTGGCACGGCTGCCCGGAGCACGGGACCAGGCCGGCGGCGAACTCGGCGTGGTGGGAGCAGAAGCTGGCCGCGAACTACGGTCGCGATCGCGACACCGACGACCTGCTCGCGGCTGCCGGGTGGCGCGTCCTGCGCATATGGGAGCACTTCGACCCCGCCGCAGCGGCCGACGAGGTCGAGCGCCTCCTCGACGAGACCCAGGCCTGATTGGTCACCGCTGCTCGAGCAGCCCCAGCACGTACCCGATCTGCCCCTGGTGCTGCGTGATGTCCCCGATGACGGAGACGAGCCGGGCCTGGGCGGTGACGTCCTCGCCGTCGAAGGTGTCGACCACCGTCGCGAGGTCGTCGTCGCTCATCGACCCCAGCACCTCCTCGGTCCGCTCGTGCACGGCCGCGAGGTAGCCGAGCAGCAGCTCGGCGTCACCCACCGAGAACTCGCCGACCTCCTCGCTGCTCTGCCCGTACCCGATCGAGTCAGAGTCGTACGGCAGCCCGAAGCGCTCCTCCCACTGCGGCCACGCCTCCTCGACGGGCTGACCCACCCCCTTCGCCACCCCCGCGAGGTGGTCGTCCTGGACCCGCGCGAGGTGCCAGACGAGCCACGCCACGGGGTTCGCGTCGGGTGCGGGGCGCCACAGCAGGTCGTCGGCCGAGCGACCGCGGACCTGGTCGGGCAAGCCGTCGCGCACACGCTCGAAGGCCTCGCGGATGACGTCGAGGGCGGGGGTCGGGTCGGTCTGCTCAGTCATGAGTCCAGCGTGCCACCGCAGGTCCACAGGTCGTCCGTGCGCGTGCGGGCACTTCGCGAGTGGGTCGCGCGTGCTCGTGATGGAGGCGGGCCGATCTGCACGGCACAGGCTCGTGCGCCGGACGTGATCCGGGTGGGTCGGTGGCGGTGGTCTCGAGGCTCGGGCGCCCTCGCACCTCGACCAACAAGAGGGCTGGGCGCCCCTCGCACCTCGACCGGGGCACCCGTACGCGGAGGTCTCAGACCCGCGCCACCGACGCCGCCAGCACCCGCGCCTCCGCCCGCTCGAAGGCTGCGCGATCGAGCACGACGTAGCGGGCGTCCTTGTCGTGCACGCGGATCCGCTCGCCGATGTCTGCCCCGGCCTGCGCCAGCCGCCGCATCATCGCGACATTCCGCTCGTCGGGCTCGGCGACCACCCGCCGCACCCCGGCCCGCCCGAAGGCGAGCCGCATCGCGGCGATCATCGCCGTCTCGGTCCGGTCCAGCCCGGCGACGGCGGCCGCCCCCGGCCCGACGAAGAGGTGGAGGCCGAGGTCCCCTTCACGTACCTCGACGACCTCGCCGAGCGGGTCCTGCGCCGGGTCGTAGAGCTGCACGAGTGCGCACGGTCGGCCGTCGACGTGCACGAGGTACGCGTCGTGCGCGGGCAGCGAGGCGACGTACTCGTAGGTCTGCGCGACCTCCTCGACGCTCTGGTCGCCCATGCCCCAGAAGCGTCCTCGCGGCTGCGTCACCCACCGGTGCACGAGCGCGGCGTCACCGCGCGGGTCGAGCAGACGGGCACTCGCAGCGGCGCCCCCGGGCAGCGGGATGGTCACGGTCATCGGGTCTCCTGTCGGGACGGGGAGGGTGGTGCCGGCGGCCCACAGCGGGGCCTGGTCGAGGGCGTGGGGCGCGTCGAGCACCCCGTCGGCGCCGAAGGGGACGACCCACCGGCTGCGGGACCGGTCGCCGAGGTCCCACAGCACCCGGGCGGCGGGTCCGCGGACGACGTCGTGCCCGGTGCCGGTGTGGGTGCTCGTCGCGCACACCGCGTCGTCGGCCCCGCTCACCGGGGTCCGCAGCCGAGGGGTCGTGGAGCCCGGCGGCACGAGCGGGAGCACCCGGTGCAGCTCGCCCCACGTCGCCGGCCGACCCTCCGCAGCCACCGCGTGCAGGGCCGCCCGGGTCGCCGGCTCGAGCGCGAGGCCCAGCCCCTCGCCGCGCTCGACGACCCGCTCCAGGCTCGTCGTCACCCGGACGAGCGGGTCGGTCCACGGCGCGTACAGGGGTGGCAGCCCCGTCTCGGCCCGAAGGGGGAGCAGCTCCGGGTCGTCGAGGACCGCCTGCGCGAGGTGCAGGCGGAAGCGGGCGGCGAGCGCCGCCCCTTCGCTCGCCGCGACCATCGCGCCGTCGAAGCCGAGCAGCTCCTCCCGGACCTGCGCCTCGGCCGGGTCGAGCCCGCGCCCGACGACCGGGCGGGCCAGCAGCCCGCGCAGGACGGGCCACGACCCGCTCACCGCGTCCCGCTGGATCTGTGCGCAGTCGTCGAGGGTGACCTGGCTGTGCGGCTCGAGGAGGCTCGCGACCCGTCGGGCCCGGTGGTCGGGAGCGAAGGCCCGGCCCCACGGTGCGGTGAGCGCGCTCGCGTGGTTCGCGTGCACGGCGACCGATCCGTCGGGCACGACGCGGGTGGTCCGTGTCGTCGGCCCCGCGGCGGTGAGCCCGGCGACCCGCTCGAGCACCTGCCCCGTGCTGTCGGCGACGAGCACGGCGTTGACCGGCTCGACCCAGTGCTCCAGAGCGGCGTCGACGTCCTCGACGTCGTGGGCGAGCAGCAGGTCGCGCCAGGCCCGCACGCCGACCCGCGAACCCACCCACGCGGGAGTCCGGAGCCGACGTGCGGGCCGCCCGGCCACGGGGTCGAGCACGACCGGCCCGTCCGTGGCCTCCTCCACCTGGGGTCCGTCGTCGACGAGCTCCTGGTAGTGCGCCATCGCGTTGGTGATGACCCACGCGACGTCACCCGTGTGCCCGAAGTGGGGCACGCCGGGCACGCCGGGGAAGGCGAGGCCGAGCACGTCGACCCCGTCCTCCTCGGCGACGAGATGCACCTGCTGGTAGATGCCCGGGCACTCGAGCAGCCGGTGCGGGTCGGCCGCGAGCAGCGGCGCCCCGGTCGCGCTGCGCGACGGCGTCACCGCCCACGCGTTGCTCCCTGAGAGGGCCGGGTGACCGTGCGCCGGCGCGAGCACGTCGGCCCACCGCTCGCCGAGCACGCCCTCGACGTGCTCGCGCCACAGCTCGTGCGGATAGCTGCCGAAGAGCACGTGGTTGACGAGGAAGACCCCGATCGGCGACCACGGCGCCCACCGCCCGGGCTGCACCCGGGCGGCGGCCATCTCGGGGGAGCGGGCGGCGCCGACCTGCATGCCGTCGTTGACGCCGTCGACGTAGGCCTGCAGCCAGGCCGCGACCTCCGGCTCCTCCTCGTGCAGTCGCGCCCAGCACCGCAGCGCGAGCGCGTCGAGCCGTGCCCGGGAGGCGAGCTCGTCGACGCCTCGGCAGGACTCGTCGCCCAGCCAGTCGGCGAGCCCGCCGGTGCTGCGACGCCGGTCGGTCTCGACCTGCCAGGCCCGGTCGTGCGCGCACGCCCAGCCCTGGGCGTACGCGAGGTCGTCGAGACCGCGCCCGACGCAGCGGGCGATGCCGTGCTCGTCGCGCTCGACCCGCCACCGCGCGCCGGAGGCGACGACCTCAGGCATCGGCGATCGGGTTGACGAGCTCGCCGACGTAGGTCAGCGACGATGCCTGGTCGGAGAGGTCGACCATCTGCAGGGTGTTGCGCAGCTGGAGCCGGTTGAGGCACGAGTGGGCGAAGGTCGCCCGGTCCAGCGCGAGGTCTGCGGCCACCGGGCCGCCGTCGCGCACCGTCTCGGCGACGCACTCGCGCACGAGCGCCCAGAAGTCGTCGCCGTCGAGCAGCCCGTCGTCGGCGAGGATCTCGGCGACGTAGCGCAGCACGCCGTCCATGACGTCGGTGAAGAAGGACTGCGCGGTGAGCTCGACGTCGTCGGCCATGCGCACCCGCTCGACCTCGTCGGGCAGCGGCCCCGAGCCGAGGTAGGCGACCTCCTCGCCGATGTCCTTCATGATCGCGCGCGCCGGCACGTGGTCCGGCCCGAGGACGAGCACGATGTTCTCGCTGTGCGGCATGAAGGCCATGCGGTGCACCCGCAGGCAGTGCACGACCGGCCGCACGTACGCGCGCAGCAGCGCCCGCACCCACTGCTCCGGGTCGACCGTGCTCGCGCGGATCCACTCCCCGAGCAGCGACACCCCGTCGCGGTCGCGGTGCAGCGTGCCCGCCAGGGTCGCCAGGCGCTCGCCGGGGGCGAGCAGGGGGGCCGGGTGGTCGCGCCACAGGGCGGCCACCATCTTCGTGTGCGCGGTGCGGGTGCCGAGCTGGTGGTAGGCGTCGCCGGTGTAGCCGATCGAGGCCACCTCGGGCAGCACGGTGAAGCCGCACGACTTGAGCACCGGGTCACCGTCGAGGGTGTCGAGCACCCATGCGTTGATCGCCGGGGTGACGCGCATGTACGCCGGTGAGAGCCCGCGCAGGAAGCCCATGTTCTGGATCGCGCACGCGGTCTTGACGTACCGGCTCTCGCGCTCCATCGGGTAGAAGGTGCGGATCGACTGCTGCGCCCGGTAGTGCTGCTCGCCGGACCCGAGGTGCACGAGGTCGTGCCGGGCCAGGTCGGGCGCGAAGGTCACCGCGATCTTGTGCTCCATCTGCCACGGGTGCACCGGCAGCCAGACGTAGTCGTCAGGGTCCTCCCCGAGCGCCGTGAGGTGCGCGCGGAAGCCGTCGATCACCCCTTCGCCCAGCTCCTCGCGGTAGAGCCGCTCCTCGGTGAGGTCGCCGCCGAGCGCGAGGTGGGTCAGCGAGCGGCGGGCCGCGAGCCACTTCAGGCGCACGGGTGCTCCGGACTCCGGGGCGTAGCGGGCGTGGTCGAGCACGCCGAAGCCGATCCGCCCGTTGTTCGCGACGAAGGCCGGGTGGCCCTCGCTCATCGCCTGCTCGACGTCCTGGAAGTCGGCGCCGACGAGCTCGGTGCTCGTGCGGCGCTGGTGGGTCCACTTGTGGCACAAGGAGGCGATCGTCGAGGCGATCTCCTCGAGGTAGACCGAGCGCAGGTGCTCGGGGATGCCGAGCACGGGGGCGAGCTGGCTGAGGAGGAGCTGCGCGTCGACGGGACCGGAGTCGTGCTCGACCGAGGCCGGGTCGACCCGCCAGTGCTCGAGCGCGTGCCGAGTCGCGGCGAAGCTCCACCGCGCCCCGCTCGGCGTCGTGACGACGTAGCGCTGGTCGCTGGTCGAGGCGCGACGGGCGCCCTGCGCCCGAGCCTCGAGACCACCGACCTCCTCGACCACCTCGGGCGTGATGAGGTGCTCGTGCGTCAGCTCGCCCAGCGCCTTCGCGGCGACGTGACGGTGGGCCCGCTCCGCGACGTCCGGCCGCAGGTGCGCCAGCAGCGTGCGTCGCCCGAGCTCGCTCGTGCGGTACTCGTGCGCGGTGACGACCCCGAGCAGCGCCGTCTTGCCCGCGAGCGGCACCGCCCGCTGCACGCGGATGCCGGCGAGGGCGTTCTTCGCGTGGATCGCGTCGTTGCGCACGTCCGGCTCGACGACGACGCGAAGCGCGCAGAGCGGACCGACGCACAGCTCCATCACGGCGCGCATCACCTCGGTCGTCGTGCCGGGCACCGGGTGCTCGGCGGGGGCGACGAGCACGTGCATCCCGAGGTCGCCGCGGGCGATCTCGGGCAGGTCGGCGAGCTCGCTGCCCGCCGGGTCGTAGGTCTCGACGAGGAAGGTCGGGCGGCCGTCGACCTCGCCGACCCACGCGTCGTGATCGTCGCGGGCGTCGATCTGGGCGTAGGCCTCGCGCACCTGCTCGGCGCTCCAGCCCTCCATCTGCCAGTAGCGCGCCCGTGGCGTCGTCACCCAGGCGTGCAGCCGGTCGGCGTCGAGGGCGAGGTCGAGCGGGCGGATGGTGATCTCGCCGATCGGCGAGGGCAGGCGCAGGCGGGGCGAAGGGGTGACCGGCGCCCCCTTCGTCGTCGTGGTCTCGAGGGTGGCGGTCATCGGGTCACCTCCAGGTGGCGGGCCGGGCGGGCGGGCGCGGGGGCGCCCGCCCCGGCGGGGACGCCGAAGTCCTGGAAGGCGATCCGGCGCTCGACGGGGTAGATCTCCTCGCCGAGCAGGTCGGCGAGGATGACGGAGTTGCGCCACGCGCCCATGCCGAGGTCGGGGGCAATGAGCGAGTGGACGTGCTCGTCGCCGTTCTGCATGTAGACGCGGCCGTGGGGCGCGTCGGGCTCGGCGAGGTCGACGCGGAAGGCGGCGTCGGTGACGAGGCGGCCGCGCTCGTCGCGGCGCAGGTGCCCGAGGACGGGGTCGAGCATCGCGGGGACCCGCGGGGTGTACCCGGTGGAGAGCACGACGGCGTCGGTCGTCAGCGTGTAGCCGCGGTCCTGCTCGAGGTGGTGCAGGTCGAGCACGGTGCGCCCGTCCTCGTCGCGCCCGCCGCGCAGCTCGCTCGAGGTGGCGAGCGTCGTCGCGACGCCGCCCTGCTCGACCTCGATCCGGTAGAGGGTGTCGTAGATGGCGTCGACGAGCTCGCTGCTGATGCCCTTGTAGAGGTGGCGCTGGCTGCGGGCCAGCCCCGCGCGGACCGGCTCGGGCAGCTCGCGGTGGTAGCGCGCGTAGTCCGGCGAGGTCATCTCGAGCGTGAGCTTCGTGTACTCCATGGGGAAGAAGCGGGGGCTGCGCGTCACCCAGGCGACGTGCCGGCCCGTGCCCTCGGCCCGCTGGAGGAGGTCGTGGTAGATCTCGGCGGCCGGCTGGCCCGAGCCGACGACCGTGACGTGGTCGAGCGCGGCGAGGTCGTCGCGGCGCTGGAGGTAGTGCCCGCTGTGCACGACGGTGCCGGTGATGCCGGCCGCGGCGGCGGGATAGCTCGGCTCGGTCCCGATGCCCAGGGCGAGGTGACGGGTCAGCCGCTCGACGGGGGCTCCCCCTTCGCGCTCGCTCGTGACGACGAAGCCCTCCTCGTCGCGCTCGACGGCGACGACCCGCTCGCCGTAGCGGAGGGTCGGCAGCTGGTCGCTCACCCAGCGGCAGTAGCGCTCGTACTCGGCGCGAAGGGGGTTGAGGTCCTCGCGGATGTAGAAGGAGTAGAGCCGTCCGCACGCCTTGAGGTAGGCGAGGAAGGAGTACGGCGAGGTCGGGTCGGCGAGCGTCACGAGATCGGCCATGAAGGGCAGCTGGATCGTCGAGCCCTCGATGAGCATCCCCGGGTGCCAGCGGAAATCGGCGTCGGCCTCGACGAAGGCCGTGCTCGGGGCGGCGAGGGGCTCGGTCAGGGCGGCCAGCCCGAGGTTGAAGGGGCCGAGCCCCACCCCGAGCAGGTCGACCCGCTCCGGGGTGCGAGAGTCGGTGCGGTCGCGCACGTCAGTCCTCCTACGGTTGGTTAGGTTAGCCAAACCTAAGTCAAATGCAGGACCGGCGCACCTCGACACCGAGGCGTGGACCGTCGGTGGGCGGTGCGAAGGTGGTCTCGTGACCCCTCCTCACCACGACGTCGACCGGCTGCTCGCCGACATCCGGACCGGGAGCCTGCGCGTCACCCGGCGCACGAGCGCGATCGCGCTGCTGCTCCACGGCGGGCGCTCGGTCAAGACCCAGCCGGACCGCTTCCGCGACATCTCCTACCTGCGGATGCTCCCCTTCGGGATGGCCGTCATGCGCGCCTCCCGCGGCCGGGTCGCCCCCTACCTCGTGCACAACACCCACGGCGGGTGGATCGCCTCGTCCGGCAGCGGACTCGTCCAGGCGCGCGCCCTCGTGCGCGGGCTGAGCGAGACCCACGGGCTGCCGGTCGTGCTCCTCGGGCACTCCAGCGGCGGGTGGGCGGCCCTGCGCATCGCCGACGAGCCCGGTGTCGCCGGGGCCGTCGCCCTCGCCCCGTGGGTCGACGAGGGCGAAGGGGTCGACCACCTCGTGCGCTCCGACGCGCACGTGCGCGTCATCCACGGCGAGTCCGACACCGTGTGCAGCCCCGTGCGCTCGCGGGCCTACGTCGAGCGGGCCGTGCGGGCCGGCGTCGACGCGACCTTCGAGGGCGTGCCGGGCGGCAACCACGCGATGCTCGACCGGCCGTGGCGCTGGCACCGCCGAGCCGGCGAGGCCGTCACCGGTCTCGTCCCGGGCGCCTGACGCCGAGCTCCGCGGCGGAGCACACTGGCCTCATGGCCGACGTCGTGACGCTCACCGGCAGCTGCTCCTTCCGCCTCATGCCTGACGACCCCCTCGCCGAGGCGGCGTCGAGCGCGACCCTGACGACCCTGCCCGACGGCGCGGTCGTGCTCGGCTACCGCTGGACCCACCCGGCCGACGGCGACCAGCACGGGAGCCTGCTCGTCGGACGCGCGGAGGAGGGCGCGGTCGAGGCCGCCTGGTACGACACGTGGCACCAGCACCCGGGTCTGATGACGCTCACCGGTCGCCGCGAGGGCGAGCACGTGCGTGTCGAGGCGACGTACGAGCCGGAGTGGGGCTGGCAGGTCGAGCTCGACCTCGGCGAGGGCTCGACGGCGATGACGATGCGCAACGTCGTGCCCGCCTCGGCGGCGAGCGAGACGACCCCCGCCGGGCCCTACGACGTCATGCTCGCCCGCTGGTCTTAGACCCATGACGAAGGGGCGGGTCCAGTCGTGCTGGACTCGCCCCCTTCGCCGTCCTGCCCGGCCCCCTTCGTCGTCCTGCTCGGCCCCGGCTACAAAACCCTGCCAGCAGCCTTTCGACGTGCCAGGACCCTTTCGAGACCCTGCTGGCTCATCAAGACCCAGCCAGCAGGGTTTTGTCTCAGGGGTGACGTGGCAGGGGGTGCGCGGCGCGACCGCGCCAGGTTAGGGTCACCTAACTTCACGAAGGGTGGCGTCATGGATGCAGCACGTCGGGCCAAGACCGTCCTCGCGACGGCGACCTCGGTCGAGGTCGGCTGCGCCGGCCGGCGGGTGCGCCTGTGGCGTCACGCCGTCGAGCAGACCGGGGGCCTGCTCTTCCCCTTCGCCCGGCTCGCGCCCGAGTGCGCGGACCGGGTCGTGCCCGGGGCGAAGGGGCCGCTCGTGCACGCCGTCGCCTCCGACGTCACCTCGGTGCCGCTCGCCGATCGCGTGCGCGGCACGGTCCGGCTCTCCGGGGTCCTCGAGACGGTCACCGACCCGGCCGACGACCTCGTCGAGCGGCTCGGTGCCCGGCCCGGCGAGCTCGTCGCCCGGGTCGTGCCGCGCTCGGTGACCCTCGAGTGGCACGTCGAGAGCGGCGCGGGTGCGGGCGGGCCGGTGCCGGTCGAGCCGCACCGCCTCGCCGGCGCCCTCGTCGACCCGCTCGGCGGCTGGCAGGACGAGTGGATGGCGCACCTCGACGCCTGCCACGGCGAGTCGCTGCGCTGCCTCGCCGGGTCGGTGACCTCGCTCGACGCGGCCGCCCCGGTGCGCCCGGTCCTCGTCGACGAGAGCGGGATCGTCCTGCGCGAGGAGCTGCCCGGCTGCCACCGCGACATCCGCGTCGCCTTCGCCGGCCCCGCCCGCTGCGGGTGCGAGGCCTCCGAGCGCCTCAAGGGGCTCATGCGCTCGCTCTGAGCGGTCCGGACGGACCCTGGACAGCCCGGGGTGCTCCGACCCCGTCGGCCCCTCCGCCTGGCCTACCGTCGAGACGAATCCACCCGTCGACCGTCAGGAGCTGACATGGCTGAGCAGGACCCACACGAGATCGTCGCCGAGATCATGAAGGACACCCACATCGCGATCCTCACCTACGTGGACGCGCAGGGTCGCCTCGTCTCGACGCCCATGGGCACGCAGGACCTCGACGACCCGGGCCGCGTGCACTTCATCACCGAGGCCGACACCGACAAGATGCATGCCATCGCGGCGAACCCGCAGGTCAACGTCGCCTACTCCTCCGACAAGGGCTGGGTGAGCCTGGCCGGCACGGGCGCGCGCAACGACGACCGCGCGCTCCTCGAGCGGCTGTGGGACTCCTCCGCCAGCGCGTGGATGGAGGGTGGCCCCGAGGACCCGAACAGCACGCTGCTCACGGTCACCGCCGACACCGCCTCGTACTGGGAGTCGCCGGGCAAGGTCGCGATCGCGGTCCAGCTGCTCAAGGGCAAGGTGCAGGGCACCGACGCCGACCCCGAGCCGCAGGACGGCCAGAGCGGCACCATCAGCCTCTAGTCACGACCCAGCAGCACCTCGAAGCGCCGGCCGCAGCACGTGCTGCGGCCGGCGCTTCGAGGTGCTGCATGCACACTTCGTGCGGGGTGGGGCGAAGGGGGAGTCAGCCCGCGTGGTCGAAGCCGGCGCGCTCGGCGGAGCGGTCGTCGAGGAACCACACGTGGGGGTTGGCTCCGTCGTAGCCCTCCTCGCCGGGGACGAGGTAGGTACGCGTGTCCTCCCACGCCTTGACGGTGTGGTCGAGGGGGACGGCGCCGTCGTCGAGGGGCGCGGCCGAGCCGACGCCGTAGCCGCCGTCGCGGATCTCCTCGACGGAGGAGACACGCCGCCCGTCGACCCCGCGCTCCTGCTCGCCGTGCTGGGTGTCCTCGTGCTGGGTGCCGTCGTGCGGGGTGTCGTCGTGCTGCGCGCTGCCCTGGGCCTCGGTGCCGGAGCCGTCCTCGGAGCTGTCCTCGCCCGAGGTCACGTCGTCCTCGGTGAGCTTGCCCGTCTCGGCCGTCCAGTCACCGGCCTGACGGAACTCCTCGCCCGCCGCCACGTCGTGGTCGTCGGGGTCGTGCTCGGCGGCGAAGGCCTCCTCGCGCGCCCGGCGCTCCTCGTCGCTCTCGACCCTCGGGTCGTCGCCGGCGTCGTCATCCGCGTCGTCGTCGCCCGAGGCGCGTGAGGTCGGGGGAGCGGCCGCCCCCTCGGGCCCGCTCGCCGCGTCCGCCTCGGCGTCACCGGCGCCCGACGCGGTCGCCGCCTCGTCGTCAGCACCGCGCTCGTCGGCACCGGCCTCGTCGACAGCGGGCTCGTCGGCGCCCTCGTCCTCGCCCCCGCCGTGCCGGGGCTCGTGGTCGCGCTGGTCGTCCTCGATCTGCTGCAGCCGCTCCTCGACCTGCTCCTGCGGGTCCACCGGGCCGTCGTCGTCGGTGCGCACCCCCGCGTCGAGGGCCGGGTCTGCGGGTGCGGGGGTGCTGCCGGTGCTCTGCTCTCGTGCGTCCTGCTCGCTCATCGTCGCCTCCACGGGCGGGTCGGGCTTGGAAGGGATGCCCACGCTATCGACGTCGGTGCGGCCCGGGGCGGGCGAGCGGCCCCCCTTCGTCCCCCGCCCTCCCACCCGGGACGGACCCCGATCTCATCCGGTGGTGGGATCCGCCCGCGGCGCGCGTGCAGCACGATGGAGGGACACGCAGACGACAGCAGGGAGAGAGACGATGCACCGCCGCACCAGCCGACGCCCCAGCACCCGCCCGCGCACGACCGCCGCCCTCGGCGCGGGTCTCGCGCTCGCCATGACGGCCGCGCTGCCCGCGACCGCGAGCCCCGCCGACCCCGGCCCCTCCGACGGGGTCGCCGAGCGCTCCACCCGCGCCATCGAGCCGTTCGCGCCCCGCAGCTCGGCGACGACGAGCACCCCGTCCGCCGAGCGCCAGGGGAGCGGGTCGCGGACCTTCGCCAAGCCCGTCCCGCGCAACGGCCCGGCCCGCGACGCGGTGCTCGACGCCAGCCTCGACCGGCTCGTCGACGACGGGGCGGTCGGCGTCGTCGCCCGCGTCGACCGGCCCGGGCGCGACTACGCCGGGGCCGCCGGCGTGCGTGACCGGACGAAGCCCGCCACGGCCCGCGAGGGCGACCGCTTCCGCGTCGCGAGCAACACGAAGTCGATGGTCGCGGTGCTCGTCATGCGCCAGGTCGAGCGGGGCACGTGGTCGCTCGGCACGACCGTCGACGAGGTGCTGCCGGGCGCGCTGCCCGGGCACGGCGACATCACCGTCGAGGAGCTGCTCAGCCACACCTCGGGGCTGCAGACCGGCACCGACGCCTCGCTCCTGCGCCAGATGGACGACCCGAGCTCCTGGGACGACTTCTTCGCGGCGACGGGGGCGGACTACACCGACGAGCAGCTCGTCGCCGACGCCGCCGCGCTGCCATGGGGCCCGCGCGGCCAGCACCTGTACTCCAACGCCGGCTACGTCCTGCTCGGGATGATGCTGCGCGAGGAGACCGGCCGCGACGTCGGCCAGCTGCTGCGCACGGAGGTCTTCCGGCCCGCCGGCATGACCCGCTCGAGCTTCGCCACCCGGGTCGGCACCCCCGGCCCGATGCTCGTCGGCGCGTCGAGCACCTCGCAGGGCTGGTACTCCGAGGCCGGCTTCAACCCCGACCTCTTCTCGAGCGCCGGGGCGGTCATCTCGACGACCCGCGACCTCGGCCGCTTCACCAAGGCGGTCAACGACGGCACCCTGCTCAAGACCTCGACCGTGCGCGAGATGCGCGTCCCGCGCGACGAGACCGGCTGGTACGGCCTGGGCATCTACCGCCTGCCCGACCCGTGCACGCCGAAGGGGACGGCGCAGCGTTACCTCTACGGCCACGACGGCGGGTCGTACGGCACGACGAGCATGGCGCTGTCGAGCCCCGACGGCCGTCGGCAGGTGACCCTGGGCGTCACGGGCCGCTACTTCAGCGAGACCGACCCGACCCAGGCCCAGCCCTTCGACCTCCTCGGGCTCTACACCCAGCTGGCCCGCGCGACCTGCTGACCCCCCTTCGCCCGACGGCTGACGTGCCGGTCGGTGGCGTGCTTGGATCGCTGCCATGAGCGAGATGCACGCCGCCGACCGGCACGACGTCATCCGGGTCCGCGGCGCGAGGGTCAACAACCTCCAGGGGGTCGACGTCGACATCCCCAAGCGGCGGCTCACGGTCTTCACCGGGGTGTCCGGGTCGGGCAAGTCGAGCCTCGTCTTTGGCACGATCGCCGCGGAGTCGCAGCGGCTCATCAACGAGACGTACTCGGCCTTCCTCCAGTCCTTCATGGGCACGCCGCCACGCCCCGAGGTCGATGAGCTCGCGGGCGTCACGCCGGCGATCGTCGTCGACCAGGAGCGCCTGCAGGCCAACAGCCGCTCGACGGTCGGCACGGTCACCGACGCGTACGCGATGCTGCGCGTCCTGTACTCGCGCCGCTCGCAGCCCCACGTCGGCAGCTCGCAGGCCTTCGCCTTCAACATCGCCAGCGCGAGCGGCAGCGGCATGCTCAAGAAGGCCGACGGGTCGGCCGAGCGCAAGACCTTCGAGGTCGTCGGCGGGATGTGCCCGCGGTGCGAGGGCAAGGGCAAGGTCTCGACGATCGACGAGTCCGCGATCGTCGACACCTCGCTGTCGCTCAACGGGGGAGCGGTCCTGGTGCCGGGCATGCCCACCGGCAGCTGGCAGTGGCGCAGCTATGCCGAGTCCGACAAGCTCGACCCGGACAAGGTGCTCGCCGACTACACGCCCGACGAGTGGCACTGGCTCATGCACCAGGAGACGACGAAGGTCCGCTTCGGGGGGATCAACTACTCATACCTCGGGCTCGTCGAGCGGGTGCGGCGCGGCTTCATCGACCGCGAGACCGAGAGCAAGCAGGCGCACGTGCGCGAGTACGCGGCGAAGGTCGCCACGTACGACACGTGCCCGGAGTGCCACGGGACGCGGCTGGCCGAGGCGGCCCGCACCGCGACCGTCGCCGGCCGGACCATCCCCGAGTGCTCCGCGATGCAGGTGAGCGACCTGCTCGAGTGGGTCGAGGGGCTCGACGAGCCCGGCGTCGGCCCGCTCGTCGCGAACCTCGCGGCGATGCTGCGCGGCTTCGTCGACATCGGCCTGGGCTACCTCAGCCTCGACCGCGACTCCGGGACGCTCTCGGGCGGCGAGGCGCAGCGGGTGAAGATGATCCGCCACCTCGGCTCGGCCCTCACCGACGTCACCTACGTCTTCGACGAGCCGACGATCGGGCTGCACCCCCACGACATCCGCAAGATGAACGACCTGCTCCTCCAGCTGCGCGACAAGGGCAACTCGGTGCTCGTCGTCGAGCACAAGCCCGAGGTCATGGAGATCGCCGACCGGGTCGTCGACCTCGGGCCGGGGGCAGGTCGCGACGGCGGCACGATCATTTTCGAGGGCGACGTCGCGGGGCTGCGCGCCTCGGGCACGCTCACCGGGCGCTACCTCGACCACCGCGTCGGGCTGCGCGAGCCGGTGCGCGAGGCCACCGGGCAGCTCGAGATCCGGGGCGCGTCGACGCACAACCTGCGCGACGTCGACGTCGACGTGCCGACCGGGGTCCTGTGCGTCGTCACCGGTGTCGCCGGGTCCGGCAAGTCCTCGCTCGTCCACGGCTCGCTCGGCGGGCGCGACGACGTGCTCGTCGTCGACCAGGGCGCGATCAAGGGCTCACGCCGCTCCAACCCCGCGACGTACACCGGTCTGCTCGACGGCATCCGGACCGCCTTCGCCAAGGAGAACGGCGTCAAGCCCGCCCTCTTCTCCGCCAACTCCGAGGGCGCTTGCGAGATGTGCAACGGGCAGGGCGTCATCTACACCGACCTGGCGATGATGGCCGGGGTGGCCATCCCGTGCGAGGCCTGCGAGGGGCGCCGCTTCAAGCCCGAGGTGCTCCAGTACACGCTGCACGGGCTGACCATCGCCGAGGTCCTCGACCTCTCGCTCGACCAGGCCGCCGAGGTCTTCACCACCGGCAGGCCGAGGACGATCATCACCAAGCTGCGCGACGTCGGCCTGGGCTACCTCACCCTCGGCCAGCCGCTCATCACCCTCTCCGGGGGCGAGCGCCAGCGGATCAAGCTCGCCTCCCAGCTCGGCAAGGAGCGCGCGATCATCGTCCTCGACGAGCCGACCGCCGGGCTGCACCTCGCCGACACCGAGCGCCTGCTGACGATGCTGCACGGGCTCGTCGACCAGGGGCACTCGCTCGTCGTCATCGAGCACAACCTCGCCGTCATGGCCCAGGCCGACTGGGTCATCGACATCGGCCCCGGCGCCGGGCACGACGGCGGCCAGGTCGTCTTCACCGGCACCCCCGCCGACATGGTCGCGACGGGGTCGGGCGCCACCGCCGAGGTCCTCGCGGAGTACGTCGGGGGCTGACCCCCCTTCGCCCCCGGCTGACAAAACCATGCCAGCAGCACTTCGACGAGCCAGGACCCTTTCGAAAGGGTCCTGGCACATCAAGACCCAGCCAGCAGCCTTTTGTAGCCGGGGGGGTAGCGGGTGGCAGTGCGACGGGACGACCGGCGAAGGGGTCAGAGGGGCAGCTTCATCCCCACGTGGGTGGCCTCGTAGCCCAGGCGCGCGTAGAAGCGGTGGGCGTCGACACGGTCGGTGTCGGTCGCGAGCTGCGCCAGCGAGGCACCGCGCGCCCGGCCGTGGTCGTGGGCCCAGGCGAGCATCGCCGTCCCGATGCCCCGGCCGCGCCAGGGCGAGGCGACGCGGACCCCTTCGAGCTCGAGGCGGGTGGCCCCCGCCCGCGACAGCCCGGGCACGACGCTCAGCTGCACCGTCGCGACGACCATGCCCTCGTCGTCGCGGACGACCGCGAGGTACTGCGCCGGGTCGCCGGCGATGACGTCGTAGGCGGCCTCGTAGCGGGCGAGCTCGGGGCTCTCGCGCACGGCCGCGATCGGGTCGTCGGAGAGCAGACCGACGACGGCCGGCACGTCGGTGCGCCGGGCCCGTTGCACCCGGTAGCGGCGCCCGCCGACCTCGAGCAGACCGCCGACCGCCTCGCTGGCCTCGGCGCGCAGCTCGGCGACGAGCCGGTCGAGCCAGCGCCCGACGTGGTGGCGGGCCTCGTCGGTGTCGGGGTAGCGGCAGCGCAGGTGCAGCCCCGACTCGTCGAGGACGAACCACAGCATGACGCCGTCGGTGCGGATCGCGGCCCCGACGTACTGCGCCTGCAGCCCGCGCGAGTCGACGCGCACGGGCAGCCGGCGCAGGTCGAGCCAGGAGATGGCGAACATGCCCGGCGCGGTCGGCATGTCGTCGCCGAGGACGTCGGCGAGCGAGCAGGACCCGAGCCGCACGGCCTCGCGCACGGCTGCGGCGGCGGCGCGGGGGGAGGGGTCGGCGCTCGTGAGCACCGAGTTCGTGATGAACCACCCGGCGGAGTCGTGCCATCGCGGCTCGTAGCGGCTGTGCACGGGGAAGACCGCGCGCAGCGGCCGGTCGGCGAGCTCGCGCGTCACCCGGGTCATCGCGGCGACGACGAGCGAGAGCGTCGAGACGCCCTCCTCGGCGGCGCGCACCCCGAGGGCCGCGCTCGCGTCGACGTCGAGGACGTCGCGCACCTCGACGCGCTCGGGCTGCGGGGAGTCGCCCGGTCCGAGCGGCAGCGGGAAGCACGGCATGACCCCGCCGGCGCCGCGCATCACCTCGGCCCACCGCGCCCGCAGGTCGTCGTCGACCGGCGGCCGCTCGGCGAGGGCAGCCGTGTGCTCGGCGAAGTCGGGCGGCGCGGGCGTGCCGGCGAAGGGGGTCCGTCCGCCGCGCACGGCCTCGAGCGCCGCGAGCAGGTCGCGGGCGAGGACGAGCATCGACCACATGTCGACGTGCGAGTGGTCGGCGGCGACGACGACCGTCGGGCCGTCGGCGGTCTCGAGCAGGCACAGGCGGTGCGAAGGCCGGGCGAAGGGGGTGCACGTCGCGTCGAGGACGCGGCGCAGGGCGTCCTCGACGGCCTGGCCCGGGGCGACGGGGTGCTCGACCCAGCGTCCGTCCCCGATCTCGACCTCGCGCAGCACCGGCCCGTCCGGCCCGGGCTCGGCGACCGTGCGCAGCGTCCCGTGCCGCTGCACCACGGCACGCCACGCGGCGGCGAGCTCGTCGGCCGGGGGCGACTGGGGCAGGCGGAAGGACAGCGCCATCCACGACCCGGGGCGCTCGCCCTCGCCGACGTGCCGGCGCTGGTCGAAGGAGATCGGCCGCAGCCGCTCGGTCGGCACGACGTCGAGGTCGTACCCGCTGAGGTGCCCGAAGGGCAGTCGCAGCTGCGCGATGTTGGTCAGCCGCATGCGCCGTACCCTATGCCTCACCTCACGCCCGAGGACGACGACAGGAGCCACCGTGCCGCGCTTCGCCCTCCCCGGTGCCGAGCTCGACTGGGAGCTGAGCGACGAGGGCGGCGCCCCGGTCGTCCAGCTCCACGGCCTGACGTCGAGCCGCTACCGCGACCGTCTGCTCGGGGTCGACCTCGGCCTCGGGCTGAGCGGCACCCGGCTGCTGCGCTACGACGCCCGTGGTCACGGACGCTCGACCGGCCGGGCCGTGCCCGAGGACTACCGGTGGGACGCGCTCGCGCACGACCTGCTCGCGCTGCTCGATCACGTCTTCCCCGGCGAGGCGGTCCACGGCGTCGGGCCGTCGATGGGCTGCGGCACCCTCCTGCACGCGATCGCCCTCGACCCCGGTCGCTTCCGCGGGCTCACCCTCGTCGTGCCCGCGACGGCGTGGGAGACCCGGGCCGCCCGGGCCGCCGAGTACCGCGCGAGCGCCGACGTCGTCGAGCAGCAGGGCTTCGAGACCTTCGCCGCCCTCGGGGCGCTCGCGCCGCGACCGCCGGCGACCGTCGGCACCCCGATCACCCAGCCCGACGTGCCCAAGGAGCTGCTGCCGACGCTCTTCCGCGGCGCGGCCCTCACCGACCTGCCGCCACGTGAGGTCGTCGCGCGGGTGGCGGTGCCGACGACGGTCATGGCGTGGGTCGACGACCCGGCCCACCCGGTGAGCTCGGCGGAGGCGATCGCGGGCCTCGTGCAGGGCAGTCGGCTGGTCCTCGCGCGCACCCCGCAGGACGTCGCGCAGTGGCCGGCGATGCTCCACGAGCAGGTCCTCGAGACGCGCTGAGCACTCGCCTCGGCGGGGGTCGTCGAGGTGGGATGGTGACCCCATGAGGTCCTACTGCGCGGTCCACGTCGACGTCGGCTACCTGCTCGCCTCGGCGGCGACGTACGTCACCGGCAGCTCGCTGCGCCGCGGGGTGGTCGTCGACTACCCGACTCTCATCGCCCGTCTCGTCGAGCAGGCCGAGACCGACTCCGGTCTGCCGCTGCTCCGGGTCAACTGGTACGACTCCGGTGCCCGCCCCGGCGGGATGCCCGACTACCAGCAGGAGGAGATCGGCCTGCTGCCGCGGGTCAAGCTGCGCCTGGGCCGGCTGTCGTACTCCGGCGACCAGAAGGGCGTCGACATCCGGATCGGGCTCGACCTCGCGATCCAGGGCCGCAACCGCGTCGCCGACGCCGTCTACCTCGTCTCCGGCGACGACGACCTCACCGAGGCCGTCGAGGAGGCGCAGAGCCACGGGGTGCAGGTCGTCCTGCTCGCCGTCGCCGACCGCGCCGGCCGCCCCCACGGTGTCTCGAAGCACCTGCGCCGCGCGGTCGACGGGCTGCTGCTCGTCGGGCCCGAGACGATCGAGGCCACCGTGCGCTCCGTCGCCATCCCGGAGGAGCTGCTGCCCGATGGCGCGAAGGGGGATGCCCCCGCCGCGGAGGTCGCCCCGGCGCAGGAGCCTCCGGTCGCGATCGAGGAGGCGACCGCCCAGTGCGAAGGGGTGGAGCCCGCCGCGGACCCCGTCGAGACCGGGACCCCGGCGCCGATGGCCGAGGCGCCGCTCACCCCTTCGGCGGACGTGCCGCCCGCCGCCCCCTCCGCCGACACCTCACCCGCCCGGGCGGCCGGGCTGCCGAGCCCGGCGGCCTTCGCCCGGCGGCGCGCGACCGGTCTCGTCCTGCCCGGGGGCGACCCACACGTCGAGATCGCGGTCGACCCCGAGACGGGCGTGACCGAGGAGGTCGTCGACGGCGTCGCGAAGCGGCTGGTCGCCTCGTGGTGCGCGACCTCGACGCCCGAGCAGCTCGCCGGTCTGCGCGAGGCGGCGCCGACGATCCCGGCAGAGCTCGACCGGGCGCTGCTCGTCGACCTCGCGAGCCGGGCCCAGGACCACCACGTCGGCGACGACGTGCGTCAGCACCTGCGTGACCGCTTCTGGGCGCACGTCGGGCGCGTCCGCATGGAGTGAGACTCAGCGCACCTCCCGGCGCTCCCACCTGCCGGCCGACCCGGAGTGCTCCTGCGCGCGGTCGAGCGGGGTGCCGGCGAGGGACCCGGTGACCGCTCCGGTGGTCGTCACCAGCTCGCCCGACCACCGACCCGGCTCGTCGTAGAAGGTGACCATCGGTGTCGGGTACTGCTGCTTCCACACGAGGTCGGCGGTCAGCGGGACGTGCACCCACCCCTTCGAGGTGATGGTGCCCTCGAGCCGGGCGCTGCGGCCGGTCGCGGAGAGCCGGACCTCGCCCCCCGTGACGGGGCGGCGGGAGCGCTCGACGCAACGCGTCGAGGTCCAGCGCGCGGAGATCGTCGCGCCCGCCGGGCACGAGTAGGACGTCAGCTGCCCGTGGCCCCCGCGCCAGTCGTGGGTGTAGGAGAGCCGGTGGCGGTTGCCGGCGTGGCGGGTGAGCGCGCCGGCGAGGACGACGGTCGCGCGCAGGTAGTCGCCCTCCGTGCGGACGACCTCGACCCTCGGCGAGGGCGATGCGGTGGCGACGGGCATCCCCAGCCCGACGGTAGCGGCGGCGCAGGCCGCCGCGATGGCGATGGTGCTCTTCATGGTGGACCCCTTCACGCGTGCGACCCGGGTGGTCGTCGTCGCTTGGACGTCGGCCACCCGGGTCGGGTTCCGGCAGGGTCAGAGGCGGACGAGCATCTTGCCCGTGTTGGCCCCGCCGAGCAGGTCGATGAAGGCCTGCGGTGCGGCGTCGAGGCCGTCGCGGAAGGTCTCGTCGGCCTGCAGCTGCCCGTCGGCGAGCCACTGCGTCGCGCGCTCGCGGTACTCGGCCGCGAGGTGCTCGTAGTGCCCGACGATGAAGCCGCGCAGGGTGAGGTTGCGACCGATGGCGATCGCGAGGTTGCGCGGGCCGGGGGTCGGCTCGGTGGAGTTGTACTGCGCGATCGCGCCGCACATGGCCACGCGGCCGAAGAGGTTGAGGCTGCCGATCGCGGCCTCGAGGTGGTCGCCGCCGACGTTGTCGAAGTAGACGTCGATGCCGTCGGGCGCGGCCTCGCGCAGGCTCTCGCGGACCGGCTTGTCGCGGTAGCTGAAGGCCTCGTCGAAGCCGAGCTCGCGCAGACGGGCGACCTTCTCGGCGCTGCCGGCCGAGCCGATGACCTTCGAGGCGCCGAGGGCCTTGGCGACCTGGCCGACGACGGAGCCGACGGCACCGGCGGCGCCGGAGACGAAGACGACGTCGCCCTGCTTCATCTCGGCGACGGCGGTCAGACCCGCGTAGGCGGTCAGACCGGTCATACCGAGGACGCCGAGGTAGGCGGAGGCGGGGGCGGCGTCGGTGTCGACGACGCGGACGCGGGCGGCGGGCAGCACGGCGTGCTCGCGCCAGCCCAGGCCGTGGACGACGTGCTGGCCGACGGAGACGGCGTCCGAGCGCGAGGCGATGACCTCGCCCACGGCGCCGCCGTCGAGGGGGCCGTCGACGGCGAAGGGGGCGACGTAGGAGTCACGGTCGTCCATCCGGCCGCGCATGTACGGGTCGACCGACATGACGGTCGTGCGCACGAGGATCTCGCCGTCGGCGAGCTCGGGCAGGTCGACGGTCTCGACGCGGAAGTCGTCGGGCGTGGGCTCCCCCTTCGGGCGGGAGGCGAGGACGACCTGGCGGGTGCTGGTGGGGGTCGAGGAGGTCACGGGCATCAGTCCTGGGCGACCGTGACGGTCACGTCGATGTTGCCGCGGGTCGCGTTGCTGTAGGGGCACACCTGGTGCGCGGCGTCGGCGAGCTGCTGGGCGGCGTCGGCGTCGAGGGCCGGGAGGGTCACCTCGAGCTCGACGGCGAGCTGGAAGCCGCCGTCGTCGGTCGGGCCGATGTGGACGCGCGAGCCGACGGAGGAGTTGCTGACGTCGGCCTTCGTGCGGCGGGCCACGGCCTGGAGCGCGGAGTGGAAGCAGGCCGCGTAGCCGAGCGCGAAGAGCTGCTCGGGGTTGGCGCCCTGGCCGCTGCCGCCCATCTCGGTGGGGATGGCCATGTCGAGGTCGAGGCTGCCGTCCGCGGTGCGGGCGTGGCCGTCGCGGCCGGCGCCGGTGGCCAGGGCCTCGGCAGTGTAGAGGGTCTTCATGATGATGCTCCTTCGTGGGACGAGGGGGTGGTGGTCTGGTCGGCGGGGGCGCCGGAGGCCGCGTCGCAGAAGCGGCGGGCGAGGCTGCGCAGCATGCTCAGCTCGTCGGGGGTCATGTCGACGGCTGCGAAGACGCGCCGCTGCAGGGCGGCGACCTCGTGCTCGAGCCCGTGACCGCGCTCGGTGAGGTGCACGGTGACCTGACGGGCGTCGGTGCTTTCGCGGCGGCGCTCGACGAGGCCGAGCGAGACCATGCGGGTGAGCAGGGGCGAGAGCGTGCCGCTGTCGAGGCGGAGCGCCGTGCCGAGCTCGGAGACGGCCTGGCCGTCGCGCTCCCACAGGGCGAGGAGGGTGACGTACTGCGTGTAGGTCAGCCCGAGGTCGGCGAGCGACTCCCGGTAGGCCGAGGTCGCCGCCCGCGACGCCGAGTACAGGGCGAAGCAGAGCTGCTCGTCGAGGGGGTGGGAGTCAGCCATGGACATAAAGATTGCACACAACTGAGTTGGGCGCAACTTGAGTTGGTGGGGAAGGGGTGGTGGTCTCGAGGCTCGGGCGCAGAGCGCCCTCGCACCTCGACCATCGAGGGGCGCTGCTATGCCTCGGCGAGGAGGGCGCGGACGGCGCGCTCGACGACGGCCTGCTCCTGGGCGGGGGTGCGCGGGCGCCGGGCGCGGGGGACCGTGAGGACGCGGCCCTCCTCGTAGAGGTCGATGACCCGCGGGTCGATGTAGGACGTCCGCGCGATCGTCGGGGTGTTGCCGAGGTAGTCGGCGACCTGCTCGACGGCCTGCTTGATCGCCCGGCGACGTGAGGCCTGGGTCAGCCCGTCCTCGCTCGACTGCGCGAGGGCGACGGCCGCGTGCACCGTCGCGTGCCACGTGCGGAAGTCCTTGGCCGTCACCTCCCCGCGGAAGAGCTCGGCGAGGTAGCCGTTGACCATCGCGGCGTCGAGGTCGCTCCACAGCCGCCCGTCCTTGTAGACGAGCAGCCGGTCGGAGCCGCCGCGTCGGCCGCGCATCACCTGCAGCGAGGCGGCGACGTCGACGTCCTCGACGGTGATCGACTGCTGGATACCGCCCTTGCCGACGAAGGTGAAGATCAGCGCCCCCTTCGCCCGGCGCACGTGCGTACGCTGCAGCGTCGTCAGCCCGAAGGACCCGTGCTCGTCGGTGTAGCTCTCGCTGCCGATCCGGAAGTAGCCGAGGTCGAGCAGGCGTACCGCGGTCGCCGTCGCCCGCGTGATCGGCATGCCGTCGAGCGCGAGGTCGAGAGCGAGCTGCTTGCGCACACGCGGGAGCCGGGCCGCCGCGGCGAGCACCCGGTCGTGCTTCGCGGCGTCGCGCTTCTCGCGCCAGTGCGGGTGGTAGAGGTACTGCCGCCGCCCGGCCGCGTCGGTGCCGACGGCCTGGATGTGCCCGTTGGCGAAGGGGGAGATCCACACCTGCTCCCACGCGGGCGGGATGGCGAGCGCCCGGATCCGCGCGACGTCCTCGGCCGGCAGCCGCTGCCCGTCCGCGTCGACGTAGGAGAAGCCCCGCCCGGCACGCCGGCGGGTCCACCCCTTCGCGCTCGGCGACACGGTCCGCAGCCTCATCGCTCGATGATGGCAGCGCCGCGGGCGCCGCAGGGCCGGCGCGAAGGGGGGTCGTCCAGGGTTGAGCAGGGGCGCTGCGTCGGGTCGGACGTCGGGGCGCTCCGGCTCAGCTCGTGCGGTGGACCTTGTGCGCCGCGGCCTGCGCGAGCGGGCGCACGGTGAGCTTGTCGATGTTGACGTGGTGGGGGAGCCCGGCGACCCACGACACGCACTCGGCGATGTCCTCCTGGGTCAGCGGCTCCTCGACGCCCGCGTAGACCGCGTCGGCCTTGGCCTGGTCGCCGTCGAAGCGCACGAGCGAGAACTCGTCCGAGCGGACCATCCCTGGGGCGATGTCGCACACCCGCACCGGCTCGCCGTTGAGCTCGAGCCGCAGGGTGTCCGCGACGAAGGCCTCGGCGGCCTTCGCCCCGCAGTACCCGGCGCCGCCCTCGTAGGCGACGAGCGCCGCGACGGAGGTGATCATGACGACCGTCCCGCGGCCGGCACGAAGGGCGGGCAGCAGCGTCTTGGTCACGGCGACCGTCCCGATGACGTTCGTCTCGTACATCGCGCGCCACGCGTCGAGGTCGGCCTCGGCGACCGGCTCGAGCCCGAGGGCACCGCCGGCGTTGTTGACGAGGAGGGCGACCTGCGGCCCCGCAGCCTCGGCGAGCGCCGCGACGTCGTCGGCCTTCGTCACGTCGCACGTCACCGCGCGCCCGCCGATCTCGGCCGCGAGCGCCTCGACGCGCTCGGTGCGGCGGGCGGCGAGGACCACGTCGTACCCGTCGGCGGCGAGGCGCTGCGCGCACGCCTTGCCGATCCCGCTGCTCGCCCCGGTCACCACTGCCACGCCACGTGAGGTCATGGGCGCGAGCCTAGGACCGGGTGGCCGAGACCTCGACGCGGGTCGTGCGGGTGAGGCGCAGGGTATGTCGATCGGAGACTAGGCCGCTGCCCCGTACGTACGGGGCAGCGACCTAGTTGTACTCGGCCGAGAGGTTGGTGACGCGTAGGCGTTGACGAGGAGGAGAACCTCCGGGTGAGGTGTGGATTGTCGAAGTCCCGCCCGACCCGGAGGTTCTCGTGGCCCACGCTAACGCCCGTCTCAATGTTCATGGTCGCCGTCTGCTGGTCGACCGAGTCCGCCGCCAGGGGTGGGCGGTGGCTCACGCGGCGAAGGCGATGGGCATCTCACGCCAGTGCGCTCACCGTTGGGTTGCCAGGTTCGACGCCGAGGGTCACGCCGGCCTGTCAGACCGGTGTTCGGCGCCGCATTCCAGCCCGCGACGCACCGCGGCATCGGTCGAGGACGCAGTGGTCGCGGCCCGGCGTGAGCACCGGCGCGGTCAGGACTGGATCGGGCCTGAGCTCGGTGTCCCTGCTCGAACGGTCAGCCGGATCCTGCGCCGC
>NZ_JAKLYZ010000003.1:0-545562 GCF_040900765.1 Janibacter sp. Y6
CATTACCGTGGGACATGAGGACCTCCGGTCGGTAGGCGACTTAGACATCACCCACCGCACCCGGGGGTCCTCCCTGACGTCAACCACCAACCCGGAGTGTCACCAACCTCCCGGCTGAGTACATCTAGACCCGGGTGTCGCGGGCGACGGGTCGTCCCGGCGGCTCTCACCCGCCGCCGTGGACCGGACGGGCGAGCGGCGGGGGCTCGCCGACCTCGGCGACGGCGTGGCCGGTGCACGGGGTCCGCGTCACGGTGGCCGACTCGACCCGCGACACGGTGAACCATCGCATCGCGTCGCGGGTCCGGCACCAGCCCACGAGGTGCCATCGGCCGCCGGTGGATGCGAAGAGCACGGGCTCGACGTCACGCGTCGTCGTGACCCCCTGCGCCGACGTGTACCGGATCCGGACCACCCGCTGCTCTGCCATCGCCTCCTCCAGCGCCGATCTGACCCGCCGGGTGGGGGAGGGGGGAGCATCGACCCACACGCGGCCGGCCAGCTCGAGGGACCGCGCCCGGGTCCGGGCGTCGAGCACGTCGACGATCTTGCGGACCCCCGCCGCGGCGAGGTCGGCGTACGGGGCGTCCGGGGCCGCGGACACGGCGGCCATGAGCGCCACCGCCTGCGCAGGCGACAGGCTGACGGGCGCGAGCGAGGCGCCGGCGGCCATCCCAAACCCACCGCCGGGGCCTGGACGTGACCAGACGGGCGCGCCGCTGCGCTCGAGCGCAGCCACGTCTCGCTTGACGGTGCGCACCGACACCCCGAGCTCGTCGGCCAGTCGTCCAGCGGAGGTGCCCGACGGCCCGGCCCGGCGCAGCATCTCCGAGACGGCGTGCAGCCGCTCGGCACGCCTCATCGCGTCACCCGTCGCGGATCCATGACACAGATGGTGACATGACGCTGTCCGGGGTGCCCGAGACGATGGGGGCATGACACCGACGACACCCAGCCCCGTCCTCCTCCTCGCCGGCCACTGGCTGGGCGCGTGGGCCTGGGACGACGTGCTCGAGCACCTGGGGCCCGCCGCCCGTGCGGAAGCCCTGACCCTGCCCGGCCTCGACCCTGCCGACCCGCTGCGCCGGACCCGGACACTGGAAGACCAGGTCGACGCGATCTGCACGGCCCTGGGACGGCTGCGCGGCTCGCCGCATGACGCTGCCGTGGTCGTCGCGCACAGCGGGGCGAACGCCCCGGTCAGCCTCGTGCTCGACCGGCACCCCCAGCTCGTGCACCGGGTCGTGTGGGTCGACTCCGGCCCGGCGACGTCCGGGAGCGCTGCCGCCCCAGACCTCTCGCCGGGGGTCGAGGAGCTGGCGCTGCCCCCCTTCGCCGTCCTCGCCGAGCAGGCGAGCCTCGAGGGCCTGAGCCCGGAGGTGCTCGACACCTTCCGGGCCAGGGCGGTGCCCGAGCCGGCCCCGGTGCTCCGCCAGGCGGTCGAGCTCACGCACGACGACCGGCACGACGTGCCGACCACCCTCGTGTGCTGCTCCATCGCGAGCGCGCAGGTGCTCGAGCTGGCACATGGCGGGCACCCGATGTTCGCCGACGTCGCTCGGCTCACGACGGTCGACGTCGTCGACCTGCCGACCGGTCACTGGCCGATGTGGAGCCGCCCGGCCGAGCTCGCCGCGGTCATCGCGTCGACCGCCGGCTGAGACCTGCGGCCCTGCCCTCACGCCCCGAGCACGACAGAGGGCCGCACCGGTTCATCGATCGGTGCGGCCCTCTGTCATGCCCACGACCCCGTGGACGGGTCGGATCAGTAGGTCAGACCCTTGGCGGCCAGCCACGGGCGCGGGGCGACGGGCTCGCCACCGCCCGGGTGGATCTCGAGGTGCAGGTGAGGCCCGGTCGAACGGCCCGAGTTACCGGACAGGCCGACCTGCTCGCCCGCGGAGACCTTCTGGCCCACGGTGACCTGGAGGCTGCTCATGTGGCCGTAGCGCGAGATCGTGCCGTCGGTGTAGCGGATGTCGATCATCGTGCCGTAGCCGCTCTGCTGCCCGGCGAAGACGACCTCGCCGTTGCTCATCGCGCGCAGCGGGGTGCCGATCGGCACACCGAAGTCGTCACCGGCGTGCATCCGGCCCCAGCGGGGACCGAAGCCGGAGGTGAAGACGGGGTTGGTCAGCGGCAGGACCCAGGCGCCGTCGGCGACCGCAGGGGTGCCCTCGGCGTCGACCGTGACGTCCTCGGTGGAGACGCCGAGCTCCTTGGCCGCGGCCTTCTTCTTCTCGGCGGCGGCCTGCTTGGCGGCCTCGCGCTTCTGCGCAGCCAGCTCCTTGCGCTTCTTGTCGCGGGCGACGCGCTGACGCTCCTGCGCCCGGCCCTGGCCCTCGGCCACGGACTGGCTGCTCTCCTGGCGTCGCTGCGCCAGGTCGGTGTAGCCGGCGACCGTCTGGGCCACCTCGCCCTTCGAGCGCTCGGCGAGCGCCGGGTCGGCGAGCACCTCGCTGTGCTGGGCGGCCGGGGCCGTGAAGGCGCTGACGGCCGTGCCCGAGGCGAGCGCGGTGCTCTGGGCTGCGGTCGCCCCGCCGGCGGTCACGACGAGCGTCGCGGCAGCGGCGGTGGGCAGCGCGTACCCGGCGCCGAAGGCCTTGGGGAGCCGACGACGGCCGGTGGCGGCGCGTCGCTCGGCGCGAGTGGGCGTGCGGTGGCGCCCGGAATAGCTTGACATCGAGAAAGTCCTCGCAGGGGGTCGCGGACGAATCTCGGCGAGCCTAGCGTGACCACTTCGTTACACAAAATGCGGCCTGTGGACAGCGGCTCGCCCGAGTCCACGAGGACCCGTGCGAGTGGCGGTATGCGGTTGTCGGCGCGCTAGGCAGGGGTGATCGAGGTCACTGACGCGGTCGGCGCTCCGTCGTTGTCGAGCTGGGTCAGGGTCGTGGAGATCCGGTGGGCCACGCTGGGCAGGATCGGCAGGGACAGGTGGCCGACGCCGGTGAGGGGGACGTCGGTCACCGCGAGGTCGGGGTGTCGCAGCTGGGCGTGGTGGGCCGGGAGCACGGCCTCGTCGGTGTCGGACCAGAAGCACACGAAGCGCGTCGTGCACCCTGGGGCCGGTCGGTCGAGCTCCTCGAAGAGGGGGCTGCCCGGCCGCAGCTGGCGGGCGATCCGCAGCGGGAGCAGGCGGGCCATGTGCGTGCCCTGGTGGGGGGAGCCGAGGGTGACGACCGTGTGCACTCGGTCGTCACCACCGAGACGGGTCACGTAGTAGCGCGCGATCAGCCCACCGAGGCTGTGCGCGACGACGTGGATCCGCTCGTACCCGGTCTCCTCGCAGATCTGCTCGATCTCCGCGGCCAGCTGTGCCGCGGCGGTGCGTACGTCGGACGTGCGCACCGAGTAGTTCATCGAGTAGACCCGGCTGAAGCCGCGCCGCTGCAGACCCCGTCGCAGCAGCGCGAAGATCGAGTGGTTGTCGACCATCCCGTGGATGAGGAGGATCGGCGTGCCGCTCTCGGCCACACCGGAGACGACCATGCCGCGCTGGAGCGGGGTGAGGTGCTCCATGCGGTAGCGATGACCGGCTCCGCCCCGCCGCGGCGCGAGCGCCCCGAGCGGGTAGACCGCGAGATGGCTCAGCCCCCACATCGCCTCGACCATCGACCCCAGGACGGCGTGCGGGCTGGCCAGGGCGCGGGCACGCTCGACGACGTACGACCCGAGAACCCCGGGTGTCGGCGGGGTGCTCGGCTCGTGCGTGACGAGGCGTGGCTGCGGCTCCATGACGAGATCGACAGTAACCGTCTGACCTGCCCCGATGGCCTTGTGTGTCGAGGGTTTTCGTGCGTCCTCGTGCGGCCGGGCCGACGACGGGGGAGGCCACTCCCGTCGCCCGGGCCCGCGTCCCACCCCCAGGACCGGGCGTGCCCGGGTGACGGCGGGAGGTCTAGGCTCCGGGACTACACCCGTGGGGCGTGCGCGACAGCCATGCCCCTGTGCCCGAGAAAGAGGACGGATAACGCTCGTGGATCTCTTCGAGTACCAAGCACGTGACGTGTTCGAGAAGCACGGTGTCCCGGTCCTGGCCGGCGCCGTGGCCACCACCCCGGCGGAGGCCCTTGCCGCGGCCGAGCAGATCGGCGCCCGCAGCGGCGGCGTCACCGTGGTCAAGGCCCAGGTCAAGACCGGTGGCCGGGGCAAGGCCGGTGGCGTCAAGGTCGCCAAGACCGCGCAGGAGGCCGAGGTCCACGCGCAGGCCATCCTCGGGATGGACATCAAGGGCCACACCGTGAAGAAGGTGATGATCGCCCAGGGCGCGAAGATCGCCGAGGAGTACTACTTCTCGATCCTGCTCGACCGCGCGAACCGCCGCTACCTCGCCATGTGCTCCGTCGAGGGCGGCATGGAGATCGAGCAGCTCGCCGAGGAGCGCCCCGAGGCGCTGGCGAAGATCGCCGTCGACCCCAACGTCGGCATCGACGACGCGAAGGCCACCGAGATCGTGCAGGCCGCCGGCTTCGACGCCGAGACGGCCCCCAAGGTCGCCGAGGTCCTCAAGTCGCTGTGGACCGTCTACCGCGAGGAGGACGCGACCCTCGTCGAGGTCAACCCGCTCGTCAAGGACGAGGACGGCAACATCGTCGCCCTCGACGGCAAGGTGACCCTCGACGGCAACGCCGACTTCCGCCAGCCCGGCCACGCCGAGCTCGAGGACAAGGACGCCGCCGACCCGCTCGAGGCCAAGGCCGCGGCGATGGGCCTCAACTACGTCAAGCTCGACGGCAACGTCGGCATCATCGGCAACGGCGCGGGCCTGGTCATGTCGACCCTCGACGTCGTCGCGTACGCCGGCGAGGACTACACCGGCGGCGCGAGCAAGCCGGCGAACTTCCTCGACATCGGCGGAGGTGCCTCCGCGGAGGTCATGGCCAACGGCCTCGACGTCATCCTCGGCGACGAGCAGGTCAAGTCCGTCTTCGTCAACGTCTTCGGCGGCATCACCGCGTGCGACGCGGTCGCCAACGGCATCGTCGGCGCCCTGAAGACCCTCGGCGACTCGGCGACCAAGCCGCTCGTCGTGCGTCTGGACGGCAACAACGTCGTCGAGGGTCGGCAGATCCTCGCCGACTTCGACCACCCCCTCGTGACCATCGAAGAGACCATGGACGGCGCGGCCCGCAAGGCCGCCGAGCTGGCCGCCAAGTAAGGACGAAGAGACTCAAATGGCAATCTTCCTCACCGCTGACTCCAAGGTCGTCGTCCAGGGCATGACCGGCTCGGAGGGCATGAAGCACACGACGCGCATGCTCGCCTCGGGCACGAACGTCGTCGGCGGCGTCAACCCGCGCAAGGCCGGCCAGACCGTCGACTTCCCCGAGGGCAAGCAGGTCCCCGTCTTCGGCTCCGTCGCCGAGGCGATGGAGGCCACCGGCGCCGACGTCACCGTCGTCTTCGTGCCCCCGGCCTTCGCCAAGTCCGCCGTCGTCGAGGCGATCGACGCCGGCATCGGCCTGGCCGTCGTCATCACCGAGGGCATCGCGGTCAAGGACTCCGCGGAGTTCTACAACTACAGCCTCGGCAAGAGCACCCGGATCATCGGCCCGAACTGCCCGGGCCTGATCAGCCCCGGTCAGTCCAACGCCGGCATCATCCCGGCCGACATCGCCGGCCCGGGCCGCATCGGCCTGGTCTCGAAGTCGGGCACGCTGACCTACCAGATGATGTACGAGCTCAAGGAGTTCGGCTTCTCCTCGGCGGTCGGCATCGGCGGCGACCCGGTCATCGGGACGACGCACATCGACTGCCTCGAGGCCTTCGAGGCCGACCCCGACACCGACGCGATCGTCATGATCGGCGAGATCGGCGGCGACGCCGAGGAGCGGGCCGCGGCCTACATCGCCGAGCACGTCACCAAGCCGGTCGTCGGCTACGTCGCGGGCTTCACCGCTCCCGAGGGCAAGACGATGGGCCACGCCGGCGCCATCGTCTCGGGCTCCTCGGGCACGGCGGCCGCGAAGAAGGAGGCCCTCGAGGCCGCCGGGGTCAAGGTCGGCAAGACGCCGTCCGAGACCGCGGCCCTCATGCGCGAGATCATGGCCCAGATCAGCGCCTGACCTCCCGCACCACCTCTGCCGAAGGGGGACCACCGCGAGGGTGGTCCCCCTTCGGCATGCCCGGGCGTGACGCCTCGACCGGCGACGGGTGGTCTCGAGGCTCCTTCGTCGCACCTCGACCAGCGAGGGTGATCCATCTTTCAACGGCAGATTTCGCGTCTGCGTGGCGCGAACGGGCGAGAGGCCCTAGTGTTGCTCTCACCAGCGCCGACCCGGTCGACACCCCCCTGCTCCCGGGTCGGCGCTGCCTCATGTTCGGGGCCGGGTCTCGTGCCGCCCGACGAGAAACCTTCGCCGTGTTTCGCCGCGCCCGGCGTTGCCTCCACGGTGCGACGCGCACCGTGACCGACGATGTGGGCGATGACCGTCATCGACCGCATCCGCTCGGCCACCGCCGACGAGACGGGCGACCAGCGCCCCGAGCTCGCCGCGCTCGGTCGTGGTGCCCTGACGGCCGCCGCGACCTGGGTCTTCGTCACCTCTCTCGTCCTCACGGCGGTGCTGCTCTCGGGCGGCGGCGCTCCCGTCGGCAGCACCATCGGTGCCGGCTCCGCCGTGTGGCTCGCCCTCGGCGGCGCCCGCCTCGGCCTGGGCACCGCGACGATCGCCCTCGTGCCCCTCCTCGCGCTCGCCCTGCTCGTCTGGGCCGCCCGCGCCGGAGCACGCCGGGCGCTGCGGGAGGTGGAGGGGTCCCCCTTCGCCGTCGAGCTCACCTGGCGCGAGCGGGTCGTGCAGCCCCGGACGCGCGTGGCGGGTGCCTGGATGGCCGGCTACGCCCTCGCCGCGCTCGCGGCGTGGGGCGCGAGCCTGACCGGCCCCTTCGACGTGCGACCGCTCTCGCTGCTCCTGCCCGTCCTGCTCGTGCCGCTCCTCGGTCTCGTCCTCGGCGACGACGAGGTCGGCGCGGGGCTGCTCGGGGTGCTCCCGGTCGCGCTGCGCCGCGCCGTCGTGCCTGGTCTGCGCACGGCCGGCGCGCTCGTGCTCGCCGGTTCTCTCCTCGTCGTCGTCATGGTCGTCGTGCACCTCAGCCGGGTGCTCCACGTGCACTCCGAGCTCGACGCCGGGGTGGCCGGGGGAGCGCTCCTCGCCGCCCTCCAGGTCCTCGCGCTGCCGAACCTCGGTCTGTGGGGGCTCGGCTGGCTCGCCGGACCCGGCTTCTCCGTCTCGCTCGGCGCTGAGACGACCTGGGCCGAGTCCCAGACCGCGCTGCTGCCGATGGTGCCGGTCCTCGCGGCCCACCCCGAGCCCGGTGCCCTGCCGTGGGTCGCGCGCCTCTCGGTGCTCGTCCCCGTCCTCCTCGGCGCCTGGCTCGCCCGTCAGTCGCTCGCCCGGATCTCTCGGCTGTCGCGGACCGTCGACAAGGCCGCCGTCGTCGGCTGCGCCGTCGTCGTCGCCGCGCTCGCGGTCGCGCTGCTCGACGCCGTCGCCGGTGGCTCGCTCGGCTCCGAGCGGCTCGCCCGCATCGGGGTGCCGGCGCCGCGCCTGGCTCTCGCGCTCGTCGTCGACCTCGGCATCGGGGCGGCGCTCGTCCTCGCCCACGACTGGTGGCGGCTGCGCCGCTGAGACGGCCCGGCGGCTGCGCCGCTGAGACGGCCCGGCGGCTGCGCCGCTGAGACGGCACGGCGGCTGCGCCGCTGAGACGGCACGGCGGCTGCCGCTGAGACGGCGTGACGGGCGCGCATGCCGGCCCCGCTAGGTTGGGCAGGTGCGTCTCGTCGTCCTCGTCTCCGGCTCCGGCACCACCCTGCAGGCCCTCCTCGACGCCTGCGCCGACCCCGCCTACGGCGCGCAGGTCGTCGCCGTCGGGTCCGACCGCCCCGACGTCGAGGGGCTGCGCCGCGCCGAGCGCGCGGGCGTGCCCACCTTCGTGCTGAGGGTCGGTGACCACGCCGACCGGGGGGAGTGGGACCGCGCCCTCACCCAGGCCGTGCAGGAGCACGACCCCGACCTCGTCGTCACCGCGGGCTTCATGAAGATCCTCGGCCCGACCTTCGTCGAGCACTTCGCCGACCGGGTCGTCAACACCCACCCCGCGCTGCTGCCGAGCTACCCGGGTGCCCACGGCGTCCGTGACGCCCTGGCGGGCGGTGCGCGCGTCACCGGCGCGACCTGCCACCTCGTCGACGGCGGCGTGGACACCGGTCCGATCCTCGAGCAGGTCGCCGTGCGGGTCGAGGAGGGCGACGACGAGGCCTCGCTGCACGAGCGGATCAAGCTCGTCGAGCGCGAGATGCTCGTCGCGACGCTCGCCCGCGCCATCACCGAGGGCTACGTCGTCGACGGCCGCTCGGTTCGGTGGGGCGCGCGCTGAGCGATACCCTGGCCGGACACGACTGGCGCAGGTGGGTCACCACCGGGGAGTGACGTCGGGGTGCATCGCCCGCCTGGGTGCGCCTCCTGCTGACAGGGACACCTGACAGGACCACCGACGTCGACCGCGAGGAGCACGCCATGCCCGAGTCCACCACCGCCACGCCCGAGGTCCCCTTCGACCAGGCCGCGCAGGACCGCCGCCCGGTCCGCCGCGCCCTCGTCTCCGTCTACGACAAGGACGGCCTCGAAGAGCTCGTCGCCGGTCTCGTGGCCGCGGGTGTCGAGCTCGTCTCCACCGGCGGCTCCGCCGCGACCATCGAGCGCCTCGGGCTGCCCGTGACGCAGGTCGAGGCGCTCACCGGCTTCCCGGAGTGCCTCGACGGCCGCGTGAAGACCCTGCACCCGCGGGTGCACGCCGGCATCCTCGCCGACACCCGCCTGCCGGAGCACCAGGCCCAGCTCGAGGAGCTGGACATCGCCCCCTTCGACCTCGTCGTCGTCAACCTCTACCCCTTCGCCGACACCGTCGCGTCCGGGGCCGGCGTCCAGGACTGCATCGAGAAGATCGACATCGGCGGGCCGACGATGGTGCGCGCCGCCGCGAAGAACCACGCGAGCGTCGCCGTCGTCACCGACCCGACGAGCTATGCCGAGGTCCTGCGCACGGTCGCCGAGGGCGGCTTCACCCTCGAGCAGCGTCAGCGGCTGGCCGCTGACGCCTTCGTCCACACGGCGACCTACGACGTCGCCGTCGCGTCGTGGATGGGCTCGGTCGTCACCGACAGCAGCGAGGGCACCGGCTTCCCGTCGTGGCTCGGCGCGACGTGGCGCCGCTCCGACGTCCTGCGCTACGGCGAGAACCCCCACCAGGCCGCCGCGATCTACCGCATCGAAGGGGGAGCGGCGCCGGCGCTCGCCCAGGCCGAGCAGCTCCACGGCAAGGCGATGTCGTACAACAACTTCGTCGACGCCGACGCGGCCGTGCGCGCCGCCTACGACCACGGCGACCAGCCGACGGTCGCCGTCATCAAGCACGCGAACCCCTGCGGCATCGCCGTCGGCGACGACATCGCCGACGCCCACCGCAAGGCCCACGAGTGCGACCCCGTGAGCGCCTTCGGCGGCATCATCGCGACGAACCGTCCGGTGAGCGCCGAGATGGCCCGCACCGTCGCCGACATCTTCACCGAGGTCGTCCTCGCCCCGGCCTTCGAGGACGAGGCGCTCGAGATCCTCACGGCGAAGAAGAACATCCGCCTGCTCACCTGCCCGCCGCCGCGCACCGGCGGCGTCGAGGTGCGCCCGATCGGCGGCGGCCTGCTCGTGCAGCAGCGCGACGCGATCGACGCGGTGCTCGAGCCGGCCGAGGGCGACCGCCCGACCCAGGGCCACGGCGACGACCCCTCGCGGTGGACCCTCGTGTCCGGCGAGCCCGCCGACGACGCCACCCTGGCCGACCTGCATTTCGCGTGGCGCTCCGTGCGCGCGGTGAAGTCCAACGCGATCCTCCTCGCCCGCGGCGGCGCGTCCGTCGGCATCGGGATGGGCCAGGTCAACCGTGTCGACTCCTGCCACCTCGCCGTGGACCGCGCGGGCGAGCAGCGCGCCTCCGGCGCCGTCGCCGCCTCCGACGCCTTCTTCCCCTTCGCCGACGGGCTGCAGGTCCTCCTCGACGCCGGCGTGCGGGCGGTCGTCGCCCCCGGCGGGTCGATGCGCGACCCCGAGGTCGTCGAGGCCGCCCAGGCCGCCGGCGTGACGATGTACTTCACCGGGACCCGGCACTTTGCCCACTGAGGAGGGCGGGCGCCAGCACGCGCTCGCCCTCGTCCTCGCGTGCCTCGGCGGCCTGCTGACGACCCTGCAGGCCCGGATGAACGGCGAGATCTCCGCGACGATCGGGGCGCCGGTGCAGGCGGCGCTGTGGAGCTTCGGCTCCGGGCTGGCGCTCCTGCTCCTCCTCGCCCTCCTGCCCGCCGTCCGCGCGGGCATCGGCCGGATCGCCGCGGCCCTGCGCGCCGGCCGGCTGCGCTGGTGGCAGTGCATCGGCGGGACCCTCGGCGCGGTCTTCGTCGCCGTGCAGACGTACGCAGTGCCGCTCGTCGGCGTCGCGATCTTCACGGTCGCGACCGTCGCCGGGCAGACGAGCAACGCCCTGGCCGTCGACCGGCTCGGTGTCGGTCCCGGCGGCCGTCGTCCGGTCCAGCCGGTCCGGGTGCTCGCAGCCCTCCTCGCCGTCGTCGGCGTGGCCGTGACGGTGAGCGGGTCCTTCGGCGACGGCGGCATCTCGGTGCTCGCCGTGGTGCTCGCGCTTCTCGCCGGCGGGGGAGTTGCCTTCCAGCAGGGCGTCAACGCCCGGGTCAACCTCGAGAGCCGTCATGTGCTCGCGACGACCGGTCAGAACTTCGTCGCCGGCACGACCCTGCTCGTGCTCCTCGCCCTCGTCCAGTACTCGCGGGGCAGCTACCGGCCCACGAGCTTCGAGGGCGTGCCGTGGTGGGCGTGGTTCGGCGGTCTGGCCGGCATCGCCTTCATCGCCATCGCCGCGTGGGCGGTCGCCCACGTCGGCGTCCTGCTCTTCGGGCTCGCCCTGCTCACCGGCCAGCTCGGGTCCGCCGTGCTCATCGACGTCGTGTGGCCCAGCGCCGGCCACGAGGTGAGCGCCGTGATGATCCTCGGCGTGCTCATCACCTTCGGCGCCGCGGCGCTCGCCGGCTGGGCGGCCCGTCCGCGCCGCCGCACCCGGGTGGTGGCCGCTCGATGACGCCCCGCCCCGACCACACCCCTGCGATGGAAGGATGCTCCCCGTGACCGCCACTCTCCTCGACGGCAAGGCCGTGCTCGGCGACATCAAGCGCGAGCTCACCGGACGGGTCGCCGCCCTGCGCGAGCGCGGCGTCGTCCCCGGCCTGGGCACCGTGCTCGTCGGCGACGACCCCGGCAGCCAGTGGTACGTCGGCGCCAAGCACAAGGACTGCGCCGAGATCGGCGTGACGAGCATCCGGCGCGACCTGCCGGCGAGCTCGACCCTCGAGGAGGTCCTCGCCGTCGTCCACGAGCTCAACGAGGACCCCGCGTGCACCGGCTTCATCGTCCAGCAGCCCACCGGGCTCGACGAGAACGCCATCCTCTCCGCCGTCGACCCGACGAAGGACGTCGACGGGCTGCACCCGACGAACCTCGGCTGGCTGGTCCTCGGTCACGAGGCCCCGCTGCCGTGCACCCCCGTCGGCTGCGTCGAGCTGCTGCGTCGTCACGACGTGCCGATCGCCGGCGCGAAGGTCGTCGTCGTCGGCCGCGGCATCACCGTCGGCCGCCCCCTCGGCCTCATCCTCACCCGGCGCTCCGAGAACGCGACGGTGACGCTGTGCCACACCGGCACCCGTGACCTCGCCGCAGAGGTCCGCCAGGCCGACGTCGTCGTCGCCGCCGCCGGCGTGCCGGGCATCATCACCGCCGACATGGTCAAGCCGGGTGCCGCGGTGCTCGACGTCGGCGTGAGCCGCGTCGTCGCCGAGGACGGCCGCTCGAAGGTCGCCGGAGACGTCGCGGACGACGTCGCCGAGGTGGCCGGGTGGGTCAGCCCCAACCCCGGGGGAGTCGGACCGATGACCCGCGCGATGCTGCTGTCGAACGTCGTCGCCGCCGCCGAGCGCCAGCTCTGACCGGCCCGTCGTGAGCGAGGAGCCCCGCGAGATCGAGGTCGAGACCCAGCCTCGCGTCGTCGCCCCCGAGCAGCGGCCCCCGGCGACCCCGCGCCTGTCCGCGTGGTGGCTCGTCGTGGCCGTCGGGGCGGTCGCGCTCGTCGTCCTCGCCCTCGGTCAGCTGCGCTGGGCGGTCGTCCTCGTCGCCTCCGGGCTGTGGCTCGGCGCGGCGATCCGCGCCGTCGTGCCCGAGACGGTCGCCGGCGGGCTCGTCGTGCGCTCCCGCGGCTTCGACGTCCTCGTGCTCGTCGCGCTCGGCGCTGCCGTCCTCGTCGTCGGCCTGGCGCTGCGCCGCACCTGACCCGCAGGCACGACGAAGGGGGGTCCCCACCACCGGTGGGGACCCCCCTTCGTCATGGGGAGGGGCGGTCAGCCCTGGATGAGACCCAGGCCCTTGACCGCCTCGCGCTCCTCCTCGAGCTCGGCGACGGACGCGTCGATCCGGCCGCGCGAGAAGTCGTCGATCTCCAGAGCCTGGACGATGCTCCAGTCGCCGCCGGAGACGGTGACGGGGAAGGAGGAGATGAGGCCCTCCGGCACGCCGTACGAGCCGTCGGACGCGACCGACATCGAGACCCAGTCGCCCTCGGGGGTGCCGAGCGCCCAGTCGCGGGCGTGGTCGACGGTGGCGCTCGCCGCGGAGGCCGCGGAGGACGCGCCGCGCGCCTCGATGATCGCCGCGCCGCGCTTGGCGACGGTGGGGATGAAGGTCGACTCCAGCCACTCCTGGTCGCCGACGGCCTCGGCGGCGTTGCGGCCGCCCACCTCGGCGTGGAAGAGGTCGGGGTACTGGGTCGCCGAGTGGTTGCCCCAGATCGTCATCTTGCGGATCTCGGTGACGGGGACCGACAGCTTCGCCGCGAGCTGGCTGATCGCGCGGTTGTGGTCGAGACGGGTCAGCGCCGCGAAGCGCTCGCGCGGGATGTCGGGGGCGTTGCTCATCGCGATGAGCGCGTTGGTGTTCGCCGGGTTGCCGGTGACCGTGACGCGCACGTCGTCGGCCGCGACCTTGTTGAGCGCCTGGCCCTGCGGGGCGAAGATGCCGCCGTTGGCCTCGAGGAGGTCGCCGCGCTCCATGCCCGGGCCGCGGGGACGCGCACCGACGAGCAGGGCGTGGTTGACGCCGTCGAAGACGACCTCGGGGTCGTCGCCGATCTCGACGCCGGCCAGGGTCGGGAAGGCGCAGTCGTCGAGCTCCATGACGACGCCCTCGAGGGCCTTGAGGGCGGGGGTGATCTCGAGCAGGCGCAGCTCGACCGGGGTGTCCGGGCCGAAGAGGGAGCCGCTCGCGATGCGGAAGAGGAGGCTGTAGCCGATCTGACCGGCGGCGCCGGTGACGGCGACCTTGACGGGCGTGGTGCTCACTGGGACTTCTACCCCTTCGTCGTGGGTGTCGGATGTCCCTCGACTCTAGCCCGCTCGCGCGGCCGGACGGGCAGCCGGGTCACGCTGCGAGGACCGGGGGAGCCCGGATGTGGTGAGATCTGGTGGTGCCGTCAGGCACCTGCGCGGCGACCCGCCGCGCCCGACTCGAAGGGGGAGCGCCGTGGCTCCAGCGGTGGCCGGAGGCCGGTCATGACCCAGCGCCGGCTCGGGGTGCTCGCCCTCGTCGTCATGCTCCTCGCCGACGCCGTGCTCCTCGCCTGGGTCTTCGGGCTGCTGCCCGGCAGCGGGGCGGACGCGGCGGTGCCCGAGCCCGCGGCTGCGCCGACCGCGACGTCGGCCTCGCCCTCTGCCTCGCCGAGCACGACCTCGAAGCCCGCGGCCCCGGCGGCGCGGTACGTCGCGACCTCCGTCGGCGACACCCTGTGGCGGGCCTCGGTCGCCCGGTGCACCGGTGACGCGGCGGTCGTCGAGCGCTCGCAGGACGGCGGCGCGAGCTGGGAGCGCACCCGCTACGACGGGCAGGTCGTCTACCGCCTGCGCCTCACCGAGCCCTCGGTGGGCTTCGCCGTCGGTGCCGACCGCGGGTGCCCCGAGACGGTCGTCAAGAGCACCGGCGACGGCGGTCAGACCTGGCAGGAGACGTCGGCGGGCCAGACCTGGGCCCCTCTGCGTGACGGGAATCTCCTCGTCCCCGGTGGCGAGGAGGTCGACGCGTGCGGGTCGGCCCGGGCCGTCGGCCTCGCGCCCGTCGACGAGACGAGCGCGTGGGCGGCCTGCTCGGACGGCACCCTGCGGCGCACCACCGACACCGGGGCCAGCTGGGAGGGCGTCGGCCGGGCGAAGGGGGTGACCTCGCTCGCCGTGAGCGGCGAGCGGCTCCTCGTGGGCTCGGTCGTCACCGGGTGCGACGGGCTCTCCGTGGCGTCCGGCACCACCTCGCAGGCCGACCTCGAGGACGCGACGTGCGTCTCGGGCGCCCGCACCGCCGCCGTCGTCCTGGGCGAGCAGGGTGGGTGGCTCGTCGGCACGAGCTCGTGGAGCAGCGCCGACCTCTCCTCGTGGGAGCCGGTCGCCTAGAGCGCGACGACGGCGATCGGGTCGCTCGTCGGCTGCTTCGAGCCGCTGCTCGGCTCGATCGTCAGACCGACGCCGGTGGCGCCGGACGCGTCGCCGGTGAGCAGGACCGGGGCAGAGCCCGACGCGAAGACCGTCGAGGCGTGCATCGTGCCGGAGTCGTCTGCGAGCCAGGCCTGGTAGCGCTTGTCGGCGTCCGTCTCGGGCAGGTCCGTGGGCACGAGGACTGCGGCGTCCATCGACGCGCTGCGCACGACCTCGACGGTGCCCCCGCCCGTGACCTGCGCCCGTGCGGTCCGCGCGTCGGGCGCGTCCATGACGAGCTGGGCCATGTCGGTCTGGCTGCTCTGCTCGGTCTGGGTGACCTGCCAGGCGACGGTGCCCCCGACGGCGAGCGCGGCCGCGGCGGCCAGGACGCTCACGCGGCGGCCCCACCGACGCGTCGTGGTGATCGGCACGACGTCGGCGTGCCGGCCCTGCTGCGGGTCGACGCCCTCGGAGGTGCTCTCGGCGCCGGCGTGACCGTCCTGGTCTCCGACGAGCGGCGGCAGCTGACGGGTCTGGGTGATGCCGGCGAGGACCGAGGCGCGCATGCTCGGCGGCGGGGAGACGGCCTCGTCGGAGGCGAGCAGCGGGCCGAGCTCGGCGAAGGAGGCGACCTCTTCGCGGCAGGCGGCGCACTCGCGCATGTGCTCCTCGAAGGCGGACCGCTCGGCGTCGTCGAGTGCGTCCAGGGCGTAGGCCCCGGTCAGCGTGTGCAGCTCGGCGTTCATGCGGTCACCCCCAGCGAGTCTCGTAGTCGTATCAGGCCGTCTCGGATGCGTGTCTTCGCGGTGCCGAGCGGCAGGTCCAGCAGCGCGGCCACCTCGGTGTGCGTGTACCCCCCGAGGTAGGCCAGTGTGACGGCCTCGCGCTGGACCTCGGTGAGGTCCCCCAGCGCGCGGTGCACCCGGGCCGCTTCGAGGCGGGCCGCGGCGACCTCGGCGGTCGAGTCGTAGGCCGGGCTGTGCGTCTCGACCTCGTAGCGGTGGTCGCGGTGGTCGGCCGCCTCGCTGGCCCGGACCCGGTCGACGGCGCGGCGGTGGGCGATGGTGAGCATCCACCCGAGCGCGCTGCCCCGGGCGGGGTCGAAGCGGCTCGCGGTGCGCCAGATGTCGAGGAAGACCTCCTGGGCGACCTCCTCGGACTGCGCCGGGTTGCGCAGGACGCGCACGACGAGACCGTAGACCCGTGAGGCCGTCGCGTCGTAGAGCGCGGCGAAGGCTGACTCGTCCCCGGTCGCAGAGCGACGCAGGAGGGCGGCGAGGTCGGGGACCACAGGTGCGCGGGCGTCGTCGACCGGTGACTCATCATCGCTCGACAACGCCCGCATGCACCCATGATCACTCATCCCCCGCCGTGGTCGTGCTTTCTTACTTCTTCATCTCGGGCATGAGGACGCCGTCGATGATGTAGACGGTGGCGTTGGAGGTCTGGACGTTGCCGCAGACGACCTTCGCGTCGCCGACGGTGAAGTCCTCGCCGGAGCCCTCGACGGTGATCTCGTCACCGGCGAGCGTCTTGTGCGTGCCCGCGACGTCCTCGGGCGTGAGCTTGCCCTTGACGACGTGGTGCGTGAGGACGGTGGTGAGCAGACCCTTCGGGTCGGCCATCGCCGAGTCGAGAGTCTTCTTGTCGACCGCGTCGAAGGCGTCGTTCGTCGGGGCGAAGACGGTGATGTCCTCGGAGCTGTTGAGCGTGTCGACCAGGCCGGCCTCCTTGACCGCGCCGACGAGCGTCTTGAGGTCGGGGTTGTTGCTCGCGGCGGTCGCGACCGGGTCCTTGGCCATGTCGGCGAAGGAGCCCGCGCCGTCGGCCGGGACCGACTCGCAGCCGGGGCCGAAGGGCTCGTCGCCCATGGCCATGTCGTCGCTCGAGCTGGAGCTGGAGCTGGACTCCATGGGGGAGGAGGACGAGGAGCTCATGCCGGAGCTCGTGCTCGAGCCGCTGGCGGTGTCGGTGTCGCCGCCACCGCACGCGGTGAGCGCGAGGGGGAGGGCGGCGAGGGTGGCCAGGGCGGTGGTGCGGGTGATGCGTCGCATGGGAGCGGTCCTCTCTGAGGGGATCAAGCTGACACCTGGTCTTCGTCGCTGCTCGCAGATCGGATGGGTCTGCGGCGCAACCTTTTTCGGACGAGTCCTCAGGTGACGACGACGGCGATCGTGTGCAGGCCGGTGGCCCCCTTCGGGAAGGGCGTGGCCCGCTCGGTGGTCTGGGTGTAGCCGGTCTCGTCGGTCGCGCGGACCGAGATGTCGTGACGGCCGGACGTGGCCTTCCACGGCATGTACCACTGACGCCAGTAGTCGATGCCTGCATCGGGACCCAGGGTGGCGCGCTGCCACTCGCCGTCGTCGATCCTCACCTCGACGCGCTCGATGCCGCGCTGCTGGGCCCAGGCGACACCGCCGATGACGGTGCTCCCGGCCGGGATGGGGTCGAGCGGCTTGGGGGTGTCGATGCGCGACTGCGTGAGCACCGGGGCGTCGGTCGCCCAGTCACGGTCGGTCCAGTAGGCACTCTGGGCGGCGTAGGTCGTCAGGGTCATCTTCGTCAGCCACTTCGTCGCGCCGACGAAGCCGTAGAGCCCGGGCGTGACGAGGCGCACGGGGAAGCCGTGCTCGCGGGGGAGCGGTGCCCCGTCCATGCCGACGACGACGAGCGCGTCCCGGTCGTCCATGAGCGCCTGCACGGGGGTCGAGATCGTCATCCCCTCGACGCTCGTGCTGAGCACCTGGTCGGCCCCGGGGCGCACGCCGACGCGCTCGAGCAGGGTGCGGGTGGGCACGCCGAGCCAGCGGGCGGAGCCGACGTAGCCGCCGCCGACCTCGTTGCTCACGCAGGTCATCGTGATGTCCTTCTCGATCATCGGCAGCTCGAGCAGCTCGTCGAAGGAGAGGGTGAGGGGCCGCTCGACGTCGCCGTCGATGACGAGCTGCCAGTCCTTCGGGTCCACCCGCGGCACGGTGAGGGCGGTGTCGACCCGGTAGAAGGCGTCCCGCGGGGTGACGAAGGGGGAGACCCCCTCGTGCGTGCCCTCGATGCCGGCGGGGAGGGGCCGGGGAGAGGTCGTGGGCTCCGGCAGCGCGATCTCGGGGACGCGGCGGCGAGCGGTGATGACCTGACCGCCGCCGCCGAGCGCCGCGGCGGCGACGCCCGCGCCACCCGCGGCGAGGACACCGCGCCGGGCGGGCTGGCCGGGGGCGGCCCAGGTGTCGGCCTCGCGACGGGCGGCGAGCCAGGCGAGGGTGGCGCAGCCGAGGACGCCGGCGACGACCGACGGGAGCACGGCGGCGGGGCCGGCAGCGGGCCGGCTGAGCGCAGCAGCACCCGCGAGCGCGGTGAGCGCGGCGAGCAGCCCGAGGCCCAGCACCGGCCGGGTGCGGTGCAGGACGCCGGCCAGGGCGGCCAGCAGCAGGGTGACGACGGCGACGGATCCGACGAGGATCGGCTTGTCGGCGGTGCCGAAGGTCGAGACCGCCCACTCCTTGACGGGGGTGGGGGTGGCGTCGATGACCGTGGACCCGACGGCGAGGACCGGCGAGGCGGCGGGGTCGACGAGCGCGGCGACGAGGTGCGCCGCGCCGGTGCCCAGGGCGGCTGCGAGCAGCCCGTGCAGGGCGCCCACCCGGACGGGGGTCTGAGATCTCTCCATGGTGGAGGTTCGTCGCAGACCCGCCGTCCGGATGGGCGTGCGGGTCACATCCCGTCGACGACCGCGTTGAGCGTCGGGCTCGGACGCATCGCGGCGCTCGCGCGCTGCGGGTCGGGGCGGTAGTACCCGCCGAGGTCGACCGGCTCGCCCTGCGCGCCGATGAGCTCGGAGGTGATCTGCTCCTCACCGTCGCCCAACGCCTGCGCGACCGGGGCGAAGCGCTCGCGCAGCTCGGCGTCGGCGTCCTGGGCGGCCAGGGCCCGCGCCCAGTACAGGGCGAGGTAGTAGTGGCTGCCGCGGTTGTCGATGCTGCCGAGCTTGCGCGCCGGCGACTTGTTCTCGTCGAGGAAGGTCGCGATGGCCTGGTCGAGCGTGTCGGCGAGGACCTGCGCCTTGGCGTTGTCCTGCGTCGTCGCGAGGTGCTCGAGCGAGGCGCCGAGCGCGGAGAACTCGCCGAGGCTGTCCCAGCGCAGGTAGTTCTCCTTGACGAACTGCTGGACGTGCTTCGGGGCCGAGCCGCCCGCACCGGTCTCGAAGAGCCCGCCGCCGTTGAGCAGCGGCACGACCGAGAGCATCTTCGCGCTCGTGCCGAGCTCGAGGATCGGGAAGAGGTCGGTGAGGTAGTCGCGCAGGACGTTGCCGGTGACCGAGATCGCGTCCTTGCCGGCCCGGATCTGCTCGAGGCAGTACGTGATGGCCTCCACCGGGGGGAGCACGACGATCTCGAGGCCCTCGGTGTCGTGGTCGAGCAGGTAGCGCTCGACCTTGGCGATGACGTTGCGGTCGTGCGCGCGCGCGTCGTCGAGGTAGAAGACCGCGGGGGCGCCGCTCGCGCGGGCACGGGTGACGGCGAGCTTGACCCAGTCCTGGACGGGGATGTCGCGCACGCGCGCCATCCGCCAGATGTCACCGGTCTCGACCTCGTGCTCCATGAGCACGGTGCCGTCGGCCGTCGCGACGCGCACGGTGCCGGCGGCGGGGACGACGAAGGTCGTCGGGTGCGAGCCGTACTCCTCGGCCTTCTGGGCCATGAGACCGACGTTGGGCACCGAGCCGATCGTCGCCGGGTCGAGCGCGCCGTTCTTCTTGTGCTCCTCGACGACGGCCTGGTACATCGGGCCGTAGCTGCGGTCCGGGACCATCGCGAGGGTCTCGCGCTGACCCCCCTTCGCGTCCCACATCTGACCGCTGTCGCGGATGACGACCGGCATCGAGGCGTCGATGATGACGTCGCTCGGCACGTGGAGGTTCGTGATGCCCTTGTCGGAGTCGACCATGGCGAGCGCGGGGCGCTGCGCGAAGACGGCGTCGATGTCGGCGCGGATCGCCTCCTGCGTCTCCTGCGGGAGCGACTCGATGGAGGAGTGCAGCGCGCCGAGGCCGAGGTTGGGGTTGACGCCGGCCTCACGGAAGGCGTCGGCGTGGGTGTCCATGACCTCGCCGAGCCACACCGAGACGGCGTGCCCGAAGAGCACCGGGTCGGAGACCTTCATCATCGTCGCCTTGAGGTGCAGCGAGAGCAGGAGGTCCTCGCTCTTCGCGGCCTCGATCTGCTCGGCGTAGAAGGCGCGCAGCGCGGAGACGGACATGAAGGTGCCGTCGACGATCTCGCCCTCGAGCACCGAGACGCCGTCCTTGAGCACGGTGTCGCCCTGCGGGGTCATGAGGGTGATCGTCAGCGTGTCGTCGGCGGTCATGACGACCGACTGCTCGTGGCCGTAGAAGTCGCCCTCGCTCATCGAGACGACGCGCGCCCTGTTCTCGGCGGTCCACGGGCCGAGGCGGTGCGGGTGCTTCTTGGCGAAGTTCTTCACCGACTGGGGCGCCCGGCGGTCGGAGTTGCCCTCGCGGAGCACGGGGTTGACCGCAGAGCCCAGGACGGTCGCGTAGCGGGACTGGGTCTCGCGCTCCTCGTCGGTGCTCGGGTCGGAGGGGTAGTCGGGGATGTCGTAGCCCTGGCCCTGCAGCTCGCGGATCGCGGCCTTGAGCTGGGGGACCGACGCCGAGATGTTCGGCAGCTTGATGATGTTGGCGGACGGGTCCTGCGTCAGCTCGCCGAGGCGCGCGAGGTTGTCCTCGACCCGCTGGTCCTCCTGCAGGCGCTCCGGGAACTGCGCGAGGATGCGACCGGAGAGGGAGATGTCGCTCGTCTCGACCTCGACTCCGGTGCCCCTGGTGAAGGCCTGGACGATCGGCAGCAACGAGTAGCTGGCGAGCGCCGGCGCCTCGTCGATCTGCGTCCAGACGATCTTGGACGTGCTCATGTGACTCCTCCGTCGGGGTCGTGATGGGTGGCTCGTCCCGATCTTCCCACGGACCCCTCGCGGGCCGCCGGGGCGTTCGGCCCTGTCGCGGCGGCGGCCTGGGCCGACCCGTCCGCCCGGGCCTGGACAGGCCGTGGGAGGAGCCGCGCAGGGTGCCCCATACTGACGGGCGATGTCGAGCACCTACCCCACGGGACCCCCGGCCGGCCTGCGACGCGACCGCACCGTCGACATCGCGCGCGGCATCTCCATCGTCCTCATCGTCCTCTCGCACGTCATCGTCGGCGTGTGGCAGTCCGACGCCATCGAGACGGGGGCGAAGGGGCCGCTCATGCCGGCGCTCTACCTCGTGCACATCGTCGTCTTCGCCGTCCTCGCCGGGCTCTTCGTCGAGCGGGGGGTGAGCCGTCGGGGCGCGGCGCGCTACCTCGCCGAGCGGGGCGCGCTCTTCGTCTGGCTCTACTTGCTGTGGACCCTGCTGCAGCGCGGGTCGAGGGTGCTCGGCGGCCCCTTCGCGAGCACGGCCGCCTCGCCGGTCGAGCTGCTGCGCCTGTGGCGGCCCGAGGGGCAGCTGTGGTTCCTCCCGTGGCTGCTCGCGGCCACGATGCTCGTCGCACTCGTCCACCCCTGGCGCTCGCGGCGACGCGGGCTCGCCCTGCTCGGTGCCACCGCAGCCCTCGCGCTCGTCGTGTGGGGCTGGGAGCCCGACGCCGTGGTCGTCCAGGGGCTCGCGCTCACGCCCTTCTTCGTCGCGGGGGTGCTCGTCCGGGGTGACCGCGTCGTCGACCTCGTCAGCGGGTCGACGGTCCTGCGGCTGGGCCTCGTGGCGCTGGCGGCCGGCGTGGTGTACCTCGGCGTCGTCGCCGTCGGCCACTTCGCGATGCCGACCGCGGCGAGCCCGGACCGCTCGGCGATCCCGCTCGCCTGGGGCGTCCTGGGCTCGACGAGCGGCCTCGTGCTCGTGCTCGCGGCGAGCGCGCTGCTCGCCCGCCTGCCCGGTCTGGGCTGGCTGGCCTTCGTCGGTCAGCGCAGCATGGAGATCTACCTCGCGCACATCCTCGTCGGGGTGCTCGTGCGGGCCGTCCTCGTCGACGAGGGCGTGCAGACCGACGGCGCACACCTCGTCGTCGGCACGGCCGTCGGGCTCCTCGCGCCGCTGGGGATCTGGTGGCTGGCGGGCCGGGCCCGGATGGGCTGGCTCTTCGCCCTCCCCGCCCCGCTGCAGCGGCGGCTGCGGGCGGTCTGATCGCCCGGCTGCACCCCGAGGGGGGGCTTGCGGTAACAGATCCTTGACCGCTACGGGGGATGACGTAGACCAAATTATTGCAAAGACCGGCGCGGGTCTGCTCGCCCGCCCTAGTGTGGCGAGCACGGCGCTGATCGCGCCAGCACAGAGGTCGTCATTCATGGTCAGGGGGGTCTGACCAGGCGACGTGGGGTGGGGAGACCTGGATGAGCCATACCTTGGACCAGGGCGGATCAGACGTCCTGGGTGTCCTGGGGCGCACGAGCGCCCCGGCCGGCACAGCGAGCACGACCGTCCCTCGGGCGGGCACCAACGCCTTCGTCAAGACGCGCGCGGCGATGATCGCCGCCGACACCATGATGATCAGCATCGCCGCCCTGGCCGCTCTCGCGCTGCGCTCGCAGACGCAGTGGCTGGCGTCGATCGGCGTCACCGAGCAGCTCGGTGACTTCCCCCGAGAGGTGGCGCCCCAGCTCAGCCTGCTGTGGCTGCTCGCCCTGTGGGCCTTCGGTGCGCAGTCGCCACGACGCACCGGGGTCGGCTCGTGGGAGTACCAGCGGGTGCTCACCGCGTCGCTGGGGACCGCGGCCTTCGTCGGCATCGGTGCCTACATGGTGCAGACCGAGCTCTCGCGCGGCTTCTTCGTCATCTTCTTCGGCATCGGCACGACGCTGCTGCTCGTCGGCCGGCTCGCGCTGCGCCGGGCGATCCAGCGGGCGCACGTCCGCGGTCACTTCCGCAGCCGGGTCCTCGTCGCCGGCACCGACCGGCACATCGACGACGTCGCCCGGGTCCTGCGCCGCGAGTCGTGGCTCGGCTACGAGGTCGTCGGCGGCCTGTCGCCGACGCCCCCGCCGAGCGGGGAGACCCTCGGCGGCGTCGAGGTCGTCGGCGACCCGTCCGCGGTCTCGGCGGTCCTCGAGCGCACCGACGTCGACGCCATCGTCTTCGCCGACGGCGCCCTGCCGTGCGCCGACGACTTCCGGCGCACCGCGTGGGACCTCGAGTCCCGCAACGTGCAGATGATCGTCGTGCCCTCGCTGTCGGACATCTCGCGTCAGCGGCTCGACGTGCGACCGGTCGCCGGTCTGCCCTTCGTCCACGTCGAGCGGCCGCAGCGCGACCTGCCGATGCGGGTGTGCAAGCGCATCTTCGACGTCGTCGGCTCGGGCCTGCTGCTCCTGCTCCTGTCGCCGGTGACGCTGCTCGTCGCCCTCGCGATCGTCCTCGACGACCGCGGCCCGGTGCTCTTCCGGCAGCGCCGGGTGGGCATCGCCGGGCAGCACTTCGACTGCTTCAAGTTCCGCTCGATGTGCCAGGACGCGGACGCCGTGCTCCAGCGGCTCACCGAGAGCAACGAGGGCAGCGGGGTCCTCTTCAAGATGAAGGCCGACCCGCGGATCACCCGCGTCGGTCGGGTGCTGCGTCGCTACTCGCTCGACGAGCTGCCCCAGCTGCTCAACGTCTTCGCCGGGCACATGAGCCTCGTCGGCCCCCGGCCCCCGCTGCCGCGGGAGGTCGACGCCTACGAGGGAGACATCGTCCAGCGGCTGCGCGTGCGCCCGGGGATGACGGGCCTGTGGCAGGTCTCCGGCCGCTCCGACCTGTCGTGGGAGGACACCGTGCGGCTCGACCTGTACTACGCCGACAACTGGTCGATCACCCAGGACGCGATGATCTTGCTGCGCACCGTCAAGGCCGTCGTCGGCGGCCGAGGGGCGTACTAGGACCCCGGGGGAAGGGGAGAGCAGGGGGACCGGGGGGAGTCAGGCCTCCCGCGTCGCCGGCCCGGACGGGGTGGCGACGTGGAAGGCCGGCTCCTCCCACCCGCGGGAGACGTAGTCCTCGCGGATGCGGGCCTGGACCGGCTCGACGAGCTCGGAGGGCACGAGCGCGACGGTCGAGCCGCCGAAGCCGCCCCCCGTCATCCGGGCGCCGAGCGCGCCGGCGGCGACCGCCGCCTCGACGGCCACGTCGAGATGGGGCACGGTCACCTCGAAGTCGTCGCGCAGCGAGGCGTGACCGGCGCTCAGCGCGGCGCCGACGGCGTCGAGGTCACCGGAGCGCAGCGCGTCGACGACGAGACGCACGCGGGCGTTCTCCGTGACGACGTGCCGGGCTCGGCGGCCGACGACCTCGTCGACCCGACCCAGCAGCGCGGGCAGGTCCTCGGGCTCGACCTCGCGCAGGCTCGCGACGCCCGCCGCCGCGGCGGCGGCCTCGCAGTCGCGTCTCCGCGCCTCGTACTGCCCGTCGACGAGCTGGTGCGGGCTGCGGGTGTCGGTGACGAGGACGACGTGGCCGTCGAGCTCGGCCCGCACGTGCTCGACGGAGCCGTCCTGGCAGTCCAGGAGCAGCAGGGCGCCCTCGCGCGAGCGGAGCGCGACCGCCTGGTCCATGCCGCCGGTGGCGGCCATCGCGACGTCGTTCTCGGCGCGGACGCAGGCCGCTGCGAGCTCGACCCGGCGCTCGTCGGAGCCGAGGAGCCCGAGGTCGAAGAGGTCGCTCGCGGCGGCGCCGACCGCGCACTCGAGGGCGGCCGAGCTCGACAGCCCGGCGCCGGAGGGCACGTCGGAGTCGATGCTCAGCTCGAGGCCACGCACGTCGTGACCGGCCTCGCGCAGCGCCCACAGGACACCGAGGACGTAGGCGGCCCACCCCTTCGGCCGGCCCGGCCCGACGTCGCCGATCGAGGTGCTGACGACCCGCCCGAACCCCTCCGACGAGGCGACGACGAGGTCGTCGTCGCGACGCGAGGCCGCGACACGCGTGCGCAGCGGCAGCGCCATCGGCAGGCACAGGCCGTCGTTGTAGTCGGTGTGCTCGCCGATGAGGTTGACCCGGCCGGGGGCCGACCACACCCCCTCGGCGGGAGATCCGGTGCGCTGCTGCAGGCTCTGGGCGACGTCCACGCGCTGACGCTACCCACCCGGCGGGAGCCGCGGCGGTGCGCGGGGGGCGGCCTGACATGATGAGCGCATGCCGGACGCCACTCCCGCCACCCCGCCGCGCTCCCTGTCAGGGATGCAGCCGACGAGCGACTCGCTCCACCTCGGCAACTACCTCGGGGCGCTCGTCAATTGGGTCGAGCTGCAGGAGCGCACCGACGCCTTCTACTTCGTCGCGGACCTCCACGCGCAGACCGTGCCGACCGACCCCGAGGTCATCCGTCGTCGCACGCGGGTGACGGCCGCCCAGTTCATCGCCGGCGGGGTCGACCCCGAGCGCTCGGCGATCTTCTGCCAGAGCCACGTGCGCGAGCACACCGAGGTCGCCTGGATCCTCGCCTGCCAGACCGGCTTCGGCGAGATGAGCCGGATGACGCAGTTCAAGGACAAGACGACGAAGGGGCAGAACGCCAACGTCGGGCTCTTCACCTACCCGGTCCTCATGGCGAGCGACATCCTGCTCTACCGGCCCGACTTCGTGCCGGTGGGCGACGACCAGCGCCAGCACCTCGAGATCACCCGCGATCTCGCGACCCGCTTCAACTCCCGCTTCGGTCAGACCTTCACCGTGCCCGAGCCGTACATCCTCAAGGAGTCGGCGCGGATCATGGACCTCCAGGAGCCGCAGAACAAGATGTCGGGCTCGACCTCGCCGGACAAGGGCCTGCTCCTGCTCAGCGACGAGCCGGCCCGGCTGGCCAAGAAGGTGCGCTCGGCCGTCACCGACACCGACGGCGAGATCCGCTTCGACCCCGAGACCAAGGCCGGGGTGTCGAACCTGCTGACGATCCACTCGGCGATGTCGCGCCGGCCGGTCGCCGAGCTCGTCGCGGAGTACGCCGGGCGCGGCTACGGCGACCTCAAGAAGGCCGTCGCCGAGGCGGTCGTCGCCGCGGTCGAGCCCTTCCAGGCCCGGATGGCCGAGCTCATGGACGACCCGGCCGAGCTCGACCGGATCCTCGCGAAGGGGGCCGCGCGGGCCACCGAGATCGCCCGTCCGACCCGTGACGCCGTGTACGACGCGGTCGGCGTCCTCCCGGCGCAGCGCTGAGGCCGGGCGGTGGCGACCTACGGCGTCTCGATCTCCATCCCCCCGCCCTGGGGAGACGAGCTGCAGTCACGTCGTGAGGACTACGGCGACCCGCTCGCCTACGCGATCCCGCCGCACGTGACCCTGCTGCCCCCGACGCAGGTCGAGGACGAGGCCCTGCCGGCCTTCGAGGAGCACCTCCGGCTCGTCGGCGAGCGCTTCGCCCCCTTCGAGATGCTGCTGCGCGGCACAGGGACCTTCCGCCCGATCAGCCCCGTCGTCTTCGTCCAGGTCGCCTCGGGCATCCCGTGGTGCGAGATGCTCGAGCAGGCCGTGCGCTCAGGGCCCGTCGAGCGCGAGCTCGACTTCCCCTACCACCCGCACGTCACCGTCGCCCACGCCGTCGCCGAGCACCACCTCGACGAGGCCTTCGACGGGCTCGCGCACTTCGAGGCCCGCTTCGAGGTCGCCGACTTCCACCTCTACCGGCACGGCGAGGACTCGGTGTGGCGCCCGGTCGCCGACTTCGCGCTCACCGGGGCCTGACCCTCTCCTGTCAGCCGGCGAGCACGCGCTCGTAGTGACCGACGAGCTGGCCGGTGAGGGCCGACCACGACCGGTCCGCGACGCGCTCGGCGCCGGCCCGTCCCATCCGGGAGCGCAGCGAGGCGTCGCCGACGAGCGGCGCGGCGGCCGCCCGGAGGGCGCCCGGAACCGCCGGGTCGTACAGGGCACCGCTCACCCCGTCGGCGACGAGGTCCAGCGGGCCGCCTGCGGCCGGGGCGACGACCGGCAGACCGGTCGCCGCCGCCTCCTGCAGGGTCTGGCCGAAGGTCTCCTTCGTCCCCGTGTGCACGAAGACGTCGAGCGCCGCGTAGGCCCGGGCGAGGGCGTCGCCGGTGCGCGGTCCGAGGAAGGCGGGCGGCAGGTTGGGGCGACGCCCGCTGCTCGCGACCGCCTCGCTGAGCCGCGCCCCGAGCTCGTTACGGCTCGGCCCCTCGCCGACGAGGACGAGACGGGTGCCGGGCAGGTGCGCCAGCTCGACGAGCCGGTGCAGCTCCTTCTCCGGGGCGAGCCGACCGACGTAGCCGAGGAGCACCTCGCCGCCGGGGGCCAGCGCCTGGCGCAGCGCGAGCGTGCCCTCCTCCTCGCGCCACCTCGGGGCGAAGAGCCGGGTGTCGACGCCGCGACCCCACAGGTCGGTGCGCGGGATCCCGTGCGCGCGCAGCTCCTCGAGGGTGGGGCGGGAGGGGGCGAGGGTGAGGTCGACCTGGTCGTGGAGGCGCCGCAGCCACCGCCAGACGAGGGAGCCGGCCCCGCGGCCGATCGCGCCCGGGCCGTGCTGCTCGACGTACGAGGGCATGTCGGTCTGGTAGATCGCGACGGTCGGCACCTGCGTCAGCGCGGCGTCGCGCACGCCGCGGGCACCGACGAGGAAGGGCGAGGCGAGGTGGAGCACGTCCGGCTCGAAGTCGTCGAGGGCTCGTCGTACCGCCGTCGTCGGCACCCCGGCCCGGAAGCCCCGGACGGTGACACCGGGCAGCCGGTGCACGGGCCGCCCCGCGTAGGTCGCCGGACCCGGGCCCGGCGCGATGACGAGGGTCTCGTGGCCCTGGGCGGCGAGCTCCTCGCTCACCCGGCACACGCTCGTCGTCACGCCGTTGAGGCTCGGCAGGAAGGACTCGGTCGCGATCGCCACTCTCACGCCGACCACGGTCCTCGGCGTGCGCGCCCAGGGGGTGACGTCGGGGGAGGTGTCGGGTGACGGGCGGGTGACGTGTCGGCGCCGCCGGGGGGCGAAGGGGGAGCCGGTACCGTCGCGGCCATGACCGAGGAGACCGGCGCCATGCCGGACGCGCAGCCGCAGACCGCCACCGGACCGATCCCGGGCTTCTGGGCCGTCGTCCCCGCGGGCGGTGCCGGCACCCGGCTGTGGCCGGTCTCGAGGGCCGGCTCGCCGAAGTTCCTCCACGACCTCACCGGCAGCGGGCGCACCCTCCTCCAGGCCACGATCGACCGGCTGCGTCCCCTCGCCGGCCAGCGGGTCGTCGTCGTCACCGGCGCCGCCCACACCGCGGCGGTGTCGGCGCAGCTGCCCGACCTCGCGCCGGACCAGCTCCTCGCCGAGCCCAGCCCGCGCGACTCCATGGCGGCCATCGCCTGGGCGGCCGCGGTCCTCGAGGCGCGCGACCCCGAGGCCGTGCTCGGGTCCTTCGCCGCCGACCACGTCATCACCGGGGAGGGCGCCTTCGCCGGTGCCGTCGCCGAGGCGGTCGACGTCGCGCGCGAGGGCTACGTCGTGACGATCGGCATCAACCCCACCTACCCGGCGACGGGCTTCGGGTACATCCAGACCGGACGCCCGCTGCGCGGCTTCAGCACCGCCTGCCGGGTGCGCCAGTTCGTCGAGAAGCCCGACGCCGAGCGTGCGGCCCGCTACCTCGCCACCGGTGAGTTCCGGTGGAACGCCGGCATGTTCGTCGTGCGGGCGGGCACCCTGCTCGACCTGCTCGGCCGCTGGCACCCCGAGCTCGCCACGGGCGCCCGTGCGCTCGCCGCCGACCCGGCGCGGCTCGACGAGCTCTGGCCGGACCTGGAGAAGATCGCCATCGACCACGCCGTGGCCGAGCCGGCCGCCGACGAGGGCCTCGTCGCCGTCGTGCCCGGCACCTTCGGGTGGGACGACATCGGTGACTTCGGGTCGTTGTCGGGGATCCTGCCCGGCGCGCACGACGGGACGACGGTCGTCGGCGACCCGGGGCAGGTGCAGTCCGTCGACTCCAGCGGCATCGTCGTCAGCGAGTCGGGGCGGATGGTCGCGCTCGTCGGGGTGCACGACATCGTCGTCGTCGAGACCGACGACGCCCTCCTCGTGACGACCCGGGCCCGCGCGCAGGACGTCAAGCGCGTCGTCGAGTCGCTCAAGGCCGCCGGCCGCGACGAGCTCGTGTGACAGGGGTGTCCACGGCGGGCGGGGTCGCCGAGGCGTCGCGCACACCCCGAGTAGGGTGGTGAGCCGACATGACCGCACCTCTCGCCCCGACGCTGCTGCGTGTCGTCGACGACCTCGTCCCCGAGCTCCTCACCTTCCGGCGAGACCTCCACGCCCACCCCGAGCTGGGCTTCGCCGAGCACCGCACGACGCAGCGTCTGTGCGAGCGGCTGGCCGCGAGCGGGCTCGTGCCCCAGGACGTCGGCCCGACCGGTGTCGTCGTCGACCTCGGGGACCCGGACCCGGCCCGACGGGTCGCCCTGCGCGGTGACATCGACGCCCTGCCGATCCGCGAGCGGACCGGTCTGGACTGGGCCTCGACCGTCGACGGGGTGTGCCACGCCTGCGGCCACGACGTCCACACGACGGTCCTGCTCGGCGCCGGCCTGGCCCTGGCGAGCGTCGCCGACGAGCTGGCCGAGCGCCGCGTCGGGGTCCGGCTCGTCTTCCAGCCCGCGGAGGAGGCGATGCCCGGCGGTGCCGAGCGCTTCGTCGAGCTCGGCGTCATGGAGGGTGTCGACATCGCCTACGCGGTGCACTGCGACCCCTCGATCGACGTCGGCGAGGTCGGGCTCAAGGAGGGGCCGCTCACGGCGGCCGCCGACAAGGTGCGGATCACGCTCGGCGGACGCGGCGGGCACACCTCGCGCCCCCACCTCACCGAGGACCTCACCTTCGCCCTGGCCAAGGTCGTCACCGAGGTGCCGGCGATCCTCTCGCGCCGGATGGACCCGCGCTCGGGCGTCGCGCTCGTGTGGGGCCAGCTCCACGCAGGCGGCGCCGCCAACGTCATCCCCTCGACCGGTCACGCGGAGGGCACCCTGCGGATGCTCGACGTCGCGGTGTGGGACGACATGGAAGAGCTGCTCACGCAGGTCGTCCACGAGGTCGTCGACCCGTACGGCGTGCGCGCCCGTGTCGACTACGTCCGCGGTGTGCCCCCGGTCGTCAACGACCCCCGCGCCGTCGCCTCGCTCGGACGGGCGGCGATGACCGCGGGGCTGCGCCCGGTGCCGACCCCCCAGTCGCTCGGCGGCGAGGACTTCGGCTGGCTCATCCATGCGAGCAGCGGCGCGATGGCGCGCCTGGGCACCCGCACCCCGGGCGGCACGACGTACGACCTGCACCAGGGCGACCTCGTCGTCGACGAGGCCGCGGTGCGCGCCGGGACGGCGCTGCTCGCGCTCTCCGCGGCGGGGGAGTGGACCCGGGTCGAGGACCCGGACTGAGGACACCCGCGGGTCACGCCTGCGTCGCGACTCGGTAACAACCTCCGCCGGTTTCGACGGATCGGTCGGGCTCGTGAGGTTCCGCACCTAGCATGGCGCCGATGACCGCCCCCTGTCGGTCAGTGCACGAGTTTCGACGAAGGAGAGCAACTGTGCGCCACTCCCTGATCAAGGCTGCCGCGGTCTCGTCGGTCGCCGCCCTGTCCCTCGCCGCCTGCGGCGGCTCCGACTCCACCGGGGACTCGACCTCGGCCGAGGGCGGCAGCGGTTCCGACGTCAAGGCCTGCCTGGCCTACGACGTGGGCGGCCGCGGCGACCAGTCCTTCAACGACTCGGCCGCCAAGGGCCTGGACAAGGCCAAGGACGAGCTGAAGGTCCAGACCGCCGAGGTCGAGGCCTCCCAGGGCGAGAACGACGCCGCCCGCGAGGACCGCCTCAACCAGCTCATCGAGAGCGGCTGCACCGACATCATCGCGGTCGGCTACATCTACGCGAAGGCCGTCGGCGGCGCCGCCAAGGAGAACTCCGACATCCAGTTCGCGATCATCGACGACGCGTCGGAGGACTCCGCGGGCGAGAACGTCGCGCAGCTGACCTTCGCGGAGGAGCAGGGCTCCTACCTCGTCGGTGCCGCCGCGGCGCTGAAGTCCAAGAGCAACAAGGTCGGCTTCATCGGCGGTGTCGACGTGCCGCTCATCAACAAGTTCCAGGCGGGCTTCGAGGCCGGCGCCAAGGCCGTCAACCCCGACATCGAGGTGAGCACGAAGTACCTCGCCGAGGACGGCTCCGGCTTCGCCGACCCGGCCAAGGGCCAGACCGCTGCCGAGGGCATGTACGACAACGGCGCCGACGTGGTCTACCACGCCGCCGGCGGGTCGGGCTCCGGCGTCTTCAAGGCGGCCAAGGCCGCCAAGAAGATGGCGATCGGCGTCGACTCCGACCAGGCGCTCACCGCCGAGGAGGACGTCCGCGACGTCATCCTCACCTCGATGGTCAAGAACGTCGACGTCGCGGTCTTCGACCACATCAAGGCCGTGACCGAGGGCGACATGCAGTCCGGCAACATCGTCTTCGACCTCAAGGCCGGCGGTGTCGACTACTCGACCACCGGTGGCAAGGTCGACGACATCAAGGACAAGCTCGACGGCTACAAGCAGGAGATCGTCGACGGCAAGGTCACGGTCCCGACCAAGTGATCACCGTCGGGCGACCCGCCTGACGCACCCGGCCCGCCCCTCGCGCACCAGCGAGGGGCGGGCCGTCCGCTCACCACGCAGCGGCTACTCTTGCTCCGCCCACGACCACCCCACGTGCGGCCCTTCGTCATCAGGAGGCACCCGATCAGCACCACGACGACCAGCCCGACCCCCTCGGCGCCCGCAGCGGGCGACGTCGCGGTCCGGCTCGAGGGCATCACCAAGCGCTTCCCGGGCGTGGTGGCCAACAAGGACATCGCCTTCTCGGTGCGCCGGGGCACCGTCCACGCCGTCGTCGGCGAGAACGGCGCGGGCAAGTCCACGCTCATGAAGATCCTCTACGGCGTGCAGCGTCCCGACGAGGGGACCATCGAGGTCGACGGCCAGGTGGTCGACCTGCGCTCGCCGAGCGACGCCATCAAGCACGGCATCGGCATGGTCTTCCAGCACTTCATGCTCGCCGACAACCTCACCGTGCTCGAGAACGTCGTGCTCGGGGCGGAGAAGCTCCACGGCATCGGCGGCCGGGCGCGGGCGGAGATCCGACGGATCAGCGACGAGTACGGCCTCGGCGTCGACCCCGACGCCCTCGTCGAGGACCTCGGCGTCGGCTCGCGCCAGCGCGTCGAGATCCTCAAGGTCCTCTACCGCGGGGCGCGCACGATCATCCTCGACGAGCCGACCGCCGTCCTCGTGCCCCAGGAGGTCGACGAGCTCTTCGACAACCTGCGCGAGCTGAAGAACGAGGGCCTGGCCGTCATCTTCATCTCCCACAAGCTCGACGAGGTGCTCTCCGTCGCCGACGCGATCACCGTCATCCGTCGCGGCACCACCGTCGGCTCCGTCGACGACCCGCGCTCGATCACCTCGCGCGAGCTCGCCGAGATGATGGTCGGGTCCGAGCTGCCGACCCCCGCGACCGAGGAGTCCACGGTCACCGACGAGGTCGTCCTGTCCTGCCGCGGCGTCAGCCTCGCCGGGGCCCCGGGCACCGGCCGGGCGCTGCTCGACGACGTCGACCTCGAGATCCACGCCGGCGAGGTCCTCGGCATCGCCGGCGTCGAGGGCAACGGCCAGGCCGAGCTCGTCGAGGTCATCATGGGGATGCGCGAGCCCACCTCCGGCCAGGTGCACCTCGGCGGCGAGGACATCTCGGACTGGGACGTGCGCCGGATCCGCGAGGCCGGCGTCGGCTACGTCCCCGAGGACCGCCACCGCCATGGCCTGCTCCTGGACTCGCCGCTGTGGGAGAACCGCGTCCTCGGCCACCAGACCGAGCGACCGAACGTTCGCCGCGGTCTCGTCGACGCCCGCGCGGCGAAGAAGGACACCGAGCGGATCGTGCGCGAGTACGACGTGCGCACCCCGAGCATCACCGTCACCTCCGGCTCGCTGTCCGGCGGCAACCAGCAGAAGCTCATCATCGGCCGCGAGATGAGCCACAGCCCGCGGGTGCTCGTCGCCTCGCACCCGACCCGCGGCGTCGACGTCGGCGCGCAGGCCGCGATCTGGGACCAGATCCGCGCCGCCCGTCGCGAGGGGCTCGCCGTGCTCCTCATCAGCGCCGACCTCGAGGAGCTCATCGGGCTCTCCGACACGATCCAGGTCATCCTGCGCGGCCGCATGACCGGCACCTTCGACCCCGACACCGTCACCAGCCAGGAGCTCGGCAGCGCCATGACCGGAGCCGGCGAGGAGCCCCGATGAGTCTCAACCCGCGCCGTCTGGCGCTCACCCTGGCCGCACCGGCGCTCGCCGTCGTCGTCGCCTTCGTCATCACCAGCCTCGTGCTGCTCGCCGTGGGCGACCCCGTCGGCCAGGTGTGGTCGACGCTGCTCAAGGAGCCGCGACCGCGCACGACGGTCAACATCATCAACAGCGCGACGACGTACTACATCGCCGCGGTCGCCGTCGCCATCGGCTTCAAGATGAACCTCTTCAACATCGGCGTCGACGGGCAGTACCGGATCGCCTCCTTCGCCGCCGCGATCTTCGCTGGCTACGGCTGGCTCCCGAGCTGGCTCAACATCGTCGTGGCGATGCTCGTCGCGATGGTGACCGGCGGCATCTGGGCGGGCATCGCCGGCTGGCTCAAGGTCACCCGTGGGGTGTCCGAGGTCATCTCGACGATCATGCTCAACACGATCTCGGCCGGTCTCGTCGGCTGGGGGCTGCGCAGCTGGGGCCAGCGCGCTGAGGGCAGCAACGCCCGGTCGACGACGCCGATCCCCGAGTCCAACCAGCTCGACGGCTTCGCCCTCGTGCCCGGCGCGGCGAACACGGTCTACACCCTCGTCGCCCTCGCCCTGGTCGTCGGCCTCCTGTACTGGTTCGTCATCAACAAGACCCGCTTCGGCTTCGACCTGCGGGCGACGGGGCAGTCCGAGTCGGCGGCTGTCGCCTCGGGCGTCAAGGTCAAGCGGATGGTGCTCATCTCCATCGTCCTGTCCGGTGCCGTCGCCGGTCTCGTCGGGATGCCGGCCTTCTTCGGCGCCGACCACGCCTACGGCAGCAGCTTCCAGGACGGCGTCGGCTTCGTCGGCATCGGCGTCGCGCTCCTCGGGCGCAACCACCCGGTCGGCATCGCCTTCGCCGCGCTGCTGTGGTCCTGGCTCGAGAAGGCCTCCGACGGCCTGCAGCTCGAGGCTCAGGTCTCGCCGGCCCTCGTCTACATCATCCAGGGCTCGATCCTCCTGGCCGTCGTCATCGCCTACGAGGTCGTCCACCGCGTCGAGCGGCGGATGGAGCAGCGCCAGGTGGCGCGCGACCTCGACGCATCCTCCGTCCCCGAAGGAGCCGCAGCGTGAGCAGCGACCTCAGCGTCGGCACCGAGGTCGTCCCGGAGGCGACCCGGAAGCGCCGTCTGCCCCTGTGGGCCTGGGGCGCGATGGCCCTCGCCCTCGTCCTCGCCCTGTCCGTCGTGCGCGTCGTCACCGGCCGCAACGACATCGCCTCCTCGGGCACCCTGAGCGCCGCGCTGGCGCTCGCCATGCCCATCGCCTTCGCCGGTCTCGGCGGCCTGTGGTCCGAGCGGGCCGGCGTCGTCAACATCGGTCTCGAGGGGATGATGGTCCTCGGCACGTGGGGCGGGGCCTTCGGCTCCCTCCACGGCGGCCCGTGGATGGGCATCGTCGGCGCCGCCCTGTGCGGCGCGGTCGGGGGCCTCATCCACGCCCTGGCGACGGTGACCTTCGGCGTCGACCACATCGTCTCCGGTGTCGCCCTCAACATCGTCTCCGTCGGGGCTGCCAGCTATCTGGCCGCCCGCTTCTTCGGCGAGCTCGACGGCGGCAGCGACGTCCAGTCGCCGCCCCTGCCACAGCTGCCGAAGATCGGCATCCCGGGCGCCGGCGACGCCTTGTCGGCGGTCGAGACGAAGGGGTGGTTCTTCGTCTCCGAGGTCGCGGCGATCCTCAAGGCGCTGACGACCGGTCTGTCGGTCCTCACCGTCATCGGCCTGGCCCTCTTCGTCATCACCTTCTACGTGCTGTGGCGCACCCCCTTCGGCCTGCGCGTGCGCAGCTGCGGCGAGTCGCCGGTGGCCGCCGAGACGCTCGGTGTCAACGTCTACCTCCACAAGTACGTCGCCGTCGTCATCTCCGGCGCCCTCGCCGGTCTCGGCGGTGGCTTCCTGTCGATGGTCGCGACGAACATCTACCGCGAGTCGCAGGTCGACGGACGTGGCTATATCGGTCTCGCGGCGATGATCTTCGGCAACTGGCGGCCCGGCGGGCTGCTCTCCGGCTCCGGTCTCTTCGGCTTCATGGACGCGCTGCAGCTGCGCGGCGGCGGCACCGCCCTGCACGGGCTGCTGCTCCTCATCACGATGCTGCTGCTCGCCGTCGGCCTGTGGCAGGTCCTGCGCAACGGCCGGATGGTCCAGGGCGGCATCGCGGTCGTCGTCGCCGCCGTCGTCTTCGTGCTGTGGTTCGTCACCGACTCGGTGCCGTCCGACATCACCCCCTTCGCCCCGCACCTCACGACGCTGCTCGTCCTCGCCTTCGCCAGCCAACGGCTGCGGATGCCCAAGGCGGACGGCATGATCTACCGCCGCGGCGAGGGGCACTAGTGGCCCTCGAGGTCGACTGGGGGCGCCTGCACGAGGAGGCCGTCGCCGCGATGCGTCGCGCCTACGCGCCGTACAGCGGCTTCGCCGTCGGCGTCGCCGGGCTCGTCGACGACGGGCGGGTCGTCTCCGGGTGCAACGTCGAGAACGCGTCCTACGGCGTCGGCCTGTGCGCCGAGTGCGGCATGGTCGGCGACCTCGTGCGCGGCGGCGGCGGCCGGCTGCTCGCCGTGTGGTGCGTCGGCGGCGACGAGGCCACCCTCATGCCCTGCGGCCGCTGCCGGCAGCTGCTGTGGGAGCACGGCGGCGAGCAGTGCGTCCTGCGCACGCCCGAGGGCGACCTGACGATGGTGCAGGTGCTGCCGCAGGCCTTCGGCGTCGCCGACCTCGAGGCCGCCGCGCAGCGCGCGACCTGACCACACCTGCACCGCACGACAGGGCGCCCCGGGGCGCCGAGGACCAGCGCACCGCCCGCACGGGTCGGGACGCGAAGGGAGAGCCATGACCGAGCAGCACGACGTCGTCGACGTCATCCGGGCCAAGCGGGACCGCGCCGAGCTCAGCGACGCGCAGATCGACTGGGTCGTCGACGCCTACACGCGCGGGGTCGTCGCCGACGAGCAGATGAGCGCCCTCGCGATGGCGATCCTGCTCAACGGCATGGGCCGCCGCGAGATCAGCCGCTGGACCGGCGCGATGATCGCCTCGGGCGAGCGGATGGACTTCGCCGGGCTCTCCCGCCCGACGGCCGACAAGCACTCGACCGGGGGAGTCGGCGACAAGATCACCCTCCCGCTCGCCCCCCTCGTCGCCGTCTTCGGCGTCGCCGTGCCCCAGCTCTCCGGGCGCGGCCTGGGCCACACCGGGGGCACGCTCGACAAGCTCGAGTCGATCCCCGGCTGGCGCGCCGACCTCACCAACGAGGCGATGATGCGTCAGCTCGAGGAGGTCGGCGCGGTGATCTGCGCGGCCGGGTCCGGGCTGGCCCCTGCGGACAAGGAGCTCTACGCGCTGCGCGACGTCACCGGCACCGTCGAGGCGATCCCGCTCATCGCCAGCTCGATCATGAGCAAGAAGATCGCCGAGGGCACCGGGGCGCTCGTCCTCGACGTCAAGGTCGGCAGCGGCGCCTTCATGAAGACCGAAGGGGACGCCCGCGAGCTCGCCGAGACGATGGTCGCGCTCGGCACCGACGCCGGGGTGCGCACCGTCGCGCTGCTCACCGACATGTCGACCCCGCTCGGCCTCACGGCCGGCAACGCGCTCGAGGTGCGCGAGTCCGTCGAGGTGTTCGCCGGCGGCGGTCCCGCCGACGTCGTCGACCTCACCGTCGCCCTCGCCGTCGAGATGCTCGCCGGGGCGGGGCGCCCGCAGGACGAGGCGGAGGTCCGCGCCGCGCTCTCCGACGGACGCGCCATGGACGTGTGGCGCGCGATGATCTCCGCCCAGGGCGGCGACCCGCAGGCCGAGCTGCCGCGGGCCCGCGAGACCGAGCAGGTCGTCGCCGACCGCGACGGCGTCCTTGAGTCGCTCGACGCGCTCGCCGTCGGCGTGGCCGCCTGGCGCCTCGGCGCCGGTCGCGCGCGCAAGGAGGACCCGGTGCAGGCCGGCGCCGGCGTCGAGCTGCACGCCCGGCCCGGTGACCAGGTGCGCGCGGGGCAGCCCCTGCTCACCTTGCACACCGACACCCCCGAGCGCTTCGCGCGTGCCCAGGAGGCCCTCGCGGGTGCCTGGCGAGTCGGCGACACAGCCGCAGCGAGCGGGTCCGTCGTCCTCGACCGCGTCGACGCCGACGGGGTGACCCGATGAGCGAGGTCGTCGTCACGACGCAGCCGGCCGTCATCGACGTGCCCGGCGGCAAGGTCATCGCCGAGCACGTCGGCCGGGTCGCCACCGGGGACGAGGGCATGTCCGTCGCCCACATGAGGGCACCGGCGGGCTGGGAGGAGCCCGCCCAGACGCCGGACTTCGACGAGGTCACCCTCGTCGTCGCCGGGACCGTCGTCGTCGAGCACGACGGCGGCCGGGTGGAGGTGCACGCCGGGCAGTCGGTCCGCACGCCGGCCGGACGCCGCGTGCGCTACTCCGTGGGCCCCGAGGGCGCCGAGTACGTCGCCATCTGCACCCCGGCCTTCGGGCCCGGCTCGGTGCACCGCGAGGACGAGGCATGAGCGCGTCGCTGACCCGTGAGGTCATCCACGGGCTGCCCAAGGTGCTCCTGCACGACCACCTCGACGGGGGCGTGCGCCCCGCCACCGTCCTCGAGCTGGCCGCGGAGATCGGCCACGAGCTGCCGGTCACCGACGGCACCGTCGAGGGTCTGGCCGAGTGGTTCCGCGCGAGCGCCGACTCCGGCTCGCTCGTCCGCTACCTCGAGACCTTCGAGCACACCGTCGCCGTCATGCAGACCCGAGAGCACCTCTTCCGGGTCGCCAAGGAGTGCGTGCTCGACCTGGCCGCCGACGGCGTCGTCTACGCCGAGTCCCGTTACGCCCCCGAGCAGCACCTCGAGCGCGGGCTGACCCTCGAGGAGGTCGTCGAGGCCGTCAACGCCGGGCTGCGCGCCGGTGAGGCCGAGGCCGCCGCCGCCGGTCGTCCGGTCGTCGTACGCTCGCTGCTCACGGCGATGCGGCACGCGGCGCGCTCGCTGGAGATCGCCGAGCTCGCCGTGCGCTACCGCGACGAGGGCGTCGCCGGCTTCGACATCGCCGGAGCGGAGGCCGGCTTCCCGCCGAGCCGCCACCTCGCCGCCTTCGAGCACCTCAGGGCCCACAACGCCCACTTCACGATCCACGCGGGCGAGGCCTTCGGGCTGCCCTCCATCTGGGAGGCGCTGCAGGTCTGCGGCGCGGACCGTCTGGGTCACGGCGTGCGCGTCGTCGACGACATCGCGCTCGGCGACGGGACGGTCACCGACGACCCGGAGGCGGCCAACCGCGCTGCCGTCGAGGACCCCTCCTCGTTGCGTCTCGGCCGGCTCGCCGCGTACGTGCGCGACACCCGGGTGCCGCTCGAGATGTGCCCCCACAGCAACGTGCAGACGGGGGCCGCGCCGAGCATCGCCGCCCACCCGATCACCGCGCTCGCCCGCCTGCGCTACCGCGTCACCCTCAACACCGACAACCGGCTCATGTCCGACACGTCGATGACCAAGGAGATGACCGCGCTCGTCGAGCAGGCCGGCTGGGGCCTGGACGACCTGCGCTGGGTGACGACCAACGCGATGAAGTCCGCCTTCCTCCCCTTCGACGAGCGTCTCGAGCTCATCGAGGGCACCATCAAGCCGGCCTACGCCCACGCCGCCGAGGGATTCCACCCCTAAGGGCGCCCAGCTCGGGGCGGCCCGGCCCGGTTGCCCGCTCCTTCGGTGACGAAGGAACCCGATCGCACGGTCGGGGCCCCCCGAAGTCACTGGAGAGACCCATGGCGTTCAACCCGTTGGCCGAGAAGGGCATCGCGCCCGAGGACTCGATCCGCAGCTGGCAAGAGCTCAACGTCGAGCCCTTCGACCCCGACACCGTCCACCCGTACACGCGCTGCCGCGTCATCGTCATGAACGGCATCGAGGTCGAGGCGCTGAGCTTCAGCCACCAGATGACGCGGCACACGAACGACAAGGAGCTGCAGCGCCAGCTCGCCCTGTCGCGCTACGTCGACCACCAGCAGCAGAAGGTCGTCAACTGGCTGCTGCCGGGGTGGTCCTCGGTGCTCGAGACGACGATCGCCTACGAGCAGGTCGCGACCGACCTCACGTCGTGGGTCGCGCGCAACGAGCCCGACGCGTACCTGCGCCAGGCCTACGAGTTCGGCGTCCTCGAGGACTTCGACCACCTCTACCGGTACGCGAACCTCTACGAGATGATCGAGCACCGCAAGGCCGAGAAGCTCGTCGACGAGCTCACCGAGGTCATGCCGGGACGGCCGACGCGGGCGCACCACCGCCACCCCTTCGACAACGTCCGCGAGAACATGGACGGGCGCAGCGCCGCCGCTCTGTCGAAGCTGCACCAGCTGACGATCCTCTCGGCCGAGCAGCAGACGTTGAACTTCTACGCCAACGTCGGCCCGCAGTACATGGAGCCGATCGCCCGCCAGCTCTACCAGGAGATCGGGATGGTCGAGGAGGAGCACGTCACGCACTACGAGTCGCTCGGGGACGGCAGCCTCAGCTGGTTCGAGCAGCTGCTCCTGCACGAGTACAACGAGTGCTACCTCTACCACTCGTTCTTCGAGCAGGAGGTCGACCCGAAGATCAAGGCGATCTGGGAGCTGCACCTGCAGATGGAGATCGGCCAGCTGCACGCCGCGTGCGACCTCGTGCGCACCCACGAGGACCGCGACCCCGAGGAGCTGCTGCCGGGCGAGCTGCCGGACGTGCTGACCTTCGAGCCGAACAAGGAGTACCTGCGCCACCTGCTCGGCACGCAGATGGACCTCACGACGCTCGGCACCGGGTACGTCGGCGACCAGCACGAGCGCTTCGTGCGGATGCAGGAGACGCTGCACAGCGGCACGACCCCGGCCTCGGACCTTGTCGTCGAGCGGCACCGCGAGATGTTCGGCGGCGAGGACTACCGCTCGACGCAGGCGGGTCCGTACCCGCAGGACGCCGCGCAGCGCGCCGAGCGCCTGGGCGGTCTGTGATGGCGCCCCAGGAGCACGCCGACGGGCACGTCGCGATGCCCTTCGGCGTCATGCCGGCGCCCGACGTCGTCGACCGGCTCGTCGCGCAGCACATGCAGGTCCGCGACCTCATGCACGAGGTGATGACGAGCACCGGCGAGGCCAAGCGCGACGCCTTCGAGACCGTGGTGCGGATGCTCTCGGTGCACGAGACCGTCGAGGAAGAGGTGCTCCACCCGGTCGCTCGCCGGATCGCCGGTGAGCACGGGGTCGTCGAGGACCGCCTCGACGAGGAGAACGCCGCGAAGCAGGTGCTCGGGGAGCTCGACGGGATGGATGTCGACGACCCGCGCTTCGACCCGCTCTTCGCGCTGCTGCGCACCGCGGTGATCACCCACGCGCTCGCCGAGCAGCGCTACGAGTTCAACCGGGTGCGCCAGTACTGCTCCGAGAGCGAGCGCCGGGGCATGCTCACGCTCGTGCAGGCGGCCGAGCTGGCCGCGCCCACCCACCCGCACGCCGGGGTGGAGTCGGCGACGGCCAACCTCGCGCTCGGTCCCGCCGTCGCGCTCGTGGACCGCGCCCGCGACGCCATCCGCGCCGCCCGTCGCTGAGCGCGGGCACGGTCACCGCGCCTCGAGGGGAGCGCGGTGACCGTGGTCGCTCGGTCGACGGTCTCGAGGCTCACGCCCTGGCGGGCGCTCGCACCTCGACCAGCGACGGTCAGTACCCGGTGACGGCGGGGACGGCGCAGTCCTGGCCCGGGTGGGGCACGACGAGGTCGCCCGAGGCGGCGTAGCGCTCGGCCTCGGCGAGCAAGGTCTGCGTGCTCGACGTGCCGATCCGGGTGACGCCCTCGGCGAGCATCGCGAGCAGGGTCGGGATGTCGCGGACACCCCCGGACGCCTTGACCTCCATGCCCTCGGGGGTGTGCTCGCGCATGAGGCGCACGTCGGCGAGGGTCGCCCCTCCGCCGGCGAAGCCGGTCGAGGTCTTCGTGAAGTCCGCGCCGGCGTCGGCGCTCGCCCGGCAGGCGTCGATCTTCGCCCGCTCGTCGAGCAGCGCGGTCTCGAAGATCACCTTGACGAGCACGCCGGCGGCGTGGCCCACCTCGACGACCGCGGCGATGTCGTCGCGCACGGCCTGGACGTCCCCGCCGCGCAGGCGGCCGATGTTGAGGACCATGTCGAGCTCGGTGGCACCGTCGGCGAGGGCCTGCTGCGACTCGGCGACCTTCGTCGCCGTCGTCGTCGTGCCGTGGGGGAAGCCGATGACCGTGCACACGCGCGTGGGGGAGCCCTCGACGGCGGCGATCGTCTGCGCGGCGAGGGCGACGTCGCTCGGGCGCACGCAGACGCTCCAGATGCGCTGGGCGGCGAGCTCGGAGACGGCCGCGGAGACCTCCTGCGGCGTCAGCTCGGGCTTGAGCAGGGCGTGGTCGACGAGATCGGCGACGTCCTGGACGGTGAGGGTGTCGCCGGGGGAGTAGGCCTTCATGCGCACCAGGGTACGGCGCATGCGGGCGGGCTCAGCGCGACCGCTGCGCGGTCGACACGAGGAGCCGCTCGACGGTGCGGGGGCTGGCCGCCCGGGCGCCGGCGGCGACGTGCCCGGCGACGACCGCCGGCTCCTCGCGCAGCAGCACGAGCCCGCGACGCACGAGCGTGAGCGGCGGCTTGCGCCGCTCGGCGAGATCGCGCACGAGCCGCAGCGCGAAGGTCACGAGTCGTCGGTGCCGCACGCACCACGCCGAGTGGAGCAGGCCGCGGGCGCGCAGCTCGGGGATGATCTCGGCGGCGAAGATCCCCTCGGTGACCACGAGGTCGCCCGGGCGGCTGCGCAGCTCGTGCCGCCCGACGACCGACGAGGTCGAGATGTCGTAGACCGGCGCCTCGGCGTAGCCCTCGCGCAGCAGCCGGTCGATGCACTCCGCCGCGGCCTCGCCGTCCCACGACCGCGGGTCGTCCCAGTCGGCGATGCCGAGCTCGGCGCTGCGGGGCAGGTCCGGGTGGTCCTCGGGCAGGTAGAAGTCGTCGAGCCGGACGACGGGCCAGCCGAAGCGCTCGGCGAGCCGGTCGGCCAGGCGCGACTTGCCGCTGCCTGAGGGGCCGGCGAGCACGACGACGCGGCCGCGTCGCACGGGCTCGTCGTGGCGGCGCGGTGGGTGGTGGGCCCGGCCGGTCACAGCGCCGTGAGGGCGGTGAGGTCCGCGCGCAGGGCGGCGAGCCGCTCGTCCGCGACCGACCGCGCACCGACGAGGTCGTCGCCCCGCACCTGCTCGACCGCCTCGAGGTAGACCTTGAGCTTGGGCTCGGTGCCCGACGGACGCACGATGACGCGCGACCCGTCGGCGAGGTACCAGCGCAGCGCGTCGGTCGGGGGCAGCCCGTCGACGCCCTCGGCGAGGTCGTCGCACCGCGTCACCTCGACACCGGCGACGGCGGCCGGGGGAGCGGTGCGCAGCCGCTGCATGATCGGGGCGACCTGCTCGACCCGCTCGACCCGCACGGAGAAGCTGTCGGTCGCGTGCACGCCGTACTCCCGGTGCAGGTCGTCGAGGACGTCGAGCAGGGTGCGCCCGTGCGACTTGAGGATCGCGACGTGCTCGGCGACGAGCAGCGCGGCGCTCACGCCGTCCTTGTCCTTGACCCACTGCGGTGCGACGCAGTAGCCGAGGGCCTCCTCGTATCCGTAGGCGAGCCGGTCGACCTTGCTGATCCACTTGAAGCCGGTGAGCGTCTCCTCGTGGCGCACGCCCACCCCTGCGCACATCGCGGCGAGCAGGCGGGAGCTGACGATCGAGCACGCGAAGGCGTGCCCCTGCGGCACCCCGCGCATGATGAGGTGGCTGCCGAGCAGCGCGCCGAGCTCGTCGCCGCGCAGCAGCCGCCAGCCGCCCTCGACGTCGGGGCTCGGCACGGCCACCGCGCACCGGTCGGCGTCGGGGTCGTTGGCGATGAGCACGTCGGCGTCGGCACCCCGGGCAGCGGCGAGCGCGAGGTCGAGCGCGCCGTCCTCCTCGGGGTTGGGGAAGGCGACGGTGGGGAAGTCGGGGTCGGGCTCGGCCTGCTCGGCGACGAGGACCGGCTCGGGGAAGCCGGCCCGGTCGAGCGCCGCGGTGACCGTCTCCGTGCCCACGCCGTGCAGCGCGGTGTGGACGATGCGCACGTCGCGCGGCGAGCCGGCGGGCACGAGCGAGGTGATCGCGTCGAGGTAGGCGTCGACGACCCCCTCGTCGAGGGTCACCCACCCGTCCTCCGCGAGCGGCACGTCGGCGGTGCGGCGGATCGCGGCGATGTGCCCGGCGATCTCGGCGTCGACGGGAGGCACGATCTGGCTGCCGTCGTGGAGGTAGACCTTGTAGCCGTTGTCCTGCGGCGGGTTGTGGCTCGCGGTGACCATGACGCCGGCGTCGGCCCCGGTCCACGGCGTCGCGAAGGCGAGCACGGGCGTGGGCAGGGTGCGCGGCAGCACCATCGCGCGCCCGCCGGCGGCGGTGACGACGGCGGCCGTGTCGCGCGCGAAGACGTCGGAGCCGTGGCGGGCGTCGTAGCCGATGACGACGACGGGCACGTCCGCCGGGGCGAAGGGGGAGCCCCCCTCCTCGGCGCCCGCGCGGGCCGCCTGGTCGGCGGCGATCGTCGCGGTGAGGCCGGCGGCCGCACGGATGACGACCGAGCGGTTCATCCGGCTGGGCCCTGCGCCGATGGCGCCGCGCAGCCCGGCGGTGCCGAACTCGAGCATCCCGCTGAAGCGGTCGGCGAGGTCGGCCAGGGCCGCCTCCGCGCCGGGGCCGCCGGCCGCGGCGACGTCGACGACGTCGAGCAGCTCGGCGCGGGTCTGGGGGTCGGGGTCGTCGGCGGCCCAGTCGCGGGCCGCGTCGAGCAGGTCGGAGTCCGCGGACGCGGCGTCGGAGTGTCGCCCGGTGTAGCTCATGGCGGGCCCGGTCAGATCCGGCCGACGATGTCGGCGAGCAGCCGGCCGCAGCGCTGCGCGGCGGCCTGCCCGGCGGCGACGACCTCGTCGTGCGAGAGCGGCTGGTCGCTCACGCCGGCGGCGTGGTTGGTGACGAGTGAGATGCCGAGGACCTCGAGACCGGCCTGGCGGGCGGCGATCGCCTCGAGCGAGGTCGACATGCCGACGAGGTCGCCGCCCAGGGTGCCGGCCATGCGCACCTCGGCCGGGGTCTCGTAGTGCGGACCGCGGAACTGGACGTAGACCCCTTCGTCCAGGCCCGGGTCGACCTCGCGGGCCACGGCGCGCAGCCGGCTCGAGTACAGGTCGGTGAGGTCGACGAAGGTCGCGCCCTCGATCGGCGAGGTCGCCGTGAGGTTGATGTGGTCGCTGATGAGGACCGGGGTGCCCGGGCCCCACTGGGGGCGCAGCCCGCCGCAGCCGTTGGTGAGCACGACGGTCGAGCACCCGGCGGCGGCCGCGGTGCGGATCGCGTGCACGACGGCCCGGACGCCGCGACCCTCGTAGTAGTGCGTGCGGGTGCCGTAGACGAGGGCGCGACGCCCCGTCTCGCCGATGGCGACCGAGCGCATGACGCCCGAGTGCCCCGCGACGCTGGCCCGGGCGAAGCCCGGCACCTCGTCCTGCTCGATGCTCGCGAGGGTCTCGCCGACGAGGTCGCCGGCCTGGCCCCACCCCGAGCCGAGGACGAGGGCGACGTCGTGACGCGGCGCCCCGGTGCGCTCCGCGATCACCGCTGCTGCGGCACGGGCCACGTCCATCGGGTCGGTCGCGGGGTCGTCGAGGTCGAGGGCGGCGGGGTCGTCATGCACGGGGGGCAGGCTATCGCGGGCTGAGCGGCCACCGCCGCGCCCCGGCCGGGGTGGTTGGATGGGGGCCGTGACGACGCGCGACAGCTCTGTGGTGATCATCGGCGGCGGCCCCGGCGGGTACGAGGCGGCCCTCGTCGCCGCGCACCTCGGTGCGCGGGTGACCATCGTCGACCGCGACGGCATCGGCGGCGCGGCGGTGCTCACCGACTGCGTGCCGAGCAAGACCCTCATCGCCACCGCCGACTACATGTCGGCCTTCGAGACAGCTGCTGACCTCGGCGTCCACCTCGAGGACGGCGAGGGCGACGCCGTCACCGACACGGTCGCCGCCCTGGGCGAGGTCAACCGCCGCGTGCTCGACCTCGCCGCCCACCAGTCCAGCGACATCTCCGCCCGTCTCGACGAGGTCGGCGTGCGGGGCGTCTCCGGCACGGGCCGTCTCGAGTCGCCCGGTGTCGTCGTCGCGACGACCGACGAGGGGGACGAGCGGCTCGAGGCCGACGTCGTGCTCGTCTCGACCGGTGCCACCCCGCGCGTGCTGCCCACGGCGCAGCCCGACGGCGAGCGCATCCTCACGTGGCAGCAGATCTACGGGCTCACCGAGCTGCCCGAGCACCTCGTCGTCGTCGGCTCGGGCGTCACCGGTGCCGAGCTCGCGCAGGGCTTCCTCGGCCTGGGCGCCCGCGTCACCCTCGTCTCCTCGCGCGACCTCGTCCTGCCCGGGGAGGACCAGGACGCCGCGGCCGTCATCGAGGACGTCTTCCGCCGGCGCGGGATGACCGTGCTCAACCGGTCGCGGATGGCCTCCGCCGAGCGCCGCGGGGACGGCGTCGTCGTCACCCTCACCGACGGCCGCGAGGTCGAGGGCAGCCACGTGCTCATCGCCGTCGGTGCCGTGCCGCAGACCTCGGGCCTCGGGCTCGAGGAGGCCGGGGTCGAGCTCAGCGAGTCCGGGCACGTCGCCGTCGACCGCGTCTCGCGCACGTCGGTGCGCGGCGTCTACGCCGCCGGCGACTGCACCGGCGTCTTCGCACTCGCCTCCGTCGCGGCCATGCAGGGCCGGATCGCCATGTCCCACGCGCTCGGCGACGCGGTGGCCCCCCTTCGTCTCGGCGCCGTGAGCGCCAACGTCTTCACCGACCCCGAGATCGCCACGGTCGGCATGACCGCGGCGCAGGCCGAGGCCAGCGAGGAGGTCGAGGCCGTGACGATGCCGCTCGCGCGCAACCCGCGGGCGAAGATGCTCGGCATCTCGGAGGGCTTCGTCAAGATGTTCTCGATGCGCGGCGCGGGCACCGTGCTCGGGGGCGTCGTCGTCGCCCCGCGCGCCTCGGAGCTGATCTTCCCGCTCTCCCTCGCGGTCCAGAACAGGCTGAGCGTCGACCAGGTCGCCGCCACCTTCACCGTCTACCCCTCGCTGAGCGGCACGCTCGCCGAGGCGGCCCGGCGCCTGCACCCCACCGAGGCCTGATCGCGGCGTAGCGTCGGGAGCGGCCCGGCGGAGCGTCCGCCGGGACCGATGAGGAGGCCCGGATGAGCGACCAGCAGATCCCCGCACCCAACCCCGTCCCGCCCGCGCAGGGCGATGCCCAGCCCGGCGACCCGAACGCCCCCGCGGTGCCCGGCGAGACCCCGGGCGGCGAGCCGAGCCCGCAGCCGGGCGTCACCCCCGAGCCCCAGCCGGGCGGCACGCCGACCCCAGGGCCGCCGCCGCAGAGCGACCCCGACCCGCTGCCGGGCACCCAGCCTGAGTTCGACCCCCAGACGCAGACCGACGGCACCCCGCCCGGTGGCGAGGAGCTGCGCGGCTGAGCGGGCGGCGCGCGAGCGCCCGTCGCACCACCGCACGACGAAGGGGGGCGGTCACCAATCCGGTGACCGCCCCCCTTCGTCGTCCGCGCGGAGGGTCAGGCGCCGTCGGCATCCGTGATCTCGGCGAGGACGGCGCCGTTGCTCACGGTGGCCCCGACCTCGGCGGCGAGGCCGGTGATGGTGCCGGCCTTGTGCGCGGTGATCGGCTGCTCCATCTTCATCGCCTCGAGCACGAGGACGAGCTCGCCCTCGGCGACGCTCTGCCCCTCCTCGACGGCGACCTTGACGATCGTGCCCTGCATCGGCGCGGTGAGGGAGTCGCCGGAGGCGGCGGCGCCGCCGCTCTTGCCGCCGCTGCGGCGGGGGGCCTTCTTCTTGGCGGTGGCACCGCCACCGCCACCGAGCGCGAGCCCGGCGGGCAGGACGACCTCGAGGCGCTTGCCGCCGACCTCGACGGTGACGCGCTGGCGCTCACCGGTCTCCTCGCCCTCGGCGACCTCTCCGCCGTAGGGGGCGATGTCGTTGACCATCTCCTCCTCGATCCAGCGCGTGTGCACGGAGAAGGCCTCCTGCGGGTCCGCGGGGGCGAAGGCGGGGTCGGAGACGACCTTGCGGTGGAAGGGCAGGACGGTCGGCATGCCCTCGACCTGCAGCTCGTCGAGCGCACGGCGGGAGCGCGCCAGGGCCTGCTCACGGGTGCTGCCGGTGACGACGAGCTTGGCGATCATCGAGTCGAAGGCGCCGGCGACGGTGTCGCCGGCGACGATGCCGGCGTCCCAGCGCACGCCCGGGCCCTGCGGGATCGTCATCGCCGAGACGGTGCCCGGGGCGGGGATGAAGCCGCGGCCGGCGTCCTCGCCGTTGATCCGGAACTCGAAGGAGTGGGCGCGCGGCGCGGGGTCGTCGAAGCCGAGCTCCTCGCCGTCGGCGATGCGGAACTGCTCGCGCACGAGGTCGATGCCGGTGACCTCCTCGGTCACCGGGTGCTCGACCTGCAGGCGGGTGTTGACCTCGAGGAAGCTGATCGTGCCGTCCTGGGCGACGAGGTACTCGCAGGTCCCGGCGCCGACGTAGCCGGCCTCGCGCAGGATGGCCTTCGAGGCGCGGACGAGCTCGGCGTTCTGCTCGTCGGTGAGGAAGGGCGCGGGCGCCTCCTCGACGAGCTTCTGGTTGCGGCGCTGCAGCGAGCAGTCGCGGGTCGAGACGACGACGACGTTGCCGTGCTGATCGGCCAGGCACTGGGTCTCGACGTGGCGCGGGCGGTCGAGGAACTTCTCGACGAGGCACTCGCCGCGGCCGAAGGCGGTGACCGCCTCGCGCACCGCCGACTCGTAGAGCTCGGGGATCTCCTCGAGGGTGCGGGCGACCTTGAGACCGCGCCCGCCACCGCCGTAGACCGCCTTGATGGCGACCGGCAGCCCGAACTCCTGGGCGAGGGCGACGACCTCGTCGGCGTCCTTGACCGGGTCCTTCGTGCCGGGCGCGAGGGGGGCCTGCGCCCTGACGGCGATGTGCTTGGCCTTGGCCTTGTCGCCGAGCGCGTCGATGGCCTCGGGGGAGGGGCCGATCCAGGTCAGCCCGGCGTCGATGACGGCCTGGGCGAACTCGGCGTTCTCGGCGAGGAAGCCGTAGCCGGGGTGGACCGCGTCCGCGCCGGCCTGCCGGGCGACCTCGATGAGCTTGTCCTGCAGCAGGTAGGAGTCGCCGGGCGTCGTGCCGCCGAGGGCGTAGGCCTCGTCGGCCACCGTGACGTGCAGCGACTCGCGGTCGGGGTCTGCGTAGACGGCGACCGAGCCGATGCCGTGGTCCTTGCACGCGCGGGCGATACGGACTGCGATCTCGCCACGGTTGGCGATGAGGACTTTGCTGATGGCCATGAGGGGGACTGTAGCGGGGTCGTGCGGGCGCCGGTCGTGAGGTGACTATGACCTGGACAACGGCCCGCGCGAGGGGGCCGGGCCGGGGCTGCAGCGCCTAGGGTCGAGGACATGGCTGATGTGAAGAACGTGCACCTCGACCCCTCCTCCGGCGGCGTCGACATCCCCCAGCTCGGCTTCGGCGTCTTCCAGGTCGACGACGACCAGGTCGAGGCGCCGGTCGCGGCTGCGCTCGGTGCCGGCTACCGGCACATCGACACAGCGCGGATCTACGGCAACGAGGCCGGCGTGGGCCGCGCGCTCGAGCACGCGCCGTACCCGCGCGAGGACATCTTCGTCACGACGAAGCTGTGGAACGACGACCAGGGCGACGTCGACACGGTGCGGACCGCGCTGCGCGGCTCGCTCGAGCGCCTCGGCCTCGCGCAGGTCGACCTCTACCTCATGCACTGGCCGGTCCCGGCGGCCGACCGCTACGCGCAGGCGTGGCGCTCGCTGCTCGCGGTCCGCGAGGAGGGGCTCACCCGGGCCGTCGGCGTGTGCAACTTCAAGCCCGAGCACCTCCAGCGCGTCAGCGACCTCACCGGCATCATGCCGGCGATCAACCAGGTCGAGCTGCACCCGTACTTCCAGCAGCGCGAGCTGCGCGACTTCCACCGCTCGCACGCCGTCGTCACCCAGGCGTGGAGCCCGCTGGGCCAGGGCGGCGAGCTGCTCCAGGACGAGGTGATCCTCGACCTCGCCCGCAAGCACGACGCGACCCCGGCGCAGGTCGTCATCGCCTGGCACCTCGCCCTCGACCACGTCGTCATCCCCAAGTCGGTCACCCCGTCGCGCATCGCGGAGAACTTCGCGGCGACCGAGGTGACGCTCGACGACGACGACCTCAAGGCCATCGAGGGCCTCGACCGCTCGGACGGGCGGATTGGCCCGGACCCCACCACCTTCGGCAAGGACGCCTGAGCGACGGCTCGACGACGAAGGACCCGGCCGGCTGGTCGGGTCCTTCGTCGCGTCGAGGCCGGGCTACCCGCCCCACCACGGGCGAAGGGGGACCGGCGCCGGCCGGCGGGGTGCCAGCGGCCGCTGGGCGAGGACGTGGAAGAGCTCGGTGACATCGGTCTCGAAGCCGTACTGGCAGGCGCCCATGTACAGGCCCCACAGCCGGGCCTTCGGCTCGCCGACCTCGGCGACGCACTCGTCCCAGTGCTCGACGAGGTTCGCGCACCAGCCCGCGAGGGTGCGTGCGTAGTGCTGGCGCAGGTTCTCGGCGTGGTGCACCTCGAGCCCGGCGTCCTGGATCGCCGCGAGCACCGTGCCGCCGGCGCTCAGCTCGCCGTCGGGGAAGACGTAGCGGTCGATGAAGCGGCCGGCGCGGGCCGGCCCGGAGGTGACCGGCCGGGTAATGCAGTGGTTGAGGAAGAGCCCGCCGGGGCGCAGCAGCTCGCGGACCTCGCCGAAGTACTCGCCGTAGTGGTCGCGCCCGATGTGCTCGGTCATCCCGATCGAGCTCACGGCGTCGAAGTCCCGCTCGGGCACGTCGCGGTAGTCCTGCAGGCGCACCTCGGCGAGATCGCCCAGACCCTCGCGCTCGATCTCGCGCTGCGCCCACGCGGCCTGCTCGGCGCTGAGGGTGACACCGAGCGCGCGCACCCCACGACGGGCGGCATGGCGCACCATGCCGCCCCACCCGCAGCCGAGGTCGAGGAGCCGGTCACCCGGGGCGAGCGAGAGCTTGTCGTGCACGAGGCGGTACTTGTGCTCCTGCGCCTGCTCGAGGGTGGTCCCCTCGTCGGGGTAGACGGCGCACGTGTACGTCATCGACGGCCCGAGGACGAGCTCGTAGAAGCGGTTCGACACGTCGTAGTGGGAGGAGACGACCTCGAGGTCGCGGGCCCGGGTGTGCCGGCGCAGCCCGTGCAGGGCCCGCTGCCAGCCGGGCGGTGCCTCGAGGTCCGGGACCGGTGGGCGTCGCACGGCCGACGGCCCGAGCGAGCGTGCCACCCGGGCCAGGGTGCGGGCGTCGGGGCGGCGGGCGACCTCCTCGCGCAGGTGCTCGAGGACGGCGAAGAGGTCGTGCGGGGCTCCGGGGTGCACGCCCCCGAGCCGCAGCTCGCCGGAGAGGTAGGCCCGGGCCAGCCCGAGGTCGCCCGGCGCGGTGACGACGTGCTGCACCGCGCGCGGGGAGAGGACCTCGATCTCGAGGCGGGCGTCCGGGGAGCCGAAGACCGACCCGTCGTAGGCGCACACCCGCAGCGGTGCGTCGGCGGGCAGGAAGGCCTGGAGGATCTCGGCGACGCTCATCCGGTCGCGGGTCGTCGTCATCGTCGTCGGACCGCCTTGTCGTAGAGGGTCGGGAAGCGGGACCCGGGGTCGAAGCGGGTCTTGAGGCGGAGCGCGTGATCACCGCCGTAGAGGGCGGCGAAGGTCGCCTCGTCGTAGAAGGCCTCGGAGTAGAGGGACTTGTGCCCGCCCATGCGCCCCACGGCCTGCTCGACGGCGCGGTTGCAGGCGCTCGGGTCGCCGGGGGTGGCGGGCACCGTCGACCAGAAGCCGATGTTGACGTAGGTGCGCCCGGGACGAAGGGGGTAGAGCGGCCACGGGCGGTCGGCACCGGGGGCCTCGGAGCTCTCGCGCATCCGCAGCGGGCACAGCCACACCGGCTCGACCGGCACCTCGGCGAGGAACCACCGCAGGAAGTCGGCGGTGCGCCCGACCTCGACCTCGACGTCCTGGACCACGCGCTCACGGGGCGGGCGGCCGGCGCGGCGCTCGAGCCGGTCGGCGACCGCGAACCGGCGGTCGAGGGCCACGAGACGCCAGTAGACGCTGCTGCGCAGCCATCGCCTCGGCCACAGCCGCCGCACCCGCGGGTCCTGGGCGCCGAAGGCGCGCGAGCACCAGAACCAGTCGGTGTCCCAGCGCCACACGTAGTCGCGGATGGTGAGGCGGTCGTGGGCCGTGCCGCTCGGGTGCTGGAGCGAACGGTAGTAGACCTGCTGGCCCGTGTAGTCGCTCGTCGGCCCGGGCTCGTCGCTCCACCGGGCGAGGACGACGTAGCACTCGTCCGCGGCGAAGACGACGGCGTCGACCGCGTCCACCCGCTCGCCGTCGTGCGCGCCGGTCTCGGCCACCCGGGCGAGGGTGTCCTGCACGGCGTCGAGGTCGTCCAGGCGCACCGAGCGCAGGACGACGAAGGGGGGCACCTCCTCGAGCTCGATGCGCAGCCGCACCGCGTAGCCGAGGCTGCCGTAGGAGTTGGGGAAGCCGCGCCACAGGGCCTGCTCGTCGGCGGTCCCGTCGGGGGAGGCGGTGACGACCTCGCCGGTCCCGGTGAGCACGTCCATCGAGCGCACCGACTCGTGCGGCAGGCCGTGGCGGAAGGAGGTCGACTCGATGCCGAGCCCGGTGACGGCACCACCGAGGGTGATGGTCTTCAGCTGCGGGACGACGAGCGGGAGGAGCCCGTGCGCGAAGGTCGCGTCGACGAGCGTCTCGTAGGTGCACATCCCCTGGACCTCGGCGGTGCGGGTCGCCGGGTCGATCTCGACGACCCCGGTGAGACCGCTCGTGTCCAGGCCGGGCCCGCGTGCGCGCGAGCGCTCGCGGAAGAGGTTCGAGGTGCGCTTGGCCAGCCGGACCTGCTGCTCGGAGGGGACTGCTGCGAAGGAGGCGAGGAGACGGTCGACCCCCTCCGCGTGCGCGGACCACCCCACGCACGCTGAGGCGTGCGTGGGGCGCACGAGGCGGCTCAGGGTCGCCAGTGACGAGGTCGCTGGACGCATCGCCGTCAGGCTACGCCCGACGTGCGACGGCCGTGGGGGACTAGGACCAGCGGGGTCCGGACGGGCAGGTCGCGGCGGCCGGGTCGTCGACGTAGACGCGGGCGATCTCCTGGGCGCGGTGCCGCGAGAGGTTCCACGCCGGCACCCCCTCGTCCGGGTCGGACCACCGGGCCAGCGCGCAGGCCTTGACGTCTCGGGGCAGCGAGCTCGCGTGGATCGTCGGCGCGGCGTCCGCGCTCATCGACGTGAGGTACTCGGTGTCGATCCGCCCCGTCGCCTCGTAGCGCGCGATGTTGCGCCCGGCGACGAAGGCGGAGACGTCGCCGACCGTGAGGACGAGCATCGTCGCCGCACCGGTGAGGACGACGAAGCGGCCCGACCACCGCCGCCAGGGCACGTAGAGCGAGACGAGGACGCCGAGGAGCACGACGCCGAACCAGATCTCGAGCAGGTCCGCGGCCACCCGCGTGACGGTCCACCCGTAGGCCTCCTGGTAGAGCACCATGCGGCGCAGGGCCGAGCCGACGACGAGCAGGGCGAGCACGCACAGGGCGGTGCAGAGCCCGGTGCGCAGGCGCCGGTCGGCCGCGCGCTCCGCGCGACCCCACGTGCGCACGAGGCTGACGAGCCCGATCGTCAGCGCGGTGACGAGGGCGAGCTGGGCGAACCCCTCGCGGGCGGACTCGGCGTAGGTGACTCCGGTCGTGCGCAGCACGTACTCGTGGCCGCCGACGAGCGAGGCGGCCTGGGCCGCGAGCCAGGCGACGAAGACGGCGATGACGACGACGAGCGGCACCTGCCACTCCCGCGGTGGCACCCGGTAGCCGACGGCCGCGCTGGGCTCGACTTCGTCGACGGCCGGCGGGTTGATCGCGACGTAGAGACCGCACAGCGTGACGCCGGCGAAGAAGACGAAGGTGAAGACCCGGAAGACGGCGTCGTCCCCGATCTCCGGCAGCGCGGCGTCGACCCAGGAGCCGAGCACGGCGTCGGAGCTGGCGAGCAGCCCGCCGAAGACGAGGAGCAGCACGAGCGAGATCGCGGCCACCCGCACCGTCGACCACACCTGTCCTCGGCGTGCGCTCGCCCGCAGGGTCCGGTCGAGCAGGGGCAGGCCGCGCATCGCGGCGGCCGGCCAGGCGAGGACACCCGCGGCGACACCCGGCAGGGAGCGGGCACCGGTGCACGCGAGCATCGCGAGCACCGCGCCGGTGAGCAGGGCGAGCACCACGAGCCCGAAGTCGGCCCGCAGCACCGTCGTCAGGGCGAGCGGCACCGCGAGCGCGGCGACGACGAAGGAGAGCGGGCGCGACCGGCGCGGCGAGGCGACCCACAGGCTCACCCCGCCCGCCACGAGGACGAGGAGCAGCCCGAGGCCGGGGTCGTGCCCGGGGAGCACGACGGCGGCGAGCGCGCCGACGGCCAGCGCCACCCCGACGGCCCGCGTCTGCGGGCGCTCGTCGCGCTCCGGCCACCACCGGCGGACCCAGCCGCGGGGCTGGTCGAGCACATCGGGCAGCGGTGCGACGGCCGGCACCGTCGGTGCGGGCAGGGCGGGGTCGGGTGTGCTCATCACGGGCTCCTGGAGTCGGGCGGAGGGGTCGAGGGGCAGGGTCATGCGCAACCGGGCGCCAGGGGAGGAGCCCTCTCGCGGCGGGAGGGCCTCGACCCGGCCGCCGTGCATCGCCGCGACCCAGCCGACGATGGCCAGGCCGAGCCCGGTGCCGCCGGCCGCGTCGCCGCCGCTGCCGAAGCGGTCGAAGAGCCGCTCCGCGCGGTCGGGCGCGAGGCCGGGCCCCTCGTCCTCCACGACGAGCGACCAGTGGTCGGGTCCGGCCAGCGCCGCACGAAGGGTGACCGTGCCCGCCTCGGGGGAGTGGCGCAGGGCGTTGTCGACGAGGTTGGCGAGCACCTGCTGCAGGCGACCGCGGTCGGCGGTGACGACGAGGTCCTCGGGGTCGACGCGCGCGACGAGCTCGACCGAGCGGCTCTGGAGCGCGGCCTCGCCGACGGCGCGGTCGAGGAGCTCGCGCACGGGGAGGCGCTGCGGGGTCATCGGCGCGCCGCGCCCGTCGTCGCGGGAGAGGTCGAGCAGGTCGGCGACGAGCGCCCCGAGCCGCTCGGACTGGTGCAGCGCCTGCTGCAGCGCGGCGTCGTCGGGTGCCGTGACGCCGTCGACGAGGTTCTCCAGGAGGGCCTGCTGCGCCGCGAGGGGGGTCCGCAGCTCGTGGGCGACGGTCGCGACGAGACGACGCCGGTGCTCGTCCGCGGCGCCGAGGTCGTGGGCCATCGACGACAGCGCGCGCGACAGGGCACCGATCTCGGCGGTCCCCGAGTCGGTGACCCGCACGTCGTAGTCACCGGCCGCGACACGGCTCGCCGCCGCCGTCATCTCGCGCAGCGGCGTCGTCATCCCCGTGGCGAGCCAGCGCGTCACGACGAGCGCGAGGGCGATCGTGACCGGGAGCGAGATCCACAGCGGCACACCGACGTCGGTGCCCAGCGCACCGACGAGCGCGGCGACGACGACGCTCGCGCCGACGAGCACGGCGAGCCGGGTGCGGATCGAGGTGACGCCGGCGAGGGGCTCGCGACGGTCCATCACGGCGCCTCGTCGGCCAGGGCGTACCCGACGCCGTGGACGGTGCGCAGACGGTGAGCGCCCACCTTCGCCCGGACCGCCTTGACGTGGCTGTCGAGGGTGCGACTGGCCAGGCTCTCGTCCCAGCCCCACAGCTCGGCGACGATGCGCTCGCGCCGCACGACGGTGCCGGGGTCGGCGCAGAGCAGCGCGAGCAGGTCGAACTCCGTGGGCGTGAGGTGCACCTCCGTGCCCTCGACGGTGCAGCGCCGGGTCCGCGGGTCGAGCTCGAGGCCGTCGTGCCGCAGCACCGGCGTACCCGGGTCGGCGAGCTCGCGGGCGCGGTCGACCCGGCGCAGCAGGGCGTGCACGCGGGCGAGCACCTCGCGCATCCGGAAGGGCTTGGTGAGGTAGTCGTCCGCACCGAGCCCGAGACCGAGGACGACGTCGGCCTCCTCGTCGCGGGCGGTGAGCACGAGCACCGGCACGGGGCGCAGCGGCTGGATCCGGCGCATCACCTCGAGGCCGTCGAAGCCGGGGAGCATGAGGTCGAGGACGACGACGTCGGGCGCGGTGCGCTCGAAGGTGTCGACCGCGCCCGGTCCGTCGACCGCCCGCTCGACGGCGAAGCCCTCCGCGGCGAAGCGGTCGCACAGGGCCTGGTTGATCGTCGGGTCGTCCTCGACGACGAGGACGCGACGCGGCGCGGGGACGGGATCGAGCGGCATGAGCCCAGGCTAGGGAGCCCCACCTGCAGGCCTTCGGAGGTCGATCTGGAGATCTCGTGGAGATCCTGTCCCCCCTCCGACAAGACCCTGCTGGCTGGGTCTTGACGTGCCAGGACCCCTTCGACGGGGTCCCGCCACGTCGAAAGGCTGCTGGCAGGGTTTTGTCGGAGGCCGGGCGAGGAGGCGGGCGACGGGGGAGGCCGGGCGAAGGGGGTCGGCGACGGGGGAGGGGTGGGTCAGACCGGGAGGGCGCGGGCGACGAACTGGCGCAGCTGGTCGAGGTTGCGGACCTCGTGCATGTCGACGACCTGCCCGTAGCGGCCGGCGACGGAGTCCCCGCTGTCCCACTGGGCCCGCGGCTCGGGGTTGAGCCACACGACGTGGCGGGCCTGCGCGGCGATGGTGCGCAGCGCCTCGACGTGCGGCTCGGTGCCGTTGGTCCGGGCGTCGCCGAGGACGAGCACCGTGCTGCGGGGGCCGACGGCGTCGAGCCAGCGGTCGACGAAGTCCGTGAGCGCGCTGCCGTAGTCGCTGCTGCCGTGCCAGCGCGACATGCTCGCGCGCTGCGCGACCTCGGTGCGGATGTCCTCGCCGACCCGCGCGCTCGTGACGATCTCGGTGATGTCGTCGCAGATGTTGACGAAGCCGAAGAAGCGCACGCGCCGGAACTGCGTCGACAGCGCCTGCAGCAGCAGCATCGTGAAGCGCGAGAAGCCCGACACCGAGCCGGACATGTCGCACACGAGCACGACGTCCGCGCGCGAACGGTGGCGGTGCTTGTAGGCCGGGCGCACCGGCACCCCTCCGGTCGACATCGCCCGCCGCAGGGTGCGCCGGATGTCGACCGACCCCCGCGACGCGCGGCGCTGCCGGGCCGCGAGCCGCGCCGCGATCTTGCGGGCGAGCGGTCGGATCGCCGCCTGCAGCTCGCCCGCCTCGGTCGTCCCGGTGAGCAGGAAGTCCTTGCGCGCCAGGGGGTCTCGCACGCCGTAGCGGCTGATCCGCTCCGCCCCGCGGACCTCGGCGTTGCGCCGGGTCGCCTCGCGCTCCACCCGTCGGCGGAAGCCCGCGACCCGCCCGCGGATCTCGTCGCGGTCGAAGCGGTCGGTCAGCGACTCCACCTGCTCGCCCGCGCCAGACCCGCCACCTGACCCGCCGCCCTGCGTGCCGCCGCTGCCGGAGCCGCCGCCACCGCCCCCTTCGCCCGAGCCCGAGACGACCCGGCCGGCGTCGCGGGCACGCTGGAGGGCGGCCGCGATCGCGGTCTGGGGGGCGAGCCGCTCGAGCGCCTGGGCCGCGGAGTAGCTGCCGGTCGTCGCCTCGTTGGCGAGGGCGCCGAGCTCGGCGACCGCGCGGGCGGCGAGCCGGTCGAGAGCGGCCGTGTCGTCGGCAGCCAGCGCGTCGGCGAGCTCGTCGCGCAGGCGGGCGGCCGCCTCGCGCGCGCTCGCGGGGTCGCGGGCCGCCTCGACCTCGCCGACCTCGGTCCGGTCGCCGACGGCCGCCGGGAAGTAGATGTCGAAGAGCTGGTCGAAGACCGCCCGGTCACCCTCGCGCCGCATCATCGCGGCGGCCACCCCGGCGCGCAGACGCTCGCGGTCGGTGACGCCGAGGGCGGCGCACGCGGCGGCCGCGTCGACGCTCTCGGACGGCCCGACGGAGACGCCGTGCTGGCGCAGCGCGCGGGCGAGGTCGACGACCCGCCGCGTCAGCGGGTCGCCCGTCGTCGCGTCGAGGTCAGGCGAGGGCACGGGTGAGGTCCAGCCGCGCGGTCGCGGTGTCGATGTCCTCCTGGTGCTTGAGCAGGACGCCGAGGCTGGAGCGCACGAGCTCGGGGTCGAGGCTGTCGCCGCCGAGGGCGATGAGGGTGCGTGCCCAGTCGATGGTCTCAGCCACCGACGGCGACTTGCGCAGCCGCATCTCGCGCAGCGCGCCCACGAGACGGACGACCGACTCGGCGAGCGTCGCGTCGAGCTCGGGGACCTTGAGCGAGACGATGCGCTGCTCGAGCGCGGCCTCGGGGTAGTCGATGTGCAGGTAGAGGCACCGGCGCCGCAGCGCCTCGGAGAGCTCGCGCGTCGCGTTGGAGGTGAGGACGACGAAGGGGGTGTGCCGTGCGGTGATCGTGCCGAGCTCGGGGACGGTCACGGCGAAGTCGGAGAGGATCTCCAGGAGCAGCCCCTCGATCTCGACGTCGGCCTTGTCGAGCTCGTCGACGAGGAGCACGCTCGGGTGCTCGGAGCGGACCGCCTTGAGCAGCGGGCGGTCGAGGAGGAACTCGTCGGTGAAGATGTCGTCGCGCACGTGATGCCAGTCGGCCTCGTCCGCGCCGGTGGTGTCGTGGTGCGCGCCGGCGGCGGTGATGCGCAGCAGCTGCTTCGCGTGGTTCCACTCGTAGAGGGCGCGGGCCTCGTCGACCCCTTCGTAGCACTGCAGCCGGATGAGCTCGGCGCCGGTCGCCGTGGCGACCGCCTTGCTCAGCTCGGTCTTGCCCACGCCCGCGGGCCCCTCGACGAGCAGCGGCTTGCCGAGGACGTCGGCGAGGTACACCGTCGTCGCGATGGCGTCGGAGGCGATGTACCCCGCCTCCGCGAGGGCGGCCGAGGTGTGCTCGACGGAGGTGAAGCGGCGCGCGGCGGTCATGGCCGTCAGTGTGCCCGCTGCGCCTACGATCGCCGCATGCCACCCCGGGTGATCCACACCGCACAGGCCCTCGTCGACGCCGTGCTCGAGGTGCCCGCGCTGCCGCGCCGGGGCGCGAACTCCATGGCCTCGGGCTACGAGCGCTACGCCGGGGGAGCGGTCAACATCCTGCTCGCGGCCGCCCGCTCGGGCGCGACGTGCGTCCACGCCGGCGCCCACGGCGAGGGCCCCAACGGCGACCTCGTGCGCGAGGCGCTCGCCGCCGAGGGGGTGAGCGTGTCGGCGCCCGTCGTGCGTGGTGAGGACACCGGCATCTGCGTCGTCATGCTCGAGCCGGGCGGCGAGCGGACCTTCGTCACGACACAGCTCGCCGAGCGCGAGATCACCGTCGAGTCCCTTCAGACCGCGCAGCCCGTCGCGGGGGACCTCGTGTGCGTCAGCGGCTACAGCCTCGTCGGGCGCACCCGCGACCCGCTGCTCGGCTGGCTGGAGGGCCTGCCCGCGCAGGTGCACGTCGTGCTCGACCCGGGGGCGATCTTCGCCGAGCTCGAGAAGCCGGTGCGGCGCCGTGTGCTGGCCCTCACCGACGTGTGGACCTCGAACGCCGAGGAGGGCGAGGCGCTCACCGGCGAGAGCGAGATGACGATGGCCGCTCAGGCGGCTCTCTCGCACCTCGCGCCGGGAGCGGTGGCGGTCGTGCGTGACGGGGCGAAGGGGTGCGCCGTCGCCTCGGGCGACCTGCCGGCGACCCTCGTGCCGGGCTACCCGGAGCGGGCGGTGGACACCAACGGCGCCGGCGACTGCCACACCGGTGTCCTCGTCGCGGAGCGCGCCCGGGGCACCGACTGGGTCGAGGCGTGCCGCCGGTCCAACGCCGCGGGTGCCATCAAGGTCACCCGGCGCGGACCGGCGACCGCCCCCACCGCGGCCGAGATCGACAGCTATCTCGACCGGTTGCCGGCTGAGCCCCCCTGCGGCTCAGTCCCCTCCGGCTCAGCCTCCCCCCGGGGCTGAGTCCCTGCGTCGTCAGCGCGAGCCGACGAGCTTCGCGTAGACGACGACGTTGTCGACGTGATGGCCGGTCTCGCCGTCGAAGAACCCGCCGCACGTGATGAGCCGCAGCGCGGCGTGGTCGACGGTGCCGTAGACGTCGTCGGTCGGGAAGTCGGACTTCGGGTACTGCCCGACGTCCTCGACGGAGAAGATCGCGGTCGTGCCGTCCTTGCGGTCGACCTCGATCTTCTGGCCCTTCTTCATCGCCCCGAGGTCGAAGAAGACCGCGGGCTTCTTGTCCCACGTGACGTGGGCAGCGAGGACCGACGGGCCGAGCTCGCCCGGAGTGGGGCTGCCCGTGTACCACCCGGTGCTCGTGCCGTCCTGCGGCACCTCCATCCGCTTGTCCTGCTGCAGACCGAGCTCGCCGATCGTGCTCGAGACGTCGAGGGAGGGGATGCGGACCTTCGTCGGCTGGGAGCGCGCGAGGGTCTCGCCGCTGGGGCGGACGTAGCGTGCGGCCGGCTTCTTCGCCGCGGTGGGGCTCGAGGAGCCCGACGAGCTGGACCCGCCCATGCCCATGTGCCCGGCGTGGGGGTCAGCGGAGCCCGCGGAGCCGGACGAGGACCCAGAGGTGCTCGCGCCGCTCGGCTCGGCGGCCGAGGACGACATCCCATGACCCTCGTGCGACCCGTCGGACGAGGCGACCCAGGCGGGGTCACGCGTCTCCTGCTGGCTCAGACCGTAGGCGACCAGCCCCCCGCCACCGAGGGTGAGGGCCGCGACCGCAGCCGCCACGCCGGTGGCGCGGCGACTGCGGTCAGTGGCGTGCTTCGACACGGCTCGCTCAGCGCTCTGTGGCCGGACGACGACGCGTGGCGACGATCGCGCCCGCGGCGAGGATCGCGAAGGCACCGGCGCCGAGCGCCCCCTTCGACTCCACGCCGTCGGTCGTGCCGCCACCGGTGTCGACGCCACCGGTCGGGGCCGCGCCGACCGCAGCGCCGCTCACGGTGCCGCAGGTGGCCGGGTTCGTGGCCTCCTCCGGGATGCCGTCGACGCCGAGCGACTTGGCGAAGCTGGACTCGCCGAGCGCCTCCATGTCGTACTTGTCGTTGCCGTTCGCGTCCAGGCCGTGCTGGACGACGTGGAGGTTCTTCAGCTTCGCGCCGGCACCGGCCGGCAGCGCGATGGTGCGCTCGTAGCTGAGGTTGCCGTCGGCGTCGGCGACCGGCATGCGGTCGACGGCCAGGCCGCTCTTGGCGCTCGTGTCGCCCTTCGTCGTCAGCGAGATCATGACGTCGCCGTAGCGAGGCAGACCCTCCTCGGTGTTGACCTGGCCGTCGCCGTCCGCGTCGTCCGCGGCGGTGGGGCAGGTGAAGTCCTTGTTGGCGTCGAAGGACCCGTGGAAGTGCTGGGCGTGGGGCGAGTTGGGGGTGAAGCCGCTGCCCTGGATCTTGATCGTCATCTCGTCGCCGTCGACGGTGACGTCGGCGGTCGAGGACGAGCCGCTGTTGTTGCCCATGGTGTCGAGCAGCTTCATCGAGTAGCGGTCCTCGGCGCTCGCGCCCGTGGCGCTGGCGAGCAGCATCGCAGCCGCTGCCGGGACGACCATGCTGGCCTTGGTCAGGGTACGCATCGTGACTCCCTTGTCGTGGTGTCGACCGGCCCCTGGGGTCGGTCGGTCGTGACAGGGGTTCGGAGTCCTCACGAGGTCGGATGGGACAGGTTGCATCTTTTCTTGAGCACCCCGCAGCAACGGGACGCGAAGGGGGCCCGCCCGGGCCTGCTCAGCCCTCCCCGGTCAGGCGCCGGCGGCAGGCGACGAGCGCGCCGGCCGCGAGGATGGCGACGGCGCCCCCGCCCAGGGCCCCCTTCGCCTCGAGCCCGTCGCTCGACCCGCCGCCGGTGTCGACGCCACCGCTCGGGGCCGCCCCGACCGCGGCGCCGCTCACGGTGCCGCACGTCGCGGGGTTCGTCGCCTCCTCGGGGATGCCCTTCACCCCGGCCGAGCGCGCGAAGCTCGACTCGCCGAGGGCCCCGAGGTCGTACTTCCCGTTGCCGTTGGAGTCGAGGCCGTGCTGGACGACGTGGAGGTTGCGCAGCTTGCGCCCCGAGCCGTTCGGCAGGGGGAAGGTGCGCTCGTACGTGAGACGTCCCTTCGCGTCCGCGACGGGCATCCGGTCGACGGCCAGACCGCTCTTCGGGCTCGTGTCGCCCTCCGTCGTCAGCGAGATGATGATGTCGCCGTACGTCGGCAGGCCCTCCTCCGTCGTCACCTGGCCGTCGCCGTCCGCGTCGGCCGCGGGCGTCGGGCAGGTGAAGTCCTGGTTGACGTCGAAGGACCCGTGGAAGTGCTGGGCGTGCGGCGCGTTCGGCACGAAGCCCTTGCCGGTGATCTTCAGGGTCATCTCGTCGTCGTGGATGTCCATGATCACGGTGGCCGTGGCGCCGCTGCCGTTGCCCATCGTGTCGCGGAGCGTCATCGTGTAGCGGTCCTCGGCGCTCGCGCTCGTCCCCCCGAGGACGAGCAGCGTGGCCGCGGTCGGGACCGCGAGGGCAGCAGAGATCGCAGTGCGCATCGTGACTCCTTCGTCTCCGACGGCCGTCTCCCCCCGGTGGGTCCGGCCGTCACGATGTCGTCGCACCCTACGCGGGCGAAGGGGGGCCTCGTGCCCCGTCGACGAAAGTCGGGGTCAGCGGGCGAGGGACCCGAGGTCCTCGCGGCAGCGCCGCTCGAAGGTGTCGAGCTCGGCGAGGGCGTCCTCGATGTCGCGGCGGCGCTGCTCGAGGTCGTCGCGGCGCTCCTCGATCTGCCCCAGGACGTACTCGAGCTGGCTGGCCCGCCCGCGCGGCGCGTCGTAGAGGTCGATGATCTTGGCGATCTCGTCCAGCGGGAAGCCCAGGCGCCGCCCGCGCAGAACGAGCGCGAGCCGGGTGCGGTCACGGCGCCGGTAGACGCGGGTCGTGCCCACCCGCTCGGGGCTGATGAGACCGAGCTCCTCGTAGTGGCGCACCGTGCGGTGCGTGATGCCGAACTCCTCGGCGATCTCGCGGATCGTCCACGTCCGGGACCGCTCGTCGGGGTCCGACGACGGGGGAGCGGGAGGACTTGTCATGGCCCGCATCGTGCTTTACGTTGACGTCAACGTCAAGCACTGGCGACCCCAGAGAGAGCGTGAGGACGACGATGTTCGAGCTGAGCCAGGACCACGAGGACTTCCGCGTCGCGGTGCGCGACTTCGCGCAGAGCGAGGTCGAGCCGCACGTCGCGCAGTGGGACCGTGACCACCACTTCCCGACCGAGGTCGTGCCGCGGATGGGTGAGCTGGGGCTCTTCGGCCTCGTCGTGCCGACGGAGTACGGCGGCAGCGCCGACGAGCAGACGAGCGACGGCCGGGTCGTCGGCGACTTCACCGCCCTGTGCGTCGCCATCGAGGAGCTCGGCCGCGTCGACCAGTCGATCGGCATCACCCTCTCGGCGGGCGTGGGCCTGGGCATCAACCCGATCCTCACGTACGGCACCGACGAGCAGAAGCAGACCTGGCTGCCCGACCTCGTCGGCGGGCGCGCCCTCGCCGGCTTCGGCCTCACCGAGCCCGACGCCGGCTCCGACGCCGGGGGCACCCGCACCCGCGCCGTGCGCGACGGCGAGGACTGGGTCATCGACGGGGCGAAGGCCTTCATCACCAACTCCGGCACCGACATCACCTCGGTCGTCACGGTCACCGCACGCACCGGCACCGGAGAGGACGGCCGCCCCCAGATCAGCGCGATCCTCGTGCCGAGCGGCACGCCGGGCTTCACGGTCGAGGCGCCCTACGACAAGCTCGGCTGGCACATCTCCGACACGCACGGCCTGACCTTCGCCGGCTGCCGGGTGCCCGAGGCGAACCTCCTCGGCGAGGAGGGGCGCGGCTTCCGCCAGTTCCTCAAGACCCTCGATGACGGGCGCATCGCGATCTCCGCGCTCGCGTGCGGGCTCACCCAGCGCATGCTCGAGCTGTCGACCGAGTACGCGAAGACCCGCACCGCCTTCGGTCGCCCCATCGGCGCCAACCAGGGCGTCAGCTTCCAGGTCGCCGATCTCGCCCTCATGGCCGAGACCTCACGCGTGCTCACCTACAAGGCCGCGTGGCTCAAGGACGAGCACGACCGCGGGCGCCGCTCGGCCACCGAGGTCGCCAAGGCCGCGAGCATCGCCAAGCTCTACACCTCCGAGGCCGCGGTCTCCGCGACCCGGATCGCCACCCAGGTCTTCGGCGGCAACGGCTTCATGGAGGAGTACCCGGTCGCCCGCTTCTACCGCGACGCGAAGATCCTCGAGATCGGCGAGGGCACCTCCGAGGTGCAGCGCATGGTCATCGCCCGCCACCTCGGGCTGCCGGCGTGACGCCCCCTTCGCCCGGGTACCCCGCCGACCCGAAGGTCGCCGAGGTCCGGGAGCGGCTGCGTGCCGCGCACGCCGCCTCGGCCGCGCCGACCGAGCGGGCGAGGGCCAAGCTCGACGACCAGGGCAAGCTCTACGTGCGCGACCGGATCGACCTCCTCCTCGACGAGGGGACCTTCGTCGAGGACGGGCGGTACGCGAACGCCCTGGCGAGCGGGCTCCCCGCCGACGGCGTCGTCACCGGACGCGGCCTCGTCGACGGCCGGCCCGTGATCGTCATCGCGAACGACCCGACGGTCAAGGCGGGGTCATGGGGCGCTCGCACGGTCGAGAAGATCGTGCGTGCCACCGAGACCGCGCTGCGCGAGGAGCTGCCCGTCTTCTGGTTCGTCGACTCCGCCGGTGCGCGGATCACCGACCAGGTCGAGATGTTCCCCGGTCGACGCGGTGCCGGACGGATCTTCCACAACCAGGTCGCGCTGTCGGGCAAGGTGCCGCAGATCTGCTGCCTCTTCGGGCCGAGCGCGGCCGGCGGCGCGTACATCCCGTCCTTCACCGATCTCGTCATCATGGTCGAGGGGAACGCCTCGATGTACCTCGGCAGCCCGCGCATGGCCGAGATGGTCGTGGGGGAGCGGGTCTCGCTCGAGGAGATGGGCGGGGCGCGCATGCACTGCACCGTCTCCGGCGTCGGCGACCTCCTCGTCCAGGACGACGCCGAGGCGATCGAGCTGGCCCGGCTGTGGTTCTCCTACCTGCCGCTCAGCTGGCGCTCCGACCTGCCGACCTACGAGCCGGAGGAGCCCGCGCGCCCGCTCACCGCGGCCGACATCCCCGAGCGCGAGAGCCAGCCCTTCGACATCCACGACGTCATCGACGGGCTCGTCGACGACGACTCCTTCTTCGAGGTCAAGCCCCTCTTCGCGCCCGAGCTCGTCGTGGGCATCGGTCGTGTCGCCGGCGAGAGCGTCGGCATCGTCGCGAACAACTCGATGGCGAAGGGGGGCGTCCTCTTCTCCGACAGCGCCGACAAGGCGGCCCGCTTCATCTGGCTGTGCGACGCGTACTCGATCCCGCTCGTCTACCTCGCCGACGTGCCGGGCTTCATGATCGGCTCCGAGGTCGAGCGCGCCGGCATCATCCGGCACGGCGCGAAGATGGTCTCCGCGGTCTCGTCGGCCACCGTGCCGCAGCTGTGCGTCGTCGTGCGCAAGGCGTACGGGGCGGGGCTGTACGCGATGGGCGGCCCGGGCTTCGGGCCCGACGCGACGATCGCGCTGCCGACCGCGCGGATCGCCGTCATGGGTCCCGAGGCGGCGATCAACGCGGTGTACGCGAACAAGATCGCCGAGATCGAGAGCAGCGAAGGGGTGGAGGCCCGCGACGCCTTCGTCGAGGCGCGGCGGGCGGAGTACCTGCAGGACGTCGACCTCGAGCGGCTCGCCGCCGACCTCGTCATCGACGACGTCGTCGAGCCCGAGCAGCTGCGTGCCGACGTCGTCCGGCGGCTCGCGCACGCGCGCGGTCGGGACCGTCGCTTCTCCGAGCGGCGCCGGGGGATCCCCCCGGTCTGACCGTCGGTCCCGGTTCTGGTCCTGATCCCGGTCAGGGACGGCCGCCGGCGATCTCGCGCAGGGCGTCGAGGTGGGCGGTGAGCGCGCGTCGTCCGGCGGCGGTGAGCGAGAGCCAGGTGCGGGGACGCTTGCCGACGTAGCCCTTGCGGACCTTGACGTAGCCCGCGGCCTCGAGCGTGCTCACCTGGCGCGAGAGGACCGAGTCGCTCACCTCGACGGTGTCGCGCACGGCGGAGAACTCGACCTCGTCGGACCCGGCGAGGGTCGTGACGATGCTGAAGCGCACCGGGGCGTGGATCGTCTCGTCGAGCCGGTGGCGGGCGTGCCGGCCGGGTGCGCTCATCGACGCGCGGCGCGGTAGATGCGGGCGGCCGCCAGGAGCATCGGGGCCGCGACGAGCAGGGCTGACAGGAGCACGAGCCACAGCTCGGGCTGGCGGTCGTGGCCGCGCCAGTTGAGCAGCCCGACCGAGACGACGACCATGACGAGGGTGCCGGCGAGACCGAGGTAGCCGGTGCGCTTGCTGTGGCGCGGCGCCGAGCGCGGTGCGCGGGTCTGCCACGTGGCCAGGCCGACGAGACCGGCGAGGTAGGCGGCGGTGAGCAGGCCCGTCCACGGGCCGCTGAACAGCTCTCGGGCGGCGACGAAGAGCCCGATGAGGGTGCCGAAGCCGGCGACCGCCAGGGCGTGCACCTGGACGTCGCGGTGGTCTCGCACGGCGTTGGCCTCGGCCTCGGCGAGCGCGTCGCGGGCCTGCTCCGGGGTGGGGGTCGGCTGCTCGATGTCCATGGGAAGCACAGTAACAACTACTTTCGTCTTTGGAAAGTAGTTGTTGGTGGTGGACCGCGGCGACGTCAGTGCGAGACGACCTCGAACCACCCGACGCCGAGGTCGAGCAGCATCCGGCGCAGCAGCGGCAGGCTGAGCCCGATGACCGTGCCGTGGTCGCCCTCGAGCACCTCGACGAAGGGGGAGCCGAGCCCGTCGATGGTGAAGGCGCCCGCCACCTCGAGCGGCTCGCCCGTCGCGACGTAGGCCTCGATCTCGTCGTCGGAGAGCTCGGCGAAGCGCAGCCGCGTCGAGGCCGCCGCCGAGGTCGTCGCGCCGGTGGCGAGGTCTCGCACCCACTGACCGGTGTGGAGCACCCCTTCGCCACCGCGCATCTGCCGCCACCGCTCGACGGCGACGTGCGGCTCGTGGGGCTTGCCGACGACCGCACCGCCGACCTCGAGGACGGAGTCGCACGCGACGACGACCGGCGCCTCGTCGTCCCGCGGCCACGACGAGGCGACGTGCTCGCCCTTCGCCCGGGCGAGCTCGACGACGAGGCCGGCGGCGTCCAGCCCGGGGTCCGCCGCGCGTGCGGCTCGCTCGACGGCGTCCTCGTCGACCGCGCTCGGCCGGGTCGTCGGGCGAACGCCGGCACGCTCGAGGAGCTCGCGGCGGGCGGGTGAGGCGGAGGCGAGGACGAGGGGGCGCACGCGTGCACCGTATGACGCAGGGCACGTCTCGAGCGGTTGCCGGTCTTGTAACTCATCAATAGCGTCGAACGGGCCGGCTCGGACCACCGGGCTGCCTCACCGTGGAGGACCGTCGATGAAGACACGCCGCCGTACCGTGCCCGCGCTCGCCGTGGCCGCCGCCCTCGCCCTCGTCGCCGCCCCGGTGGCGAGCGCCGGACCCGGGGACGTCCCCGGCACCGCCGGTGCGCAGACGCTCACGGGCACGCCGGAGCCGGCCCGCCCGGCCTTCTACGAGCCGCCGGCGACGATCCCGGCCACGCCCGGCACGATCATCCGCTCCGAGCCGGCTCCGCTGCTCCTCGACCCGCTGGGCCTGTCGGGCTCGGTCGTCACCGCGACCCGCGTGATGTACTCCTCGACCGACAGCACCGGGCGCCCGATCGCCGTGACGGGCACGATCTTCGTGCCGAAGACCCCCTACATCGGGGCGTCGCGTCGCCCCTTCGTCTCCTACGCCCCCGGCACCCAGGGGTTGGCCGACCGGTGCGCCCCGTCGCGCCAGATGGCCGAGCTCGTCGAGTACGAGGGCATCGGGCTCACGCGCACGATCGGTCGCGGCTACGCGGTCGGCATCACCGACTACCAGGGTCTGGGCACCCCCGGCACCCACACGTACGTCGCCCGCGGGGCGCAGGGCCACGCAGTGCTCGACATGGCGCGCGCCGCGCGCAACCTCCAGGGCAGCGGCGTGACGAGCTCGACGCCGGTCGGCCTCATGGGCTACTCGCAGGGCGGTGGCGCGGCGGCCTCGGCGGCCGAGCTGGCGGGGACGTACGCCCCGGAGCTCGCGATCAAGGGCTCGGCGATCGGCGCCCCGACGGCCGACCTCGCCTCGGTGGGGGCGAACATCGACAGCTCCTTCTACTTCGCCTTCGCGACCTTCGCGCTCCTGGGCGTCGCCCAGGACGCGGGCATCGACCCCGAGCCGTACCTGAACGCCGACGGCGTCGCCCTGACCTCGAAGGTCGAGGGTGCATGCGTCTTCGACCTCTTCGACTACTCCTTCAAGGACAGCCGCAGGTACACCGCTGACGGGTCCTCGCTCACCGAGCTGCTCGGGCGCGAGCCCTTCGCGAGCGCCGTCGACGAGCAGCGCATCGGGCGGCGCACGCCGAACGCGCCGGTCGTCATCAACCACGCCGTCGCGGACGACGTCATCCCCTACGCCGGGGGCAAGCAGCTCGGCAGCGACTGGTGCGACCGCGGCAGCCGCGTCACCTTCAACGCGGGCATCACCCCGACCCACCTCGGCGGCTTCCTCCCGCACGTGGAGAAGTCGATGCTCTTCTTCGAGGCGCGCTTCGCCGGGCTCAACCAGCCGAGCAGCTGCTGGCGGCTCTGAGGGAGCGGCGCCCCGCGCGCGACGAAGGGGGACCCCCACGAGGTCGTGGGGGTCCCCCTTCGCCATGGGGTGGTCGGGTCAGTGCGTGAACTCCGCGTAGGTGATCGCGTCCTGCGCCCCGACGGCGAGGGCGGACGGGTCCAGGTAGAGGGTCAGGGTCCACCCGGACGAGTTCTTGTACGTGGCCGACGTGACCTCACCTGGTCCTGTTCCCGTGCGCGCCCAGTCGCCGCCGCCCGGTCCGTCGTACGCCCCCACGGTGTCCATGACCGAGGACCACGCGTAGGTGTCGGCGTCCGTCGTGCGACCCGCGCCCCATGCGCGGACGAAGCCGTCCGAGTACTCTCCGGCGCCCGTCGGGAGCCCGGCTGCGAGATAGTTCTCCGAGTAGTCCTCGGCGGAGTAGTCGGCACCCTCCCAGTCGAAGCTCAGGCCGACGACGGCGTCCTCGTCACCTCGTGCGGCGGTCGCGGTGTCGACGACGAGGTAGATGACCTTGTCGGTGCTGGTGCGCTCGTACTTCACCTGGGTCCGGGCGTCCTGGACGAGGCTGGCTCCACGGACCCAGTCGCCCCCGCCGCGTGACGAGCTCGCGAAGAGCGTGGCGACCGTGTCGCTCGTCGCGTACGTGTCTGCCCCCGCGCGGTCACCGATGCCCCACGCCTGGACCAGCTCGTCCGCGTAGGCGCCTGCCCCTGTCGGCAGGTCCGCTGCGGGGACTGCGGTGGTCGTCGTGCTTCGAGAGGCCGACGTGCTCCTCGGCGTGGTGGGCCGAGACGACGTGCTGCTCGGCGCCGCCGTCTCCGTCACGGTCCGCTCGGAGACGATGACGGTCTGGGTAGCGGTCGCCTGCGGGCCGGAGCCCGACGAGCACCCGGCCAGTGCGATGAGCACTGCGCAGGGGACGAGGATCATGTGCGGCTCAGGCATGGAGCACCTCAGGGTCGTGGCGTGTGTCAGCCCACGGTATTGGGGTGCCGCCTGTCCCCGAGGGCTTTTCTCAGAGCTCCTGGAGGACCGCCCGGCGCAGGGTGTCCAGGCCGACGCCGCCGATGTCGAGCGAGCGACGGTGGAAGGCGGCGAGGTCGAAGTCGTCGCCCTCGCGGCGGGCGACCTCGTCGCGCAGCTCCATCCACAGCCGCTCGCCGATCTTGTAGCTCGGGGCCTGGCCCGGCCAGCCGAGGTAGCGGTCGAGCTCGAAGCGCAGCTGCTCGGTGCCCTGGTTGGCGTGCGTGTCGAGGAAGGTCCAGGCCTTCTCGTAGGTCCACTCGCCACCGCCGACCTCGGCGGGGGCCTCGAAGCCGCAGTGCACGCCGATGTCGATGACGACGCGCGCGGCCCGCAGGCTCTGCCCGTCGAGCAGGCCCATGCGGTTGCCCGGGTGGTCCATGTAGCCGAGCTCGGCCATGAGCCACTCGGCGTACAGCGCCCAACCCTCGCCGTGCCCGGAGGTCCACGCCGCGAGGCGGCGCCAGCGGTTGAGCAGCTCGCGGCGGTAGACCGTCTGGCCGACCTGGAGGTGATGGCCCGGGACGCCCTCGTGGTAGACGGTCGTCAGCTCGCGCCACGTGCCGAAGGTCGTGACCCCCTTCGGCACCGACCACCACATCCGGCCGGGGCGGGCGAAGTCGTCGCTGGGACCGGTGTAGTAGATGCCGCCGGTCTGCGTCGGCGCGATGCGGCACTCGATGGTGCGCACCGGGTCGGGGATGTCGAAGTGGGAGCCGCCGAGCGCGCTCACGGCCTCGTCGGCCTTGCCCTGCATCCACGCGCGCAGGGCGTCGGTCCCCTCGAGGCGGTACGCGGGATCCTCCTCGAGGATCGCGATGGCCTCCTTGACCGAGGCGCCGGGGCGGATCTGCTCGGCGACCTGCTCCATCTGCGCGGTGATCCGGGCGAGCTCCTCCTGGCCCCACGCGTAGGTCTCCTCGAGATCGACCTCGCTGCCGAGGAAGGCGCGGGAGTGCAGGGCGTAGCGCTCGCGGCCGCAGCCGAGGGTGTCGGGCGCCTGCTCGCGCAGCGCGACGAGGGCGTCGGCGAGGTCGAGGTAGGCCTGGCGCGCGGCGGCCGTCGAGGTCTCGAGATCGGAGCGAAGGGGGGCGCTCGGCTCCGCGTCGCCGACCCGGGCGCTGCTCGGCAGGGTCCCGAGGTAGGAGTCGTCGGCGGCGAGCTCGCGGGCCTGCTCGGCGCACACGTCGACCTGGCGGCGCGAGGCGACGAGACCGCGGTCGGCGGCGTGGCGCAGCGACTCGGCGTACTGCGACAGCGCCGTCGGGATCGCGGCGATGCGACGGCTGATCGTCGCCCACTGCTCCTCGGTGTCGGTGGGCATGAGGTCGAGGACGTCGCGCACGGCCTGCATGGGCGAGGCGATGTTGTTGAGCTCCATCGCGTCGAGGCCGGCGGCGTGGATCTCCTCGGCCAGGCCGAGCCGCTCGCGCATGGCCTCGACCGTGACGCGGTCGACGTCGTCGACGGGGGTGGCGGCCTCGAGCTCGGCGAGGGTGCGGCGGCGCAGCTCGCTGTGGGCGGCCAGGCCCGCGGGGGAGAGGTCGTCGAGGGCGTCCTCGCGTCCCGGTACCCCGAGGTAGGTCGCCTCGAGCGGGCTCAGCTCGACGGAGGCGTCGAGGTAGTCCTCGGCGATGCGGTCGATCTCGGTGCGCTGGCGCGGGGTGTCGGTGGGTGACGTCACGCGGCGGACGCTACCCCTTCGTGCGCACGACCCGCCGCATCGTCGTCGCCTCGGTGCTGCCCTCGAAGAGGCCGGTCGCGAGGACGAGTCGAGCGGCGTCCGGGTCGCCCATGAGCGCCCGCAGCGTCGTCGGCACGTCGAGGCCGCTGGCGGACGGCTCGACGACGACGGTGTCGCCGGGGCGGATGTCGCCGGGCTCGATCACGCGCAGGTAGGCCCCGGAGCGTCCACGCTGGGCGAAGCGCTTGACCCAGCCGCGCTCCTCCATGCGGGCGGCGAAGGTCGCGCACGGCACCCGGGGCCCGGAGACCTGGAGCACCGCGCCGCCGACCCGCCACGTGTCGCCGATCTCGGCGGCGTCGACGTCGAGGCCCTGCGTCGTGAGGTTCTCGCCGAAGAGGCCGGGGGCGAGGTCGCGGCCGAGCTCTGCTCCCCACCGCTCGAGCTCCTCGCGGGCGAAGGCGTACACCGCCTGGTCGCTCCCGCCGTGGTGGCGGCCGTTGCCGATGAAGTCGCCCTCGACCCCCGACACCCCGTGCCCGTCCTCGACGCGCTTGCGCCCGGGGTCGGTCACGGTGACGACGTCGACGGGGACCTTGCCGATGCCGGTGGCCTTGTCCTTCGGGACCCGCTGGTGCATCGGCCGCCCGACGTTGACGGAGATGACCTGGGGCTGCATGGGGGCGAGAGTATCCGGGGGTCGAAGACGGTGCGCACGACCGGGCGTGCACGACGTCTTCGACTGCGTCGTCCACAGGGGGCCGTCTCGGACTGCCGCCCTCCCCAGGCACGAGGTGGCCACCCGCGCGCGGTGGCCGGCCGCTCCATCCTCGCCGCATGATCTCGGAGACCACCCGTCGACGGGTCGAGCGCGCCGAACGTCTCTCGCTCGACCATGGCGGAGTGCTGAGCCGGGGCCAGCTGCGCAGCCTGGGCATCGAGCGAGGGGTGACCGCGCGCTTGGTGCGTGACCGCCGGTGGGCGGCATGGGGGCGGCACAGCGTGGTGACCCATTGCGCCGAGGTGGAGCTCGTCGGTGCGTGCTGGCGCGCGGTGCACGAGGTCGGCGGGGGTGCCCTCGTCGACGGCGTGAGCGCGCTGCGCGCCGCAGGGGTGAGCGGGCTCGTCGGCTCGGTCGTGCATGTCTCGGTCCACAGCCTGCAGCGCTCACCCAGCGTGGACGGCGTCGCCGTGCACAAGGTGTCGAGGCGCGTCGAGGGGGAAGCGGCGGGAGCCGGTCTCCCGCGCACCCGGCCGGCGATCGCTGCCCTGCGCGCGGCCCAGTGGGCGGTGAGCGATCGGCAGGCCGCCCTCTACCTCGCCGTGCCGGTCCAGCAGCGTCTCGTGACCGGAGCTCAGCTGGAGGCAGCGCTGGAGCAGTACCCGGGCCGGAGGCGTCGGGCCTTCGTGGCGACGATCGTCGCCGACCTCGTCGACGGAGCGCACTCGCTCGGGGAGCTCGACTTCGCCGCGCTGTGCCGCCGACGTCGTCTGCCCGAGCCCGAGAGGCAGGTCGTCGTGACCGGCTCCGGGGGCCGGTGCTACCTCGACGTCCGCTGGCGTGAGGGGCTCGTGGTCGAGGTCGACGGACGCCAGCACCTCGAGGGGCTGGCTCCGGTCCAGGACATGCTGCGCCAGAACTCCGTGAGCATGTCAGGCGACGTCGTCCTGCGGATCCCTCTGCTGGGGATGAGGCTCGAGCCGGACGCCTTCGTCGACCAGGTCGAGGCAGCCCTCACGCTCCTGCGGGGGCGGGCACCGCGATGAGTCGAAGACACCCTGCACGACCGGACGTGCGGGGCGTCTTCGAACGCGCGAAGGGGGAGGGGGCGAAGGGGGTCAGCGGGGGAGGGCCGAGGCGCGCCAGCCGCCGGGGCCGGCGTGGACGTCGCGGCGCACGAGGCGCTCGCGGCTCGCCCAGCGCGAGGTGCTCGCCGGGGCGGGCTCCTCCTCGCCGCCACCGAGGCCCGAGAGGACGGCGACGAGCGCGGCGACCTGCTCGGGCGTCGCGTCGCCGACGATCTCGACGGCCTGCGCAGACGTCTCCTGCGCAGAGGTGTCGTCGGCCGTCACAGCGGGATGTTCCCGTGCTTCTTCGCCGGCAGGGTCTCGCGCTTGGTGCGCAGGGCCCGCAGGGCGCGGCTGACGTTCATCCGGGTGTTGCTCGGGGTGATGACGGTGTCGACGTACCCGCGCTCGGCCGCGACGTAGGGGTTGGCCAGCGCGTCCTCGTACTCGGTGATGAAGGCCTGGCGGGCCGCGTCGACGTCCTCGCCCGCGGCCTGCGCGGCGGCGAGCTGCTTGCGGTAGAGGATGTTGACGGCGCCCTGCGCTCCCATGACCGCGATCTGGGCGGTCGGCCACGCGAGGTTGATGTCGGCCCCGAGGTGCTTGGAGCCCATGACGTCGTACGCGCCGCCGTACGCCTTGCGCGTGATGACGGTGACGAGCGGCACGGTGGCCTCGGCGTACGCGTAGATGAGCTTCGCTCCGCGGCGGATGATGCCGTCCCACTCCTGGTCGGTGCCGGGCAGGAAGCCGGGCACGTCGACGAAGGTCAGCACCGGCACGTTGAAGGCGTCGCACGTGCGCACGAAGCGCGCAGCCTTCTCGGACGCGTCGATGTCGAGGGTCCCGGCGAACTGCATCGGGTTGTTCGCGACGACGCCGACCGATCGCCCCTCGACCCGGCCGAAGCCGCAGATGATGTTCGGGGCGAAGAGCGGCTGGGTCTCGAGGAACTCGCCGTCGTCGAGGACGACCTCGATGACCTTGTGCATGTCGTAGGGCATGTTCGCCGAGTCCGGCACGATCGTGTCGAGCTCGCGGTCGAGATCCGTGACCTCGAGGTCGAGCTCGTCCCCGAGCACGGGCGGGTCCTCGAGGTTGTTGCTCGGCAGGTAGGACAGCAGCGCCTTGACGTACTCGATGGCGTCCTCCTCGTCGCTGCCCATGTAGTGCGCGACGCCGGACTTCGTGTTGTGCGTGCGGGCACCGCCGAGGTCCTCGAACTCCACGTCCTCGCCGGTGACGGTCTTGATGACGTCGGGGCCGGTGATGAACATGTGCGAGGTCTGGTCGACCATGACGGTGAAGTCGGTGACGGCCGGCGAGTACACGGCGCCGCCGGCGCACGGGCCCATGACGAGCGAGATCTGCGGGACGACGCCGGAGGCGTGGACGTTGCGGCGGAAGATCTCGCCGTAGAGGCCGAGCGAGACGACGCCCTCCTGGATGCGCGCGCCGCCGGAGTCGTTGAGCCCGACGACGGGGCAGCCGACCTTCATCGCGAAGTCCATGACCTTGGTGATCTTCTCGCCGAAGACCTCGCCGAGGGACCCGCCGAAGACGGTGAAGTCCTGCGCGAAGACCGCGATCGTGCGCCCGTCGACCGTGCCGTAGCCCGTGACGACGCCGTCGCCGTAGGGCCGGTTGGCCTCCTGCCCGAAGGCGACGCTGCGGTGTCGCGCGTACTTGTCCATCTCGACGAAGGTGCCCTCGTCGAGGAGCAGCGCGATCCGCTCGCGGGCAGTCTTCTTGCCCTTCGCGTGCTGCTTCTCGACCGCGCGCTCGGACCCGGCGTGGGCCACCTCGGCCACACGGCGCTTGAGGTCGGCGAGCTTGCCGGCCGTGGTGTGCACGTCGATGTCGGCGGGGACGTCGGTGCCGCCGAGGGACGCTGCGGTGTCGGTGCTCTGGGACATGGGCCGGAGCCTAGCCTTGTCGTGTGGAGCCCACACCTGTCGTCCGTGAGACCCTCGCCGCACTGCGCCCGGGGCGCGCCTGGGGCGAGGTCCGCCTCGTCGACGAGGTGGGCTCGACCAACCTCGAGGTGCGCGGCCTGCCGGTCTGGTCGGCGGTCGTCGCACGCCGCCAGAGCGCCGGGCGCGGACGCCGCGGCCGCGCGTGGTCCGACACCGAGGGCCACGGCATCGCGTGCTCCCTCCTCGCCGAGGTCGACGTCGACGGCCAGGGCGACGGGGCGCTCGGCTGGGTCCCCCTGGGCACCGGGCTCGCCGTGCGCGACTGCCTCGCCTCTCTCGGTCTCGACGCAGCCCTGAAGTGGCCCAACGACGTCCTCGCCGGCCCGGCCGAGCAGAAGGTCTGCGGGATCCTCTGCGAGGCCCTCCCGCCGAGCTCGAAGGGGGAGCCCCCTCGCGTCGTCGTCGGCGTCGGCGTCAACCTCGACCACGAGGCCCCCGATCTGCCGGTGCCGACCGCGACCTCCCTTCGCCTCCTCGCCCGGGCGGCCGGCCGGCCCGCCCCCACCCGCGACGAGGTCGTCCCCGCGCTCCTCGACGCGCTGCGCGACCGGCTCGACCCGCTGGACCTCACCTCCCTTCGCCGCGACTACGGCGAGGCCTGCGCGACCCTCGGGCGCGAGGTCGACGTCCACCTGCCCGACGGGAGCGTGCAGCGGGCCCGCGCCGAGGGGGTCGACGACGACGGTCGGCTCCGTGTCGCCGGTCCCCAGGGCTCGGCTACGGTGAGCGCGGGTGACGTGCACCACCTGCGTCACCAACCACCGTCGTAGGCCCGAAGGGAGCGCCATGCCTCAGGCCCGGCCCCCGGCACCCGGCGCGGACCCGCACCCCGAGCCCGACCCCGGTCTCGACCCGCCCGCGGTCCTCGACCCCAACCCCGACGCCCTCGAGCGCGCCCTCCTCGGACGCCCCGCGTCGATGGGTCGCCGTGAGGTCTCCCGCGGCGCCGGCGTCTCGATCCGCTCCGCCCGCAAGTTCTGGCACGCGCTCGGCTTCCCCCTCGTGGGGGAGGAGGACGCGATGTTCACCGAGGCCGACCTCGAGGCGCTGCGCCAGGTCGCCGAGCTCGTGCGCAGCGGGGTCCCCGAGGAGTTCGCCCTGTCGATGGCCCGGGCGCTCGCCCGCACCCTCGACCGGCTCGCCATCTGGCAGACCCAGCTCGTCGCCGAGGCGATCGCCGAGGAGGTCGCCGAGCTCGGCGGCGACGACGTGCCCGCCTACGACCTCGCGTCCTCGCAGCCGGTGCTCGAGGAGACCGCGGTGCGGATGGCCGAGCTCGCCGACGAGCTCGAGCCGCTCCTCGTCTACGTGTGGCGCCGCCAGCTCACCGCGGCGATCAACCGCAGCCTCGCCGACGCCCCGGAGGCCGACGGCACCGGCGTCCCGCGGGTCGTCGGCTTCGCCGACCTCGTGAACTTCACCGCCGTCGTGCGACGGCTGTCCGAGCGCGAGCTCGCCGACATGGTCCAGCGCTTCGAGATCCTCGCCAGCGACGTCGTCACCGCCCACGGCGGGCGGGTCGTCAAGACCGTCGGCGACGAGGTCATGTACCTCACCGGTGACGCCGCGCCCGCCGCCGCCATCGCGCTCGACCTCGTCGAGGCGATGACCGAGGAGCCGCTCCTGCCCGAGGTGCGCATCGGCATGGCGCACGGCCCGGTCGTCAACCGGCTCGGCGACGTCTTCGGCACGACCGTCAACCGCGCGAGCCGGCTGACCGCCGTCGCACCCTCGAACGGCGTCTTCGTCGACGACTCCCTCGCCCGCCAGCTCGCCCCCCTCAGCGGCTTCACGACGATCCGCACCCGGCAGCGCTCGCTGCGCGGGATCGGCACCGTGACCCCCTCCAGGCTCGTGCGCGTCACCGGTGTCCGGGACCGCATCGACGTCACCGCGCACCCCTGAGCGCTCCGGTCGGCGGATCGCAGATCCCCCCCCTACACTCAGGCCCCATGACGCGAGTGCTGCTGGCCGAGGACGACACAGCCATCGCCGACCCGTTGACCCGTGCTCTGCGTCGGGAGGGCTACGACGTCGACGCGTTCGTCGACGGGCGCGAGGCGCTGGACGCCGTCGTCGCCTCGGGACCCGACCTGCTCATCCTCGACCTCGGGCTGCCGACGCTCGACGGGCTCGAGGTGTGTCGCCGCGTGCGGGCGAGCGGATCGGCGGTCCCCGTCCTCATCCTCACCGCCCGGGCCGACGAGGTCGACACGGTCGTGGGGCTCGACGCCGGCGCCGACGACTACGTGACCAAGCCCTTCCGGCTCGCCGAGCTCATGGCGCGCGTGCGCGCCCTGCTGCGTCGCACCTCCGCCGAGGAGGCCTCCGCCGAGAGCGTGCTGCGCATCGACGCCGAGGCCCGCCGCGCGTGGTTCCACGGCGAGGAGCTCGCCCTCACGGTCAAGGAGTTCGAGGTCCTCTCGGTCCTCGTGCGCGAGTCCGGCCGCGTCGTGCCCCGCGACCGCCTCATGGCGGAGGTGTGGGAGACCGAGTGGTTCGGCTCGACGAAGACCCTCGACATGCACATCTCCGTGCTGCGCCGGAAGCTCGGTGACGACGCCTCCAACCCCCGGTACATCACGACCGTGCGGGGGGTCGGCTTCCGCTTCGACGCCGGCTGATGAGGCGCCGCGCCCTCTCCGCGACGACGCTGCCCCTCGTCGTCCTCGCCGTCGGGCTGGGTCTGCCGCTCGTCGCCGCGCTCTTCGTCGCCGCGAGCGACCCCGAGCGGGCCCTGCAGGTCGAGCCCGGTCACCTCGCCGGGTGGGCCGCCGTCGGCCTGGCCTGGGTCGCCCTCGTCGTCGCCGGCAGCGCGATGCTCGCCCGCCGGGCGAGCGACCGGCTCGCCGACGAGCTCACCGGCACCATCGGCGAGCTCACGCAGCGCGTGCGGACCCTGGGCGAAGGGGGAGCGCCCGCCCCCCGCTCGGACGTCGCGGAGATCGACCGGCTGGCGCAGGTCATCACCGCGCGCGACGTCGAGCTGAGCCGGCGCACCGCGACCGACCGCGACTTCACCGCCGACGCCGCGCACCAGCTGCGCACCCCGCTCACCGCGCTGCTCATGCGGCTCGAGGAGCTGGCGATCATGGACGACGTCGACGAGGTGCACGAGGAGGCGCAGGTCGCCATCGCCCAGGTGGTGCGCCTCGGCGGGGTCGTCGAGGACCTGCGGGCCCGCACGCGCACCGACGAGGTCGAGCTGCCGGTCATCTCGTTGGACTCGGTGCTCGCCTCGATCCAGCGCGAGTACCTGCCCGCCTTCGCCGCGGAGCAGCGCAGCATCCGGGTCGCCGGCCAGCGCGGGCTCATGGTCCGCGTGCGCCCCTCCGACCTCAGCCAGATCATCGGCGCGCTCGTCGAGAACGGCCTCAAGCACGGTGCGGGCACCGTCTCGGTCGTGCCGCGGCGCAGCGGTCCGAGCATCGTCGTCGAGGCGCGCGACGAGGGCCGGGGGATCCCCATGGCGATCGCGCCGCACATCTTCGAGCGCTCGGTGACCTCGCAGGGCACGGGCCTGGGGCTGGCGCTCGCGCGCGACCTCGCCGAGCGCAACGGGGGTCGCCTCCAGCTCGTGCAGACCCAGCCGGCCGTCTTCGAGGTCTACCTCTCGGACGGGCACGTCACCCGCTGACGGGCTCGTCCTCCGCCAGGGGAGAGGTGTCGACGTCGAGCGGCTCGTTGGCGAAGACGAAGCGCCGGTAGGCCCAGAAGCGGAAGAGCGTGCCGAGGCCGATGCCGAAGATCGTCGAGATGTTGTCGGCCAGGCGCGACTCGAGGCCCATGACGTAGTGCGAGATGACGAGCGTGAGCGTCGAGATGACGAGCGCGATGCCGTTGACGACGAAGAAGAGGGTGACCTCGTGGGCGACCGGGCGGCTGCGCCGGTGGGCGAAGGTCCAGCTGCGGTTGCCGAACCACGCGAACATCGTCGCCGCGACACCGCTGAGGATGCGAGCCGTCGTCGGCTTCTCCTCGAGCACGGTGTGCGTGAGCAGGTTCATCCCGCCGAGGTCGATGACGAAGGAGATGAGGCCGATGACCCCGAACTTCGCGACCTCGTGCCAGATGGTGTCGACGAGGCCGCGCAGGCCCGTGCGGGCAGGGCCCTGCGTCGGCGCGTCCCCTGTCGGGGTGTCTGGCGCGGTGGGCACCGGGGGAGCCTAGTGCGTGACCTCGTTATTCTGCGATTCGTGACATCACCGCGCCGTGCTCCTGGAGGCTTCCCCGTCGTCGGCATCATCGGTGGTGGTCAGCTCGCCCGGATGTGCGCGGGACCGGCCGTCGAGCTGGGGGTGACGCTGTCCGTCCTGGCCGCCGACGCCCACGACAGCGCCGCTCTCGTCGTCCCCAGCGCCCCCGTCGGCGAGCACACCGACCTCGAGGCGGTCCGGGCCTTCGCCCGGGCCTGCGACGTCGTGACCTTCGACCACGAGCAGGTGCCGGCCGAGGTGCTCGCGGCCCTCGAGGCCGACGGCGCGACCCTCCACCCGCGCCCCTCCGCGCTGCGCTACGCGCAGGACAAGCTCGCGATGCGCGAGCGGCTCTCCGCGGCCGGCATCCCGTGCCCGGCGTGGGCGGAGGTGCGTGACGAAGGGGGGCTGCTCGCCTTCGCGGACCAGCACGGCTGGCCGGTCGTGCTCAAGACCCCCCGCGGGGGGTACGACGGCAAGGGCGTGCTCGTCGCGACCCAGCCGGAGGACGCCGCCGAGTGGCTGGCCCGGGCGGCCGCCGCCGGCGAGCCGCTGCTCGTCGAGGAGCGCGTCCCCTTCGTGCGCGAGCTCGCCGTCCTCGTCGCCCGCGCGCCCTCCGGCCAGGCCAGCGTGTGGCCGGTCGTCGAGACCGTGCAGTCCGGGGGCATCTGCACCGAGGTGCTCGCCCCGGCGCCGGGGCTCACCCCCGAGCTGGCCGAGCGGGCGAGCGACGTCGCGCTCGGCATCGCCGCCGAGCTCGACGTCACCGGGGTCTTCGCCGTCGAGCTCTTCGAGCTCGCCGAGGGGCACGTCGTCGTCAACGAGCTGGCGATGCGCCCGCACAACTCCGGGCACTGGAGCATGGACGGCGCGACGACGGGGCAGTTCGAGCAGCACCTGCGGGCGGTCCTCGACCTGCCGCTCGGCTCGCCGCGGGCCCGGGCGCGCTGGACGGTCATGGCCAACGTGCTCGGCGGCGTCGACGTCGACCTCTACCCGACGTACCGCCACGTCATGGCCCGCGACCCCGAGCTCAAGGTCCACCTCTACGGCAAGGCGGTCCGCCCGGGCCGCAAGATCGGGCACGTCAACCTCAGCGGCGAGGACCTCGCCGACCTGCGTGAGCGGGCCCGGCACGCCGCCGACTACATCGAAGGAGCCATCCGTGAGTGAGCAGCAGCCGGTCGTCGGGGTCGTCATGGGCAGCGACAGCGACTGGCCCGTCATGCGGGCCGCCTCCGAGGTGCTCGACGGGCTCGGCGTCGCCCACGAGGCCGACGTCGTCTCGGCGCACCGCATGCCGACGGCGATGATCGAGTACGGGCAGCAGGCCGCCGAGCGCGGGCTGCGCGTCATCATCGCCGGCGCCGGCGGAGCGGCTCATCTGCCGGGCATGCTCGCGTCGGTGACGCCGCTGCCGGTCATCGGCGTGCCGGTCCCGCTGAAGTACCTCGACGGCATGGACAGCCTGCTCTCCATCGTCCAGATGCCCGCGGGCATCCCCGTCGCGACCGTCGCCGTCGGCGGCGCCCGCAACGCGGGCCTGCTCGCCGCGCGGATCCTCGGGGCGGGCAAGGGCGAGGAGGCGGCGCGCCTGCGCTCGGCGCTCGTCGACTTCGCCGCCGACCTCGAGGCGTCCGCCCGGGCGAAGGGGGAGGCGCTGCGCGCGCAGCGCTGACCCCCCTTCGCCGCCGGTGTCCTAGCGGTGGGAGCCCATGGTGCGCAGCCGACGGGCCTGGATCTTCGGGCATGTGTCCATGACGACGTCGAGACCGACGGCGCGGGCGCGGTCGGCCGCGGCGGCGTCGACGACGCCGAGCTGCATCCAGATCGCGTCGATCTGCAGCCGGTCCTTGTGCGCAATCGCCTGGTCGACGACCGACCCGACCTCGGTGCTGTTGACGAAGCAGTCGACGACCTTGACGTCGGTGCCGTCCGGGATGTCGGCGAGCGAGGCGTAGCCCGTGTCGCCGTCGACGTCCTCGGCGTCGGGGTGCACCGGGATGATGCCCTTGCCGAGCTCGTACTTCAGCCAGCGGGCGACGCGGTAGGCGTCACGCTCGGTGTTGTTGGACAGCCCCACGACCACCCAGATGCCCGGGTCGGCCATGAGCTCTCGCATGAGGTCGTCGTCGTTCTGATGGGTCAGGCTCATCGGGTCAGTCTCTGCCTTCCGACCCGGTCGTAGGGAGGGGCGCGCCGGGTCATTTCGGAGCGGGTCGGGGGGCGGGTGATAATGCCGTGTCCGCACCCCCAGGTAGACAGGGACCCCGTGAGCACTCGCATCGCCGTCGTCGGCACCGGTTACGTCGGCCTGTCCATGGCCGTCCTCCTCGCGCAGCACAACGAGGTGGTCGGCTTCGACATCGCGCCCGACCGGGTCGAGGCCCTCAACGACCGGCGCAGCCCGATAGCGGACCCCGAGATCGTCGACTTCCTCGCCCACCGCGAGCTCGACCTGCGCTTCACGCTCGACAAGGCCGAGGCCTACGCCGGCGCCGAGTACGTCGTCATCGCCACGCCCACGGACTACGACCCGCAGACGAACTACTTCAACACCTCCACCGTCGAGGGCGTCATCGCCGACGTCATGGAGCACGCCCCGGGCGCGACGATGGTCATCAAGTCCACGATCCCCGTCGGCTACACCGCTGGCGTGCGCGAGCGCCTGGGCACCCCCGACGTCATCTTCTCGCCGGAGTTCCTGCGCGAGGGCCGGGCCCTCTACGACAACCTCCACCCCTCGCGCATCGTCGTCGGCGAGATCAGCGACCGTGCGCGCCGCTTCGCCGACCTGCTCGTCGAGGCCGCCGAGGACAGCGACATCCCGGTGCTGCTCACCGACTCCACCGAGGCCGAGGCGATCAAGCTCTTCGCCAACACCTACCTCGCGATGCGCGTCGCCTACTTCAACGAGCTCGACACCTTCGCCGCGACCCACGGGCTCAACACCCGCCAGATCATCGAGGGCGTCGGCCACGACCCCCGCATCGGCACGCACTACAACAACCCGAGCTTCGGCTACGGCGGCTACTGCCTGCCCAAGGACACCAAGCAGATGCTCGCCAACTACCAGGACGTCCCGCAGAACCTCATGCAGGCGATCGTCGACTCCAACCGCACCCGCAAGGACTTCGTCGCCGAGGACGTCCTGGCCCGCAGCCCCCGTGTCGTGGGCATCCACCGCCTCATCATGAAGGCCGGCTCGGACAACTTCCGGGCCTCCTCGATCCAGGGGATCATGAAGCGGATCAAGGCCAAGGGCGTCGACGTCGTCGTCTTCGAGCCCGAGCTCACCGACGACTCCTTCTACGGCTCGCGCGTCATCCGCGACCTCGACGAGTTCAAGGCCATGTCCGACGTCATCGTCGCCAACCGCCGCACCGACGACCTCGCCGACGTCGACGACAAGATCTACACCCGCGACCTCTTCGGCTCCGACTCCTGAGCCGACCCGCCCTGGTTCGACGAAGGAGCGTCACCTCGAGGTGACGCTCCTTCTTCGACCCGGTGAGTGAGCGATTGCTCACCTCCGGGCGGGGGGCGTGCCGGTCTCGCGCCGGCCGGACGTAGCATCGGGCTCGTGAGCGCTGACGCCGACTTCGACCTCTTCCGCACGAGCGAGGACCACGAGGCCCTCCGAGAGGCGGTGCGTGCGGTCTCCGAGGCGAAGATCGCCCCCTTCGCCGCTGCCGTCGACGAGGAGAGCCGCTACCCGCAGGAGGCGCACGACGCCCTCGTCGCGGCCGACTTCCACGCGGCGCACGTCGCCGAGGAGCACGACGGCGTCGGCGCCGACGCGCTCGCGGTCTGCATCATCATCGAGGAGGTCGCGCGCGTCTGCGCGAGCTCCTCGCTCATCCCCGCGGTCAACAAGCTCGGCTCGCTGCCGGTCATCCTCGGCGGCTCGCCGGAGATCAACGCGCGGTACATGCCCAAGCTCGCCTCCGGCGAGGGCTTTTTCTCCTACGGGCTCTCCGAGCGCGAGGCCGGCTCGGACACCGCGGGCATGCGCTGCCGGGCCACGAAGGACGGCGAGGACTGGGTGCTGCGGGGCAGCAAGGCGTGGATCACGGGCGCCGGCGTCTCGGAGTACTACACGGTGCTCGCGGTCACCGACCCCGACGGCGAGCGCGGGCGCAACATCAGCGCCTTCGTCGTGGAGAAGTCCGACGAGGGCTTCACCTTCGGCGAGAAGGAGCGCAAGCTCGGCATCAAGGGCAGCCCGACCCGTGAGCTGCACTTCGACGACGTGCGTCTGCCCGGCGACCGCATCGTCGGCGCCGAGGGCGAGGGGCTGAAGATCGCCCTGCGGACCCTGGACCACACCCGCATCACCATCGGCGCGCAGGCCGTGGGCATCGCCCAGGGCGCGCTCGACCACGCGCTGGCCTACGTCAAGGAGCGCTCGCAGTTCGGCAAGGCCGTCGCCGACTTCCAGGGCATCCAGTTCATGCTCGCCGACATGGCGATGGAGCTCGAGGCCGCTCGGCAGATGGTCTACGTCGCGGCCGCGAAGTCCGAGCGCGGCGACGCCGACCTCACCTTCTTCGGCGCGGCCGCGAAGGCCTACGCCTCGGACATGGCGATGCGGGTGACGACCGACGCGGTCCAGCTCCTCGGCGGGGCGGGCTACACCCGTGACTTCCCGCTGGAGCGGATGATGCGCGACGCGAAGATCACCCAGATCTACGAGGGCACCAACCAGATCCAGCGAGTGGTGATGGCACGTCAGCTGCTCCAGGGCCTGGCGAAGGGCTGAGCGCTAGTCCCGCAGCTGCTCGAGGACGTCCTCGAGCTCGGGGGAGTGCCGCCGGTTGTGCGGCAGGCGCGAGAGCAGCATGCCCATCGCGCACGTGTCGGTGAGGGCTGCTCCGGTCAGGCCCGCGCCGATCCCGGCGGAGACCCACTTCGCGGCGGGGAGCACGGTGCTGGCGAGCACGCCGGTGAGGACGATGCCGCCGGCGACGAGGCGGACCTGACGCTCGAGGTCCCACGTGCCGTCGCCGCGCACGAGGTCGCCGCCCGCGGCCTCCCAGGCCTGGACCCCTCCGTCGAGGACGTGCAGGTGGGGCAGGCCGGTCGAGGAGAGGGCCTCGCCGGCCCGGGTGGCGCGTGCGCCGGAGCGGCACACGAGCACGACGTCCTCGTCGATCTGCTCCGCGAGCTCGCGGCGGTGCTCGGTGACGAGGTCGAGCGGGACGTTGTACGAGCCGGGGATGTGCGCTGCGGCGAACTCGCCGGGCGTGCGCACGTCGAGCACGCGCGGTCCGTCGGGCTGCTCGAGCCAGGTGCGGACCTGGGCGGCGTCGAGGGTGGTGGGACGGGTGTCGGTGGAGGTCATGGGTGTCCTCCTCGAGGAGGGGCCGAAGGGGGAGCGGGTCAGGCGAGGAGGTCGGGCACGTGCTGCACCGCGGTGATCGCCGCGACGACCAGGACGAGCACGGCGAAGGCCTGCGAGAGGCGGCCGGCGGGGACGCGGTCGGCGACCCGGCTGCCGAGGACGCTGCCGACGACCGCGACGGCCGAGAAGCCGAGGACGACGCCCCACGGCAGGTCGCCGGCGCCCTGGTGCAGGCGGGCGGCGAGCGCGGTCGCGCTGTTGACGGAGACGACGAGCAGCGAGGTGCCGACGGCCACGGGCATGGTGAAGCCGAGCACGAGCACGAGCACCGGCACGAGGACGAAGCCCCCGCCCACGCCGAGGAAGCCCGTGAGCAGGCCGACGAGCGTCGCCGCCGCGAGCAGCTGCAGGACGCGGGGGCAGGCGCAGGTGAGCGGGCGGAGGGTGATCATCGGCTCGAAGGGGGAGGGGTCGGCCTGCCCGGCCGCTCGTCCGCTGCGGCGCAGCATGAGGGTGGCGACGAGCACCATGAGCGCCGCGAAGGCGGTCATGAGCACCGCCGGGGGCACCGACCGGGCGGCGGTCGACCCGGCGAGCGAGCCGGCGGTGCCGAGCAGCCCGAAGGTCAGACCCTGCCCGACCCGGACGCGGCCGGCGCGGTGGTGCGAGGGCAGCGAGAGCAGCGCGGTGATGCCGACGATGACGAGCGAGCTCGTCGTCGCGACGGCCGGCTCGACGCCGAGCACCTGGACCAGCGCGGGCACGGTGAGCACCGACCCGCCCCCGCCGAGCGCGCCGAGGGCGAGCCCGACGAGCAACCCGAGCGGGATGACGACGAGGGGCATGGGGTGGCTCCTTGGGGGAGAGGCCGCCGGAGGCGCGACAGGGGGACACGCCCCCGACGGGGTCGAGGGGGGAGGCCGTCGGAGGCGGACAGGGGGGACACGCCCCCGACGGGGTCTCGGGTGGCTCAGCCGCGGCCGAGCAGGCGGGAGAGGACTCCGGCGCCGGGGGTGGTGGTCTTGGCCTCGGCGGCGTGGCCGGGGCAGCGGTCGGCGCGGGGGACGCCGGCCATGACCTGGTCGACGTGCTGGCCGCAACCGGCCCAGGTGGTCTTGCCGCACACGCGGCAGGTGGCCTGTCGGCACATGATGGATCTCCTTCTTGGGTGGGGTGAGGGGTGGTGCTGGGTCAGCCGGTGACGACGGGCAGCCCGGCGGGCCCGGCCTCGTCGAAGCTGTCGTCGACCGCGACGACGGTGCTGCCGTGCGCGGCGAGCACCGAGGCGGCGACCGAGGCGCGGTAGCCGCCCGCGCAGTGCACCCAGAGCTCTCCGGCCGGGACCTCGTCGAGGCGGTCGAGGAGCTCCTGCAGGGGGATGTTCAGCGCACCGTCGACGTGCCCGCCCGCGTGCTCGCTCGCGCGACGCACGTCGAGGACCTGGACCGGGCGGTGGTGGCGCACCTGGGCGAGATCGGCGAAGACCGCGCGCTCGAAGCTGCCGAGCGGCTCGTCGGTCCAGTCCGAAGGGGTCCCGGTGGCCGCGCCCTCGAGCAGGTCGATGCCGATCCGGACGAGCTCGCGCTGCGCCTGCTCGACCTGCTCCGGGCTCTCGCCGAGCAGGGTGAGCGGGGTCCCCCACGGGATGAGCCAGCCGAGGTAGGTGGCGAACTGGCCGTCGAGGCCGAAGTTCAGGGTCCCGCCGACGTGACCGGCGGCGAAGGCCGTGCGGGTGCGCAGGTCGACGACCCACTCGCCCGCCGCGATCCGCGACGCGAGCGTCTCCTTGTCGGCCGTCTCCGGCGCGGAGAGGTCGGGGGCGTCCGGACCGGCGCTGTTCGACGGAGCCATGTGGGCGTAGTACGTCGGGTAGGCGTCGAGACCGGCGAGGGTGCTCGCCACCCAGGCCTCCTCGTCCTGGGTGAGCGCGGGGTTCCGCCGCTTCTCCACCCCGATCGTCGACTCGGTCGAGCCCCCGGTCGAGCCGGCCGAGCAGAAGGACCCGAAGCCGTGGGTGGGCAGGACCTCGGTCTGGTCGGGCAGCTCCTGCGCGAGGCGCTGCGCGGACGCGTACTGGTGGTGCACGAGGTCGTGGGTGTGGTCGGCGCCGAGCAGGTCGGGCCGGCCGGTGGCCCCGAAGAGCAGCGACCCGCCGGTGAAGACCGCGGTGGCGACCTCGCCGGTCTCGTCGACGGACTCCAGCGCGTAGGAGAGGTGCGTGTAGGTGTGACCCGGTGTGGAGATCGCGCGCACCCGCATCGACGGCGAGACCTCGATGACGTCGCCGTCGCGGATCGGCTCGCGCTCGAATGCGACCTCGTCCTCGGCGTTGACGTGGTAGCGCGCGCCGAGTCGCTCGGCCAGCGCGAGACCGCCGGTGACGTAGTCGTTGTGGATGTGCGTCTCGAAGACGTCGGTGATGCGCACACCCGCCTCCTCGGCGGCGGCGAGCATGCGGTCGAAGTCGCGCTGCGGGTCGACGACGACCGCGACCTGCCCGTCGTGGGCGAGGTAGGAGCGGTCGCCGAGGCTCGGGGTCTCGATGGTGACGATCTGCGGTGTCATATCGATGAGTAGATACCCCCGGGGGTATAATTGTCAAAGCGGAGATCGATCCGCCGGTCGTCGGCGGGTACGGTCCGGAGCAGGCCTGGCGACAGGTGATGCGGACGAGAGAAGAGGGCTGACATGGTCGTGCTGGACATCGAGGAGATGGGTCCGGTCATCAACCGGCTGCGCCGGGCGCAGGGGCAGATCGGCGGGGTCATCCGCCTCATCGAGGAGGGTCGCGACTGCAAGGACGTCGTCACCCAGCTCGCTGCGGCGAGCCGCGCGCTGCACCGCGCCGGCTTCGCGATCGTCGCCACCGGTCTCGAGCAGTGCCTCACGGCGCCCGAGGGCGTGGACCCTGCCGACCGCGAGGCCATGGAGAAGCTCTTCCTCACCCTCGCGTGAGGTGACGGGCGCCCCTTCGCCGTCCTGACGGGGGAGACCGTCCCGCGTGGGCGGCGTCAGCCGCGGGGCCAGGGGCGTCCGTGGAGGCGCTCGATGTCGCCGTTGAAGCGGCGCAGCAGCCGGACGAGGTCGTCGAGGTCCTCCTCGGGCCAGTCGCCGACGACCCGGCGCAGGCCGTCGACGTTCGCGCCGAGGTCGTGCCGCAGGTGCTCCTCGCCGGCCGGCGTGGGGCGGAACTTGCGTGCGACCCCGCCGTCGGGGTCGGGCACGCGCTCGAGGTCTCCGCAGCGCAGCATCGCGGCGGTCTGCCGGTTGAGGGTGGAGACGTCGAGGTCGAGGGCCTCGCTGAGCTCGGCGATGGTCATCGGGCCCTGCGACTGGAGGCGTCGCAGCAGCGTGTAGGCGCTGCGCTCGAGGTGGCGCACCCGCTTCGGCGGGCGCCGCCCGGGCAGGAGGTAGCGGCTGAGGAGCATCGTCTCGAGCTCCAGCGCCTCGTGGCGCCCGTCGTGCGTCATGGCCTCGTCCCTCGTCGGCGGAGCGGGTGCGGGCGCACTCACCCGGCTTTGTGCATCGTGCACATCCTATGTACCGTACACATCCGTGTCACAGACCCTCCCCGCGCCCGCGGCGTCGCCGCGCGCGATCGTCCCCGTCCTCGCCTTCGCCGGCATCGTCGCCGCCCTCATGCAGACCCTCGTCGTCCCGCTCATCGGGGACCTCCCGCAGCTGCTCGGCACGACGGCCACCGACGCGACGTGGGTCATCACCGCGACGCTGCTCGCCGCCGCCGTCGTCACGCCGGTGAGCGGACGCCTCGGCGACCTCTACGGCAAGCGACCGGTGATGCTCGGGTGCACCGCCCTGCTCGTCGTCGGGTCGGTCGTGTGCGCCACCGCCTCGAGCGTCGTGCCGATGATCGTCGGGCGCGCCTTCCAGGGGGCCGCGATGGGTCTCATCCCGCTCGGCATCAGCGTCATGCGCGACCTGCTGCCGCCGGAGCGGCTGGGCAGCTCGATCGCCCTCATGAGCGCCTCGCTCGGCATCGGCGGAGCGCTCGGCCTGCCGGCAGCCGCGGCCGTCGCCGAGTACGGCAGCTGGCGCGGTCTCTTCTGGGGCGCGGCGGTGCTCGCGCTCGTCGTGGCCTTCCTCGTCCACCGCTTCCTGCCGCGTCCGGGGTGACCGCGGGCGGTCGCTTCGACGTCGTCGGCGCGCTGGGCCTGGGCGTCGGCCTCATCTGCGTGCTGCTGCCGATCACGAAGGGGGCGGACTGGGGCTGGGCGAGCGGCCGGACCCTCGTCCCGCTCGTGGTCGGCATCGTCGTCCTGCTCGTCTGGGGCGCCTACGAGCTGCGCACGCCCGAGCCGCTCGTCGACCTGCGGGTCACCGCCCGGCCGGTCGTGCTGCTCACCAACCTCGCCTCGGTCGTCGTCGGCTTCGCGATGTACGCCCAGGGCCTCGTCGTCCCGCAGCTGCTCCAGCTGCCCACCCAGACCGGGTACGGGCTCGGCCAGGACATGCTCCAGATGGGGCTGTGGATGGCCCCGGGCGGCATCGTCATGATGCTCGTTTCGCCGGTCGGCGCCCGGCTCTCGCACGCCCGTGGCCCGCGCACGACTCTTGCCCTCGGTGCGCTGATCGTCTCGCTCGGGTACCTCAGCGCGATCGCGCTCATGGGCTCGACGTGGGGGCTGCTCGTCGCCGTGTGCCTCATGAGCTCCGGTGTCGGCTTCGCATACGGCGCCATGCCCGCGCTCATCATGGGCTCGGTCCCGATCTCCGAGACCGCGTCGGCGAACAGCGTCAACACGCTCATGCGCTCCATCGGCACCACGGTGTCGTCCGCGGTCATCGGCGTCGTCCTCTCGCACATGACGACCGACCTCGGGGGAGTGCCGCTGCCCAGCGAGTCCGGCTTCCAGGTCGGCCTCCTGCTCGGCGCCGCCGCTGCCGCGCTCGCCGCGGGGGTCGCCCTGCTCATCCCGCAGCGCGCCGCACGCGCCGCGGAGGAGAGCATCGAGAGCCCGGTGGAGCCGGCTCGCGCCTGACCGGCCGGCGTCCTCCCCGCCCAGCCGAGACCCCGGTGTGCCCGACACCCCTTCGTCGGACATCGCAGAAGCCCCCGCCGAGACCGGCGGGGGCTTCTGCGCGACCTGGGGGCGTCCCCCTTCGGTCTACTGCTCGTAGGTGTAGAAGCCGCGGCCGGTCTTGCGACCGAGGAGGCCGGCGTCGACCATGCGCGCGAGCAGCGGCGGGGGAGCGTAGAGCGGCTCCTTGAACTCCTCGTAGAGCGACTGGGCGACGGCCATCGTCGTGTCGAGACCGATGAGGTCGGCCAGGGCGAGGGGGCCCTGCGGGTGGGCGGCGCCGAGGACGAGGCCGGAGTCGATGTCCTCGGCGGTCGCGAAGCCGGACTCGTACATCCGGATCGCGCTGAGGATGAAGGGGATGAGCAGGCTGTTGACGACGAAGCCGGCGCGGTCCTGGCAGGTGATGGCCTGCTTGCCCAGGGTGTTGTCGACGTAGTCGCGGGCGCGCTCGGTCGTCTGCGCGTCGGTCATGAGGGAGGGGACGAGCTCGACGAGCTTGAGCACCGGGACCGGGTTGAAGAAGTGGACGCCGAGGACGTGGCTGGGGCGCTTCGTGACCGTCGCGAGCTTCATGATCGGGATCGAGCTCGTGTTCGAGGCGAGGATCGCGTCCGGGCTGGTGACGATCTCGTCGAGCTGCTTGAAGAGGGCGACCTTCGCCGACTCCTCCTCGAGGATCGCCTCGACGACCATGTCGCGGTCGGCGAGCTCGGTGAGATCGGTGACGACCCGGATCCGCTCGAGCACGGCGCCGGCGTCGTCGAGCTTGCCGCGCTCCTGGGCCCGGCGCAGGGACTTCTCGAGGCGGGCGCGGCCCGACTCGGCGCGCGCGTCGTCGGACTCGACGACGACGACCTCGCTGCCTGCTCGCGCGCACACCTCCGCGATGCCCGCACCCATGAGCCCGCACCCGACGACACCGATCTTCTGCATGGGCGCGACGCTACCGGGCAGTCGTGGCGCGGAGCGCATCGGGTGGAGACCGAAGGGGGCCGTGGTGGTCGAGGTGCGACGGCCCGCCAGGGTCTGACGGCTCAGCCCTTCGAGGGGTCGATGCTCAGGGGGCGGTTGTGGTTGAGGTCGTCGAAGAGCTGGGGGGCCTTCTCGGTGTCCCACTGCACGGCGGAGCCGACGGGGGTGGGCAGGTTGCTGTTCGAGATCGGGACGACGATCGAGTCGCCCTCCCCCTTCGACACCGAGCGGATCGCCCAGAAGGCGCGACCGGTCTCGATCATCGAGTCGTCCTCGCCGACGGTGAGGGCGCCGCCCGACTGCTGGCCCAGGGAGCGCAGCTTCCAGGGCTGGACCAGGGTGCCCGGCGTCGCGATCTCGCCCATGAGCGAGCCGAGGAACTGGCGCTGACGCTTCGCGCGGCCGATGTCGCCCTCGGGGTCGGAGTAGCGCGCCCGGACGTAGCCGAGGGCCGTCTTGCCGTCGAGGGTCTGGCAGCCCTTCTTGAGGTCGATGTGCGCCTTGGGGTCGTCCATGTCGCGCTGGACGCAGATCCACACCCCGTCGACGGCGTCGACCACCTGCGCGAAGCCGCCGAAGCCGATCTCCATGTACCCGTCCATGTGCAGACCGGTGTTGGCCTCGATCGTCTCGCCGAGCAGCTTGGCCCCGCCGATCGAGTAGGCGGCGTTGATCTTGTTCATCCCGTGGCCGGGGATCTCGACGTAGGAGTCGCGGGGGATCGACAGCAGGACCGGCCGGTCGCCGCCGGTGTGCAGCACGATGATCGAGTCGGTGCGCTTGCCCTCGGCCTGGCCGGTGCCCAGCCGGTTGCGCTCCTCGCGGGTCATGCCCTCGCGGGAGTCGCTGCCGACGAGCAGGACGTTGCGCCCGTCGCCCTCGGCGACGCGGTCGCCGCTCGGGGTCGCGTCGACCTTGTTGACCTCGCCCCACGCCGAGCTCACGGCCCAGTACGTCGCCCCGCCCCACACGAGGGCGAGGCAGAGCAGCACGATCCCGGCGGTGCGAAGGGGGCGGCGGCGCCGGCCCCCACCGGTGCTCGTCGGGCCGGTCGGGCCCCCGGGACGACCCCGGTCGTCGGTCGCGGGCCGCTCCGGACGGCGGGGCCGCTCCGGACGGCGGGGCCGCTCCGGGCGCGGCGACTGGGCCTGGCCGGCCACCGGCATGACGCGGGTGCGCGGCTCGGCCCCCTCGTCGGGCCGGCCCTGCTGGCGCGGGCGGGACTGGCCCTGGGGGCGTGACCCCGCGGGACGGGCAGCGCGGCTGCCGGTCGGGATGGCGCGGGCGGTGTCGTCGGCGCGGCCCGAGGCCGGCTCAGGACGGCGGCGCGGGCGGTCGGCGGGCTGCTTCGGCGCAGGCTTCGAGGTGGGCTTGGGGGCGGGCTTGGCCGCGCCCTGGGCGGGGCGCTGAGGCCGCTGCGGCCGCTCGCGAGGGGTCGGCGAACCCCCGGTGGAGCGGGAGCGGCCGCGCCGCACGTCGAAGGTCATCGCGTCGTCGTCGCGACGTCCGTCCTCGGGGCGGCGGGGCCGGCGGGGGTGCTCAGGCATGCCGGACAGGGTACGAGGCGCAGCCGTGTGCTCGCTCGCAGCAACACCGTGGACGGCCATACTGGGCCCGTGCCGCACCCCCTCCCCGCCGTCAGCGTCGTCATGCCCGTCCTCGACGAGGAGCGTCACCTCGAGGCCTCTGTGCGCCAGGTCCTCGAGCAGGACTACGAGGGCCGGGTCGAGGTCGTGCTCGCCGTCGGGCCCTCCTCGGACCGGACCGAGGAGCTCGCCGCACGTCTTGCCGCCGCCGACCCGCGGGTGCTCACCGTGCCCAACCCCAGCGGACGCACCCCCGACGGGCTCAACGCCGCCATCGCCGCGGCCTCCGGCGAGGTCGTCGCCCGCGTCGACGCCCACGCCGAGATCCCCCCGTCGTACATCTCGACCGCCGTCCGCGTCCTGGACGAGACGGGCGCCGACAACGTCGGCGGGATCATGGACGCCCGGGGGACGACCCCCTTCGAGCGGGCGGTCGCGACGGCGATGCGCAGCCCGCTCGGCGTCGGCGGCAGCCGCTTCCACGTCGGCGGGGGCGCGGGCGAGGCCGACACGGTCTACCTCGGGGTCTTCCGGCGGGAGGCCCTCGAGTCCGTCGGCGGGTACGACCCCCACTTCTCGCGGGCCCAGGACTGGGAGATGAACCACCGCCTCCGCCAGCAGGGCCGCCGCGTGTGGTTCACCCCCGACCTCGTCGTCACCTACCGCCCGCGCAGCACGGTGCGCCGGCTCGCCGCGCAGTACCGCGGCTACGGCCGGTGGCGCCGGGTCGTCGCCCGTCGTCACCCGGGCACGGCCAACGCGCGCTACCTCGCCCCGCCGGTCATGGTCGCCGGCACCCTCGCCGCGACCGTCGTCGGGCTGCGCTGGCGGCCCGCCCTCGTCGTGCCGCTCGGCTACGCCGCGGCCGTCACCGTGGGCGGCTGGGTGGTGGCGAAGGGGGAGACCCCCGCCGTGCGGGCCCGGGTGCCCCTGGCGATCGCGACGATGCACTGGGCGTGGGGGATCGGCTTCCTCACCAGCCCCGCCTCGCTCGCCGACGGCGGGGACGACCAGATCCGCTGAGGGCCTGTCGCGGGGCGGCCCGCGGGACTACGATCGATGCCCCGCAGATCCCTTCGAGCAGCCGGTCCCGCCATGATCTCGCCTCGCACACTGCCCGCCCTGCTCCTCGCCGCTGTGCTCCTCGTGCCGATGGCGGCGCCGACCTCCGCCGCGCCACCGGGCCGTGCGCCGGCCGCGGACGCGGCGGTCGTCGTGCCGGCGCAGTGGCAGATCAGCGGGTCGGGCTTCGGGCACGGCGTGGGCATGAGCCAGTACGGGGCGAAGCACCTCGCCGACGAGGGCTGGAGCGCGCGCCAGATCCTCGCGCACTACTACGCCGGCACGACCTACGACGCCGTCCCGGACACCCAGCAGGTCGCGGTCTCGCTCGAGCAGTCGGTGGCGCAGTCGCGGCTCGTCGGGCGCGCGACGGCGAGCGGAGGGGGCACCCTCACCCTCATCGCCGGCTCGCGCACCGTGAGCGCCCCGGGCGGCGCGACGGTCGTCGTCACCCGCAGCGGCTCGTCGGTCGTCGCGAGCTGTTCGTCCTGCTCCTGGGCGCCGCTCACCGGGTCGAGCATCACCGCGACGACCTGGGCGGCCCGGACCGATCTCGAGGTCTCGGGGTCGCTCTACCGGTACGGCCGCCTCGTCCTCACCCCCTCGGCCGGCGCGGGAGTGCACGCCGTCCTCTGGGTCCGGCTGCACGACGAGTACCTCGACCAGATCCGCGAGGTGCCGTGGAGCTGGCCGTCGTCGGCACTCCAGGCGCAGGCCGCCGCCGCACGGGCGTACGCGATGCGCAAGATCTCCGCCGGGCTGCGCCCGGAGTGCGCCTGCCACGTCACCGACACCGTCGCCGACCAGGTCTTCCACCCCGTGCCCACGGGCGGCGAGCTCACCGCCTGGCCGCGCTGGCAGGCGGCCGTGCGGGCGACCGGCTCGTCCTCGACGGGGTACGTCCCGCGCTACGGCGGCCAGGTGATCGAGGCGCTGTACTCGTCGAGCAACGGCGGGTGGTCGCTCGACGGGGGAGAGGTCTTCGGAGCGGCGCGGCCCTACCTGCGCAGCCGCTACGACCCCGCGAGCCTCGGCGCGGAGAACCCCTACCGCTCGTGGACCCGGACGATCTCGCAGTCGAGCCTCGCGGCGGCCTTCGGCCTGCCCGACGTCGTGCGCCTCGACCTCTCCGACCGGGCGACCGGCCATGCCGCGGCCACCGCGAGGGCGACCTCCTCGGGCGGCGCGACGGCGACGCTGACCGGGGTCGCGCTCCGTCAGTCCCTCGGCCTCCCGTCGACGGCGCTGCGCCGTGCCGACGCGCGGACGTCGGGCGCGGGCGCTCCCGGGCTGGCCGTCGCGATCGCGCGGTCGGTCCCCACGAGCGCGACGAGCGTGGTCCTCGCCAGCCAGTACGAGCAGGACGCGCTGCACGCCCTCGTCGCCCAGCCGCTCGCCGGCACCCTCGACGCCCCGCTGCTCCTCACCGGTCGCCGCGGCCTGGGGTCTGCGACGACGGCGGAGCTGGACCGGCGGGGGAGCCGCATACGCACCGCCTACGTCGTCGGTGGGCACGCGACGGTCGAGGACGGGGTGCTGCGCGCGCTGCGCTCGCGGGGCCTCGTCGTCGTGCGCCTCGGCGGCTCGGACGTCGACTCGGTGGCTGCCGCGGTCCTGCAGCAGATCTCCGCGCGGCGCACCGTGCGGGCGGTCGCGGTGACGACGACGACGGGGCGCTCGGCCGGTGCGGCCTTCTCCGGGGCGGCGCGACGTCTGCGCGAGCCGGTCGTCGTCGCGGGCAGCACGCAGCTGCCGTGGCGCACCCGGGCGGCGGTGGGCCGAGCGGGGGTGACGTCGGCGCACCTGCTCGGCGGTACCGCGCACGTCTCGGAGGCCGTCGAGGACTCGCTCACCGGGGCGGGTCTGAGGACGGTCCGTCTGCCGGGTGACGACGACGCCGAGGTCGCCGGCCGGGTCGGGGAGCACTTCGTGCGCTCCGTCGGCGGCACCGAGGTCGTCCTCGCCCCGGCGGGTTCGGCCCGGGTCCTCCATCGGGCGGTCGCCGGAGGGCTCGGCGAGGTCGTGCTCGTCGGGGCCGCTCCGCTGCCGGGTGCCACGGCGGCCGCCCTCCAGCGCGCGCCGTCGTGGGTCCGCGTGCGGGCCGTCGGCACGACGCAGGAGGTGCCGACGGCCTGGCTGTGGGCCGCGCGGGAGTCGTGAGCCGCCGGGTGGCCTCGAGGCTCGGGCGCTGAGCGCCCTCGCACCTCGACCAGCGAGGAGGGCTGGGTGGTCTCGCACCTCGACCAGCGAGGGGGGCTGGGTGGTCTTGAGGCTCGGCCAGCGAAGGTGGCTGGGTGTCTCGAGGCTCCTTCGTCGCACCTCGACCGGCGAGGGGGTCAGCCCTCGAGGTCGAAGGTCAGCGCCACGCCCGTCTTGTCCTGTAGGTCCGTGGGGGAGATGTCGAAGAGCTCGCGCACGACAACGCCGTCCTCGGTGAGGTCCATGACGGCGAGGTCGGTGATGACCCGCTGCACGACGCCCTTGCCGGTGAGCGGCAGGTCGCACTCGGCGACGATCTTGTGCGAGCCGTCCTTGGCGACGTGCTCCATGAGGACGATGACCTTGCGGGCCCCGTGGACGAGGTCCATCGCGCCGCCCATGCCCTTGACCATCTTGCCGGGGATCATCCAGTTGGCGATGTCGCCGTTGGCCGCGACCTGCATGGCACCGAGGATCGCCGCGTCGACCTTGCCGCCGCGGATCATCCCGAAGGACGTCGCGGAGTCGAAGATGCTCGCCCCCTTGCGCAGGGTGACCGTCTCCTTGCCCGCGTTGATGAGATCGGGGTCGACGGCGTCCTCGGCGGGGTAGGCCCCGACGCCGAGGATGCCGTTCTCGGACTGCAGGACGATCTCGACGTCGTCGGGCACGTAGTTCGGCACGAGCGTGGGCAGCCCGATGCCGAGGTTGACGTAGTCGCCGTCGGCGAGCTCCTGGGCGGCACGTGCGGCCATCTGCACACGGGTCAACGGCATCTCAGGCCTCCTGCGTCGTGGGGGTGGGGGTGACCGTGCGCTTCTCGATGCGCTTGTCGGCGGCCTGCTCGGCCGTCAGCGGCAGCACCCGCTGGACGTAGATGCCCGGCAGGTGCACCTCGTCGGGGTCGAGCTCGCCGGGCTCGACGAGCTCCTCGACCTCGGCGATCGTCAGCCGGCCGGCCATGGCGCACAGCGGGTTGAAGTTGCGCGAGCTCGTGCGGAAGACGAGGTTGCCGTGGCGGTCGCCCTTCCAGGCGCGCACGAGGGCGAAGTCGGTCGAGATCGCCTCCTCGAGGACGAACTCGTGCTCCTCGACCCGGCGGCCGTCCTCGGCCTCGGCGTCGCGGCTCGTCACGGCGAAGGGGCGCACCTCCTTGGGCGGCGAGGCGAGGGCGATGCCGCCCTCGGCGTCGTAGCGCCACGGCAGACCGCCGTCGGCGATCTGCGTGCCGACCCCGGTGCGCGTGTAGAAGGCGGCGATCCCGGCGCCACCGGCCCGCAGCTTCTCCGCGAGCGTGCCCTGAGGGGTGAGCTCGACCTCGAGCTCGCCGGAGAGGTACTGGCGGGCGAACTCCTTGTTCTCCCCGACGTAGGAGGAGGTCATCCGGTCGATCTGGCCACCGGCGAGGAGCAGGCCCAGCCCCCAGTCGTCGACGCCGCAGTTGTTGCTCACGCAGCGCAGGTGCTTCACCCCCGTCCGTCGCAGCTCGGCGATGAGCACGCTCGGGATGCCGCACAACCCGAACCCGCCCACGGCCAGGGAGGCGCCGTCACGGATCCCGTCGACGGCCTCGGCAGCAGTGGAGACGACCTTGTCCATGGCGCCAGGCTAGTGGCCCTCGACGGACGGTCCCGGGCAGGGCGCGGGCCCGACGGGCCGGGCAGCAGTGTCCTCCCGCAGCACCGCGCCGTGGGCTCGTCCACGGAACGACAGGGACGTAATTCACCCCGAGGGTCTGGCGCGTCGGGAGTGCGCCGTGAGATATCTGTGCACGTTGTGGCGCCAGGGACCTCTGTGACACCTGATGCCAGACGCCGTTGGGCTCCCCCTGGCCCAGCGGATCTGCCTGCTGAAACGGAGGATCCGGCGTGTCCCTCAGCGCCCGCGTTCTTGGTGCCCTCGTCGTCCCCGCCGTGACCATCCCCGTCATGGCCCCGCTCGCCGCGGCGGACGCCCCGAGGCCGCCCGTCAACAACAACCTGCCCGGTGACCTCGACGTCGCCTCGCCGTACCTGCCCCAGACGGTCTGCGACCCCGTGGCCAAGCCGGGCGTCACCGCCTTCGCCCGTCTGATGTCGCAGCACTACAGCCAGCTCAACTACGGCATCAGCCGCAACTGCAACGCCGGTCTGACGGAGCACTCCGAGGGGCGCGCCCTGGACTGGATGCTCAACAAGAACGACCCCCGCCAGCGCGAGATCGCCGACTCGGTCGTCGCATGGCTCGTCGCCCCCGACGCGCAAGGCCGCCCCGGCGCGATGGCCCGCCGCTTCGGCGTCATGTACATCATCTGGGACCGCAAGATCTGGGGCACGTACAACATGGGCGTCGGCTGGCGCCCGTACTACGGGTCGAGCCCGCACACCGACCACATCCACTTCTCCTTCAGCTGGGACGGCGCGATGCAGCGCACGTCGTGGTGGACGGGCAAGGCGTGGACGAGCGTCACGAGCACCCCCGGCGGGTCGAGCGGCACCCCCGTCACACCCCCGGTCGTCACCCCGGACAGCTACCCGACCCTCAAGATCGGCGCGAAGGGGGATGACGTCAAGCTCGCGCAGAAGGTCATCGGCGTCACCGCCGACGGCGCCTTCGGCCCCGCGACGCAGACCGCGCTGCGCCGCTGGCAGTCGGCGCAGTCCATCCCGGTCACGGGTGTGCTCGACACCCGCACGTGGGAACGGATGGTGGCGCTGGGCGAGATCCCCGCGCGCGGCGGCATGGAGAGCCTGGCGAAGTACTTCAAGACCACCCTGCGCCTCGGCTCGACCGGTGAGGCGGTCAAGGCCGCACAGAAGAAGCTGGGGATCACCGCCGACGGCAGCTACGGCGAGAAGACCGCGACCGCGGTGCGCTCCTTCCAGCGCAAGATGACCCTCAAGGTCGACGGGGTCGTCGGCGAGAACGCCTGGCGTGCGCTCGCCGGGCTGCCGTACAAGAAGAACGGCTCGACCCAGACCCCGAAGCCGACGCCGGTCACCCCGACCGTGCGCTCGACGACGGAGTACTCCGGCCTGAAGTCGACGGTCCTGGCCCCCGGCGCCCGCGGTGCCGCGGTGAAGACGCTGCAGCGCGCCCTCGCCATCGGCGTCGACGGCTCCTACGGCGCGGCCACGGAGAAGGCCGTCCGCTCCTTCCAGTGGGCGAGCAAGCTCAAGGTCACCGGCGTCGTCGACGCGAAGACCTGGGACGCGCTCGAGGCCCGCGACTACCCCTTCCTCAAGTACCGCACGACGGTCATCAAGCCCGGCTCGAAGGGGTACGCCGTCACCACCCTGCAGCGCTACCTCGGCGTCCGGGCGGACGGCTCCTACGGGCCGAAGACCGTCGAGGCTGTCAAGGCGCTCCAGGGCCGACGGGGCATGGCCCGCACCGGGGTCGTCGGCGGCATGACGTGGCAGGCCCTCGAGCTCGAGCTGCGCGCCCGCCGCGCCGGCTGACGCACCCCCGCACCACCCACGACGAGGTCGACCCGGCTCAGGCCGGGTCGACCTCGATCTGGTGGTCCACCCCTTCGGCCTGGGCCCGGCGCGCCCGCACCGCGGGGTCGGTGCCGCCGACGTGGACGACGAGAGAGCCTCGCGCGGACCACGCGGCCACGAGCGCGAGGAGGAGGTCCCGCGTGCTCGCCGGGGCGATGTCGACGCGACCGCCCCGGGGCAGGTCCGGCCAGCGCCGGACCGCCGCCTCGACGAGCTCTGCGTAGGTGAGCTCCTCGGTGCCGGTGACGAGCGCGGTGCCGTCGGGCTCGGGCGTCGACCAGGGGGCGAAGAAGTCGCCGTAGCCCGACACGTCGGCCGCCTCGTCGACGACGCCCGGGGGCAGCGAGACGTCGCTCGAGCGGGCGAGCGAGGCGCGGGTGAGGTAGACGCTCGTCGCCGCGTCCGGGCCGGGCAGGGTGTCGCTCACGGCCACCTCGGCGTCGTCGACCTCGACGAGCGAGAGCGTCGCACCGACGGCCCACGTCGCGAGAGCCCAGTAGGCGACGCGCCAGTGCGGCCGGGCGGCGAGCACGACGACCGAGCCGGGGGCGACGTCCCACTCCTCCTGGAGCGCGTTCGCAGCCTTCGAGACCCACTTGTCGAGGACGCGGGCGGACAGCTCGACCCGCTCGCCGGCCGTCGCGCCGGGCAGGTCGTCGTAGCAGGTGATCCGCGGACGGGCCGGGTCGTCGGCCAGGAGAGCGGGCAGGAGGTCGGCGGGGGAGGCGGCTGGCATGGCACCACCGTGCCACGTCGGGTCGAGGTGGTCGGGATACCGTGGCGCGCGTGACTGCCGCCGCGACCGCTCCTGACGACCGCGAGCGGACCGCCTCCCGCACCACGACCGACGCCGGTGCCGTGCTCACCCGCGTGGTGCTCGCCGCGGCCCTGTGGCTCGTCCTCCTCGGCTTCGTCGGCGCGGTCTTCGCCTGGGTCGGGGCCTGGACCCCGCTCGTCGGCGTCGTCACCGCCGTCGTCGCCGCCGCCGCGGCCGTGCGCGGGACCCGTGACCTGCCCGCCGTCGCGATGCCGGCAGCCCCGGCGGCGCTCCTCGTCCTCGCCGTCCTCGCAATCACCGTGTGGACCGGCACGACCCGCAGCGAGCAGGTGCTGCCCCGCCGCGACTCCGCGAGCTACTACCAGGCGACCGAGCAGCTGGCCCGCGAGTCGCGCCGGCCGGTGCCCGTCGACCCTGCCGACATCGGCGGCCCGGAGACCCTCGCGGTGCCGGGGCTGACGCTGGAGTCCCCGGCCTTCTACGAGATCGGCTCGCCGGACGACCCCTCGGTCCAGCCGCAGTTCATGCCCGGCCCCGCCCTGACGTACTCGATCCCCCTTCGTCTCGGCGGGCCGGACCTCGCGATGTGGGCGCCGGCCGTGCTCGCCGGTCCCGCGCTGCTCGGGCTCGGGCTGCTCCTGGCCCTCGGCATCCGGGGCCGGGCCGGCGCCTGGCTCGCCACGCCGGGGGTGCTCCTCGTCGGGGCGTGCTTCCCGTGGCTGCACACCTCGCGCAGCACGTACTCCGAGCCGCTCGCCGCGCTCACCCTCGCCGGCGGCTTCCTCGCCCTGGCCCTCGCGACGCGAGACGACGGCCGCGGGGCCTCCGGTCCGACGGCGGTGCGCGTCGCGCGCACCGCGCTGCTCGCCGGGGTGCTCGTCGGCGGCACGAGCATCGTGCGCATCGACGCCCTGCGCGAGACGATGCTCCTCGTCCCCGTCGCCGCACTGCTCCTCGCGCGCGGCCGCTCGTGGGGGCGGCCGCTGCTCGTCGGCTCCGTCGGGGCGACGCTCGCGGGCTTCGCCGTCGCGGGCGTCATGAGCTGGCGCTACCTCGGCGAGATCGGCGCCTCCCTGCTGCCCCTCGTCGGGCTCGTCGTCCTCATGGGCCTGCTGTGCTGGTACCTGCTGCGCCGCTCGGCGCGCGGCTGGTCGCTGCCGACGCGCCTCACGAAGACCCTGCCGCGCGTGCTCGCGCCGCTCGTCGTCCTCGTCGGCGTCGGTCTCGCGCTGCGCCCGCTCGTCATGACGGTGCGCCAGGACCCGAGCGACCCCGGCGCGACGTACGTCGCGCGGATGCAGGCCGCGCAGGGCCTGCCGGTCGACGGCGGACGCACCTACGCCGAGCACTCCGTCGAGTGGCTGTCGTGGTGGGTGGGCCCGGTGGCCCTCGTCGTCGCCCTCCTCGCGCTCGCCGCCCTGTGGGGGCGGCTGGGCTCGACGTGGGCGAAGGGGGACCCCTACCCGTCGTGGGCCGGCCCGCTCTTCGTCGCGACCGGGTCGAGCCTGCTCACCCTGTGGCGACCCGGCATCACCCCCGACCACCCGTGGGCCGACCGCCGGCTCCTCGTCGTCCTGCCCCTCGTGCTCCTCCTCGTCGTCGTGGCGGCCGCCTGGCTCGGCCGCCGGCTGCTCGCGACTGCCCCGGGGGCCGCGGGCCGGGGGCTGGCCGCAGCGGCCGTCGCGGTCGTCCTCCTCGCCGCCGCCGTCCCCACCGCCGCGGCGACCTGGCCGCACCGCTCCGAGCGCATCGAGCAGGGCGAGCTGGCCGCGGTCGACGCCTACTGCCGTGCCGTGCACGACAGCGGGGCCACGCTCGTGCTCGCGGCGGACGACTGGGCGGTCAACCAGTGGGCCCAGGTGACGCGGGGCATGTGCGACGTGCCGGCCGTCGCCACCCAGGGCCTGCTGCGCGACGACCCGCAGGAGCTGCGGGCCGCCGTCGACGACCTCGCCGAGCGGGTCGAGGCCTCCGGCGGGCGTCTCGTCCTCGTGGCCTCGCGCGGTCCGCAGTCGCTGCCCGAGCTCGGTCTGCCCGCGGGCGAGCTCGTCCTCGACGTCACCGTGCAGGAGGACATGCGCATCCTCGAGGACCGCCCCGACGGGACGACCCCGCTGCCCCTCCAGGTCTGGCTCGCCCCGGCCGGCTGAGCACGGCGGGCCGACCACCCCTTCGGGCACGATGCGGCCCGCCGACCCGGCGGGCGATACCCTCGCTCACGAGATGAGCGAGCACATGCAGGGCCCCGGGCCCACCCCCGTCCCGTCGTCCGACCCGACCGTCCCGGTCCCGCAGCCGGGGCGCAGCGGTGCCGTGCGCGACGACGGGGACCACGTCGTCACGCCGGCCGTCGCCGGTCACCCCGGTCGGCGCAACCCCGTCGTCGAGCACGTCGGGGCCGGCGAGCCGGTCGAGCGCGAGCCGGGCGACCCGCTCGTCACCGTCGTCCTGCCCTGCTACAACGAGGCCGAGCACGTCATGCTCGAGATCGAGCGGATCAGCCGCGTCCTCGACGAGAGCGGGCTGAGCTACGAGCTGCTGTGCATCGACGACGCGTCGACGGACGACACCCTCGAGGTGCTCACCGCCGCGGCCGTGGACTACCCGGCCATCCGCATCCTCGCCTTCCGCCGCAACGGCGGCTCGGGCACCGCGCGTCGCATCGGCACCCAGCAGGCCCGCGGCGAGATCGTCGTGTGGACCGACGCCGACATGACCTACGAGAACGAGCGCATCCCCGAGCTCGTCCAGGTGCTCCTCGACGACCCGTCCTACGACCAGGTCGTCGGCGCGCGCACCACCGAGGAGGGCACCCACAAGTGGGCGCGCGTCCCGGCGAAGTTCGTCATCCGCAAGATCGCCGAGTGGCTCTCGCGCCAGCGGATCCCGGACCTCAACTCCGGTCTGCGGGCGATCCGCCGCTCCGTCGCGCTGCCCTACCTGCGCCTGCTGCCCCCCGGCTTCTCGTGCGTCACGACGATCACGCTGGCCTTCCTCATGAACCAGCACGACATCAAGTACGTCTACACGTCGTACGCGAAGCGGGCCGGCACCTCGAAGTTCAAGTTCTTCAAGGACGCCTACCGCTACATCCTCCAGGTGCTGCGCATGGTCATGTACTTCGACCCGCTGCGGGTGCTCATGCCGCCCGCGCTGTGGCTCGTGCTCATCGGCGGGCTCAAGCTCGTCGTCGACATGGTGCGCCACCCCTTCTACGTCCCGGCGAGCACGATCCTGCTCGTCGTGAGCGGCATCCTCATCGGGTCCCTCGCGCTCATGGCCGACCTGCTCGTCCGCTCGCGCGACGCGGTCTAGCCCGTGAGCGACCAGGCGCGCCTGCGGGTCGCCGTCGTCGGGCCGACCCACCCGTACAAGGGCGGGGTCGCCAGCCACACGACGACGCTCGCCCACGAGCTGAGCGACGCCGGGCACGACGTCCGGCTCGTCTCGTGGCGGCACCTGTACCCGAGCTTCCTCTACCCGGGGGAGCAGTCGGTCCCCGCGGGCGGGGCGCCCGACGTCGAGCCCTTCCCGGGCACCGAGCACTCGCTGTCGTGGGCGCGCCCGGACACGCTCGTGCGGGCCGGTCGTGCGCTGCGCGACGTCGACGTCGTCGTCGTCGTCCACGTCATCCCGCCGGTCGTGCCGCTCCACCTGCTGCTCCTGCGGGCGGCGGGCGCCGGGCGCACGTCGAGCACGGGTCGCGGCCCGCGCAGCGTCGTCATCTGCCACAACGTGCTGCCGCACGAGCCGCACCCCGGCGACGCCGCGATCATGCGCGGGCTCTTCGCCCGCGTCGACGCGGTCGTCGTGCACTCCGGCGAGCAGGCCCGGCTCGCGCGCGAGCTCGGCGCCTCGCACGTCGTCGTCTCCGAGCTGCCCCCGCACCTGCCCGGGGGAGCGCCCGTCGAGCGGCCCGCCCACCGGGGCCCGGCCCGCATCCTTGCCCTCGGGCTGGTGCGCGGCTACAAGGGCATCGACGTCCTCATGCGCGCGATGACCCGGGTGCCGGGCGTGAGCCTCACCGTCGCCGGGGAGATGTGGGGCGACGCGGGCGCGCAGATCCGTGAGCTCGCGCAGGACCCCCGGCTCGCCGGACGGGTCGAGATCCACGGCGGGTACGTGCCCGCCGAGCGGATCGCGCCCCTGCTCGCCGACCACGACGTCCTCGCCCTGACCTACCGCAGCGCGACCGCCTCGCAGAACGTCCTGCTCGCCCACCAGCACGGGCTGCCCGCGCTCGCCTCGCGGGTGGGGACCTTCGCCGAGCAGGTCCGCGACGACGTCGACGGGCTGCTCGTCGCGCCCGACGACGAGGACGCGCTCGTCACCGCTCTCGAGCGCCTCGCCGACCCCGACGAGGTCGAGCGGCTGCGCGCGGGGGTCCGCCCGCCGGACCTCTACGGCCCGTGGGCCCGCTACGTCGGCACCCTCGAGGCGGTCGCCGCCGACGGCGCCGTCGCGATCCCCGACGCCTCCGACGGGCCGGACGAGGCGCCCTCGGCCGCCCCCTTCGCCCGTCGCCTCGGCGCGGTGCGCGACCTCGCCCGGGCGGCCCGGCGCCGCCGGGAGCCGCGCCTGGACCTGCGCGACCGCGACCTGCCCGACTGGGTGCGACCCACCGACGTCCTCGGCGTCGACGACGAGGCCGAGGCGGCCCACGAGCTCGCCGGCTCGCTCGGCCTGCCCGGCCGCGGCGACCGGATCGCCGGCTGGGCCGCGCTCGGCGCGGTCTCGGCGCTGCTGTCCGTCGGCGGCGACACCGCCCGCTCGGCGACGGTCCTCGACTTCTCCGGGCCCGGGTCCCCCTTCGCCCGGTGGGCACGATCGCTCGGCTACGCACCGGTCGAGGTCGAGCTGTCCGGCGGGCGCTCGCCCTTCGACCTGCTCGACCTCGACACGGCCAGCCTCGACGTCATCACCGCCCTGCACCCCGGTGGGGCCGCGGCCGGTGACGTCGACGAGCTCGTCACCGTCGCGTCGTGGGCGCTGCGCGCCCGAGGGATCCTCGTGCTCACCCTCGCGGTCGGCGGCTCCGACGACGACGCGGTCGGGCCCGCGGACCTGCGCGGCGTCATCGCCCGGGCCGACGACGCCGGTCTCGCGCTCGTCGGCGACCTCGACGGCGATCTCACCGCGCGGCTGCGCCGGGCCGCCGACGTCGCCGCGGGCACCTCGGGCCGCGACGCCGAGGACGCCTACGCCGTCGTCCGGCTGACCCTGCGCCGCCGATGAGCGAGCCCGTCGCGCCCGAGCCGGGTGCTGCTGAAGCGGCCGCGCCCGCCACCGAGCCGCCCCCGCCCACCACCCGGTCGAACCGCAAGCGCGTCGTCGACGCCGTGCGCGTCGCCTTCCTCGCCCTCGTCCTCCTCGCGGTCGGGTACGCCCTGACCCGGGGCTGGGACGACGTCTCCGCGTCCTTCCGACGGATCGGCACCGGGTCGCTCGCGCTCGGGCTCGTCCTCGCGCTCGTGTCGCCGGCCCTCACCGTGCTCGGTTGGCGGGTGCTGCTCGCCGACCTCGGCTCACGGCTGCACCTCGCCCCGGCGAGCGGCGTCTTCTTCGTCGGCCAGCTCGGCAAGTACCTGCCCGGCTCGGTGTGGTCGGTCGTCGCCCAGGCCGACATGGCCCGCCGGCTAGGGGTCCCGCGCCGGCGCACCGCCGTGGTCGCGCTCATCACCATCGCGCTGTCGGCGCTGTGCGGCATCGTCGTCGGCCTGCCCGCGCTGCCGGCCCTGCTGACCCGTGGCCAGGCCAACCTGCCGACGTGGTTCCTCGTGCTCGTCGTCGGCGGGCTGCTCGTCGCGCTGTGGCCCCCGGTGCTCAACCGGGCGATCGCCCTGCTCTTCCGCCTCCTGCGCCGTGAGCCGCTCGAGCACGACCTCTCGCTCGCCGCGGTCGCGCTGTCGACGATGTGGTTCACGCTGTCGTGGCTCGCCGGTGGCGCGTCGATCTGGGTCATGGCGACCTCGCTCGCCGACGCCGGCGCCGACCCCGGTCATCTCGCGCTCGTGAGCATCTGCGGCTACCTCCTCGCCGCGGGCATCGGCATGTTCTCCTTCGTCGTGCCCGCTGGTGTCGGCGTGCGTGACGGGGTCCTCGTCGTGCTCCTCGCGACGTCGATGCCGGTCGCCGCGGCGACCGCCGTCGTCGTCGTGGCACGCTTCTACAGCGTCGTCGCCGACGTCGCCTGGGCCGGCATCGGCTGGCTCTGGGCACGTGCGCACCACCTCCTGCCCGACTCGAAGGTTGATACCCATGTCTGACGTCCACCCCGACCGACCCACCGGCACCCCTGCCGCGGAGCCGACCGGCCAGGTGGCCGCACCTCCCGGAGGTCGTCTGCTCGCCGTCGCCAAGCGCGGTGCCGAGCTCGCGCTGTGGGGCCGCGTCGCGGGGCAGCGCCGGCTCGAGGGCCGGCGCGGGGTCGGCGGCGGACGCCCGGCACCGACCTCGGTGGCGCCGACGGCGGTGCTCGGCGACAAGGCGACGTGGGAGCGCGCGACGGCCGAGGCCCGCTCGTTGCGCCTGCCGCTGCACCGCGACCTGCCGAAGAACTGGGACGCCCTCGGAGCCGTCGGCGCGATCCTCTCGCTCGTCGACGACGGCTCGCGCCGGGCGCGCATCATGGACGCGGGCAGCGCCCGGTACTCGCCGGTCCTGCCCTGGCTGCGCCTCTACGGCTTCGGCGAGCAGCCGGAGTCGCTCCTCGGCATCAACCTCGAGTTCGGCGACGTCGTCACGCGCGACGGCGTGGTCTTCCGCTACGGCGACGTCACGGCGACCGGGCTCGAGGACGGGGCGCTCGACGCGATCACGTGCATGTCGGTCATCGAGCACGGGGTCCCCGTCGAGGGCTTCCTCGCCGAGTCCGCCCGGGTGCTGCGCCCCGGCGGCGTCCTCGTCCTGTCCACCGACTACGACCAGAGCCCGCCGGACACGACCGGCAAGCACATCTACGGCTCGCAGGTGCACATCTTCTCGCCGGAGGAGATCCGCGAGCTCGTCGCGACCGCCCGCCGTCACGGCCTCGAGCTCGTCGGCGAGCTGAGCGACGAGCTCCTCGCGCACGACGAGCGGCCCGTGCACTGGACCCGGGTCGACCTCGACTACACCTTCGTCCTGCTGACCTTCCGCAAGATCTGAGCATGACCGCGACCCGGCGCCACCAGCCGCCGGGGCTGGACGCCCCGGTGTCGCTGGACCGCGTGCTCGGGCCCTTCCGCCGGGGCGCCGGCGACCCGACCTCGCGCCGGGTCGGGCGCGACTGGTGGCTCGCCTGGACGACGCCCGACGGCCCCGTCGGGGCTCACCTCGTGCCCGGTGACGAGGTCACCGCTCACGCGTGGGGCGCTGGTGCGCAGTGGTTCCTCGACGCGCTGCCCGATCTGCTCGGCGGGCGCGACGACCCGACGGGATTCGAGCCCCACCACGACCTCGTCGCCGCCGGCTGGCCGTCGTGGTCGGGCTACCGCGTGCCCGCGTCGCGGCTGGTCTTCCAGGTCTTCGTGCCCGCCGTCATCGAGCAACGGGTCACCGGTCGTGAGGCCTTCTCGTCCTACCGCCAGCTCGTCACGCGCTTCGGCGAGCCGGCGCCGGGGCCGGCGGGGGAGCAGGGCATGATCTGCCCGCCGACGGCGTCGGGGTGGGGGAACGTGCCGTCGTGGGCCTGGCTGCAGGCCGGGGTCGAGGGCGCGCGCAGTCGGGTCGTCGTCAACGCCGCGAAGGTCGCCGGCCGGCTCGAGGAGTGCGCCGAGCTCGACCGGGACGCCGCGACCCGCCGGCTCCGGGCGCTGCCCGGCGTCGGGGTCTGGACGACCGCCGAGGTCGCCCAGCGCGCCCTGGGCGACGCCGACGCCGTGTCCTTCGGCGACTACCACCTCGCCCGCAACGTCACGTGGTCGCTCACCGGTCGGATCGGCGACGACGACGAGCTCGCCGAGCTCGTCGCCCCCTACGCCGGGCACCGCTTCCGCGCCTGCCGGATCATCAGCGCCGTCGGGGGAGCACCCCCGCGCCGCGGCCCCCGCCGCTCGCTGCCGACCCACCTCCCGACCCGCTTCTGATCCCCCTTCGCCCGCGAGTCAGGTGACCTCGGGAAGGAAGCTTCGACCTCGGGCAAGAACCGTTCCTTCCCGAGGTCGCACTTTCCCGCCCTGGGCGGGAAAGCTGAGGTGGGGCGCGCTCAGAGGAGGGCGAGGACCTCGGCGGCCAGGGCGAAGGGGGTCGCCGCAGCGGTGGGGACGACGCGCAGCGCGCGGGCGTAGCCCGTCTCGGGCACCGGGGTGACCCAGGCGTCGGCGATGTCGCGGTAGATGCCGGCGGCGGCCGGCCCGGTCGCGGGCAGCCCGGCGACCTCGAGACCGACGAACGCGGTGCCGGGGCCCAGGCGCGGGTCGAGCACGACGACGTCGGCCGAGGTGCCGCGCAGCGCGTCGGACATGCCGGGCACCCCGAGCACCGGGCCGACCTGCAGGACGGGGTCGCCCGGGGCGATGACGACGGCGTCGGCGGAGCGCACGGCGTCGAGGACGCCCGGTGCCGCCGGTGCCCGGTCGAGCCCGGCGACGACGACGCGGGTGGGGGTCGGCTGCCCGGCCATGCCCTCGCGCCACTCCCGCACGTGGACGGCGCTCTGGGGCGCCTCGCCGTCCGGCACGTCGAGGACGACGTGGGTCTCGACGGGCACGTCGGTCACCGGGCGCAGCCGGACGCGGTCGGGCAGGCCCGCGGCGCCGGCGAGACGCGCGAGGACCTCGCTCGGCGTCGCGCCCTGGGCCAGCCACGCGCTGCGGGCCAGGTGGGTCGCCACGGCGGTATCGGGCAGCTCGAGCCAGCCCGGACCCGACCCGGTCTCTCGCAGGCCGTCCTGCACGGTCGTGCCGACGGGCTCGGGACGGCCCGCGAGCGCGTCGAGGACCGCGTCGCTCGTCGCGCTGACGCGCAGGCCGAGCGCGGTGACGTCCTCGGCGGTCGCGACGACGACGTCGACCGCGGTGCTCTCGTCGCGCGCGAGGAGCCCGTCGACGAGGGCAGCGACGACCGGTGCGCTGGTGGGCGAGGGGGCGATGACGACGACGTGCATGGGTCCAGTCTCTCCCGACGCGCGGGGCGCCCAGTACCACGTCGCAGCACCGCGCCGGGCGCTGGAGACCCGCTGCCCGCGCGGATCGACCCGATCCGTGCCGCAGACCCTGGACAGGGGACCGTATAACCCCTTCGGCTTGACTAATCGTGGATGACACGCGTGTAATTTCGGTGATGTCTTTCTGCTTGCGAGCAGGTCGTGGACATCGCACGCGCGAGATCGCGTGGGTCGAGGTGCGATATGTCGAGGAGGGATCCGGATGCACGACCTGCTGATGCTCAACCCGATCCAGGACGACGAGGCCGAGGAGATGTCCTGGCAGGAGCGCTCCCTGTGCGCTCAGACGGATCCCGAGGCCTTCTTCCCGGAGAAGGGCGGGTCCACCCGCGAGGCGAAGAAGGTGTGCGTCGGGTGCGAGGTGCGCCAGGAGTGCCTCGAGTACGCCCTGGCCAACGACGAGCGCTTCGGCATCTGGGGCGGTCTGTCCGAGCGCGAGCGTCGCAAGCTCAAGAAGCGCGCCGTCTGACGCGCTCCTCGTGACACCGGCACCACCCCAGCACGCGCCCGAGACCACCGCGGCCCCCTCCCGCCGCGCTCCTGAGGCGCCCCCTGCCGTCGCCACCGTCCTGCTCGCACGGTCCGCGGACGACGCCGCAGAGACCGTCGCGGGCCTCCTGGCCCAGTCGCACCTCGACGACGCCCCCGGGGCCGCAGACCGTCAGCAGCACACGGTGCTCCTCGTCGACGCCAGCCCCTCGGGGCTCGACGTCGACGCCGTCCTCGCCCCGGTGCGCGAGGCCGGGCTGCCCGCCCTGTCCACCCGGCTCGACCCCCGGCGTGGTCTGCGGCGCTCGCTGCCCGAGCTCGTCGAGAGCCTGCCGACCCACGCCGACCGGCGTGACCTCGTGTGGGTCCTCACGAGCCGCTGCCGGCCCCGTCCCGACGCCCTCCACGCGCTCGTCGCCGCCGTCAGCCGCGGGGTGGCCATGGCGACGCCGAAGGTCGTCGACGTCGCCGACGAGGGTGTCCTCGTGCGCCAGGGCCTGCAGGTGACCCGGGCCGGGCGCCTCGTCCCGACACCCGTGTGCGGCGAGCGCGACCAGGGCCAGCACGACGACTCCGTCGACGTGCTCGCGGGCCCCCTCGAAGGTCTGCTCCTCGACCGCGACGAGTACCTCGCGCTCGGCGGTCACGACCCCGGCCTCGGCGACCTCGGGGGCGATCTCGACCTCGGCTGGCGAGCGCAGCGGTGCGGGCACCGCGTCGTCGCGGTGCCGACCGCCGTCCTCGCCGTCCGCCCGTGGCCGGTCGAGCGCCGGCCGGGGCTGCGGCACCGCGCCCAGGCCCGGCGCGTCGCCCTGGCTCGCGGCCCGCTGTGGGCGGCACCCGTCCGAGCTCTCGGCGGGGCGCTGCTCGCGCTGCTCACCGCGCTCGGCCTGCTGCTGCTCAAGCGCCCCGGGCTGGCCCGGGAGGAGCTCGCGCTCGTGCGCGGCTCGCTCGACCCCCGCACCCTCACCTCGCTGCGGCGCCGCGGCGGGCGGCCCACCGTCGACCGGCGCGAGCTCGCGACCCTCTTCGTGCCGGCCGCCCAGGCCCGCCAGCGCCTGGCCGACGACATCCGCGGTCATCACCCCGGCGGCGGCGTCGACGCCCGTGCGTCCGGCGCCGAGGCCACCGGGCTGCTGCGCAGCCCGGTGCCCCTCCTGCTCCTCGCCGCGGTCGCGATGTCTGCCTGGGCAGGTCGCCAGATCACCGGTGAGCTGCGCCACCGCTTCGACGCGGGGCTCGTCGGCGGAGAGCTGCTCGGCGGCCGGGCGACCTCGGGGTCTCTCCTCGCGAGCTGGCGCGACGCGTGGTCCGGTGCCGGCGCGGGATCGGACCTCGAGCGCAGCCCGGCGGTGCTGCTGCTGGCGGCGGCGAGCTGGGTCGTCGAGCACGTCCCCGGCGGCGGTGACGCCGACTCGCCCGCAGGCGTCGCGCTCAGCCTCTTCGTCCTCGCCGCGCTGCCCCTGGGTGCCGTCGTCGCCTACCGCAGCGCGCGCGTCGTCACGACCGCCCGGTGGGTGCGCGCCCTGCTCGCCCTCGGGTGGATCAGCACCCCGGCCGCCGCGGCCGCCGCGGGCGAGGGCCGGGTCGGCCCGCTGCTCGCCGTCGTCCTGCTGCCGCGGGTCGCCGCCGGTCTCGTCCGGGCCGCCCGCCGTGGCCCGGGGATCAGCGACGCCGTGCGCACCGCGCTGTGGGCCGCCGTCCTCGGCTCCCTCGTGCCCGCCCTCGCCGTGCCGGTGCTCCTCGTCGGCGTCGCCCTGCTCCTCCTCGGCCGACCGGGCCGGCGCGGGCGCGGGGTCGTCCTCCTCGCCCTCCCGCTCCTGCTCGCCGGCCCCTGGCTGCTCACCCTGCGTGCCGAGCCCGAGCGGCTGCTCGCCGGCTGGGGAGCCACCGCCCGCGGGCCCCTCCCGGAGGCGTGGCGGCTCGCCGCCGCGGCGCCCGGGGGGCCCGGCGAGATCCCGCTGTGGTGGTACCTGCCCGTGGCTCTCCTCGCGCTGCTCGGTCTCCTGCTCGCCCGCGGCCCGTTGCCCTGGGCGGCCGGTCTCGTCGTCGTCCTCGGGGCGGCCGCCGCGGTCGGGTCCCCCTTCGTCGTCCTCGGCGAGGTCCCGGCCGGGCTGGCGGACGCGGGCGCCGAGGTGCGCCCGTGGCCGGGCGTCGGCGGGCTGCTCGTCGCGCTCGGGGTCCTCTCGCTGGCCGGGCTCGGCCTCGCGGCCCTGCCGGCCGCGACCTCACGCGCCCGTCGCGCCCTGCAGGTGCTGCCCGTGCTCGTCCTCGCCGGCGGGGTGGTCGGCAGCGCGGCGCTCGTGGCCGACACCGGCTTCGGCGACGAGCTGACGACCTGGCGCGACGACCGGCCGCAGATCGCCGTCGACGCCGCCGAGGGCCCGCTCGCCGGCCGGACCCTCTCGCTCGGCCGCACCGACGACGGCGCGATCACCTACCGCCTCGTCGGCCGTGAGGCGCCCGACCTCGTCCGGGACCTGCCGGCACCCCTCGTCGACGAGGGGCTGAGCGACGACGTCGCAGCCCTGCTCGGGGTCGGGCCGTCGGGCCGCACCCCGGTCGACGCCGCGCTCGGCGCGTGGGGCGTGGGCTTCGTGACGATGCACGACCCCTCGAGCGACGACCAGGTCGCCGTCGACGCCACCCCCGGTCTGCGTCGGCTGTCGACGAGCGCCGGCACGACGACGTGGTCGGTGCGCCCGGAGTCGACCGGCTCGACGACGCCGTCGCGGGTGCGCTACGTCGGGGGAGCCGACGGCGCGCGCAACCTCGTCGGTCTGCGCGACCACAGCGAGAGCACCGGGGTCCTGCGGGTACCCGGCCAGGGCCGGGTCGTCGTCGGCGAGCCCATCGGCTGGACCGAGCACGCGGTCGTCACCGGCGACGGCGCGCCGCTCGTCCTCGACACCCGCAGCAGCGTGCCCACCTACGCCGTGCCCGCCGGCACCCGTGAGGTCGAGATCGACGTGCGCACAGGGCACGCGGCCTGGAAGTGGCTCGTCCTCGGCTCGCTCGTCGTCGGTCTCTACCTCGCCCTGCCCACCGAGCGCCGACCCGACCCGCAGGAGGAGCAGTGAAGCCGCTGCGGCTCGTCCTCGTCGCCGTCCTCGCCGGCGGCACCGTCGCCGGTGCCCAGGCCGCCACCCGCCCGGAGCCCACGGGCCCGTCGGGGGCCGCGCCGCGCGCGAGCGTGCCGGCCACGCAGGCCGAGCTCGTCTGCCCGGGCTCGCCGCTCGCAGGGGTCGACGGCGTCGAGGACGTGCGCACGTCGGGCGTCGTCGCCGGTCAGTCCGCCACCGACGACCTCGTGCGCCGCCTCGTCCGCCCGCCGGACGAGCAGGGCCGTCTCCAGGTGAGCCCGCTCGGCGGCGAGGCCGACCGACCCGTCGAGCGAGACCGCGTCGCCCGTGGCGGGTCCCTCGCCCAGGGGGCGACGATCACCGGCACGGGCGACCACGCCCCCGGTCTCGTCGGCGCGGAGGAGGTCGTCGCGTCGAACGACCAGGTGCGCGGTGCGAGCACCGCGCCGTGCGTGGTGACGAGCGCCGACCAGTGGCTCGTCGCGGGCGGCTCCGGAGCAGGCCGTCAGGAGCGCCTCCTCGTGAGCAACCCGGGCGAGAACCCCGTCTCCGTCGACGTCACCGGTCTCGGCGAGCGACGCCCGCAGACCCCGCCGGCCGGCCAGGACGTCACCGTGCCGCCGCGCTCGCGGGTCGCGCTGCTCCTCGACGGCATCACCGGGGCGAGCGCCTCGCAGGTCGTCCGCGTCCGCGCGACCGGCGGGCCCGTCGCCGCCTGGGTGGTCGACCACTGGGTCGACGGCCTCGAGCCGCGCGGTCTCGAGGTCGTGCCCGCGACCGGCGGCCCGAGCCGTGAGCAGGTCCTCGGCGCCATCTCGAAGGGGGAGTCGGCCCGCGTCGTCGTCGGCGCCCCCGGCAGCCGGGACGCCGTCGTCAAGGTGCGTGCCGTCGGCTCCGACCGCGCCCGCTCGGTCGCGGTGGCGACCGTGCCCGCCGGCACCAGCCGCAGCGTCGACGTCGACGTCGAGAGCGGCGTCGTCGCCTACACCGTCACCTCCGACGAGCCGGTCGTCGCCGCGGCGGAGGTCGTCGGCTCCGCGTCGCGCACGGGCGGCCAGGACATGTCGTGGAGCACCGCGACCCCGGCCGTGCGCGACCTCGTCGGAGCAGTGGTGCCGAACGCCGTCGCGGGACTTCCGCGCCACGTCCAGCTCACCGCGCCGTCCGGCGCCGCCGAGGCCGAGGTCGTCAGCGTGTACGCCGGCGAGGCGACGACGACGACGGTCTCGCTCGAGCGCGACCGCAGCACGGTCGTGCCGCTCGAGGACGTCGACGCCGTCTGGGTGCGGCGGGTCTCCGGCGACGTGCACGCGTCGCTGCTGACGAAGGGGGAGACCGGACCCGGGACCCCCGTGCTCTCGGTGACGCCGCTGCTGCGAGCCCGGGTGGCCGACCGCACCGTCGAGGTGCTGCCCGTCCCGTGAGCCCGGCTCAGCCGAGCTCGGGGTCGATGTCCTCGACGTCCACGCCCAGCAGCTCGGCGAGCTGGCGGGCCACGACGAGCTCGACGACGCTGGCCAGGTCGCCCTCGCGCGCGGCGAGGGTCTCGACCGGACGGCGGTAGACGACGACCCGGTGCGGGTGCGCGCCCTCGGCGGGGAAGATCCGGGCCAGCGCGGGGCCGTCCTCCCATGGTGCGGGGTCGGTCGGGGGCACGTCCGCGACGGCGAGCTCGACGTCCGCCCACCGGGCGCCGAGGACCCCTTCGTAGCGCTGCGCGCAGTCGAGGACGAGCTCGTCGAAGGCGACGGCCCGGCTCACCATGGCCGGGACCGCCGGCCACGCGAGCGGTCCGCGTCGCCCACGACCGCGTCGGTCCCTGCCCGTGCTCACCGGGCCACCCTAGGTCGCCACGGCGCCCCCGGGGAGGTCCCGCGCCGGGTGCTCCCGGCGCGCCGCCCACGGCTGTCGCCGTCGTGGCCTACATTGACCGGCGTGAGTGTCTCCCGTCTGTGCTCCCGAGCCGCCTGCTCCCTCCCGGCGACGGCGACCCTCACCTACGTGTACGCGGACTCGACCGCCGTGCTCGGACCGCTGGCGACCTACGCCGAGCCGCACGCCTACGACCTGTGCACCGACCACGCCGCCCGGCTCACCGCACCGCGCGGGTGGGACGTCGTGCGCCTGGACTCCGGTGCCCCGGCCCCCGACTCGCACGACGACCTCGTCGCCATCGCCGAGGCCGTGCGCCGTCGGCCGGGCGCCGCGCCGTCGTCGCGCGGCCCCGTCGCCACCTCCGCACCCGCCACCGCCCGCCCGACCTCGCAGGCGAGCGAGCAGGCGAGCGGTCTGCGCGAGACCGGCCGTCGCGGTCACCTGCGGGTCCTGCGCGACCAGGGCTGAGGCGCGTGCCGGAGGCGCTCCGGCCGCCGTCTAGGCTGTCGGCGTGAGCATCGACCTGCGGGCCTTCGTCAAGGCCTACGACGTCCGGGGCACGGTGCCCGACCAGCTGAACGTCGACGTCGTGTGGGCGCTGGGCGCCGCCTTCGCCGAGGTCGTCGCGCAGGCCGAGGGTGCGTCCACGGTGGTCGTCGGCCACGACATGCGGCCCTCCTCGCCCGAGCTCGTCGAGGCCCTCGCCGCCGGCATCACCGCCCGCGGGGTCGACGTCGTCCTCATCGGCCTGGCGAGCACCGACGGCCTCTACTACGCCAGCGGCGCGCTCGACATGCCCGGCGCGATGTTCACCGCGAGCCACAACCCGGCCCGCTACAACGGCATCAAGCTGTGCCGCGCGGGCGCCCGCCCCGTCGGCCAGGACAGCGGTCTCGACCGCATCCGCGAGGTCGCCCAGGGGCACCTCGACGCCGGCCGGTCCGGCTTCGACGGGCCGCACGGCCGCGTGAGCCACCGCGACGTGCTCGCCGACTACGCCGGCTTCCTGCGCTCGCTCGTCGACCTGTCCGGGTCGCGCCCGCTCCACGTCGTCGTCGACGCGGCGAACGGCATGGGCGGGCTCACCGTGCCCGCCGTCCTGGGCACCGCGGCGGGGCTGCCCGAGCTGCCCCTGCGCGTCGAGGAGATGTACTTCGAGCTCGACGGCACCTTCCCCAACCACGAGGCCAACCCGCTGGAGCCGAAGAACCTCGTCGACCTCCAGGCCGCCGTGCGCGAGCACGGCGCCGACATCGGCATCGCCTTCGACGGCGACGCCGACCGGTGCTTCGTCGTCGACGAGCGCGGCGAGCCGGTCTCGCCGAGCGCCATCACCGCGATGATCGCCGCGCGCGAGATCGCCCGTGAGGTCGCCGCCGGTCGCTCTGCCGCCGACGTGCGGGTCGTGCACAACGCGATCACCTCGGCGGCCGTGCCCGAGATCATCGCCGAGCACGGCGCCCGGCCCGTGCGCGGCCGGGTCGGGCACTCCTTCGTCAAGGCGCAGATGAGCGAGCACGACGCGGTCTTCGGGGGCGAGCACTCGGCGCACTACTACTTCCGCGACTTCTTCTTCGCCGACACCGGCATGCTCGCGGCGATGCACGTGCTCGCCGCCCTCGGCGAGACGCCGGCCCCGCTGAGCGAGGTCATGGCGCCCTACGACCGCTACCCGGCCTCGGGCGAGATCAACTCGACCGTCGACGACGCGGCCGCGGTCGCCGCTGACGTGCGCGCCTGGGTCGAGCAGCGCAGCACGGTCGAGATCGACGAGCTCGACGGCATGACGGTCACCCACCGCGAGGACGACGGCGAGCCGATGTGGTGGTTCAACCTGCGCCCGAGCAACACCGAGCCGCTGCTGCGGCTCAACGTCGAGGCCGCCGACGAGGCGACCATGACCCAGATCCGTGACGAGGTCCTCGCCCGCGTCCGAGCCTGACCTGCGGCGGGGCGAGCGCCCCGACCGACGAAGGGAGCACGACCCATGAGCACCACCATCGAGCCCTGGCTGCGCGAGATCCTGCGCTGCCCCGCCTGCCGCAGCGAGCTGCGCGACGAGCAGGGGCCCGCCGGGCCCGAGCTCGTCTGCGTCGACCCGACGTGCGGCCTGGCCTACCGGGTCGAGGACGGCATCCCCGTGCTGCTCGTCGACGAGGCCCGCCGACCCGGGACCGACGGCTCCTAGGCCCCCGGCCGTGCACCCCTTCGACGAGACCCTCCTCGACGACCCCGGTCGTCGGGACGAGGTGGACCGCACGGACTACCTGCGCTCGCTCGCCGGGGCAGGTGCGCTCGTGCGCGAGGTCACCGGTCGTGTCGACGGCGACCTCGCCGACCCGCTGCGGCGTCTCGCGGCCGACCGTCCGCGCGCCGTGCACGTCGTCGCCGTCGGGGGCACCCGGCTGGCTGCCGACCTCGCCTGCTCGCTGACCCGGCACTCCGGTGTCCTCGTGACGACGGGTGCGGGCAGCGCCCTGCCCGGCTGGATCGGCCCGCTCGACCTCGTCGTCGCGATCTCGCTGAGCGGCGCGGCGGACGGACCCGTCGCCCAGGCCTACGAGGCCGCCCGCCGCGGCGCGAGCGTGCTCACCGTCGGTGCGCCCGGCGGCCCGCTCGCCGACGCCGCCGCCCGAGCCCGCGGCGTGCACGTCGAGGTCACCGGCCGCAGCGACCACACCCACCGGGTCGCCCGCTCGCGCACCGCCGCCTGGGCCGCCGCCGTGCCCGTGCTGCGCGCCCTCCAGCTCGCCGGTCTGCTCGAGGCGGGGGCCACCCCCTTCGACGAGCTCGCCGACACCCTCGACGAGGTCGCCGAGCGCGCACGCCCGGACGCGGAGTACTTCGTCAACCCGGCCAAGACCCTCGCGCTCGACCTCGCGGACCGCTCGCCGCTCGTCCTCGCCGACGGGCCGGTGACCTCCGTCGCCGCCTCCCGGGCGGCCGCGATGCTCCACCGCACCTCACGGGTGCCGGCCTCCTGGGGCCGGCTGCCCGACGACGCGGGCGAGATCGTCGCCTGCCTGTCCGGGCCGGCCGCGGGCTCGCCCGACGGGTCCGGCGGCGGGGTCTTCGCCGACCCCTACCTCGACGGCGCTGCGCCGGCCCGCCCGCTGGCCCTGGTGCTCCTGCGCGAGACCGAGGGCGTCGAGGTCGAGGGCGTCGACCACGGCCTCACCCGCTCGGTGCGCCGGGCGGCGGAGCACAGCGGGGTCCCGGTCGTCGAGCAGCACGCCCGCCCCGGCGCCGACCTCGTGCGGGTCGCCTCGCTGGCGGCGATGCTCGACCTCGCCACCGCCTACCTCGCGCTCGGTCACGGGCTCGACCCAGGCCGGGTGCCCGGTCTGGACGACATCACAGGAGAGAGGGCCTGAATGCCCCACCACGACATCGTCATCATCGGGTCAGGGTCGGGCAACTCGCTCGTCACGCCCGAGCTCGCCGACGCCGACATCGCGATCATCGAGGGCGCACCGTGGTTCGGCGGGACCTGCCTCAACGTCGGCTGCATCCCGACGAAGATGTTCGTCCTGCCCGCCGACCGTGCGATCGACGCGCAGACGGGGGAGCGTCTCGGGGTGCGCACGCGCTTCGACGGCGCCGACTGGCCGGCGATCCGTGACCGGGTCTTCGGGCGGATCGACCCCATCGCAGCCTCCGGCGAGGCCTACCGCCGCGACGGGGAGCACACGACCCTCTACCGCGGGCACGCCCGTTTCGTCGGGCCGCGGCGCCTCGTCGTCGACCTGCCCGAGGGGGCGGTCGAGGTCACGGCCGACCAGGTCGTCATCGCCGCCGGGTCGCACGCCTTCGTGCCCCCGGAGATCGCGCAGAGCGACGTCGAGACCCACACCTCGGACACGATCATGCGTCTCGAGGAGCTCCCCGAGCGCCTGCTCGTCGTCGGCGGCGGGTACATCGCGCTCGAGATGGCCCACGTCTTCGAGGCCTTCGGGTCTGCCGTCACCCTCGCGGTGCGCGGCGAGGACCTGCTGCGCGAGGCCGACGACGTCGTGCGCGCCGTCGTCACCGCCGCTGCGCGTGAGCGCTACGACGTGCGCACGGGGGTGAGCGTCACCGCGCTGCGGCGCGAGGACGACGGCATCCACGCCACCCTCACCGACGGCGCCGAGGTCGTCGTCGACGAGGTACTCGTCGCGACCGGCCGCCGCCCGAGCACCGACGACCTCGGCGCCGAGCTCGCCGGTGTCGACCTGCGCCAGGACGGCCGGGTCGTCGTCGACGAGCACGGCCGCACGACGGCCGAGGGCGTGTGGGCGCTCGGCGACGTCTCGTCGCCGTACATGCTCAAGCACGTCGCCAACCACGAGGCCCGGGTCGTCGCGCACAACCTCGCCCACCCCGAGGACCTCCACTGCTTCATCCACGACGCCGTGCCGTACGCCGTCTTCACCCACCCGCAGGTCGCCTCGGTCGGGATGACGACGCAGGAGGCGCGCGACGCGGGTCACGACGTCGTCGTCAAGGTCCAGGAGTACGGCTCGACCGCGTACGGGTGGGCCCTCGAGGACCGGACCAGCCGATGCGTGCTCGTCGGCGACCGCCGCACGGGGGCGCTGCTCGGCGGGCACGTCGTGGGGCCGCAGGCCTCGAGCCTCATCCAGCCGGTCGTGCAGACCCTCGCGCTCGGCAGCTCGCTGCTCGACCTCGCCCGTGGGCAGTACTGGATCCACCCGGCGCTCACCGAGGTCGTCGAGAACGCCGCGCTCGGGCTGCTCGAGACGATGCAGACCGAGGACCCGGAGAGCATCGCCTCCGCGCAGACCCCGGGCTGATCCCCCTTCGGCAGTACCCTGCGAGCGTGCTCACGGACCCGCTCGTCATCGCGCCCCTCTCGCCGGCCCGCCGGCTGACCCCGGGGGCGCGGCGATGAGCGGCGGCCTCTTCGCCCTGCTCGACGACATCGCGGCGCTCGCCCGTCTCGCCGCGGCGAGTGTCGACGACGTCGCGGCGGCGGCCGGCCGTGCCTCGGCGAAGTCGGCCGGCGTCGTCGTCGACGACACGGCGGTCACCCCGCAGTACCTCCAGGGCGTCGACCCCAGCCGCGAGCTGCCGATGATCAAGAAGATCGCGATCGGCTCGCTGCGCAACAAGATCCTCTTCATCCTCCCGGCGGCACTGCTGCTCAGCCAGTTCGTGCCGTGGATCATCAGCCCGATCCTCATGCTCGGCGGCTCCTACCTCTGCTACGAGGGCGCCGAGAAGATCTGGGAGAAGGTCTCCGGCCACGGCGGCGGGCACGGCGACCCCGTCGCGGCGAAGGGGGAGGACGCGGCGGCCCAGGAGGCCGCGGTCACCTCGAACGCGATCCGCACCGACTTCATCCTCTCGGCCGAGATCATGATCATCGCGCTCAAGGAGGTCGCCTCCGAGGGCTTCGTCTCGCGCGCGGTGATCCTCACGGTCGTCGCGGTGCTCATCACCCTCGTCGTCTACGGCGTCGTCGCGCTCATCGTCAAGATGGACGACATCGGCCTGCGCCTGGCGAAGAACCCGAGCTCCGAGCGTCTCGGGCGCGGTCTCGTCGCCGCGATGCCGAAGGTCCTCGCCGCGATCTCGGTCATCGGCACCGTGGCGATGCTCTGGGTCGGCGGGCACATCATCCTCGTCGGGCTCGAGGAGTCGGGCTGGTGGGCGGCGCCCTACGAGTGGGTCCACCACCTCGAGGAGGCCGTCCACGAGGCGACGGGCGCGCTCGGCGGTGTGCTCGGCTGGCTGACCAACACCTTCTTCTCCTTCCTCCTCGGCGTCGCGTGGGGCGCGGTCATCGTCGCCGTCATGCACGTCCTGCCCTTCGGCAAGGGCAAGGGCGAGGACGCCGGTCACGACGCCCCCGACGAGCCGACGACGCCCCGCACCCACTGACGGGGGCCGGCCCCCACCGGCAGCGGTCGTTCGAAGAAGGATCGTCACCTCGAGGTGACGATCCTTCTTCGAACCGCGGCGAAGGGGGAGCCACCCGTCGCCCGCTCCCTGTCGCCCGCGGGCGCCCGGACCCTCGTCGCCCGCCTCGACGGTCGGCCCGTGGGGTGGTGCACGACCGGACCGCCCCGCGACGAGGACGCACCTGCCCTCGAGATGTGCTCGCTCTCCGTCGACCCGGCGCATCAGCGTCGCGGGGTCGCCACCGCGCTCGGCGCCGACGAGCTGCGGATGGTGCGCGACACCCCCTTCGCCGGGGATCCGTGGTGCTACGAAACCCTGCTGGCTGGGTCTTGACGACCCAGCAGGGTCTCGAAGGGGTCCTGGCTCGTCGAAAGGCAGCCAGCAGGGTTTTGTCGGAGGGGTCGGGCGAAGGGGGGCCCCCTTCGCCCGCGGGCGGACGGGGCACCCCGTCGCCGGTCCTACACTGGAGGGGCCGGCGTGGGTGATGACCCGTGGAGCCCAGAGGGGCGCGCCGGGTCCGTGTACCCGACACCCAAGGAGCACACCCGTGTCCTTCGACTACAAGGTCGCCGACCTGGGCCTCGCCGAGGCCGGCCGCCACCAGATCCGTCTCGCCGAGCACGAGATGCCCGGCCTGATGAGCCTGCGCGAGGAGTACGGCGACAGCCAGCCCCTCGCTGGCGCGCGCATCGCCGGCTCGCTGCACATGACCGTGCAGACCGCCGTGCTCATCGAGACGCTCACCGCGCTCGGCGCCGAGGTCCGCTGGGCCTCGTGCAACATCTACTCCACCCAGGACGAGGCCGCCGCGGCCGTCGTCGTCGGCCCGCACGGCACGGCCGACGACCCCCAGGGCGTGCCGGTCTTCGCCTGGAAGGGCGAGACCCTCGAGGAGTACTGGGACTGCACCGAGCAGATCCTCACCTGGCCCGGCGAGGGCGCGAACATGATCCTCGACGACGGCGGCGACGCCACGATGCTCGTCCACAAGGGTCGCGAGTGGGAGGCCGCCGGTCAGGTGCCCCCGACGACCGAGGACGACTCCGAGGAGTTCTCCGTCTTCAAGGCGCTCGTGCGCCGCACCCTCGAGCAGGACGCCCAGAAGTGGACCACCGTCGCCGGTGAGATCCAGGGCGTCACCGAGGAGACGACGACCGGCGTGCACCGCCTCTACGAGCTGGCCCGCGCCGGCGAGCTGCTCTTCCCGGCGATCAACGTCAACGACTCCGTCACGAAGTCGAAGTTCGACAACAAGTACGGCTGCCGCCACTCCGTCATCGACGGCCTCAACCGCGCCACCGACGTGCTCATCGCCGGCAAGGTCGCGGTGGTCTGCGGCTACGGCGACGTCGGCAAGGGCTGCGCCGAGGCGCTGCGCGGCCAGGGCGCCCGCGTCATCGTCACCGAGGTCGACCCCATCTGCGCGCTGCAGGCCGCGATGGAGGGCTACCAGGTCGCCCGTCTCGAGGACCTCCTCGAGACCGCCGACATCTACATCACGACGACCGGCAACTTCGACATCATCACTGCCGAGCACATGCAGAAGATGAAGAACAAGGCGATCGTCGCCAACATCGGCCACTTCGACAACGAGATCGACATCGCCGGCCTGGCGAAGGTCCCCGGCGTCGTCAAGACCGAGATCAAGGCGCAGGTCCACGAGTGGACCTTCGAGAGCGGCAGCTCGATCATCGTCCTGTCCGAGGGTCGCCTGTTCAACCTCGGCAACGCGACGGGCCACCCGAGCTTCGTCATGAGCAACTCCTTCGCGAACCAGACGATCGCGCAGATCGAGCTCTTCACGAAGCCGGGGGAGTACGACAAGCAGGTCTACGTGCTGCCCAAGCACCTCGACGAGAAGGTCGCGCGGCTGCACCTCGACGCCATCGGCGCCGAGCTCACCGAGCTGACCAAGGCCCAGGCCGAGTACATCGGCGTGGACGTCGCGGGCCCGTACAAGCCCGAGCACTACCGCTACTGAGCGCGAAGGGGGACCCCGCCGGGTCCCCCTTCGACGCCTCCGCCGACGGCGGGCCTGGGAGTCCCGGGCCCGCCGTTGTGCGACCATGGGGCCGACCCGTACAGGTAGCAGGGACCCGTAGGAGGGACAGACGTGAAGGGACGTGTCCTCGTCGTCGACGACGACCAGGCGCTCGCCGAGATGCTCGGCATCGTGCTCCAGAAGGAAGATCTTGAGGTCAGCCACGTCGCCGACGGGGCGAAGGCTGTCGAGGTCTTCCGCGACGTGCGTCCCGACCTCGTGCTGCTCGACGTCATGCTCCCCGGGATGGACGGCATCGAGATCTGCCGCCGCATCCGTCAGGAGTCCGGCGTCCCGATCGTCATGCTCACCGCGCGCACCGACACCGTCGACGTCGTCGTCGGTCTCGAGTCCGGTGCCGACGACTACGTCGTCAAGCCCTTCAAGCCCCAGGAGCTCATCGCCCGGCTGCGCGCCCGTCTGCGCCGCGGCGACGAGCCCGAGCCCGAGCGCCTGCAGATCGGCGACCTCGTCATCGACGTCGCCGGTCACTCCGTGCGCCGCGGCGACACCCCGCTCTCGCTCACCCCGCTCGAGTTCGACCTCCTCGTCGCCCTCGCCCGCAAGCCGTGGCAGGTCTTCTCCCGCGAGGTCCTCCTCGAGCAGGTGTGGGGCTACCGGCACGCCGGTGACACCCGTCTGGTGAACGTCCACGTGCAGCGCCTGCGCAGCAAGATCGAGCAGGACCCCGAGAACCCGCAGATCGTCGTCACCGTCCGGGGCGTCGGCTACAAGGCGGGCCCGGCCTGACCATGGCCGGGGGTCTCCTCCCCGAGCCGCCGAGTCGTCCGGCGCTGCCGGTCCGAGCGGTCCGCCGGATCGTCGCCCTGTGGCGGCGCAGCCTCCAGCTGCGCGTCGTGACGACGACCGTCGTCCTCGGCATCATCACCGTCTCGCTCATCAGCGCGGCGATGTACCGCTCCATCGCCGAGGGGCTCATCGCCGACCGGGTGAGCGCCTCGCAGGCCCAGGCCCGTCAGCTCGCCGGGGACGCGCAGGAGACGCTCGACCAGACCGACCAGACGGAGACCCCCGCGAAGCTGTCGCAGGCGGTCAACGACATCGTCAACTCCACCCTCGCCCCGCCGGCCGACGACCGCTCGCGCTACTTCGTCTTCGCGCGCTCGCAGAACAACGACGAGCCCGGCCCGGCGCTCGAGACGCGATTCATCAAGGGCAGCGGCGTCGACCTCGACGACATCCCGCCCGAGCTGCGCCAGGCCGTGGCCGCCGACCCGGAGCGTCAGCAGACGACGACGATCGACCTGCGCCGCGAGGGGCAGAGCGCGGGCGCGCTCACGGGGCTGTCGAGCGAGGAGACCATCCCCGCCGTCGTCGTCGGCTCGCAGATCACCGTGCCGACCGCCGGTGCCTACGACGTCTACCTCGTCTACCCGATGGAGCAGGAAAAGCGCACGCTCGCGACGATCACGCGCTCCTTCGTCCTCGGCGCGCTCTCGCTCGTCCTGCTCGTCTCGGCCGTCGCCTTCGTCGTCACCCGGCAGGTCGTCTCGCCGGTGCGTCGCGCGGCCGCGGTCTCCGAGCGCCTGTCCTCGGGCCACCTCAACGAGCGGATGAGCGCGCGCGGCCACGACGACCTCGCCCAGCTCGGCCGCTCCTTCAACGACATGGCCGACGGCCTCCAGGCCCAGATCCGTCAGCTCGAGGGGCTCTCACGCGTCCAGCAGCGCTTCGTCTCCGATGTCTCGCACGAGCTGCGCACCCCGCTGACGACGATCACCATGGCGGCCGACGTCCTCATGTCGAGCAAGGACGAGCTCGACCCCGTCGCGGCCCGCTCGGCCGAGCTGCTCGTCACCGAGCTCGAGCGCTTCGAGGCGCTGCTCGCCGACCTGCTCGAGATCAGCCGCCACGACGCCGGCGCCGCGGTGCTCGAGCTCGAGCCCACCGATATCTACGCCGTCGTCGACCGCGCCATCGCCTCGGCCGAGCCGATCGCCCGCGTGCGCGGGTCCGAGGTGGGCGTCGTGCGGACCGGCTCGACCGCCATCGCCGAGGTCGACAGCCGCCGCATCGAGCGGATCCTGCGCAACCTCGTCGTCAACGCCGTCGAGCACGGCGAGGGCCGTCCGGTGACGGTGCACGTCGGCGAGAACGACGACTCGGTGAGCGTCGTCGTCGAGGACCACGGCGTCGGCCTGCGGCCCGGCGAGGCCTCGCTCGTCTTCAACCGCTTCTGGCGAGCCGACCCGGCTCGCGCCCGCACGACGGGCGGCACCGGGCTCGGGCTGGCGATCTCGCTCGAGGACGCCCGCCTCCACCACGGCTGGCTCCAGGCGTGGGGCGAGCCGGGCCAGGGCTCGCGTTTCCGTCTCACCCTGCCCAAGACCCCGGAGTCGCGCATCCAGACGGCCGCCCTCCCGCTCACGCCCACGGAGATGGCGGCGGACCCCTCGCCGCGTCTGGCGAGGAGCGAAGGGGGGACCCCATGACCCCCGTCGAGCGGCCGGGCCTGCCGCGGCGGGCCGTCCTGCGCCTCGCGCTCGGCGCCGGCGGCGTCGGGGCCCTCAGCTCGTGCGGTCTGTCGGTCGACGACACCGTGCGCCCGGGGCTCGAGGTCGACGCGGCCCAGGATCGCGAGGAGATCCAGTACCAGCCCGAGCCGCCGCGTGCGGGCATGACCCCGGCCGAGCTCGTCCAGGGCTTCCTGCTCGCCGGCGCGTCGACCGGCAGCGGGCTGTCGGTGGCGCGCAGCTATCTCACGCCCGAGGCGTCGAGCGCGTGGAACCCGGACGACGCGCAGACCATCGTCCAGGCGCAGGACCTGCCCCAGATCCGCTCCGAGGGCGACGGCACGATGCACGTGCAGACCCGTGTCGCCGCGCGCATCGACGCCGACGGCCGCTACTCGCTCGCCAAGGCCAGCGACGGCGCGATCGTGCGCTTCGGGGTGAGCCGGGTCGACGGGGAGTGGCGGATCTCGAAGGTCCAGCAGGACTTCGGGCGGCTGCTGCCCTCCTCGCGCGTCGACCAGATGTACCGGCGCTACCGCGTGCACTACGCGGCGATCGGGTGGAACAGGCTCGTGCCCGACCTGCGCTGGATCCCCAGCGACCAGGAGGCCACCCGTCTCGTGCGGGCCCAGCTCGGCGACGTGCCGGGCTACCTGGCCGGGGCGGTCCAGACCGACGCCGACGCGCGCCTCACGGTCGACGCGGTGCCGGTCATCGACGGCGTCGCCCAGGTCGACCTCAAGACCGACCTGTCGAGCGACCCGACGGTGCGCAAGAACTTCGCCGCCCAGCTCGTCGCCTCTCTCATGCAGCTGCCGGCCGTCACCCAGGTCGCCCTGAGCGTCGCCGGCTCCACCCTCGACCTGCCCGGCATCGAGCCGCCGCTCACGAGCCCGGCGCAGTTCGACTTCGTCGAGGTCGGCTCGCCGGACGGCCAGTACGCGATCGTGCGCGAGGACGAGCGGGCCGTGCCCGTGCCGCTGCGGCAGGTGGGCGCGGCCACGGACACCGACGTCGCTGCCCGGGAGAGCCCCTTCTCAGACGTGCCGACCCGCTGGGCCCGGCTCGCGGTGAGCCTCGACGGCAAGGAGATCGCCGGGGTCCGTGGCTCCGGCCTGGAGCTCGTGCGCTGGTTCGACGACAAGACCTCGGTGCCCGTCGAGCAGTTCGCCACCCACATGACCCGCCCCGTCTACGACGCGTCGGGGGTGCTGTGGGTCGCCGGGCGCGGCGAGCTCGACTCCTCGCGGCTGTGGGTCATCAACACCGCCGTCGACCCCTCCGAGCCCGACGCCGAGCCGGCGGAGGTGCCTGCGCCGTGGCTCACCGGCCGCCGGCCGATCGCGATCTCGGTGAGCCCGGACAGCACCTGCCTCGCCGCGATCTCGACCGACGACGGGGGTGGCGACGTGCAGATCCAGGTGAGCGGCATCGCCCGCCAGCCCAACGGCCTGCCGACGTCGACGGCGACCCAGTCGCTGCAGGTCGCGGCGTCGGTCGAGCAGGCGAGAGACCTCACGTGGATCACCCCGACGACGCTGGGCGTCCTCGGACGCCGGTCGACGGACAAGGCCGTGCGCCCGCTCATCGTCGAGGTCGGCGGCCAGATCGAGGCCCTTGCCGCGGTGACATCGGCCCGCTCGATCGCGACGACCGGTGGCGAGCGCGAGCTCTACGTGACGACCTCGTCGGGTCGCACGTACAGCCGGGTCGGGGCGAGCTGGAGCGCGCTCGGCGTCACCGGCACCGTCGTCGTCCCGTCGTCCTGACTCGCAGCATCCCCTGACCGCGGTACCCCCCACCACGGGTCCGTCCACAGGACCTCGCTGCGCCGAGCCGTCGTCCACACCGCCGTCGTCCGCTCCCGCGGCGGAGGAGCGCCGCACGAGGATGGCGGGGTGAGAGACCTCCTCGCCGCGGCCCTCGACCTCGTCCTGCCCGCCGCGTGCCCGGGCTGCGGGGACACCGGTGCCCCGCTGTGCGCGTCGTGCGCCGCCGCGCTCTCGCCGCGTCCGCGCGTCGTCGTGCCCCGGCCGATGCCACCGGGGTGGCCGCCGTGCTGGGCCGGCGGGGCCTACGAAGGGGTGGCCGCGGCCCTCGTGCGCGCCTACAAGGACGGTGACCGGCGTGACCTCGCGCCGGTCCTCGCCCTGCCGCTGGCCCGTGCGCTCGACGCGGTGCTGCGAGCCGACCCGACGACCGCCCGAGCCGCGGCCGGCGGGGGTCTCCTCGTCGTGCCGGCCCCGAGCGCGCCGGGCACCGCTCGCGCCCGCGGCGACCGACCGGTCCAGGCGCTCGCACGACGTGCGGTCGCCGGCCTGCGACCCGAGGAGGCGCGCGTCGTCGACCTGCTCCGGCTGCGCCGCGGGGTCCGTGACCAGGCGACCCTCGGCGGAGCCGGGCGCCGAGCCAACCTCGACGGGGCGATGCACGTGAGCCCCTGTGGCACAGGGCTGCTCGTCGGCGCGACGTGCGTGCTCGTCGACGACGTCGTCACCTCCGGCAGCACCCTGGCCGAGGCGACGCGGGCCCTGCGGCGAGCCGGGGCGGCCCGTGTCGTCGCTGCCTGCGCCCTCGCGACCCCGCTGCGCTCAGACAGGGAGGGACCCGCCCTGGCGAGTGCACCCGTCGGGGTCTAACGTGTCGTCATGGACCCCCAGGCACGCGGCGACCGCGGACCACGGGGGTTCTCTGCGTCTGCCCCGACCAGTGGTCGGCGGCGGCGGCGAAGGGGGTGGGACCCAGCGCGTCAGGCCTAGCACGCCACCCCCACGTACCCCCTCGTCCCAAGGAGGACCGATGGAGATCGTCGTCACCGGACGGCACGTCAACGTTTCCGACCGACTGCGCGAGTACGTCGCCGAGAAGCTCGACAAGGTGACCCAGCTCGAGCCACGGATGCAGAGGGTGGAGGTGCTCGTGAGCCACGAGACCAACCCCCGGCAGTCCAAGACCTCGGAGCGCGTCGAGATCACCTGTCGCTCGAAGGGTCCGGTGATCAGAGCCGAGGCGTGTCATGACGACCGGCAGGCAGCCGTCGACCTCGCGACCGACAAGCTCCTGGAGCGGCTGCGTCGCGCGCACGACCGCCGCAAGGTGCACCGCGGACGCAAGGCCCCGGTCTCCGTGGCGGAGGCGACGGCCGGGCTGCAGGCGCCCGAGCCCGTGCTCGACGGGGACAGCACGACCGACGACGGGCCCGACCTCTTCGGCGCGGTCGGCAACAGCCCCATCGAGGTCCGCGAGAAGGTCCACGTCAGCGCTCCGATGACCCTCGAGGCCGCGCTGCGCGAGATGGAGCTCGTCGGCCACGACTTCTACCTCTTCCACGACAGCGACACCGACCGGCCGAGCGTGGTCTACCGCCGCCGCGGCTGGTCCTACGGCGTCCTGCACCTCGAGGCCGCCGCCGACGGCGCGCCCGCGCCCGAGCCGGCCACCGCCGGCCAGGGAGCCCGCGGCTAGGTCGAGCAGAGCCTGCACGCACAAGGGGCGGGGACGACGCCGGTCGGCGCGTCCCCGCTCCTGCATGATGTCCTGCATGGCCGAGCCGATCCGGGTGCTCCTCGTGTGCAGGTACCCCCTGTACCGCCTGGGCCTGCGCGCCGCGCTCGGCGGAGCGGACGCCTTCGACGAGGTCGTCGACGCCGCCACGGGTGCCGAGGCCCTGGCCGTCGCCCCCGAGCTCGAGCCGCACGTCGTCGTCGTCGACAGCAACGTCGTCGGCATGCTCCTGGCGGACCTGCTCTCGCGGCTGCAGCACGCCTGCCCCTCGGCGCGGGTGCTCGTCCTCGTCTCGGTGACCGACGAGCACGTCTTCGGCGAAGGGGTCCCGCCCGCGGCGGGCTACCTGCTGCGCGAGTGCACCGGCGAGGAGCTCCTCGCCGCGGTGTGCGCCGTGCACGCGGGCGAGCCGGTGGCTGCCGAGGACCTCGGCCCGCTGCTGCTCGCCGCGTACGACTCGATGAAGCTGACGATGGTCAGCCACGGCGAGCCGGTCCGCGAGCCAGTGCAGCAGCGCGAGCTGACCGCCCGGGAGCGCGAGGTCCTCGCCCTGCTGGCCCTGGGCCGGCGCAACCGCGACATCGCCCAGGAGCTCTTCATCGCGGAGAACACCGTGAAGAACCACGTGCGCAACATCCTCGACAAGCTCGTGCTCACCTCGCGCGTCGAGGCGGCGACGTACGCCCTTCGTCACGGCGTGACCGCCGAGCGTCCCGGCGACGTCCGGCGCGCGTGAGCGCCGTCCCCGGGCCCCGCCGTCTCGGCCTGCCCGCTGCCCGTCGCGTCGCCCTCGCCGCGCAGGGGCTGGCGACGCCGCGACCGCAGCGGCCGGTGACCGTGCGTGACCTCGGGCGCGTGCTCGACACCGTGGGCCTGGTCCAGATCGACAGCGTCAACGTCCTCACCCGCAGCCACTACCTGCCCTTCTTCTCGCGGCTCGGCCCCTACGACACGGGGCTGCTCGACCGCATGCGCGACCGGGCACCCCGGCGCATGGTCGAGTACTGGGCGCACGAGGCGAGCCTGCTGCCGCCGAGCACGTGGCCGCTCATGGAGCACCCGCGGATGCGTCGCGGCGAGGAGGACTCGTGGGGCGGCATGCGCAGGGTCGCCCAGGAGCACCCCGATCTCGTGGCCGCGGTCCTCGCCGAGGTCGAGGCCGGCCGCCCCCGCACCGCTCGCGAGATCGAGGTCGCGCTCGAGCGCGACGCCCCGCGTGCCGAGGGCGGCTGGGGGTGGAACTGGTCGCTCGTGAAGAACGCGCTCGAGCACCTCTTCTGGACCGGGCGGATCTCCAGCGCCGGCCGCACCCGCCAGTTCGAGCGGCGGTACGCCGGCCTGTCCCGCGTCGTGCCGCCGGCGGACGCCGCCCGCTGGCTCGACCCCTCGCAGCGGCTCGGCCCGCAGGACGCGTACGACGAGCTCGTGCGCATCTCGACGCGTGCACTCGGTGTCGCCGACCTCGCGAGCATCGCCGACTACTTCCGCATCCGGCGCGAGCACGCAGCCCCGGCGCTGGAGCGGCTCGTCGCCGCGGGCGAGGTCGAGGAGGTGCGGGTCGAGGGCTGGTCGGCCTCGGCCTACCTCCACGCCGCCGCCCGTCGCCCCCGGTCGGTCTCCGGGCGCGCGCTGCTGTCCCCCTTCGACTCCGCCGTCTGGCACCGGCCCCGGCTCGAGGCGCTCTTCGACTTCCACTACCGCCTCGAGATCTACACCCCGGCCGCGAAGCGCGTGCACGGCTACTACGTCCTGCCCTTCCTCCTCGGCGACGCCCTCGTCGGGCGGGTCGACCTCAAGGCCGACCGCGCCGCGGGCGTCCTCCGGGTGCACCGGGTCGGCTGGGAGAGCGGGCGCGGGGGAGCGCAGGACCGGGCGGAGCTCGACGCCGAGCTCGACCTCATGGCGCGCTGGCTCGAGCTCGGGCACGGACCTCAGCCGCGGGCGAGCTCCCAGTGCAGCGCGTCGCCGCTCGACCCGTCGGCGAGCACGTCGCAGCCGGTCTCGCGCCCGTAGACGACGAAGCCGCAGGCGCGCAGCACGGCGTTGCTGGCCTCGTTGTCGGCCGCGGTCTCGGCGACGAGCCGGCGCAGCCCGAGCCCGCCGTCGGCCACCGGCGCGAAGGCGTGGGCGATCGCCATCCGGCTCGCCGCCGTCGCGACGCCGCGACCGCGCGCCGAGGGGAAGAGCTGGTAGCCGAGCTCGGCCACGCCCCCGGCCGCGAGCGTCCCGGACCGGGCGAAGATGCCGATCTCGCCGAGCGGTCGGTCGCTCTGGCGGTCGACCACGCCCCAGCCGCACACCTTCCCCAGGCTCGCCCCTTCGCCACGCCGCAGGAGGAAGCCGGAGAAGCCCTCCGGGGTCAGGCCGCCCGACGGCATCCAGTGAGGCTCGAAGGTGACGGTCTCGACGTGCTCGGCGTCGTCCTCGCCGAGCTCGCGCAGCCGCAGCGAGCCCTCCTCGAGCACCGGCGGGGTGATCCACGGGGTGCGCGGGCTCATCTCCTGCCCGGGGAGCAGCGAGGCGCACCACGCGTCCATCACCGCCCCGTCCCGGCCGGGGACGCGCTGGGGGAGCGTGCCGTGGTCGGTCATGCCGACCCGCCACGCGACGCGCCGCGAGCCCCAGTTGCCGACGTTCGCGTACCAGTACAGGCTCGGCGCGCCCTGCTCGAAGGCCCACGCCGCCCCGAGACGCATCGCGGCCGTCATCACCCCCCGACCGCGCACCGCCGGGTGGGTGGCGAAGCCGACCTCCCACGGGTGCTGCGGGGAGGCGCCGGGGCGCAGGTCGATGAAGCCGGCGAAGGGGGCTCCCTCCTCGCCGTCGGCGCCGGCGAGCTCGACGGCGAAGATGCGCACACCCCCTTCGTCCTCCCACTGCGAGCCGATGTGCTCGAGGAAGTCGGCGGCGTCGTCCGGGCCGTACGGGCTCGGCACGGTGGTCCACCGCAGGGTCTCGGGGTCGGTGCTCTGCTCGACGACGGCCGGCAGGTCGGCCGGCGTCATCGCGCGCAGCCGGACGCGCCCGTCGTCGAGGACCGGCACGCACTGCGGGTAGCTGCTCGTCATGGCGTCACCCTCGCCGCCCGTCCCCGTGGGGGGCAAGTCAATTGCCCCGCGGGCGAAGGGGGAACCGCCGCGCGACCCTCTTCGTTGGGCGCTGCTGTGGCGAGGGACTAACCTGACCCACAGTCCACGACCCCCGAGGCTGCAGGGTCTCGCCGCGGGTCGGATGTCGTCGTCAGGAGAGACATACCCGTGAAGATCGTCGAGAAGCTGCTGCGTGCCGGTGAGGGCCGGGTCGTCAAGCGGCTGGAGGGCATCGCCGCGCAGGTCGCCGCCGTCGAGGAGGACTTCGAGGCGATGAGCGACGCCGAGCTGCGAGGTGAGACGGAGAAGTTCCGCGCTCGCCTCGCCGACGGCGAGACGCTGGACGACATCCTCCCCGAGGCCTTCGCGGCCGTGCGCGAGGCGTCCCGCCGCACCATCGGCAAGCGCCACTTCGACGTGCAGGTCATGGGTGGCGCCGCGCTTCACCTGGGCAACGTCGCGGAGATGAAGACCGGTGAGGGCAAGACCCTCGTCGCCACCCTGCCGAGCTATCTCAACGCGCTCGAGGGCAAGGGCGTGCACGTCATCACCGTCAACGACTACCTCGCGCAGTACCAGGCCGACCTCATGGGCCGCGTCCACCGCGCGCTGGGGCTCGAGACGGGCTGCATCCTGTCGCACATGACGCCGGAGGAGCGCCGCGCGGAGTACGCGAAGGACATCACCTACGGCACGAACAACGAGTTCGGCTTCGACTACCTGCGCGACAACATGGCCAACAAGGTCGACGACCTCGTCCAGCGCGGCCACAACTTCTGCATCGTCGACGAGGTCGACTCGATCCTCATCGACGAGGCGCGCACGCCGCTCATCATCTCGGGGCCGGCCGACCAGCCGACGAAGTGGTACGTCGAGTTCGCCAAGCTCGTCACGAAGCTCGAGCGCGGCACCGCCGCCGACACCCTCAAGGGCATCGCGGCGACCGGCGACTACGAGGTCGACGAGAAGAAGCGCACGATCGGCGTGCTCGAGCCGGGCATCGAGAAGATCGAGGACGCCCTCGGCATCGACAACCTCTACGAGAGCGTCAACACCCCCCTCATCGGGTACCTCAACAACGCGATCAAGGCCAAGGAGCTCTTCAAGCGCGACAAGGACTACGTCGTCATCGACGGCGAGGTCCTCATCGTCGACGAGCACACGGGCCGCATCCTCAAGGGGCGTCGCTACAACGAGGGCATGCACCAGGCGATCGAGGCCAAGGAGGGTGTGGAGATCAAGAACGAGAACCAGACCCTGGCGACGATCACCCTGCAGAACTACTTCCGGCTCTACGACAAGCTCTCCGGCATGACGGGCACCGCCCAGACCGAGGCCGCCGAGCTGCACTCGATCTACCAGCTCGGTGTCGTGCCGATCCGCACGAACCGCCCGATGGTCCGCCAGGACCAGGCCGACCTCGTCTACCGCACGGAGGAGGCGAAGTTCCGCGCGGTCGTCGACGACATCGCCGACAAGTACGAGGAGGGCCAGCCGGTCCTCGTCGGCACGACGAGCGTCGAGAAGAGCGAGTACCTCTCCGCCGAGCTGAAGAAGCGCGGCGTCAAGCACGAGGTCCTCAACGCCAAGCACCACGAGCGCGAGGCCGCCATCGTCGCCGACGCGGGGCGCAAGGGCGCCGTCACCGTCGCGACGAACATGGCCGGTCGAGGCACCGACATCATGCTCGGCGGCAACCCGGAGTTCCGCGCGGTCGCCGAGCTGAAGAAGCGCGGCCTGGACCCCGAGGAGACCCCGGAGGAGTACGAGGCCGCGTGGGACGACGCGCTCGCCGCCGCCGAGAAGGCCGTCGAGTCCGAGCACGAGGAGGTCACCGAGCTCGGTGGCCTGTACGTCCTGGGCACCGAGCGGCACGAGTCGCGCCGCATCGACAACCAGCTGCGCGGTCGCTCCGGCCGTCAGGGAGACCCGGGCGAGTCCCGCTTCTACCTCTCGCTGCAGGACAGCCTCATGCGGCTCTTCAACGCCGGCTTCGTCGACCGCGTCATGGCGACGGCGAAGATCGACGACGACACCCCCATCGAGGGCAAGCTGCTCTCGCGCTCGATCGAGTCGGCGCAGAGCCAGCTCGAGGGGCAGAACTTCGAGACCCGCAAGAACGTCCTCAAGTACGACGACGTCCTCAACCGCCAGCGCACCGTCGTCTACGACGAGCGCCGCCGGGTGCTCAAGGGAGAGGACCTCGAGGAGCAGGTCCGTCACTTCATGACCGACGTCGCCGGCGGTTACGTCGACGCGGAGACCTCGGCGGGCTTCGCCGAGGACTGGGACCTCGACCGGCTCCTCACGGCGCTCGGCGCGGTCTACCCCATCTCCTTCACCAAGGACGACCTGCTCGAGCGGGCCGGCGGTCTCACCAAGCTCACGGCGACGAACCTGCGCGAGGAGGTCGTCACCGACATCCACGAGGCGTACGACCGCCGCGAGGCCGAGCTGACCCCGCCGGTGGCGCGCGAGCTCGAGCGACGCGTCGTGCTGTCGGTCCTCGACCGCAAGTGGCGCGAGCACCTCTACGAGATGGACTACCTCAAGGAGGGCATCGGCCTGCGGGCGATGGCCCAGCGCGACCCGCTCGTCGAGTACCAGCGCGAGGGCTTCCAGCTCTTCGAGGCGATGAACGAGGCGATCAAGGAGGAGAGCGTCGGCTACCTCTTCAACGCCGAGGTCGAGGTCGACCGGCGCACGAGCGTCGGCGCCGCCCCGATGAGCGTCTCCGACCTCATCGGGTCCGGCTCGGGCGACAGCGAGGGCGACGTCGCCCACGAGCGTCCGGCGATCCGGGCGAAGGGGCTCGAGGACGAGCCGAGCGCCCGCAACCTGCACTACTCGGCCCCGTCCGAGGACGGCAGCGTCGAGGAGCGCGACGACGAGACCGTCACCGCCGGCAGCTCGCGCTCGGAGCGTCGCGCCGCCGCGAAGAAGCAGCGCAAGAAGCGCTGACGAGCAGCGCGACGGGGCGAGACCCGCGCTCAGGCCACCTGTAGGGCCGTGACGACCCAGCGTCCGTCACGGCCCTCCAGCCGTATCGCCATGGCGCGCAGCCGCCCGCCGTCGTGCACGACCAGGCTGGCCTCGGCGACGTCGTCGCGCGGGTGGCAGACCCGCGCGGTGCGGACCCGGACGCGGCGGACCACGCCTTCGCCCTGACGAAGGGGGTGACCTGCCCGTCGGGCGGCGAGGGCGCCACGCCGGGCGACGACGGTGTAGACCTCGGGTGAGGTCCACCGCAGCACCTGCGCCGGCGGCCGCGCCCCGTGCATGACCTCGACGACGGCCTGGCCCACGTGGGCCGCCCAGGCCTGCGCGTCGGGGAGCTCGTCGGCCGGGGTCGGCTGGATGCCGAAGACGGCCTCGTCGCTGGCCATCCGGAAGTCGACGGCCAGCGCGTCCTGGACGTACGGGGTGCGTGGGTCGCGCCGGTCTGCCTCGTCGGGGGTGGGGAGCGGGACGCCGACCGGGCGCGCCGAGGGCGCGGGCACGATGTGGATCGGCGTGCTCATCGCGCGGTCCACCCCGCGGCGGGCAGCGGGTCGGGTGCGTGCAGGACGGTGCCCGGCAGCACGAGGTCGGGGTCGTCGCCGATGACGGACCGATTGGTCTCGTACCAGTGCGGCACGGCCGCGGCGACCTCCGCCGGGGTCGCGCGGGACCCGAGGTGACGCTCGACGACGTCCCACAGGCAGTCGCCGCGGCGCACGACGTGGGTCTCGCCCGGCTCGTGCGCCGGGGCCGCTCGACCGCCGATGACCTCGAGCGAGGGCTGCTGCACCGGCCGCGGGCGGTGAGGGGTCCAGCCCGCCGACGGCGCGACGGCGGGGGGAGCGGCCGACCTCTCGTGCGGCACCGCCGTCGCCCGCCACGAGGCGTCGGGGACCGCGGTGGGCGCGGTGGCGCGCCACCCCGGGTCGGGAGCGGAGGCCGAGGGTGAGCCTCCGGGGTGCTCGCCAGGGCCGGGCGTGCCGGTCGTCGCGGCGCTCGCGGACACGCTCGCACCGGGCAGGACTACGGCGACGCTGCTCGTCGTGACGACGAGGGCGAGCCCCTGGCGCAGGACGGCGGGGGTGACCCGGTCGGCCAGGCGCGCCACGAGGCGCCCGAGCCGGCCCGGCAGCCGGGCGGCGACGTGGAGCCCGCTCAGCGCGCAGAGCCATCCGGCACCCGCGCAGGCCGCGACGGCGCACAGGGCGAGCAGGACCGAGCCGGGATCGGAGCGATCGAGCTGAGCGAGCGTCGTCCGGCAGGCGGCGGCGAGTGCGACCGTCGCCGCCGTGGCGGCGACGAAGAAGCCGAAGAGCGCTCCTCGGCCGGTCTTCGTGCTCATCGTCCTCACCTCTGCGTCGCCGGGCTGGTGATCTGCCGGCGATCATCAATCGCCGTCAAACGACAGCAAACAGCACCAAATGGCATCGGGCAACAGGGTGAGCGACGAGCGGTCGTCACGTCGCGCAGCCCACGCCTCTGCGCGCGCGCCCGGCGGGGGAGCCGGCGCGCGGGCAGGATGTCGCTCATGCGCTGGGACCGTCTCTTCGACGACCTCGAGTCGCAGCTCGCCGCCCAGGAGCGTCTCGAGCTCGACAGCGAGGTCGCCGAGCGCACCCGCCTCGAGCGCTCGAAGGTGTCGCTCACCGACCGGCTGGTGGGGTCGACGGGAGCTGTCGTCGGAGTGCACCTGCTCGGCGGGCGGCGGCTCGAGGGGGTGCTCGTCGACGCGGGGTCGGGGTGGTTCGTGCTCGAGGCGCGCTCGCGCCCGACGCTCGTCGTCACCGGCGCCGTCGTCTCCCTGTCCGGGCTGGCCCGGCGGCCGCGCAGCACGGCGAGCGCACGGCGGCTGACCCTGGGCTACGCGCTGCGAGGGGTGAGCCGGGACCGCCGGGTCGTGCACGTGCACGACGTCGGGGGAGGGCTGACGACGGGCACGATCGACGGGGTCGGGGCCGACGTCGTCGACGTCGGCGAGCACCCCGTGGACGTGCCGCGGCGGGCGGGCGACGTGCGCTCGGTGCGGGTCCTGCCGCTGGCGGCCCTCGCGGCCGTCGCCGACGCGGGGTGAGGGTGCTCAGCCCCTGGGCGAGCAGGCGGGGTCAGCCGTCGCGCTGGGAGTCGACGAAGGCCTTGGTCTGCGAGTACATCCGCTCGATGTAGGCGTCGAGCTCGGTGAGCTCGACGCGCCACTGGCCGCGCCCGCCGACCTTGATCGCCGGCAGCTCTCCGCTGCGCACGAGGGCGTACGCCTGGGCAGCGGAGATGTCGAGGGTCTCGGCGACATCGCTCAGCGGGACGAATCTCTTGGCCATGGTCTCTCGCACGACGGGCAGGACGGGAGCCGTCAGTCTGCCACTGCTCGGGCGGGGTGCGCCGGAGCCTGTGGAGACCGCGTGCCGCGGGCCCCGACCTGGGCCATAGTGGGGCACGCAGCCTGCGGGCGTCGCCGAGGACACCCGCCCGTCACCGACGAGAGCCAGGGGAGCACCGTGAGCGCCGATCTGCCTGCACCGACCGCCCGACGACTCTCCGCGCCGAGCTGGAAGGACAGCCGTCTGCTCGTCGGCATCGTGCTCGTGCTCGCCTCTGTCGTGCTCGGGGCCCTGGCGATCGGCGCGGCCGACGAGCGGGTCGGGGTGTGGGCCGCGGCCTCGGACATGACCCCGGGCGACCCCGTGCGCGAGAGCGACCTCGTGCGCGTGGACGTCTCGCTCGGTGACCAGGCGGGCAAGTACCTGCAGACCGGGCACGAGTTCCCCCAGGGCGCGACGATCGACCGCGAGCTGCGCCAGGGCGAGCTCGTGCCCCGCTCCGCGCTCATCGACCGCGGCGACCTCACCGTCTTCCCGACCGTCGTCCACGTCCCCGCGACCGATCTCAGCGGACTGGCGAAGGGGTCCCGCGTCGCGATCTACGCCGCCGCGCCCCTCACCTCGCAGGACAAGCAGGCGGGCAGGCGACCCGAGTACACCGAGCTGCTCAGCCCGGTGACGGTGCACCGCGTGCCGACGCAGGGCGGCACCGTCATCGGCGGCAGCAGCGCGGACTCCTCCGTCGAGCTGCTCATCCCCGAGGACGAGGTCGAGCGGGTGCTCTCCGCGGACACCGACGCCGACCCACCCCTTCGCGTCGTCGCCAACGGCGGCACCCTCGCCGAGGTCGCGGAGTGATCGACGTCCTCGTCGCGGTCGGCCACGGCTGGGAGAGCCGGCTGGTCACCGCGATCGACGAGGTCCCCGGGGTCCGGGTGGCGCGGCGGTGCCCGGACCTGGCCGACCTGCTCGCCGCCGTCGCCGCCGGCCACGGCGACGTCGCCATCGTCTCGGCCGACCTGCGGGGCGTCGGACGCGACGCCGTCGCCCGGATGTCGGGCGACGGCGTGGCCGTCGTCGGGGCGTCGGCGGAGGGGGACGAGCCCTCGGAGCGAGTCCTGCGCCAGCTCGGCGTCGAGACCGTCGTCCACCCGGGTCTCGACCGCGACGAGCTGCGCGAGCGCCTGGGCACGGCAGCCCGCAGCATCGGCCGACGCGCCGACGAGACGGAGGCCGACGCCGTCGGGCCCGGCGGGGTGGGCGACGACGACACCGTGACCGACGACGAGCCGGTCCGTGGCCGGGTAGTCGCGGTCTGGGGCCCGACCGGTGCGCCCGGCCGCACCACCGTGGCGGTCGGGGTGGCCAGCGAGGCGGCGGCGCTCGGGGTGCCGACCGTGCTGCTCGACCTCGACACGTACGGTGCCTCGGTCGCCCAGGCGCTGTCGATGCTCGACGAGTCGCCGGGCATCGCGGCGGCGGCCCGGGCGTCCGAGCTGGGCACCCTCGACCTCGTCTCGCTCGCGCGCCTCGCCCCCGAGGTCGCCCCGGGGCTGCGGGTCGTCTCCGGCGTCGTCAGCCCGCAGCGATGGCCCGAGCTGCGTGCCTCGGCGGTCGAGCAGGTCCTCGAGCTGGCGCGGGGGCTCGCCCCGCTCGTCGTCCTCGACCTCGGCTTCTGCGTCGAGGAAGACGAGGAGCTCTCCTACGACACGGCGGCGCCGCGTCGCAACGCGACGACCCTCACCGCGCTCGCGGTCGCCGACGACCTCCTCGTCGTCGGTGCGGGTGACCCCGTCGGCCTGCAACGGCTCGTCCGGGCGGTGCAGTCGTTGGCGTCGGTGCCGAGCCCGCAGCCACGCACCGTCGTCAACAGGGTCCGCGCCGCCGCGGTCGGGCCCGACCCGCAGCGACGGATCTCCGAGTCGCTCGAGCGCTTCGCCGGCCTGACCGGGCTCGTCTTCGTCCCGGACGACCCCGCGGCGACGGACGCGGCGATGCTCGCGGGTGCGACCCTCGCCGAGAGCGCCCCGAGCAGCCCGGTCCGTCTGGCCCTGCGGGCGCTGGCCGCCGACCTCCTCGACGTCGAGGTGCCGCGGGCCGAGCGCCACGAGCGGCGTGGGCTGCGGCGGGCCCGCACGAGGAGCAGGTGAGCAGGCAGGCCCCGTGCGACGATGACCCGGTGAGCCAACGACTGTCCGCCCTCGACTCGTCGTTCCTCTACCTCGAGGACGCCACGCTGCCGATGCACGTCGGGTCGGTGATGATCTTCGAGCCCCCACGTGACGGCTTCGACTACGACAGCCTCGTCGAGCTCATCGCCGAGCGCATCGCGAGCTCGCCGCGCTACCGCCAGCGCGTCCAGAGCGTGCCCGCGCGGCTCGCGAACCCCGTGTGGGTCGACGACGAGGACTTCGACCTCACCTACCACGTGCGCCGCTCCGCGCTCCCGCGTCCGGGTGACGACGAGCAGCTCGAGGAGTTCGTCGCGCGGATCACCTCGCGCCCGCTCGACCGCAGCCGTCCGCTGTGGGAGCTCTACTTCGTCGAGGGGCTGACTGGCGGCCGCTTCGCGATCGTCAGCAAGGCGCACCAGTCGCTCGTCGACGGCATCAACGCCGTCGACGTCGGGCACCTCCTTCTCGACCCCGACGGGGTCCACCCGGGCGAGGAGACCCGCCGCCCCACCGGGTCTCCCAGCCCCCTTCGCCTCGTCGCCGACGCCGTCATGGACTCGGTGCGCCGACCCAGCCAGGTCGCCGACAACGTCCGCGGGGGTCTGCGCGACGTCTCCGAGACCGGGCGGCGCGCCCTCGGCCTGGCCGGCGGGCTCGTCTCGACCCTCGCCCAGGTCGGCACGCGCCCGGCCCCGCAGTCGCCGCTCGACGTCACCGTGTCGGGCACCCGTCGGTGGGTCATGGTGCGCACGGACCTCGCGGACTACCGCCGCATCCGGACCAGCCTGACCCGTGGGCGCTACGTCGAGGACGTGACGATCAACGACGTCGTCCTCGCGACGATCACCGGTGCGCTGCGCACGTGGATGCAGAACCGCGGCGAGCACCTCAGCTCGACCGCCGTCATCCGCGTGATGGTCCCGGTGAGCGTCTACGACGAGTCCGGCGACCACCGCTCCGGCTCGCGCCTCACCGCGTGCTTCGTCGACCTGCCCGTCGGCGAGGCCAGCCCGTCGATGCGCCTGCACCAGATCGCCTTCTCGATGCGCCAGCAGATGGAGACCACGCAGGCGGTCGACGCCGCCTCGCTGTCCTCGCTCGGCGGCTTCGCGCCGCCCACCCTGCACTCGCTCGGCGCCCGGACCGGAGCGGCGATGACCCGGCGCCTCTTCAACCTCGTCGTGACCAACGTGCCCGGCCCCCAGCAGCCCCTGTACGCCGGGGGAGCGCGGCTGCTCGCGACCTACCCCGTCATGCCTCTCTCGCGCGGGCAGGCGCTCGCCGTGGGGCTGACCTCCTACGACGGGTCGGTCTACTTCGGGCTCAACGCCGATCGTCACGCGATGCCCGACCTCGACGTGCTCGCCCAGGCGGTCGACGAGGCTCTCACGGAGCTGCGGGAGAGCCCGCGGGGCGGGGGCCGGTCGTGAGCGTGCGCGTCTACCTGCCGCTGGTCATGTCCGACCTCGCCGCCGTGCAGACCTCCGGCGCGGTCCCGCTCTCTGCGCGCCGGACCGCGCACGCCGTGACAGCGGGCGACCGGGCAGACCACCCGGGCGAGGACGAGGAGGACCTCGAGTTCGAGGCGACCTGCCAGGCCCTCGACAGCGCCGCAGATCGCCGCCGGACGACGGGTGAGCGCCGCGTCGTCATCGCCGCCGACGTCGCGTCGGTGGTCGAGCAGGACGCGTGGACCGTCGTCGTCGAGGCCCCCGTCGCCCTGTCCGACGTGGTGTCCTTCCACGTCGAGGAGAGCACCGGCACCGCGCTCGGTGAGGGCTACGACGACCTCCTCTGGTACGACGTCACCGAGCTCGACCAGCTCGTGGCCGAGGCGGGCTGACCGGCGGGCGGCCCTGTGGGCGACCCGGCGGCCGTCGGCGACGTGACGGATACGCTGACGGCACCATGCCAGGACACCCCGAGCCGCAGCGTCTGACCGAGCTCGCCACCGAGGTCGGCGGTCTCGGGCGGCTCGCCCGGGCCGCCGGCGACGAGCTCCTCGACAGCCTCGTCATGGTGGGCGACCACGGCACCCAACGGGTCGTCGACGACGCGGTCGACGCCCTCGTGAGCGAGCTGCGCGGGGTCGACGCCGAGTGCGCCGAGCTGGCCTACGTCCTCGGCAGCACCGGCACCCGGGGCGAGGCGGGCCGCGGCGCCTCCAGCGCGGCGGGGCGCACCGAGGGCCACGCCCGAGAGGTCCGATGAGCGCCGCGCTGCTGGGTGACGCCGCGTCGGTCTCGGCCCTCGTCGCGTCCTTGCGACGACGGGCCGGCGACCTCGAGATCCGGGCCGACGAGGCCGACGGCGCCCACGTCGCCGCAGGGCCGGGGTGGGTCGGTCGCGTGGCCGTCGGGCACCGCCGCCGGGTCGACGCCGTGACGGCGGCCAGCCGCGGTGCGGCTGCGCGGATGCGAGAGCTCGCCGACGCCCTCGACGACTTCGCCGCAGCGCTCGGCGAGGCGCAGCACGACCTGCGCCGCGCGAGCGACGAGGCCCGCTCGCACGGGCTCGTCGTGCAGGACGGGCAGGTGCTGCCCGGGTGGGGCATCTCCGGCGAGGCCGACGGCAGCGCGGACGCCGAGCGTGCCGAGACGGCCGAGCGGCTGGGCCGACGGCTGCAGCGCAGCGCGGTCCTGCTCGAGCGCCGCCGAGCGGCCCTGGCCCACCGCGCCGAGGAGGTCTCGAGATGGCTACCGTGAGGCCATGCGCTTCCACCGTGCCTACAGCTTCGACGCCCCCTGCGAGCAGGTCTACGACCTGCTGATGGACGAGGGCTTCCAGCGCGAGCGGGTCGCCCGGACCGGGACCGACCCCCGCGCCGAGGTCACCCGCGGCTCCGATGCCGACGTCGTGAGCATCGTGCTCAACCTGCCCACCGACGGTGCGCCCGGCCCGGCGAAGAAGTTCCTCGGCGACTCCCTCACCGTCACCGACGACCGCCGCTGGGAGAGCGACGCCGCGTCCGACGGCGCCCGACGCGGCACGGTCGTCGTGCGGGTCAAGGGCGCGCCCGTGACGATGGACGGCACCCTCTCCCTCACGCCCGAGGGGCAGGGCTGCAGCCTCGTCGTCGAGGGCGACCTCAAGTGCTCCATCCCGCTCGTCGGGCGCTCGCTCGAGGGTCAGATCGCCGAGGTCATCGGGGGCTTCGTCGACAGCGAGGCACGCGCGGTCAGGCGGCGTCTCGGCGCGTGACGGCACGGCGCTAGGCTGGGTGCTGCGAGCCGACGAGGACGTCGGCCACCCGCCGTCGAGACCGCAGATCAAGGATGCCCGAGCACATGGTTCCGCTCTCCGCCGACTCGTCCTCCACCGTCGCCGAGGGGGCCGCCACGGCGGCCGCCGCGGCGGGTGAGGACCCCACCTTCGTCCGCCGCTACCTGCGGCACGTGGACCCGGCCGAGGTCTCCGGCCGACCACCCGAGGACCTGCTCGCCCTCGCGAGCCGGCACCGCTCTGCCGCCGAGCGGCGCTCGGCCGGGCAGTCCCACCTCCACGTGAGCGCCGGCTCGGTCGACGTCGTCACCGACGACCGTCCCTTCCTCGTCGACTCCGTCGTCGGGGCGCTCGAGCGCCTGGGCCACCGGGTCACCCTCGTCATCCACCCGCAGTTCGCCGTCCGCCGCGACGACGACGGCCGCATCGTCGACCTGCGCGACGCCCCGACGGGCGGTCAGGGCGTCGCCGCCGGCGAGCTCGCCGAGTCGTGGATGCACGTCGAGACCTCCGCGTCCGCCGCCGACGACGAGGTGCTGACGACGACGGTGCGCGACGTCCTCGACGACGTGCGCTGCGCCGTCCAGGACTGGGAGGCCATGCAGCAGCGCGCGCTGGAGCGCGCCGACGAGATCGCCGCGTCCGGTGACCACGACGAGCCTGACGAGGCCGCCGAGCTGCTGCGCTGGCTGACCCGCGACCACCTCACCTTCCTCGGCATCCGCGACTACACCGTGACCGACGCCGGCATGGAGCCCGTCGCAGGGTCCGGTCTCGGTCTGCTCGCCGACGACGCGTACACCCTCAACGAGGCCGAGCGGCGCCTGGCGCAGGACCGCGTCGGCGTGCGCATCGGCAAGGGCAGCGCACGCTCGACCGTGCACCGCACCGCCTACCCCGACCACGTCGCCGTGCGGTGGCAGGGCAGCGACGGCTCGCTGCGCGAGACCCGCGTCGTCGGGCTCTTCACCTCGAGCGCCTACACCGAGCCGGTCATCACGATCCCCGTCGTCTCGGCCAAGGTCACCTCGATCCTGCACACCGCCGGGTGGAGCGAGGACTCGCACTCCGGCAACCGGGTCCTGCGCCTGCTCGAGACCTTCCCCCGCGACGAGCTCTTCCAGGACGACGTCGAGCACCTCGACCAGGTCGTGCACTCGATCCTGCGCATCGAGACCCTGCGCCAGACCTCGCTCTACCTGCGCGGCGACGCGCAGCGCCAGTACGTCACCGCCCTCGTCTACCTCTCGCGCGACCGCTACACGACGACGGTGCGCCACCGCATCGAGGAGGTCCTGCTCACCGCGATCGGGGCCGACGAGGCGACCTTCACCGCCCACGTGAGCGAGGACTCCCTCGCGCGGCTGTACTACGTCCTGCGCCGCACCGACGGCAAACCGGTCTACACCCCGTCCTCGGACGAGGCCGGGTCGCTCGGCGACCGGGTCGCCGCCGCCTCGCGCACGTGGACCGAGCACCTCGCCGCCGCCGCCGAGGAGCGCCTGGGCGATCGCGCAGAGGCGATGCTCGCCCCCTTCGTCCACGGCTTCCCCGTCGACTACCAGGACGACTTCGACGCCGCGCAGACCGTCGCCGATCTCAAGAACCTCGTCTCCATCGACGAGGACCACCGCTTCGAGTGCGTCCTGTACGACCCCCGTCGCGGCCACGGTCGCGACGACGGCGCGACGGTGCGCCGCTTCAAGCTCTTCAGCATCGACCGGGTCTCCCTGGCCCGCGTCATGCCGCTCTTCCACGACCTCGGGCTCGAGGTCGTCGACGAGGAGCCCTACGTCGTCACCCGCTCCGACGGCGAGCGCATCGGCGTCTACGACTTCGGCCTGCGGGTCGACGACGCGGGGCTGTGGGAGCAGCACACCCACGAGGAGCTCCGCGAGCTCGTCGAGAGCGCCGTCACCGCGGTCTGGTCGGGCCGCGCCGAGTCCGACGCGCTCAACTCGCTCGTCGTCTCCGCCGGTCTCACCTGGCGCCAGGTCGCCCTGCTGCGGACCGTCGCGCGCTACCTGCGCCAGACCCGCACGACGTGGAGCCTGCGCTCGCTCGCCGAGGCGCTCACCGAGCACACACAGATCGCCCGTGAGCTCGTCGCGCTCTTCGACGCCCGATTCGACCCCGATGTCGACGGTGACGTGCAGGCGCGCGAGGCGGCCCAGGCCGAGATCCGCGGCCGGATCGACGAGCTGCTCGACGACGTCGCCTCGCTGGCGCACGACCGGGTCATCCGTTCCTTCGTCGGCGTGATCGCCGCGACGCTGCGCACGAGCTACTACCAGCACGACGAGCAGGGCGAGCCGCTGCCGCGGATCAGCCTCAAGCTCGAGCCGCGCAAGGTGCCCGACATGCCCAAGCCGTGGCCCGCCTACGAGATCTGGGTGTGCTCGCCGATGGTCGAGGGCGTGCACCTGCGCTTCGGCGCGGTCGCCCGTGGCGGTCTGCGCTGGAGCGACCGGCGCGACGACTTCCGCACCGAGGTGCTCGGCCTCGTCAAGGCGCAGATGGTCAAGAACGCCGTCATCGTGCCGACCGGCAGCAAGGGCGGCTTCTACGGCAAGCAGCTGCCCGACGTCTCCGCCGACCGCGAGGCGTGGATGGAGGCCGGCCGGGCCGCGTACCGGCAGTTCATCTCCGGTCTGCTCGACATCACCGACAACCGGGTCGGCTCCGAGGTCGTCCCGCCCGAGCGCGTCGTCCGCGTCGACGGCGACGACCCCTACCTCGTCGTCGCGGCCGACAAGGGCACGGCCACCTTCTCCGACCTGGCGAACTCCGTCGCGCAGGAGTACGGCTTCTGGCTCGACGACGCCTTCGCCTCCGGCGGCTCGATCGGCTACGACCACAAGGGCATGGGCATCACGGCCCGTGGCGCGTGGGAGTCGGTCAAGCGGCACTTCCGCGAGATGGGCGTCGACACCCAGAGCGAGGACTTCACCGTCGTCGGCATCGGCGACATGTCCGGCGACGTCTTCGGCAACGGGATGCTCCTGTCCGAGCACATCCGCCTGCTCGCGGCCTTCGACCACCGCCACGTCTTCCTCGACCCGGACCCCGACGCGGCGAGCTCCTTCGCCGAGCGCCGGCGGCTCTTCGACCTGCCGCGCAGCTCGTGGGCCGACTACGACACCTCGCTCATCAGCGAGGGCGGCGGCGTGTGGCCGCGCTCGGCGAAGTCGATCCCCGTGAGCGAGCAGGCCGCGGCCGCGCTCGGTCTCGACGGCGCGACCTCGCTCGCGCCGAACGACCTCATCCGCGCGATCCTCCTCGCGCCGGCCGACCTGCTGTGGAACGGCGGCATCGGCACCTACGTCAAGGCGCAGAGCGAGAGCCACGACGAGGTCGGCGACCGCTCCGGCGACGCCTACCGCGTCGACGGCGCCCAGCTGCGGGCGAAGGTCGTCGGCGAGGGCGGCAACCTCGGCGCCACCCAGCGCGGTCGCATCGAGGCCGCGCAGAGCGGCGTGCGGATCAACACCGACGCCGTCGACAACTCGGCCGGCGTCGACACGAGCGACCACGAGGTCAACATCAAGGTCCTCCTCGGCGACGTCGTGCGCGAGGGCGGTCTCGACGAGCCGGCGCGCGTCGACCTGCTCGCCTCGATGACCGACGAGGTCGGCGAGATGGTCCTGCGCGACAACTACGAGCAGAACGTCCTGCTCGGCAACGCGCGCGCCCAGGGCGGCTCGATGCTCTCGGTGCACGAGACCTTCATGACCGATCTCGAGGAGCGCGGCGAGCTCGACCGCGAGCTCGAGTTCCTGCCGAGCAAGACCGAGGTCGCCCGCCGTCAGGAGGCCGGGCAGGGGCTCACCTCGCCCGAGCTGTCCGTGCTCCTCGCCTACAGCAAGCTCGCGCTCAAGGCCGACCTGCTCGAGTCCGCGACGCCGGACGACCCGGCGACCGAGGACATGCTGCTCTCGTACTTCCCGCAGCGCATCCGGGACGAGTACGGCGACCAGGTGCTCGCGCACCCCCTTCGCCGCCAGATCGTCACGACCGTCCTGGCCAACGACGTCGTCAACCGCGGCGGCATCACCTTCGTGCACCGCGCGGTCACCGAGACCGGTGCGACGCCCGAGCAGGTCGCCCGGGCCTACGTCGTCATCCGTGAGGTCTTCGGTCTCGACGACTACGTCGCCGAGGTCGAGGCGCTCGACACCGTCGTGCCGACCGAGGTGCAGACGCGGCTCTACCTCGAGTTCCGTCGGCTGCTCGACCGCGGGGTGCGTTGGCTGCTCGCCGCGCGCCCGGGTCGGCTGGCGATCCGCGAGGAGATCGAGCGCTTCGCGCCGGTCGTCGCCGAGCTCGGCTCGAGCGTCGGCGGCATGCTCCAGGGCTCGGAGGCGAAGCGGCTCGAGGACAACACGGCCGACCTCGTCGAGCGGGGCGTCCCCGAGCAGCTCGCGGCCCGGGCCGCGTCGCTGCTCGACGGCTACTCGCTGCTCGACATCACCGACATCGCCGCCGACTCGGGGCAGACGCCGGAGCAGGTCGCCGAGCTGTACTACCTCGTCTCGGAGCGCTTCGGCATCGACGACCTGCTGCTGCGCGTCACCGCGCTGCCGCGCGTCGAGCGGTGGGACAGCCTGGCCCGCGGTGCGCTGCGCGACGACCTCTACGCGACGCTGCAGGCGCTCACCCGCTCGGTGCTCGAGTCGAGCTCCGAGCTCAGCGACCCGACGCCCGAGGAGCGGTGGCAGAGCTGGCTCGACGGGCACGACGAGTCGTGGGAGCGCGTGCGCACCTCGCTCGCCGGCATCCGCGCGCTGTCGGCGCCGACCGTCGCCGCCCTGTCCGTCGCGCTGAGGATGCTGCGCTCGGTGACGCGGTGACCCCAGTCCGCACGACGACCGAGGTCTTCGCGGCCAGCGGTCTGACGCAGGCCGAGGTCGAGCGGCTGCGGCTGGTCCTCGAGGACTGGCAGCTGCTCGCCGACCTCGGCTTCTGCGACCTCGTCATGTGGGTGTGCCTCGACGAGGGCTGGGTCGCCGTGGCCCACGCCCGCCCGATGACGGGGCCGATGGCCTTCGTCGACGACATGATCGGGCGCCACGCCTTCGACGACCTGCGCGAGGTCATCGACGCCGCTGCGGACGCGGGGCAGTGCATCGACGCCGACGGCCTCGAGGGCACGACGAAGGTCGCCGCCGTGCCCGTGCGGCTCGGCGGGCGCACGGTCGGCGTCGTCACCCGGCACCAGCCGGGTGGTCGTGACCGCTCGACCAGCCCGCTCGAGCGCACCTACGGCGAGCTCACGGACACGCTGAGCGAGATGCTCGTGCGGGGGGAGTGGCCCTCGGCGTCGGCCCCGACGGGCCAGCGCCGCGGGGCGCCCCGGGTCGCCGACGGGGTCATCCAGCTCGACGAGCGGGGCGAGGTCCTCTTCGCCAGCCCGAACGCCGTGAGCGCGATGCGCCGCCTCGGGCACGACGGCCAGATCCTCGGCGCGGTGCTCGCGCAGGCGATCGGCGGCCTGCCCCGTCTCGACGGCCCGCTCGACGAGGGCCTGGCCATCGTCGTCATGGGCCGCGCCGCGTGGCGGGCCGAGGTGACGGCGGGCGGTCAGGCGGCGACCCTGCGGGCCCTCCCGCTGACCCGGGGCGGCGTCCGGCAGGGCGCGATCGTGTTCATCCGCGACATCTCCGACCTGCGGCACCGCGACGAGCAGGTGCTCAGCAAGGACCAGACGATCCGCGAGATCCACCACCGGGTGAAGAACAACCTGCAGACTGTGGCGGCGCTGCTGCGGATGCAGGGGCGTCGGGTCGAGGACGGCGAGGGTCGTCAGGCGCTGCGCGAGGCGGAGCGCCGCGTCGGGGTCATCGCGATGGTCTACGAGACGCTGAGCACCGGCTTCTCCGAGGAGGCCGACTTCGACGAGATCGCCGTGCGCGGGCTGCGCGGCATCATCGAGGTCGCGCGCACCCAGGGCTCGCTCGACTCACGGGTCGAGGGCAGCTTCGGCTGGATGGGCCCGAACGAGGCGACCTCCGTCGCGCTCATCCTCTCCGAGCTCATCCAGAACGCCGTCGAGCACGGCGTGCCCGACGGGGGAGCGATCGTCGTGCGGGCCGAGCGCACCGCGGCGGACGGCGAGGACATCCTTCGGGTGAGCATCACCGACGACGGGGCGGGACTGCCGGCGGGCTTCCGGCCCAGCCGGGCCGGGCTCGGCACCCGGATCGTCACCTCGATGGTGCAGGACCTGCGCGGCACGATCCGCTGGGAGGACAACCCCCAGGGCGGGACGACCGTGCGCTTCAGCGCCCGGCTGCGTCAGCGCAGCTGACCCCGGGCGACGGGAGAGCCGGTGGCCGCTCCGTGAGGAGCTGGCCGCCGGCTCGGGTCGTGCAGGTGTATGGGCGTCTCAGCCGGCGCGGCGGGCGCGGGCGTTACGACGCTTGAGCGCGCGGCGCTCGTCCTCGGACAGACCGCCCCAGACACCGGCGTCCTGGCCGGACTCGATGGCCCACTTGAGGCAGGTGTCGATGACCTCGCAGCGGCGGCACACCTTCTTGGCCTCCTCGATCTGGGCGATCGCAGGGCCGGTGTTGCCGATGGGGAAGAACAGCTCGGGGTCCTCGTCGAGGCAGGCTGACCGGTCGCGCCAATCCATGTAGTCGTGCTCCTTGTCTGTCTGTGGGGCCTAGCGGTGGTGGCCTGGGATCCTGACCCGGGCAGGGGTCAGGGGTGGATCACCAGTCGATCGGCGTTGACGGACGGTGCTCGCTCGGGAGTCCCGGTCGGGGACACCCTGTGCCAACGATCCACGCAGGCTCGATGTTCCGGGCCGGGGCGCGTGAGGGCAGGCAGGAGCCTGTATCGGGGGCGACCCTCGATATTAGCCGGGGACGGGCATGTCCCGCTAGGGGTAGCGGCCGGTGAGTTGCCGGCGTGTCTCGGCCCCGTGGCCGTCCCACCCCATCACGGGGGTCCGACGACGCGCCCACCGGGTCGCCCGTGAGGGGCGGCCGACGCTCACCCGGGGCTGGTGCCGGGGCGGAGTCGTAGGGTGCGGACTGTGAGCACCGCACCACGACCTGACGGCGCCCGGACGGGCCTGGCCCCCGCTGCCCTCGTCGCGGGGGCGGTGTGCGCGGTGTACGCGCTCGCCCTGCTCGTCGCGGCCGGCCTGTACCTGCGCGAGCTCGTCACCGGTACGACCGACGTCGCCTCCGCCGCGGCGCTCTCGCTCGTCGTCACCGCGATCTTCACCGTGCTGCTCGCCGCCATGGCCCGCGGGTGGTTCTCCGGCCGCCGCTGGCCCCGCACCCCGACGGTCGTGTGGTGCCTGCTCACCCTGCCGGCGATCTGGACCCTCAACACCTCCAACGGCCTGCTCGTCGCCGCCCCGCTCGCGGTGCTGTCGATCGCCGGTCTGCTCGCCGCGATGTCCTCGCCCGCCGCCGACCTGCCGGAGGACACCGTCCACTGAGGCGGTGCCAGCCACGGCGGCGGTCGATGGGTGCACCCGCCCTGGTGGTTCGAAGAAGAATCGTCACGTCGAGGTGACAGATCTTCTTCGAACGACGAAGGCGCCGACGAGGACGGCGCTGAGGACGTCATCGCGGTGGGTCACGACGTCGCGGTGAGGCCCTCGACGCGGCGTCGGTCAGTCACCGGCTCGTGGTCGAAGAGCAGCCCCATGTGTTTGAGGCTGAGGCACAGGTCATCGGTGGCGAGCAGCTCATAGGTGGGCGCGGCGCGCGGCCACCAGCCCGAGACGAGATCGCTGGTCCCCGTGGCGTCGGGGATGAGGCCGCAGTACCCAGGAATGTCCTGACCGGAGAGGTCGAGCAGGTCGAGGTGATAGGTATGCCACCCCCGCACCCCCAGGGTCTCCAGGCCCTCCACGAAGTCGTCGGAGACCACGGTGATCGGGACGCCCTGGGTCCACAGCATGTCGCCGCGGCGATCGCCTCCTGCGTCGGGCTGCTCCATCCAGACGGGGAACGGGAGCTCGCCCGCACGACCGGTGGCGACGAGATCCCAGACGCGACGACCGTCCGGGGTGACCCAAGGACCCAGCTCGGGTCGAGTCGGCCCCTGGGGGACCACCCACAGGTCGCGCTCGCTCGACAGCCCCCGGAGCTGGCGCCAACCGGTCATCCTCGGGCCGTCGCCGTACCGCCTGAGTCGCATCCGGCCCCCTTCGCACGCCGTGGTCACGGCCATCCTGCCGCAGCAGGTGACGGTCCCGCCATCAGGGCCGGGAGCGCGACCTGCACCTCGGTGGCGACCCCGCGGTCGACGAGGTAGCCCCGGCCCGGGACCCGCGGCGAGGCCGAGACCCGGACGCCCAGGACGTCACCGTCGGAGCGGGCCTGGGGCTGCAGCAGCAGGCCCCGGCGCGACCGGCACATCGTCGCGGTGAGCCCCCTGAAGGACGACGCCGCGGTCGAGCTGCTCGCGGCGAGGAGGACGTCGCCCGAGCGCGCGCAGTGGCTGGTGTAGCTGCGCAAGACCGGGTCGAGGGGTGTCTCGTCGAGGGTGTCGAGGTCGTCGACGAGGACGACGAGGTCCTCGTGCGACTGCACGGCGCGGACGAAGGGGTCGACCTCCTCGGGACCGATGACGGCGAGCGAGGACGCGACGAGCCGGGTCGCCAGTGAGGAGACCTCGAGGACGGGCCGACCCCCCTTCGCCAGCTGCTCGCCGAGGAGCTGCAAGGCCGTGGTGCGTCCCGACCGGCCGGGCCCGACGGCCACCCAGGGCCCGCCGTCGACCTCGACGAGGACGGGCCGGTCCGGGTCGCCGGAGTGGCCGAGCACGAGACCCTCCGCGTGCGGCAGGTCCTCGAGCGCGACGCTCGCCGGCAGCTCGACGACGCGCCACCGCCACGGGTCGGAGGAGTCGGTGGCCGATCGTCCCGGTGGCACGGGCAGCGCCACCTGGGCGAGGACGCCGTCGGGCAGCAGGGCTCCACGACCGGGCACCGCGTCAGCGGGCATCAGTGACGGCGGCGCACCGGCGGCCAGGACGTCGCCTCGGTCGGGCAGGTGGAGCACGAGACGGCGACGAGCCAGCGACCCGAGCCGTCCCGAGGACAGCTCCCGTCCGCCGGCGACGACGAGGCGGATGCCCAGGGACGCGCCGTCGCGCGCCACGGACTCCAGCGCGTCGGCGCTCTCGACGTCGGGCTGGTCTGGCGCCCGGGCCACCAGCGACCAGCCGTCGACGGCGACGACGAGCACGGGCGGCGGCCGGTCCGCCTCTCCCCGTCGCCAGTCAGCCCACCACTGCTCGTAGCCGGGGCGGCCGCTCGCCCGCAGCGCGTCGCGCCGCAGGTCGATGTCCTCGCGCAGGCGGGAGACCAGCCGGCGGGTCGTGGACCGGTCGCCGGGGTCGACGACGGACGCCACGTGCGGCTGCGCCCGGGCGCGGTCGGTCGCCGGGGACGGCGGCGCGACGAGGTGCACGACGACGTGAGAGCGCAGGGCGGAGCCCATCCGGCTCACGAGGGAGTGCAGAGCGGTCGTGCGACCTGTCCTCGGGCCGCCGGCGACGAGCAGATGACCGTCGCCGAGCGCCCAGGTCAACGGGTCCTGCCGCTGCTCGTCGGGGTGGTCGGTCAGCCCCCACACCACGACGTCCGGCGGTGCCGACGGCACCGTGTCGACGACCGCGGGCAGCGGGGGGAGCCACGGCCGGTGCGGCGGGGGTGCGCCGGTGCTCTCCCACGCCTGGCACGCGATGTCGACCGCCTCGCTCAGGTCGCTGCCGGCCCCCGCGGGCACCGGGTCTGCTCGAGACCACAGGAGCTCGCCCCCTTCGCCGCGGACGGTGAGATGGTCACCGCCGCCGCCCCGTCCACCGACGTACGCCGCCTGGACGACGGTCGGCGGGCCGTCACCGGTCCGCAGCAGCCCGCGTCCGGGCATCCCCTCCGGGATGCTCGCGGCGTCAGCGCACCCGATGACGTCGTCGCTGTCGACACGGTCGCGGACCCGCAGCGAGATCCGCAGGTTGACGTTGGCCTTGATCTCCGGGGTGATGATGCCGGCCGGCCGCTGCGTCGCCAGGACGAGGTGGATGCCGAGCGAGCGCCCGACCGCGGCGAGACGCACCATGCCGCTGAGGACGTCGGGCTGCTCCTGGGCGAGGACCCGGAACTCGTCGACGACCACGACGAGCCGGGGCAGGGTCCCCCCGGCCTCGCGGTAGGCGGTGATGTCGGCTGCCCCGAGCTCGGCGAGCAGGGCCTCGCGCCGGCGGAGCTCGGCGCCGAGGCTGGCGAGGGCCCGCTGCGCGCCGTCGGGGTCGAGATCGGTGAGCACCCCGACGGTGTGGGGCAGCTGCGCGCACGCGGCGAGGGCGGCACCGCCCTTGTAGTCGACGAGGACGAAGGTGAGCCGGTCCGGTCCGTGCGCGAGGGCGAGGGAGCAGATCCAGGACTGGAGCAGCTCGGACTTGCCGGAGCCGGTGGTGCCGCCGACGAGGACGTGGGGGCCGTCCGTCACGAGGTCGACGGTGAGGGGTCCCCCTTCGCCCGCGCCGAGGACGGCCGCAAGGCCCGACGACGGGGCCCGCCACCGCTCGAGGAGGGCGCCGGGGTCCGTCGGCACGTCGGCGACGTCGGTCAGGGCGACGACGGCAGGCAGACGTGAACGACGACGACCGGGTGCCGCGTCGCGCAGGGGCGCCAGCGCGCGGCCGACCTCCTCCGCCCACGACAGGTCGACCCCGTCCGCGACGAAAGCGTCGTGCCGACCGGGGCCGCGCACGACCCCCCGCCCCTCGCGCAGGGCGAGCACGGTGCGGCACTCGTGGGGCAGCTCGCCCCCGCCGGTGGGGGCGAGCAGGACCCGGACCCCGACCACCGGGCCGTCGTCGACCACGGTGCGCCAGGCCTCGGAGCGTCGCCACGGCCCGGGGTCGTCGACGACGACGAGGGTCAGGTCGTGGGTGGATCGTGGGTCACGGCGCCGTACCTCCTCCGCCAGGGAGTTCAGGCCGTCGGCGCCCACGGACGAGACGTGCGGGGCGCGGACGAGCCCGCCCATCCACCCCACCCGGCCCAGCACGAGCACCTCGACCTCGGAGGGAGGGTGCAGGACGAGCAGCTGCCCGACCACCCAGCGGGCGACCCTGGCCACCTCGGCCGGGTCGCCCTCGACGCCGAGGACCGGGTGCTCGTCGAAGTCGAGAGCGACCGGCACGCCCGTGAGACGGGGGTGCGTCGCGTCGGCGCCAGGAGCCGTGACCTGGAGGTGCGCCGCGGTCTCCCCGATGCCGACGCGCACCAGGCACGCGCCGGCGTGGTCGCGTCGTCGTTCCCAGAGCCGGGTGCCCGGCCCGGCGGCCACGAGCCGTAGCTCGTAGGGGTCGGGCAAGGACCGCTCGAGCCGGGAGGTCTCGTCCTGCAGCGCCGCCTCGAGGCGCACGCGGGCGCGACGGCTGGCGGCCGCCCAGTCGGCGCGCTCGCGGCGGGCGTCGGCGCGGGAGCCGATCCGGTCCGAGAGGTGGGTGCCGAGCATCATCACCGGCGACAGCAGCGCGAGCAGCAGCATGCGGGGACCGAAGAGGTAGGCCATCGCGCCGGCCAGCGGCAGCGGTGCCACGAGCATGACCCACGGCAGACGCCGGGCCCGCGGTGCTCGCGGCTCGGCGGGGAAGGCGACGGCCCGGGCCGGCTCCGGGGGAGCCGGGAGCGGCTGGGTGCTCACCCGCAGCGTCCCGTCCCCGGTCGGGACGACGGTCAGACGTCGTCCGTGCGTCCCGCGGACGGCGAGCCGGTGAGCCCCGGCGGTCAGGACGGAGCCTGCCGTGAGGGTCTCGCTGGCGTCGTCGAGGTCGCGGTCGTCGAGCCGCGTGGGGTTGGTCGTCGACGCGGGTCGCACGTGCACCCCCGAGGAGCCCACCTCGACGACGAGATGGGTCCGGGAGAGCGAGGGGTCGTCGAGGGTCAGGTCGCACGAGGGGGAGCGGCCCACGGTCCAGCTGCCGTGGGTCAGGGCGATGTCGTGACCGGCGTCCGGCCCACCGACGACCGCGAGGCGAAGGGGGGAGCCGCGCGCCCCGCCGAGCTGGACGTGGCCGGCCGGCCGGACGAGGAGGTGCGCGCCGTGGAGGAGCGGCGGAGAGCCGACCGCCATCTGCTCGTCGACGACCTCATCGCCGGCCCAGACCTCGCTCGTGGGGTCGAGGTGGAGCGCCTCGAGGAGCGCCTCGGTCAGGCAGCGGCCGTCGTGAGCCCCGGCCACGTCGACGGTGACCTCGTGGGTGCGGCCGTCGGTCGTGGAGAGGGTGAGGCCGAGGTGCATGTGCGGGGACGGTAGACGAGGTCGGCCGACCGGCGACCTGCGCTGTCCACAGGTGCCCCGTGGTGCCGTCCGCGCGGGTGTCCTGTGGATCTCGCCGCGCCAGGAGAGGCTCGAAGCACTACCTTCTTGTGATCGGCCGGGGGGCCGTGGGGAGACGGGGACGCAGCGGAAGGGGATGGCGTGGAGGCGCACGCGGTCGTCGAGGCAGAGGTCAGGGAGCTGATCCGGCGCAGCGGGGTGGACCCCGTGCGCGACCACCGGTCCGTGAGCGAGCTCGTGCGCGAGGCGGTGACCGACTACGACGAGCGCTCGATGCACGGGGGCCTGCCGCTGCTCGGCAACTTCGAGGCGGCGGTCAAGCAGGTCATGGACGCGGTGGCCGGCTTCGGCCCGCTGCAGCAGTACTTCGACGACCCGGAGGTCGAGGAGATCTGGATCAACGCCCCGAGCCAGGTCTTCGTAGCACGCCAGGGGATCGCCGAGCTGACGAGCACGATCCTCACCGCCGACGGGGTGCGAGACCTCGTCGAGAAGATGCTCAAGTCCTCCGGCCGACGGGTGGACCTGTCGTCCCCCTTCGTCGACGCGGTGCTGCCCGACGGCAGCCGCCTCCACGTGACGATCCCCGACATCAGCCGCGAGCACTGGCTCGTCAACGTGCGCAAGTTCGTCGTCAAGGCCGACCACCTCGACGACCTCGTCCGTCTCGGCACGCTGACGCAGCACGCATCGACCTTCCTGCAGGCCGCCGTCGCGTCGGGGCTCAACGTCCTCGTCGCCGGCGGCACGCAGGCGGGCAAGACGACCCTGCTCAACTGCCTCGCCGCGGCGATCCCCGCCCGCGAGCGGGTCGTGACCTGCGAGGAGGTCTTCGAGCTCAAGCTGCCGCTGCGCGACGTCGCCGCGATGCAGTGCCGCCAGCCCAGCCTCGAGGGCACGGGCGAGGTGCCGCTGCGGCGCCTCGTCAAGGAGGCCCTGCGGATGCGGCCCAGCCGCATCATCGTCGGCGAGGTGCGCCAGTCCGAGAGCCTCGACCTGCTCATCGCCCTCAACTCCGGGCTGCCCGGGATGTGCACGATCCACGCGAACAGCGCGCGCGAGGCGGTGACGAAGATGTGCACCCTGCCGCTCCTCGCCGGGGAGAACGTCGGCGCGAAGTTCGTCGTGCCGACCGTGGCCTCCTCGATCGACGTCGTCGTCCACGCCGCGCTGGAGGGCGACGGGGTCCGGCGCGTCCGCGAGATCGTCGCCCTGCCCGGCCGGGTCGAGGCCGACGTCGTCGAGACCGCCGACATCTTCACCCAGCGTGACGGGCGGCTCGTGCGCGCCGACGGCTTCCCGCCGCACCGCGACCGCTTCGAGCGTGCCGGGTACGACATCGCCGGCATCCTCGCCAGGAGCGAGGCATGACCGGGGTCCTCGTCGGCCTGCTACTAGGGTGCGGGCTCTTCTGCATCTGGTGGTCGACCTGGCCGCGCACACCGCGGCGACGTCGTGAGTCCGTCGTCATGGACCGGTTGCGCGACGAGCTCGCCCAGGCGGGGTACCACACGGTGTCCCCGCAGGTGCTCGTCGCGTCCTGCCTCCTCCTCGGCGGCGCCGCCCTGCTGCTCGTCCTCGTGCTCACCACCGTGCTCACGGTCTCCCTGTGTTTCGCGGCGATGGCCGCGTGGGTCCCCTTCGCCACGGTGCGGATGCGGGCCCGGGCACGACGCGCCCAGCTGCGCGACCTGTGGCCCGACGTCGTCGACAACATCACGTCAGCCGTGCGCGCGGGGATGGCGCTGCCGGAGGCCCTCGCTCAGCTCGCTCACCGCGGTCCCGAGGAGCTGCGTCCCGCCTTCGCCGACTTCGCGAACGACTACCGCACGAGCGGGCGCTTCGCCGAGGCCCTCGACCGTCTCAAGGACCGTCTCGCCGACCCCGTCGGCGACCGGATCGTCGAGTCGCTGCGCATCGCGCGCGAGGTCGGCGGCACCGATCTCGGGTCGCTGCTGCGGACCCTGAGCACCTTCCTGCGCGAGGACGCGCGCACCCGTGCCGAGCTCGAGGCGCGGCAGTCGTGGACGGTCAACGCGGCCCGCCTCGCGGTGGCCGCCCCGTGGGTCGTCCTCGCGCTGCTGTGCACGAGGCCCGAGTCGGTCGCCGCGTACGACAGCCGTGCCGGGGCCGTCGTGCTCGCCTTCGGCGCGATCTCGTCGGTGCTCGCGTACCGGCTGATGATGCGGCTCGGACGGCTGCCCGAGGAAGCCCGGGTGCTGCGATGAGCGAGCTGCTCCACGACGTCGGGCTGGGGCGCAGCGGCGCCCTGCTCGGCCTGGTCTTCGCCCTCGGGGTGCTCCTCGTGCACCAGGGGCTGCCGCGTCACCGGCGCGCGACCCTCGACGACCGCATCGCCCCCTACCTGAGGGACACGCCGCGCCCGTCGCGCCTGCTCATGCCGAAGGGGGTGGGCGTCACCGGGGCCGTCCCGGCGCTGCTGCGTCCTCTCGTGATCTCCGCGGCAGGGCGGGTCGAGCGGGTCGTCGGGGGCAACGCGTCGGTGCGCCGCCGGCTGCTGCGCGCCGGTCGGGAGCCCGACACCGACCAGTTCCGGGCCGAGCAGGTGCTCACCGGGGTCGTCTTCGCCGTCGGCGGGGGAGCCGTCGGCGTCCTGTCGGTGGCGGCCCGGGGCTCGTCGTGGGTCGTGCTCGTCGCCCTCGTCGGTCTCGGTTTCTGCGTCGGTGTCCTCGCCCGTGACACGATGCTCACCCGCGCCGCCACCCGTCGGGAGCAGCGCATGCTCACCGAGTTCCCGACCGTGGCCGAGCTCCTGGCGCTCGCGGTCGGTGCCGGGGAGGGCGCGGTCGGGGCGCTCGAGCGCGTCGGCCGGATGTCGCACGGCGAGCTGGCCGACGAGCTGCGGACCTGCCTTGCCGACGCACGCGCCGGGGCCAACCTGCCGCAGGCGCTGCAGGGGCTGGCCGACCGCACCGGCCTGACGAGCCTGGCCCGCTTCGTCGACGGGATCGTCATCGCCGTCGAGCGGGGCACGCCGCTGGCCGACGTGCTGCGGGCCCAGGCGCAGGACGTCCGCGAAGAGGGGCGGCGCCAGCTCATGGAGGAGGGTGGGAAGAAGGAGATCGCGATGATGGTGCCGGTCGTCTTCCTCGTCCTGCCCATCACCATCCTCTTCGCGATCTTCCCCGGCATCGAGTTCTTCCGCTTCGAGATGTGACCCAGGCATGCACGACAGCACCACCGCCCGACCGGGCACCGACAGGGAGGCACAGATCATGACCGCACACCTCATCCGCGGGCACCAGGCCCTGCGCGCATCGGCGGCCCGCGCTGCCGCCGCGACCCGCAGCGAGCGCGGCGACGTGCCCGGCTGGGTCCTCATCACGCTCATGACGGCGGCGCTCGTCGTCGGGCTGTGGGCCATCGCGGGTGACCAGCTGCAGACGATCTTCGAGGACGCGCTCAGCGGCGTCACGGGTCCCGACGACCCCCGATGAGACGGCTGCGCGACGAGACCGGTGCGGCCGTCGTCGACTTCGCGCTGACGTCGGGCCTGCTCGCGCTCGTCTTCGTCGCCGTCCTCCAGCTGGGTGCGGCGCTGCACATCCGCAACACCCTCATCTCGTGCGCGTCCGAGGGCGCACGTCATGGGGCCAAGATCGGCTCCAGCCCTGACGCAGGCGCCGACCGGACCCGGGACCTCATCAGCCGCTCGATCTCCGACAGCTATGCCGACGACGTCAGCGTGACGACCGAGCAGACCGCCGCCGGGGTGCAGGTGGTCGTCGTGCGGGTGAGCGCACCCCTGCCCGTCATCGGACCGCTCGGACCCGACGGCGCCCTCGACGTCACCGGTCGTGCGTTCGTGGAGAACCAATGAGACCGGGGTGCCGGCTGCGCGAGGTGGGACGTGTCCTGCGCGACCGGGCCGCGGACGACAGGGGGTCGGCCGTCGTCGAGTTCGTCACCCTCGCCGTCGTGCTGCTCGTCCCCCTCATCTACCTCGTCCTCATGCTCGCGCGGCTGCAGGCCGGGACGTACGCAGTGACCCAGGCGGCGCGCGAGTCGGGCCGAGCCTTCGTCACCTCGACGTCAGAGGACGCTGCGCCCGCGCGGGCCGCGGCCGCTGCGGACATCGCCTTCGAGGACCAGGGCTTCGCCGGCGAGGGGCAGCTGCAGGTGACGTGCACGCAGACGCCCTGCCTGACCCCCGAGGGCGAGATCCGCTCCACCGCCACGGTGAGCGTCCCCCTCCCGCTCGTCCCCACCTTCGCCCGCGACGTCATCCCCCTCGAGGTGCCGGTGAGCGCCACCCAGATCTCCGTCGTGCCGCGCTACGAGGTGCGGACCGGATGAGCGCGCTGTGGCGGGCTTCGGTGCGACGGGCGAAGGGGGAGGACGGCCAGCTCTCGCTCCTCGTCCTCGGCCTCACCGTCATCGCACTGACGTTGATCCTCGGTGCCATGGCCGTCACCTCGGTGCAGGTCACCCGCATGCGCCTGCTCGACGCGGCGGACACCGCCGCTCTCGACGCGGCCGACGAGGACGAGGCGAGCATCTACTCCGAGGGCATCGACCAGGTCGTCCCGGTGAGCGACGAGGCGGTGCAGCGCACCGCGGCCGAGACGCTCGCCGGCCGCGAGATGCCCGCCGGCCTGAGGTCGTGGCAGGTCGCGCCGGGCACCGGCGCAGCGGACGGGCAGACTGCCGTCGTGCGACTCACCGGAGAGGCCGACCTCCCGCTCGTCGGCGGGCTCATCCGCGAGCTCGGCGGCTCCGTCACCGTGACCGTCGAGTCCAGGGCGCAGGCACGCGTCCCGGCGGCTGCGCCGTGACGGCGACGATCGACCGCCTCATCGAGGGTCTCGAGGAGGACGGCGAGCGTGAGGCCCGCTATGTCGGGCGGCGGGTCGTCTTCGAGCGCGACGGGGTCCCGTACGCGTGGTGGGTGGTGAGCGAGGACGAGCTGCGCGAGGCGGTGCGCCGCGCCGGCCCCGGAGCCAGGGCGGCCTTCGGCCACCGCGGGGCCGACGGGATGAGCTTCGTCATGCAGCGGGTGTACTCGGCGCTCGAGGTCGAGCGGGACCTCGGCGACCTGCCGGGGGAGTGGACCTTCGTCCGCGACCTCTGACTCGAAGAGGGAGTCACGTCGAGGTGACAGCTCCTCTTCGAACCAGCGATCACCGGGACCCGGGTGCGCGCGGTCGGGGGTGTCGGTCACAATCGCCGTGGCGGACACCCCTTCGCCCTGACCCGACCTGTGAGGCGCCCCGTGACGACCACGCCCGACCCCGACAAGCCCGCTGAGCCGGCGGACGAGGTCGCCCACCGGACGGACGGGAGCGTCGAGACCGAGCCGGCGAAGGGGGAGGACACGGTCCCCGTCGCGGAGGTCGCCACCGTCGACCGGGAGCACGAGCACCCGAAGCCCCCGCGCCGGGAGATCCGCACCGTCCTGCCCCCGACGCTCACCCTGCTCATCGGCATCGCCGGGGCGGTCGTCGCCATCGGGGGGCTGAAGTCCGTGGCCTCGATCATCGCGCCGACCTTCCTCGCGATCACCCTCATCATCGCCGTCTACCCGGTCTACCGGGCCATCGCCGCCGTGCTGCCCCGTGCCCTCGGCGCCGTCGTCATGCTCCTGCTCCTCTACGGTCTGCTCTTCCTGCTCGTCGGCTCGATCGGGCTCGCGGCGGGCAAGCTGGCGACCGAGCTGCCGAAGTACGGCGACACCTTCGACGACCTCGTCGAGTCCGGCCGCAGCACGCTCATCGGGTGGGGCGTCGGGCAGGACCAGATCGACAACGCGATGACGAACTTCGACATCCGCGACCTCTCCGGCATCGCCCGCGGCCTGGCCAACGCCCTCACCGGGCTGACCTCCTCGATGCTCTTCCTGCTCACGGTGATGCTCTTCCTCACCATGGACGCCGGCGGCTTCCCCAAGCGGCTCACCCGGGTGCACGTCGTCAAGCCCGACATCGCCGACGCCCTGGCCGACTTCGCCGAGCGGGTGCGCAAGTACTGGGTCGTCTCGACGACCTTCGGCATCGTCGTCGCCGTCATCGACGCGCTCGCGCTCATGGCCCTCGACGTGCCGCTGCCGCTGACCTTCGGGCTGCTCGCCTTCGTGACGAACTACATCCCCAACATCGGCTTCGTCATCGGCCTCGTGCCGCCGGCGCTGCTCGCCCTGCTCGACGGGGGAGTGGAGAAGCTCGTCTGGGTGGTCGTCGTCTACAGCGTCGTCAACTTCGTCATCCAGACCGTGCTCCAGCCGAAGTTCACCGGCGACGCCGTGGGTATCAACGCGACGACCGCCTTCCTCTCCCTCATCTTCTGGAGCTACGTCTTCGGCGCGCTCGGGGCCCTGCTCGCCATCCCCTTCACCCTGCTCGTCAAGAGCCTGCTCGTCGACCGCGACCCCGACGCGCGCTGGCTCAACCAGTTCATCGCCTCCAACCCCGACCAGTCCTCGTCGGCCCAACCGGTGTAGCGGCGGGCGGCCCGGCGGGGCTGCCGTACTCTTGCTGATCGTGGCTGTCGACTTCACCCAGGAGATCCAAGACCTACGCACGACGATGAGCTCGGTGCGCGAGGTGAGCGACGTCCCCAAGCTCCAGGCGCAGGTCGAGGAGCTCGAGCGGCAGTCTTCGGACCCCTCGATCTGGGATGACCCGGACAACGCGCAGAAGGTCACCTCGGCCATGCAGCGCGCCCGCGCCGAGATCGACCGGATCACCGGCATGGACAGCCGCATCGACGACGTCGAGGCGCTCGTCGAGATGGGGCAGGAGGAGAACGACGCCGAGACCCTCGCCGAGGCCGAGCGCGAGCTCAAGGCCGTGCGCAAGGCCGTCGGCGAGCTCGAGGTCCGCACCCTGCTCTCCGGCGAGTACGACGAGCGCTCCGCGGTCGTGACGATCCGCGCCGGCGCCGGTGGTGTCGACGCCGCCGACTTCGCCGAGATGCTCATGCGGATGTACCTGCGCTGGGCCGAGCGCCACGGCTACCCGACGAAGGTCATGGACACCTCCTACGCGGAGGAGGCCGGCCTGAAGTCGGTGACCTTCGAGGTCAACGTGCCCTACGCCTACGGCAACCTCTCCGTCGAGGGCGGCACCCACCGGCTCGTGCGGATCTCCCCCTTCGACAACCAGGGGCGCCGCCAGACCTCCTTCGCCGCCGTCGAGGTCATCCCGCTCATCGAGGGCACCGACTCCATCGACATCCCGGAGAACGACCTCAAGATCGACGTCTTCCGTTCTTCGGGCCCCGGTGGTCAGTCGGTCAACACGACCGACTCGGCCGTGCGCATGACGCACATCCCCACCGGCACCGTCGTGTCGATGCAGAACGAGAAGAGCCAGATCCAGAACCGCGCCGCCGCGCTGCGCGTCATGCAGTCGCGCCTGCTGCTGCTCAAGAAGGCCGAGGAGGCCGCGGAGCGCAAGGAGCTCGCCGGCGACATCAAGGCCAGCTGGGGCGACCAGATGCGCTCCTACGTCCTCAACCCGTACCAGATGGTCAAGGACCTGCGCACCGAGCACGAGACCGGCAACCCCACCGCCGTCTTCGACGGCGAGATCGACGAGTTCATCGAGGCCGGCGTGCGCTGGCGCATCGAGCAGGCCAAGGCCGAGGACTGAGCGAAGGGGGAGCTCTCCCCATGGCGCCCGCCGCCCCGAGCCCCTAGCGTCGTCGTCATACGGCGGCAGGGGAGCGGCATGGGTGGGGCACGGTCAGGGGCCAGGGTCAGGGCGACGCGCCTCAGCGCGAGGGCGTGGGGGGTCGTGCTCGACGCGGGCCGTCGCGCCGACGTCCCCTCCGAGGCGTGGGCCGAGCTCGCCGCCCGGGGGATGGCGAAGGGGGACCGTCTCGCCCCGACGTGGCAGCAGGTCGCCGCGGCCCTCGGCACCGCGCCGACCGTCGAGGTCCTGGCGCGCCATGGCGCGCTGCGCTACCAGACCCGCATCACCCTCCTCGGGCGGGTCGCGGTGATGGCGACCCGCCGGATCCATGCCGGCGACGAAGGGGTGACCGGCGAGCCCCTCGTCCTCGTCCAGGTCGTCCCGCCCGACGAGGTGGTCCCGGCGCTGCTGCCCCACCTGCCACCCGTCGCCGACCTGCGCGCCGACGACGGGGCGATGGGCCGCAGCCCGGTCGTCGTCCCGCTCGTCGACCTGGGCCTGGACGAGCCCGGCCCTCGGGGCCCGTGGCTCACGACGGAGGAGCTGCGCACGGATCCCACCCGCGAGTCGGTGCGCCCGGCCCGCGCCGAGGCCGAAGGGGTGGCGGCCGCCCTCGACGACGTGCCCGAGGACCACGACCTCGACGAGGGTGAGGTCGTCGGCCTGCTGAGCGCAGTGCCCGGCCTCGACCCCCGCCTGGTCGCGCTCGCCGCGTCGGCCGAGACAGAGGTGACGGTGACCCTCGCCCCGGGACGGCCGCGGCCCACCTCGGGGGAGGACGTCCTGGCGCTGCTCGGCGGGCTCGCCCTGCGGCACTGGGTGGTCACCGAGCACGGTCTCGTCTGCGTCCGCGCCGACCGCGGGGGCTTCGACGTGCTGGGGGTGGCGCCGGGTGACCTCGTGCGCGCGATCCGGTGCCTCGTCGCCGGGGACCTGCCGGACCCGCTCGACGTCGCGGATGCCTTCGGGGGGTCGGCATGAGCCTGCGGGAGGGCATGGAGACCGACGCGGTCCGGGACGTCGCCGGGGCGATGCTCGAGCTGGCCGCCCGGGCGGACGGCGTCCGCGACTCCGGGTCGGCGATGCTCCGGGCGCTTGCCGGGGTCTGGGAGGGCGACGACGTCGTCCGCTTCCAGCAGGGCTGGGAGGACGCGGGGCCGCGACTGAGCGAGGCCGCCGAGGGTCTGCGCGGGGCGGGCGAGGGCCTCCGCCGTCAGGTCGGGGACCAGGTCGCGGCCTCGGGCGGTGAGGGCAGCGGCGGCGGAGGTGACGACGGCGGCTGGGGGTGGCCCCACCTCGACCTGCCTGATCTCGACTTCCCCGACCTCGGCAACCCCTTCGACGGGATGGGCTGGGAGGTCCCGGCCTTCTTCTCCTGGCCGGACATCGACTGGGGCGGCCTGTGGGAGGGCTTCCTCGACGTGCTGGAGGACATCGGGGACTGGTGGGACGACCTGCCGATCTGGGCCCAGATCGTCATCGGGGTCGTCGCCGCCGCAGTCATCGTCGTCGTCGTCATCCTCGCCGGTGTGGAGATCCTCGGCGCGCTGGCCATCGTCGCCGCGATCGCCACGGTCGCCGGCATCGTCATGACGATCCTCGACATGCTCGACGCGGTCGCGGGGTTCCTGCGCGACCCCGAGGCGGCGATCGAGAAGTTCCTCGACGACCCGCTCGCCGCGCTCGACGACCTCATCTGGCTGGGCATCGGCTTCCTGCCCTTCGGGATCGGCAAGCTCCTCGGGCGCTTCCGCAAGCCGACCAAGGAGCTGCTCGAGAAGGCCGCTCCCTGGTTGAAGAGGAAGGGCGACGAGATCGGGGGGTGGGTGCGGCGCAAGGTGGACGAGCTGCGGTCCAAGGTCGACGATCTGATCGAGAAGCTCCGAGGTGGGCGCGCGCCGAAGGTAGACCCGATCCCTGATGGGAAGGTGCGGGACGAGGTCCACAAGCTCCCGCCGGGTAAGAGCAAGAACGTCTACACCGTGAAGAGCGACCAAGAGGCGCGCGACCTCTTCGACCGTCTCGCGGCCGGGGGTCGAGAGGTCGACCCGAAGGGTTATCCAGGCAGGGTGGTCGAGCGACCCGATGGCACGGTCGTACGCATACGCGACTCCTCGAAGTCAGGTGGGACGACAATCGACATCAAGTACCCGGACGGGAGAACTGAGAAGGTGCACGTTGAGTGATTCACAGGTGATCCTCGATGAGGTCTTGAGTGCAGTCCAGGACGACTGGGTGGCCGAGGTCGAGATCTACTCGCTCTGCCTCGAGGCCATGTCGGAAGAGGCTGGGCACGACCCCGACCCGGTTGACGTAAGAGCGGCGGCGATCGAGGTTGCCGCGGGTGGGGTCGAGCAGGGTCTGCTGGTGGCCGGCGATCTGACTCGATCAGGGTTCGTCGCGTGGGATCTCAGCCCCCAGGAGTCGGTCGCGCGGCTTCGTGAGGCGTGGCTCGGGGCAGCCCAGCCGGATGTGAACTGGGGCGAGGTCGCGTGGTTCGACTCCACCGAGGCTGGTGACGCTCGCGCCGGCCAGAGCACATCACACTCTTGAGGCGAAGATGATGCATGGCCGGCCCGCCGAGTCCTTCGTCGTCTGACAGCAACGGCAGAGACCGGGCCGTGATGCCAGCAAGGTGCTTCTGACCGTCGCGGCTCAGCGGGTGCAGGTCCGCTCCCTGGCCCGGGAAGACGGGCCGCCGGCTCGGGAGACATCAGTGCCCGACGCGGGGCGCGCCCATAGCCGGTGCTCGCCGCACGGGAGTCGCAGGGCCCACTCAGTCCGTCATCGTCCGCTAGCCGTCGGGTGAGTTCGTTAGCGGCTGGGAGGTCACGCCGGTCGAGGCAAGAAGCATCCAGAGCGAGGGTCACTGTGACGCACGACGTATCCGACTCCACCTACCGGGAGCTCTTCTCGCAACTCGTCACCGGTGGCGCGCGGCTCGACGCGTTCTTGGTGCAGTTCTGGTCCCTGTACTCCAGCGACGACCGGGTAGACGACGACAGGTACGACATCCTCCAGCGAGTCTTCTACGCAATGGAGGACTACGAACCCGACCCCGAGCTGCAGGTCGAGGACAGCATCGACGCAGATCAGGAGAGGGCTGCCGTGGCGCAGGCGCTCCATGACCTGACGAACCGTAAGGTCGACTACGAAGGACGGCGTGCATAGGCGTCGGTGGCGGATCGAGCCTGCAGCGACGGATGTCCGAGGCAACATGCCCGGCGCGGACGCCTCGTCGTCGACCGGTTCTGCGAACGGTCGTTCGAGATCCGTCCATGCCGAAGGGCTATCGGATCATCACGTCCTTCCCGATTCCCTGAGAAGTGCAGTACATGACAGCGCGAGGCGATTTCCCGACGCTCGGCCAGCTCGTCTCCGGCGGGTTCGTCGAAGGGTACGAGGAGTACTTCGGCACCGCGGAAGAGATCATCGCGGCAGACGCACATAACCCGGTCACCGGGCCATGCCTCCTCGACCGCGCCGGGTGGCGTCGACCGGGTCGCACCGGGCGACGATCTGACCCTCGTCGCGGAGGCTGTCGGCGAGACGGTCGTCGCCGTGTCGGAGAGCAGGGGCTGGCTGACCGTCGCGACGCAGAGAGTGGGTGTCTACTCCCTCGCCCGTGAGGACGGGCCGCTCTACGTCGTCGAGGAGCGATGGAGCCCATGATCGATGTCTAGGCCGAGGCCCGACTTGACGGTGGGCTCCTGGTGCGTGTCGTCTCCGATGGCGATGGCGATGTCGTGCTCGCACGACGGCAGAGGTGAGCAACGATCATCATTGGACCACCGAGACACAGGCGATGGGGACAGATGACCGACTTCGACGCGATGACCGACCCGACGGTGAGGGCGTGGTGCCAGGAGCTCGAGCCGAAGGGTGATGCGCACCTCTACCTGCAGGAGGTCGTGCGTGCTTCAGGACTGCTGGCGGTTGCGGAGGTGTGCATGCCGAAGCTCGTCGAGGTAGACGGCATGGTCCTCATCGAGGCGCGCTACAGCTCGGAATCCCTCGACCGGTGGCGCGCACGTCTCGGCGAGGACCGGGCCGCGCTGGCTCGCACCGTCAACAACTTCGTCGTGTGGGACGAGCTGAGGACCGACGGCGACCGGGTCGACGCGGTCGACGACATGGCCGCCGAGTTCGTCGCGTCGTGCTGGCGGGCTCGGGCTGCGGAGCAGTTCCCCGGCCGAGAGGTCGTCGTCGAGGTCGTCGAGCAGTACGGCCCCACCGTCGTCATGTACGAGAGCTCGCAACCCTCCGACGCCGGCTGAGCTGGAGCTCGCCGCACCTCGTGGACCAGGGGCCTGACGCGCCCGACATCTGGGGGTGCGTCGGGGCACCCACCGGGCCAACATATCCTCGGTAGCGGCCCGCCCGCGCAACCCCTGAGGCTCGTACCACGCGATGATCCGCTTCGAAGACGTCACCAAGCTCTACCCCCGCCAGCAGCACCCCGCGCTCGGCGGGGTGAGCCTGGAGATCGCGAGGGGGGAGTTCGTCTTCCTCGTCGGCGCCTCCGGCTCGGGCAAGTCGACGATGCTGCGCCTGGCGATCCGCGAGGAGCAGGTGAGCACGGGTCGCCTCCTCGTCGGCGGGCACGACCTCTCCCGGCTGCCGAACCGCAAGGTGCCCCAGCTGCGCCGCCAGATCGGATCGGTCTTCCAGGACTTCCGCCTGCTGCCGAACAAGACCGTCGAGCAGAACATCGCCTTCGCCCTGCAGGTCATCGGTCGCCCGCGCCGCGCGATCCGCGCGCTCGTGCCCGAGACCCTCGACCTCGTCGGGCTCAACGGCATGGCCAAGAGATTCCCCCACGAGCTCTCCGGCGGTGAGCAGCAGCGCGTCGCGATCGCCCGGGCCGTCGTCAACCGCCCCCCGGTCCTGCTCGCCGACGAGCCCACCGGCAACCTCGACCCGGCGACCTCGCTCGACATCGTGCGGCTGCTCAAGCGCATCCACGACTCGGGCACGACCATCCTCATGGCCACCCACGACAACACGATCGTCGACAGCATGCAGCAGCGTGTCGTCGAGATCGAGGACGGCGTCATCATCCGCGACGAGGCCACCGGCGGCTACGTGCCCAAGGTCGTCGACTCGGTCGACCGCGAGGAGCGGGTGGCCGAGCGCGACGACGACGACCTGCTCGAGGAGCGCCGCGACCCCGACGAGGAGCAGGCCGAGGCCGAGCGCCGGGCCGAGCAGGACGCCGAGCCCGTGGCGGTGCAGAGCACCGAGTGGGACGACTGGGACGAGGAGGAGGCGCGATGAGGCCGACCAACGTCCTCGTCGACGCATGGCAGGGCCTGCGTCGCAACAAGTCGATCGCCATCTCCGTCGTCCTCGTGACGATGATCTCGATGTACCTCCTCGGCGTCGGGGTCCTCGCCCAGCGCCAGGTCACGACGATGAAGGGCTACTGGTACGACCGGGTCCAGGTCTCGATCTACCTGTGCACCGACAGCTCGAGCCAGCCCAACTGCGCCGAGGGTGCGGTGACCGACGAGCAGCGCGAGACGATCGAGGCCCAGCTCGAGGAGTCCCGCCCGCTCGTCAAGGAGGTCTACTTCGAGAGCGAGCAGGAGGCCTTCGACCGCTTCCGCGAGGACTACAAGAACTCGCCGCTCAGCAAGAACATCCGCGTGGGCGACATCCCTCCGAGCTATCGCGTGCAGCTGAGCGACCCCGAGCAGTACGAGACCGTGGCCTCGGCGTTCGAGAACGCGCCCGGGGTGGCGAGCGTGCCCGACCTGCGGCAGGTCTTCAGCAAGCTCTTCCAGGCGATCAACATCGCCTCGGCCGTCATGGTCGCGCTGTCCTTGCTCACGCTCGTCAGCGCCGTGCTGCTCATGGCGACGACGATCCGCCAGGCCGCCTTCACGAGGCGACGAGAGATCGCGATCATGAAGCTCGTCGGCGCGAGCAACAGCACGATCCGCACGCCCTTCATCATCGAGACCCTCGTCGCCGGGCTCGTCGGCACGGGCCTGGCCGTCGGCATGCTGTGGTTCTCGGCGTGGAGCCTCTTCGACGAGTACCTCATCCAGGAGACGACGGGCACCGCGCTCATCAGCAGCTCCGAGGTCCTCGTCATCGCGCCCGCGCTCTTCGGGCTCGTCGGCGTGCTCGCCATCGGCACCTCGACGATCACGCTGTGGAGATACCTGCGCGTCTAGGTCGGCGTGGGACGTCTGGGACCCGTGTGACACGCGGGGTGCGCTGACCTCCCTTCGCCTCCCAGGCGGCGCCGCTATCGTTCGACGCGATGAAGCGCTTCGCACCCCGGGCCGGCCGTACGAGCCGGGCCGCGACCAGCTCGGCCCTGGCGGTCTGCCTCGCCGCGGGTCTCGCGACGGCCTCGTGGGCCGCCGGCGAGCCCGACCCCGCCGACAAGAAGCGCACGGTCGACGACAGCATCAGCGCGACGAAGGCCGACCTCAGCGACACCTCCGCCGAGCTCGTCGAGGCCTACGACTCGCTGAAGATCACCCGGGCCAAGCTGCCCGCCGCGCGCTCGAAGGCGAAGCAGGCCGAGGAGGTCGAGACCGCCGCGCAGAGCAAGTACGACGACGCGGCCGCCGACCTGCGCGTGGCCAAGGCCGACGAGGCCAAGGCGCGCAAGGACATCCGCACGACGAGCACGAAGATCACCCGTGCCCGCTCCGACGTCGCGGGCTTCGCCGGCGAGGTCTACCAGCAGCAGGGTCTGGGAGACCTCTCCGTCGCGCTCGGGGCCGAGTCGCCCGGCGAGGTCATCGACCGCATGGTCATCGCCGACTCCGCCGGCGGGGCCCAGTCCGACTCGCTGGACTCGCTGACGACCTCGCGCGCCGACCTCGTCACCCAGCAGGACCGGCTCGAGGCGCTCAAGGACCAGACCCAGCAGGCCCGCGACGACGCGAGCACCGCGCTGTCGGACGCGAAGGTCGCCAAGACCGAGGCCGACGAGGCCGAGGCGGACCTCGAGTCGCTCGAGGCCGACCAGACGAGCCAGGCCAAGACGCTGCGCACCGAGCGGGCCAAGGAGCAGGGCCGGCTCACCGGTCTGCGCGCCGAGTCCGACCGCCTCGGCAAGATCCTCGAGGAGCGCGCCCGCAAGGCTTGGGTCAAGGCCGCGAAGATCAAGGCCGCCCGCGAGGCCGAGCAGGCCCGGCAGGCCGAGGCCCGTCGTCGGGCCGCCGCAGCCCCGGAGCCCGAGGCCGCCGACCCCAACCCGACGCCTCCCGCGACGAGCTCGGGGGTCCTCGCGGCCCCGGTCAACGCGCCGATCACCTCCGAGTTCGGGCTGCGCTTCCACCCGATCCTCAGCTACTGGCGCCTGCACGCAGGCCGCGACTACGGCGGCGCGTGCGGCGCCCCGGTCCGCGCGGCGGCCGACGGCACGATCGTCTCGGCGGGCGTCGCCGGCGGGTACGGCAACCAGATCGCTGTCGACCACGGGGTCAAGCGCGGCGTGCTGCTCTCGACGACGTACAACCACCTGCAGGCCTTCGCCCGCACCTCCGGCACGGTCAAGCGCGGCGAGCTCATCGGCTACGTCGGCACGACCGGGACCTCGACCGGCTGCCACCTCCACTTCGAGACCTACGAGAACGGCACCCCGGTCGACCCGCGCCGCTGGCTCTGAGCCCCGGACAACCGAGTAGGTCCCGCCCGCGCCGCCAGGTAGCGTGATGCTCCCCGGCAGGGGCACGACGTACAACGAGCGAGGACGGGTGAGATCGGTGGCCGACAAGGGCCAGGCGGGCCGCAAGGTCATCGCCAGCAACCGCAAGGCGCGGCACGACTACCTCATCGAGGACACCTACGAGGCCGGGCTGGCGCTCATGGGTACCGAGGTCAAGGCGCTGCGCATGGGCCGGGCCAACCTCGTCGACGGCTACGCGACCTTCTACCGCGACGAGCTCTACCTCGAGGGCGTGCACATCCCCGAGTACCTCAACGGCTCGTGGACCAACCACACCCCGCGCCGCCGTCGCAAGCTCCTCCTGCACCGCCGCGAGCTCGACAAGCTGCACGCCGCCGTCCACGCGAGCGGGCGGACCATCGTGCCGCTCTCGTTGTACTTCTCCGGCAGCGTCGTCAAGGTCGAGATCGCCGTCGCCACCGGCAAGAAGCACTACGACAAGCGCCACGCCCTGCGCGAGCGCCAGGACCGTCGCGAGACCGAGCGCGCGGTCTTCGGGCGGCACCGCGGGGAGTGACCTGCGCCCGGTCGCACCGGGTCGAGCACGACGAAGGGGTGGCCCGCCGAGTCGGCGGGCCACCCCTTCGCGCTGATCAGGGTCAGAGGATCACTTGAAGGTGTCCTTGACGTTCTCGCCAGCGGCCTTGAGGTTGCCCTTGCTCTCCTGAGCCTGGCCCTCGGCCTGCATCTCCGGGTCGTCCTTGGCGTCGCCCGCAGCCTGCTTGGCCTTGCCGGCCAGCTGGTCCTTCGCGTTCTCGATCTTGTCGCCGATACCCATATGTGCCTCCTGGGGTGTGGTGGTCCGTGCTCCTCGACACTAGGCGGCCTGCCTGGGCATTTGGTGGCAGCGGGGGAGGGGAATGCGGTTGGCGGCCCCGCGGTTGAGGACGGTAGTCTCACCCCACAACTCAACAGCGTGACGTGGACACCCTCACGGGGGTGATCGGTTTCGACATTGGTCGGTCCTGCAGGAGAAGCGGGTCGAGGATGCACGGTCATCTCGTCAACGCCCCGTGCACATCAATAGGTGCCGATTCCAAGCGCACCGACTTCGCCCTCGCCGCCTGAGCGAGCCCGAAGTCCGTTGGTCTGAGCTCGATCTCGGCTCAGTAGCCAGCGTCAGCTAGAGATCTTGCTGCGCAGCGGTGTCGGGACGCTGCGCGGGACTCCTTCTCGACTGGGCCTGTCAGGGGACGTGTGCGTGCGAGCCCTGAGGCCGAGAAAATCCATAGCGCACTGCACCCGGAGAAGTCCTGCTCGTCTACCAGTGGACGCGGGTTCGATTCCCGCCACCTCCACCACCGTGACCCACGTCAGCAGCCGACGGCCGCCCGCACGAGATCTCTCGAGCGGGCGGCCGTCGGCATGCCCGGGGAGGGCGAAGGGTGCGTGGCCCGGTGTGCTGGGATGAGGCTCGTGAGCACCTCGACGACGGGACGCCCCGTCCAGACCGGTCGGCGGCCTCTGGCCGTCGTCCTCACCGGGGTCGCCGTCCTCGTCCAGCTGGTCGTGCTCTACGACCCGAGCCCCGCCGGGGGAGGGGACATCCCCTTCGCCGACAAGGTGGTCCACGCGCTCGTCTTCGGCATGCCCGTCGCGCTCGCCGGCTGGGCCGGGCTGCGGTGGGTGTGGGTGGCCGCGGTCGTGGCCGTGCACGCCCCGGTGAGCGAGATCGTCCAGGGCCTGGCCCTGCCCGCCCGAAGCGGCGACCCCTTCGACGTCGTCGCCGACCTCGTCGGCGTGGTGCTCGGCGCGCTCGTCGCCCGCCGCCTGAGCAGGGTGTCAGGAGCACCGTCCCGGCGCTGGTAGACTCGTACCTTCGTCGTCACGGACTGCGCACTGCTGCGCCCCGCGATCGCTCCCGGTCGCTGATGATCCCTCACCCGTGACGACCGCCGGGCCGCACGGATGCCGCCCGGTCCATGGGCGCCGCAGAGCGCCTGAGACTCGTCTGGTGCGGTCACCCCTTCGTGGTGGCTCGAGACGTGTCTGCTCGAGCCAGAAGGTGATGTTGACATGCCCGCGAAGAACCCGAACAAGAAGGCCCGCTGGAGCGCTGCCGAGAAGGCTGCTGCCAGCACGAAGGGGCCGAAGAAGCCCTACCATCGCGGCCAGAAGCCGGCGGATGACGCCCCCCGCGGCGCCAAGCGTCCCGTGCGCGCCGCCGAGGACCGCCCGCGTCGCGTCCGCAAGGACGGCGCCGAGGACCAGGGCCAGCGTCGTTGGGAGCGCCGCGAGGACACCCGCCCCGGTGGCTTCCGATCCGACGACCGTCGTGGTGGCGGCTTCCGCGGCGACGACCGTCGCAGCGACGACCGTCGTGGTGGCTTCCGCTCCGATGACCGTCGCGACGGCGGCTTCCGCAGCGACGACCGCCGCGGTGGCGGTTTCCGCTCGGACGACCGTCGCAGCGATGACCGTCGTGGTGGCTTCCGCGGCGACGACCGTCGTACCGACGATCGTCGCGGTGGCTTCCGCGGCGACGACCGTCGTACCGACGATCGTCGCGGTGGCTTCCGCGGCGACGACCGTCGTACCGATGACCGTCGTGGTGGCGGCTTCCGCTCGGACGACCGTCGTACCGACGACCGCCGTGGCGGCTATCGCAGCGACGACCGCCGTGACGGCGGCTTCCGCTCCGACGACCGCCGGGGCGGGTCCCGCGAGGGCTTCCGTCGCGGTCCCCGAGACGAGCGCCAGGGCTACCGTCCCCGCTTCGACCGCGAGCAGACCTCGCAGGACCACCACCAGGACGCCGAGGCGGAGCGGATGGAGGCCGACAGCTGGGTCTCCGCGGCCCGCACGACGACCACCGAGCCCGTGACGGTCGCCGAGGACAACGGCTTCGCCGCGCTCGGCCTGCCCGAGCGCCTCGTCGAGCGGCTCGCCCGCGAGGGCATCTCGAGCCCCTTCCCGATCCAGGAGGCGACGATCCCCGACGCCCTGGCCGGCAAGGACGTCCTCGGCCGTGGCCAGACCGGGTCGGGCAAGACGCTCGCCTTCGGCCTGCCGACGATCGCCCGCCTCTCCGGCGAGCGCTCGAAGCCCCGCCGCCCCCGTGCCCTCGTCCTCGTGCCGACGCGTGAGCTCGCGATGCAGGTGAGCGACTCGCTCGAGCCGCTCGTGCACGTCGCCGGGCTGCGTCACAAGCTCGTCGCCGGTGGCCTGTCCTACACGGGTCAGATCGCCGCGCTCGACAAGGGCGTCGACCTGCTCATCGCGACCCCGGGCCGTCTCGTCGACCTGCTCGACCGCGAGGCCGTCATCCTCGACTCCATCGAGGTGACGATCCTCGACGAGGCCGACCACATGGCCGACATGGGCTTCGTCCCGGCCGTGACCCGCGTCCTCGACGAGGTCCCCGAGGGCGGGCAGCGCCTGCTCTTCTCGGCGACGCTCGACAAGGGTGTCGACACCCTGGTCCAGCGCTACCTCGTCGACCCGGTGACCCACTCGACGAACGACGCCACCGCGTCGGTCGACACGATGGAGCACCACATCCTCGTCATCGACCCGCAGCACAAGAAGGTCATCACCGCGGAGGTGGCCAACCGCGAGGGCCGCACCGTCGTCTTCTGCCGCACCAAGCTCGGTGCCGACCGGGTCGCGCTGCAGCTGCGCGAGTCCGGTGTCCGCGCCGCGGCCCTCCACGGCGGTCTCACCCAGGGCGCCCGCAACAAGGTGCTCGGGGCCTTCCGCACCGGTCGGATCCCCGTGCTCGTCGCCACCGACGTCGCTGCCCGCGGCATCCACGTCGACGACGTCTCGGTCGTCCTGCAGGCGGACCCGCCCGCGGACCACAAGGACTACCTCCACCGCGCGGGCCGCACCGCCCGCGCCGGCGAGCGCGGCACCGTGGTCACCCTCGCCCTGCCGCACCAGCGCAAGATGATGGAGCGCATGGCGACCGACGCGGGCTTGGAGGCCCGCCCGGTCAAGGCGGCCCCCGGCGACGAGGTCCTCGAGGCCGCCGGTGCGGCGCCCGTGAGCGGCGTGCCCATCGACGAGGCCGACTTCCGCAAGCTGCTCGACCCCCGGCCCGCACGGCGCCACGGTGGTACCGGCGGCCCGCGTGGTGCACGCACCGGTGGGCAGTACCGGGGCGGCGGCCAGCGCCGCGGACCGCGTCACGGGTGATGATGTAGGCATGGACAGCCTGGCCGGACGTCTGCTCGTGAGCACCCCTGAGATCACCGACGGGGTCTTCGACCGCAGCATCGTGCTCGTGCTGGCCCATGACGAGGAGTCCGCCGAGGGCGTCGTCATCAACAAGCCCGTCCAGGCGCCGATCGACGCCGTCCTGCCAGGGTGGCAGGACGGCGCGAGCGAGCCGCAGAAGGTCTTCCAGGGCGGGCCCGTCCAGACCGACTCGGCGGTCGGGCTCGTCGGCGTCCCCGGCGACGGGGAGCCCCCCGTGGGGGTCAAGCGCCTCTTCGGCGGGATCGGCCTGGTCGACCTCGACGCCCCGCAGGAGAGCGTGTGGCCCGTGATCAGCGCGCTGCGCATCTTCGCCGGGTACGCGGGGTGGACCGCCCCGCAGCTCGCCGGCGAGATCGAGCGGGGCGGCTGGTTCGTCTGCGACGCCGAGATCGGCGACGTCTTCGACGCGGACCCGGCGACGCTGTGGCGTCGGGTCCTGCGTCGTCAGCGCGGCGTCATGGCCTGGGTCTCGACCTACCCCGAGGACCCGACCCAGAACTGACGCGGGGCTGACCCCCGTCGCGCCTCGTCCTAGACTCGCCCCCATGAGCGAGCCACTGCCCCCGAGCGGGCCCGACGTCGACCCCACCTCTCCGGGGACCTCCACCGGGTTGCTCGAGCGCACGGAGGTCACCCCGCAGCTGCAGGAGCCGGGCGACCACGAGCGCTTCTCGCACTACGTGCGCAAGGAGAAGATCCTCGAGTCGGCGCTGTCCGGCGAGCCCGTGACGGCCCTGTGCGGCAAGAAGTGGATCCCCGGTCGCAACCCCGACAAGTTCCCGGTGTGCCCGATCTGCAAGGAGATCTACCAGGGTCTGCGCGACCCCCAGGACGGCGAGGACTGACCCCTCTGGCACCCGGGAGCGCTTGGCCGAACCTTTGTCAACTCCTGGGTGCAGACGGGGTGCCGCCCTGACCATCGGGCTCCTAGCGTCCGAGGTAACGGCCGGGACACACCTGGCCCGTCACCCCTGATGGAGAGCCTGTGAAGTCCACGCGCGCCCTTGTCGCCCCCGCCCTGCTCGCCCTGGCCCTGACCGGGTCCGCCCCCGCTCTGCCCGCCCTCGCCGGCGCGGACGCCGCCGACGCGGGCGCCTCCCGCGTCTCGGCCTCGCACGCCGACGAGCACTGCGACGAGGAGGTCTCCGCGACCGCCCGCAGCACCGGCAAGGGCGGCAAGGTCAAGGACCCGCACACCCTGAGCCAGGCGCAGGTCGACATCCGCGAGGACGCCTTCCAGGACGCCCTCGTCGACAAGGGCCTGCGGCTCAGCCCGACCGGCAAGGTCGCCGCGAAGGGCAAGCCCGGCACCGCGCAGTTCGCCTCGACGAACATCCCCGTGTACTTCCACGTCATCACCGACGGGACGAACGGCAAGCTCACCTCGACCCAGATCAGCTCGCAGGTCAAGGTCCTCAACGACGCCTACGCGGGCTCGGGCTTCTCCTTCACCCTCGCCGGCACCGACACCACGGTGAACTCCACCTGGTACAACGGCCTCGACCACGGCTCGACCGCCGAGTCGCAGATGAAGAGCGCCCTGCGCAAGGGCGGCAAGAACGCCCTCAACGTCTACAGCGCCGACCTCGCCGGCGGTCTGCTCGGCTGGGCGACCTTCCCCACCCGGAACATCGGCAGCAAGGACGGCGTCGTCATCCTCGACGGCTCGGTGCCCGGCGGCAACGCCGCGCCGTACAACCTCGGCGACACCGGCACCCACGAGGTCGGCCACTGGCTCGGGCTCTACCACACCTTCCAGGGCGGCTGCCAGGACGGCGACTACGTCGCCGACACCCCGGCCGAGGCCCAGCCCGCCTCCGGCTGCCCGACCGGCGCCGACACCTGCCCCGCGAAGCCCGGTCTCGACCCGATCCGCAACTTCATGGACTACTCCGACGACGCGTGCATGGACCACTTCACCGCCAACCAGGTGACCCGCATGCAGAACCAGTGGGTGACCTACCGGGCGAGCTGACCCGACCCCGACGACGGGGGCGCCGCACGAGGTCGTGCGACGCCCCCTTCGTCGTGCCGTCCCGCCGTGCCGTCGGCGGTCTCGCCGGGCACGCTTTCGTCGCAGTCGGTGCGGCGGCTTACCCTGGTCGGCGTCATGAGCCAGCACGCCGCGTCGAACCTGCCCCCCGCCTTCCCGGAGCGGGCAGCATGGGGGACCGCCGGCGCGCTGCGGGCCTGGCAGGCCGAGGCGCTGGAGAAGTACCTCGGCAGCGGCGCGCGCGACTTCCTCGCCGTCGCGACCCCGGGAGCGGGCAAGACGACCTTCGCCCTGCGGGTCGCCGCCGAGCTGCTGACCCGCGGCGAGATCGAGGCCGTGACGGTCGTCGCGCCCACCGAGCACCTCAAGACGCAGTGGGCCGACGCCGCGGCCCGCGTGGGCATCCACCTCGACCCGAGGTTCTCCAACGCCGTCGGCTCGACGAGCAGCGACTACGACGGCGTCGCCGTCACCTACGCCCAGGTCGCCTCGCGCGCCTCGGTCCACGAGGCCCGCACGAGGTCGCGGCGCACCTTCGTCATCCTCGACGAGATCCACCACGGCGGCGACAACAAGTCGTGGGGCAGCGCGATCCGCGAGGCCTTCGAGCCGGCAACCCGCCGCCTCGCCCTCACCGGCACGCCCTTCCGCTCCGACACCAACCCCATCCCCTTCGTCACCTACGAGTACGGCGACGACGGGATCCTGCGCTCCTCGGCCGACTACACCTACGGCTACGCCCAGGCGCTCGCCGACCACGTCGTGCGCCCCGTGCTCTTCATGGCCTACGGCGGCGGCATGCGCTGGCGCACCCGCGCGGGCGACGAGGTCGCCGCCCGCCTCGGCGAGCCGATGACCAAGGACCTCGCGGCGCAGGCCTGGCGCACCGCGCTCGACCCGAAGGGGGAGTGGGTCCCCTCGGTCCTCTCGGCCGCCGACAAGCGGCTCACCGAGGTGCGTCGGCACGTCGAGGACGCCGGGGGGCTCGTCATCGCGAGCAACCAGACCCAGGCCCGCGCCTACGCGCGCATCCTCGAGTCGATCACCGGCGAGAAGCCCACCGTCGTGCTGTCCGACGACCCGGGCAGCTCGGCGCGCATCGAGACCTTCGCCGCGAGCAGCTCGCGGTGGATGGTCGCGGTGCGCATGGTGTCCGAAGGGGTGGACGTCCCGCGCCTGTGCGTCGGGGTCTACGCGACGTCGACCTCGACGCCGCTGTACTTCGCCCAGGCCGTCGGGCGCTTCGTGCGGGCGCGCAAGCGCGGCGAGACCGCCTCGGTCTTCCTGCCGAGCGTGCCGGTGATCCTCGCCCACGCCGGGACGATGGAGGTCGAGCGCGACCACGCCCTCGACCGCCCCGAGCCCGAGGCCGGCGAGGAGCAGATCTGGTCGGAGGAGGAGGGCCTGCTCGAGGAGGCCAACCGCGACGAGGGCGCGAGCGACGACCTGCTCGGCAGCTTCGAGGCGCTCGAGTCCGACGCCCACTTCGACCACGTGCTCTACGACAGCAAGCAGTGGGGCCTGCACGCCGACGTCGGCTCCGACGACGAGCAGGACTACCTCGGCCTGCCCGGTCTGCTCGAGCCCGACCAGGTGCACGCGCTGCTCTCCGAGCGGCAGAGCAAGCAGTCCGCGAAGACGGGTCGGAAGCGCCCGGCCGAGCCGCAGACGGTCTCGGCGCACCGGGCGCTGGCCAGCCAGCGCAAGGAGCTCAACTCGCTCGTCTCGGCCTACGCGACCAAGAAGTCCGTCGCCCACGCGAACGTCCACATGGACCTGCGCCGGGCGTGCGGCGGGCCGGAGCTGGCCACGGCGACGAGCGAGCAGGTCACCGAGCGGATCGAGACGATCCGGCGCTGGTTCGTCGGCCGTCGGTGAGCTGTCACACGAGGCCGGCGGCCCGGTGGACGAGGGGGCCGGTGCGCATCGGTAGGTGGGTGACGAGCGCGATCGCGGTGCTCGCCCGGATGACATGGACGTCGTCGATCATCTCGTCGATGACGCGGCCGAGATCGGCGTTGTCGCGCGCCACGACCCGCACGATGAGGTCGCCGTCACCGGTCGTCGAGTGGATCTCGAGGACCTGCGGCAGCCCGCTGAGGTGCGCGACGACCGGCCCGTGACCCTGGCGCTGGTTGATCTCGAGGGTGCAGAAGGCGGTGACGGGGAAGCCGAGCGCCTCCGGGTCGACCTGGGGTGCGAGCGAGGCGATGACCCCGGTCGTCTGCAACCGGTCCAGACGCGCCTGCACGGTGCCGCGGGCGACCCCGAGCTCGCGCGAGGCGCCGAGCACGCCGATCTGCGGCTGCTGCGTCAGCAGGTCGAGCAGGCGTGCGTCGAGCTCGTCGATGCCGTCGGGTCTGGCCATGGTCACATTGTGCTCGCGTGCCGATGTATGTCGCAAGGTCCTGGACAGCCTGTCCAGTGTCGGATGCTTCCCTTGCGCAGACTGCATGTCGGTTGGACCCTCGGCTCATGACTGACACGACAGCGACGTCGACCCCGCCCCTCGACCTCACCGAGCAGGAGCGCCAGGCCGACCTGGACCTCGACCAGCTCAAGCAGCTCGTCGGTCTCGTCGAGTACGACGAGAGCACCGACCCCTTCCCGGTGACCGGGTGGGACGCCATCGTCTTCGTCGTCGGCAACGCGACCCAGACGGCGCACTACTACCAGTCCGCGTGGGGCATGGAGCTCGTCGCCTACTCCGGCCCGGAGAACGGCAACCGCGACCACAAGGCCTTCGTCCTGAAGTCCGGCTCGATCCGCTTCGTCGTCAAGGGCGCCGTGAGCCCCGACAGCCCGCTCATCGCCCACCACGCGACGCACGGCGACGGCGTCGTCGACATCTCGCTCGAGGTGCCCGACGTCGACCGGTGCATCGCCCAGGCCAAGGCCGCCGGGGCGACCGTGCTCCAGGAGCCGGAGACCGTCACCGACGAGCACGGCGCGATCCGCGTCGCCGCCATCGCCACGTACGGCGAGACCCGCCACACCCTCGTGCAGCGCGTCGTCGACGGCCAGACCTACGCCGGCCCGTACCTGCCCGGCTACGTCGCGAGGACCTCCGGCTTCGTCAAGCGCGATGGCGCCCCGAAGCGCCTCTTCCAGGCCCTCGACCACATCGTCGGCAACGTCGAGCTCGGCCGGATGGACGAGTGGGTCGGCTTCTACAACCGGGTCATGGGCTTCGTGAACATGGCCGAGTTCATCGGCGACGACATCGCCACCGAGTACTCGGCGCTCATGAGCAAGGTCGTCGCCAACGGCAACCACCGCGTGAAGTTCCCCCTCAACGAGCCGGCCATCGCCAAGAAGCGCAGCCAGATCGACGAGTACCTCGACTTCTACGCCGGTCCCGGTGCCCAGCACCTCGCCCTGGCGACGAACGACATCCTGCGCACGGTCGACGAGCTGCGCACCGAGGGCGTGGAGTTCCTCGACACCCCGGACGCGTACTACGACGACCCGCAGATGCGTGCGCGCATCGGCGAGGTCCGCGTCCCCATCGACGAGCTCAAGGCGCGCGGCATCCTCGTCGACCGCGACGAGGACGGCTACCTGCTCCAGATCTTCACCAAGCCGCTCGGCGACCGCCCGACGGTCTTCTTCGAGATCATCGAGCGCCACGGCTCGCTCGGCTTCGGCAAGGGCAACTTCAAGGCGCTCTTCGAGTCCATCGAGCGCGAGCAGGACAAGCGCGGCAACCTCTGAGGCGCCGCCGCGCGGCCCCCAGGAGACCTCGACGCCCCGTCGGCCCCCACGGCCGACGGGGCGCCGTCGTCCCTGACGTAAACTTGGGCTGACCCACCGACCGCCGATGCTTGCATCTGCACGACAGCCGGAGGCCCCTTCTGCTCCCCCTTCTCGCCGCGCACGTCGTCCTCGCCGTGCTGGCGCCCGTGCTCATCGGCCGGATGGGGAGTCGCGCGTTCTACGTGCTGGCCCTCGGACCGGCCGCCACGACGGTGTGGGCCCTGGCCCAGACCGACGCCGCGATGCGCGGGGAGGTCACCCAGCAGCTGACGTGGGTCCCGGCCCTCGACATGAGCGTCACGCTCGTCATGGGGCCGCTCCAGTGGTTGATGACGCTCGTCGTCGCCGGGGTGGGGGCCCTGGTCCTCGCGTACTGCGCCGCCTACTTCGGCGAGGGCGAGGCCGGGCGCGGTCTGCTCGCCGGCACGCTCGTCGCCTTCGCCGGCGCGATGCTCGGTCTGGTGTGGGCCGACAACCTGCTCATCACCTACGTCTTCTGGGAGCTGACGACGGTCTTCAGCTTCTTGCTCATCGGCTTCGACCCGGCCAAGCGCTCCGCGCGCGCCGCCGCGACGACCGCCCTCGTCGTCACGACCCTCGGCGGGCTCGCCATGCTCGTCGGCATCCTCGTCCTCGGCGGTCTGTCGGGCACCTACTCGATCAGCGGGATCCTCGCCTCGCCACCGGCCAGCTCCGGCGCCCTGTCCGCGGCGGTCGTGCTGCTCCTCCTCGGCGCGCTGAGCAAGTCGGCGCTCTTCCCCTTCCACTTCTGGCTGCCCGGGGCGATGGCCGCGCCGACCCCGGTGAGCGCCTACCTCCACGCCGCCGCGATGGTCAAGGCCGGCGTCTTCCTCGTCGCGCTGCTCGTCCCCGCCTTCGCCGACGTCCCGGGCTGGCGCGAGCTGCTCCTGCCCCTGGGCGCCCTGACGATGCTCATCGGCGGGTGGCGCTCCCTTCGCCAGTACGACATCAAGCTGCTCCTCGCCTACGGCACGGTCTCCCAGCTCGGCTTCCTGCTCACCGTCCTCGGGGTCGGCTCGCAGATGACCGCCTTCGCCGGCATGGCGATGGTGCTCGCGCACGCGCTCTTCAAGGCCACGCTCTTCCTCGTCGTCGGCATCATCGACAAGCACGCCGGCACTCGCGACATCCGCAAGCTGCACGGGCTGCGGCACCGCATGCCGCTCGTCTTCGCCTTCGCGGTGCTCGCGAGCATGTCGATGGCCGGGCTGCCCCCGCTCATCGGCTTCATCGGCAAGGAGAGCATCTGGGCGGCGCTGCTCGCCGTCGCGACCGAAGGGGACGGGACCCCCCTTCGCGGGTGGGCCGGGTGGGCCGTCGTCGTCGCCCTCGTCCTTGGCACGGTGCTCACCGTCGCGTACACCCTGCGCTTCCTGCACGGCGCCTTCTGGGGCCGTGGCCCGGCCGACGAGGACACGCCCTGCACCCACGTCTCGCCGCGCTACTGGGCCGTCCCGGGCGTCCTCGCCCTGCTCAGCCTCGGTCTCGGCTTCAGCGGCGCGGTGCTCAGCGAGCACATCTGGCCCTACGCCGAGCAGCTCGAGCCGGCCCTGCACCCCGAGGAGCTGGCCCTGTGGCACGGCGTCGGGGGACCGCTCCTGCTGTCGGTCCTCGCGACCCTCGGGGGCGTCCTGCTCTTCCTCGGGCGCAAGACCTTCGGCCAGCTGCAGGGCGCGCTGTCCTTCGGCTGGAGCGCCGAGCGCGCGTACGGCTGGTCGATCCGCGGTCTCGAGCGGGCCGCGGTCGAGACGACCGGTCTGGCCCAGCGGGGCTCGGTGGCGATCTACCTCGCCGTCGCCCTCGTCGTCGTCGTCGCGGTGCCCGGCACCGTCGTGTGGACCGTCGAGCAGGGCGGCGGGGTCATCGCCTACGACACCCCGGCGCAGCTGCTCGTCGCCCTCGTCATCGTCCTCGCGGCGCTCGTGACGACCCGCTCTCGTCGTCGTCTGCGCGCCGTCATCCTCGTGAGCGTCACCGGGTACGGCTGCGCCCTGCTCTTCCTCCTGCACGGCGCGGTCGACCTCGCCCTGACCCAGGTGCTCGTCGAGACGATCAGCCTCGTCGTCTTCGTCCTCGTCCTGCGCCGTCTGCCGCAGCACTTCACCGACCGCCCGCTGACGCGCACGCGCTACTGGCGGATGGCGCTGGCCACCGCGGTCGCCGTCGTCGTCGGCGCGATCCTCACCGCCGCGACGATGTACCGCACCCAGGCACCGCTCACCCCCGAGCTCGTCGCGGGCGCCATCGACTTCGGCGCGGGCTACAACGTCGTCAACGTCACCCTCGTCGACGTGCGCGCGTGGGACACCTTCGGCGAGATCTCGGTGCTCCTCGTCGCCGCCACCGGCGTCGCCTCGCTGCTCTTCATCGACACCCGCAGCGCGGGCATCCGACGGGTCGCCGACATCCCCTACCCGAAGGGGGTGAAGAAGCTGCCGAGCCAGCCCGGCCGCCGCGCGTGGCTGCCGGCCCCGCGCACCCTCGCGCCGGAGAACCGCTCGATCCTCTTCGAGGTCGTCACCCGGCTGATCTTCCACCCGATGCTCCTCATCGGGGTCTACCTGCTCTTCGCCGGGCACAACAACCCCGGCGGCGGCTTCGCCGGGGGCATCGTCGTCGGGCTCGCGCTCGTCGTGCGCTACCTCGCCGGCGGCCGCTACGAGCTCGACGAGGCGATGCCGGTCGACGCCGGTGTCGTCCTCGGTGCCGGGCTCTTCGTCGCCGCGATCTCGGCGCTGTCGCCGCTCGCCTTCGGCGGCCAGGTGCTCCAGTCCTTCGTGCTCGAGACCGACGTCCCGCTCCTCGGCCACGTCAAGCTCGTCAGCTCGCTCTTCTTCGACATCGGGGTCTTCCTCGTCATCATCGGGCTCGTGCTCGACCTGCTGCGCTCGCTCGGCTCCGGCATCGACCGGCACATCCGACGAGAGCAGCGCCAACGAGAGGAGGAGGCCGCAGCATGACCGTCAACCTCACGCTCGTCCTCGCGACGATGATCCTCGTCGGCTGCGGCGTCTACCTCATGCTCGAGCGCTCGCTGACCCGCGTCCTCGTCGGGCTCGTGCTGCTGAGCAACGGCGTCAACCTCGGCTTCCTCGTCGTCAGCGGACCGAGCGGACGCCCCCCGCTCGTCGACCGCTATGACGTCTCCGAGATCTCCGACCCGCTGCCCCAGGCCTTCGTGCTCACCGCGATCGTCATCACCCTGGGCACGACCGCCTTCCTGCTCGCCATGGCCTACCGCAGCTGGCAGCTGAGCGGCAACGACGACGTCAAGGACGACGTCGAGGACGCCGCGATCCGCCGACTGGCCCACGAGGACCAGATGTCCGACGGCTACGACCTCGCCGCCGGCGAGACGACCGACGACGCCCTCGAGGTCTTCGACGAGGAGGGCGACGAGCCCGAGGGGCCCGACCACGACGGGGCCGGTCCGCGCGCGACCGCCCAGGAGACCCGATGAATTCCCTGATCCCCGTCCCCGTCCTGCTGCCGCTGCTCGGCGCGGGCCTGACGCTCGTGCTCGTGCACCGGCCGCGGGCCCAGCGCGCGGTCTCGGTCGCGGTACTCGTGACCGTCGTCGCCCTCGCGGCCTACCTGCTCTGGGCCGTCGACGAGCACGGCACGATGGCCGTCTGGGTCGGCGGCTGGGAGGCGCCGCTCGGCATCTCGCTCGTCGCCGACCGGCTCTCGACCCTCATGCTCCTCGTGAGCAGCTCGGTCGCGCTCGCCGTCCTCGTGTACTCGATCGGCCAGGGCATGATCGACGACGACGAGAGCGCGCCGGTCTCGATCTACCACCCGACCTTCCTCGTGCTCGTCGCCGGGGTGAGCAACGCCTTCCTCGCCGGCGACCTCTTCAACATCTTCGTCAGCTTCGAGATGCTGCTCTTCGCCTCGTACGTGCTGCTCACCCTCGGCGGCACCGAGAGCCGGATCCGCGCCGGGACGATCTACGTCGTCGTCAACATGCTCAGCTCGATGCTCTTCCTCATCTCCATCGCGGCGGTCTACGGGGCGACCGGGTCGGTCAACCTCGCCCGGCTCCACGAGAGCCTCGCCCAGCTGCCCGACCCCGTCGCGCTCACCCTGCAGCTCCTGCTCCTCACGACCTTCGGCGTCAAGGCGGCGATGTTCCCGCTCGGCTTCTGGCTGCCGGACAGCTACCCGACGGCCCCCGCGCCGGTCACCGCGGTCTTCGCCGGCCTGCTGACGAAGGTCGGTGTCTACGCGATCCTGCGCACGCAGACGCTGCTCTTCCCCGACCGCCCGCTCACCGACCTGCTCCTCGTCGTCGCGGTGCTGACGATGGTCGTCGGCATCCTCGGCGCCGTCGCGCAGAGCGACCTCAAGCGACTGCTGTCCTTCACCCTCGTCAGCCACATCGGCTACATGATCTTCGGCATCGCGCTGGCGACGAAGGGGGGAGTGTCGGGCGCCGTCTTCTACGTCGCGCACCACATCACCATCCAGACCGCGCTCTTCCTCGTGCTCGGCCTGCTCGAGCGCCGGGCGGGCTCGACCTCGCTCGTGCGCCTCGGCGGGCTCGCCCGGATCGCCCCGCTCATCGCGGTGCTCTTCTTCGTGCCCGCGATGAACCTCGCGGGCATCCCGCCGCTGTCGGGCTTCATCGGCAAGATCGGGCTGATGAGCGCCGGCGTCGAGACGGGCACCCCGCTCGCCTACGTCCTCGTCGCGGCGAGCGCCGTGACCTCGCTGCTCACCCTCTACGCCATCGCCAAGGCGTGGAGCCTGGCCTTCTGGCGCACCCCGGCCCAGGCGCACGAGCTCGCGGTCGCCATCGTCGCGCACGAGCAGACCACCGACGACGCGGTCGAGACGACCTCGGTCGCGGTCGGCAGCAGCGGGCGCTGGCAGTCCGACGCCCTCGTCGAGGCCGAGTCCTTCACCCTGCAGCGCGAGGAGGCCGACGACGAGCGCCGCCGCAAGGACTCGGAGGCGGGGCCCGAGGCCTTCGACACCGAGGACGACGAGACGCTCTACGAGCGCGAGCTGCGCGGCGCGAGCCACCAGCTCCCGCGCTCGATGGTCGGGGCGACGGTCGCGCTCGTCGCCGCGAGCGTCATGCTCAGCGTCATCGGCGGGCCGTTGTACGGGCTCGCCGACCGGGCCTCGGCCGACCTGCTCGACCCGCAGGACTACGTCCAGGCGGTCCTGCCGACGGTGGAGTCGCGATGAGCACCCGAGACCACGGCGCGGTGGCCACCTCTGCGAAGACGCCCTCGCGGCGCACGCGCGTCAACCCCTTCCTCCTCGTCGTCCTCACGGCGCTGTGGGTGGCGCTGTGGGGCGAGCTCAACGTCTACAACGTCGTCGCCGGGCTGCTCGTCGCCGTCGGCGTGCAGGTGCTCCTGCCGCTGCCGCCGCTGCGCATCGACGGACGCGTGCACCCGGTGGCCCTGACGACCTTCCTCGTCGGCTTCGTCTGGCAGACGCTCGTCGCGAGCGTCGTCGTCGCGCGGCACGTCCTCAGCCTGCGCACGACACCGCGCAACGCCGTCATGGAGGTCGACCTGCGCAGCGAGTCCGACTTCATCCTCACGCTCGTCGCGATCGTCACCTCGCTCATCCCCGGCTCGGTGGTCGTCGAGGCGCGGCGCTCGACGCACAGCCTCTTCATCCACGCCCTCGGCGTCGACGACGACGAGGCCGTCGAGCGGGAGCGCGAGCGCGTGCTGCGCACCGAGGAGCAGCTGATCCGGGCCTTCGGCCAGACCATCACCCCGCGGGAGCCCTCATGAGCACCGTCGTCGTCGGCATCTGCGTCGCCATGCTCGGCGTCGGGCTGCTGCTCCTGCTGGCCCGGATGACCATCGGTCCGACGGTGCTCGACCGCACCGTGAGCTTCGACGTCATGGTCGCCTTCGCGATCATCGGCATCTGCCTGCACGCCGCGGTCGTGCGCTCGACCGACAGCCTCGTCCTGCTCGTCGTGCTCACCCTCGTCGGCTTCATCGGCTCGGTGACCGTCGCCCGCTTCATCGACCCGACGAGCGTGGACGACGACGGCGAGGAGCAGCCGGCCGGCGACGGCCGGGACGCGGAGGGCGAGGCGCTCGACGACTCGCCCGTGGAGGGCGTGGCCCGAGGGGAGATGCGATGACCCAGGTCCTCGACGTCCTCGCCTCGGTGTGCTTCGTCCTCGCGTGCTTCTTCGCCCTCGTCTCCGCGATCGGCATGTTCCGCTTCCCCGACCTGCTGAGCCGGATGCACGCAGGCACCAAGCCGCAGGTCGTGGGCCTCGGTCTCGCGCTGCTCGGGCTCGCGCTGTCGTTGCGCAGCATCCCCGTCGCGGTCCTGCTCGTCTTCGTCGCGGTCTTCCAGGGCGTCACAGCGCCCATCGCCTCGCACATGGTCGGGCGGGCGTCCTTCCGTGCCCGTCAGGTGCGCTCCGACCTCCTCGTCGTCGACGACCTCACGGAGACGCTCCAGGGCGAGGAGCCCCGCGGCGCCCCGTGAGCCCGCTCAGGCGCGTGCGCCCATGGCCTGCTCGAAGGAGCGCTGCGCCGCCGTCCACGCCGGGCTGCCCCCGGGCAGCTGCAGCAGGGTCGGCAGGAGGTCGGCCGAGAAGGTCGTGCTCGCCTCGCGGGGCAGCAGCGAGGGCAGGTTGTCAATCGCGATGACGTCGACGGCGGGGCCGGCGCCGTCGTCGCGGACCCTTCGCACGGGCTGCTCCCACGTCGTCTCCTCGGTGACGACCGGCACGAGGTTGAGCTCGCTGGTGAAGTCGGCGGTGACGTCGGCGACCGTGCGCAGGCGTCGTGCCGGGTCGTCGAGGTCGGCGTCGGTGACGAAGGGGGGAGCCGGCGCCGTGACCATGACGCAGTTGACGAGCACGTCGTGGGCGAGGAGGGCCTCGCGGTCGAGGACGGCCGTCTCCGCGAGGTCCCAGGCGGTGGCCTGCGAGCCGGCGACGGCGATCGCGTCGCGCGCACCGGTGCCGCTGCGCCCGAGCGCCCCTGTCACGAGGTAGCGCTCGTCCTGCCCCGTGCTCGCGCGCAGGCGCGCGTCGAGCTCGTCGCGCTCCATCGGGCGCAGCGGCGTCTCGAGCGCGCCCCGCGTGCTCAGTGCCGCGAGGGCCGCGCCGACGTAGCCGGCCCAGTAGCCGAAGGCGACGACCCGCCGGCCGTCGACCGTGAGGTACTCGATGTCGAGCAGCCGGCCCCCGCCGCGACGGAAGCGGGCGAGCAGCTCCTGGGCCCCGGTCTGGCCCTTGTAGGCGTGACCGAAGAAGACGTGGGTGTGGCGCAGCTCCGCGGGCTCCTCGGGCAGCTCCTTGAGCCCGAGCACGACGGCGTCGTCGGGCGCGTCCACCCACGACAGCGCGTCCGCGAGCGTCGCGCCCGCGTCGGCGTACTCGTCGTCGGCGAAGACCCGCTGCGGGGAGCGCTCGACGGTCAGGGCGTGCCCGGCGGCGACGACGCGAGCCGCGTCGGCCGGGGTGAGGGGGGCACGTCGTTCCGTGCTCCGGGTCTCGTGCCGCATCCACAGGTGCATCGCGTCAGTCACGCGCCCATGCTGCCCCACCCGGACGCCGCCCGGGCCGGAGGCCTGCAGGCCGTCGTGAGAACCTGTGCCCATGACGCAGAGCCCCGAGCGCGCCGGCTGGTACGACGACCCGGAGGACCCGGAGCAGCTGCGCTACTTCGACGGCATCGTGTGGTCGCAGCGGGTCGTGCCCAAGCGCGCCCCGGTCCGGCAGCCCGAGCCCACCCCTTCGCCCGTCCCGGGTCACGTCGACCAGACCCCGGTCGGCTTCCCGCGCCAGCCGGCGCCGCAGGCCTCGTGGCAGGACGGCCCCCGCACCGCGCCCGGCGCGGGCGGGGTGGCCGCCGACGGCCGCCCGCTCGCGGGCTTCGGGCTGCGCCTGGCCTCGGGGCTCATCGACCTGCTCGTCGTGTGGGCGATCGGCGTCGTCACCGCAGGCTGGGCCTTCTGGCTGTGGATGGCCGACTACGTCGCCTTCGCCGTCGACAACGTCGGTGACCCCGACGCGGTGCAGCGCCTCGACCCCGACGACCTCGTCGCGTTCTTCGACTGGCGCTGGTTCACCATCGCCATCGGGCTCATGGCGCTCACCGCCTGGCTCTACCACGTGCTCATGCTCACCCGGCGCGGCGGGACCGTCGGCAAGCTCGCGACGAGCACGACCGTGCGCGTCGTCGGCCAGCCGGTCGGCCCGCTCCCGGCGAGCGCGGCGATCCGCCGCACGAGCCTCGTCGTGCTGCTGTGGCTGCTGTGCAGCGTGCCGCTGGTCTCCTGGTTCGCGGTGCCGGCGCTCGTCGTCGACCACGTGTGGGCCGCGCGCGACCCGCAGCGCCAGACCATCCACGACAAGCTCGCGGGGACCGAGGTCGTCCAGCGCTGAGCCGCGGCACCCCGTCGCCGCCCGACATGCGGGGGCGACGGGGAGGGCCGGTCAGCCGCGGATGGTCCCCGTGCACTCGCCGAGGCCGATCCGGCCGCCGGCGCCCGGTGCACTCGCACGCAGGGTGACCGTGTCGCCGTCCTCGAGGAAGGTGCGGGTCGACCCGTCGTCGAGGGTGACCGGCTCGGTGCCGTTCCACGACAGCTCGAGGAAGCTGCCGCGGGTGCCGGCCTCCGGGCCCGAGATGGTGCCCGACCCGAAGAGGTCACCGGCGCTCACCTTCGCGCCGTTGACGCTGAGGTGGGCGAGCATCTGCTCGGGCGCCCAGTACATCGTGCGGTACGGCGGGCGGGAGACGACGGTGCCGTTCCACTCCACCTCGTACTCGAGGTCGATGCCGCGGGCCGCGGCTCCGGTGAGGTAGGGCAGCGGCTGCGGGTCCTGCGCCGGCAGCGGCACGCGGGCCGGCTCGAGCGCGACCATCGGGGTGACCCAGGCCGAGATCGTCGTCGCGAAGGACTTGCCGAGGAAGGGGCCGAGCGGCACGTACTCCCAGGCCTGGATGTCGCGGGCCGACCAGTCGTCGAGCAGCACGACGCCGAAGAGGTGCTCGGCGGCCTCGTCGACGCTCAGGCTCTGCCCGATCTGTGTGCTCCCGCCGACGACGAGACCGAGCTCGGCCTCGATGTCGAGCTTGATGCTCGGGCCGAAGGTCGGGGCGGCGTCGCCCGGGGCCTTGCGCTGGCCGTGGGGGCGACGCACGTCGGTGCCGGAGACGACGACGGTGCTCGAGCGGCCGTGGTAGCCGATCGGCAGGTGACGCCAGTTCGGGGTGAGCGGCTCGGAGTCGGGGCGGAAGATCCGCCCGACGTTCGAGGCGTGGTGCTCGCTGGCGTAGAAGTCGACGTAGTCGGCGACGGCGAAGGGCAGGTGCAGGGTCACGTCGTCGAGGTCGTGCACGTGCTCGGCGAGCACCAGGGCGCGGTCCTCGTCGGCGACGAGCTCGGTGAGCCACGCACGGGTCGGCTCCCACTCCTGGGGCACCTCGAGCAGGGCCGTGAGGTCCCCCCCCGAGTACGGCCGTGCGTCGCGGTGGCAGACCTGCGCGGCCGCGGCGACGTCGAGCACCTGCTCGCCGATGCGCACGCCGAGACGGGGTGCACCGGCTCCGACGGAGAAGGACCCGTAGGGCAGGTGGTGGGGGCCGAAGGGGTGGTCGGTGCCGACGGCGAGCCAGGGGTGGGTGGTCATGCTGCTCCTGCCACGAGGTCGAGCTCGGCGAGCTCGGTGATGGGGTCGGTGACGCCGCAGCACCCGTAGGCGGTGAGGGTGCGGCGGACGCGGTCGGTGCGGTCGGCGTCCCAGGTGCGCACGGCGGCGGCGAGGACGGCGGGGTCGCGCTCGGCGAGGATCTCGGCGAGCCGGTCGGTGTCGGGTGCCAGGGCGTCGGTGATCGCGGCGTCGACGGCGACGAGCACGTCGAGCAGCCCGTGCTGCGGACCGCCGTCGTGGTCGCCGCGCACGACGTGGTGCAGACCGCCGGTGAGCTTGGTCGAGATGCCCAGCTGGACGACGTCGGTGATGTGCCGGGCCAGCTCGTGCTCGTCGGGCCACTCCCACGTGGGGGTGGCGCCGGTGCGCAGCTTCGCCTGGACGGCGTGGCCCTCCTGCTGACCGTCGCGGACGTCGGCGAGGGCGCGGTCGCGGTCGGCGCCACGCGGGATCTCGAGCACGAGGGGGCGGTCGGCGAAGGGGAAGGAGCGCCAGTCGGCCTGCCAGCCGATCTCGACGCCGCGCACGTCGAGCGCCGTGCCGTGGGTGGCGTCGAGCGCGGCGCTCACGTCTGCGGCGGGCGTGCCCGGCCGGGCGACGACGACGACCCCGACCGGGGTGCCGCCGGCGAGGGTCACGAGCTCGCCGACGCCGGAGGCGGGGACGAGGAGCGGCCCGACCATCGCGGCGTACCAGGCGGCGCGGTGCTCGTGGTGCTCGGCGAGGGCGCGGGGGAGGGGGGCCTGACCCGGGGGGAAGACGGCGGCGTCGTCGACGAGCCCGGCGAAGAGCGCGGCGGGTGGGGCGGGTGTCATCGCGTCTCCTGGTGTCCGTTTATCGGTCGAGATCATCCGTGCAGCGGACTCCACCGTGGTGCGCCGCCCGGGTCGATGTCAAGCGCACGACCTCCGTCACGGACATAGGGTGCCCCCATGCCCGACGCGGAGCACAGCCAGGGCGCGGTGCGGCCGCGCGAGTCCGTCCAGACCCTCGACCGGGGGCTGCGCGTGCTCGAGGTCCTCGCCCGCCCCGAGGCGGCCGGTGGCCTGACCGTCGCCGAGCTCGCCCGTGAGCTCGGCGTGGGGCGCACCGTCGTCTACCGCCTCGTCGAGACCCTCGCCGACCACGGCCTCGTCGGACGGGCAGGAGACGGGCGCTGCCGGCTCGGCATGGGGCTGACCCAGCTCGCGGGCTCGCTCGGCCCGCGGATCCGGGCGAGCGCCACCCCGACCCTGCGCCGTCTGGCCGACGAGGTCGGTGCGACCGCCCACCTCACCCTCCTCGAGAGCGGGGAGGCAGCCGCCGCGGTCGTCGTCGAGCCGTCGTGGACCGATCTGCACGTCGCCTACCGCGTCGGCACCCGGCACGCCCTCGACGAGGGCGCCGCCGGCCGGGCGGTCCTCGCCGGCCGGGCGGGTGACCTCGGGGCCGTGATGACGAAGGGGGAGCTGCAGTCGGGGGCCGTCGGGGTCGCCGCGCCGCTGCCGCCCGGGTGCGGTGTCGAGGGCTCCGTCGGGGTCGTCTCGCTCGGCGAGCTCGACCTCGCGTCGGTCGGCCCGAGGATCGTCGCCGCGGCGGCCGAGGTCGCCGCGCGACTGGGCTGACCCCCCCTTCGCCCCCGTCTTGACAGGGCCGGGCGACCTCGCGACCATGAGTCCGGAAGAAGGACATAGTCGTCCGATAGTCGGACGGTGGCTCAGGAGGTCTGCGATGGCGTACTACCGCGCGACGGGCAGCATCCCGCCCAAGCGGCACACCCAGCACCCGGACGGCGAGGGCGGGCTCTACTACGAGGAGCTCATGGGCGAGGAGGGCTTCTCGAGCGACAGCTCGCTGCTCTACCACCGCGAGATCCCCAGCGAGATCACCGCGAGCGAGATCTGGGAGCTGCCCGACCAGACCCTCACGGCCAACCACCCGCTCAAGCCCATGCACCTGCAGCCGCACCGCCTCTTCGGCGAGGACGACGCCGCAGTGGCCGAGGTCGACGCCGTGCAGGGCCGCCGCCTCCTCCTCGGCAACGGTGACGTGCGGATCTCCTACGTCGTCGCCGGCGCGGTGAGCCCCTGGTACCGCAACGCCGTCGGCGACGAGCTCGTCTACGTCGAGCGCGGCGCCGGACGCGTCGAGACGGTCTTCGGCTCGCTCGAGGTGGCGAAGGGCGACTACGTCGTCATGCCCCGCGCGACGACCCACCGCTGGCTGCCCGCGTCCTCGGCCGACGCGGCCGACGGGTCCGTGCTGCGCCTGTACGTCTGCGAGGCGAGCAGCCACATCCAGCCGCCGAAGCGCTACCTCTCGAAGCACGGCCAGCTGCTCGAGCACGCCCCGTACTGCGAGCGCGACCTGCGCGGCCCCCAGGGGCCCCTGCTCGCCGAGGACATCGGTGCCGAGCGCGGCGAGAGCACCGAGGTGCTCGTGCGCCATCGTGGCAACGGGCCCGGCGGGGTCGTCGGCACCCGCTTCACCTACCCCTTCCACCCGCTCGACGTCGTCGGCTGGGACGGCTGCCTCTACCCCTACGTCTTCAACATCGCCGACTACGAGCCGATCACCGGCCGGGTCCACCAGCCGCCGCCCGTGCACCAGGTGTGGGAGGGGTGGAACTTCGTCGTGTGCAACTTCGTGCCGCGCAAGGTCGACTACCACCCGCTGTCGATCCCGGTGCCGTACTACCACTCGAACGTCGACAGCGACGAGGTGATGTTCTACGTCGACGGCGACTACGAGGCGCGCAAGGGCTCGGGCATCGGGCGCGGCTCGATCAGCCTGCACCCCGGCGGGCACGCCCACGGGCCGCAGCCGGGCGCCTACGAGAAGTCGATCGGCATCGAGTACTTCGACGAGACGGCCGTCATGGTGGACACCTTCCGGCCCCTCGAGATCGGCGAAGGGGGACTGGCCTGCGACGACGGCCGGTACGCCTGGAGCTGGACCGGCGGGCGCTGACCGCTCGGCCGGTCCCGGTCGCGCTCAGACGGGGACGCCGAGGCGGTAGCCCCGCTTGACGACGGTCTGCACGAGGTCACGCCGGCCGGCGGCCTCGCGCACCCGTGACACGGCGACCTCGGCCGCGTGCGGGTCGGTGGAGTCGCCGGGGAGCACGCCCAGCAGCTGCTCGCGGGAGACGACGGCGCCCTGGGCGTCGACGAGGGCGCGCAGCACGGCCAGCCCGCTCGGCGAGAGCGGCAGCACGCGCTCGCCGAGGATGGCCGCCGTGCCGCGCACCTGCAGCTCGCCGGCGACGGTCGTCACGGCCGGGCACCGGGCGCCGGAGTAGTGGGCGAGCACGGCGCGCACGAGCGCGCCGAGGCGGCCCCGCTCGGGGACGACGGGCTCGATGCCCGCCTCGCGCAGGGGTGCGGCGGTGACCGGCCCGACGGCCGCGGCGACGAGGTCGCCGCTCGCCGCCCGGGAGACGAGGTCGCCGAGGACCCCTTCGCCCCGGGCCGCGTCGAGCCACGCCTGCGCCCCCGGGGCAGAGGTGAAGACGACGCAGTCGATCGCCCCGGCGGCGCTGTCGCGCACGGAGGCCGCGACCGCCTCGGGGTCTCGCGGCGGTCCCCAGCGGTAGACGACGAAGGGGGCGACGTCCGCCCCGGCGTCGGCGAGCGCGACGTCGAGCCCGTCCGCGCCCGCCCCGTGGTGCTGGATCGCGACGCGCAGGCCGCTCACCCCTTCGTCGAGGAGCAGACGCAGGATCTCCGCCGAGGTCTCGGACTCGGCGACCCAGTCGGGGGTGAGGCCGGCGGCCATGATCGCACCCTTGGCCTTCGGGCCGCGGGCGACGACGCGCGTGCCGGCGAGCACCTCGTGCAGCTCGGCGCCCAGACCGCCGGCGTCGGCGGCCTCGAGCCAGCCGCGGAAGCCGACCCCGGTCGTCACGACGAGCACGTCGGGCGGGGCCGCGACGAGGTCACGGGTGGCACGCAGCAGCTGCGCGTCGTCGGTGTGCGGCACGATCGTCAGCGCCGGGGCGTGCCGCACGCTCGCGCCGCGACGCTCCAGCGCGGCGGCGAGGTCGGCCGAACGGCGGTCCGCGGTGACGAGGACGACGCAGCCGGCGAGGACTGCCGGGAGCGCGGTGCTCACGCGACGGCCTCGACGAGGGCCCGCGCGTCGAGGAAGCCCTCCGCAGCCACCGCCCCGACGACGACCACCGCGGGGGAGCGCACACCGATCTGCGCGGCGACGGCGGCGACCTGCGACAGGGGCGCACGGGTGACCCGCTCGTCGGGCGTGCTGCCGGACTCGACGACGGCGACGGGGATGGAGGGCGCGGCACCGGCCGCGAGCAGCGAGGCGGCGTGCTCGGCCAGGCGGGCGACGCCCATGAGGACGACGAGCGTGGCCTCGCCGGTGACGACGGCGCTCGTCGCGGTCGCGGTGAGGGGCTCGTGCCCGTGGGTGACGTGGACGGCGCCGACGACCCCCCGGTGGGTGCTCGGCACCCCGGCGAGCGCGGGGACCGCGAGGGCGCTGGAGATGCCGGGCACCACCTCGACCTCGACGCCCGCGTCGCGGCAGGCGAGGACCTCCTCGCCCCCGCGCCCGAAGACGAAGGGGTCGCCGCCCTTGAGCCGCACCACCACCTGACCGCGCCGGGCCCGCTCGACGATGAGCTCGTCGATCCGCTCCTGGCTCATCGCGTGCTGGCCCGGGGCCTTGCCGACGTCGATGATCTCGACCCGCAGCGGCAGGTCGTCGAGCACGGAGGTCGGGCCGAGCCGGTCGGCAACGACGACGTCGGCGCTGCGCAGGTGGCGCAGAGCGCGCACGGTCAGCAGGTCGGGGTCGCCCGGTCCGCCGCCGACGAGGACGACGCGGCCCGGCGTGTGTCGAGGTGCCATCACCTCATGCTCCGACGGACGACGGCTCCGGCGATGACGTCGGTGTTGCGCCCGTGTTTCGGCCGCTCCCGACGAGGACCCGTCCCGCCTCGACCCGCACCGGCCAGGTCGGCAGCACCCGCTCCTCCCCGCCGACGGTGTCGAGGCAGGCCCCGGTGCGCAGGTCGAAGACCTGCTTGTACATCGGCGACACGAGGCACGGCCGGTCGCCGCGCGTGCCGACGATGCCGCGAGCCATGACGTGGGCGCCGCTGTACGGGTCGCGCTGGTCGACGGCGAAGACCTCGCCGCCGGCCGTGCGCACGACGGCGACCTGCTCGCCGTCGACGAGGGCGAGCACCGCCTCGTCGAGACCGATGGTCTCGACGTCGCACACCGTCGTCCAGCTCATGAGCGCACCTCCAGGGTCGTGCCGGCGACGAGCACCGGGCCGGATCGTTCGGCCGGCGTCGCCGGCCGGGCCTGGCCGCGCTCGGCGACGTAGGCGAGGGTGTCGTCGTGCGCGTCGGGCGCGTTGACGAAGGTCGTGAAGCGCGCCAGGGTCTTCGGGTCCTCCAGCGCCGCCGCCCACTCGTCGACGTAGGTGTCGACGTGCTGGGCCATCGCGGCGTCGAGGTCGGCGGCGATGCCCAGCGAGTCCTCGAGGACGACCGCCCGGATCGCGTCGAGACCGCCCTCGTGGTCCTCCTGCCAGGCCGCGGTGCGCTGGAGGCGGTCTGCCGTGCGCACGTAGTACATGAGGTAGCGGTCGATCGCGCGGACGAGCTCGTCGGTGGGGAGGTCCTCGGCGAGCAGCTGGGCGTGGCGCGGGGTGAAGCCGCCGTTGCCGCCGACGTAGAGGTTCCAGCCGTGGTCGGTGGCGATGACGCCGACGTCCTTGCCGCGCGCCTCGGCGCACTCCCGGGCGCAGCCGGAGACCCCGAGCTTGATCTTGTGCGGGCTGCGCAGGCCCCGGTAGCGCTCCTCGAGAGCGATGGCCAGGCCGACCGAGTCCTGCACCCCGTAGCGGCACCACGTCGAGCCGACGCAGGACTTCACCGTGCGCAGCGACTTGCCGTAGGCGTGCCCGGACTCGAAGCCTGCGTCGACGAGCCGGCGCCAGATGTCGGGCAGCTGGTCGAGCCGGGCCCCGAAGAGGTCGATCCGCTGGCCACCGGTGATCTTCGTGTAGAGCCCGAAGTCGCGGGCGATCTCGCCGATGACGATGAGCCCCTCGGGGGTGATCTCGCCTCCGGGGATGCGCGGGACGACGGAGTAGGAGCCGTCCTTCTGCATGTTCGCGAGGTAGCGGTCGTTCGTGTCCTGCAGACCGGCACGCCCCTGCGTCAGCGGGTGCTCGTTCCACAGGGACGCGAGCACCGAGGCGACGACCGGCTTGCAGATGTCGCAGCCCTGCCCGCGCCCGTGCCGCTCGATGACCTCGGTGAAGGAGCGCAGCTGCCCGACCCGCACGACGTCGAAGAGCTGGGCGCGCGAGAGGTCGATGTGCTCGCACAGCGCGTCGCTCACCTCGACGCCGGAGCGCTCGAGCTCGGTCGTCATGAGGCGCTTGACGAGCGGCAGGCAGGACCCGCAGCTCGTGCCCGCACGGGTGCACGCCTTGACGGCCGGCAGGTCGGTGCACGCGTGCTCGGTGACCGCCCCGCGCACGGTGCCGGCGCTGACGTTGTTGCACGAGCACACCGTCGCGTCGTCGGGCAGCTCGGCCGAGGGAGCAGCGCCCACACCTTCGGGCAGGAGGTAGGAGACGGGGTCGCCGGGCAGCTCGCGGCCGAGCATCGGGCGCAGCCCGGCGTAGGCGGAGGCGTCACCGACGAGGATGCCGCCGCGCAGGGTGCGGGCGTCGTCGGACAGGACGAGCTTCTTGTACACCCCGGCGACCGGGTCGGAGACGACGACGTCGAGGCTGCCGGGCTCGGTGCCGAAGGCGTCGCCGAAGCTCGCGACGTCGACACCGAGCAGCTTGAGCTTCGTCGCCGTGTCGGCGCCCGGGAAGGTCGCGGCTCCGCCGAGGAGGCGGTCGGCGGTGACCTCGGCCATCGCGTAGCCGGGGGCGACGATGCCCCACACCCGGCCCTCGATGCAGGCGACCTCGCCGATCGCGGAGATCGCCGGGTCGGTGGTCCGGCACGCGTCGTCGACGACGACGCCGCCGCGCTCGCCGATCTCGAGCCCGCACGCGCGGGCCAGCTCGTCGCGGGGCCTGACCCCCGTCGCGAGCACGACGACGTCGACGGGCAGGGCGGGCCCGTCGGCGAAGTGCATCCGGTGCACCCGTCCGCGCTCTCCGCTGATGCGTGACGTGGCCGTGCCCGTGCGCACGTCGACGCCGAGCCCGGTGATGAGGCGCCGCAGGGCCTCGCCACCGCCGTCGTCGACCTGGATCGGCATGAGCCGCGGCGCGAACTCGACGACGTGGCTGGCGACCTCGAGCGCCTGCAGGGCGCCGGCGGCCTCGAGCCCGAGCAGGCCGCCGCCGACGACCGCACCGCGCAGCGGCCGGTCGTGGCGCTCGCGCAGCGCCTCGACCCACTGCCGCAGCGCCGCGACGTCGTCGATGGTGCGGTAGACGAAGCAGCCCTGGAGGTCGGTGCCGGGCACCGGGGGCACCGCTGCCGAGGAGCCGGTCGCGAGGACGAGCTCGTCGAAGGGGAGGACCCTGCCGTCGCTGCACGTCACCTCGCGCATCTCGCGGTCGACCCGGGTGGCGGCCACGCCACGTCGGATCGTCACGAGCGGGTCGTCCCAGATCTCCGCGCCGCCGAGGGAGAGGTCGTCGGGGTCGCGCCCGGAGAAGTACGACGTCAGCGCGACGCGGTCGTACGGCGCACGGGGCTCCTCGCACAGGAGGGTGATCGCCCAGCGGCCGTCGGTGTCGCGCTCGCGCAGGGCGTCGACGAGCCGGCGGGCGACCATGCCGCCGCCGACGACGACGAGCTGCTTCGGGTGGTGGGTCATGGCAGGAGCCTCTCGGTCGGACGTGTCGTCGGGTGTCAGTCGCGGTTTCGCCGTCGTCACGGTGTGCTCACGCGGGTGCGTCGGCGGGTGTGAGGGCGGCGAGGAGAGCGCAGACGTCGGCGCGGCAGGAGCCGCACCCGGTGCTGGCGCGGGTGCGGGCGGCGACCTCGGCGACGTCGTGAGCGCCGTCGGCGACGGCGGCGCGGATCGCCCCCTTCGTCACGCTCGAGCAGCGGCAGACCACGCCCTCGTCGGGCAGCTCGGTGACGGGCACGCGGGCGACGGGCTCGCCGGCGGGGGCGGTGAGGAGGAGCCGCGCGGGGTCGGTGGGCAGCGGGGTCCGGCGTGTGTACGCGACGACGAGGTCGGCGGCGACGTCCGGGCTGCCGATGCACGTGGCGCCGACGAGACGGTCGCCGACGACGCTCACCTCGACGTGCCGCCCGGCGGCGGGGTCGCTGAGCGCGACCGTGCGCGCGTCGGCGCCGCCGCTCACCCCCATCGTCACCACGTCGACTCCGTGGGCCTTGACCCGGACGACGTCGTCCCCAGCGGGGGTGGGAGCCGGGGCCGGGGGTCTCGTCCCGCTCGTGAGGAGCTCGGCGAGCCGCGCCGACTGCGCCCAGCCCTGGGCGACGAGGCCGGTGCCGCCCTCGGGCGGCTCGGCGCAGTCGCCGACGGCGAAGACCCGGGGGTCGGCCGTGCGGCTGTGCTCGTCGACGAGCACGCCGCGCCCGACGGCGAGCCCGGCGCCGCGGGCCAGGTCGGTGTCGGGGACCGTGCCCGCCGTGACGACGAGCAGGTCGGCGGGGACGACCTCGCCGTCGGAGAGGCGCACTCCCTCGACGGCGCGCCGGCCGTCGGCGCCCGCCGTCGTGACGACCTCCGTCGCGCCTCGGCCGAGCCGGTGCCCGACGCCGAGGTCGTGCAGGGAGCGGGCGAGCACGTCCGCGGCCTGGCTGCCGAGCTGGCGGTCCATGAGACCGGCGCCGGGGTGGACGACGACGACCGCGAGACCGCGGCGTCGCAGACCGGTCGCGACCTCGAGCCCGAGGACCCCACCGCCGAGGACGACGGCGTGACGGGCCGTGCGGCTCGCGGCGACGACGGCGGTCGCGTCGCCGAGGGTGCGCAGCGGGTGGACGCCGGCGGGCAGCATGCCGCCCTCGCCGCCGCGCAGACCGGGCAGGTCGGGCACGCGGGCCCGCGCGCCGGTGGCGAGGACGAGGAAGTCGTAGCGCAGCCGGCGGCCGTCGGCCGTCGTCACGGACCGGTCCGCCCGGTCGACCGAGGTGACCGCGACCCCTTCGTGCACCGCGAGGCGGTCGTGCGGCAGCGGCGGCAGGCCGATCTCGCTCGCCGCGTACCGCCCGGCGACGACGTCGGAGAGCAGGACGCGGTTGTAGGGGGTCGTCGCCTCGGCGCCGAGGACCGTGATGTCGAGCCGGCCGGCGGAGTCGGCGGCGAGCAGGTCGTCGGCGACCCGCGCCCCGACCATGCCGGCGCCGACGACGAGCACGCGGGTCATCGCACGGCCCCCGCGAGGTCGGCCGTGCCGGGGGCGTCGGCGGCAGGGGTGAGCGAGACCGTGCACACCTTGAGCTCGGGCATCGAGGAGACGGGGTCGACGACGGGCGAGGTGATCTCGTTGACGCCGCCCGGCCCGGCCCAGTGGAAGGCCATGAAGACCGTGTCCGGTCGGGTCCCGGCGTCGACCCTCACCCGGGCGGTGACCCGCCCGCGCAGGCCGTCGAGGTGGACGAGGTCGCCGTCAGCGACGCCGGTGCGCTCGGCGAGGAGGGGGTGGACCTCGACGAAGGGGTCACCGGCCGCCTCGACGAGCTCGGGCACCCGACGGGTCTGCGCGCCGGACTGGTAGTGCGCGAGCACCCGACCGGTGACGAGGTAGACCGGGGTGGTCGGGCCGAGGTCGTCGGACGGCCCGCGGTGGCGGACCGGCACGAGGCGGGCTCGCCCGTCGGGGGTGGGGAAGCGGTCGAGGAAGAGACGCGGGGTGCCCGGGTGATCGGGGGTGCCGTCCGGCGTCGCTGGGCACGGCCAGTGCAGCGCGGTGCCGCCGTCGTCCGCACCGCTCGCCTCGGCCGCGTCGAGCCGGGCGTGGCTGAGACCGGAGTAGTCGGCGACGCCCCCGGCGGAGGCGCGGGCCAGCTCGTCGAAGACCTCGGCGGGGTCGCTCGACCACGTGCCGGGCGCCCCGAGCCGGCGGGCCAGCTCGGCCCACACCCACAGCTCGGAGCGCACGCCGGCCGGTGGGCGCACCGCGGCCCGGCGTCGCAGGACCCGGCCCTCGAGGCTCGTCATCGTGCCCTCCTCCTCGGCCCACTGGGTCACCGGCAGGGCGACGTCGGCGAGCAGCGCGGTCTCGGACGGCACGAGGTCGCACACGACGAGCAGGTCGAGCGCGGCGAGACGGTCGCGGACGTCAGAGCTGCCCGGCACGCTGACGGCGGGGTTCGAGCCGTGGACGAGCAGGGCGCGTGGTCCGCCCGGTCGGCCGAGGGCGTCGAGGAGCGCCACGGCGGGGAGGCCGGGGCCGGGCAGGTCGTCGGGGTCGACGCCCCACACCTGGGCGACGTGCGCGCGGGCCGCGGGGTCGGTGATCGAGCGGTACCCGGGCAGCTGGTCGCACTTCTGGCCGTGCTCCCGACCGCCCTGGCCGTTGCCTTGCCCGGTGATCGCGCCGTAGCCGCTGCCGACCCGGCCGACGAGACCGAGGAGCAGCGCCAGCGCGATCGCCGCGCTCACCGTGTCGGTGCCCTGGCGGGACTGCTCGACGCCTCGCCCGGTGAGCACGTAGGCGCCCGCGCCGCCGCGGTGTGGAGAGGCCGCGGCGAGCAGGTGGGCGGTGCGCCGCAGCGTGCGCGCCGGCACCCCGCAGACCTGCTCGGCGCGCTCGGGCCACCACGGGGCGACCGCCGAGCGGAGCGCGTCGAGCCCGCTCGTGCGCTCGGTGACGTACCGCTCGTCGAGGAGCCGGTCGGCGAGGACGACGTGGGCCAGGGCCAGCAGGACGACGAGGTCGGTGCCCGGCAGGGGCTGCAGGTGGATGCCCGCGCCGTCGTCGGCGAGCGCGGCGGTCGCGCTGTGCCGCGGGTCGGCGACGACGAGGCCACCCCGCCGGCGCACCCCGGTGAGGTGGGCCACCGCGGGGGGCGAGGTCTCGGCGAGGTTGGAGCCGAGGAGCAGGACCGCGTCGGCGCCGGCGAGGTCGGCGAGGGGGAAGGGCAGGCCGCGGTCGAGACCGAGGCTGCGGTTCGTGGCCGCCGCCGCCGAGCTCATGCAGAAGCGGCCGTTGTAGTCGACCATCGCCGTGCCGAGGGCGACCCGGGCGAGCTTGCCCAGGACGTAGGCCTTCTCGTTCGTCAGACCGCCGCCGCCGAAGACGGCGACGCTGTCGGCGCCGTGCTCGCGGCGCAGGTCCGCCAGCCGGTCGGCGACGAGGTCCAGCGCGTCGTCCCACGACGCCGGTGCCAGCACGCCGTCGGCGCCGCGCACGAGCGGCTCGACGAGACGGTCGGGGGCCCGCAGCAGCGCCGGCGAGGTCCACCCCTTCTGGCACATCCCTCCCTTCGACGTCGGGAAGGCACGCCCGGCGGGCTCGACGGCGCCGTCCGCGCCGACGGTCAGCCGCTGCGCGCACTGCAGCGCGCAGTAGGGGCAGTGGGTGTCAGTGGCTCGGGTGCCGGTCATGTCAGACGGTGTGCTCGGCGAGGGCGCTGCCGCGGCGGGCGTAGCGCGCCCAGGTGAGCAGGCCCATGAGCACGTAGGCGGCGACGAAGACCCACAGCGCGGGCACGAGCGAGCCGAGCTCGGTGCGCGCCAGGCGCAGGCCCTGCGGGATGAGGAAGCCGCCGTACGCGCCGACCGCCCCGGCGATGCCGATGCAGGCGGCGGCGGCGCGACGGGCCCGGGGCAGGTCGGCGGCCGAGACCCCGGCGCGGAAGACGGCGGGGATCATCCGGTAGGTGGCGCCGTTGCCGATGCCCGAGCCGGCGAACATCACGACGAAGCTCGCGACGAAGAGGACGAAGGAGTGCTGGGCGAGCGCGAGGACCGCCCCGACCGCCCCGGCCGCCATGACGGCGAAGGCGGCGATCGTCACCCGGGCGCCGCCGAGCCGGTCGGCGACGGACCCGCCGAGCGGTCGGGTGAGCGCACCGACGACCGCGCCGACGAAGGCGACGTAGGGCGACTGCTCGGGGAACTGGCTGACGAGCAGCGTGGGGAAGGCGGCGGAGTAGCCGACGAAGGAGCCGAAGGTGCCGATGTAGAGCACGGAGATGACCCACGTGTCGCGCCGGCGGCACGCGTCGCGGTAGGAGCCGAGGTCGGAGCGGGCCTCGCGCAGGTTGTCCATGCCGCGCCAGGCGAGGACGGCGGCGAGGAGCACGAGCGGCACCATGACGAGCCCCGCGTACTCGAGGTGGATGCCCGCGCCGACGGCGACGACGGCGGGGATGACCATCTGGACGATGCCGGTGCCGAGGTTGCCGCCTGCGGCGTTGATGCCGAGCGCCCGGCCCTTCGCGGCCTCGGGGAAGAAGAAGGAGATGTTCGTCATCGACGAGGCGAAGTTGCCGCCGCCGAGCCCGGCGAGCGCGGCGCACGCGAGGAGCACCCCGAAGCCCTGCTGGGTGCTCACCGACCAGGCGAGCGCGAGGGTCGGCAGGAGGAGCAGGAGCGCCGAGACGACGGTCCAGTTGCGCCCGCCGACCTTCGTCACCGCGAAGGAGTAGGGCACGCGCAGGGTCGCGCCGACGAGCGCGGGGAGCGAGACGAGCCAGAACTGCTCGCCGAGCGTCACCGGGATGCCGGCCGCCGGCAGCTGGGGCACGACGACGCTCCACAGCGCCCAGACACAGAAGCCGAGGAACTCGGCGTAGACCGAGAGCCCGAGGTTGCGCCGGGCCAGCCGTCGGCCGCCGTGCTCCCAGGCGACCGGGTCCTCCGGGTCCCAGTGCTCGACCCACCGGCCCGGTCCGACGACGGGGCCGGTCGGGGCGGGCGAGGTCTGCGGCGGCGCGAGCGCCTCGTCGGGAGCGGCGCTCCCGGGCAGTGCGGTGGTGGACATGCTGGCCTCGACTTCTCGTGCGAAGGGGGGCCCACCTGACCTCGTCGTCGTGCGGGCTGTCCTCGCCGAGACTGCCGAGCCGGTGTTACCGGCCGACGCGTGCCGCGGTGAAAGGGGCGTAACGCTGCGCGCACACCGGCGGGCGCGTCGGTGTGAGAAGTCGCGCCGCGGGGGGCGCGGTCAGGCGCGGGCGACGCCCGCGGCGGCCATCTCGGCGAGCGCCCGCTGCGTGCTCTCCGGGGCGACGCCGGCGCACAGGTCCTCGAGCAGGCGGACCTGCAGACCGGCGCCGACGGCGTCGAGCACCGTGGCGCGCACGCAGTAGTCGGTCGCGATGCCGCACACGTCGACCGCGTCGACGTCGCGCTCGCGCAGCCACGCCGCCAGACCGGTGCCGTCCTCGCTCGTGCCCTCGAAGCCGCTGTACGCGGCCTCGTGGCGGCCCTTGCGGAAGACGGCGTCGACGTGGGGGAGCGCAGGCGCGAGGGCCGGGTGGAAGTCGGCGCCGGCCGTGCCGACCTCGCAGTGCACGGGCCAGCTGTCGACGAAGTCCGGCTCGGTGCCCGGCGCGGCCCAGTGCGAGCCCGGGTCGACGTGCCAGTCCGCCGTCGCGACGACGGCGGCGTACTCGCCCTTCGTGCTCAGGACCCGCTCGGCGGCCCGGCGGGCCACCTCGGCGCCCCCGGTCACGGCGAGGGATCCCCCTTCGCAGAAGTCACGCTGGATGTCGACGAGCACGAGCGCACGGGCCATGCGCCCGACGCTACCGCCCGGCTCAGGGGGTCTCGGTGACGAAGACCGTCTCGACCGCGGGACGGCCGGCGCTCAGCTGGTGCGCGGAGCGGGGCAGCTCGGCCATCGAGGCCTCGTGACGCTCGCGGGCTGCGGCGACGGTGCACGTCTCGCGACCGACGACGACGCCGTCACGCACGAGGGGGACGAGCAGCTCGCGGTCGCCGACCCCTTCGCCGTCGTCCTCGGGGAGCTCGTCGACGCCGATGAGCTCGGCGGAGGCGATGCCATGGGCGTCGAGGCGGCGCAGGGCGTACTTGCGCCCGCCGACGGACTGCTTGTCCTTGCTCTTCTTGACGACGCCGATCATCTCGCCGCTCTCGTCCTCGCGGGCGACGAGCTTGTAGACCATCGACGCCGTCGGGTGGCCCGAGCCGGTGACGACCCGGGTGCCGACGCCGTAGCCGTCGACCGGTGCTGCGGCCAGCGCCGCGATCGCGTACTCGTCGAGATCGGAGGTCACGGTGATCCGGGTGCTCGTCGCGCCCAAGGAGTCGAGCTGGTCGCGGACCTCCTGGGCCTGCACGACGAGGTCACCGGAGTCCAGGCGCACGCCCCCCAGCCCGGTGCCGGCGACCTCGACGGCCGTGCGCACCCCGTCGGTGACGTCGTAGGTGTCGACGAGCAGGGTGGTGCTCGCGCCGAGGGCGTCGACCTGGGCCTGGAAGGCGGTGCGCTCGTCGTCGTGCAGGAGGGTGAAGGCGTGGGCGGAGGTGCCCACCGTCGGCACGCCGTGGCGGCGGCCGGCCTCGAGGTTGGAGGTCGAGGCGAAGCCGGCGATGTAGGCGGCGCGGGCGGCGGCGACGGCCGCCTCCTCGTGCGTGCGTCGCGAGCCCATCTCGATGCACGGGCGGGTGCCGGCGGCGCCGGTCATCCGCGAGGCCGCGGAGGCGATCGCGCTGTCGTGGTTGAGGATCGAGAGGATGACCGTCTCGAGGATGACCCCGTGGGCGAAGTCGGCCTCGACGACGAGGATCGGCGAGTACGGGAAGTACGCGTCGCCCTCGGCGTAGCCCCACACGTCGCCGTCGAAGCGGTAGCCGGCGAGGAAGTCGAGCGTCGCCTCGTCGACGACGCCGCGCGAGCGCAGGTCGGCGATCTCCGCCTCGTCGAAGCGGAAGGACGCGATGGCGTCGAGGAGACGCCCGGTGCCCGCGACGACGCCGTAGCGCCGCCCGTCGGGCAGGCGGCGGGCGAAGACCTCGAAGACGCAGCGACGGCTCGCCGCGCCGCTGCGCAGCGCGGCCTGGAGCATCGTCAGCTCGTAGTGGTCGGTGAGCAGGCCGGTGCTGGGGTCGGTCGTCGTCACGGCGTCACTCTATGGTTGTGCGGGTGAGTGCAGCGCCGGTGGACCAGCAGGTGCACGAGCCCGATCTCGTCGTCGACCCCGACGTCCCGTGGATCACGCTCGTGTGGAACGACCCGGTGAACCTCATGTCGTACGTGACCTGGGTCTTCCAGACGCACTTCGGCTACACCGAGCAGCACGCGACGAAGCTCATGATGGACGTGCACACGAAGGGCCGCGCCGTCGTCTCCACCGGGCCGAAGGAGCAGATGGAGCTCGACACCGAGGCGATGCAGGGCTACGGCCTGTGGGCCACCTACCAGAAGGACGACTGATGGCCCGCGCCTTCCAGCGCCGTGGCGAGGACGTCGTCGCCTGGCTCGACGCCGACGAGCGCGAGGTCCTCGCCCAGCTCGCCGAGCAGGTCCTCGACGTCGTCTCGCCGCAGGACGACGGCCCGGTGACGGCGGGCGAAGGGGAGGTCGACCCCTTCGACGCGATCGTCGCAGGCCTGGGGACCTTGAGCACCGACACGGGCACCCCCGACCCCGAGCGCTCGGCGGGCCTGGACGAGGAGCGCGACCCCGCGCTCGACCGGCTCTTCCCCGCGGGGCACCGCGGTGACCCCGAGGAGGCCCGCGAGTTCCGCCGGCTCACCGAGGGCGGGCTGCGCCAGCGCAAGGCGGGCAACCTGCGCACCCTCGCGCAGGCGGTCCTGCGCCCCTCGGCCGACCCGGGCGACCCCGAGGCGGTCGTGCTCGACCGCGGCGAGGCCGTCGCCGTGCTCGTCGCGCTCACCGACATCCGGCTCGTCATGGGCGAGCGGCTCGGCCTGCGCACCGACGACGACGCCGACCGGCTCGAGCGGGTCGTCGCCGATCTCGACGACGAGGACCCGGCGGCCTTCGCGCTCATGCTCTACGACTTCCTCACCTGGCTGCAGGAGTCGCTCGGCCGCACGCTGCCGGCCGGGCCGCCGCGCGGGGGCGCCGGGCGCGCCGGGGGTGCTGCGTAGGGTGAGCGCCGTGGACGCGCCGATCGGGATCTTCGACTCCGGGTACGGCGGCCTCACCGTGCTGCGGGCGGTCCTCGACCAGCTGCCGCAGGAGGCGACGACCTACTTCGGCGACACCGCCCGGGCGCCGTACGGCCCGCGGCCGATCGCGCAGACCCGCCAGTACGCGCTCGAGTGCCTCGACCGGCTCGTCGAGCACGGGGTCAAGGTGCTCGTCATCGCGTGCAACACCGCCTCCGCCGCCGTCCTGCACGACGCCCGTGAGCGCTACGACGTGCCGGTCGTCGAGGTGATCCGCCCGGCGGTGCGCCGCGCGGTGCTCGCCACGCGGACCGACCGGGTCGGGGTGATCTCGACCGTCGGCACGCACCAGTCCGGGGCGTACGTCGACGCCTTCACGGCGGCGCCGCACCTGCGGGTGCTCTCGCAGCCGTGCCCCCGCTTCGTCGAGTTCGTCGAGTCGGGGACGACCGGTGGGCAGGAGCTCATCGCCGTCGCCCGCGAGTACCTCGAGCCGCTGCGGGCCGCGGAGGTCGACACGCTCGTGCTCGGCTGCACGCACTACCCCTTGCTCACCGGTGTCATCTCCTACGTCATGGGCGACGGGGTGACGCTCGTCTCGTCGGCCGAGGAGACGGCCAAGGACGTCTACCGTGTGCTTGCCGACAGGGACCTGCTGCGACCCGACGACGCCCCGCCGCCGGGGCACGGCTTCACCACGACCGGTGACGCCGAGGAGTTCCGGCGACTGGCCCGTCGCTTCCTCGGGCCCGAGGTCGGCAGCGTCTTCGGCAACATGAGAGGTGTCGCGTGAGGCTCACGGTCGTCGGGTGCTCCGGGTCCTTCGCGGGCCCGGCCTCGCCCGCGTCGTGCTACCTGCTGAGCGCCGACGACGGGCAGCGGACGTGGCGGGTCGCGCTCGACCTCGGCAACGGCGCGCTCGGTGCGCTGCAGCGCCACGTCGACCCCGCCTCGCTCGACGCGCTGCTGCTCACCCACTTGCACCCCGACCACTGCATGGACGTCACCGGTCTGTACGTCACCCGGCGCTACCGCCCGCAGGGGCCGCTGCCGACCCGCCTGCCCGTGTACGGCCCCGCCGGCACGGCCGACCGCCTCGCCGCGGCGTACGAGGGCATCGACGACGTCGGGATGACGCGCGAGCTCGACTTCCGGCGGCTCTCCGACACGATCCCCGTGCACATCGGCCCCTTCGTCATCACCCCGTACCGCGTCAACCACCCGGTCGAGGCGTACGGCTTCCGCGTCGAGAGCGGTGGGCGGGTGCTCGCGTACACGGGCGACACCGACGCGTGCCCGGCGCTGACGCGGCTCATGCGCGACGCCGACCTCGTGCTCGCCGACTCCGCCTTCGTCGACGGGCGCGACCACATCCCCGACATCCACCTCTCCGGGTCGCGGGCCGCGCAGGCCGCGGTCGACGCCGGGGGAGTGGGTCGCCTCGTGCTCACCCACATCCCCGCGTGGAACGACCCCGAGGTCTGCCGCGCCCAGGCCGCCGCGGTGTGGTGCGGCGAGGGTCGCGAGGTCGAGCTCGCCGAGCCCGACGCGATTTACGAGGTCTGAGCTCCCCCTTCGGGCGGGTCCACGGGACGAGCCGCACCGGCCCGCTTCGAGTCGCACGAGCACAAGCCCCAGGCACGTCGAGTCACCCCCGCTCGGCACGTCACACCAACCCCTCGTTTATCGGGTCACCCGAGAATCGTGTGACGCATGTGACGCCGCGTCGGTGCGGGCGGTGCTCAGCAAGACTTACCCCTGCTCAGCATGAGTCTCTTACCCATGCTGAGCAGGGGTTTATCGGGTGACCCGAGAATCTTGTGGTTCGTGGGGCGTCGCTCAGGGGGCGAAGCGGGCGGTGGGGCTGTCCACGGCGGGTCACGTCCGGCCTCACGGGACCCTTAGCCTGGAGGGCATGACCGACGCCACCTCCGCAGCACCTGCGCGCCACGACGGCCGCGCCCCCGGCGACCTCCGCGAGGTCCGCATCACCCGCAACTGGCTCGACCACGCCGAGGGCTCGGTGCTCGTCGAGTTCGGGCGCACCCGCGTGCTCGTCGCCGCGAGCTTCACCGAAGGGGTGCCGCGCTGGCTCAAGGGCCGCGGCACCGGCTGGGTCACCGCCGAGTACGAGATGCTGCCCCGCTCGACGAACACCCGCAGCGACCGCGAGTCGCGCCGCGGCAAGGTCGGCGGCCGCACCCACGAGATCAGCCGGCTCATCGGGCGCAGCCTGCGCGCCGTCATCGACACCTCGGCGCTCGGCGAGAACACCGTCGTCGTCGACTGCGACGTGCTCCAGGCCGACGGCGGCACCCGCACCGCGGCCATCACCGGCGCGTATGTCGCCCTCGCCGACGCGCTGGCCGATGCCCGCGCCCGCGGCCTCATCCCCGCCTCCGCCCAGCCGCTCACCGGCTCGCTCGCCGCCGTCTCGGTGGGCGTCGTCGACGGCCGCGCCGTGTGCGACCTCGACTACCCCGAGGACTCGACCGCGCAGACCGACATGAACGTCGTCATGACCGGCACCGGCGACTTCGTCGAGGTGCAGGGCACGGCCGAGGGTGCCCCCTTCGACCGCGCGCTCCTCGACCAGCTGCTCGACCTCGGCGCGGCCGGCTGCGCCCAGCTCACCGTCCTGCAGCAGCAGGCCCTCGAGGCCCCGGCGCGCGAGCGCGTGCGATGAGGGTCGTCCTCGCCACGCACAACGAGCACAAGGTCGAGGAGCTGCAGCAGATCCTCTCCGGCCCGCTCGGCGACCTCGGTCTCGAGGTCGTCTCGATGGCCGCCTACCCCGAGGTCGGCGAGGTGCCCGAGACCGAGGTGACCTTCGTCGGCAACGCCACGCTCAAGGCGCGCGCGGTGGCCGCCGCGACCGGTCTGCCGGCCCTCGCCGACGACTCGGGCCTGAGTGTCGACGTGCTCGGCGGCTCTCCGGGGGTCTTCTCCGCGCGGTGGTCCGGTCTGCACGGCGGCGAGGACCTGCCCCGCGCCGAGCGCGACCGCCGCAACATCCAGCTGCTCCTCGACCAGCTCGCCGACGTGCCCGACGAGCACCGACGGGCGGCCTTCCGCTGCGCCGCGGTCCTCGCCCTGCCCGGTGCCGAGGACGTCGTGTCGACCGAGGGTCGGGTCGAGGGCGTCGTCGTGCGGGAGCCCGTGGGGGAGAACGGCTTCGGGTACGACCCGGTCTTCGTGCCCGACGGCGGGACCCGCACGCTCGCCGAGCACTCCGACGAGGAGAAGAACGCGATCAGCCACCGCGGCGCGGCCTTCCGCGCGATGGTGCCGCTGCTGCGCGAGCACCTCGCCTGATCTCACCGGTGCCGAAGGCGGGACTTGAACCCGCACACCCGAGGGCACGAGAACCTAAATCTCGCGTGTCTGCCAGTTCCACCACTTCGGCGCGACGCCCGTCGTGGGCGCGGTGGGAGTCTATGGGGGTGACGACCCACGACTACACCGCGACCCTCGCCTGGGAGGGGTCCACGGCGCTCGGCTACGAGCACTACGACCGCGGCCACGCCGCCGGGGTCGGCGGTGAGCAGCTCGAGCTGAGCGCTGACCCCTCCTTCGGCGGTGACCCGGCGCGGCTCAACCCCGAGCAGCTGCTGCTCGCGGCGGCGAGCAGCTGCCAGCTGTGTCCTTCCTCGCCGTCGCCGCGCGGGCGCGGCTCGACGTCGTCGGCTACCGCGACGCGGCGCAGGCCGTCATGGACGAGGCCGACCCACCTCTTCGCGTCGGGCGGATCACCCTTCGCCCCGAGGTGACGGTGCGCGGCGACGTGCCCGACTCCCGCATCCACCACCTGCTCGAGGTGGCCCACCGCGAGTGCTTCGTCGCCCGCTCGCTGACGAGCGAGGTCGTCATCGAGGCGACCGTCGTCCGTGCCACCTAGACCGCCTGCTACGACGCAGTACTGGTCGTGATCACGACCAGTACTGCGTGGTAGCCGGGGGCCGCGGCGTGGCCGTCGGGCAGGGGCGAAGGGGGGCGAAGGGGGAGTCAGCCGGCCCGACGGGTGCGGGCGGGGACCGACGAGGGGTCGAAGCCGTAGGGCAGCTCGAGACGGTGACGCGTCATCAGCGCGTCGTCGCCGAGCACCTGCGCCGTCGCGCCGTCCGCGACGACCTGCCCCGCGGCGAGGACGACGGAGCGCTCGCACAGCTGCAGGGCGTACGGCAGGTCGTGGGTGACCATGAGCACGGTGACGTCGAGCGAGTCGACGATCTCGGCGAGCTCGCGCCGCGACGCCGGGTCGAGGTTGCTGCTCGGCTCGTCGAGCACGAGGATCTCCGGCTCCATCGCGAGCACCGTGGCCACCGCGACGCGGCGCCGCTGCCCGAAGGACAGGTGATGCGGCGCGCGGTCGGCGTGCTCGCTCATGTCGACCGCCGCGAGCGCCGCGTGCACCCGGGCGTCGAGCGCGTCGCCGCGCAGCCCGAGGTTGCGCGGGCCGAAGGCGACGTCCTGGCGCACCGTCGGCATGAAGAGCTGGTCGTCGGGGTCCTGGAAGACGACGCCGACGCGGCGACGGACCTCGAGCATGTGCTCGCCGTCGACGGGCAGCCCGGAGACGCGCACGCTGCCCGCCTCGGGCACGAGGATGCCGTTGAGGTGGAGCACGAGGGTCGTCTTGCCGGCGCCGTTCGGGCCGAGGAGGGCCACCCGCTCGCCGGCGTGGACGTGCAGGTCGACGCCGCGCAACGCGTGGTGGCCGTCGGGATAGGCGTGGTGCACCCCGCTGAGGTCGAGCACCGGCGCGCTCATCGCACGCCCCCGCCGGTGAGCGCCCACGCGGTCGTCGCGACGACGACGGCCGCGGCGGGCACGACGAGCGCTGCGGACCAGGTCGTCGCCCGCACGGCGACGCCGTCGTCGAGGTCGACCCGGCCCTGGAAGCCCCGCGAGAGCATCGCGAGGTGCACCCGCTCGCCGCGCTCGTAGCTGCGCACGAAGAGCGCGCCCGCCGTCGAGCCGAGGACGGGCCAGGACCGCAGCCCGCCGGTGCGGAAGCCGCGGCTCTCGCGGGCGACGCGCATCCGGCGCATCTCGCCGCTCACGACGTCGAGGTAGCGGATCATGAAGGACAGGACGAGCACGAGCTGGCGCGGGACGCGCAACCGAGCCAGCCCGCTCACGAGGTCGCCGGCCTCGGTCGTCGCGGCGAGCAGGACCGCGGCGAGGGCGCCGAGCGACCCCTTCGCGAAGAGTCCCCACCCTGCCCACAGACCGGCCTGCGAGAGCTCGAGGGGGCCGACCGGCACCGTCGGGCCCGTGGCGATGAAGGGCATCGTCGCGGCGAGCAGCACGAAGGGGATCTCGACGACGAGCCGTCGGGCGAGGTAGCGCGGGGGGACGCTCGAGACGACCGCGACGCCGACGAGCAGCGCGAGGTGGACCGCGAAGGCCCAGACCGCCTCGCGCGGCGTGGCGACGACGGCGAGGACGAAGCCGAGGGTGGCGACGACCTTGACGTGCGCGGGGGCTCGGTGCAGGGGGGAGTGGCCGTGGAAGTGCAGGGTGTGGCCGTGGGGGCCGCCCACCTACTCCTCCCGCCGGCGGCGCAGCAGGAGCAGCAGCCCACCCATGAGCACGGCGGTGAGCACGACGCCGACGACGCCGGCGAGCGCGCCGCCGAGCCGTCCCTCGACGCCGCGGGTCTCGTACTCGGCCATGGGGGAGTCGGCGGTCGGGCTCTCCTGCGCGGTGTCGCCGAAGCCGACCTGGCTCGCGACGTGCTCGAGGCCGTCGGGGTGCGAGGAGGCCCAGCCGGAGACGACCCCGGCGAGCAGGAGCGAGACGAGGAGGCCGACGACGACGAGGGTGCGGGTCGAGATCCGGCGGCCGGTGCCCTGGGTCTGCACGGCGGGGCGGGTCATCGGGTGACCTCCGGGGTCGTCGGGGCGAGGCGCTGCTCGCGCTGCCGGGCGAGCGCGGGCACGGCGCCGCGCACGAGGTCGGGCCGCGTCGCGAGCACGGCGGAGACGACGAGCGCGGTGATGACCGCCTCGCCGATGCCGATGACGGCGTGCCAGGTCACCATGAGCCCGACCATCGTGGAGAGGTCGACCGGCGCCTGACCGCCGACGGCGAAGAGCAGGGTGAAGACGAGGGCGGTCGCCGGCACGGAGACGGCGGCGGCGACGGCGGCCGCCGGGGTGACCATCGCCAGGCGGCGGGGGAGGACCGAGCGCACCGCGACGAAGACCGTCCAGCCGATCCACACGCCCGCGACGGCCATGAGCAGGACGTTCGTGCCGAGCGCGGTGATGCCGCCGTCGGCGAAGACGAGCGCCTGCACGACGAGGACGACCGTCACGGCGAGCGTCGCCACCCAGGGCCCCACGAGCACGGCGGCGAGGGCGCCGCCGAGGAGGTGCCCGCTCACCCCGACGCCGACGGGGAAGTTGAGCATCTGCGCGGCGAAGACGAAGACCGCGACGAGCCCGGCGAGCGGGGCGGCGCGGTCGTCGAGCTCGCGCCGGGACCGGGCGAGCGAGAGGGCGATCGCGCCGGCCGCGACCGCTGCGGTCCCGACCGAGGTCGGGATGTCGAGGAATCCGTCGGGGACGTGCACAGGGTCGCTCCGTCGCGTTGGGTACGTTGGCAGGTGGACCTCGAGATCTTATTGCAGTTCTGTTGCACCTAGCGAAGGGAGACGGCCGATGGCCGCACGACTCAGCCCCGGGGATGCCGCCCCCGACTTCACCCTCACCGACGACCGCGGCAAGCAGGTCACGCTGTCCGACCTGCGCGGTCGCAAGGTCATCGTCTACTTCTACCCGGCCGCGATGACGCCGGGCTGCACGACGCAGGCGTGCGACTTCACCGACCGCATCGACGTCCTGCAGGACCAGGGCTACACGGTCCTCGGCATCTCGCCGGACAGCCCGGACAAGCTCGCGACCTTCCGCGAGAAGGAGCACCTGCGGATCACGCTGCTCTCCGACCCCGACCGCGAGGTGATGACCCGCTACGGCGCCTACGGCGAGAAGAAGCTCTACGGCAAGACCGTCACCGGGGTCATCCGCTCGACCGTCGTCGTCGACGAGCAGGGCGAGGTGACGCACGCGATGTACAACGTCAAGGCCACCGGCCACGTCGCGAAGATCCAGCGTGACCTCGGGCTCCAGACCGCCTGACGCAGCCCCCATACTTGACCGCAAGTCACCGCGAGAAGGACGGACGAGCCTGACATGAGCAACACCACCCCGAGCCAGACGGCCCTGGAGAACGACATCTCGGCGCTGCGCGATCGCCTCGCCCGCTCGATCGACGAGCTGGCCGACCGCGCCGCCCCGAAGAACGTCGTCGCCCGCCAGAAGGAGTCGGCGAAGGCGTCGTTCTACAACGCCACCCGCACCCCCGACGGACAGCTGCGCACCGACCGCGTCGCGATCGCCGCCGCCCTCGTCGTCGGTGTCGTCGCGCTGAAGATCATCTCGAGCCGCCGCAACCGCTGGTAGGCGCGCTCACCCCTTCGCCCACCAGCGCGAGGGGGGAGCACGACGGGCCCCGGTCAGCCGACCGGGGCCCTTCGTCGTGCTCGGGTCAGCGCTCGCCGGTGAAGGGGCCGCCCTCGCCGAAGACGCGCTCTGCGAAGCGGGTGGCGATGACCTCGTGGGTCCGCGTGTCGGGGTGGAGGGCGTCGGGGAGCGGGTGCTCGGCCTCGTCCTGCTCGCCGTAGAGCGAGAGCCCGTCGAGGAGGTGCAGGTGGGGGTCGTCCCGGCGCGTGACGACCTCCGCGAGGGCCTCGCGCACGCGGCGCAGGGTGAGCCGGCCAAGCTCGTCGCCGCCGACCGGACCGGTGGCGACGAAGCCCACTTCACCACGCTGCAGCCGCTCGACGTCGAAGGCACCCGGGCCGGACGTGTCCTCGTGGATCCCGCAGTGGATCGGGGTGACGAGGACGAGCGGCGTCGAGGGGTGGCCGTCGCGGATCGTGTCGAGGAAGCCGTGCACGGCGGGCACGAAGGAGCGCAGCCGCATGACGTCGCCGTTCACGACGTTGATGCCGAGCGCGACGCTGACGAGGTCGGCCGGGGTGTCCCGCATGACGCGCGCCATGAAGGGGTCGACGAGGGCGCTGCCGCCCAGGCCGAGGTTGCGCAGCTCGACCCCGGCGCCGCGGGCGACGAACGAGGGCCAGGTCCGCGCGGGGGAGGTCGCGTTCGACCCCTGGCTGATGGAGCTGCCGTGGTGCAGCCAGCGTGGCCCGACGGGCTCGACCGGGGCGACCGGGGCGTCGGCGCGCAGCTCGACGAGGTCGACGACCTCGTTGTGGGGGAGCCAGAGCTCGACGCGCTTCTCCCCGGCCGGCAGCCCCTCGAAGCGCGACACGTGCGCCTCGCCCGCGCTCGTCTGCGTGCTGCGCGTCGCGAGGTCGACGAGCACGGTGTCGCCGCCCGTGAGCTCGTCCGTGGCGACGAGAGCGCCGTCGACGACGAGGTCGACCTGACCGCGTGGGCGCGGCAGCCCGCGGTAGGCGGTCCGTGTCGGGTGGGTGACGAGCTCGACGACCCCGGCGGTCGTCGTCATCGCCACCCGGACCCCGCTCGGCTGCGCCTGCATCGATAGCAGCTGCGGGTCGGGGAAGCGGGTCGTGACGTCCTTGCTCGAGACGGCGAAGGGCCCCGGTCGTCGACCGGGGCCCTTCGGGTGTGGTGCGCCATCAGGGACTCGAACCCCGAACCCGCTGATTAAGAGTCAGCTGCTCTGCCAATTGAGCTAATGGCGCGCGAGAAGAGACAGTAGCACCGGTGCAACGGAGGGTGAAATCGGCTGCGGGCCCTGCCTCCTCGCGGTCAGCGCAGGTCGTCGTCGCGGAAGTCGTACTCGTCGTCCTGGCGCTCGCTGCGACCTCGCAGGTAGGCCACGAGAGCGCCGAGCAGGGCCAGCCCGCCGAGGGCGACGAGCAGCCAGACCCACCACGGGGTGCCGTCCTGGGCGCCGTCCGCGGTGCTCTCGACAGGCTCGTCGGTCGAGGGGCTCGAGCTCGTCGTGCTGGGCTCCGTCGTCGTCTCGCTCGGGGTCGTCGTCGAGCTGCTGCTCGGGGTGTCGGACGTGCTCGGCGTCGAGCTGGAGGAGGACGAGCTGGACGTCGTCGTCGAGGTCGAGGAGGGCTCGCTCGTCGAGCTGCTCGACGGCTCGCTCGTCGAGGAGGTGGAGGGCTCGCTGGTGCTCGACGTCGTCGACGGCTCGGAGGTCGAGCTGCCGGAGGGCTCCGGGTCCTCGCCGCCCGAAGACTTGTAGGTGAAGGTGTAGGACCCCGACACCGGGTGGCCGTCGGCGCTCGTCACGCGGTAGGAGACGGTGTACGTGCCCTCGTCCATGCGCGGGTCGAGGGACTGGTAGACGGTCGGGCCCTCGACCGTGGGCTTGCCCGTGCTCGCCGTCGTGCTGCCGGACCTCACGCTCACCGAGGTGAACTGGGGGTCGATCGACTCGTTGAAGGTCAGCGCGACCTCCGGCGGCACCGCCGTGAGCGTCGAGCCCGAGGTCGGGCTCGAGCGGACCAGCGCCGCGTGGGCCGAGGCGGGCAGCGCGCCGGCGAGGGCGAGCACCGCGGCGACGCAGGCGACGAGGGCGGCGCGCAGGGCGCTGGTGGGCGAGATGACGGCGCGAGCTGAGGTCACGTGACCATCCTGCCCGAGGCCCCTGACAGGCGCCTGCGAGGGGGTGGTCGGAGCACCCCTGACGAGCAGGTAGGATCGTCGCCGTCGTGCTGGGCGCTCCGCCCAGCAGGTCGTGGTGGGTGTAGCTCAGCTGGTAGAGCACCGCGTTGTGGTCGCGGGGGTCGCGGGTTCAAGCCCCGTCACTCACCCCATGACGAAGGGGACCCGGTCGAGCCGACCGGGTCCCCTTCGTGCGTCTCGTGCAGACCCCGTCCGACGTCGGCGGGGCCGACCGATCAGGCCTGCGGCGAGCCGACCTGGTGGCGGGCGGCGATGCCGCGCAGGGTCTCGCTGTCGAGGCCGGGCGGGGGCACGAAGACGGCCTCTCGGTAGTAGCGCAGCTCGGCGATCGACTCGGTGATGTCGGCGAGAGCGCGGTGGCCGCCCTGCTTCTCGGGGGAGGCGAAGTAGGCGCGGGGGTACCAGCGGCGGGCGAGCTCCTTGATCGAGGAGACGTCGATGATCCGGTAGTGCAGGTGCCCATCGAGCTCGGGCATGTCGCGAGCGAGGAATCCGCGGTCGGTCGCGACGGTGTTGCCGCCGAGCGGGGCCTTGCGGGCCTCGGGCGCGTGCTCGCGGACGTAGGCGAGGACCTGCTCCTGGGCGTCCTGCAGGGTCGTGCCCTCGGCGAGCTGGTCGAGCAGGCCCGAGCTCGTGTGCATCTCGCGTACGAAGTCACCCATCTGGGCCAGGGCTGCCTCCGGCGGGCGGACCACGACGTCGACACCCTCGCCGAGCACCGTGAGCTCGTAGTCGGTGACGAGCGCCGCCACCTCGACGAGCGCGTCGTGCTCGAGGGACAGCCCGGTCATCTCGCAGTCGATCCAGACGATGCGGTCGTTCGTCGACCGGGCGGACGGGGCGGGCGTATCGGAGGTCACGCGACGACTCTAGCCACTGGGGTCGGCGCGGCCCGGGGCGCCGTCGGCGGGCTCGACTACCCTTCGCGCATGAGTTGGCCGCAGCAGCCCCCGTCGGGCGGGCACCCCCAGCCCCCCACCGGGCAGCCCCCGGCCCCCGGCGCGCCCGCCCGCAGAGGCCCGCCCGCCCCCTCCGGCCCGCCCGCGCCCTCCGGCCCGCCCGCACCGAGCGGCCCGCCAGCCCGCAGCGGTCCCCCCGCGCCGGTGTCGTCGCGCCCGGGCCCGCCCGCGCCCCAGCACGGCCAGCACGACTGGGTCGAGCCGTACTCCGAGCCCCAGGAGCACTGGAGCAAGCCGCTCAAGGAGGCGTGGGGCTACGAGCAGCGCGGCCACCAGCAGCCCGTGCAGCAGCACTACGACCCGCAGTACGTCACCGCGCAGGCCCAGCACAACCCGACTGTGCGCCCGGGCGTGCGCCGCTGGGTCATCGGCGGGCTGATCGCGACCGCCTTCTCGGTCATCGCGCTGATGTTCGCCGCGTACTTCTCGCTGAGCTTCGGGGTCATCGCGACCCTGCTCGGCCTGCTCTTCGCGATCATCCCGCTCGGCATCGTCATCCCGATCTTCTTGTGGCTCGACCGCTTCGAGGCCGAGCCGTGGCGCTACCTGCTCGTCGCCTTCCTCTGGGGAGCGCTCGCCGCCACGCTGCCCTCCATCGTCCTCAACACGGCGGCCACCGTCGTCGTCGCGTCCTCGCTCGACGCGACCTCGGCCAACACGGTCGGCGCCGTCGTCGTCGCACCCCTGGTCGAGGAGACCTTCAAGGGGCTCTTCCTCGTCGTCATGCTGATCTTCCGGCGCAACCAGCTCAACGGCCTGGCCGACGGCGTGACCTACGCCGGGCTGTGCGCGGCCGGCTTCGCCTTCACCGAGAACATCCTCTACCTCGCTCGTGGCTACTCCGAGATGGGCGGCGAGGCCTTCGCGACGATCTTCGTGCTGCGCGGGGTCATGTCTCCCTTCTGCCACCCGATGTTCACGGCGATGACCGGCATCGGCGTCGGCCTGGCCGCGTCGACCCGCAGCACGGCCGTCAAGGTCGTCGCCCCCTTCGTCGGCTGGTGCGCCGCGGTGCTCCTCCACGCCGGGTGGAACCTCTCGGCGAGCAACGGGCTCATCGGCTTCGTCCTCGGCTACGGCGTGGGCTTCCTGCTGCTCATCGCCTTCATCATCTTCATCGTGTGGGCGCGCGGTCGCGAGGGCCGGATCATCGGTCACTTCCTCCAGCCCTACGTGCAGACCGGCTGGCTCGCCCCCGGCGAGGTGACGATGCTGTCCTCGATGCGTCAGCGGCGTGAGGCGCGCACGTGGGCCAAGCTCAACGGCGGTCCGCAGAGCCTGAGCTCGATGCGCGCCTTCCAGGACACCGCCTCCGAGCTGGCGCTGCTGCGCGCCCGGATGCACAACCACCGGGTCGACGACGCGTCGATCTCGAAGGAGCGCGTGCTCCTGGACTCGATGACCGCCCGCCGTCGCGAGTTCGCCGGGATGTCGATCCGCTGATCGCAGAGGGCCCGATCCGCTGATCTCGGTCAGGGGAGGGTGACCACCTCGACGGGTTCGTCGGTGAGCGCGGCGACGCTCGCCCGGTGGTCGGGGCAGCGCAGGACGACGTCGGCGAGCGTCACGGCCGTGGGTCGCTCCTCGCGGGCCCGCCAGTCGGTGAGCGCCGGGGCCTCGTCCGGCCCGGTGACGACGACCTCGGTGGGGTCGACGACGAGACCGTGACCGGTCGCCTTGAGGATCGCCTCCTTGCGCGCCCAGACCTGGGCGCGGGCGGCGAGCAGCGCCTCGCCCTCGTGCCCGGCGAAGCCGCTGGCCTCCTCCGGCGCGAGCGTCACCTGGGCGAAGCCGCCGAAGTCGGCCTCCGTCACGTGCTCGACGTCGACGCCGAGCTCGGGCCCCTGGGCCACCGCGACGACGGCTAGGGCGTCTGTGTAGGACAAGGAGAACGACCACTGCGGGTGGCCGACGATCGTCGGCTTGCCGTGCTGGGTCGAGCCGCACGTCGGGCAGTGGCGGTCGAAGGCGAGGGACGCCGGGTCGACGCCGAGCAGGTCGCCGAGGACGCGCCGGACGTGGGCGTGGGCGGTGACGAAGGGGGAGGGCGCGCGCTTGCGGTCGGCCCGCGCGCGCTCGGCGTCGTCGAGGAGGTCCCGCAGGGCGGGGTCGTCGACGACCTCCGTCTCGGCGAGGCTCACACGCAGGACCATGGCTCGCATCATGGCAGGTCGTCCGCGCTCGTACACTGACCCTCGCGCGGGCACGCCCGCGAGCCCCCGTAGCTCAGCTGGACAGAGCAAGGGCCTTCTAATCCCGAGGTCGCAGGTTCGAGTCCTGCCGGGGGCGCTGCCGTTCCAGACCGCACGCGGTCTGGAACGGCAGCGACTCAGGCAGAGGTGAACAGGTGCTCGAACGACGTGAGAGCGCCGCGGGGGCGCTGGGCGCAAGCCCGCTCTGCGGGCTGCGCCGAGCGCGCCTGGCAGAAGTCAACAGGTGCTCGAACGCAGTGAGAGCGCCGCTGGGACACCACCGACTCGGTCACATGAGCTCGACGCGGTCCGCCTGAGGCCCGCGGTCGCTCTGGCGCACCTGGTAGCGCACCCGGTCACCGGGGCGCAGCGGGTCGGCGCCGCGGATCACCGAGACGTGGACGAAGAGGTCCGCGCCTCCCGCGTCGGGCGTGATGAAGCCGAAGCCGCGCTCGTCGTCGTAGCGTGCGACGACCCCTTCGCCACCTCGTGCCGGGGGGCCGTCCGAGCCGCGCCGGTCGTCCGAGCGCCCACGCGACGGCGGGGCGTTGCGCGGGGGTGCGCTGCGCGGCGCCTCGCGCACGAGGCGCACGTCGCGGGCCTGCGGGCCCCGGTCGCCCTCGACGACCTCGTAGGCCACGCGGTCGCCCTCGACGAGCCCGGGGAGCCCGTCGGCCAGCGACCGGACGTGCGCGAAGACGTCGTCACCGCCGGTGTCCGGCTCGATGAAGCCGAAGCCCTTGTCGTCGTCGTACCAGGACACCGTGCCGTCGGCGCCGTCGGACGGCCCGGCCTCGCGGCCGGCCTGCGCCCCCAGGGGGATGAGGTTCTCGGCCTGCAGGCCCTTCTCGCCCTCGACGACGAAGAAGGCAGCCCGCATGCCCTCGGAGAGCACGCCGCCCCCGAGGACGGCCGAGCTGTGCACGAAGACCTCGGTGCTCTCCCCGTCGGGCGTGACGAAGCCGTACCCCTTCGCGGGCTCGTACCAGGCCACGGTGCCGAGGACGCCGAGCGCGTCTGCGGCCTGGTCTGCGGTCACCCGGACACGGCGCGCCTGCGGGCCGCGGTCGCCCTCGCCGATCTCGAGCTCGACGACCTGCCCCTCTCGGAGCACCCTCGTGCCGTCGCCACCGACGATCTCGGAGGCGTGGACGTAGAGGTCCTCGCCCCCGTCTGCGAGGGCGATGAAGCCGAACCCTCGCTCGGTGTCGAACCAGCGGACGGTTCCCTCGGTCATGGCTGACTCCTTCTTCGTGCTGCCACTGCTGTCACCCCAGTGTCCCCGACGCGGGCGCACCGGACCGACCGCGTCGCCCACCCGCTCGCGGGGGCGAGCCGGGAGACGCCGGGCGGCGTCCCCCTTCGCGCAGGTCAGCGACGGTGCCGTGCGGGGCGAAGGGGGGCTACTGGGCTAGGTTTGGGCCATGGCCGCCACACCCCCCGCGCAGGGGCTCCCGAGCAGCGACCTCCTCTCTCAGGTCAGGGTCCTGCGCGACGAGGTGGAGCGCGCCGAGCTCCCCCTCGACATCCCCTCGACCGACGCCGCCCGCGAGGGCCGGGCTGCGCTGCTCGCCCAGCTCGACGACTACGTCATCCCCCGTCTGGCCTCGATCGACGCGCCCCTGCTCGCGGTCGTCGGGGGCTCGACGGGCGCCGGCAAGTCAACCCTCGTCAACTCCGTCCTGCGCCGCGAGGTGAGCGCCGTCGGCGTCATCCGACCGACGACGACGAGCCCCGTGCTCATCCACCACCCCGGTGACGAGCGGTGGTTCCGCGACGCCCGGGTCCTGCCGTCGCTCGCCCGGGTCACCGGCTCGCCCTCCGACCCGCAGCCGGGCACCGTGCGGCTCGTCCCCTCGGACACCCTGCCCGCGGGGCTCGCGCTCCTCGACGCCCCCGACATCGACTCCGTCGTCGCCGCGAACCGCAGCCTGGCCACCCAGCTGCTCCAGGCCGCCGACCTCTGGCTCTTCGTGACGACCGCCGCCCGCTATGCCGACGCCGTGCCGTGGGAGCTGCTGCGCCAGGCCTCCGAGCGGGGCACCGCCGTCGCGATCGTCCTCGACCGCGTCGACCCGGCCGCGATGGGCGAGGTGCGCGGCCACCTCGTGGAGATGCTGCGCGAGCAGGGGCTGGAGACCTCGCCGGTCTTCACCGTGCCCGAGGTCGACCTCGACCGCGCGGGCCTCATCCCCGAGCCGGACATCGCGCGGCTGCGCTCGTGGCTCGGCGCGCTCGCCGGCGACCAGCGCGCCCGCACCATCGTCATCCGGCAGACCCTCGACGGCGCGCTGCGCTCGCTCGACACCCGCACCGACGAGCTCGTGGCCGCCCTGTCGACGCAGCAGAGCGCGGTCTTCGACCTCAAGGGAGCGGCCTTCGCCGCGTACGACAAGGCCGAGGAGCAGGTCAAGGACGGCATGAGTGACGGCCAGCTGCTGCGCGGCGAGGTCCTCGCGCGCTGGCAGGAGTTCGTCGGCACCGGCGAGCTCTTCAAGAAGGTCGAGGCCGGCGTCTCGCGCGTCCGCGACCGCATCGGCGCCGCCTTCCGCGGCGCCCCCGCCCCGTCCAAGCCGCTCGACGAGGCCCTCCACGACGGGGTCGCCACCCTCGTGCAGGCCGAGGCCGACGCCGCCGCCGCGACGGTCGCCCGGCGCTGGCGCAGCACCGAGGCCGGGCCCGCGCTCCTCGACGCCCGCCCCGACCTCGCCCGCTCCTCCGCCGACCTGCAGGAGCAGATCGAGCGGGCGGTGCGCGACTGGCAGGGCGACGTGCTCGACATCGTGCGCGCCGAGGGCAGCAACCGTCGCACCAACGCCCGGATCGCCGCTTACGGGGTCAACGGGATCGGGCTCTTCCTCATGCTCGTGAGCTTCGCCCACACCGGCGGTGTCCTCGTCGCCCCCGAGGTCGCCATCGCCGGTGGGACGACCGCCGTCGCGCAGAAGGTCCTCGAGGCGATCTTCGGCGACCAGGCGGTCCGCGAGATGTCGACGAAGGCCCGCGTCCTCCTCCTCGAGCGCGTCCAGGGCATCTACGCCGCCGAGCGCGAGCGCTACGAGCAGGCGCTCGGCGCGATGACGATCTCCGACGGCCAGGTCCGCCGGCTGGGCCAGGCCGCCGAGGCCGTGCGGGCGGCGCGATGAGCCCGCTGCTGCCGGGCCGGTCGAGGGCGAGGGCGCTGTCGGTCGAGGAGCTGCGCGAGCGCTCTGCGAGCCTGCGCGAGGCGCTGGACGAAGGGGGAGACCTCCTCGACCCGACGGCGTCGGCGCGTGCCCGCGAGGTGAGCGCCAAGGTCGACGAGCGCACCCGTCTCGTCGGCGGTCGCACCGTCGTCGCGCTCGCCGGGGCGACCGGCTCGGGCAAGTCCTCGCTCTTCAACGCGCTCGTCGGCGAGGAGGTCGCCCAGGCCGGCATGCGCCGCCCGACGACCTCGACGCCGACTGCTGCGGTCTGGGGCGAGGAGCCCGTCGGCGACCTGCTCGACTGGCTCGGCGTCGGCCGCCGGCACACGGTGCAGGGGCGTGACGACCTCGAGGGGCTCGTGCTGCTCGACCTGCCCGACTTCGACTCGCGGGAGTCGGCCAACCGCGAAGAGGCCCGCCGCGTCCTCGAGCTCGTCGACGTCTTCGTGTGGGTGACCGACCCGCAGAAGTACGCCGACGCGGTGCTCCACGACGAGTACGTCGCCGTGCTGCGCGAGTACGGCGCCGTGACCATCGTCGTGCTCAACCAGGCCGACCGCCTGCGCGGCGACGGGGTCGCCCGGGTGACCGCCGACCTCGCCCGGCTGCTCGAGCGCGACGGCATCCCGGGCTCGAAGGTCATCGCGACCTCGACCCGCACCGGCGAGGGCATCGACGCCCTCGGCGAGCGGCTCCACGTCGCCGTCGCCGCGGCCGACGCGAGCCGCCACCGCCTCGGTCTCGACCTCGCTGACAGCGCCCGTCGTCTCGCCCCCTCGGTGGGGGAGCGCGAGGTGGAGGTCGACCGGCTCGGTTCCGGCGAGCTCGTCGACGCGCTGGCCCGCGCCGCCGGCGTGCCCACCGTCGTCGCCGCCGTCGAGCGCGACTACCTCATGCAGTCCGCGGCTCGCACGGGCTGGCCCCTCACCCGGTGGGTGCAAGGGCTGCGGGCCGCGCCGCTGAAGCGGCTGCGCCTCGACCGCGCCGAGGCCGGCATCACCGATGCCGACGTGCGCGCCGTGCTCGGCCGCTCCTCGATCCCGCCACCCACCCGCTCGGCCCGCGCCGCCGTCGACCTCGCTGCTCGCCGGCTCGGCGAGCACGCCGGGCAGGGCCTGCCGACGCGCTGGGCCGACGCCGTCGCCGATGCGGCGGCGCCCTACGACGAGCGTCTCGCCGACGAGCTCGACCAGTCGGTCCTGCGCACCTCGCTGCGCGGGCGCGACCCGCTGTGGTGGGGGCTGCTCGGGGCGCTGCAGCTGCTCCTCGCCGCGGCGGCGGTCGTCGGGCTGCTCTGGCTCGTCGTCATCGCGGTGGCCGGCTGGCTCCAGCTGCCGGACCTGCCCACCTACGACATCGGGCCCTTCGCCACCCCCTTCGTCCTGCTCGTCGGGGGGCTGATCGGCGGCCTGCTCGTCGCCGGTCTCGGGCGGGTCATGGCCCGGGCCGGGGCCCGACGGCGTGGTGCCGCCGCGGACAAGCGGCTGCGCGAGGCGATCCGCGAGGTCGCCGACCGCGTCGTCGTCGAGCCGGTGCGAGCCGTGCTCGCCCGCCACCGCCGCGCTCGCGAGGCGGTCGCCCGGGCCCACGCCCGGTAGTCGTCCACAGCCCCGCTCTCGCCCGGGCCGCCGTCCACAGCCGGACGGCGGCCCGTGGTGCGTCCGGGTGCACCGCCGGACAGTGGGCGTGCACGGACCACTTCGAGCAGTGAGGGCACGACATGTACGAGACCTATGTGACGATCACCGGCCGGCTCGTCGCCGACCCCGAGACCCGCACGACGCGAGCGGGCCAGGTCTTCACGACCTTCCGGCTCGCGACGAGCGAGCGGCGGCGCACCCGCGACGGGGTCTTCGAGGACGGGCCGACCTCCTTCTACAACGTCGCCGCCTACCGGGCGCTCGGCGTCAACACGCGCACGGCGCTGCACAAGGGTGAGCCGGTGGTCGTCGTCGGCCGCCAGCGCGTGCGTCAGTACCAGCGCTCCGACGAGAGCTACGGGACCTCGGTCGAGGTCGAGGCGATGCACGTCGGTCACGACCTGCTGTGGGGCCAGACGGTCTTCTCCCGTCCGGTGCGCGACGAGAGCGACGTCGTCGAGGCCGGCTTCGGCGGCGAGGAGGCCGTCCCCGGCGTCGGGCTCGTCGACCGGCTGAGCGGCGAGATCGGCGATGCGCGGCACGAGCACGAGGGCTCCGGGCCCGAGGGCGACGACGAGCAGGAGGTGCTCGAGGAGCCGGTCGCGCAGAGCGCGTGAGCGGGGCGGTCGGCGGATTCGGGCGCGGGGTGCCAGGCCGATAGCCTGGCACCATGCCCGAGTTCATCTACACCATGACCCGTGCCCGCAAGGCGCACAACGAGAAGGTCATCCTCGACGACGTCACGATGTCGTTCTACCCCGGCGCCAAGATCGGCATGGTCGGCCCGAACGGCGCCGGCAAGTCGACGATCCTCAAGATCATGGCCGGGCTGGACCAGCCGAGCAACGGCGAGGCGCAGCTGGCCAAGGGTGCCTCCGTCGGCATCCTCCTGCAGGAGCCGCCGCTCACCGAGGACAAGACCGTCCTCGGCAACGTCGAGGAGGGCCTGGGCGAGATCAAGGCCAAGCTCGACCGCTACAACGCCATCTCCGAGGAGATGACGGAGCCCGACGCCGACTTCGACGCCCTCATGGCCGAGATGGGCTCGCTGCAGGAGGAGATCGACCACGCCGACGCGTGGGACCTCGACTCCCAGCTCGAGCAGGCGATGGACGCGCTGCGCTGCCCGCCGCCGGACGCCGACGTCACCGTCCTGTCCGGTGGTGAGCGCCGTCGCGTCGCGCTGTGCAAGCTGCTGCTCTCCAAGCCCGACCTGCTGCTCCTCGACGAGCCCACCAACCACCTCGACGCCGAGTCGGTCCTGTGGCTCGAGCAGCACCTCGCCGCGTACCCCGGCGCCGTCGTCGCCGTGACGCACGACCGGTACTTCATGGACAACGTCGCGCAGTGGATCGCCGAGGTCGACCGCGGCCGGCTCTACCCCTACGAGGGCAACTACTCGACCTACCTGGAGAAGAAGCAGGAGCGTCTGCAGGTCCAGGGCAAGAAGGACGCGAAGCTCGCCAAGCGCCTCGCCTCCGAGCTCGAGTGGGTCCGCTCCAACGCCAAGGCGCGGCAGACGAAGAGCAAGGCCCGTCTCCAGCGCTACGAGGAGATGGCTGCGGAGGCCGAGCGCACCCGCAAGCTCGACTTCGAGGAGATCCAGATCCCGCCGGGCCCGCGCCTGGGCAGCAAGGTCATCGAGGTCCGCGACCTCACGAAGGGCTTCGGCGACCGCGTCCTGATCGACGGCCTGAGCTTCACCCTGCCGCGCAACGGCATCGTCGGAGTCATCGGCCCCAACGGCGTGGGCAAGACGACGCTCTTCAAGACCATCGTCGGCTTCGAGCAGCCCGACTCCGGCACCGTCGACATCGGCGACACCGTCGAGATCAGCTACGTCGACCAGAGCCGCGGCGGCATCGACCCGGAGAAGTCGTTGTGGGAGGTCGTCTCCGACGGTCTCGACCACATCCAGGTCGGCCAGGTCGAGATCCCCAGCCGCGCCTACGTCAGCCAGTTCGGCTTCAAGGGCCCGGACCAGCAGAAGAAGGCCGGGGTGCTCTCCGGTGGTGAGCGCAACCGTCTCAACCTCGCGCTGACGCTCAAGGAGGGCGGCAACCTGCTGCTCCTCGACGAGCCCACCAACGACCTCGACGTCGAGACCCTCGGCTCGCTCGAGAACGCCCTGCTCGAGTTCCCGGGCTGCGCCGTGGTCATCAGCCACGACCGGTGGTTCCTCGACCGCGTCGCGACGCACATCCTCGCCTACGAGGGCACCGAGCAGTCGCCGGCGAGCTGGTACTGGTTCGAGGGCAACTTCGAGGCCTACGAGAAGAACAAGGTCGAGCGCCTCGGCGAGGACGCGGCCCGCCCGCACCGGGTCACCTACCGTCGCCTGACGCGCGACTGACCCGCCTCACCACGACGACGGCCGCCGCCGCCCACCCGGGCAGCGGCGGCCGTCGTCGTTCGGCAGGGTGCCGGGGCGTCAGCCCCGGTAGAGCTCGGCGAGGGCGTCGTCGAGACGGGGGTGCTCGAAGACGAAACCGGCGTCGGCGAGCACCTGCGAGGTGCAGTGCCGGCCGGTGAGGGCCAGCGCCGGGTCGGAGCGAAGGGCGACCGCCCCGACGTGCAGCAGGGCGGCCGGGGTCGGGGGAGCCGCCGGCCGGTGCAGCACCCGGCGCAGGGCGGCCATGAGCTCGGCGTTGCGCACCGGCTCCGGCGCGGCGGCGACGACCGGTCCGTCGGGCAGCGTCGTGCCGGGCTCGAGGCCGAGCGCGGCCCGGGCGACCCGCACCCAGTCGTCGCGGTGGATTCAGCTGAACCACTGCCGCCCGGACCCGACCCGCCCGCCGAGACCGGCCCGCGTGAGGCGGGCGAGGACCTGCAGCGCCGGGGCGTCGCGGTCGAGGACGATCGAGGTGCGCAGCAGGTGCACGTGCTCGGCGCGTGCTCCGTCGACGGCCGCCTCCCACGGCTGGGCCACCCCGGTCATCTGCGGCAGACCGCCGTCGGCGGGCAGCGGGGTGGTCTCGGTGATGCGCTCCTCGCCGCTGTCGGACCAGATGGCGGTCGTCGAGGCCTGCAGCCAGCTGACGAGCGGGCGCTGGAGCTGCTGGCTGGCGCTCACGAGGGCATGGGTGGGCTCGACGCGGGAGGTGCGCAAGGAGGCGATGTTCGCAGGGGAGGGACGCACGTCGACGAGACGGCCGGCGAGGTTGACGAGCGCCACGCCGGCATCTGCGGCCGCCTCGAGCTCGTCGGCCCACGCGCCCACCGTGCGGCCGTCCCACTGCACCTGCCGGTACGGCAGGGAGGCGTCGGGCGACCGGGTGAGCAGGACGACCTCGTGCCGGTGGCGCAGCAGGTCGCCGGCGAGGAGCCGGCCGAGCGCCCCGGACCCGCCCGCGACGACGACCTTCACCCGCGACGGGTCGGGGGAGAGGCCGCACTCGAGAGCGAGGCGGGCGGCGGTCGTCGAGAAGTCCTGCGCCAGCGCGCCGGCGACGCCGAGCACGACGGCCGGGGTCATCGCCCCGTGCACCGAGACGACCTGCTCGAGCCGGGTCGCGTCGTCGACCGCGTCGAGGATCCAGCGCACCCGCATCTCCCCGGTCGGGTTGGGCTGGCTGATCTCGAGGACGCGGCCCTCCTCGTGCGCGGTGACCTGCAGCGGCGGCGCGGTGCGCTCGTGCAGGGCGCGGAAGGCCCGGCTGCTCAGCGAGTACGAGCCGGTGGCACCCACGGCGACGGGCCCGTCGAGCCTGGCCCCGGACACCGCCGGCTGCCACCGAGACCAGCGCGAGAGGTCCGAGATCACCGACCAGACCTGGGCCGGGGGGAGGTCGAGCTGGGCTGAGGTCGTCCGGGTCCACGCCATGCGGCCATCCTGTCCCACGCCGTAGCGTGGCCGGCATGAGCGGGCTGCACGAGTTGCTGGCAGGACGGGACCTCGTCGAGGACGAGGAGCTCCGTGGGGACCTCGCGGAGCAGGAGCGGCTCGAAGGGGTGACCTTCGTCGGGTGCACCATCACCGGCTCGGTCTGGGCGCACGCGGTCGTCGCGCGGTGCCGCTTCGAGGACTGCACCTTCGAGGGGGTGGACCTCTCGGGCACCCGTCTGCCGGACACCGTCCTCGACGGCTGCCGTCTCGTCGACGTCCGGGCCCTCGGCACCGCCTGGAGCTCCTTGGCCCGCCTGACCATCTCGCCGGACCCGAGCACGTGGACCGGCTGCCGGCTCGACCTCGGCTCCTTCGGTGGCGCGGACCTCACCGGCGCCAGGTTCGAGCGCTGCTCGCTCGTAGAGGCCGATCTCGACGGCGTGGTCCTGCGCGGTGCCCGGCTGGACGACTGCGACCTGCGGGGGACCCGGGTCATCCGGGCCGATCTGCGCGAGGCCGACCTGCGCGGCAGCCACGGCTACGTCCTCGACCCGCGCGACAACGAGGTCGCGGGGCTGCAGGTCGACCTCGTCGGCGCGGTGGGGCTGCTCACCCCCTTCGGCATCGAGGTGGGCTGACCCGACCCGGTCAGGACATGCTGGCCGCGGCCCAGGTCGCGGCGAGCTGGCGGGCGAGCCGACGCAGGTCCTGCGGGGCGTCCGCCATCGCCTGCTCCAGGGTCACCGGGCCGGGGGCGGCGGCGAAGACGGCGGTGACGCCGGCGTCTACGAGCCGATCCACGTCAGGGCCGAGCTGACCGGCGACCGCGATCGTCGGCACCCCGTGCCGCTGCGCGACGCGCAGCACCCCGACGGGGGTCTTGCCGGACAGGCTCTGACCGTCGAGCCGCCCCTCGCCGGTGACGACGAGGTCGGCGCCACGCACATGGTCCTCGAGCCCGACGGCCTGCGCGACGAGGTCGACTCCGGTCGCGAGGCGCCCTCCGAGCAGCGCGACGACCGCGAAGCCGATGCCGCCCGCGGCCCCTGCACCGGCGACCTCGGGATCGGCGCGAGGGTGGTGGCGCTGCACCACGTCAGCCAGACGACGCAGGGCGTCGTCGAGCCGGTCGACGTCCGCGGGGTCAGCACCCTTCTGCGGGCCGAAGACGGCCGCGGCACCGCGGGTCCCGCACAGCGGGTTGTCCACGTCGCACGCGGCGACGAGGTCGACCTCCCGCAGACGCGGATGAGCCCCGGACAGGTCGACGGTCGCGAGCTCGGCGAGCCCGTCGCCACCGGGCGGGATCGTCTCGCCCCGGTCGTCGAGCAGCCGGATGCCCAGCGCCTGGCACAGACCGGCACCGCCGTCGGTCGACGCGCTCCCGCCCAGCCCCAGCACGACGCTGCTCACGCCGTCGTCCAGGGCCCGGGCGAGGAGCGCGCCGGTGCCGTAGGACGACGCGCGTCCGGCGTCGCGCAGCCCGGGCTCGACGAGCGCGAGGCCGGTGGCGGCGGCGACCTCGACGACAGCCGTCCGGCCGTCGGGCAGCAGCGCGTAGGTCGCGGCGACCGGGCGCCCGAGCGGGTCGGGCACCTCGAGCGCGCGCCGCGTGCCACCGGTGGCGCCGAGCACCGCTTCGACGGTGCCCTCGCCGCCGTCGGCCATGGGGACCTCGACGACGGTCGCCGACGGGTCACCCTCGCGCCAGCCCTGGGCGAGCGCTGCGGCGACGGCGGGGCTGCCGAGGCTCTCCTTGAAGGAGTCAGGGGCGATGACGACTCTCACGGGCCGCCTGCTCACACGACGACGAGCGAGAGGACCCAGACGACCGCGATGGCGGTGAGACCCTGCACGAGGGTGGCCATCGTCTGCGCCCGGTAGGCCTGCTTGACGCTCATCCGGCTGAACTGACTGACCACCCAGAAGTAGCTGTCGTTGGCGTGCGAGACGGTCATCGCGCCGGCGCCGATCGCCATGACGACGAGGACGCGGCCGAGGTCGGTGTCGAGACCGAGGTCTCCGACGAGCGGTGCCATGAGCGCCGAGGTCGTCACGAGGGCCACGGTCGAGGAGCCCTGCGCGGTCTTGAGCGCCGCGGCGACGAGGAAGGGGACGAGGACCCCGATGCCGAGCTCGGAGAGCTGCTCGCCGAGGTAGGTCCCGACATCGGTCGCGGTGATGACAGCGCCGAAGGCGCCGCCCGCACCGGTGATGAGCAGGATCGGGGCGGCGGCGACGATGCCCTCGCCGACGCGCTCCTCGAAGGCCGCCATGAAGCCGCGCCGCGGCAGCAGGGCGAGGGAGCACACGAGCCCGATGAGGAGGGCGACGACCGGCAGGCCGACGAAGCGCAGGACCTCGGTGGCGGTGGAGCTGCCGAGCGGCGCGCTCGGCAGGGCGGCGATCGACCCGAGCATGATGAGGACGAGCGGGACGAAGATCGGGGCGAAGGCCGCGCCGGGGCTGGGCAGCCGTCCGGCGGACTCACGCATGCTCTCGAACTCGCGGATCTTCTCCTCGACCTCGGCCGAGCTCACGCCGTCCGGGGTCTCGTGGCGGAAGCGGGTCGCCCACAGGTTGCCCGCGACAGCCGAGACCGCGGCGATGGGCAGGCCGACGAGGATGACGAGCCCGAGCTGGCTCTCGAGACCGAGGTTGCCGGCCGCGGCGATCGGTCCGGGGGTCGGCGGCACGAGGGTGTGCGTCGCGTACAGGCCGGTGGCCAGGGCGACGGACATCGCGACCGGCGAGGTGCGCGCCCGGGTGGCGATCGACTCCTTGAGCGAGTTGAGGATGACGTACCCGGAGTCGCAGAAGACGGGGATCGAGACGATGTAGCCGATGACCGAGACGGTGATCGTCGGGTGCTTCTCGCCGATCTTGCGCACGACGAGGTCGGCCATCGTGATGGCGGCACCCGACGTGTCGAGGACGACCCCGATGATCGTGCCGAGCGCGATGACGAGACCGATGTTGCCCAGGGTCGTGCCGAAGCCGGTGCTGATGATCCCGATGAGCCCGGGGTCCTCACCGACGGGCGGGAGCGGCAGCGTGAAGGCGAGCCCGCCGAGCAGGGCCGCGAGGAGCAGCGCGAGGAAGGGGTGGAGCTTGAGCACGCTGGCGGCCACGACGAGCGCGACGACCACGCCGACGAGGATGACGACGTCGACCATGGGAGGCCTCCTTGCCTTGAGTCGCGCCCGGGCCGTGGGGCACGGCGGGCGTCGGGACGTCCGAATGACCGGACCCGGACAGCGTGGCGGACACCGCTCGCCTCGACCATGGTCGACTGCACAGGGATCGGTCACCTGATGACCCCTTCGCGATGCATCTGCACACCGGACGGCTAGCGTCTCCTCGTGACCACGCTGACCGCGGCCCTCGCCGCCCGGATCGTCGAGCGGACGATGGCGGTCGTCGACCGCAACGTCAACGTCATGGACGAGCGGGGCGTCATCCTCGCCAGTGGTCAGCCGGAGCGGGTGCACGCCCGCCACGAGGGCGCGCTGCTCGCCGCGGAGCAGGACCGCACGGTCGTCATCGACGACGTCCACGAGCTCTTGCTGCGCGGGGTGCAGCCGGGGGTCAACCTGCCCCTGCACCACCGCGGCGCCGTCGTCGGGGTCGTCGGCATCTCCGGGCCGCCCCAGGAGGTCGAGGTCCTCGGCGACCTCATCCGCGTGACCGCCGAGCTCGTGGTCGAGCAGGCGGCGGCGCTCGAGGTCGGTCGGTGGCGCGAGCGCCGGCGCGAGGACTTCCTCGTCGCGGCCGCGGGCGGCCTGCTCGACGCGGACGCGACGACCGAGATGGCCGAGGCGCTCGGCTGGGACCTCGCCGTGCCCCGCAGGTGCACCGTCCTGCGACCCACGGGCGAGGCCCATGTCGACCTCCTCGCGCTCCAGCGCAGGGTCGCCGGTCTGCTGCCGGAGCAGGCGGGCGCGGCGCGGGTGGGCGCCGTCGGCGACCAGGAGCTCGCGGTGTGGTGGCCGGCGGGTCCGTCACCGGTCGCGGCGCTCGGGGCCCTGGCGGGCACCGCCGTCGTGACGGGAGAGGAGCACAGCGGTGGCGAAGGGGTGCACCGCGCCTTCGTCTCCGCGCACGAGTCCCTGCGGGTGACCACCCTGCCGGGCGGGGGCTACGACCCCCAGGACCTCGCCCTCCTCGCCCTGCTCGTCGGGCTGCGGGGCGACTGGCGCGGCGCGGGTGTCGCCGCGCCGTGGCGACGCCTCGTCGAGCAGGACCGCCACGGCGAGCTGCAGCGCACGGTGCGCTCGTGGCTCGCGCACGACCTCGACGTCGCCCGGTGTGCGGCGGACCTCCACGTGCACCGCAACACCCTGCGCCTGCGGCTGTCCCGCGTGGAGACGATCACGGGGCTCGACGTGCGGCGCGTGCCGTCGCTGCTCCAGCTCTACCTCGGTCCGCTGCTCGACGAGGGACCCGTCTCGAGCTGAGGGGCGTGGTCTCGACCTGGGAGGGAGCGGTCAGCGGCGCACGAGCGCTGCGGACTGCCGCGCCGACCACGTCCGGTCGGCGGCGTCGATGCTGCGCCGCGAGCCCAGGTCGACACCGGCGCGCTCGGCGGCCCGGCGCACCCTCGGCGAGTCGAGGTCGGGCAGCCGCATCCGCTTCGGGGTGATCGTGCGGTCCTGCTCGGCATAGCCGCGCTGGCGCTGCGCCTGCTCGCCGGCGAGGAAGTCGGCGCGCTGCACGGTCGTGCTGGTGGCGCGCACCGTCGTGCCGGTGAGCGGCGTGCTGACGAGCGGGGTGTACCCGCTGCGGTGGCCCGCGACGTTCGGGTGGTAGCTCTCGCTGATCGGGCTGGAGAGCCCGTTGAGCCACTCGACGTCGTCGCACACGGCGTGACCGGTGAAGGCGCTCGTGGGGTTGGCGAAGGCGAAGCCCCGCGCGCTCGCCGCCGTGCGGATGCGCGAGTTGAGCAGGTCGGCGGTCGCGTTGAGGCGGCTCTGCTCGGTGGCGGAGAACCACGTGAGGGCGTTGCAGTCCTCGCCCATGAAGATCCGGGGATAGCCCACGACGACGACGGTGGCGTCGGGGGCCTTGGCGCGGATCGAGCCGTAGAGCGTGCTGAGCCGGCCGGGCAGGGTGCCGTTGATGAAGGTCGTCGCCTTGTCGATCGCGGCGTTGCAGCTGCTCGCCCAGGCCGGCAGCGCGCACTCGGTGAGCACGTCGGCGAAGCCCGCGTCGTTGCCGCCGACGGAGATGCTCACCCGGCTCGTCGTCGTGCTGAGCGCGGAGAGCTGGGTGCTCGTGACGTCCGCCGTCGTCGCCCCCGAGCAGGCCCGGAAGTTGAGGTCGAGACCGCGCGCCGAGGCGATGAGCGAGGGGTAGGCCCGGGCCGAGCGCTGGCACGACGTGCCGTCGGCGAGGTAGTCGCGCGTGCCGGTGCCCGAGGAGTAGGAGTCGCCGAGGGCGACGTAGCCACCGGTGGCCGCGGCCCCGGCGTCGGTGACGGCCAGGGTGCTCACGAGGGTGAGGCTGGCCAGCGTGGCGAGGGTACGGACAGGGCGCACGGCATCTCCTTCGACGCGGGGTTCCGTCGCACCGTAGGGCAGCCCCGGCGGCTGCGGTCGAGCCCTTGCCAAGTCCGGGTGAAGTCGTGACCGGCCCCATACCGTGACCTCATCGACCCCCCTTCGCGACCCGGATCAGGGCGCTCCGCTCTGCCATGCTCGCCCGATGGCGACGACGACAGCCCCGGACAGCTCCGAGCACGACACCAGGCTCAGTCGCAGCATCACGACGACGCTGCTCTTCTTCTTCATCGTCGGTGACACCCTCGGTGCCGGCATCTACACGCTCGTGGGCACGATGGCCACCGATGTCGGCGGGATGCTCTGGCTCCCGCTCGTCATCGCGCTCGTGCTGGCGCTGCTCACGGCCGGCACGTACGCCGAGCTCATCACGAAGTACCCCCACGCCGGAGGAGCCTCGCGGTACGCCGACCGTGCCTTCGACAAGCCCTTCGTCACCTTCATCATCGGCTTCCTCATGCTGTCCTCGGGCATCACGACGTCGGCGGCGCTGGCCAACGCCTTCGCCGGCGACTACCTCGCCTCGTTCTTCGGCGACGAGAGCCTGCCCTCGTCGGTCGCCATCCCGGTGCGGCTGGTCTTCCTCGCTGTCCTCATCGCGGTCAACCTGCGCGGGGTGCGCGAGTCGCTGTCGGCCAACGTCGTCTTCACCTGCATCGAGGTCTCCGGGCTCGTCCTCGTCATCGTGCTCGCGGCGATCGTCTTCGGCAGCGGCGACGGCGACCCCAGCCGCATCCTCACCCCGGCCTCGGACACGCCGCTGCTGAGCGGGGCCTTCGCGGCGTCGATCACCGCCTTCTTCTCCTTCCTCGGCTTCGAGGCCGCCGCCAACATGGCCGAGGAGGTCAAGGAGCCGACCCGGGCCTACCCGAGGGCCCTCTTCGGCGCGATCCTCACCGCCGCCACGGTCTACCTGCTCATCGCGCTCGGAGCGGCGATCGTCGTCGACCCCACGACGATGGCGGAGTCGACCGGACCGCTGCTCGAGGTCGTCAAGGCATCGGGCATCGGCGTCCCGTCCTGGCTGTTCTCGGCGATCGCGCTCGTCGCGATCACCAACGGCGCGCTGCTCTTCATGGTCATGGCCAGCCGCGCGACCTACGGGCTCGCCGAGGTGGGCCTGCTGCCGAGCGTCTTCGGCGAGGTGCTCGAGGGCCGTCGCACCCCCTGGGTCGCGATCCTCGTGGTGGGCGGCGCGACGATGGCCATGAGCATGATCGGCGACGTCAGCCAGCTCGCGGACACGACGGTGCTCCTGCTCGTCCTCGTCTTCATCTCGGCCAACGTCTCGGTGCTCGTCCTCAAGAAGAAGGACCCGGTCGACCACGACCACTTCACCATCCCCAGCGTCGTGCCGGTCCTCGCCCTGCTCGCCAGCCTGCTCCTGCTGACCCAGATGGAGTCGACGGTCTGGCTCGTCGGTGCCGGCTACCTCGTCGTCGGCGTCGTGCTCTTCCTCGTCGCCCGCGCCACGCGCAAGCGTGAGGTCACGTCCGAGGGCAGCATGGAGGACCGCGTCTAGGCCCGGCCCTCTCCGAGCAGCACCCGGCCACCCGGTCACCGGAAGTCCCGCGACCGGGTGGCTGCTGCGACCGGCAGGCGCTCGAGCCGGTCGGCGACGATGTTGATCGCGCCGGAGCGCCGCTCGAGCGTGCCGCGCACGAGCAGCGCGGAGGCCGTGCGCGAGTGCGGTCGGTAGCGGCGGAAGACCCCGACCGAGCAGATGACGTTGATCATCCCCGTCTCGTCCTCGAGGCTGAGGAAGGTCACGCCCTGCGCGGTCGCGGGCCTCTGACGGTGGGTGACGAGACCGGCGACCGTGACCCGCTGGTCGCTCTCGGCGGTGCGCAGCTCCTGCGCGGAGAGCACCCCCATGCTGTCGAGGAAGCCGCGCTCGTGCGCGATCGGGTGGTCGCCCGTCGCGATGCCCGTCGACCACAGGTCGGCGACGGTGCTCTCGCGCGCGCTCATCTCCGGCAGCTCCGGCGCCCCGACGTGGGGGGTGACGACCTCGAGCTGGCCGGGCCGCTCGCGCGCCGCCGCCCCGGCGCCCCACAGCGCCTGGCGACGGGTCAGCCCGAGCGCGTCGAAGGCCCCGGCCGTCGCCAGCGCCTCGACCTGCGGCGCGGTGAGCTCGACCCGCCGGGTGAGGTCGACGAGCGAGACGAAGGGGCCGTTCGCCTCGCGCTCGGCGACGACCCGCTCCGCCGTCGGCACGTCGATGCCCGTGACGTCGCTCAGCCCGAGCCGCACCCGCAGGTGGGCGTCGCGCCGGTGGGCCGCACCGGGCTCGGGGGCGTCGGGGTCGAAGGGAGGGATCGCCGGCTGCTCGCGCTCGAGGCAGCTCTCCATCCCGCTCGGGCGGACGTACCCGCCGGCAGGGGCGGGTCCCCCTTCGCCGGTCAGGTCCTCCTCACCCGCCCACCGGGGCACCTCGCCGCCCGCCTCGAGATCGGCGTGGACCGAGGAGGCGAGCAGGCACGGGCGGGCGACCTCGACGCCGTGCCGGCGGGCGTCGGCGACGAGGGTCTGCGGCGAGTAGAAGCCCATCGGCTGGCTGCGCAGCAGCCCGGCGAGGAAGGCCGCGGGGTAGTGCAGCTTGAGCCAGCTGCTCGCGTAGACGAGCAGCCCGAAGGACAGGGCGTGGCTCTCGGCGAAGCCGAAGTTCGCGAAGGCCTCGATCTTGGCGTAGATGTCGTCGGCGACCTCGCCGGTGATGCCGTTGGCGGCCATGCCCTCGTAGAGCCGCTCGCGCAGGCTGGCGATCTTCTCGACCCCCCGCTTGGAGCCCATCGCCCGGCGCAGCAGGTCGGCGTCGTCACCGGTGCACCCGCCGACGGCGACCGCCATCTGCATGAGCTGCTCCTGGAAGAGCGGGACGCCCATCGTGCGCTCGAGCACCGGCACGAGCTTCGGGTGGAGGTAGGTGACCGGCTCGGCACCGGTGCGCCGGCGGATGTAGGGGTGGATCGCGCCGCCCTGGATGGGGCCGGGCCGGATGAGCGCGATCTCGACGACGAGGTCGTAGAAGCGGCGCGGCAGCAGCCGGGTGAGCGTGCCGATCTGCGCCCGGCTCTCGACCTGGAAGACGCCGATGGAGTCGGCGCGGCACAGCATGTCGTAGACGGCCGCCTCCTCCTTGGTGATCCGCTCGAGGCTCCACTGCTCGCCGAGGTGGTGACGCAGGTGGTCGAAGGTGTGCTGGATGCAGCCGAGCATCCCCAGCCCGAGCAGGTCGAACTTCACCAGTCCCATCCACGCGCAGTCGTCCTTGTCCCACTGCAGGACGGTGCGGTCCTCCATCCGGGCCGGCTCGATCGGGCAGACCTCGCTCACCGGTCGCTCGGTGAGCACCATGCCGCCGGAGTGGATGCCGAGGTGGCGGGGGGCGCCGAGCAGCTCCTCGGCGAGCTCGACGACGGGGGCGGGGATGTCGTGGTGGCCGTCGAGGACCTCACCCCACCCGTCGATGGTCTTGCTCCACGCGTCCTGCTGGCCCGTCGAGTGGCCGAGCGCCTTGGCGACGTCGCGCACCGCCGAGCGGGGGCGGTAGGTGATGACGTTGGCGACCTGCGCGGCGTTGACCCGGCCGTAGCGGGCGTAGACCCACTGGATGACCTCCTCGCGGCGGTCGGAGTCGAGGTCGAGGTCGATGTCGGGCTCCTCGTCGCGGGTCGTCGCGAGGAAGCGCTCGAAGGGCAGGTCGTAGTAGATCGAGTCGATCGCCGTGATGCCCAGGGCGTAGCAGACCGCGGAGTTGGCCGCCGAGCCGCGGCCCTGGTGCAGGATCCCCTGCTCGCGGGCGAAGGCGGCGATGTCGTGGACGATGACGAAGTAGCCGGCGAAGTCCTTGGTCTCGATGACCGAGAGCTCGCGCTCGATCCGCTCGTGGTGGGCGGCGGTCGCGTGGGGGTAGCGCCGCGGCATGCCCCGGGCGACGAGCTCGCGCAGCCACGACATCGCCGTGTGGCCCTCGGGCACGTGGTGCTGCGGCAGCCGCGGGGTGGCCCGGCGCAACGAGAAGGCGCACTCGGCGGCGACGTCGACGGTGAGCTCGATCGCGCCGGGGATGTGCCCGAGCAGCCGGTGCATCTCCTCGCCGGAGCGCAGGTGGGCCGCGCCGGTGCCGGCGATCCAGCCGTCGAGCTCGTCGAGGCTGCGCCGGGCGCGCACCGCGGCGACGACCTGGGCGAGCCGGGCGGCGTCGGGCCGGGCGACGTGCGCCCCCGTCGTCGCGACGACCGGGGCGCCGGCCCGACGGGCGACCTCGGCGAGGGCGTCGGCGAGGTGGTCGTCGCCGGGCAGCCCACGATGGCTCACCTCGACGAGCACGGCGTCGTGCCCGAAGGTCTCCTGCTGGGCGCGCAGCGCCCGCTCGGCGGCGTCGAGGTCGAGGGGGCCGACGGGGGACCCGCCCCCGCCCGGTCCGGCGAGGGCCCGGCGCACCGCGCCCTTGCGACAGCCGGTGAGCACGACGACATGACCGGCCAGCTCGTCGGCGACCCGGCGCAGGTCGTGCACGGGCCGGCCCTTCTCTCCGGCGAGCTGCCCGGTCGTCAGGGTGGCGGAGAGGCGGTGGTAGCCCTCGGGCCCGCGGGCGAGGAGGAGGAGGTGCTCGCCGACGGGGTCGGCGACCCCGGCCTGCGGCTCGGGCAGCCCGAGGGAGAGCTCGGCGCCGAAGACCGTGCCGAGGTCGTGGCTCTCGGCGGCCTCGGCGAGGCGCACCGCGCCGTAGAGCCCGTCGTGGTCGGTGACGGCCAGCCCCGTGAGCCCGAGCCGCACCGCCTCCTCGACGAGCTCCTGGGGGCTGCTCGCGCCGTCGAGGAAGGAGAAGTGCGAGTGCGCGTGCAGCTCGGCGTACGGCCGGGTCGACCCGGGACGGGGCCGGGCGATGCGCGGGGGAGGGGTGTACGCCTCGCGCTTGCGCGACCACCCCGGCGCGTCGCCGCCGTCGGGCCACGGCAGGCCCTCGCGGGTGAGCCGGGTGTCGGAGAGGACCCGCTCGAGCTGCGACCAGCTCTGCTGGGGGTTGTGCCAGCCCATCAGGAGACCTCGGGCGAGATGTCAGTCATACCGGGCCTCGGTCCACCACTGCCCGTCGGCGTGCAGGAGCAGCCAGGCCTGACCGGTGACGTCGACGACCTGCAGGCGCGCGGTGCGCCGCCCGTCGGGCGCCCACCAGCGCTCGTCGGCGGGCCAGGGCCCGGCCCACCCCTGGACCGGACGGGCCGGGCCGCCCGGGGTCGCCCGGACCGTGGCGGGCGAGGCGCTCACGGCCCCGCGCTCGGTGACACCGACGAGATGGCCGCCGCGGTCGAGCAGCTCGGCGGGGGCGGGGGCGGTGTAGACGCTCGCCGGCGCGGGCGCCGGCAGGTGCCCGGGCCAGGGCGCGTCGTCGACACGTGGCGCGGCCACGCCCCACGGGACGAGCCGCTGCCGCTCGGCCGGCCCCCGCCCGCCGACGGGCTCGGGCCGACCGACGGCGTCGTGCCCGAGGGCGGACTGGATGCGCGAGGCGGCCTGGCGCACCTGCTCGCCGGCCGGGTCCGACCACAGCCCGTCGGCGACGGCGGTGACGTCGGCGGTCTCGTCGGGCACGAGACGCACCTCGCTCACCGGGGCGCCGGGGGCCTCGGCGTCGAGGGTCCACGCGAGCCGGTCGAGCAGCGCCGCGGCGTCGAAGAACCGGGGATGGGCCCAGCGTCGCTGGAGCGTGCGCCCGGAGTCGGTGACGACCTCGACCCACACCGCGGTGCACACGAGGTGCTCGCGCTCGAGGGAGTCGACGAGCCGCTGCGCGGCCGCGCCGGCACCGGTGACGACCTGCTCGGCGCGCCGCAGCGCGTGCTCGAAGTGCGCGCTCTCCTCATGGGTCGCCGGTGGCCGCCGGGGCAGGAAGGTCGCGTCCTCGAAACCCCGCGCCGTGCGGTGGCAGCGCACCCCGCGCTCGCCGAAGCGGGCCCGCACGTCGGCCTCGTCGAGCAGGGCCAGGTCGCCGAGGGTGCGCAGCCCGAGACGGCGCCACAGGTCGGCGAGATCGGGCTCGCCGAGGGCGGTGACGGGCAGCGGCGCGAGGAAGTCGGCGGTCTGCTCGCCGGGCAGCGCCGCGCAGTCCTGGGCCCCGGTGACGCGGGCGACCTGCTCGGCGGCGAAGACCGTGTCGGCGACACCGGCCCGCACGTCGTCGACGCCGCGCCCGACGAGCCGCTCGCACAGCAGCGCCCCGACCGGCACCTCGCCCCCGTGGAAGCGGGCCGGGCCGTCGACGACGAGGGTCGCCGTGCCCGGACGGACGACCTCGACCCCGGCGACGACCTCCTCGAGGTCGGGCAGCAGGCTGGCGAAGAGCCGCTCGTCGGCGCCCGGGTCGTGGGTGAGGGTGAGCAGCTCGGGGCAGCGCGACTGCGCCTCGCGCACGCGCAGCCCGCGCCGCACGCCGAGCCCGCGGGCCGCGGCGGAGCAGGCGTGGATCTCCCCCTTCGCCACGAGCCCGATCGGCTCGCTCAGGCGAAGGGGGGAGCCCTCGCCCGCGTCCCAGACGGCCGCGCGGACCGGCCAGTCGGGGCACCACAGGACGAGCCGTCGGCCGCCGGCGGCGAGCGCGGTCGTGCCGGTGCGCACGGCGGCGCGGGCCATCAGCTGGCCGCCTCGAGCAGCCCGCGCCGGTCGCGCCGCGTGGCGTCGTCGCTCGCGCCCGGCAGGCCGACGAGGCCGTCGGGCCGCTGGACGAGCGCCACCTGACGGACGGGGGCGCTGCGCGGGCGGACCTCGGCGACGAGCTCGCGGCCGAGCAGCCGACCGCGGCCGTCGGCCAGACCGGTCCACGACTGCGAGAGCACGCGCACGCTCGCCTCGACCCCGGGCCACCGGGTCTGCTCGCCGGGGGCGTCGTCGAGCAGGACGACGAGGGCGGCGGAGCGGGCACGCAGCCGGGCGGAGAGCCGCGTGACGTCAGCGCGCGACGGCGTGTGCGGCGGGCGGACGGCGACGAGGGGGAGGGCCTCGACGAGGGTCGCGGTCGTCTCGACCCAGGTCTCGCCGGGGGAGGGCACGGCGAGGGTGCGCTCCAGGTCGAGACCCAGCCCGCGGGCCGACTCGACGCCGAGGTCGGGCAGCCCGACGAGCCCGCACCAGCGGCCCTGCGCCGAGCCGCCGGCGAGGAGGCTGAGGAGCAGGGTGTGCGAGCCGTGCACCGCGTAGGTGCAGCCCGCGACGAGCCCGCCGGGGACGAGCGCGTCGACGACCGCGGAGCGCGAGAGCGGCTCTCGGGTGCTCGTCGTACGCTCCATCGCACGCACCCGGTCTCTCAGGGCGGCGATGTCGATCTCGGGCATGACGTCATCGAACACCTGTTCGACTGGCGTGGTCAACCTCGCGTCCACTCCGTGCGCCGAGCGGCCGGATAGCCTCCAGCCATGCCCCTGCGGACGCCCCGATGAGCCTGCTCGAGCCGACCCCGTGGCTCGTGCTGCTCGCCGGTGCGCACCTCGGCTTCCAGCTGACGGTCGACCGCGTCGTCTACCCGGCGCTCGCCGAGGTCGGGCACGAGCGGTGGGCCGGTGCCCACGCCGCCCACTCGCGCCGGATCACCCCGGTCGTCGCCGTGATCTACCCGCCGCTCGTCCTCGTCGTCGCGTGGCAGCTCGTCGCGCACCCGGCCGTCGCGGCGGGCTGGCTCGCGGCTGCCGGGACGCTCGTCGCGGTCGTCACGACGGCGCTCGTCGCGGCCCCGACCCACGGTCGTCTGGGCCGGGGGCCCGACGAGCAGGAGCGTGCGCGTCTGCTGCGCCGGCTGGCCCGCGCCGACCACGTGCGCACCGCCGGTGCGCTCGTCGCCGTGGCCGGCGCGGTCCTCCTCCTCGACTGAGCGTCGGCACATCTGGCCTCCATCGAGTGAGCACGAATCGCCGTCACGCCGATGACGTAGCGGCGATCCGCGCTCACCGGACCGAGCTGTGCGAAGGGGGAGGGGCTCAGCCTGCGGCCGCGCCGACCTCTCGTCGCCGGGCGAGCAGCCCCCGACCGGAGTCGACGAGCACGAAGACGAGCAGCGAGACCCCGACGAGCGGCAGGGCCAGGCCGATGACGACGGCCACCGCCGCGACGCCCACGAGCCCCCACCACGGGGCCCGGGCGAGCGCGCCGCGCGCCGGGGCGCGTCCGCCGACCCGTCCGGGCCGGGTGGTCCCCCGTCGCCACCACATCGCGTAGCCCCACACGACGCTCGCCGCGATGCCGCACGCGAGGACGAAGAGCGCCACCTGGTTGGCGACGCCGAAGAGGGCGCCGATGTGCAGGTCGATTCCCCAGCGAGCGAGCTTGGCGACGAAGGGGTGCTCGGCGAAGGTCACCCGGTCGGTCACCTCGAGGGTGTCGCCGTCGACGGCGACGGTGTCGACCTCGGTGGGGTAGGCGGCCCGGATCTCACAGACCACCCACGCGCTGCCCTCCGCCGCCGGGGCGGAGACCTCGACCTGGCCGGCGTCGATGCCCGCCTGCCGGGCCGCCCCGAGGACCGCGTCGAAGCTCACCGGCGCGACGCGCGGGGCCTCACCGGACCCGCCGTCGCCGTGGTGGCCCGCGTGGTGCGCACCCGCTGCGGCCGTCCCGCCCGACAGCTCGGTGTCGAGGGCCGGCGCCGACCAGCCCAGCTGTGCACGCAGGTCGGTGACCTGCTCGCCGGCGAGCTGCGACCACGTGATGCCCGTCGCGGAGAGCCCGAGCGCCCCGACGAGCACCCACGCGCCGACCGCGGCGTGCCGGTCGCGGGTGCGCCGGTAGCCGGCGCGCCCGCGCGGGGGCAGGAACATCTCGCGCAACCGGCGGGTGCGCCGCAGCCGGCGCAGCCACAGCCCGAGACCGGCGAGGGCGACGACCCACAGCCACGAGGCGGCGAGCTCGCTGTAGAGCCGTCCGGGCTCGCCGAGGTGCAGCCCGCGGTGCAGCTGGTCGACCCAGGTGCGCACCGGCAGCGCGCCGCTCGTGCCGTAGACGGTGAGATCGCCGCGCACGGCGTTCGTGTACGGGTCGACGAAGATCGCCCGGCTCTCGCTCTCGCCGAGACCGGGGTCGTCGAACATCACCCGCGTCGTCGACCCGGCGTCGGGGGCGGGGCGCACGGCGGCGACGCGCTCGCCGCCCGTGTACGCCTGGGCCGTCGCCACCTGCTCGGAGAGGGGTCGGTGCACGCCGGTGCCGTCGGTGCTCAGCTGCCCGGCGTAGACGACGCGCTCGATGCTCGGCGTCAGCGCGTAGATCGCCCCGGTGAGCGCGGCGACGAGGACGAAGGGGCCGACGAGCAGCCCGGCGTAGAAGTGCAGGCGCAGCAGCAGCTGCGGCAGCCACCCGCGTGCGGCGCGGTCGCGCCCGGGTGGCGCGGCAGATGGCAGGGGTGGGGTGGGGGAGGTCGTGCTCGACGTGGTCGTCGACATGGGGGGTCGCTTCCTGGTACGTCGCCGCCCGGGCTGCCGGGTCGGCGCGATGACGAAGGGGGAGCGCTCGCGCGACGAGAGGCCGTCGCGGTGCGCGGGTGGCGAGACCGGCCGTCCATGCTGGGCACGGCAGGTGTCGCCGACGACCCCTCGCCGGAGGCGGGGGTCAGGCGAAGGAGTCGGCGAGGCCCGACGGCGGGCCCCTGCGGCTGATCTCCTGCGCGAGCTCGACGAGCCGGGCGGTCGGCAGCGCGCGGGGCGCGGGGGCCGGTCGCACGTCGGTGCCAGGTCGGGCGAGGTGCACCGGGGCGGGAGGGGCGAGGAAGGCCGCGACCGCCAGGGCGAGCACGTGCAGCCGGCGCGAGACCTCCTCGCCGCGGTGCAGCGCCGCGGTCGTCACGACGGCCGCGACGAGGTGCGCGAGCCACATCGTGCTCGAGGGCATCGTGTGCGCGCCGGCCGTGGTCGTGAGCAGGGCCTCGCCCTGGGCGGTGAGCCCGAGCTGGCCGAGGTGCCCGGTCTGGCGCACGTGCTCGAGGTGCCCGGCACCGCCCGGGGCCGCGCCGAGCGAGAAGAGGGTGTGGAAGAGCAGCTGGCTCACGGCCACCGAGGAGCCCAGGCGCGGCAGGGCCGGGCGCCACCGGGCGAGCAGGGTGCACGCGGGCACGGCGAGGGCGAGCGGGACGACGACCCCGAGCACGTGCGGCACGGCGCCGCCGGCCAGGACGTGCGAGCACAGGGCGACCGCGGTGGCGAGCGCGGCGGCCGCGCTCCCGCGCGCGATCGCGCCGCCCCGGCTGGTCATGCGGTGATGATGGCAGAGGTGGGCCGGGCGCGCCGGTCGGGCGCGATCAGCCCGGGTGGGGCGAGGCGCCGACGAGCCGGAGGGCGAGCGCGCCGTACGTCTGCTCGATCTGCTCCGGGGTCTGCTGCACGCCCGGGTGGTACCAGCGGGCGACGTCGACGACGAGCGAGAGCAGCGCGAGCGCGGCCGCGTGGGTGTCCTCGACCTCGAAGTCGCCCGAGGCCACCCCTTCGTCCACCACCCCGCGCACGACCGCGTCGATCTCACGACGCAGGGTGAGCACCTCGTGCTGGTGCTCGGGGGAGAGGTGGCGGAACTCGTACTGGACGATCCGAGCCACCTGGTGCTGCTCGGCGTGCCAACGGGCGAAGGCGCCGATCATCGAGCGGAGCGTCTCGGCCGGGGCGCTCGAGCGCGCGGCGGCGCGGGCCAGCGCGTCGCGGGCGACGGTGTGCCCCTCGCGGGAGAGCTGGTAGAGCAGGTCCTCCTTCGAGGCGAAGTGGACGTACACGCCCGCGGGGGACAGCCCGGCCCGAGAGGCGATGTCTCGGGTCGTCGTCGCGTGGAACCCCTTCGCGCCGAAGGCATCTGCCGCCGCCTCGTAGAGGCGGGACACGGTGGGCGACTCGCTCGACGGCGTCGCGGATGAGGTGCTCGTCACTTGCCCAGCATGCCCGGCGACGCCTACGCTAAGCAAGCGCTTAGCCATGCTGGGCGCGTCCCGACCACCGCGAGCGAGAGGCCATCAGGCATGCCCCGCAACATCTACGACGAGGACCACGAGTCCTTCCGCGCCTCCGTCAAGGAGTTTGTCGAACGAACGCTCGTCCCCCGTGCGGAGGAGATGATCCGCGAGCACCGGATCCCGCGCGAGGTGTGGCTCGAGGCGGGCAAGCAGGGCTTCTTCGGCCTGACGATCCCCGAGGAGTTCGGCGGCGCGGGCATCGACGACTACCGCTTCAACGCCGTCCTCGCCGAGGAGCTCGCGGCCTTCAACGCCGCGACCGCGTCGTGCTTCGGCATCCACTCCGACATCACCGCGCCGTACCTCGTCGCGCTCGGCACAGAGGAGCAGAAGCAGCGCTGGCTGCCGACGGTCGTCACCGGCGAGACGATCCTGTCGATCGGCATGACCGAGCCCTCCGGCGGCTCCGACCTCGCCGCGCTGAAGACGACCGCCGTGCGCGCCGACGACGGCTCGGGCGACTGGGTCATCAACGGCAGCAAGACCTTCATCACCAACGGCCACCAGTGCGACCTCGCGGTCGTCGCCGCGCGGACCGACCCGACGAAGGGGGCCAAGGGCATCTCGCTCTTCGTCCTCGAGGCCGGCGACGCGGGCTTCACCAAGGGCAACCCGCTGGACAAGATCGGTCAGCCCGAGTCCGACACCTCCGAGCTCTTCTTCGACGACGTGCGCGTGCCCGCCGACCGCCTCCTCGGCCCCGAGGGCATGGGCTTCGTCGCGATGATGCAGAAGCTGCCGCAGGAGCGCCTCGGCAACGCGATCGCCAACATCGCCGGCGCCGACCAGATCCTGCGCGAGACGATCGCGTACACGAAGGAGCGCAAGGCCTTCGGCCAGCCGATCGGCACCTTCCAGCACAACAAGTTCAAGATCGCCGAGCTCGTGACGAAGGTCGAGGTCACGCAGGCCTACGTCGACGACTGCGTCACCGCGCACGCGCAGGGCCGTCTCACCGCCGTCGACGCCGCGAAGGCCAAGTGGTGGGCCGCCGAGGTCCAGTGCGGCGTGCTCGACGAGTGCGTCCAGCTGCACGGCGGGTACGGCTTCATGACCGAGTACCGCGTGGCCCGCGCCTGGCGCGACGCCCGCGTCCACAAGATCTGGGCCGGCACGAACGAGATCATGAAGGAGCTCATCGGCCGCGACCTCGGGCTCTGAGGAGGGCGCAGGGGAGGTCGTGGGCGAGGAACGAGCCCGCGGCCGAGCCGGAGTCGACGAAGAGCCCGCAACGACTCGGGCTGTAGCAGGTCCCCTGATTCGAAGAAGGACCGTCACCTCGAGGTGACGGTCCTTCTTCGAATCACCGGCGAAGGGGGGGCAGCCCCCCGTCCGAGCGGCCCAGATCGCGCCGACGTGGGTCGCGTCGGTGCCGCAGCACCCCCGACGACCTCGAGCGCCGGCAGCGAGCGCTCGAGCTCGACGTGGGCCGCGGCGAGCTCGGCCGGGTCGCCGGGGTCGAGGCTCGTCATCGCGTCGAGCTCCTCGTGGCTGCGCTCGGAGGCGTTGACCGTGAGCCCACGCACGCGGTCCCACGGCCCGCTCAGCCCGGCGGCGACGTGCCGCGGGTGGGCGCAGGTGACCATGTACGCGTCCGGAGCGGCCTGGGTGTCGGTGGCCTCGACCGCCTCCTGCAGGCTCGTCCCACCGGGCAGGCGCCCGTCGACCTCGACGGTCCAGCCCACCCACACGGGCACCCCGACGTCGTGCGCCGCGCGCACGACGTCGACGGCCTCGCCGACGTCGGTGAGCGTGAGCACCTCGACGTGGTCGGCGCCCGCCCCAGCGAGAGCCGCGACCTGCGGGCGGTGGTACTCCGCGGCCTCGTCCGGGTCGACCCGTGCCCCCGGCCGGTAGCCGTCGCCCCTCGGGCCGAGCTGCCCCACGACCCGCACGGCCGGGACGCGGTCGGACCACTGCTCGCCGATCTCGCGCAGCAGGGCGACCGCGTCGGCGTTGGCGGCGGCGAGGGCCGACGCGTCGTCGCCGAGGAGGTCTCCCCAGTCGCTGCTCGCCCGCCAGGTCGGCGTCTCGAGCTGCAGCCCGACGCCGTGCCGCTCCGCGACCTGCGCGTAGCCCTCGTAGTAGTGCCGGAGCAGGTCGCGGCCGTGCGCGTCGCGCAGCAGCACGTAGGCCGCGAAGTGCGGCAGGTCCACCCCGTGGTGGTAGATGAGGTCGGTCTCCAGACCCCCGTCGCTGACGTGCGCATGGCGATCCCCTCCCCGTCGGCCCCCCGACCAGGCAGTGTCCCGCTCGGCGGGCGAAGGGGGCCACCCCCGTGACGGGAGCGGTCCCCCTTCGCGGCGGTGGTCTCGAGGCTCAGGCCCTGGGGGGCCTTCGCACCTCGACCATCGACGGGGCTAACGGGAGGAGAGTTCCGCGAGGACGTCGTCGATCGCGTCGTAGGAGCTCTGGAGGCCGCCCTCCATGCCCGACTCGACGACCATCTGCACGGTCTCGGGGGAGTCGTAGGTGATGACCGCGCGCAGGTGGGTGCGTCCCTCGCTCTCGGTGTACGTCGTGTCGACGAGCGAGTAGGGCGACTCGAGGTTGTCGAAGCGCTCGGTGTGCACGAGGTGGCCCGGTCGCTCGATCGTGCGGTAGTGACCGGAGAAGGACACCTCCTCGCCCGAGGAGCCGGCGCGCTGGGCGAAGTGCCAGGCCCCGCCCTCGCGCAGGTCGATCTCGCAGACGGTGACCTCGCCGTGGCCGGCGCCCCACCACCGCCGCACGTGCTCGGGGGTCGTCATGACCTCGAAGACGAGATCGGCAGGGGCGTCGAAGGTGCGGGTGACGACCAGCTCCGGGCCGTCGGTGGTGACGGTGGCGCGCTCGCGGGCGCCTCGGGGTGCAGTGCTCATGGCTTCTCCTGGGTGGTGCCCTGCGTCGAGGGCGTGCTCATGGTGGCGAGGTAGTCGCCGAGGTCGTCCAGCCGTCGCTCCCAGTGCTCCCGGTAGAGCTCGAGCCACGTCGTCGCGTCCTGCAGCGGGGTGGCCTCCAGGCGGCAGCGGCGTCGCTGCGCGTCGGGGGTCTTCGAGATCAGCCCGGCCCGCTCGAGCACCGAGAGGTGCTTGGAGATGGCGGGCAGGGACATGGCGAAGGGCTGCGCCAGCTCGCTCACCGTGGCCTCGCCGTCGCCCAGGCGCGTGAGGATCGCGCGCCGGGTCGGGTCGGCCAGGGCGGCGAAGGTGGTGCTCAGCTCGTCTGCCATGTGCTTAACCTAGCGGTTGATTAACCAGGTGGTCAACGACTGGTCCGGTCCCGCCGGCTCCCGTCCCCGCACCCCCCAGGGGGCGTCGGGACCGCAGGGCGTGGTGAGAGGATGGGGGTGATGACGCAGCCAGCCCCGACCACCGCGCCCGTGGGCGCCCATGTCCTCACCGTGTCGGACCGCTCGGCCCGTGGTGAGCGCGAGGACCTGTCCGGTCCGGCCGGTCGCGAGGCCCTCGAGGGCGCCGGCTTCGTCGTGACGACCTCGGTCGTGCCGGACGGCGCCGACAGCGTGCGCGACGAGCTGCGGCGGGTGCTCGCCGAGGGGGTGCGCGTCGTGGTCTCGACCGGGGGCACCGGTGTCGGCCCGCGCGACCGCACGCCCGAGGGCACGAGCGAGGTCCTCGACGCCGAGCTGCCCGGCGTCGCCGAGGCGATCCGCGCCCACGGCGCGACTAAGACCCCGCACGCCGTCCTCACCCGTGGTCTCGCCGGCGTCGTCCACGCGACGGCAGACCACCCCGGTGCCGTCGTCGTCAACCTGCCCGGCAGCCCGAAGGCGGTGCGCGAGGGCCTCGAGGTCGTCGTCCCGCTGCTGGCCCACCTGCTCGACCAGCTCCACGGAGGCGATCACCGATGACCTGGCGCGCCCAGATCGCGACCGACCCGATCGACCTGACGGCCCTCATGGCCGAGGTGGGCGGTCCCTCGCACGGGGCTGTCTCCACCTTCGTCGGGCAGGTCCGCGACCATGACCCGGAGGCGTCCGGCGAGGTCGTCTCGCTCGACTACTCCGCGCACCCCGACGCGGGCCGTGTCATCGACGACGTCGTCTCCGCCGCGGTCGCCGCCGGTGACCCCGACGGCCAGGCCCAGGTCGTCGCCGTGCACCGCGTCGGCCACCTCGAGGTCGGCGACCTCGCCCTCGTCGTGCTCGTCGCGAGCGCGCACCGCGACCTCGCGATCACCCTGTGCCGCGACGTCGTCGAGGCGGTCAAGCACGGCGTGCCGATCTGGAAGAAGCAGCACGAGGTCGACGGCAGCCACCAGTGGAGCGGGCTCTCGTGCTGACCGACGGCCACGGACGCGTCCACCGGGACCTGCGGGTCTCGCTCACCGACCGGTGCAACCTGCGCTGCACCTACTGCATGCCCGCCGAGGGCATGCCCTGGCTGCCCACCCCCGACCTGCTGACGACCGACGAGCTCCTGCGCGTCATCGAGGTCGCGGTCGCGGCCGGCATCACCGAGGTCCGGCTCACCGGGGGCGAGCCGCTGCTGCGCCCCGACGTCGTCGACGTCGTCCGCGGTGTAGCCGCCATGAGCGGCGAGCACGGCCCGGTCGAGGTCTCGCTGACCTCCAACGCCCTGCGCCTGCCCAAGCTCGCCCAGCCCCTCGCCGACGCCGGCCTCGCCCGGGTCAACATCAGCCTCGACACCCTGCGGGCGGACCGCTTCGCCTCGATGACGCGGCGCGACCGCTTCGAGGACACGATGGCCGGCATCGCCGCGGCCGACGCGGCCGGCCTCGCCCCCATCAAGATCAACACCGTGCTCATGCGCGGCGTCAACGACGACGAGGCCGGCGACCTGCTGCGGTGGGCCCTCGACCACGGCTACGAGCTGCGCTTCATCGAGCAGATGCCGCTCGACGGCGGTCACACGTGGCAGCGCTCGGAGATGATCACCGCTGCCGAGATCCTCGGGTGGCTGCGCGAGGACTTCGACCTCGTCGAGATGCCCGGTCGCGGGGCGGCCCCGGCCGAGCGCTTCGTCGTCGACGGCGGCCCCGGCACGGTCGGGATCATCGCGTCGGTGACAATGCCCTTCTGCGGGGCGTGCGACCGGCTGCGCCTCACCGCCGACGGCCAGCTGCGCTCGTGCCTCTTCGCCCGCGGCGAGACCGACCTGAGGACCCCCCTTCGCGACGGCTCCTCCGAGGAGGAGGTCACCGCGCTGCTCCACTCGTGCCTCGCGGGCAAGCGCCCCGGTCACGGCATCGACGAGCCCGGCTTCCTCCAGCCGCCGCGCCCGATGAGCGCGATCGGCGGCTGATCAGCCCCCGGCGAAGGGGGGCAGCACGTCGACGACCGAGCCGGTCGGCACCTGCGGGTCCTCGCCCTGGGCGTTGCGCCCGTCGACGAGCACCGCGCACCGCGGCAGCACGCGCGCCACGGCGTCGCCGTGACGCTCGACCGTCGCGGCGAGCACCGCGGACAGCGGGCCCTCGGGCACCTGCTCCTCCTCGACGCCGGCGGCCTCCGCCGCCCCGCCGAACCATCTGACCTGCACGCTCATGACTGCTCCTCCGGCACCGGGGGTGCCTGCTCGATCGTCGCGACGATGGCCCGCCGCAGGGCGACCTGGTCGACCTCCTCACCGCGCGCCTGCGCCGCACCGACGGCCAGGCCGAGGACGTAGGACGACACGGGCGCGAGCGGCCGGTCGTAGCCGTGGGCGACCTGCTTGGTGAGGATGTGGATGCCGGCGACGTCGACGAGGTCGGGGTCGACCGCGACCGCCTCGCAGGCCAACTCGACCCACTGCCGCCAGCGCTGCACGGTCGCGGCGTCGCCCCGCAGCCGTGGCTCGCGGGGGGCGTCAGCCGGGCGCTGCGCCTGCCAGGTCCGGGCGTCCGTCGGGGTGTCGATGTCGGCGACCGCGGCCGGGTCGACGGCGACGGTGGTGAGGCGCAGCGAGGACAGCAGGGCCTTCATCGAGCGGTTGCGCACGGTGTCGAGAGACTCGACCGCGCCGCGCAGCGCCGCCGTGCGGTGGATGCCGAAGAGCCACTGCGGGTGCTCGGCGTCACCGGCCAGGCAGATGCCGTCGACGTCGTCCTCTCCGTCCTCGTCCGCGCGGGCCGCCGCCTCGAGCAGGGTGGCGATGCCGGCGGCGGGGTCGGCGAGGTCGCTCGCGAGGAGCAGGGTCCACCGCGCGGGGCTCGTCACGGCCTGCAGCCCGGCGTCGGTGCCGGCCGCCGGGCCACCGGACGGGGGGTCCTCGAGGGTGCGCACCACGTCGTCGGGGGCGTCGATGCCCCGCCCGACGAGCACGCGGGTCGACGCCGACCCGGTCGCCGCGAGGACGCGGTCGAGCAGGCGCTCGCCGTCGACCGTGAGGTCCGCCTTGACCGCTCCTCCGAGGCGCGAGCCGGCGCCGCCGGCGACGACGACGACGTCGTATTCGACGGCGCTCATGCGTGGTCCTGCGTCTCGGGGCGGGTCCACGACCCGGAGCGCCCGCCCTGCTTGCTCAGCACGCGGATGTCGGTGATGCGGGCGGTGCGGTCGACGCCCTTGACCATGTCGACGACGGCGAGCGCGGCGACGCTCACGCTCGTCAGCGCCTCCATCTCGACACCGGTGCGGTCGGCGGTGCGCACCGTCGCGACGACGTCGACCCCCGTGTCGGTGATCGTCAGGTCGACGGTGCACCCGTGCACGCCGATGACGTGGGCCAGGGGGAGCAGCTCCGGGGTCTTCTTCGCGGCCTGGATGCCCGCGACGCGGGCGACGGCGAGCACGTCCCCCTTCGGCACGGCGCCGTCGCGCAGCAGGGCGACGACCTCCGGCGAGACCCGCACCGACCCGGCGGCGGTCGCGGCCCGGACGGTCGGCGACTTCTCGGTGACGTCGACCATGCGGGCGTGCCCGCCCTCGTCGAGATGGGTGAGGGGGTGGCTCATGCCAGGCTCCTGATCGTCAAGAGGTCGCCCGCGGCGACCTCGGTGGTCTCCTCGGGCACCTCGGCGAGCGCGTCGGCACCGGCGAGCGAGGTCACCATGTGCGACGCCGACCCCCGGCGGTGCGACGGGGTGGCGAGAGGGCGCAGGTCCTCGCCCTGGGTGATGCGCACCGGGACGAGCTGGCGCCGACCGGGCGGCGAGCGCCACCCGGTCGCGGCGACGGCGCGGGTGGTCGGGCGCGGCGCCCGGCCGAGCAGCGCGTCGAGGAGCGGCCGCACGACGACCTCGAAGGAGATGGCCGCGCTCACGGGGTTGCCCGGCAGCGCGACGACCGGGGTGCCCTGCCAGAGCGCCCAGCCCTGGGGCTTGCCCGGCTGGACGCGCACGTGACGGTAGGTCGCGCCCGCGTGCTCGGTGAGCACGTCGCGGGCCACGTCGTAGGCGCCGACGCTCGCCCCACCGGTGAGGACGACGACGTCGGCCTGCGCGGCGAGCTCGTCGAGGGCCCGCACGACGAGGGCGGCGTCGTCGCGCACCGTGGGCGGCACGACGACGTCGGCGCCCTGCTCGCGGGCGGTCGCCGCGAGGTGCGTCGCGTTGGACTCGTAGACCTGACCACGCCCCAGCTCGGCACCGGGGGCGACGAGCTCGTCGCCGGTCGCGGCGACGGCGACGACCGGTCGGCGGCGCACCGGCACCTCGGCGTGCCCGGCGGCAGCGACGGACGAGAGGACCCGTGCGGTGAGCGTGGTGCCGGGCTCGGCGACGAGGTCGCCGGCCCGGAGGTCCTCGCCGGCCCCACGGACGTGGGCGCCCTGCCCGCGCTCGGGGGCTGCGGTGACGTGCACCCGCTGCTCGCCGCCGTCGGTGAGCTCGACGGGCACGATCGTGTCGGCGTCGCCCGGCACGGGTGCGCCGGTCATGATCCGCACGCACTCGCCCGGCCCGATCGCCGGGTCGTGCGGCGAGCCCGCGGGCACCTCGCCGACGACGGCGAGATCGACGGGCGCGTCCGCGACGTCCGCCCAGCGCACGGCGTAGCCGTCCATCGCCGAGTTGGCGAAGGCGGGGACCTGGCCGCGCGCGGTGACCGCGCCCGCGAGCACGCGGCCGTGGGCGTCGTCGAGCGCGACGACCTCGACCGAGGTCGGGCCGGGGACGAGGCGCAGGACCTCGGCGACGTACTGCTCGAGCGTCAACAGCTCGCGGGTGGTGCTCACGGTGCCTGCTCCTAGTAGCGGGGGAGGGAGGGGTCGACCTCGTCGACCCACGCGAGCATGCCGCCATCGAGCACCTCGAGCTGCTCGTAGCCGTGGGCTCGCAGGGTCGCGGCGGCCAGGGTCGCGCGCGGCCCGGCCTTGCACACGAGGACGACGGTGCGGTCGCGCGGGACGCCGAGCGCGTCGGGGTCGCCGTCGCGCAGGGTGGCCAGGGGGATGTGCGCCGAGCCCGGGACCATCCCGAAGGCGATCTCGGCCGGCTCGCGCACGTCGAGGACGAAGGGGGAGCCCGGCGCCTCGACGAGGGCGGCGAGGGCGGTCGCGCTCACGGTCGTCGTCTCCGGCGCGGCCGGGGGAGCGGGGGCGGCCGGCCGCCGCACCGCGGCGTCGTACCGACCCGACGGGGCGAGGGGGATCGAGCGCTGCGTGCTCGCCATGCTGTCGACGTACAGGACGCGGCCCAGCAGCGGCTCCCCGGACCCGGTGACGAGCTTGATCGCCTCGCTCGTCATCATCGACCCGATCTGCCCGACGAGCGCACCGAGCACCCCGGCGTCGCCGCAGGCCGGGACCGACCCCGGCTCGGGCGGGTCCGGGAAGAGGTCGCGCAGGCCGACCGCGGGCAGCCCCTCGGGCGCAGCGGTCCAGAAGGTCGTCACGTGCGCGGCGGTGCGGTACACGGCGGCCCACACGAGCGGCACGCCGAGCTCGGCGCAGGCGGCGTCGACGGCGTACCGCGTCTCGAAGTTGTCGCTGCCGTCGAGGACGAGGTCGTGCCCGGCGAGGACCTCGCGGGCGTTCTCGTCGGTGATGCGCACGTGCCGTCCGACGACGTCGCAGTCGGGGTTGAGCCCGCGCACGCGGTCGACGGCGCTCTCGACCTTCGACAGGCCGACCGACATCGCGTCGTGGATGACCTGGCGCTGGAGGTTCGTCGCGTCGACGGAGTCGTCGTCGACGACGGTGATCGCGCCGACCCCGGCGGCCGCGAGGTAGAGCAGGGCGGGGGAGCCCAGGCCGCCCGCGCCGACGACCGCGACCCGGGCCGCGAGCAGCCGGCGCTGGCCCGTCTCGCCGATGCTCGGCAGCAGCAGGTGCCGTGCGTACCGGGTCAGCTGGTCCGGGCTCAGGGGCGGTCCTGGCTCGACGAGGGCGGGGAAGGGCATGGGTCGACGGTACGTCGTCTCGGGGGGCGTCGCGCTGCTCGGGGTGGTGATCAGCGGCGGGTCAGCTCGGGCTTGTCCCACCCGCGGCGGGGTGCCCGGCTGCCCGTGCCGCGGCCCGGACGGCTGTCGCGCGACCGGTAGACGAGGTAGGGCCGGGTGAGGTAGCCGATCGGTGCGCTGAAGACGTGGACGAGCCGGGTGAAGGGCCACATCGCGAAGAGGATCATCGCGGTGAGCGCGTGCAGCTGGAAGCCGAGCGGTGCGGCGGCCATGAGATCGGGCTCGGGCGCGAAGGTGAAGATGCTGCGCCACCACACCGACACCCCTTCGCGGTAGTCGTACTCGCCGCCGAAGCGCAGGAGCGAGCCCGCGATCGTGTTCCAGATCCCGAGGACCATGACGAGCCCGAGGAAGAGGTACATGACCTTGTCGTTGAGCGTCGTCGCGCTGAAGACCGGCCCGGTGGTGCGGCGGCGGTAGACGAGGATGACGAGCCCGGCGACGGCGGCCAGCCCCGCGGGGATGCCGCCCGCCAGCGCGACGACGTGGTACGTGTGCGCGCTGATGCCCAGCGCGTCGGTCGCGACCTTCGGGATGACGAGGCCGATGACGTGGCCGGCGACGACCCCGAGCATCCCGAAGTGGAAGAGCGGGCTGCCGATCCGCAGCAGCCGGTCCTCGTAGAGCTGCGAGGAGCGGGTGGTCCACCCGAACTTGTCGTAGCGGTAGCGCCAGACGTGCCCGACGACGAAGGTCGCGAGGGTGAGGTACGGGACGATGACCCAGAGGAAGGTGCTCACCGGGGTGCTCCTACGGGGATGGTCGGGCCGGGCGTGAGCGCCTGCGGCGGGGTGGGGCGAAGGGGGTCCGCGGCGGCGCTGCCGCAGGTGGTGCCCGAGGTGCGCGCGAGGTGCTCCTCGACCGCCGGGTCGTGGGTGTAGGGGGACTGGTCGATGCCGACGTCCTCCTGGGGCGGGCCCTGCGCGATGAGCCGGGCGAGGGCCTGCTCGTCGTCGTCGCCGAGCGCGGGCAGGGTCGCGCGCAGCGCCTGGACGACGGGCAGCCACGGCGAGGCCTTGCCCTTGAGCGCCGTGTGCAGCAGCTCGACGCCGACGCGGTGGTCGTTGAGCAGCCGCCACGCGGTGGCCGCGTCGACGGTCGCGCCGAGCTCGAGGACGACGCACAGGTGGTCGGGCAGCTCCGCGCCCTCGTCGGCGAGCTCGACGCCCGCGCGGCGGTAGGCCTGCTTGAACTGCACGAGCGCGGCACCGCGCTTGCGGGTGTCCCCGTGCAAGAAGTACGTGAGGTGCAGGGCGCACCGACGGGTGACGTCGAAGGTGTCGACGTACTGCGCCTGGAGCTCGCCGAGAGGGGTGCCCTCGAGGTGGTCGACGACGCCGGTGAGGCGGTCGCCGACGCCGGGGGGCAACCCATTCGCGCTCTCCCGCAGGACGGGCAGGAGCGTCAGGAGGCGCTCGTCGGGGTAGTCGAGGAGGAGCGAGATGATCTGCCACGCGTCGGCCTGGGCGCGCTCGTCGAGGGCAGGCGCGCTGCGGCGGTGGCGCCGCCAGGGCATCACGGCCGCTCACCCGACCCGCGGGTGGGGAACATGCCCTCGGGGGTGCCCTTGCCGTCCCAGTTGAGGAGGTTGACGCGCCCGGACTTGCTGCCGCCGCCGACGAGCTGGTCGGAGGTCTGGCGCTCGGCGAGCATGTGGAAGTTCTCGACCGCGACCGGGGTCGTGCCACCGCGCCCGGATCCCTCGCCGAAGGGGCCGGAGAGGTCGTCGAGCTCGGTGTCGTAGCCCGAGACCGCGCAGTCCGTCGCGAGCTCCTCGAGCCCGTGCGCCTGCTCGCCGTGGGCGGTGGGGATGACGTAGCGCTCGTCGTACTTCGCCAGGGCGAGCAGGCGGAACATCTCGTACATCTCCTCCTCCTCCATCCCGACGGCCGCGGGGATCTCACCGCGCGGGTCACGCCCGAGGTTGATGTCGCGCATGTAGGAGCGCATCGCCGCGAGCTTCTTGAGGACCTCGTCGACGGGCCGGACGTCGCCGGCGGTGAAGAGGTTGGCGAGGTACTCGACGGGGATGCGCAGGGTGTCGATGGCGGCGAAGAGGTTGTCCGCGTCCTCGCCGTCGTGCCCGGTCTCGGCGACGACGTCGACGACGGGCGACAGCGGCGGGATGTACCAGACCATCGGCATCGTGCGGTACTCCGGGTGCAGGGGCAGGGCCACCTTGTAGTCCATGATGAGCCGCCGCACGGGCGATGCCTTCGCGGCCTCGACCCAGTCACCGGGGATGCCGGCCCGCTCGGCCTCGCGCTGCACCTCGGGGTCGAAGGGGTCGAGGAAGACCGAGCGCTGCGCCTCGTAGAGGTCGTGGTCGTCCTCCACCGAGGCCGCGTCGAGGACGCGGTCGGCGTCGTAGAGCATGATCCCGATGTAGCGCAGCCGCCCGACGCAGGTCTCGGCGCACACCGTGGGGATGCCGACCTCGACCCGGGGGTAGCAGAAGGTGCACTTCTCGGCCTTGCCGGTCTTGTGGTTGAAGTAGACCTTCTTGTACGGGCAGCCGGTGACGCACATCCGCCAGCCGCGGCAGCGGTCCTGGTCGACGAGGACGATGCCGTCCTCCTCGCGCTTGTAGATCGCGCCGGAGGGGCAGGACGCCGCGCAGCTGGGGTTGAGGCAGTGCTCGCAGATCCGCGGCAGGTAGAACATGAAGGTCTGGTCGAACTCGAACTTCACCTTGTCCTCGATGCCCTTGAGCATCGGGTCCTTCACGGCGTGCTCCATGCTGCCGCCGAGGTCGTCGTCCCAGTTCGCCGACCACGAGACGTTCATCGCCTTGCCCGAGATGAGCGAGTAGGGGCGGGCGACGGGGAAGGTCTTCTGCGCCGGGGCGTCGAGGAGGGTCTCGTAGTCGTAGGTCCAGGGCTCGTAGTAGTCCTGGATGCTCGGCATCTTGGGGTTGGAGAAGATGTTGAGCAGCTTGTTCAGCCGCCCGCCGGCGCGCAGGCGCAGCCGGCCGTTGGCGGCGCGCTCCCAGCCGCCCTTCCACTCGTCCTGGTCCTCGTACCCGCGGGGGTAGCCCAGACCGGGCCGGGTCTCGACGTTGTTGAACCACACGTACTCGGTGCCGGCTCGGTTGGTCCACGCCTGCTTGCAGGTGACCGAGCACGTGTGGCACCCGATGCACTTGTCGAGATTCATCACCATCGCCATCTGGGCCATGACTCGCATGTCAGTACTCCACGTCCTGGTCGGTGCGGCGGCGGATCGTCGTGACCTCGTCGCGGTTGTTGCCCGTCGGGCCGATGTAGTTGAAGAAGTAGGACAGCTGCGCGTAGCCGCCGATGATGTGGCTCGGCTTGAGCAGGATCCGCGTGAGGCTGTTGTGGATGCCGCCCCGCTTGCCGTCGGTCTCCGTGAGCGGCACGTCGATGAGCCGGTCCTGGGCGTGGTGCATGTAGACCGTGCCCTCGGGCATCCGGTGGCTGACGACGGCCCGGGCGGCGACGACGCCGTTGCGGTTGACCGCCTCGATCCAGTCGTTGTCGCGCACGCCGATCTTCGCCGCGTCGACATCCGACATCCACACCGTCTGACCGCCGCGGCTCAGGCTGAGCATGAAGAGGTTGTCCTGGTACTCGGAGTGGATCGACCACTTGTTGTGCGGGGTGAGGTAGCGCACCGACAGCGCGATGCCGCGGCCCTCCTCCTCGACCTGCTCGCCGAGCGGGGTCTCGCCGAAGAGCCGGGTCATGTCGAGCGGTGGCCGGTAGACCGGCAGCGCCTCGCCCATCCCGAGCATCCAGTCGTGGTCGACGTACATCTGCTGGCGACCCGTGAGGGTGTGGAAGGGCTTGTGCCGCTCGATGTTGATGGTGAAGGGGGAGTAGCGCCGTCCGCCGGACTCGCTGCCCGACCACTCCGGCGAGGTGATGACCGGCACCGGCGCGGCCTGGGTGTCGGCGAAGGTGATCTGCTTGCCCTCGTGCTCCGACGCGAGGTCGTGCAGCTGGGTCCCGGTGCGCTTCTCGAGGAAGCGGAAGCCCTGGGTGGCGAGGTGGCCGTTGCTCACGCCCGAGAGGTGCAGGATCGCGTCGGCGACCTGGATGTCGGTCTCCATCCGCGGCTGGCCGGCCCCGGCGCCCGTGCGGGCGACTCCGTGACGCCCGCGCAGCAGGTCGATCTCGCGCCCCACCTCGTAGCGCACGCCCTTGGTGAGCATCCCGGCCTTCTCCATGAGCGGGCCGATCGAGGTCATCTTCTCGTAGGTCGCGGGGTAGTCGCGGGTGACCTCGACGAGGACCGGCATGGTCTTCCCGGGGACCGGGTCGCACTCCCCCTTCGCCCAGTCCTGGACGCGGCCGTGCACGGTCGCCATCGCCTCGGGGGTGTCGTGCCACAGCGGCTTGGCGACGACGTCGGTGCGGGTGCCGAGGTGGTCGACGGCGAGCTCGGAGAAGCGCTTGGCGATCGTCTTCCACGTCTCCCAGTCGCTCTTGGACTGCCACGGGGGAGCGATCGCGGGGTTGAAGGAGTGCACGAAGGGGTGCATGTCCGTCGTGTTGATGTCGTGCTTCTCGTACCAGGTCGCGGCCGGGAGGACGACGTCGGAGAGCAGCGTCGAGCTCGTCATCCGGAAGTCGAGGGTCAGGAGCAGGTCGAGCTTGCCCTCCGGTGCCCGCTCGGGCCAGACGACCCCCTCGGGGCGCATCGACTCGGGCGCCTCGGCGGCACGCACGGCGTTGTCGGTGCCGAGGAGGTGCTTGAGGAAGTACTCGTTGCCCTTCGCCGAGGAGCCGAAGAGGTTGGCCCGCCACAGCGAGAGGACCCGGGGGTGGTTGTCGGGGGCCTCGGGGTCCTCGACGGCCAGGCGCAGGGTGCCGGCCTTGAGCGCGGAGGCGACGTACTCGCCGACCGGCACCCCGGCCTCCTTCGCCTCGTCGGAGACGGCGAGCGAGCTGCGGTCGAACTGCGGGTACGAGGGGGTCCACCCGAGGCGGGCCGACTGGACGAGCAGGTCCATCGTCGATCGGCCGGCGAAGACGCCGGTGCTGCCGTTGACCTCGTCGGCGGTGAAGGTGTCGTAGCGGTACTGGCTCGTGTTGACGTACCAGTACGCCGTCTGGTTCATGTGGCGCGGCGGGCGCATCCAGTCCAGCGCGAAGGCCATGTGCTGGAAGCCCATGATCGGGCGGACCTTCTCCTGCCCGACGTAGTGCGCCCAGCCCCCGCCGTTGCGGCCCTGGCAGCCGGTGATCGTCGTGAGGACGAGCATCGCGCGGTAGATCTGGTCGGAGTGGTACCAGTGGTTGGTGCCGGCGCCCATGAGGATCATCCCGCGACCGGTCGTGTCGATCGCGTTCTGCGCCCACTCGCGGGCCAGCCGGACGATCTGCTCGACCGGCACCCCGGAGATCTCGGCGCCCCACGCGGGGGTGGCCGGCACCCCCGGGTCGTCGTAGCCCGTCGGCCAGGCGCCGGGCAGGCCGTCGCGGGCGACGCCGTACTGGGCGAGCATGAGGTCGAGGACGGTCGTCACGAGGTGGTCGCCGACCCGGCGCACCGGGACGCCGCGGCGCTCCTCGCGCACAGCGCCGGCGACGTTGTCGAAGCGGGGCAGCTCGACCTCGACCGCGTCGGGGGACCCGTAGAGGGACAGGCGGGGGCGGATGTCGCCGAGCTCGAGGTTCCACCGGCCGGCGCCCTCGTCGCCGAAGCGGTGGCCGATGGAGCCGTTGGGGATGACGACCTCGTCGGTGCGCTCGTCGATGACCGCCGTCTTCCACATGGCGTTCTCGCTCGTGCTCTCGGCGCAGTCGATGTCGCCGGCGACGAGGAACTTGCCCGGGCGGTAGGAGGTCGCGCCGTCCGTCGTGACCGCCTCGAGGCTGACGAGGTAGGGCAGGTCGGTGTACTGCTGGTTGTACTCGGTGAAGAAGTCGACCTGGCGGTCAGCGAAGTACTCCTTGAGCACGACGTGCCCCATCGCCATCGCGAGGGCGCCGTCGGTGCCGGGCGCGGCGGCGACCCACTCGTCGGCGAACTTGACGTTCTCGGCGTAGTCCGGGGCGACCGCGACGACCTTCTGACCGCGGTACCGGGCCTCGGCCATCCAGTGCGCGTCCGGCGTGCGGGTGAGCGGGACGTTCGAGCCCCACATGATGAGGTACCCGGCGTCCCACCAGTCACCCGACTCGGGGACGTCGGTCTGGTCGCCGAACATCTGCGGCGAGGCGTTGGGCAGGTCCGCGTACCAGTCGTAGAAGGAGAGCATCGGCGCACCGATGAGCTCGTTGAAGCGGGCGCCGGAGGCGTAGCTGACCGGTGACATCGCGGGGATGGGGGAGAAGCCGGCGATCCGGTCCGGGCCCCAGCGCTTGATCGTGTAGACGTACGCGGCGGCCACCATGTCGGTGACCTCCTCCCACGTGGCCCGCACGAGACCGCCCTTGCCGCGCGCGCTCTTGTAGCGTCGGGCGGCCTCCTCGTCCTGCACGACCGAGCCCCACGCGACGACGGGGTCGCCGTAGCGGGCCCGGGCCTCGCGGTACATCTCGAGCAGCACGCCGCGGACGTAGGGGTAGCGCACCCGGGTGGGCGAGTACGTGTACCAGGAGAAGGCGGCACCGCGGGGGCACCCGCGCGGCTCGTACTCGGGACGGTCGGCCCCGGTGCTCGGGTAGTCGGTCTGCTGCGCCTCCCACGTGATGATCCCGTCCTTGACGTAGACCTTCCACGAGCACGACCCGGTGCAGTTGACGCCGTGGGTGCTGCGCACGACCTTGTCGTGGCTCCAGCGGTCGCGGTAGAAGGAGTCGCCGCTGCGCCCGCCCTCGACGAACATCGCGCGCTGGTCGGGCGAGATGCCGGCCCGGGTGAAGAAGCGGCGGGTGCCGACGAGCGCCTCGGAGATCGGGCCGTCGAGACCGGCCGAGCGCGGGGGCGTCGGGGTCGAGGGCGTGGGCGAAGGGGTCATGCGGTGCCTCCAGATCGAGAGAAGGGGGCCCGGGTCGTCACGTGGGCCAGGCAGCGGTGGGGCTCGACGAAGGGCTCGAGCGAGAGCTCGGTCTCGGTCTCGCCGAAGACCTCGAGGGTGCCGCGCATGAGTCCTCGGTGGACCCCGCACACCACCTCGGGGTTGGTGCGGGCGAGCGAGAGGAAGGGGCAGCTCTCGAGGGTGACCTCGGCGGTGCGCCCGGAGCTGTCGGTGCGCAGGTTCGGGGTGTAGCCCCACTCGCGCAGGACGTCGATCATCAGGCCGACCTTGCTCAGCCACACCCCGGGGCTGCGAGCCGGCTCGCTCGAGGGGGAGTGGTGCACCAGCGACGGCGCGTGGGTGTGCGCCCATGCCGCGCCGGCCTCCTCGGGCGTCATCGGCGCGCCGTCGCTGCGCACGAACATCTCGGCGAGCAGACCCGCGAGGACCTTGTAGCCCTCGGCGTCCTCCGTCGGCTCGAGCTCGCCCGGCGCGACGGCGTAGCGCTTGCTCGGGCGTCCGGCGCCCGAGGAGCGCACGAAGTGGCTCGTGAGGATGCCGGCCCCGACGAGCTGGTCGAGGTGGAAGCGCACGGTCGTCGTGTGCAGGCCGACGAGCTCGCCGAGCTCCTTGGCGGTGAGGCCGTCCTCACGGACGGCGGGCTCGAGGTTGGCGAGCGTGTCGACGATGTCGCGACGCACCGCCGACCGGAGCAGGCCGGCGCCCTCGTCCCCCGGCGGGACCGGGGGCTGGGACGGGAGTCGGGTGACGTTCACGCGCTCAGTCTGGCAGATAAAAAGCAATGACCGGACACCTGGTCCGGCGCGTCGACCGCGGCCCTATTTGGCAACGCTGAGAGGTCGTAATTCCCTGCTACGGCAGGGTTTGTCACGCGTTCAACCATCTGCGACCGGGCCGTCGTAGACGTGGTCGAAGGGGGTCTGCGCCGGGTGTAGGGTCATTTTTAAGCGATTAAAAAGGAGACGTCCGAGAGGGCGTCCGGGCTCACGAGGAGCACCCATGGCGGCAGCGCCAGCAGCACGTCCGGCACCCATGCAGACCGGCGGCGCCGGCTACCGCGGGGCCACCCGCGTGCTCGTCATGTCGAGCACGGCCTTCACCCTGATGTTCGCGGTGTGGCTGATGTTCGGCGTCCTCGGCGTGCCGATCCAGGCCGAGCTCGGTCTCAGCGAGCCCCAGCTCGCGTGGATCTCCGCGGTCGCGGTGCTCAACGGCTCGATGTGGCGCCTGCCGGCCGGCATGCTCGCCGACCGGGTGGGCGGCCGGGTCGTGACGATCGCGATGCTCCTGCTCACCGCGATCCCGTGCTTCCTCGTCACCCAGGCGGGCAGCTACGCCACCCTGCTCGTCCTCGCCTTCCTCGTCGGCTTCGCCGGCAACCTCTTCAGCGTCGGCGTCGCGTGGAACTCGGCGTGGACCCCCAAGGAGCACCAGGGCTTCGCGCTCGGCGTCTTCGGTGCGGGCAACGTCGGCGCGTCGGTCACCAAGCTGCTGCTCGTCCTCGCCCCCGGCCTGCTCACGGCCACCGCCGGGGCGACCTATCTCGGCGTGGTCGAGGGAGGGTGGCGGGTCATCCCGGCCATCTACTCGGTCGCGCTCGTCGTCGTCGCGCTGCTCACCTACCTCGTCGTGCCCCGGCAGGACCGGATGGCCGGCCAGGGCAAGCCGCTGCGGGCGATGCTCGCCCCGCTGCGCGAGCTGCGGGTGTGGCGCTTCAGCCTCTACTACGCCGCCGTCTTCGGCGCCTACGTCGCGCTCTCGGCCTGGATGCCGCACTACTACGTGACCACCTTCGGGGTCGAGCTGCGCACGGCAGCCCTGCTCACCGCGCTCTTCATCTTCCCGGCCTCGCTGCTTCGCCCGCTCGGCGGCTGGGTCTCGGACCGGGTCGGGGCCCGGCGGGTCATGTACGCGACCTTCGTCGTCATGCTCCTCGCGAGCGGCGTCCTCATGATGCCGAACGGGCACCTCGTCGTCGTCCACGCCGACGGCTCGACGAGCGAGCACCTCGCCTACGGCCTGGGCATCGCCCCCTTCACCGCCCTCCTCGTGCTCCTCGGGTGCGCGATGGGCATCGGCAAGGCCGCCGTCTTCAAGCACATCCCCGAGTACTTCCCCGACAACGTCGGCTCGGTTGGCGGGCTCGTGGGGATGCTCGGCGGGCTCGGGGGTTTCTTCCTGCCGCTGCTCTTCGCCTACACGAAGCAGTGGAGCGGCTTCCCGACGAGCACCTTCTTCGTCGTCTTCGTCCTCACGGCCGTCTGCCTCGCGTGGATGCACCTCACGGTCGTACGGATGCTCCACGACGAGTCGCCCGAGCTCGCCGACCACTTCGAGGCGCCGCAGGGCGCCCTCGCCACCCGCTGATCCTCACCCCTTCGCGCAGACAAGGACACCACCGATGAGCAGCACGACCCCCACCGCCCGAGCAGGTCGCACCGGAGGCGAGTGGCTCCAGTCCTGGGATCCCGAGGACGAGCAGAGCTGGGACAAGCCGCTGGCCTGGCGCACCCTGTGGATCACGACCTTCTGCCTCACCCTCGCCTTCGTCGCGTGGTTCCTGCCGAGCGCGATCATCCCCAAGCTCACGGCGCTCGGCTATGACCTCAGCGCCTCGCAGCTGTACTGGATGGCCGCGATGCCGGGTCTGGCCGCCGGGCTCTTCCGGCTCGTGTGGATGGTGCTGCCCCCGATCATGGGCACCCGCAAGATGGTCGCGCTCACGACGCTGCTCCTCGTCTTCTCCACGCTCGGCTGGGGCGTGCGGGTCCAGCAGCCCACCGCGCCGTACTGGGAGCTCATGACCCTCGCCTTCCTCGCCGGCATCGGCGGCGGCGCCTTCTCGGGCTTCATGCCGAGCACGAGCTACTTCTTCCCGAAGCGGATGCAGGGCACCGCCCTGGGGCTGCAGGCCGGGCTGGGCAACTTCGGCGTCTCGCTGGTGCAGCTGCTCACGCCCTACCTCATCGCGCTCAGCGGTCTGGCGATCTTCGGCGGCAGCCAGATGCTCTCGGCGCCGGGCAAGGAGCCGACGCAGGTGTGGTTCCAGAACGCCGCCTTCGTGTGGATCCCGCTCATGGTGCTCGGCGCCGTCCTCGCGTGGACGATGCTGCGCTCGGTGCCGGTGCAGGCGAACATCCGTCAGCAGTTCGACATCTTCGGCAACCAGGACACCTGGTGGATGACGCTGCTCTACATCATGACCTTCGGCACCTTCTCTGGCCTGTCGGCGCAGTTCGGCCTCCTCATGGCCAACCTCTACGGCAGCGGCAACGACGCGATCGTCACCGGGGCGGGCGCCAGCGCCCAGCTCCTCGTCCCGGGCTACGAGGTGCCCGACGTCGTCAAGTACGTCTTCCTCGGCCCGCTCGTCGGCGCCGGCGCGCGCGTGCTCTTCGCGCCGCTCACCGACCGGATGGGCGGGGCGGTCTGGACGCTCGTCTCCGGCATCGGCCTCGTCGCCTCGATCGCCTTCACGATGACGGCCCTCACCCCCGACACGACCTCGGCAGCCACCCTCGAGGCAGGCTTCACGAAGTTCTTGTGGGGGATGCTCGCGATCTTCCTCTTCTCGGGCATCGGCAACGCCTCGACCTTCAAGCAGATGCCGATGATCTTCGAGCGCCGTCAGGCCGGTGGCGTCATCGGCTGGACCGCCGCCATCGCGGCCTTCGGGCCCTTCTTCTTCGGGGTCGGCGTGACGACCTTCGGGGCGCTCGCCTTCTACGGCATCGGCATCGCCTGGGCGCTGATGTGCATCGCCATCACGTGGTGGCGATACGCCCGCCCGGGGGCGCCGAAGAAGAGCTGACCTGGCAGGACAGGGGGCAGGGGCCGTCCGTGCGGGAGCGCACGGGCGGCCCTTGTCGTCGGGATCGGGGCCTGCGCACCGTAGGCTCAGGGCGTCCTCGACCCCGACCGCAACAGCACAGGAGAAGACACGCGTGGAGATATGGCCCGGCGCCCCCTACCCCCTCGGAGCGACGTACGACGGGTCAGGAGTCAACTTCGCCGTCTTCTCCGAGGTGGCCGAGCGCGTCCAGCTCTGCCTCATCGACGACGACGGCGAGCAGACCTGCGTCGAGCTCACCGAGGTCGACGCCTTCGTCTGGCACTGCTACCTGCCGCAGGTCCAGCCCGGCCAGCGCTACGGCTACCGCGTCCACGGGCCCTACGAGCCCGAGCAGGGCCACCGGTGCGACCCGAGCAAGCTGCTCCTCGACCCGTACGCGAAGGCGATCGAGGGCCAGGTCGTCACCGACCCGGCGCTCTTCTCCTACGACTTCGAGGACCCCTCGGTGCGCAACGAGGAGGACAGCGCCGGCAAGACGATGCTCTCCGTCGTCATCAACCCCTTCTTCGACTGGGGCCACGACCGCCCGCCGCGCCACGAGTACCACGAGTCGGTCATCTACGAGGCCCACGTCAAGGGCCTGACGATGACTCACCCCGACGTGCCGGAGGAGATCCGCGGCACGTACTCGGCCATCGCCCACCCGGCGATCATCGGCCACCTCACCGACCTCGGGGTCACCGCGATCGAGCTGCTCCCGGTGCACCAGTTCGTCAACGACACCGGCCTGCAGGACAAGGGCCTGTCGAACTACTGGGGCTACAACACCATCGGCTTCCTCGCCCCGCACAACGGCTACGCCTCGAGCGGGCGCGGCCAGCAGGTCACCGAGTTCAAGACGATGGTCAAGGCGCTGCACGAGGCGGACATCGAGGTCATCCTCGACGTCGTCTACAACCACACCGCCGAGGGCAACCACCTCGGGCCGACCCTGGCCTTCCGCGGTCTGGACAACGCGTCCTACTACCGCCTCGTCGACGACGCCCCCCAGCACTACTACGACACGACGGGCACGGGCAACAGCCTGCTCATGCGCAGCCCGCACGTGCTCCAGCTCATCATGGACAGCCTGCGCTACTGGGTCACCGAGATGCACGTCGACGGCTTCCGCTTCGACCTCGCGGCGACGCTGGCCCGGCAGTTCCACGAGGTCGACAAGCTCTCGGCCTTCTTCGACCTCATCCAGCAGGACCCGATCATCAGCCAGGTCAAGCTCATCGCCGAGCCCTGGGACATCGGTGACGGCGGCTACCAGGTCGGCAACTTCCCGCCCCTGTGGACGGAGTGGAACGGCAAGTACCGCGACACCGTGCGCGACTACTGGCGCGGCGAGGGCGCGACCCTCGGCGAGTTCGCCTCGCGGCTGACCGGGTCCTCTGACCTCTACGAGCACTCGGGCCGCCGCCCCTTCGCGTCGATCAACTTCGTCATCGCCCACGACGGCTTCACCCTGCGCGACCTCGTCTCGTACAACGACAAGCACAACGAGGCCAACGGCGAGGACGGGCGTGACGGCGAGAGCCACAACCGCTCGTGGAACTGCGGCGTCGAGGGGCCGACCGACGACCCCGAGGTGCTCGCCCTGCGCGCCCGCCAGCAGCGCAACATCCTCACGACCCTGCTCCTCAGCCAGGGCGTGCCGATGATCGCCCACGGCGACGAGCTCGGTCGCACCCAGGACGGCAACAACAACGTCTACTGCCAGGACAACGAGACCTCGTGGATGGACTGGGAGCTCGAGCTGCCCGACCAGGAGCTGCTCGAGTTCACCCGCGCGGTCGTCTCGCTGCGCCGCGAGCACCCCGTCTTCCGTCGCCGGCGCTTCTTCGCCGGCCGGGCCGACCACGGCGGTGAGTCCGCGATCGGCGACATCGAGTGGTTCCGTCCCGACGCCCAGCACATGGGTGACGAGGAGTGGGGTGACTCGGCCTCCGGGGCCATCATGGTCTTCCTCAACGGCCAGGCGATCCCCGAGCCGGACGAGCGGGGCAACCCGCTCGTCGACGACGACTTCGTCATGCTCTTCAACTCCAGCCCCGACCCGGTGACCTTCACGCTCCCCGGCGAGGCGTACGGCCAGTGCTGGGTCTGCGTCATCGACACGGCGGCCGACGTCGTCGACGGCGGCGAGCACGACGCCGGCGCCCAGGTCGAGGTCGACGGCCGCAGCGTCGTCGTGCTGCGCAACCGGCGCGACGCCGGGGTGACCCCGACCGGCGCCAACCCGCTCGGCTGACCCGAGGGCACGAAGGGGGGTCCCGACCAGCCGGTCGGGACCCCCTTCGTCGTCCGGGCGCGAGGCGTGCCGCGTCGTCCGGGCCGGTCGAGCGCTACGGGCGCAGGGCCGCCGTGAGCTCGGTGAGCGAGGTGCGGGGCGAGCCGGCGACGGCCTCGTCGAGCCACCGGCGGTGGGCGTCGCGGACGGCGGGCCACTCGTCGTCGGTGATGGAGAACCACGTCGTGTCGCGGCTGCGCCCCTTGTAGACGAGCGCGTTGCGGAAGGTGCCCTCGAGGGTGAAGCCAAGCCGGGTGGCGGCGGCGCGCGAGGGCGCGTTGAGCGAGTCGCACTTCCACTCGTAGCGCCGGTAGCCGGCGGCGAAGGCGTGCTCGGCCATGAGGTGCATCGCCTCGGTCGCGGCGGTCGTGCGCTGCAGCGGCGGGGCGAAGAGGATGTTGCCGACCTCGACGCTGCCGGCCGCGGTGTCGGTGCGCAGATAGCTCGCCATGCCGACGACGAGGTCGTCGCGGCAGATCGCCAGGGCCCAGGACGCGGGCGCGCGGAGCGCGTCCTGCAGGACGGCCCGCAGCTCGTCCTCGTCGTTGGGAGGGTCGTTCTTGAGGTAGGTGAAGAGACTCGGGGGTGCGGCCGGGCCGCCGAGGGCGGACCACAGCGAGGGGGCGTCGTCGACGCGCAGCGGGCGCAGCGTCACGGTGCGTCCGGCGAGACGCTGCGGGCGCAGCGGCTCGCGTGGGGTCCAGCCCGGCAGCGACGGGCCGACGGGCTCACTCACCCTTGACCCGCATCATGCCCTCCTGCGCGACGGAGGCGACGAGCCGGCCGTCCTGCGTGAAGAAGCGGCCGGTCCCGAGCCCGCGCCCGCCCTGCGCGGACGGCGAGGTCTGGTCGTAGAGCATCCACTGCGTCGGGTCGACGTCGCGGTGGAACCACATGGCGTGGTCGAGGCTCGCCGGGCGCAGCCGGCGGTCGCCCCACGCGAGGCCGTGCCGGCGCAGCACCGGCTCGAGGAGGCTGAAGTCGGAGACGAAGGCGAGCAGCGCGGAGCGCAGGTAGGGGTCCTCGACGGGCTCGGAGATCATCCGCACCCACACCTGCTGGACCGCCTCGCCCGGCTCGTGGGCGGGCCCGGCGAGGTCGCCGGCGGGGTAGCGGTGGTCGAAGGGGCGCTCGGCCAGGCGCTTGGCCTGCGGGACGTCGTACTGGTCGTAGACGGCGTTCATCGACGGCAGGCTGTCGGGTCCGGGCACCTGAGGCATCGGGTCCTGGTGGTCCAGCCCGCCGGCCGGGTCCTGGAAGGACGCGGTGAGCGAGAGGATGGGGCGGCCGTGCTGGATCGCGTGGACGCGGCGGGTGGAGAAGGAGCGGCCGTCGCGCATCCGCTCGACGACGAAGCGGATGGGCATCGTGTCGTCGCCGGCGCGCATGAAGTACGCGTGCAGGGAGTGGGGGAGGCGCTGCGGGTGCTCCTCGCGCAGGCTGAGGCTCGACGCGACGAGGGCCTGGGCGAGCACCTGGCCGCCGAAGACCCGGTTGTGCGGCTGCTTGATGCTCGCGCCCTCGAAGACGTCGGCGCCCTCGGTGCCCAGGCTCGTCGAGCGCTCGCCGTCGATGCCGGTCACCTCGATGCGGGCGCTGCCGAGGGGGCGCAGGGTGAGCACGTCGAGCAGCTCGCGCAGGGTGGCGGCCTGACGCTCGGCGAGGGGACGCTGGTCGGTCACGGGGGTCCTTCGGGTCGGGGGCGCTGGGCGAAGACTAGGCGATGAGGGGGGTGGCGAGGTCGTGGCGGGCGTGCGCCCCCGGGTCGAGCTCGGCCCAGGCGCGGGCCATCCGGTGCACGGCGTCGCGCAGGGTCGGCTCGGGCAGGGTGAAGGGGATGCGCAGATGCCGCTCGAGACCGGGCTCGGGGGCGAAGCGCGGCCCGGGGGCGAGGATCACCCCGTGCCGCTCCGCGGCGACGACGAAGGGAGTCGACACCGGCTCGGGCAGGGTCACCCACAGGCACAGCCCGCCGTGCGGGACGCGGGTGCGCCACTGCGGCAGGTGCTCGTGCAGGGCGGCGACGAGCGTGTCGCGCCGGGAGCGGGCGACCTCGGCGCGCGAGGCGGTGATCTCGTCGTCGTGGGCCATGAGCTCGAGCAGGGCGAGCTGCTCGAGCACGGGGGAGCCGAGGTCGAGTGTCGTGCGCGCCGCGGCGAGCGGCCCCATGAGACGGGCGGGCGCCCGCAGCCAGCCCACCCGCAGGCCGGACCAGTGGCTCTTGCTCGCGCCGCCGAGGGTGATCGTGCGGCGGTGGTGAGCGGCGAAGGGGGAGGGCACCCCCGGCCCGTCGACCCGGGTCTCGACGAGGGTCTCGTCGACGACGGCCAGCACGTCGTGGCGGGTGAGCGCCCGACCCAGCCGTGCGCGCTCGCCCTCGCCCATGAGGTGGCCGGTGGGGTTCTGGTAGTCGGGCAGGAGCAGGGTGGCGCGGGCGCCGGTGCGCGGCAGGGCGGCCTCCCAGGCGTCGAGGTCCCAGCCGGTCTCGTCGACGGGCATGGCGACGAGCCGGGCGCCGTCGGCGCGCAGGGCCTCCATGCCGTTGGGGTAGGTCGGGCTGTCGAGGAGCAGCCGGTCGCCGGGCCGGAGGAAGGCGCGCGACGCGATGGCGTGGGCACCCACCGCGCCGCTGGTGATCATCACCTCGTCCGCGCTCGTCGGCAGACCGCGCTGGGTGTACCGCGCGGCGACGGCCTCGCGCAGGGCGGGCACCCCGAGCGGGTAGTAGCCCGATCCCTGGAGATAGGTCGGCCAGCGGGTGAGGGCCTGCTCGTAGGCCGTGTGCATCTGCACCGGGGGCGGCATGACGGCGCAGGTGAGGTCGACGACGCCGGTGTCGCCGCCCTCGATGCGCGGCATGAGGGCGCCACGGCCGTCGCGGCTCGCGGCGTCGGGCAGGTCGGTGACGGTGCCGGACCCGCGCCGGGAGCTCGCGTACCCCTGCTCGGTGAGCAGGGCGTAGGCCCGCGTGACCGTCGCCCGGCTCACCCCGACGGTCTCCGCGAGTGCGCGCTCGCTGGGCAGCCGCGTGCCGGCCGGGACCCGGCCGTCGTCGACGAGCAGGCGCAGGGCCTCGGCGACGGAGCGGTAGGCGGGGTGCCGCTCCGGTGCGCGGCCGAGCAGGGTCGCCAGCCGGGTGGGAGAGATCGTGCGGGTCATACGAGCCACTTTGTCATGATTGGCTCTTCTGCGGCAGGGGTCGGCACGGCACCATCGGTGTCATGAACGCACCACGCCGTGTCGCCCTCGAGGCGATGACCCCTCTCGAGCAGCTCCGTGCCGGGCAGACCGCCCGGCGGCTGCCGCAGCTCTTCGTCGGTCTGGCCCTCTACGGCGCCGCGATGGGCATGCTCGTGCGCAGCGAGCTCGGCCTCGACCCCTGGGACGTCTTCCACGACGGCGTGCGCCGTCTCACGGGTCTGAGCTTCGGCACGATCGTCATCGGCGTCGGGGTCCTCGTGCTCGTGCTGTGGATCCCCCTTCGCCAGTGGCCGGGGCTGGGCACGGTCGCCAACGCCGTCGTCATAGGCCTGGCCACCGACGTGACCCTGTCGCTGCTCGACACCCCCGACGGCCTCGTGTGGCGGTGGGTCCTGCTCCTCGGCGGCATCCTCGTCAACGGCTTCGCCGGGGCCCTCTACATCGGCAGCCAGTACGGCCCCGGGCCGCGCGACGGGCTGATGACCGGCATCGCCCGGCGCACCGGCGGGTCGATCCGCCTCGTGCGCACCTCGCTCGAGCTCACCGTGCTGGCGCTCGGCTGGCTGCTCGGCGGGGTCGTGGGCCTGGGCACCGTGCTCTACGCGGTCCTCATCGGACCGACGATCCAGCTCTTCCTGCCCTTCGTCACCGTCGACCTGTCGGCGTCACGGCGCTGTCCTGCGCACGCGGGCGCCCAGCCGGCCGACGCCCCGCTCGAGCCGGTCGCCTCAGCCCTCGAGCCCGAGGGCGAGGGGCAGGACGGCCTCGGCACCTGCGCGGCGCAGCAGCCGGCCGGCGACGGTCAGGCTCCAGCGCGAGTGGACGACGTCGTCGACGAGGAGCACGGGGCCGCCTGCCGTCGCTAGGGCGGAGGCGAGCTCGGGCCCGACCGAGAGGCGGTCCCACACCCCGGCGAGCCGGAAGGCGCTGTTGCCCCCCGGCTCGCCGACCGGTCCGTCCTCGACGAGGTCGAGGGTGCCGAGCATCGTCAGCCGGCCGACCTGCGCGAGGTGCTCGGCCACCGACCCGACGAGCAGGGGGTGACGCCGCGAGGGCATCGCGACGACGCCGACCGGGCGCTGCGCCCACGGCCACGCGGCGAGCACCTGGACGAGCGCGCGGGTCATCGGCTCGGGCACGGGCGCGTCGGGCGCGGCGAGCACCTCGCGCACCCGGGGCCCCCACCCGAGGTCGGTCGTGCGGGCGAGGGCCCGGCCCTCCTCGACCTGCTCCTCGGCCGGGATCCGGCCCTTGACCTCGACGCCGAGCCGCGGCATCCCGGTCGGCCACGAGACCCGCGGGTCCAGCGGCACACCCGGACGCTGCAGCGCCTGGCTCGCGCTCGTGCGGGCGTCGGCGGCGACGCCCTGCGGCACCCAGCCGGGGTCGCACACGTCGCACCGCCCGCACGGCTGCGCGCTCGGGTCGTCGAGGCAGGCCTGGAGGTAGGCCATCCGGCAGGTCGTCAGGGTGAGGTAGCGCCGCATCGCGTCCTGCTCGTCGCGACGGGCCTGGTCGACCCGGGCGTACCGCTCGCCGTCGTAGGTCCACGGCTGCCCGGTGCTGATCCACCCGCCCTGGACACGGCTCACGGCGCCGTCGACGTCGAGGACCTTGAGCAGCAGCTCCAGACGGGTGCGTCGGATGTCGACGGCGGTCTCGAGCGCGGCGGTCGAGAGGGGGCGGCCGGCCTCGGCGAGGGTGCGCAGGACGACCTCGGCCTGGTCCTCGCGCGGCATCGACGCAGAGGCGAAGTAGCTCCAGATCGAGCTGTCCTCGTGGCCGGGCAGGAGCACGACGTCGGCGCGGTCGGTGGCGCGGCCGGCACGACCGACCTGCTGGTAGTAGGCGACCGGCGACGAGGGTGCTCCGAGGTGCACGACGAAGCCGAGGTCGGGCTTGTCGAAGCCCATGCCGAGCGCGCTCGTCGCGACGAGGGCCTTGACGTCGTCGCGTCGCAGCGCCTCCTCGAGCCGGGCGCGGTCCTCGGCATCGGTGCGGCCGGTGTAGGCGGCGACCGTGTGGCCGGCGTCGCCGAGGGCCCGGGCGACGTCCTCGGCGGCCGAGACCGTGAGGGTGTAGATGATGCCGCTGCCGGGCAGGTCGTGCAGGTGCGTCGTCAGCCAGGCGAGGTGCTCGTCGGGACCGGCGACCGGCAGCACGCCGAGGCGCAGGGAGTCGCGGGCCAGCGCCCCGCGCACCGTCGTCACGTCGTGGCCCCCGGCCCCGAGCTGCTCGGCGACGTCGGCGACGACCCGCGCGTTGGCGGTCGCGGTCGTCGCGAGCACCGGGGTGTCCTGCGGCAGGCGCTCGAGCAGGTCGGCGATGCGCCGGTAGTCCGGTCGGAAGTCGTGGCCCCAGTCGGAGATGCAGTGCGCCTCGTCGACGACGACGAGGCCGCAGCGGCGCACGAGGTCGGGCAGCTGCTCCTCACGGAAGCGGGGGTTGTTGAGCCGCTCGGGGCTGACGAGGAGCACGTCGACCTCGTCGGCGGCCAGCGCCGAGCGCACGTCGTCCCACTCCTGGGCGTTGGCCGAGCTCATCGACACCGCGCGCACCCCGGCGCGGTGGGCGGCCGCCACCTGGTCGCGCATGAGCGCGATGAGGGGCGAGACGATGAGCGCCGGGCCCGCGCCCCGGGCGCGCATGAGCGAGGCGGCGACGAAGTACACCGCCGACTTGCCCCACCCGGTGCGCTGCACGACGAGCGCCCGGCGCCGGTGCTGGACGAGGGCGGCGATCGCCTCGAGCTGCCCGTCGCGGAAGTCGACGTCCTCGCGCCCGACGAGACGGCGCAGGGCGGCGCGGGCGGCCTGCGCGACCTGGGGGTCGACGTCGACGTGCGTGCCGTCGGTGCTCGTGAGGTCGGCGGGAGCGGGGGAGGAGCTCATGTCCTCCACCGTAGGCGAGGGGTGCGACGCCGCCGCCCGGGCGACCGCCGGGCACCGCTGCCCGGCTCCCGCTGGGCAGCGCCGCCGGGCTCCCTGCCGGGCTGGGAGGATGGCGCCATGCCGATCACCACGACCCTCGTCCCCCTTCGCTGGAGCGACATGGACGCGTACGGGCACGTGAACAACGTCCAGTACCTGCGCCTGCTCGAGGAGGCGCGGATCACCGCCTTCGCGCAGTGGTTCGGGTCGGGGTCGGAGGAGATGCTCCAGGGCGGGGTCATCGTCGCGCGCCAGGAGATCGAGTACCTGCGCCCGCTCGTCTACCGCCTCGCCCCCGTGCGCATCGACCTGCGGGTGAGCCAGATCGGGGGCGCGAGCTTCGAGGTCGGCTACGAGGTGCGTGACCCCGAGGACGTCGGCGACGCGGTGTACGCCCGGGCCGAGACGGCGCTCGCGGCCTTCGACCTCGCCACCGAGCGGCCCCGACGACTTCCGCAGACCGAGCGCGACGCCCTGCGCGCGCAGCTCGAGGCCCCCGTCGCGCTGCGGGGCCGGCGATGAGCGCCCTCGTGCTCGCCGACGAGCAGGTCGGCGCCGACCTGGCCACCTACGTCGGCCGCGCGAAGCGTCATGACGAGGACGGCGCCGCCCGGCTGCAGGCCCTGCCCGCGGGCGACGCCGGCGTCCTCGCCGTGTGGACGTGCGTGCTGCCCGGGGCCGGTCTGACCCGTGCGGGCCTCGTGCTCGGCCTGCGCACCCTGCCTCTCGGGGCACCTCCCGAGCCCCTCGACACCGTCGTCGCGCTCGCCGCCCTCACCGACCGGCTGGCCCGCAGCGGCACGGGGTCCGCCGAGCTCCCCGTGCCGCCGACGACCGTCGCCGCGTCGTGGGCGGCCGTGAGCCCGCCCCGCGGGGGCTGGGAGCCGGTAGGGTCGCTCTCCGCCTCGCGGCTGTACGACACCGCCACCGCCGGCATCGTCGAGGTCGCGACGGGCACCCCGCAGGGCGCGGGCTCGAGCGCCGTCGCCGACCTGCGCTCGCGCGTCTGGGGTCGTCGCGTCGAGGTCCCCGGTGGGTCTGACGGCGCGTCGGTCCCGGCGGGCGCAGCCTTCGGGATGCACGTCCTGGGCTTCCTCGGCGAGGACCCGGTGACGGTCCACGGGCAGGGCCCGTGGGTGCGGCTCACCTCCCGGGCCGGCTACGTCCTCGCGCGCTGACCCCCTTCGTAGGCTGGTCCCGTGAGCACCGACCCCACGACCGTCCCCGCTGACCTCGACGACGCGGCCCTGGCCGCCGAGCTCGTCGACCGGGCCGGCGCACTCGCCGCGGCGATGCGTGCGGAGGGCCTCACCGGCGCCCGCAAGACGTCGGTCTCCGACGTCGTCACGGCCGCCGACCACGCCGCCGAGGAGCTCGTCGTCTCGGTCCTGGCCCGGCTCCGGCCCGACGACGGAGTCGTCGGCGAGGAGGGCGCGGAGGCGCCCTCGCGCAGCGGGCGTACCTGGGTCATCGACCCCGTCGACGGGACGTACAACTTCCTGGCCGGGATGGCCTACTGGTGCAGCGCGCTCGCGCTGCGCGACGACACGGGCGTCGTGCTCGGCGCGGTGCACCAGCCGGTGACGGGTGAGCGGTGGCTCGGAGGGCGCGACCTGCCGACGAGCCTCGACGGCGCACCGCTGGAGGCCCTCGTCGACCTGCCGCTCGATCAGGTGTGCCTCGCGACCTACCTCCACCCGACGCGCCTGGCCGACCCCTCCCTGCGCGAGCCGTGGCTCGCCGCGTGCGAGGGGGCGGCGACGGTGCGCATGCTCGGGTCAGGATCGTGCGACCTCGCCGCGGTCGCCGCCGGCCGCGTCGGCGTGTGGGCGCAGCCCCTCGTGCCCGCGTGGGACTGGCTGCCCGGTGAGGCCCTCGTCCTCGGCGCGGGCGGGCGCACGGCCCAGGTCGACGTCCGCGGCACGACATGGAGCGTCGCCGGCCGCCCCACCGCCGTCGAGCAGGTCCTCTCCGCCCTCACCCGCTGACGCGCCGCCCCAGCTTTCCCGCCCAGGGCGGGAACATTCGACCTCGGGCAAGAACATTTCTTTCCCGAGGTCGAGCTTTCCCGCCCTGGGCGGGAAAGTGCGAAGGGGGGCGAGCCCGTCCGTCAGTCGTCGGCGAGGGGGGTGCCGCGCTCGGCGAGGACGTCGCGCAGGACCTCGATCCGGTCGCTGACGATGCCGTCGACGCCGAGGTCGAGGAGGCGGTGCATCTCGTCGGCGTCGTCGATCGTCCACACGTGGACGTGCTTGCCGGTCGCGTGGGCCGCGCGCAGCAGCGCCGGGGTGACGAGGGTGATCGGGCGGCGCCCGAGGAGGTGCCGGACGGGGATCTGCAGCGCCTGCGCAGGGGAGTGGAGCAGGCGCGAGAGCACCCCGGGCAGCAGCCGCATGCCGGCGACACCCGCCGGGCCGGCCGACGTCGCCAGGCGCGGGCCGAGCAGGCGACGCGCCGCGCGCAGCCGTTCGTCGGAGAAGGACCCGACGCACACCCGGTCGATCGCCCCGTGGCGGCGCACGACCTCGGCGAGCGGCGCAACCGCGCCGGGCGCCTTGACGTCGATGTTGAAGCGGGTCGTCGGGAAGCGCTCGAGCAGCTCGTCCATGAGCGGCACCGCGTCACCCGCCGGCGTGCGGGCCCGGCTCACGCGCGACCACGGCAGCTCGGCGAGCGAGCCGACCCCGTCGGTCACCCGGTCGAGCACCGCGTCGTGGAAGGCGACGAGCCGCCCGTCGGACGTCGCGTGCACGTCGGTCTCGAGGTAGCGGTAGCCCATGGCCACCGCCTCCTCGAAGGCTGCCGCGGTGTTCTCGCGCCCGACGTTCGGCTCGTACCCGGCCCCACCTCGGTGCGCGAGCCCGATGGGGGTCCGCGCCTGGAAGTACGGGTAGTCCGACGCCGGTCGGGCCACCCGGGCCGAGAGCATCAGACCTCGCTCGCCAGGGCGGCCCACACGGCCGTGTCGCTCGGGACCTGGCCGTCGGCGAGCGGCCCGGAGGCGACGAGCACCTCGGCGCCGGCCGGCAGCGCGACGGGCGCGTCACCGAGGTTGGCCAGGACGAGCGTGCTCTCGCCGACGACGAAGGCGACGACGTCCTCGCCGAGCCCGTCGACGTGGGCGAGCGAGCTGCGGCCGAGGGCGCGCTCGCGGCGCACCGACAGCAGCCGGCGGTAGAGCTCGAGGGTCGAGCCCTCGACGCCGGTCTGGCGGTCGACGGCGAGCTCGCCGTAGGTCGGCGGCTGCGGCAGCCACGTGCGCCCGCTCGGGCCGAAGCCGTACCCGGGGGCGTCGCCCTCCCACGGCATCGGCACGCGGCAGCCGTCACGACCGAGCTCCTCGCCGCCGGTGCGGCGGAAGGTCGGGTCCTGGCGGTACTCGTCGGGCAGGCTCGTGTGCTCGGGCAGCCCGAGCTCCTCGCCCTGGTAGACGTACGCCCCGCCGGGCAGCGCGAGCATGAGCGTCGTCGCGGCGCGGGCCCGGCGCAGACCGAGCTCGGCGTCGGGCTGGGGGTCCTCGGCGCCGATGCCGTTGGGCCGCGGGCCGTCCTGCGGCAGCCCGAAGCGGCTCGCGTGACGCACGACGTCGTGGTTGCTCAGCACCCACGTCGAGGGCGCGCCGATCTCGTCGTAGACCCGCAGCGAGGTCTCGACGACCTCGCGCAGGGCGCCGGCGTCCCACCGGGTGTCGAGGAAGTCGAAGTTGAAGGCCTGGTGCATCTCGTCGGGGCGCACGTACCGGGCGAGACGCTCCGGCGGGCGCACCCACGCCTCGGCGCACAGGATCCGCTCGGGCCCCTCGGTGTAAGAGTCGAGCACCCGGCGCCAGTCGCGGTAGATCTCGTGCACGCCGTCCTGATCCCAGTACGGGCTGTCGGCGGTGTTGTTCTGCTGGAGCATGTGCTCGCGCGGCGCGTAGTCTGGCAGCCCCTCGGCCTTGACGAGGCCGTGGGCGACGTCGACGCGGAAGCCCGCGACGCCCCGGTCGAGCCAGAAGCGCAGCACGGACTCGAACTCCGCGCGCACCTGCGGGTTGGTCCAGTCGAGGTCGGGCTGGCCGGTGTCGAAGAGGTGGAGGTACCACTGGCCGGGCTCGCCGTCGGCCTCGGTGACGCGCGTCCACGCGGGCCCGCCGAAGACGGAGGTCCAGTCGTTCGGCGCCTCGCTGCCGTCGCCGCGCCCCTCGCGGAAGATGTAGCGGGCCCGCTCGGGGGAGCCGGGCGCGGCGGCCAGCGCGGCCTGGAACCACGCGTGGTCGACGGAGGTGTGGTTGGGCACGAGGTCGACGACGACCTTGAGGTCGAGCTCGGCCGCGCGGGCCATCATCGCGTCGACGTCGTCGAGGTCGCCGAAGAGCGGGTCGATGTCGCGGTAGTCGGCGACGTCGTAGCCGGCGTCGCGCTGCGGCGAGACGTAGAAGGGGGAGAACCACACCGCGTCGACGCCGAGGGCGCGCAGGTGGGGCAGGCGGGCGGTGATGCCCGCGAGGTCCCCGATGCCGTCGCCGTCCCCGTCGGCCCAGCTGCGGGGGTAGACCTGGTAGATCACGGCGTCGCGCCACCAGGCGGCGTCGGCCGGGGCGCCGGCGTGCAGGGGGGTGGTCTGCAGGGTCGTCGTCGGGGACGCAGTCATGCGCAGATCGTCGCAGCGCGGGACCCGTTGGCGCAAAAGGGCGTCCCCCCTTCGCGGGGCCCGCGCGGCAGTGCGGAATGGCTCGGCCCCGCGCCGGGTTGGCATGAGCATGCGAGCGATCACCTATGACCAGTACGGCGACGACAGCGTCCTGCAGCTCACCGAGCGACCGGTGCCGAAGGTGGGACCGAGCGAGGTCCGCATCCGCGTCACCCGGGCGAGCGTCAACCCCGTGGACTGGAAGATCATGTCCGGCGGGCTCGACCCCATGCTCGACGCCCACTTCCCGGTCGTGCCCGGCTGGGACGTCGCGGGCGTCGTCGACGCGGTCGGCCCCGACACCCCCGAGCACGCCGTCGGCGACCGGGTCGCCGCGTACGCGCGCAAGCAGGTCGTCTCCGGCGGTACCTTCGCCGAGTACGTCACCGTCGCCGTCGACGACGTCGCGGCCGTGCCCGACGCCGTGAGCGACGACCACGCCGCGGCGCTGCCGCTCGCGGGCCTGACCGCCCAGCGCGTCCTCGAGACCCTCGAGATCGGCTCGGGTGACGTCGTCCTCGTCCACGCCGCGTCCGGCGGTGTCGGTCACCTGCTCTCGCAGCTCGCCGTCACGGCCGGCGCCCGGGTCATCGGCACCGCCTCGGCGCGCAACCACGAGCGGCTGCGCGCGCTCGGCGTCGAGCCGGTCGAGTACGGCGACGGGCTCGTCGAGCGCGTCCGCGAGCTCGCGCCCGAGGGGGTCGACGCGGTCGCCGACCTCGTCGGCGGGGTCCTCGACGACAGCCTCGCGCTGCGTCGCGACGGCGGACGGCTGGCCTCGATCGCGGACGCCTCGGTCGAGGAGCACGGCGGCCGCTGGGTCTGGGTGCGCCCCGACGGCCCCCGGCTGGCCGGTCTGCTCGACGAGGTCGCCGCCGGGCGTCTGCACGTCGAGGTCGACCGGGTGGTCCCCTTCGAGCAGACCGCCGACGCCTTCGCCGCGAGCCGTGACGGCTCGGCCGCGGGCAAGATCGTCCTCTCGGTGAGCGACGCCGTCGTCGCCTGACCCACCACGCACGAAGGGGGACCCCCGACCCGCCGGTCGGGGGTCCCCCTTCGTCGTGCTCAGGACCGCGTCGTGCTCACAGCCGGTTGCCCTCGCCGTCGGAGTTGACGAGCATGTGCGCGGCCCGGAAGAAGTAGTCGCGCATCTGCTCGGCGTGCGCCTCGGGCAGGTCGACCTGGTCCATCGCCGCGTACATGTGGCGCAACCAGCGGTCGCGCATGTCGAGCGTCACGGCGAAGTCGACGTGCCGCATCCGCAGGCGTGGGTGCCCGCGCAGCTCGTTGTACGTCGAGGGCCCCCCGAAGTACTGCTCGAGGAACATCCGCAGGCGCACCTCGGCCGGACCGAGGTCCTCCTCGGGGTAGAGGGCGCGCAGCTCGGGGTCCTCACGGACCCCCTCGTAGAAGGCGTGGACGAGGGCGACGAAGGTCTCGTGACCGCCGACCTGGGAGTAGAAGGTCTCGCCGGGCTGGACGAACATGCGTCCAGTCTCTCAGGCGGCACGGGGGCGGGCCGAGCCCGCCCCCGTGCCGTGCCCGAGCTGCGCCGTGCTCAGACCGTGGCGACCGGGGGGAAGGGCGGGCCCTTGACCCCTTCGCGGTCGAAGGCGTCCTTGACCCGGCGCCGGATCTCGCGCTGGACGCCCCAGTGCTCGTCGGGCGCGCACCTCGCGAGGACGCGCATCGTCACCGTGCCGCCGGTGATCGACTCGACGCCGAGCAGCTGCGGCGGGTCGAGCACCGCGCCGGACCACTCCGGCTCGTCCTCGAGACCGGAGATCGCCTCGCGGATGATCCGACCCACCCGGTCGACGTCCTCGCGGTAGGAGAAGGGCAGGTCCACCGTCGCGGTCGACCACCCCTGCGAGCGGTTCGCGATGCGGATGATCTCGCCGTTGCGGACGTACCAGACGACCCCCTGCGCGTCGCGCAGCCGGGTGATCCGCAGGGTGACCTCCTCGACGGTGCCGACGGCCTCGCCGGTGTCGACGAGGTCGCCGACGCCGTACTGGTCCTCGAGGATCATGAAGACCCCGGAGAGGAAGTCCTTGACGAGGCTCTGCGCGCCGAAGCCGAGCGCGACACCGCCGACGCCCGCGGACGCCAGGAGCGGCGCGAGCGGGATGCCGAGGAGCGCCATCACCGTGAGCAGGGTGATGAGCGAGATGACGAAGGTGACGACCGAGCGCAGCAACGAGCCGAGCGTCAGCGTGCGCTGACGGTGCCGCTCGGTGTTGATGCCGGCCTTCGTCGCCACCATGCCGACGGCGGAGCGCCCGCGGTCGACGATGCGGCCCTCGCGACGCGAGACGGTCGTGTCGACGAAGCCGCGGATCGCCCGGTGCAGCACGGCCCGGGCGACCACCGCGGCGACGACGGTGACGAGGATCTGCAGCGGCACGCCGGAGATCCAGCCCCAGGCGTCCTGGGCGGTCACCGCCGCCATGCTGCTCGCGCCCTCGCTGACGGGGGACAGGGTCGAGCTCGTCCGCACCAGATCAGGCCCCCGTGCTCTGCGCGTCGCGCTGCTGGGCCGCCACCGCGCGCGCGACGGCGTCGCGCTGCTCGGTGAGGGTGCGGCGCAGCCCGGCCGGGGCGTCGGGGTGCTCGGCCAGCCACGCGTCGGAGGCGGCGAGCAGCTCGGGGCCGGCGAGGGCCATCGGGTAGAAGAGCACGACGATGCTCTCGGCGACCGCGTGCGTGCGCTCGGACCACACGCGCGTCAGCGCGTCGTGGTAGCGGGCGACGAAGGGGGAGAGCAGCGCCGGGTCGCCGACCCGGCCGAAGCCGAGGGCGTGGGCGTCGACGACGGAGTTCGACGTCGTCGCGTCCTCCACACCGGCGTGCCAGGCGGCCTCCTTCGCCTCCGGGGTCGGGGCCGCGCCCCGGGCCCGGGCGGCGCGCTCGCGACCGGTCGCGGTGTTGTCCTGACCGGCCTCGGCGTCGACGTCCTGCGCGGTGCGCTCGCCGGCGGCGACGAGGGCGGTGAGCAGGGTCCAGCGCATGTCGGTGTCGACGGCCAGGCCGCGCGCGTCCTGCGAGCCGTCGAGCAGACCGGCGACGAAGGTCGTGTCGTCACCGGGGGCGGTGAGGTCGGCGACCGCGGTGACGAGCTGGAGCTGGGCGTCACTGCCGGGCTCGGCGGTCCGGGCCAGCTCTTCGAGCCGGTCGCGCACCTGGGTGCGCAGCTCGGCCCGCACGGTCGGGTCGGAGTAGGACAGGACCGCCGTGCGCAGCTGCTGCAGGAGCGTCTTGAGCAGGGTGGAGTCGTCCTGGCCCTCGAGGGCCGCCAGGGCGATCGGCACGTACTCGCGGGCGGGCAGCTCGGCGTCGCGCGTCATGTCCCACGCGCTCGCGAGGCACAGCGACTCGGGCAGCGAGTCGGCGAAGGCGCGCGGGTTGCTGCGGAAGGTCGCCAGCGAGCGGGCGTCGAGCCGGATCTTCGCGTAGGCGAGGTCGTCGTCGTTGACGAGGAGCAGGTCGGGCTGCTGGCGGCCGACGAGCGCGGGCACCTCGGTCACCGCCCCGTCGACGTCGAGCTCGATGCGCTCGGTGCGGGTGAGGACGCCGTCGACGAGGTCGTAGCAGCCGATCGCGAGCCGGTGCGGGCGCAGGGTCGGGTGCTCGTCGGTGACGGCCTGCTCGACGCGCGCCGCGGTGATCGCGCCACGGTCGTCGACCTCGACCACGGGGCGCAGGGTCGCGACACCGGCGGTCTCGAGCCACAGCGCCGACCACGCGCGCAGGTCGCGGCCCGAGGTGGCCTCGAGCTCGTCGAGGAGGTCGCCGAGGGTCGTGTTGCTCCACGCGTGCTTGGCGAAGTACGCGCGCAGCCCGTCGCGGAAGGCCTCGCGGCCGACGTAGGCGACGAGCTGCTTGAGCACCGAGGCGCCCTTGGCGTAGGTGATGCCGTCGAAGTTGACCTCGACGTCGGCGAGGTCGCGGATCGGCGCGACGATCGGGTGGGTGGTGCTCAGCTGGTCCTGGCGGTAGGCCCACGACTTCTCGTGCGTCGAGAAGGTCGTCCACGCCGTGGCCCACTGGGTGGCCTCGGCCTGGCAGGTCGTGCTCGCCCACTCGGCGAAGCTCTCGTTGAGCCAGAGGTCGTTCCACCACTTCATCGTCACGAGGTCGCCGAACCACATGTGGGCGAGCTCGTGGAGCACGGTGAGGGCGCGGCGCTCGACGAGGCTGTCGGGGACCTTCGAGCGGAAGACGTACATCTCGTGCAGCGTCACGCAGCCGGCGTTCTCCATCGCCCCGGCGTTGTACTCGGGGGTGAAGACCTGGTCGTACTTGTGGAAGGGGTAGGCCTGGTCGAACTCCTCCTCGAAGAAGGCGAAGCCGGCCTTCGTCAGGTCGAAGAGGTGGTCGGCGTCGAGGTGGGCGCTCAGCGAGCGGCGGCAGAAGATGCCAAGAGGCACCTCACCGGCGCGGGTGGTCACGCTGTCGCGCACGACGTCGTAGGGCCCGGCGACGAGGGCAGTGATGTAGCTGCTCATCCGCTCGGTGGCGGGGAAGGCCCAGCGGGCGACCCCCTCGCGCACGGGCGACGGCTCCGGCGTCGCGGAGTTCGAGATGAGCACCCAGTGCGCGGGCGCGGTGACGTCGAAGGTGAAGGAGGCCTTGAGGTCGGGCTGCTCGAAGACCGGGTACATGCGCCGGCTGTCCGGCACCTCGAACTGCGTGTAGAGGTAGACCTCGCCGTCGACCGGGTCGACGAAGCGGTGCAGCCCCTCGCCGGTGTGCATGTAGCGCCCGGTCGCCTCGATCGTCAGCACGTTGTGCTCGGCCAGGCCGGGCACGCGCAGGCGGGAGTCGGCGTACAGCTCGCCGGGGGAGAGGGTCGTGCCGTTGAGGGTCACCGCGTCGACCGACTCGCCGATGAAGTCGACGAAGGTCTCGGCGCCCGGGGTCGTGGCCGAGAAGGTGATCGTCGACGTCGTCGCGAAGGTCTCCTCGGACACGGTGAGGTCGAGGGTGACGTCATAGCTCTCGACCCGGACGAGGCCGGCGCGGGTCGCGGCCTCCTCGCGGGTCAGGTTCGTGCCGGGCACGGGGCCTCCATCGGTGTCGTCCTGGGGACGGCGGCCGGGTCACGGCGCCGTCGGGTGATCCTCCTCATGCTGACACAGGGCCTGCGGGGCGGACCGGCCCGGGCTTCTGCCAGGATGCCGCCATGGCGACCGAGAGCGTTGACTTCTACTTCGACCCCGCGTGCCCGTGGGCATGGATGGCCTCCCGTTGGATGATGGAGGTGGAGCAGGTCCGCGACGTCGACGTCCACTGGCGGCAGATGAGCCTGTGGGCGCTCAACGAGGGCCGCGACATCCCCGAGGGCTACCGCGAGTTCCAGGAGCGCATCCACGGCATGTCGCGTGTCCTGGCCAAGGCGCTCGACGCGCACGGCGACGAGGTCGCCAAGCCGCTGTACGACGCCCTCGGCGAGCGCATCCACCACCAGGGCCGCAGCGACTTCGACGCGATCACCGCCGAGGCCCTCGAGCAGGTCGGGCTGCCGGCCTCGCTCCTCGAGGCCGCACAGGACGAGTCGCTCGACGACGTCCTGCGCGCGAAGAAGCAGGCGGTGAGCGAGCTCGTCGGCGACGACGTCGGCACCCCGACGATCACCGTGGCCGGCTCGAGCTTCTTCGGCCCGGTCGTCAGCCCCGCCCCGAAGGGGGAGGCCGCCGGCCGGCTGTGGGACGGCTGCGTGGCCGTCGCGGGCACCGACGGGTTCTTCGAGCTCAAGCGCTCGCGCACCCGCGACCCGATCTTCGACGTCTGACCCGGTCCGCTCCCGGACCTCACCACCCAGCAGCACCCACCCGAGAGGCATCACCACCCCATGCGCGTGCACATCGGCGGAGACCACGCCGCCTACGAGCTCCAGCAGGAGCTCATCGCCCACCTCCAGTCCGAGGGCCACGAGGTCGTCAACCACGGCCCCTTCGACTACGACGCCGTCGACGACTACCCGGTCTTCGTGCTGCGCGCCGCCGAGGCGGTCGCGGCGGACCCGGGCAGCCGGGGCGTGGTCCTCGGGGGGTCCGGCAACGGCGAGCAGATGGCGGCCAACAAGGTGGCCGGCATCCGTGCGGCGCTGTGCTACGACGTCGAGCTCGCGCGCCTGGCCCGCGAGCACAACGACGCCCAGGTCATCAGCATCGGCGGGCGCATGCAGCCGGTCGAGGTGGCCACCGAGATGGTGCGCGTCTTCCTCTCCACGGACTTCACCGGCGAGCCCCGCCACCAGCGGCGGATCGACATGGTGACCCGCTACGAGCAGACCCGAGAGCTGCCCGAGCTCTAGGCAACGCCGGGGGATCGACCCACCCGAAGGTGGGCGATTGGCCCATATACAACGTCCAACCCTGGACAGTGAAGTCTTTTTCTTCAAGACTTGGTCAAGGAATCGTGTCCCACGAGGGCTGGGACCTAGTGTCGAGACGTCACCGCTCCTCCGAGCGGCGGCCCGACGACCAAGGGACACGCGATGTCGACCACCACCTCCCAGAGCGGGCGCCTCGCGCTGCCCGAGCTGGGGGCATCGTTGGTGCGCACGCTGGCGCACTCGAGCTCAGCGCCGCGCGTCGTCGTCCTCCTCACGGCGGCGCTCGCGATCACTCTCGGCAACCCCTACGCACCCCAGTACCTGCCCGTCTCCGCCTACATCCCCCTCATCCTCCTCGCGGGTGTCGTGCTGCCGGTCCGTGCGCTCGCGGCGACCTACGTCGCCGTGACGACGATGATCATCTGGGTCGTCGCCTTCGGCACCGGGGGCCCGTACTACGTCGCCCCCTTCGCCTGCGCGGCGACCATGGGGACCCTGCTCGCCACCTCGTACTCGCGCTCCCAGCACGGGGTCGGCGCCTTCACCGGCGACCGGATGATCATGGAGCTGCGTGACAGCCTCTTCGCGATCGGCGAGATCCCGCCGCTGCCCGCCGGGTGGCACGCGGAGCGCGCCTTCGCCACGGCCCACCACCAGGCCTTCTCCGGTGACTTCGACGTCGCGGTGCTCCAGGAGGACCACAGCCGGCTCGAGGTGATCCTCGTCGACGTCGCCGGCCACGGGCAGAAGGTCGCGACGCGCTCGCTCGCCCTCTCCGGCGCGCTGTCCGGCCTCGTCGGGCAGGTCGACCCCGCGGGCGTGCTCACCGCGGCCAACGGCTACCTCGCCCGGGCGAACTGGGACGAGGGCTATGCGACCGCGGTCCACCTCGACGTCGACCTCGAGAACGGCTGCTTCAACCTCGCCCACGCCGGGCACCCGCCCGCCGTCCAGTTCGTCGCGGCGACCGGCCAGTGGCAGACCGTCACCGCCGCCCTCGGGCCGGCGCTCGGCCTGCTGCCCGACGCGGTGTACCCCCGCGTCGAGGGAGTGCTCGAGCCCGGTGACGCGCTGCTCGTCTACACCGACGGCGTCGTCGAGTCGCCGACCGCCGACGTCGCCGACGGCATCGACTGGATGCTCGGCCGGGCCGAGGCCTCCGTCGGCGCCGGCCTGAGCGGGCTGACGACCGAGCTCGTGCGCCAGGGTCGCGCCGGCGAGGCCGACGACCGCGCCGCGATCCTCATCCGGCGCAGCTGACCGGGCCGTCCGGACCGGGGCGGGCGCGCCGTAGGATCGGCGTCCGATGACCCCTGACCAGCCCCACGACGACCCGTTGCGCCGCCCCGCGCACGACCGCCCGCCCGCCCCGAACGGCCGGCCCTCCTCGGGGGTGCGCACCTTCACCCCCCGCTGGCGCAGCTCGCCGCTCACCGACGAGCGGATGGCTGCGCTCATGCCCCGCTACGGCGTCGAGTCGCAGCGGCTCGACGAGGCCGCCCGCGCCCGGATCTACGGGCGGGTCGCCCCCTTCGTCCTCGAGATCGGGTCGGGCCACGGCGCCGCGGCCCGCGCCTACGCCGCCGCGCACCCCGATCACGACGTGCTCGCCGTCGAGGTGCACGTGCCCGGGATCGCCCGGATGCTCGCGGCCGCCGACGAGGAGGGCCTGACCACCCTGCGGGTCCACCGCGGTGATGCCCTCGACCTGCTCCACGACGCAGTGCCCGACGGCTCGCTCCAGGCGGTCCACCTCTTCTTCCCCGACCCGTGGCCCAAGGCGCGGCATGCGAAGCGCCGCTTCGTCCAGCAGCACACCCTCGACCTCTTCGCGCGACGGCTGCGGCCCGGCGGCCACGTCCTCGTCGCCACCGACCACGAGCTCTACGCCCAGCACGTGCGCGAGCAGCTCGCCGAGCACGGCGGGTACGAGGTCGTCGAGGGGGAACGGCCGTCCTGGCGGCCCACCGACGGCTTCGAGGACAAGGGCACCCGCGCCGGTCGCGTCATCCACGAGCTGCGCCTCACGCCGCGCGGACGCGGATAGGGTCGCGACATGTCCCAGCGCACCAGCTATCTCCTCGTCGACGGCGAGAACATCGACGCCACCCTCGGCACCTCCGTCCTCGGCCGACGTCCCCACCCCGAGGAGCGGCCGCGCTGGAACAAGCTGCTCGGCCACCTCGAGCGGCGCTGGCAGCAGCCGGTCAAGGCCCTCTTCTTCCTCGCGGTCGACGAGGACCTGCCGATGTCATTCGTCCAGGCGCTGCTCGCCATGGGCTACACCCCGGTCCCGCTGAGCGGCCCGGGCAAGGTCGTCGACATCGCCATCCAGCGCACCGCGGACGCGCTGCTCGACCGGGCCGCCGACGTCATGCTCGTCAGCCACGACGGCGACTTCACCCCGCAGATGACCGCGCTCTCGCGCGACGAGGACCGCCGCCTCGCCGTCGCCGGCTTCACCGAGTTCATCTCCACCGGGCTGCGGCAGGTGCCCGGCCTCGAGGTCGTCGACCTCGAGTACGAGATCGGCGCCTTCACCTCGGCGCTGCCGCGCGTGCGGATCATCCCGATCTCCGAGTACGACCCCGCCGACTTCATCTGAGCGAGCCGGGACGACGAGACCCCCGCACCAGGTCGGTGCGGGGGTCTCGTCGCGTCCGCGGACGGACGGGGGAGCGGGCGACGGGAATCGAACCCGCGTAGCCAGTTTGGAAGACTGGGGCTCTACCATTGAGCTACGCCCGCACACCTCTCGCGGCCTGCCCGCGAGGTGCGGGCGCTGCTGCGCGAGGAGCACGGGTTAGCCTAATGCGCGCTCGGACGCCGACCGAATCGGCTCCCGGGTGACGGGGTATGGCGCAGCTTGGTAGCGCGTCCGCTTTGGGAGCGGAAGGCCGCCGGTTCGAATCCGGCTACCCCGACCCGCCGTGCGTCCGGTGGTCTCGAGGCTCAGGCCCTGGCGGGCCCTCGCACCTCGACCATCGACGTAACCCGACCCGCCGTGCGTCCGGTGGTCTCGAGGCTCAGGCCCTGGCGGGCCCTCGCACCTCGACCATCGGCTACCCCGACCCGCCGTGCGTCCGGTGGTCTCGAGGCTCAGGCCCTGGCGGGCCCTCGCACCTCGACCATCGACGTAACCAGACCCGCCGTGCGTCCGGTGGTCTCGAAGCTCAGGCCCTGGCGGGCCCTCGCACCTCGACCATCGACGCCCGCCGCGAGACCGCTCAGGTCGGGAGCATCGGGCCACCGGTGCCGGCGCCGAAGAGGCGCTCGGTCAGGCCCGTGCGGGCCCCCTTCGCCTCGAGCGCCCGCTGCACCTTGGCGACGTTGGAGCGGGTGGGCCAGGCGAGCCACAGCATGACGGGGACCATGACCAGCCCGAGCAGGGCGAGCAGGCCCCACCCGCTGACGAAGGCGAGCATCACGGCGACGATCCCGGGCGCCTCGACGAGCGCGCAGCGCACGATCGTCGAGGACTGGAGAGCGGCGACCGCGGTGCGACCGGGGTCGCGGTCGGCCGGGTCGACCGGCGGGACCCGGAAGCCGACGGTCGTCGCGGCGCCGACCCCGGCGAGGGCGACGACGGCGAAGACGGCCAGCCACAGCGGGTCGGCGCCGCCGTCCGTGCCGGCGCTCACCAGCCCGACGAGGCTGACGAGGACGAGGCCGCCGCACATCGCGGCGACGACGATCTTCACGGGCTGCAGGGCGGTGGCGGACGTGGCCGGTGGCTGCGACATGGCTGGCACCCTAGGGCCCGGCGGGCTCGTTTGGGTCGTGCGGCCGGTGTGACGGTAGTGTGACGACCTACGTCTGCGTCCATGTCAGGAGCAGCCGGGACCGGCCCCTGCGGGGTCGGAGACGGCTCGTGGGCGTCAACCGTTGACCACCCGCCAGAGATCCTTTGGAGTGCCTGCAGTGAAGAGTGCCGTCGAGAAGCTCAACCCGACCCGGGTGAAGATGACCGTCGAGGTCACCAGCGAGGAGCTCGCGCCGCACGTCGACGCCGCCCTGAAGACCATCGGCTCCCAGATCCAGGTCCCGGGCTTCCGCGCGGGCAAGGTCCCGAGCCGCATCATCGAGCAGCGCGTCGGCAAGGCCGCCGTCCTCCAGGAGGCCGTCAACGAGGCTCTGCCGGAGTTCTTCGGCCAGGCCGTCGAGGCCGAGGAGCTCAAGCCGCTGGGCCAGCCCGAGGTCGAGATCACCTCGCTGCCCCTCGAGGACGGCGAGCAGCTCGAGTTCACCGTCGAGGTCGACGTCCGCCCCGAGGTCACCCTCCCCGACTACGACGGCCTGGCCGTCACCGTCGACCCCGTCACCGTGAGCGACGAGGACGTCGAGGCCCGCATGACCGAGCTGCGCGAGCGCTTCGGCACCCTCACCGGTGTCGACCGCGCCGTCGAGGACGGCGACTTCGTCTCCATCGACCTGCGCGCCGAGATCGACGGCCAGGAGATCGACGCCGTCGAGGGCATCTCCTACGAGGTCGGCTCCGGCACGATGCTCGAGGGCATGGACGCCGCGCTCGTCGGTCTGAGCAAGGGCGAGAGCGCCGACTTCACCTCGCCGCTCGCCGGTGGCGACCAGGCCGGTCAGGACGCCTCGTGCACCGTGACGGTCCAGTCCGTCAAGGTCCGCGAGCTGCCCGAGGTCGACGACGACTTCGCCCAGATGGCCAGCGAGTTCGACACGGCCGAGGAGCTGCGCGCCGACGTCGCGAAGCAGGCCGAGCAGGCCAAGAAGTTCGAGCAGGGCATCCAGGCCCGCGACAAGGTCCTCGAGACCCTCCTCGAGCAGGTCCAGATCGATCTCCCGGAGAGCATCGTCGAGGGCGAGGTGCACCAGCACCTCGAGCAGGAGGGTCGCCTCGAGGACGACGAGCACCGTGCCGAGGTCGACGAGTCGACCCGCAAGGCGCTCACCTCGCAGTTCCTCCTCGACGCGATCGTCGAGGCCGAGCAGGTCGAGGTCGGCCAGCCCGAGCTCGTCGAGTACCTCGTCATGCAGGCCCAGCAGTACGGCATGGACCCCAACCAGTTCGCCCAGCTCATCGACCAGCAGGGTCAGGTGCAGGCGATGGTCGGCGAGGTCGGCCGTCGCAAGGCCCTCGCCGCGGTCCTCGACAAGGCGAGCATCACCGACACCGACGGCAACGCGATCGACCTCGACGAGCTCGTCCCGGACGCCGAGGGCGAGAGCGACGAGTCGGTCGAGTCGCAGGCCCCCGAGGTGACCGAGGACGACAGCGCGTCGACCGAGACCGAGGCCCCCGAGGCCGAGGCCACGCAGGAGCAGGACGCCCCCAAGGCCTGATCCACCGCACCTCACGACGAAGGGGGGAGCCGACCACGCGGTCGGGTCCCCCCTTCGTCGCTGCCACACCACCGCAGAAGGAGCCCGGCGTGACCACCGCCGCCCGCACGTCCGCCGTGCCCCAGGAGCGTGCCCACCGCGCGCTCCTGCTCGTCTTCGCCCTCGCCGGGGTCGTCTTCGCGACCTGGGCGAGCCGGCTGCCGGACATCAAGTCGATGCTCGGCCTGACGAGCGGCGAGCTCGGCATCACCCTGCTCGCGGGCAGCGTCGGCTCCCTGCTCGCGCTGCCGGTCGCCGGTCGTCTCGCCGAGCGCGTCGGGACGGGCCGGGCCGTCGTCGTCGGCGCGGTCCTCGCCTCCGTCGGGATCCTCGGCGTCGGTCTCGGCGCCCAGGTCGCGGGCTCCCGACCGCTCATCTCCGCCGGCCTCTTCGTCACCTCGGCGGGCGTGAGCCTGTGGGACGTGTCGATGAACCTCCAGGGCGCGACCGTCGAGCGGGCGCTCGGCCGCTCGACGATGCCGCTGTACCACGCGTTCTTCAGCGGCGGCACCGTCCTCGCGGCCCTCGTCGGCGCCGGTCTCGTCGCCCTCGACGTCTCGTTGCTCGTGCACTTCGTCGTCGTCGTCGCGCTGGCCGCCACGCTCGCGCTGCGCACCCAGCGCCACTTCCTCGCCGACCCGCGGCTGCCCGACGAGCCGGGCACGACCGGCGTCACCCGCTCGGCGTGGCCCGAGCCGCGCACGGCGCTCATCGGCGTCTTCGTCCTCGTCGCCGCCTTCACCGAGGGCACGGCCAACGACTGGATCGCCGTCGCCTTCGTCGACGGGCACGGCGTGCCCACGTGGGCCGGCGTCGTCGCCTTCGCGTGCTTCCTCGGCGCGATGACCCTCGGACGGGTGCTCGGCACCCGCCTCCTCGACGTCTACGGCCGCCGGCGGGTGCTGCTGCCGATGCTCGTCGTCGCCGCGGTCGGCTCGCTGCTCGTCGTGCTCACCCCGCCCGCGACGGCCTACGTCGGCACGCTGCTGTGGGGCTTCGGCGTGAGCCTGGGTTTCCCCGTCGGCATGAGCGCCGCGGCCGACGACCCGCGCCGCGCCGCCGCGCGGATGTCGGTCGTCGCGACGATCGGCTACGCGGCCTTCATCGCCGGCCCGCCGGTGCTCGGCCTGCTCGGCGACCACGTCGGCATCCTGCGCGCGCTGCTGCTCGTCGCCGTGATGATCCTCCTCGCCCTCGTCACCCTGCCCGCCGTCGTCGAGCCCGACGACGCCCGCGCCGCTCAGCCCGCGCGCAGCGCGTGACAGGTGTCATGCGGCCCCGATGACGAAGGGGGCAGCGCCCCCTCCTCCCGCCGCGGCAGGGTGGGGGCATGGACCAGGACACGCGATCTGAGCAGGGGGCGCCCCCGGCGCTGCGGCTGCGAGAGGTGACGAAGCACTTCATCGTCGCCCGGCAGCGGGTCGAGGCCGTGCGCGGCGTCGACCTCGAGGTCGGGCACGGCGAGGTCGTCGCGATGCTCGGGCCGAACGGCGCCGGCAAGACGACGACCCTCGACATGGTGCTCGGCCTCACCGAGCCCTCGACGGGCACGGTCGAGGTCTTCGGCACCGCGCCGCGCGCCGCCGTCGACGCCGGCCGGGTCTCGGCGGTGCTCCAGACCGGCGGCCTGCTCCGCGACCTCACGGTCGAGGAGACCGTCGAGGTCATCGCCTCGACCTTCGCCTCGCCGCAGCCGGTCGCCGAGGTCATGGAGCGGGCCGGGATCACCGCGCTGGCCCGTCGCCGCGTGAGCAAGTGCTCTGGCGGCGAGCAGCAGCGGCTGCGCTTCGCCCTCGCGCTCCTGCCCGACCCCGACCTGCTCGTCCTCGACGAGCCCACGGCGGGCATGGACGTCGGCGCCCGGCGCGACTTCTGGGCGGCGATGCACGCCGAGGCCGCGCAGGGCCGCACGATCATCTTCGCGACGCACTACCTCGAGGAGGCCAACACCTTCGCCGACCGCATCGTCCTCATGTCCGGTGGCGTCGTCGTCGCCGACGGAACGACCGAGGCCATCCGCGCCCGGGCGACCGGGCGCATCGTGAGCGCCGACCTCGCCCCCGAGCTCGACGCACGGCTCGAGGCCGCTGCGGGGGTGCACTCGCTCGAGCGGCAGGGGCCACGGGTGCGGGTGCTCGCCGCCGACTCCGACGCGCTGGCCCGCACCCTGCTCGACCTCGGCGGGTCCAACCTCGAGATCACGACGGGCTCGCTCGACGAGGCCTTCCTCGCCCTCACCGGGCAGGGGGCCGACGACCCCCACCGCACCACCGACGAGACCACCGAGCACGAGACCAGCGGGAGCCGGGCATGAGCATCAACCCCACGTACACGGGCATGGAGCTGCGACGGATCGTGCGCGACCCGGTCGGGCTCTTCTTCACCGCCGCGCTGCCGGCCTTCCTCTTCGTCATCTTCGGCGCGACCCAGTCCTTCAAGGACGAGTCGGCCGGCAACGGCAACGTCGGTCTCTACATCATGGTCTCGATGGCCGCGTACGGCGCCGTGACCGCCACGACCTCCATCGGCGGCGGGGCGGCGGTCGAGAAGATGCAGGGCTGGGGCCGTCAGCTCGGCCTCACCCCGATGCGCGACGCCTCCTTCGTCCTCAGCAAGGCGGTCACCGCGCTCACCGTCGCGTGCGTGCCGATCGGTCTCATCTACCTCATCGGGGCGCTCACCGGCGCCGAGGGCACCGTGCAGGCGTGGGTCCTCTCGGCGCTCGTCGTCCTCGGCGGCGCGGGGGTCTTCGCCCTCTACGGGCTGTGCGTCGGGCTCGCCTTCCGCTCCGAGAGCGCCGTCGGCGCGGCCTCGGGCACGCTCGTCATCTTCGCCTTCCTCGGCAACGTCTTCACCCCCCTGTCGGGCACGCTGCTCGAGATCGCTCGCTTCACCCCGCTCTACGGGTACATCTCGCTGGCGCGCTACCCGATCACCGAGGGCTGGCTCGTGAGCACGCAGGACGGTGCGGCGATGGTGCAGGAGCCGCTGTGGGTGCCGGTGACCAACCTGGTCGTCTGGGGCGCCATCTTCGCCGTCGTCGCCACCCTGCTCGTGCGCCGCAGCCGCGGCCGTCAGTGACCCCCGGCGATAGCCTGCGGCCCATGGAGCGACGACGCGGCGACGTGGTGGTGGGGGAGGAGGTCGAGCGCGACCCCTGGGCCCGCTTCGGCTGGCTGCTCGGCGCGGTCTGGCTCGTCTTCATCGTCTTCCCGGTCGTCTCCATCGTGCAGGACGACGCCCCGTGGCCGTGGCGCGCGCTGGGGATCCTCGTCGTCCTCGCCTTCAGCGTCGTCTACATCCACGCGATGCGGGCGGAGGACCGGCCCGACGGCACGAGCTGGAGCGTGTGGACCTACCTCGCGGTCCTCGTCGCCCTCACCCTCGCGACCATCCCCACCGCCGGCATCGCGGCCCTCGGGCTCGTCCCCTTCGTCCTCGCCCTCGCCGGCATCGCCCTGCGGCCCTGGCAGGCCCTCGCCGCGCTCGCGCTGGCCCTCGGCATCGCCTCGGTCGTCGTGTCGCAGGTGGGCATCGAGCAGCTCGCCTTCGTCTACCTCGTCTACCCGATGGTCACGCTGACGCTCATCCTCGTCGGCGGCCTCGACCGCAGCTCCTCGCGGCGGCGTGCCTCGGAGCAGCGCCTGTCGATCAGCCAGGAGCGCGAGCGGGTCGCCCGCGACGTGCACGACGTCCTCGGCCACTCGCTGACCGTCGTCACTGTCAAGGCCGAGCTCGCCGAGCGTCTCGTCGACGTCGACCCGGAGCGGGCCAAGGCCGAGCTCGCCGAGCTGCGCTCCATCGCCCGCCAGTCGCTCGCCGAGATCCGGGCCACGGTGGCGGGGCTGCGCGTCGCCCGGCTCGCCGACGAGATCGACTCGGCGCGCGGCGCGATGGCCGACGCGGGCATCTCGCTCGTCGTCGACGGCGACCCGGCCGAGGTCGACCCGCGGCACCGGATCACCATCGCCTGGGCGCTGCGCGAGCTCGCGACGAACGTCGTGCGCCACAGCGGCGCCACCGGGTGCGTCGTCACCCTGGGCGAGGACCGCCTCGTCGTCGTCGACGACGGGCGGGGGCCGCGCTCGGGGCGCGAGGGCAACGGTCTGCGGGGACTTCGAGAGCGGGTCGAGCCGTCCGGCGGGAGCGTCGTCGTCGAGGCGGCCGAGCCGGGCACGCGCGTGGAGGTGACGTTGTGAGCATCAAGGTGCTGCTGGCCGACGACCAGGCCCTCGTGCGGGGCGCCCTCGCGGCTCTGCTCGGTCTCGAGCGCGACATCGACGTCGTCGGCGAGGTCGGCCGCGGCGACGAGGTCCTCGCCGCGGTGCGGCGCACCGGGGCCGAGGTCGCCCTGCTCGACATCGAGATGCCCGGCATGTCGGGCATCGACGTCGCCGAGCAGCTCTCTCGCGAGGAGCCGTCGTGCCGGGCGCTCGTCGTCACGACCTTCGGGCGGGCCGGCTACGTGCGCCGGGCCCTCGAGGCCGGTGCGCGGGGCTTCGTCGTCAAGGACACCCCGGCGAGCGAGCTCGCCGAGGCGGTGCGCCGGGTGCGCTCGGGTCTGCGCGTCATCGACCCGACGCTCGCCGCGGAGTCGCTCTACGAAGGGGTGAACCCCCTCTCCCCGCGCGAGCGGGAGGTCCTGCGCGAGGCGCTCACGGGCGCCCCGGTCGCGAGCATCGCCGCGCAGGTCTACCTCTCGCCGGGCACGGTGCGCAACCACCTGTCCTCGGCCATCGGCAAGACGGGCACGACGACCCGGATGGAGGCGGCGAGGGTCGCCCAGGACAACGGCTGGCTCTAGGCGCAGCGCGGTGTGCGATCAGGGCGGGTCGGACCCTAGGGTTGTGCGTCATGACCGACATCTCGCCGGACGTCTCCCCTGACGACGAGCTCCTCGAGGCCGCCGTGGAGTCCGACCTGCTCGAGCAGGACCCTCACGAGCCGAACTTCGCCCAGGTCTTCTACCCCGCCCGACCCCGCGCCCTTCGTCCGCGGGGCCGGCTGCGGCCCCAGGGAGCGCCCTCGCCGGCCGAGCTGCGCTCCGGCGAGCCGCTCGGCGACAACCCCGTCTACGTCGGGTGGCTGCGCGACCAGTCGATGCTCGCCGACGCGAAGGCGATCGCCCGGCAGTTCTCGGCCGTGGGCTCGATGTGGCAGAACCCCTACGCCACCCCGGACCCGCGCCTCGCGGTCCAGACCGCGTCGGTGTGGTTCACCGCCTACCCGATCTCGATGATCACCCCGCCCGGGCGCTCCTTCCTCGCCGCGCTCGGCGACGACGAGCTGTGGCGCACCTTCGCCGACATCGGCATCCACGGCCTGCACACGGGCCCGGTCAAGCAGGCCGGTGGCATCTCCGGGTGGAGCCCCACGCCGAGCATCGACGGGCACTTCGACCGCATCTCGACCCACATCGACACCGCCTTCGGCACCGAGGACGAGTTCCGCGAGATGTGCGTCACCGCCGCCACGCACGACGGCACGGTCATCGACGACATCGTGCCCGGGCACACCGGCAAGGGTGCCGACTTCCGTCTCGCCGAGCTCGGGGTCGACGACTACCCCGGGATCTACCACATGGTCCTCGTGCCCGAGGAGGACTGGCACCTGCTGCCCGACGTGCCCGAGGGGCGCGACTCGGTCAACCTCGACGAGGAGGCCGAGGCCGCGCTGTCCGAGGCGGGCTACATCGTCGGCAGGCTCCAGCGCGTGATCTTCCACGTGCCCGGGGCCAAGGACACGAACTGGAGCGCGACCTCCGTCGTCACCGGTCCCGACGGCATCCGGCGGCGCTGGGTCTACCTGCACTACTTCAAGGAGGGCCAGCCCTCGATCAACTGGCTCGACCCCACCTTCGCCGGCATGCGCATGGTCATCGGCGACGCCCTGCACAGCCTCGGCGACCTCGGGTCCGGGGGCCTGCGGCTTGACGCCAACGGCTTCCTCGGGGTCGAGAAGTCCGCCGAGGGTTCGCCCGCGTGGTCCGAGGGCCACCCCCTGTCGGAGGCGGCCAACCAGCTCATCGGGTCGATGGTGCGCAAGATCGGCGGCTTCACCTTCCAGGAGCTCAACCTCTCGATCGACGACATCGCGACGACCTCCGAGGCCGGGGCCGACCTGTCCTACGACTTCGTCAACCGGCCCGCCTACCAGCACGCGCTCGCGACGGCCGACACGGAGTTCCTCCGGCTGACGATGCGCGAGGCGATGGCTCGCGGCGTCCACGCGGTCGGGCTCGTCCACGCGCTGCAGAACCACGACGAGATGACCTACGAGCTCGTCCACTTCGCCAGCGAGCACCGCGAGGAGGAGTTCACCTTCCGCGGCGAGCAGGTGAGCGGCGAGGTGCTCGCCGAGACGATCCGTGGCGAGCTCACCGAGCGCCTCACCGGCGCGGCCGCGCCGTACAACCAGGTCTTCACGACCAACGGCATCGCCTCGACGACGGCGTCGATCATCGCCGGGTCGCTCGGCATCACCGACCTGGACGCGATCGGCGAGGAGGAGGTCGCCCGGATCCGGCAGGCGCACCTGCTCCTCGCGAGCTACAACGCGCTCCAGCCGGGCGTCTTCGCCCTCTCCGGGTGGGACCTCACCGGTGCGCTGCCGCTGCCGGCCGACCACCCGGACGTCGCGCCGCTGCTCGACGGGGGAGACACCCGCTGGATCCACCGCGGTGCCTACGACCTGCTCGGCGTCGACCCCTCCGCCCAGCGCTCGATGTCCGGCATGCCGCGGGCCCGATCGCTCTACGGCACCCTGCCCGAGCAGCTCGAGGACGAGACGTCCTTCGTCTACCGGCTCAAGCAGATCCTGCACCTGCGCGGGTACTTCCAGATCGCGACGACGAGCCAGGTCGACGTGCCCGACGTCGCGCACCCGGCGATGCTCGTCATGGTCCACGACTACGAGAGCATCGAGGGCCAGATGCAGGTGACGGTGCTCAACTTCGCCGCCGAGCCGATCTCCGGCACGGTCATCAGCGAGCACCTCGCGCCCGGCGCCCGGCTCATGGACATGGGCGACGGGTCGGCCTTCGGCGAGGTCGACCAGCTGCACGGCTTCCACGTCGAGCTCGAGGCCCACGCGGCGCTCGCGCTGCTCGTGCGCTCCTGAGGCAGGGCGGCCCGCCCCGGCGGGCCGCTCTCTCATCGCCGTCTCATCCACGTCGTCCAGGATTGGTGCATGCGCCGCACCCTCACCGCCGTCCTGCTCGCCGCCGCCCTGCCGCTCGGGCTCTCCGCCTGCGTGCTGCCGCTCGGGGGAGAGGACGAGCCCGGGTCGAGCCAGACCGAGGAGGACGGCGGCGACGGTCAGGACGACGGCGACGGCCAGGACGACGGCGACGACGACGGCGGCGACGACGGCGAGGACGACGAGGACGACGACAGCTGACGCGGTCGAGCCCCCTCTGACCCCGTTAGCGTGAGGTGATGACCCAGCCCCCTCGCCGACGCGTCCAGGTCCGCCCCCTCGGGGGCGCCGCGGGATGCCTGACGATGATCGTCGTCTCCCTGCTCCTGTCGGTCCTGCTCACGGTGCTGCTCAACCTCGTGCTCTGAGCAGCCGCGCGGCTCCCCCTTCGTGCCCGGTTGCGCCCACGGCGAACACGTAGATGGGTCGGGAGTAGCGCCCGACCCTTCGGCGTTAGGGTCACTGACAACGCCATCACGACACGAGAGCGAGCGAGCGTGAGCAACCCCAGCGAGATCGTCGCGGCAGGCCCCCAGGGCGGCCTCGGACTCGACGACCACATCTACCAGCGGCTCCTCAAGGAGCGGATCATCTTCCTCGGGTCGGACGTGCGCGACGACAACGCGAACGCCATCGCGGCCCAGATGCTGCTCCTCGCGGCGGAGGACCCGGAGAAGGACATCTGGCTGTACATCAACAGCCCCGGCGGCTCGATCTCCGCCGGCATGGCCATCTTCGACACGATGAAGTGGATCCCCAACGACGTCGCGACCGTGGCCATGGGCCTGGCAGCGTCGATGGGCCAGTTCCTCCTGTCGGCCGGCACCCCGGGCAAGCGCTACGCGACCCCCCACGCGCGGGTCATGATGCACCAGCCCTCGGGCGGCATCGGCGGCACCGCGTCCGACATCAAGATCCAGGCCGAGCAGATGCTCTTCGTCAAGAAGCAGATGGCCGAGCTCATTGCCCAGCACACGGGCCAGGACCTCGAGCGCATCGAGAAGGACTCCGACCGCGACCGGTGGTTCTCCGCCGAGGAGGCCAAGGAGTACGGCTTCATCGACCACGTCTTCGAGAGCGCGGCGCAGGCCGGGCCGCGCAGCGACAACCCGGTCACCGACTGAGCGCGCGAGAGACCAGGAGAGAGACACATGTACTTCGACCCCCAGGCCCGCACGTCCATGCCCGGTGACGCCCCGATGCGCCCCGGCCCGTCGAGCCGCTACATCCTGCCGAACTTCGAGGAGCGCACCTCCTACGGCATGAAGCGGATGGACCCGTACACCAAGCTCTTCGAGGACCGCATCATCTTCCTCGGCGTGCAGGTGGACGACGCAAGCGCGGACGACATCATCGCCCAGCTGCTGGTGCTCGAGTCGATGGAGCCCGAGCGCGACATCCTCATGTACATCAACAGCCCGGGCGGCTCCTTCACCGCCATGACGGCGATCTACGACACGATGCAGTACATCCGTCCTGACATCCAGACCTTCGTCATCGGCCAGGCCGCCTCGGCCGCCGCGGTGCTCCTCGCCGCCGGCGCCCCGGGCAAGCGCTTCGCCCTGCCGAACTCGCGCATCCTCATCCACCAGCCGGCGCTCGCCGGTGGCGCGGGCGGTCAGGCCTCCGACCTGGAGATCCAGGCCAACGAGGTGCTGCGCATGCGCGAGTGGCTCGAGGAGACCTGGGCCAAGCACTCGGGCAAGACCCCCGAGCAGGTCCGCGAGGACATCGAGCGCGACAAGATCCTCTCGGCCGCCGAGGCCAAGGACTACGGGCTCATCGACCTCGTGCTCACCCCGCGCAAGGCCTCGCTCGAGGACTGAGCAGGACCGCCGCCGACGGCCGCCGCCCCCGCGGGGACGGCGGCCGTCGGCGTGCCCGGGGGAGGGAACCGGGGGGATCGTCGGGACGTCGAAGGGGGATGAGGCTCCTCCTCGCGTCGCTGGCCGCCGCGCTCGTCGGCGTCGGTGCCGGCGCGAGCCCTGCCAGGGCAGCAGCGACCTCGTGCCCGGGGTTGCAGACCCAGCTCAGGCACTCCGACGTCGTCGCCTTCGTCACGGTGACCGACGTCGCGCTGCCGTCGGACCCGTCAGAAGATGTCTTCTACCGGGTGTCCGTCGACCAGGGGCTGCGGGGCGACCTGAGCGCCGTCGCGACGGTGCGCTCCGCGATCGGTGCGCCCGGCTACGGCCGTCCGCGCCTGACGACGGGGGAGAGCTACCTGCTCCTGGCCACGCAGAGCCCGACCGGGCCGGTCACCATCGGGGCGTGCAGCGGGACCCGGCGGGCCACCCCTTCGCTCGTCCTCGCGGTCACCGGATCGGTCGTCCTCACCGCGTTGCGCTGACAGCGGACAGGCGCGACGCGCCCCCCACACGCGGTGTCCAATAGCAGGACAGCGACGAGCCGACGGGTACCGTCGGGCACGTCGGCCGGTGGCGACCGGCAGCACCGGGCGAGCGAGAGGATCTGGACGTGGCACGAGTCGGAGAGAGCGGAGACCTCCTCAAGTGCTCCTTCTGCGGCAAGTCCCAGAAGCAGGTCAAAAAGCTCATCGCGGGTCCCGGGGTGTACATCTGCGACGAGTGCATCGACCTGTGCAACGAGATCATCGAGGAAGAGCTGTCCGAGGGTAGCAACCTCGGCTTCGACGAGCTGCCCAAGCCGCGTGAGATCTTCGACTTCCTGCAGAAGTTCATCATCGGCCAGGAGGGCGCGAAGAAGTCGCTCGCCGTCGCCGTCTACAACCACTACAAGCGGGTCCAGGCCCAGGAGGCCGCGAGCACCGCCGGCAAGCGCGACGAGGAGCACGTGGACATCGCCAAGTCCAACATCCTGCTCATCGGTCCCACCGGCTGCGGCAAGACCTACCTCGCCCAGACCCTCGCGAAGATGCTCGACGTCCCCTTCGCCATCGCCGACGCGACGGCGCTCACCGAGGCCGGCTACGTCGGCGAGGACGTCGAGAACATCCTGCTCAAGCTCATCCAGGCCGCGGACTACGACGTCAAGAAGGCCGAGCAGGGGATCATCTACATCGACGAGGTCGACAAGATCGCCCGCAAGAGCGAGAACCCCTCGATCACCCGTGACGTCTCGGGCGAAGGGGTGCAGCAGGCCCTGCTGAAGATCCTCGAGGGGACGACGGCCTCGGTGCCGCCGCAGGGCGGGCGCAAGCACCCGCACCAGGAGTTCATCCAGATCGACACGACGAACGTCCTCTTCATCGTCGGCGGGGCCTTCGCCGGGCTGGAGAAGCTCATCGAGTCGCGCAGCGGCAAGAAGGGTCTGGGCTTCGGCTCCGAGCTGCACACGCCGACCGACCTCGCCGACTCCATCGTCGACGTCATGCCCGAGGACCTCATGAAGTTCGGGCTCATCCCCGAGTTCATCGGTCGTCTGCCGGTCATCACGACGGTCTCGCCGCTCGACCAGGACGCGCTGACGAAGATCCTCACCGAGCCGCGCAACGCCCTCGTCAAGCAGTACCGCAAGATGTTCGCGCTCGACGACGTCGAGCTCGAGTTCACCGACGACGCCGTCGAGGCCATCGCCGACCAGGCGCTCGCCCGCGGCACCGGCGCGCGCGGTCTGCGCGCGATCATGGAGGAGGTCCTCCTGCCGGTGATGTTCGACGTCCCGAGCGACGAGGGCATCAAGCAGGTCGTCGTCACCCGCGAGGTCGTCCTCGACAACGTGCTGCCGACCATCGTGCGCCACGAGCAGGAGACCAAGCGCAAGCCGAAGCAGAAGCGCTCGGCCTGAGCAGGTCGACGTGAGCGCCCTCTCGCCCGAGACCCTCGAACGGCTCGTCGCCGCGCTGCCCGAGGGGGTCGTGGCCACCCGTGCGGAGACGCTCGAGAAGTACCGCCACGACGGGGCGAACGACCCGACCGCGCAGCTGCCCCTGGCGTGCGTGCGGGCGGAGTCCACCGACCACGTCGTGACGACGATGCGGTGGGCCACCGAGCACCGCATCGCCGTCGTCCCGCGAGGTGCGGGGACGGGGCTGTCGGGTGGCGCGTCTGGGCAGTCCGGGGCGATCACCCTGTCGACCGAGCGCATGCGCGCCGTCGAGGTCGACCCGGCGAGCCGCACCGTCGTCGTCCAGCCCGGTCTGCTCAACGCCGAGGTCAAGGCCGCCGTGGCGGAGCACGGCCTGTGGTACCCGCCCGACCCCAGCTCGGTCCAGATCTGCTCCATCGGGGGCAACCTCGCGACGAACGCCGGGGGTCTGTGCTGCGTCAAGTACGGCGTCACCGCCGACTACGTCCTCGGGCTCGAGGTCGTCCTCGCCGACGGCACGGTGCTGCGTCTGGGCGGGCGTCACGTCAAGGACGTCGCCGGCCTGTCGCTCATGCCGCTCTTCGTCGGCAGCGAGGGGACCCTGGGCATCATCACCTCGGCCACCCTGCGCCTCGTGCCGGCCCAGCGGCCGGCCGCCACCCTCGTCGCGACCTTCCCGACCGTCGCGGCGGCCGCCGACGCCGTCGTGCGGGTCGGTCGTGACGTGCAGCCCTCGATGCTCGAGCTGCTCGACCAGGCCGCGATCAACGCCGTCGAGGACTACGCCCCGATGGGTCTGGACCGTGACGCCGGGGCCCTGCTCCTCGCCCAGTCCGACGCACCGGGCGCCGCCCGGGCCGCCGAGGTCGAGCTCGTCGAGCGCGCGTTCGAGGCGGCCGGGGCCCTCGAGGTCTTCTCCACCGACGACGTCGACGAGGGCGAGCTCTTCATCCAGGCCCGCCGTCTCGCGCTGCCCGCGCTCGAGCAGCGCGGCCGGGTGCTGCTCGAGGACGTCGGCGCGGCGGTGCCGCTGCTGCCCGACCTCCTCGCGCGCATCGAGGCGGTCGCCGCCCGGCACGGGGTCGCCATCCCCGTCATCGCCCACGCCGGCGACGGCAACACCCACCCGATCATCGTCGTCGACACCGACGACCCGGACGGCGAGGCCAAGGCGCAGGCCGCCTTCGTCGAGGTCATGGCCGCGGCCGTCGAGATCGGCGGCACGATCACCGGCGAGCACGGCATCGGCCGGCTCAAGCGCGACGCCCTGCCGACGCAGCTCGGCCCGGAGGTCATGACCGCGAGCCGGCGAGTCAAGGACGCCCTCGACCCGCTCGGTCTGCTCAACCCCGGCGTCCTGCTCTAGCCGGCATCGCTCGCCCGGAGGTGCGAGCCCCGCCCAGAGGTGTGGCGTGCGCCCCGCTCTCGCGGTTGGATGGAGGCGTGAGCGCGTACCTCCTGCGGGCCGGTGACACCGGCCCGACCCAGCAGTCCCCGGTGACGTGCGGCGCCGCCTGCCTCACGGTCGCGCGGATGCTCGTCGACGACCCCTTCGCCCGGTGGGTGACGACGGGCAGCGGGCTGCCGGTCCTCGGGGCCGAGGGCTCGACCCCCGTCGAGCGCTTCGCGAGCTACGAGCGCACCGTGCACCGCCGCACCAACGGGCTCAAGGTCTCGCGCGCCGGGCTGCGCCCGCCGTGGCCGCGTGCGCTCGGCACCCCGCCGTGGGGCGCGCGGGCCGAGCTCGAGGCCGGCGCGAGCCGGGTCGGCACCCGGTACGAGGTCGACGTCCTGCGGCCGCTCGGCGAGGACGGGCTGCGGGCGGCCTTCGAGCGCCTGCACCGGGTCGTCGACGAGGGCGAGCCCGCGCTGCTCTACGTCGGCTCGGACGTGCTGCCGCGCCACGTGACGCTCGTGCTGCCCGGTCAGCTCGACGACGTCGTCGACGTCTACGAGCCGGCGTCCGGGCACGTGCGCCAGGTGACCGTCACCGAGGTCGTCGAGGCCCGGCTGGGCCTGGGTGGCTGGGACCGCGCGTGGCTGCTCGTGCGCCCGACGGGGGAGCGGCCGGCCCGCGCGGGGTCGCGCCCCGCCTTCGACCCCCGCCGGGTCCCCGTGCCCCGTCTCGTGCCCGGGACGGCACCGGCTCCCGACGCGGTGCGCAGCGAGCCCATGCGCTGACCCGACCCTACCTGACGCCGGCTACCACGCCGTAGTGGTCGTGATCACCACCAGTACGGCGTGGTAGCCGGGTCGGCAGGCGAGGGCGAAGGGGCGGCAGCCCGGCGGAGGGGGAGTGGCGGTCAGCGGCGGTTGCGGCGCCAGATCGCGACGGTGAGGGCGGTGGCGAAGGTGCACCAGCCCGTGTACGTGCCGAGCGCGGCGGTGCGCAGCCGCCCGTGGGGGCGGGCCCGGCGGGTGAGCTCGGCGGCGGTCGCCGCCAGCGCCGCGGAGTCGATCGCCGCAAGACCGGGACGGTGCCACTTGAAGAAGAGCGCGCTCCACCCCGCGTTGAGGGCGAGGTTCGCCGCGAGGGTGGCCGCGTACCCCTTCGCCGCCTTGGGGTCGTCCTCGGTCTCGGCGAGCGTCGCCGCGCTGCTCAGCGCGATGCCGGTGTACAGCGCCGTCCACACGACGGGGAAGGCGATGGCCGGCGGCTGCCAGCCGGGGGTGTCGAGACGGCGGTACCACCGCGACCCGGGGTCGGTCGCGAGGCTCCCGACGACCGCGGTCGCCGCAGTGGCCAGACCGGCGACCTGGAGCGAACGGCGCCAGCGCAGCGGGTCGTAGCCCTCCATGGCGGCCTTGAGGGCGTCGGTGTACCCGGTCCGACCGCCGGGGAGCGGGCCGACGAGCTCGAGGAGGTCCTGCTCGCGGCAGACGGCGTCGTGGACGAGGCTGCCGATGAGCGGGCGGGCGATGCCGGCCTTGACGGGGGTGACCAGCCCGATCCAGTGGCTCGCGAGCGACGGGGTGAGGACGGGGACGGTGACGATGACGCGGGGGACGAGCCCGGCGACCTCGGCGTAGCGCTTCATCATCTCGGCGTAGGTGAGCACGTCCGGCCCGCCGAGGTCGAAGCTGCGGTTGACGTCGCCCTCGAGCCCTGCGGCCGAGGCGAGGAAGTAGACGACGTCGACGATGCCGATGGGCTGGATCGTGTTGAGCGCCCACTTCGGGGTGATCATCGCCGGCAGCCGCTCGGTGAGGTGGCGCAGCATCTGGAAGCTCGCGGACCCGTCCCCGAGGACGATGCCGGCCTGGAGCACGACGCTGGGCGTGGGGCTGTCGAGGAAGATCTCGCCGACCTCGACCCGCGAGCGCAGGTGCGGCGAGAGCTCACCGTCCGGGTGCAGCCCGCCGAGGTAGACGATGCGCCCCACCCCGGCCGCCGCGGCCTCGTCGCTGAAGAGCTGGGCCATCTCGCGGTCGCGCTCGATGAAGTCGCCCTCGCCGTCCATCGAGTGCAGGAGGTAGTACGCGACGTCGACCCCGTCGAGCGCTCGCGCCACGCTCTCGCGGTCGGTCGCGTCGCCCTCGACGACGTCGACCCGGTCGGCCCACTCCTTGGGCAGGCGCGCGGCGGAGCGGGTGAGGACCCGCACGCGCCACCCGCGGTCGAGCAGCTCGGGCAGCAGGTTCGACCCGACGTACCCGGTCGAGCCGGTCATGAGGACGGTGCCGGGCGCAGCGGTGGTGGTGCTCATGAGAAGAGTCCGATCGACGAGGAGAGGTCGAGGGTCGGCGGGAGGAGGAAGAGCATGCCGAGCGACCACGTGAGGTGGGTGATGATGGGTCCGAGCACGCCGCCGGTGACACGGCGCTGCAGCCCCGTGACGACGCCGACGGCCAGTCCCGCGAGCGCGAGCAGGGCGATGCCGCTGGCCAACGAGACCAGCGTGTAGATCACCGCGGTGATGGCGACGGCGTGCCGCCGCCCCGCGGCGGAGTAGAGGGCGCCGCGGAAGTACAGCTCCTCGGCGATGCCGTTGACGGCGGTGATCGCCGCGACGACCGGCAACGAGCCGACCGTCGCGTGGGCGAGCAGCCCCCTGACGGGCTCGGAGAGCGCGGGGATCCCGGCGACGACGAAACCGCCGGCGAGGAAGATCGCGAGCAGCAGCAGCCCGAGCGAGAAGGACTGGACCACCGGGCGGGCCGTCGTCCCCGCCCGGGTGTGCCCGCGCCCGAGCCACAGCCGGCCCGAGGCGAAGGCGCCGATCGTCCACACCGCGGCGAGCGCGAGCGTCGCCCCGTAGAAGAGCGGGTCCCCGGGCTCGATCCGCAGCGCCGAGGCCAGCAGGACCGCCCCCAGGGCGAGCGTGATGACGGCGACGACCCGGCGCCGGCGGAAGGCGGCGTCGGACTCGGCGTGGTCGCGCTCCACGGGGGTGAGCAGCGCGGCATGGAGGAACTTCGAGACCTCGGTCACGGGGTTGATCACAGGTCGCTCCTGCCTCGGGGGCGGTCGGGGGGTCAGGTCTGCTTGGGGGGCTTGACGAAGGGGACGAGCTCGACGTCGACGAGGGCGACGGCCTCGCCCTCGGCGTAGTCGAGCGTGCCGGTGAGGCGTCCTGCGGTGCGCAGGTCCGGCTCGCCCTGCTGCACGAGCGGGGCGAGGGCAGCGGGGGTCTGCAGCGTCGCCGAGGTGATCTCGGAGCGCATGCCGACCTTCGCGTCGGACTTGGCCTTGCGCACCTGGCTCAGGGCCGCGCCGACGGCCGCGAGGACCTCGGGGTCACCGGGCTGGCCCAGCGCGAGCTCGTCGACGAGCGGCCACGTCGAGCGGTGGACCGAGCCCTCCTGCCACCACGACCAGACCTCCTCGGTCGCGTACGGCAGGAAGGGCGCGAGCAGGCGCAGCAGCACCGACAGCGCGAGCCGCAGGGCGGCGCGGGCGGAGGGGTCACCGGCGTGGGCGCGGTCCTTGACGAGCTCGATGTAGTCGTCGCAGAAGGTCCAGAAGAAGGTCTCGGTGACGTCGAGGGAGCGGGTGTAGTCCCAGCCCTCGAAGCCGGCCGTCGCGTCGCGCACGACGTGCGCGAGCGCGGCGATCATCGAGCGGTCGAGCGGCTCGGTGATGACCGAGGCCAGACCCTGACGGGGCTCGAGCTCGGGCTCGCCGAAGCCGAGGGCGAACTTGCTCGCGTTGAGCAGCTTGATCGCCAGGCGCCGGCCGACCTTCATCTGCCCCGTGTCGTACGCGGCGTCGGTGCCCAGGCGCCCGCTGGCCGCCCAGTAGCGCACCGCGTCGGCGGAGTGCTCGACGACGACGTCCTCGGGGGTGACGACGTTGCCCTTGCTCTTGCTCATCTTCTTGCGCTCGGGGTCGAGGATCCAGCCGCTGATCGCGGCATCGGTCCACGGCACGCTGCCGTGCTCGAAGTGCGAGCGCACGACGGTCGCGAAGAGCCAGGTGCGGATGATGTCGTGCCCCTGCGGGCGCACGTCCATGGGGAAGACCTTGCCGAAGAGGTCGCTCGTCCCGGCCTCGGCGCCGCGCCAGTCGCCGGCGATCTGCGGGGTGAGCGAGCTCGTCGCCCACGTGTCCATGACGTCGGGGTCGCCGGTGAAGCCGCCGGGCTGGTCGCGCTGGTCCTCGGTGTACCCAGGCGGCGTCTGCGCGGCGGGGTCGACCGGCAAGGTGTCCTCGGCCGGGGCGATCGGGGCGTCGTAGTCGGGCTCGCCGGAGGCGTCGAGGCGGTACCAGACGGGGATCGGCACGCCGAAGAAGCGCTGACGGCTCACGAGCCAGTCGCCGTTGAGCCCGGCCACCCAGTTCTTGTAGCGCGAGCGCATGAAGGAGGGGTGGAAGTCGATCTCGTCGCCGCGCGCCTGCAGCGCCTCGTTGAGCTCGACGTCGCGCCCGCCGTTGCGGATGTACCACTGCCGGCTCGTGACGATCTCGAGCGGCTTCTCGCCGCGTTCGTAGAAGTTGGCCTTGCGCTGGGTCTTCTGCGGCTCGCCGTCGAGATCGCCGGAGGCGCGCAGCGCCTCGACGACCACCTCGCGGGCCGAGTGCACGGTCTTGCCGGCCATCTCCTCGAAGACCTCGGTGCCGCGGTCCCCCTTCGCGTCGGCGACCCATGCGGGTACCTCGGCCTGCACGCGGCCCGCGCGGGTGATGACCGAGCGGGTCGGCAGGCGCAGCTCGCGCCACCAGATGACGTCGGTGAGGTCGCCGAAGGTGCAGCACATCGCGATGCCCGCGCCCTTGTCCATCTCGGCGGCCGGGTGGGCGACGACAGGGATCTCGACGCCGAAGATCGGCGAGGTCACGCTCGTGCCGAAGAGGTCCTGGTAGCGCTCGTCGTCGGGGTGCGCGATGAGCGCGACGCACGCGGGGAGCAGCTCGGGGCGGGTGGTCTCGATGTGCACCGGCTCGCCGGTCGTGCCGTCCGCGGCGACCCGGTGGAAGGCGACGCGGTGGTACGCCCCCGGGTAGTCACGCGCCTCGAGCTCGGCCTGGGCGACGGCGGTCTGGAAGGTCACGTCCCACAGTCCCGGCGCCTCTGCCGTGTAGGCCTCGCCGCGGGCGAGCTGGCGCAGGAAGGCCTGCTGCGCGGTCGCGCGGGAGCGGTCGTCGATGGTCCGGTACTGGATGTCCCAGTCGAGGCTGAAGCCGAGCCGGCGGAAGAGGGACTCGAAGGCCTCCTCGTCCTTGACCGTCAGCTCGTCGCACAGCTCGATGAAGTTCTGCCGGCTGATCGGCTGCTGGTCGGCGGCCTTGATGCTCTTGGTGTCCCCGGCGAAGGGGGGCACGTACCCGGGCTCGTAGGGCAGGGTCGCGTCGCCGCGCACGCCGTAGAAGTTCTGGACGCGCTTCTCGGTCGGCAGCCCGTTGTCGTCCCAGCCGATGGGGTAGAAGACGTCGAAGCCGGCCATCCGCTTGTAGCGGGCCATGCAGTCGGTGTGGGTGTAGCTGAAGACGTGCCCCATGTGCAGCGAGCCGGAGGCGGTCGGCGGCGGGGTGTCGACGGAGAAGACCTTCGAGCGGTCGGCGGTGCCGCCGAAGGCGTAGGTGCGCTCCTCGCGCCATACCTGCGCCCACTTGTCCTCGAGGCCGTCCAGGGACGGTCGATCGGGGATCGGCGAAGGGGTGGTGGGGGCGTTCGTCATGGGCCCGATCCTCCCATCACGGCGACCTCGCGACCCAATCGACCCGGGCCCTGTCGAGGGTGCCGTCGTAGGCTGGGCGCATGACGCCCCCGCGCTTCTCGGCAGAGCCGACGTACCGCACGATCATCGCCGTCGGCCGGCCGACCTTCCTCGCCCTGGGCTACCAGCTGCGCTACCGCGGCCGGCACAACGTGCCCCGCCACGGGGGCGCCGTCATGGCGGTCAACCACACGTCCTACGTCGACTTCCTCTTCGCCGGTGTCGCCGCGCGCAAGCAGCACCGCTTCGTGCGCTTCATGGCCAAGAAGTCGATCTTCGGGCACCCCCAGGCCGGCAAGATCATGCGCGGGTGCAAGCACATCCCCGTCGACCGGCGCGCGGGCACCGAGTCCTACCGCCTGGCCGTCGAGGCCCTGCGCAGCGGCGAGGTCGTCGGCGTCTACCCCGAGGCCACGATGTCGCGCAGCTTCGAGATCAAGGAGCTGAAGAAGGGCGCGGTGCGCATGGCCCAGGAGGCCGGCGTCCCCGTGCTCCCGACGATCGTCTGGGGCTCGCACCGGATCTGGACCAAGGACGCGCCCCGCCGCATCGGGCGCACGAAGACCCCGATCCACGTGACGATCGGCGAGCCGCTGCACGTCGGCCCCGACGACGACGTCACGGCCAAGACGGAGGAGCTGCGCGAGATCATGAAGCGCCTCCTCGACGAGACGATCGCGGGCTACCCCGAGCTCACCGGCGACGACCTGCGCTTCCTGCCCGCCCGCCTCGGCGGCACCGCCCCGACCTACGAGGCCGCGTACTCGAAGGACTTCTCCGACATGAGCCGCACCCGCGACGAGTTCACGGGCTGATCCCCCTTCGCCCCCGCAGGGCTGGGTCGTGAGGTGGCTGGGTCGTGGGTGGACCTTCGCGGCTGAGTCCCACCAGCCCCAAGATTCTCGGGTCACCCGATAATCACCGGCTCAGCACGAGTCTCTTACTCATGCGAAGCGGGGGTTTATCGGGTCACCCGAGAAACATGTGACGTGTGTGGCGAGCCCCAGTGGGCCTCAAGTGCCCTCGGGCGAAGGGGGCCCGGGCGAGGGGGTCAGACCGGGTGGCCGAGGTGGGAGAGGGCCTGGCGCAGGAGGACTCCGTGGCCGCCGCCCATGTCGGCGAGCAGGCCCGGCTCGGAGGCCTCGCTCGGGGTGAGCCAGGACAGGTCGAGCGCGTCCTGCTGGGGGGCGCAGTCGCCGCCGACGGGCACGACGTAGACCATCGCGACGGCGTGCTGGCGCGGGTCGTGGAAGGGCGTGACCCCGGGGGTGGGGAAGAACTCCGCCACGGTGAAGGGCTGGGGGCTCGGCGGCACCTGCGGCAGGGCCATCGGGCCGAGGTCCTTCTCGAGGTGGCGCACGAGCGCGTCGCGGATCCGCTCGTGGTACTGGACCCGACCGCCGACGAGCTCGCGCTCCATCCGGCCGGTGTCGGTGGCCCGCAGGAGCAGCCCGACGGTGGTGATCTCGCCGCTCTGGTCGACGCGCACGGGCACGGCGACGACGTAGAGCATCGGCACACGGCCCCGCACCGACTCGAGCTCTTCGCGAGGCAGCCAGGCCTCCTGGCGGTGGGTCTCGGTCGACATGGCCCCGATCCTGCCAGAGCGGGCGGCGGCCCGACGCACGGCGTCAGCCGGGCTGGTCCTGCGGCCCCTCGAAGCGTCCCTGCGCGTCGAAGGCCGCCTTGCGCGAGGCCCGCCGCAGCGCGCCGAGGACGGCTCGACCGGTAAGGCAGACGAGGAGCACGGTGGTCAGCGCCCGCCCGATGTCCCACCCCAGCGAGGTCGACACGGAGAAGACGAGGAAGCGCTGGAGGTTCTCCAGCGCCGGCGCCCCGGGCACGAAGGTGATCGCGCTCTCGCCCTGGACGGTGAAGGGCCAAAAGGCGAAGTTCAGCGCGACGCCGTAGAGCAGCGCGGCGAGCGCGCCGTACCCGGCGAGGAGCGCGATCTCGGCGCGCCCCCTCGCCCGCGGCAGCAGCCCCGCGCCGAGCCCGACCCACGCGGCACCGAGCATCTGGAAGGGCAGCCACGGGCCGACGCCGGCCGTGAGCAGCGCCGACGAGAAGAGCGTCGTCGTGCCGAGCACGAAGCCGAAGCCCGGCCCGAACACCCTCCCGGCCAGCACGAGGAGGAAGAAGACGGTCTCGACCCCCGCGGTGCCCGCGCCCATCGGCCGCAGGATCGCGCCCACGGCCGAGAGGACCCCGAGCATCGCGACGGCCTTGACGTCGAGCCCGCCCTCGGCGACCTCGGCGAGGACGACGGCCAGGACGAAGGGGAGGAGGAGGGCGAGCACGAGCGGCGCGTCGGCGCTGTGCTCGCTCGCCATCTCCGGCGAGATGAGGAGCGGCCAGCCGAAGGCGAGCAGCCCGACGACGCTCGACATGACGACCGCGGCGGTCGACCACGGCCGCAGCTGCACGGCCCGGACCCGGTGGCCGTCGACGACCGGGCGCGGCGGGCTCGTCGTGCTCATCGCCGAGCCTCGAGCTGCGCGCGGACCTCGGCGACGGTGAGGTAGCCCGCCGGGGCGGTGATCTTCGCGACCTGGGGGGCGAAGGCGGGGGAGGCCAGGACGACGTCGGCCGTCGGGCCGTCGGCGACGACCTCGCCGGCCGCGAGCAGGAGCACCCGGTCGGCGCTCTCGGCGACGAACTCCACGTCGTGGGTCGAGCACAGCACCGCGCGCCCGCTCCGGGCGAGCCGGCGCACGGCGTCGCGCAGGGCGGCCTTCGCGGTGTAGTCGAGCCCGCGCGTCGGCTCGTCGAGGAGCAGGACCGGCGGGTCGGCGGTGAGCTGCACCGCGAGCACGAGCGAGAGGCGCTGACCCTCGGAGAGGTCGCGGGGGTGGCGCTCGCCGGGGATGCCCGGGGCGAGGGCGTCGAGGTGCGCGCGAGCCGTGCCGGGCGCGGCGTCGCTCTCGCGGTCGGCCTGCGCGAGCTCGGCGTCGACGGTGTCGAGGTAGAGCAGGTCGCTCGCGGTCTGCGGGACGAGACCCACCCGGGCGCGACGCTGCGCCGCGCCGAGGTCGGCCGTGTCGGCCCCGTCGACGCGCACCCGCCCCGCGGTGCGCGGGCCGGAGCCCTGCAGCGCCCACAGCAGGGTCGACTTGCCGCTGCCGTTGCGGCCCATGAGCGCGGTGACGCTGCCACGCGGCAGGACGATGTCGACGTCCTGGACCGCGACGAGGTCGTCGTAGCGCACGCTCACCCCGCTCGCCTCGAGCACCGGCTCCGTGGCGACCGGCAGGACCGGTGCCGGTCGGGGCGCCAGCTCGCGCCGCAGGGAGACGGCGGCGCGGCGGGCGTCGCGCACCGACAGCGGCAGCGGGTCCCACCCGGCGACGCGGCCGAGCTCGACGACCGGCGGCGCCACGGTCGCGGTGCGCATGACGCTCGCGGGCGACCCGTGCTCGACCCGGCCGTCGACGACGTGGAGGACGGAGTCGGCGTGGTGGAGCACCCGCTCGATGCGGTGCTCGGCGATGATCACCGTCGTCGCGAGGTCGTGGACGAGCCGGGTGATCGCGGCGAGCACGTCCTCGGCGCCCGTCGGGTCGAGCGCCGACGTCGGCTCGTCGAGGACGACGACGCGTGGGTGGCAGGTGAGGACGGCTCCGATGGCGACCCGCTGCTGCTGACCCCCGGAGAGGTCGCGCAGCGGCGCGTCGCGCAGGTCGGCGATGCCGAGGACGTCGAGGGTCTCCTCGACCCGCTTGCGCATCGTCGCGGGCGGCAGCGCGAGCTGCTCCATGCCGTAGGCGAGCTCGGCCTCGACGGTGTCGGTGACGAAGCCGGCGAGGGGGTCCTGCCCGACGACACCGACGACGTCGGCGAGGTCGCGCGGCCGGTGGGTGCGCGTGTCGCGCCCGGCGACGACGACCCGCCCCGAGAGGGTGCCGCCGGTGAAGTGGGGGACCGTGCCGTTGATCGTGCCGAGCAGGGTGCTCTTGCCCGAGCCGGTCCGACCGACGACGACGACGAGCTCGCCCTCCTCGATCTCGACGTCCACGTCGCGCAGCACCGGCTGCGTCGCGTCGGCGTAGGTCACCCCGACGTGCTCGAGGACCACGGCCGGCCCGTGGTGGCTGCCCGTGCTCATGCGCTCTCCTGCGGGGTCGCGACGGCTCGGGCAGGGGCGCCGGAGGCGCGGCGGGCGGCGCTCGCCCGGGTCACCGGCGGGAGCGGGGTGAGCACCCCGGGCAGCGCGGCGACGAGGAGCCCGAGCGCGGCCGTCCACGGCAGCGCGGGCGCCCCGAGGGGCTGCAGGGGCAGCGACAGGCCGAGGGGGTCGAGCTCCTGGGCGGCGAGCACCCCGGCGGCGCCGGCGACGCCGCACGCGAGGACGAGCCACTCCGCGCCCCGCCACGGGTCGGGCCGGTAGACGGTGCGGTGCACCGCGGCGCTGCCCAGCCGCAGCCCGAGCGCGCCCAGACCGATCCCGCCGACGAGCATCGGCGTGCCGATCCACGCCGGGCTGCGGGTGTCGAGCAAGCCGTAGACCCCGAGGCAGATCGCGAGGAGGGACGCGAGGGTGACCCCGCTGACGAGCCGCCGGTGGCGAAGGGGGACGTCGCCGCGCCGGCCGTAGCCGCGCGAGTCCATCGCCGAGGCGAGCATGAGGGAGCGGTCGAGGGTGTCCTGCAGGACCGGCATCGCGACCCGGCGGAAGGCGCGCAGACCCCGCCCGGCGTCACCGCGCAGTCGCCGCGCCCGCAGCACCCGCTGGACGGACTCGGCGAGCTGGGGGGCGACGGTGATCGCGACGACGACGGCGGCCCCGATCTCGTGGAGCGCACCGGGCAGCGCCGCGAGCAGCCGCTTGGGGTTCGCCAGCGCGTTGGCCGCCCCGACGCACAGGATCATCGTCGCCAGGCGCAGGCCCTCCAGACCCGCGGCGAGGAGCCCCTCGAGACGGACCGTGCCCAGCAGGTCGATGCCGGCGGCCCACGAGGGCAGGGTCGCGCTCGGCAGCTCGAGCAGCACCGTCTCGCCCCACTTGAGGCCGAGCAGGACGTGCAGGACGAGGCGCAGGACGACGACGAGGACCCCGAGCCAGACGTAGAGGCGGAAGGCCCGGGCCCACGGGGTGCTCGGACGGCGCGACACGACGACGAAGGTGACGACCGAGATCGCGAGGAGCAGCAGCAGCGGGTTCGTCGTCGCCGAGACGCCGACCGCGAGCGCGATGGCCCACAGCCACCAGGCCCCGGGATGCACCGCCCGGGGGAGGGGTGGGGTCACGCGCGGCGACGACGGGCGGCGACCACCGCGCCCGCGCCGAGGAGGGCGACGAGCCCGAGACCGGCGAGCGCCGGCAGGGCGGAGGGGCCGTCCTCCTCGCGCACCGGGGTGCTCGTCGGCAGCACGTCCTGGGGGGCGCCGGCCGTCGCGCCGGCGGAGCTCGAGGAGCTGCTGCGGGACGCCGACGGGCTGCGCTCGCGGGTCGAGCCCGATCGCGTCGACCCGGCGGTGGCGCTCGCGCGGCCGCTCGAGGACGCCGAGGGGGTCGAGGTCGCCCCGGGAGCCGGGGCGGACCCGTCGGTGGTCGCCCCGGGTGCGGCGGAGGGGGTCGAGCCCGGCGCGGGAGCGCCGCCGCCGGTCGCCCCGCCGCCCGAGCCACCAGCACCCGAGCCCTGGGTGCTCGAGCCGGAGCCCGAGACGCCGGAGCCCTGGGTGCTCGAGCCGGAGCCCGAGCCGCCGGTGCCCGAGCCACCTGAGCCACCCGAGCCGGTGGACCCGCCACCGGCGGCGCCGGTCGACGAGGGTGCCGCGCGCGGCGCGGGCGCCGGGGCGGGCACCGACCACGCCGGCGCCGACCCGGCACCGAAGCGCCAGCCCTGGTAGCTGCCGGGCGCCGGGTCGCTCTGCGGGCTGTACGCGCCGTAGCTGCTGTAGGCCCACGACCCGCCGGCCTCGGCTCGCCAGAAGGACCACGAGGCGCTGCCCGGGGGCGTGCGCACGCACGGGTCGCTGCTCGGCTGCCCGCTGATCCGGCACACGAAGCCGGGCTGGGTCTGCACGTCGGTGACGGTGAAGCCCGCCTTCTTCAGGGCGTCGGCCCCGGAGGTCGGGTCGCCCGGGGCGCAGCGCACGTCGACGCCACCCGAGTACTGCACGACGACGGTGACGCCGGAGGTGCCCTGGCACGCCGCGGCCTGCCCCGGCGCGGCGCTCACCGCGAGCGCCGGCGCGACGAGCAGCGTCGCGGCGGCGCCCCGGGCGAGCAGGCGGGTGGTCGTCGTCATCACGGGCCCGGGTCTCAGCGGTGCGCCCCGCGGCGACGCGAGCCCACGAGGGCGCCGGCACCGACGAGGGCGAGGATCCCGGCGCCGACCCAGCCGGCGCCGCCGAGGCCGCCGTCACGGGCGTCGTCGGTCTGGACGACCTCGGGTCGGGTGGGCTCCTGGCCGGGGGTCGTCGGGCGTGCGGTCGCGGTGACCGTCGTCGTGCTCGTCGACGGCTCGTCGCTCGGGTCGGTCGTGCTCGGGTCGCCGGGGGTGGGCTCGTCGGCGCAGTCCAGCGCGACGGGAGCCGCGGCCGCGCCGTCGGACGTCACGTCGAGGTAGGACACGTCGGTGCTGCCGAGCAGGGCCTGGGCGGTCGAGCGGTTGAGCTGGTCGCTCGGCTGCGTCGAGGCATCGGCGGCCGCGGCGTCGGCCGGGGTGTAGGCCAGGGCGCCGGCGACGTCCGGGGACTCGCAGCCCAGGCGCACGGAGTCGAGGAAGCCGCGCGCGGAGGTCAGCGCGTCGGTGCGACCGGCGAGCCGGAAGGCGACCGCGGCCAGACCGGTGGAGTTGGAGTTCTCCTCGCTCGTCGAGGTGCCGCCGCCGACCCCGCCGTCCTCGCCCTGACGGGCCTGGAGGTAGTCGACCGCCTCGGTGATCGCCGCGTCCTGGCCGCCGGCGCCCGAGAGGGCCTGGACCGCGACGGAGGTCGCGTCCGGGTCCGAGGTGCACGCGCCGGCGTTCTCGAGGGCGAAGCCGCCGTCGGCGCACTGCCGGGTGAGCAGGAAGTCCACGGCCTCGTCGGACACGTCGACGCCGTGGCGCTCGAGCCCGATGATCGAGAAGGACTGGCCGAGGGTGTTCGAGTAGTCGACGTACCGCGAGTCGTCGGTGAACTGCCCGCTCGCCTGCTCGCGGGCCTGCAGCGCGCCGAGGTAGTCGGTGCCGCCGACGGTCCCGCCGAGGCCGCGCGAGGCGGTGAGCGTCAGCAGCTTGCCGGTCGCGCCGACGTAGAGCTCGTCGCCGGCGCTGCCGGTGTAGGTGCCCGCCGCGCCGAGGACGTAGTCGGTCGAGGCCTGCGACTGGTCGCCGGCGGTGCCCGTGGCCTGCATCGCGAGGATCGCGTCGATCGTCACGCCGGGGTCGTCGTAGGACTGGTCGCCGTAGCTGACGCTCAGGCGGTCGTCGTTCGCCTCGAGCTGGGCGGCGAGGTAGGCCGCGGAGGTCGTCGCGCTCGGCTGCTCGGCGGCCTGCGCGGCGGGGGCGAGCGCGAGGGTGGCGGCCGCGGCGAGGGCGGAGCCGGTGAGCAGGGTGGCGAAGGGGGGACGGCGTGACGTGAGGGGCACGGTGGTCTCTCTCGGTCGGGTGGCGAGCTGGTCTGCACCCGGCACCGAGATGACGGGCTCGACCCGTGGTCCGCGACGGGTGGTGTGCTGAGCCCGCGCAGGCCAGGCGTTCCGACTTCGGCACGAGGTGCCGTCACGGCTGCGGGACAGTGCCGGGATCTCACCGGCTTCCCCTGGGGCTGCGCGTCCCGCCCCGGCGACGGGGCGAGCACCATCAGGCTACGCCGGTCGCGGCGGTGCCCACTACACTGCTCGTAGCGTCTGAGCCGTCATCAGCGGCGAGCTGTCCGGAAGAACGGGACGCGACCCCTTCGCCCGAGGTGTCGCTCCTCACTAGAACCGGACGGGTGGGCCCGTCACAGCCCTCATGAGCGGTCGGCAGCACCCCCTCGCCCGCGAAGGGGTGGTGACGGCAAGCGAGGTGGTACCGCGGTGCCGCCGAGACCGGGAGGTCGCGGCGACGTCGTCCTCGTCGACGACGACCGCGACGACCCGCTGGAGCCACAGCCGATGACCTACCCCAAGGCCTCCACCCACCCCGGCGCCGCCCTCGGCGTGCCCGCGAGCCCCTCCTTCCCCGCGATCGAGGAGGGCGTGCTCGCGTACTGGGAGGGCGACGACACCTTCCGCGCCTCCGTCGAGCAGCGCGCCTCCACGACGCGCGCCGACGAGTTCGTCTTCTACGACGGGCCCCCCTTCGCCAACGGCCTGCCGCACTACGGCCACCTGCTCACCGGCTACGTCAAGGACGTCGTCCCGCGCTACCAGACGATGCTCGGCAAGCGGGTCGAGCGGCGTTTCGGCTGGGACACCCACGGGCTGCCCGCCGAGCTCGAGGCGATGCGTCAGCTCGGCCTGAAGACGACCGACGAGATCCGCGAGCTCGGCATCGAGCGCTTCAACGACGCATGCCGCGAGTCGGTCATGCGCTACACGGGGGAGTGGCGCGACTACGTCACCCGTCAGGCGCGGTGGGTCGACTTCGACGACGACTACAAGACGATGAACCCCGACTTCATGGAGTCGGTCATGTGGGCCTTCAAGAGCCTGCACGACAAGGGCCTGGTCTACGAGGGCTTCCGCGTGCTGCCCTACTGCTGGCAGGACGAGACCCCGCTGTCGAACCACGAGCTGCGGATGGACGACGACGTCTACCAGCAGCGTCAGGACCCCGCCGTCACCGTCGGCCTGACGATGGACCCCACGGGCGAGGACCCGGTGCTCGACGGCGCCCGGCTGCTCGTGTGGACGACGACCCCCTGGACCCTGCCGAGCCACCTCGCGGTCATGGTCGGCTCGACCATCGACTACGTCGTCGTCGAGGCCCCGGTGCCCGGGACCGACGAGACCGGCAAGTTCGTCCTCGCCGAGGCGCGCCTGGGCCACTACGCCCGCGAGCTCGGCGAGGAGCCGACCGTCCTCGGTCGGTACACCGGGGCCGAGCTGCTCGGGCGGACGTACACGCCCCCCTTCGCCTACTACCTCGGGCACGAGCGGGCCTTCCGCGTCGTCGCCGCCGACGACGCCGTGACGACGACCGACGGCTCGGGCCTGGTGCACACCGCCGGCGCCTTCGGCGAGGTCGACAAGGAGGTCACTGACCGCGAGGGCATCGCCGCCGTCATGCCGGTCGCCAAGGACGGGCGCTTCACCGCGCCGGTCGCCGACTACGAGGGCCTGCAGGTCTTCGACGCCAACGGCCCGATCATCGACGCCCTGCGCGCGACGACGCGCGGCGAGGCGAGCGGCGGGGTCACCCCCGGCACGGTGCTGCTGCGCCGCGAGACCTACGAGCACTCCTACCCGCACTGCTGGCGCTGCCGCCAGCCGCTCATCTACAAGGGCGTCGAGTCGTGGTTCGTCGAGGTCACGGCGATCAAGGAGCGGATGCTCGCCAACAACGAGCAGATCACCTGGACGCCCGAGCACGTCAAGCACGGGCAGTTCGGCAAGTGGCTCGAGAACGCCCGCGACTGGTCGATCACCCGCAACCGCTTCTGGGGCTCCCCGGTGCCGGTGTGGAAGTCCGACGACCCGGCCTACCCGCGCCTGGACGTCTACGGCTCCTTCGAGGAGATCGCGCGCGACTTCGGCCGGCTGCCGCGCAACGAGGCCGGTGAGCCCGACCTGCACCGCCCGTGGGTCGACGACCTCACCCGGCCCAACCCCGACGACCCGACGGGCCGCTCGACGATGCGCCGCGTCGAGGACGTCCTCGACGTGTGGTTCGACTCCGGGTCGATGAGCTACGCGCAGGTGCACTACCCCTTCGAGCAGCGCGAGTGGTTCGAGGAGCACTTCCCGGGCGACTTCATCGTCGAGTACATCGGGCAGACGCGCGGCTGGTTCTACACCCTGCACGTCCTCGCGACCGCGCTCTTCGACCGGCCGGCCTTCTCGAGCTGCATCAGCCACGGCATCGTCCTCGGCAACGACGGCGCGAAGATGAGCAAGTCGCTGCGCAACTACCCCGACGTCCGCGAGGTCTTCGACCGCGACGGCGCCGACGCGATGCGCTGGTTCCTCATGAGCAGCCCGATCCTGCGCGGCGGCAACCTCGTCGTCACCGAGGAGGGCATCCGCGAAGGGGTCCGCCAGGTCCTCCTGCCGCTCTGGAGCAGCTGGTACTTCTTCAGCCTCTACGCCAACGCCATGCCCGGTGGGTACGAGGCGCGCTGGTCCACGGCCTCGACCGACCCGCTCGACCGCTACCTGCTGGCGAAGCTGCGCGAGCTCGTCGTCGACGTCCGCGAGCGGATGGACGCCTACGACATCGCCGGGTCGTGCGACGCCGTGCGCGGCTTCACCGACGTGCTGACCAACTGGTACATCCGGCGCTCGCGCGAGCGCTTCTGGGCGACGGGCGAGGACACGAGCGACGCGCAGGCCGCCTTCGACACGCTGCACACGACGCTCGAGGTCCTGTGCCGGGTCGCGGCGCCGCTGCTGCCGCTGACGACCGAGGAGATCTGGCGGGGCCTGACCGGCGGGCGCTCGGTGCACCTCGCCGACTACCCGGACGCCGCGGACCTGCCCGAGGACCACGCGCTCGTCGTCGCCATGGACACGGCTCGCCAGGTCTGCTCGACCGCGTCCTCGCTGCGCAAGTCCAACAAGCTGCGCACCCGTCTGCCCCTGCGCGACCTCACGGTCGTCGTCCCGGGCGCGGCCGCGCTCGCCCCCTTCGGCGCGATCGTCGCCGACGAGGTCAACGTGCGCCAGGTCAGCCTGCTCGACCTCGATGACCCCGCGGCCGACGGCTTCGGGGTGACCCAGCGCCTCACGGTCAACGCGCGCGCCGCCGGGCCGCGCCTGGGTCGCGAGGTGCAGCACGCGATCAAGGGCAGCAAGACGGGCGACTGGTCGGTGGCCGAGGACGGCACCGTCACCTCCGGCGGGCTCGCGCTCGTCGAGGGGGAGTACACCCTCGAGTCGGTCGTCGCCGACGACGGCTCGAGCAGCCGCGCGACGGCGATGCTGCCCGGGGGCGGCTTCGTCGTCCTCGACACCGAGGTCACCGAGGAGCTCGCCGCCGAGGGCCTGGCCCGCGACGTCGTGCGCGCCGTCCAGGACGCGCGCAAGCGCGCCGGGCTCGAGGTCTCGGACCGGATCAGCCTCACCGTCACCGGCAGCCAGCGGCTGTGGGAGGCGACCCTGGCCCACCAGGGCCTCGTCGTCGAGGAGACGCTCGCCGCCCAGTTCGGCGCCGCTCCCCAGCTCGAGGCGCTGCCCGTCGGCGAGGGCGTCGTCGAGACGACCCTGTCCGAGGGCGAGACGGTGCGCATCAAGGTGACGCGCCTCTAGCAGCCGCCCCCGGGGCCTGACTGCCTCCCTTCGGGGGGAGGCGCTCACGGCCCCGGGGAGCAGGTGCGTTGTTAGCGTCGCCGCATGACAGAAGCGCAGCGATGACCTCAGCCGTGGCCGACGCCGTCGTCGTCGGCGGTGGGCCCAACGGGCTCGTCGCCGCCAACCTCCTCGCCGACGCCGGCTGGGACGTCGTCCTCCTCGAGGGCGCCGACGAGGTCGGGGGAGCGGTGCGCAGCGCCGAGGTGGCCGCGCCGGGCTTCGTCTCGGACCTCTTCAGCGCCTTCTACCCGCTCGCCGCGGCGAGCCCGGTCATCTCCGGGCTGCACCTCGAGGAGCACGGCCTCGAGTGGGTGGACGCGCCGTCCGTTGTCGGCCACGCCCTGCCCGACGGCCGGTCCGCCGTCATCGAGCGCGACGCCGAGGCGACCGCCGCCGGTCTCGAGGCCGATGCGCCGGGCGACGGCGCCGCGTGGCTGCGGATGGTCGAGCACTGGCGCTCCGTGCGCGACCCCCTGCTCGACGCGCTCTTCACCCCCTTCCCGCCCGTGCGGGCGGGCCTGCGCCTCGCGCGTCAGCAGCGGGCCGCAGGTCTGATCGAGCTGGCCCGTCTGGCCACCGTGCCGGTGCGCCGGCTCGGCGAGGAGTCCTTCGTCGGCGAGGGCGGCCGCGTGCTGCTCACCGGCAACGCGATGCACAGCGACCTGCCGCCCGACGGCGCGGGCAGCGGCTTCTTCGGGTGGCTGCTCGCGATGCTCGGCCAGGACGTCGGCTTCCCGGTGCCGCGAGGCGGCGCGGGCGAGCTCGCGCTGTCGATGGCCCGCCGGGCGACGGCGCGCGGCGTCGAGATCCGCACCGGCAGCACCGTCGACACCGTGCTCGTCGAGCACGGCCGGGCGAGCGGCGTGCGGCTGCGTGATGGCAGCACGGTGCGGGCGCGTCGCGCCGTGCTCGCCGACGTCGGGGCGCCCCACCTCTACCGCGAGATGCTCGACCCGGACGTCGTGCCCGACCGGCTCCTCGCCGACCTCGAGCGCTTCGAGCTCGACGCCGGCACGCTCAAGGTCAACTGGGCGCTCGACGCGCCGGTGCCGTGGGCCGCCCCGGGTCTCGCCGGCGCCGGCACGGTGCACCTCGGCGTCGACGAGGACGGCCTGCTCGAGGTCTCGAAGGACCTCGCCCTCCACCGGGTCCCGCGCCGCCCCTTCCTGCTCTTCGGGCAGATGACGACCGCCGACCCCACCCGCTCGCCCGAGGGCACTGAGTCGGCCTGGGCCTACACCCACCTGCCCGTCGGCACGCACGACCCCGCGGTGGTCGACGAGCACGTCGAGCGCATGCGCCAGGCGGTCGAGCAGGTCGCCCCGGGCTTCGCCGGTCACGTCGTCGGCGAGCACGTCCAGTCGCCGAGCGACCTCGAGCACTGGGACCCCAACCTCGTCGGGGGCTCGGTCAACGGCGGCACCTCGGCGCTGCACCAGCAGCTCTTCATGCGCCCCACCCCGGGCCTGGGTCGCTCGGAGACCCCGGTCCCCGGTCTCTACCTCGCGAGCGCGTCTGCCCACCCCGGCGGCGGGGTGCACGGGACGTGCGGCTCGAACGCCGCTCGTGCTGCGCTGTCCGCCCACGGGCGGCTCGGGGCCGTGCACCGGGCGGTGGTGCGCACCGCCTGGTCCCGCGTGCTCACGACGGGGGGCCGGTCGTGACCGCCCGGGTGGCTCTCGTCACCGGCGCGGGCAGCGGCATCGGCCTGTCCGTCGCCGAGCGGCTCGCGGCCCAGGGCCACGTCGTCGTCCTCGTCGGCCGCGGCGTGCCCGCGCTCGAGCGGGCCCGGGCCGCGTGCGAGCGGGTCGGCGGCTCCGCCATGGTCGTGCCCGCCGACGTCCGCGACGCCGAGGCGGTGCGGTCGGCCTTCGAGACCGCGGCGAGCCTGGGCCGCCTCGACGCCGTCGTGCACAGCGCCGGGGTGCTCAGCTACGGGCGCTTCGAGGACGTGCCTGCGGAGGTCTTCGAGGCCGCGATCGACACGACGCTGCTCGGGACGTCGCGCGTCTTCCGCGAGGCGCTGCGGATCTTCCGCAGCAGCGGCGGCGGTCGCTTCGTCGTCGTCGGGTCCGTCCTCGGCAAGGTCGTCGTGCCCGAGATGTCGTCCTACGTCACGGCGAAGTGGGGTCTGCACGGGCTCGTGCGCACCCTGCAGGTCGAGCACCGGGGCGACCCGGACGTCGAGATCTCGCTCGTCTCGCCCGGCGGGGTCGACACCCCGATCTACCGCAGCTCGGGCACCTTCTCGGGCCGCCACGGCCGCCCGCCCGAGCCGGTCGCCGGTCCGGACAAGGCCGCCGACGCGGTGATGGCCTGCCTCGAACGACCCAGGCGCGAGGTCGACCTCACCTGGACCAACCACGTCATCGTCCTGGGCTCGCGGCTCCTGCCGTGGCTCTACGACGCGGCCGTCGGGCCCCTCGCCTCACGCGTGGCCCAGCAGGCCGGCCGGGGCGTCGAGCCGACGGCGGGCAACGTGCTCGAGCCGCGCGACGTCCCGCCCGAGGCGGACGACCCGCCCGGCTCCCTGCCGGTCCGGCGCACCGTCGCCGCGCCGGCCGACCGGGTGTGGGAGGTCCTCGCCGACCCCGCCCGTCTCCAGCAGTGGCTCCCCGGCGCCCGGGTGCACGAGAGCGAGGACGGACGCCACCTCGTCCTCGGCGCGCAGGGAGCCGCCGGGCCGACCCGCGTCAGGGTCGAGGTCGAGCCGGACGACGGGCCGTCGTGCACGGTGACGATCCGCCAGGACGTCGTCGACGGGCCGGGTCGGGTCGTGCCGCGCCTGGCCCGGCAGGGCGCGGTCGTCGTGCGCAGCACGCTGGCGCTGCGCCGGCTCGCCGATCTCGCCGAGGCCCCGCAGCGCGACCTCGGCTCCGCCTGACGGCAGGATGGCGGGCATGCAGGCCGAGCAGATCACCGACCCCGTCGCCCATCACGCAGAAGGCCCGGTGTGGTCGCCCCGGTGGGGCGGCCTGCGCTGGGTCGACATGGTCGCCGGCGACGTGCTCAGCCTGGCGCCCGACGGCTCGGTCGCCCGTCGCCATGTCGGCACCGTCGTCGCGGCCCTGCGCCCGCGCACCCGCGGCGGCGCCGTCCTCGCGCTCGAGCGCGGCTTCGCCCTCGAGGACGCGGACGGGACGGTGACCCCCCTTCGCGACCTGTGGTCCGGACCGGTGCGGATGAACGAAGGGGGCTGCGACCCCGACGGCCGCTTCTGGTGCGGCTCGATGGCCTACGACCAGAGCGAGGGGGCCGCGAGCCTCTACCGCCTCGACCCCGACGGGTCGACGAGCGTGCAGCTGACGGGCGTGACGATCTCCAACGGGCTCGAGTGGAGCCCCGACGGCGCGCTGGCCTACTACAACGACACGCAGACCGGACGGGTCGACGTCTTCGACTACGACCGTGAGAGCGGGCTGACCGGGCGGCGCCCCTTCGTGGAGGTCGCCGACGGCGGGCACCCCGACGGCCTGACCGTCGACGCCGAGGGCGGGGTGTGGACCGCGATCTTCGACCAGGGCGTCGTGCACCGCTACGACCGGGCGGGCCGGCTCGACGAGGTCGTCGAGGTCGAGGCGCGGCAGGTGACGGCGTGCACCTTCGGCGGGCCCGCTCTCGACGAGCTGTACGTCACGACCTCGCGCGAGGGGCTCGAGGAGGGCGACGACCCGCTCGCCGGCTCGCTCTTCCGGGTCTCGCCTGGGGTCCGAGGTCTGCCGGCCCGCGAGTTCACCGGCTGACCCCCCCTTCGCCCCTCGCCGAGGTATGGCGATCGGTCGGGGTGGTGGGCCACGTCACGACCGATTGCCATACCTCGGCGAAGGGGGAGGGCGGGGGCCGGGGAGCGGAGGGGCGGGTCAGGAGGCGGAGGCCTGGCGCTCCCAGACGCCGCGCTCCATCGGCTCGCCCCGCTCGAGGACGGTCTTGATGCCCGAGAGCACCCACGGCCAGCCGCCGCCGCCCAGACCGGACGGGTCGGGGTTGCCGGCCACCTGCTCGGCGGTCTGCGGCCGGTCGGTGACGTCGTGGGTGAGGGTGAGGCGGGTCGCGCCGTCGGCGGTGACCTCGATGTCCCAGGTGAGCGTGCCCGCGGGCTCCTCGGGGATCCACACCGGCGCCCAGGTCTGCACGAGCCGGCGCGGCGGGTCGCTCTCGAGGACCTCGCCGGTGACGACGACCTCCGGCATGCCCATCTCGAGCATCTGCTCGCTCGCGTGGTGGCGGAAGTCGCCGCCGGGCCGCAGGTCGTAGGAGACGTCGCCCGTGTAGCCGTACATGCGGCTCATCTCGGGGGTGGTGATCGCCTGCCATACCCGCTCCGGGGTGGCGTCGATGAAGATGCGGTACATCTGGGTCTGGCTCATGGTCGGTCCTCCAGGGCTCTCTTGAGGTCGAGCAGCGCGGAGGCCCGCGCCGCCGTGTACTTGCCGATCCAGCGCTCGTGGATCGTCTGGATCGGGACGGCGTTGAGGAAGTGGTGCTTGCTCCGTCCCTCCTTGCGCGTGACGACGAGGCCCGCCTCCTCGAGCAGCCGCAGGTGCTTGGCCACCCCGAACCTCGTCATCTCCACCTGGCCCTGCACGACCTGCTCCAGCTCGGACTGCGTCTGCCCGCCGCGCTCGTGCAGCGCGTCGAGGAGCAACCGGCGGGTGGGATCCGCCAGTGCTCGGAAGACGAGGTCGTCATCGGCCATGCGTCGAGATTAGGTGACCAAAAGGTCACATGTCAACGGGAGCGAAGGGGTGAGCCGCCCCCTGGGTAGCCTGCCGCCCATGGATGCTCCGGCGCGGGTCGAGATCGAGGACGTCGGCGTGAGCATCGGGCCGCGCCCGCTGCTCGCCCCCGTGAGCGCGACGGTCGAGCCCGGTCGCTGCCTCGCCGTGCGGGGCGACAACGGCACCGGCAAGACGACCCTGCTGCGGGTCGTCGCCGGGGCGCAGGCCCCCAGCACCGGCGAGGTGCGCGTCGCGGGCACGCGGGTCGACGCCCGGTCGTCCGGGCTGCGCCGCCGTCTCGGCGGGCTGCTCGGGCCCAGCGCGATCTACCCGGACCTCACCGTCTACGAGCACCTCCTGCTCGTCGACGCGTCGTGGGGCGGGGACCCGGCCACCGTCGAGCAGCGGGTCGACGAGGTGCTCGACGGGCTGACGATCGGCGGGCTCGCCGACCGCTTCGTCACCGAGCTGTCCTCGGGGCAGCGCCAGCTCGCCGACATCGCACTGGTGCTCTTCCGCCCCGCCGACCTGCTCGTCCTCGACGAGCCCGAGCAGCGCCTCGACGAGGACCGGCGCCGCGTCGTCGCCGCGCTGCTCCGCGAGCGGGTCCGGTCCGGCACGACGATGCTCCTCGCGACGCACGACCCGCTCCTCGCCGAGACCGTCGCCGACGACGAGCTCGTCCTGCGCCCGGCCGAGGCGTGAGCGAGCCGGTGGCGGCCCCCGCGCCGCCCGACGACGGGCCCGGCCGCGAGTCGGCGGGGAACTCGCGACGTCTCGTGTCGGACGCGCTCGCCGTCGTGCGTCGCGGCGCGCAGCTGACGAGCGTCGGCTCGGTCGCCTACGTCGTCTACGTCGTCGTCCTCCTCGGCGCCGTCTACCTCTTCCCCTACGGGCACGTCGTCTTCGCCGCGCTCGGCCGCTCCGGGCTCGTCGACGTGCTCACCGACCCCGTCGGGGCGGGGGCTCTCGTCCTCGCCGTCGTCGCCGCGCCCGTCGTCGCGAACCGGGTGGGCCGGGTGCGCGGTCCCGTCGCGCCCCCGATGCTGTGGGTGCGCCACGTCGTCGCCGGTCCGGCCGACCGGGCGGTCTCGCTGCGACGCTGGTGGCTGCTGCTCGGCGGTGCGGTGCTCGCCGCTGCTGCGGCGCTCGGGCTGCTGCTCGCCCTCGCGCTGTGGTCGGCCGCCGTCGTCGGGCCGCTCGGCGCGCTCGGCGTCACCGCCGCCTCGGTGCTCCTCGGGGCCGTCGTCGCCCGTGCCTGGCTGGCCGGGCAGGTCGCCGCCGACGGCGGGGGGCACCCCCTTCGTCCCGCCGACGCGCTGCGGCGGCTCACCGAGCAGGGGCTCGGTCGTCAGCGCGACCGGGGCGAGGGCGTCTACGGGTCCTTCCTGTCCGGGCAGCGCACGGCGCTCGTGCGCGAGCTCGGCGGGCGGCCGCCGCGCCACCTCGGCCGGCTGCGCCCTGGTCGGGCGATGCTGCTGCGCCGAGACCTCCTCGCCGTGCGGCGCGGCCCGGGGCTGGCCCGCGCGGCCCTGCTCCTCGCCCTCGGGGGGCTGGGGGTCGGTCTGCTCACGCCCCGCTCGGCCGTCCTCGGGGTGCTCGCATCGCTCGTGCTCTACCAGGGCGTCGTCGCGTGGGCGACGGGGCTGCGCGGGCAGTCCGCGCCCCTCGTGCCCGTGCTCGGGTGGGGACCACGGCGCGAGACGCTCGGCCATCTCGTCCTGCCCGGGGTGGCTGCGCTCGTCGGGGGCCTGGTCGCCGTCGCCGCGGCGACGGCGCTCGGCGACCCCGGCGTGACGACGGCCCTCGTCGCCGTCCTCGTGCCGCTGCACCTGTGGGTCGTCACGTGGACGACCCACCGCGCCGCCCCTCCGCTCGTCACCGTCATGCCGCAGTCGGTGATCCCCCGTGTCGTCGCGTGGTGGCTCCTGCCCGCAGGTGTCCTCGTCGGCGTCCCGGCCCTCGCGGCCTACCTCGCCGTCTGACCCCCTCGCCCTCGCCCACCCCTTCGCCGAGCACCGCTCCTCGTCCGTGAGCACCGCTCCTCGCCGGGCCGCGACGAGCGGGTCTCGCGGACCACGAGCGGTGCTCAGCGCACAGGGGGGGAGGTGGCGCGAAGGGGGGTCGCGGCGGTGGGAGGATGGCGGGCATGCCCAGTGGTGACCCGCAGGCCGCGCAGAAGGCGGCCGCCCAGCAGCTCGAGATCCGCAAGCAGATGCGTCTGGTCGAGGAGGCAATCCTCGCCCGCACGCCCGAGCACGACCTCCAGCCCAGCCTCGACCGGATCCAGGCCGTCATGGACCTGCTCGGGGAGCCGCAGCGCACCTTCCCCGCGATCCACGTCACCGGCACGAACGGCAAGACGAGCACCGCGCGCATCATCGAGGCGGTCCTGCGCGAGATGGGCCTGAAGACCGGGCGCTTCACCAGCCCCCACCTGCACGACATCCGCGAGCGGATCAGCATCGGCGGCGAGCCGATCAGCCGAGAGGACTTCCTCGACGCGTACGCCGACGTCCTGCCCTTCGTCGAGGCCGTCGACACGAAGTCGGTCGCCGAGGGCGGCCCGCGGATGACCTACTTCGAGGTCGTCGTGGCCGTCGCGTACGCGGCCTTCGCCGCTGCCCCGGTCGACGTCGCCGTCGTCGAGGTCGGCATGGGCGGGGCGTGGGACGCGACGAACGTCATCGACGCCCCCGTCGCCGTCATCACCCCCGTCGACCTCGACCACCAGCACTTCCTCGGCGACTCCGTGCTCGACATCGCCGGCGAGAAGTCCGGGATCATCAAGGCCGACGCCATCGTCGTCTCCGCCGAGCAGGAGGAGGACGTCGCCGAGATCCTGCGCGAGCGGGCCGAGGAGGTCGGCGCGCGCATCGTCTTCTCCGGCCGCGAGCTCGGCATCACCGCCCGCGACGTCGCCGTCGGCGGCCAGCAGATCTCCTTCACCTCGCTCGCCGGCGAGCACGAGGACCTGCTCCTCGGGCTGCACGGCGAGCACCAGGCCCACAACACCGTGCTCGCGGTCTCCGCCGTCGAGGCCTTCGTCGGCGGGGGAGAGCAGCGTCTGTCGCAGGACGTCCTGCGCCCCGCGCTCGAGCAGGTCACCTCGCCCGGTCGTCTCGAGATCGTGCGCCGCAGCCCCACCGTCATCGTCGACGCCGCGCACAACCCGCACGGGGCCCGGGCCCTCGCGGCCGCGCTCGCCGACTCCTTCACCTTTACGCGACTCGTCGGCGTCATCGGCATCCTCGCCGACAAGGAGGCCACCGAGATCCTCGAGATCCTCGAGCCGGTCCTCGACCACGTCGTCGTCACCCGCACTACCTCGCCGCGGGCGATGTCACCGCGCGCGCTGGGGGCCGCGGCCGAGGAGGTCTTCGGCGAGCACCGCGTGACCGTCGTCCCCGAGCTGCCGGACGCGCTCGACCGCGCCGCGGAGCTCGCCGACGACGGGGGAGTGGGCGGCGGCGTCCTCGCCACCGGCTCGGTCATCACCGCTGCCGAGGTGCGCCTGCTCCTCGGCCACGGCGGCGAAGGGGAGCCCGCCCGCACCCTCGACCGGGGTGCCCCGGCCCCGGTGCAGGACGACGGCGACGCCGCAGACATCCTCGACGACGTCTTCGGCGACGGCGACGAGGACTGACCTCCCCGCCCCGGCGGGAATACGACGGGGTGCGAAGGGTTTGGACGTCCGACCAGACCCCGCAGTAGCCTGGTCGCACCGGTGCAGTCTGTGCACCTTCGTCGGCCCTGACCTCCGCACACGCGAGGTCGGCCCCCTTCGCGCCGTCCGGGCATCCTCGGACCGGCCCCTCTGCCACGAGAGAGTCATCACCGCATGTCCTCAACCGCTCCTGCCGGGACGCAGGCGTACCCGGAGAAGATCGACGCGGCCGTCCTCAAGGTCGCCGGCGTCGTCGTGCTCGGCGCCATCATGTCGATCCTCGACATCACGGTCGTCAACGTCGCCCTCCCGCACTTCCAGACCGACCTGGCCACCGGCCCGGACCCGCTCCAGTACTCCACCGTCGCGTGGACCGTCACCGGCTACACCCTCGCCCTCGCGACGGTCATCCCGCTCACCGGCTGGGCGGCCGACCGCTTCGGCACCAAGCGCCTCTACCTCACGGCGGTCGCGCTCTTCGCCATCGGGTCGACGCTGTGCGCCTTCGCCCCGAGCATCGAGGCGCTCATCGGCTTCCGGGTCCTGCAGGGGCTCGGCGGCGGCATGCTCATGCCGCTCGGCATGACGATCATGACCCGCGCCGCGGGCCCGCAGCGGATGGGCCGGCTCATGGCCATCCTCGGCGTCCCGATGCTCCTCGGCCCGATCGGCGGCCCGATCCTCGGCGGCTGGCTCATCGACAACGCCCACTGGCTCGGGCGCCCGAGCTGGACGTGGATCTTCCTCATCAACCTCCCCATCGGTGCCGCGGCCCTCGTCTACGCCTGGGTCGTCCTGCCCAAGGACTCCGCCGTCCCGAGCGAGTCGCTCGACGTCGTCGGCCTGCTCCTCATGTCGCCCGGTCTCGCGCTCTTCCTCTACGGCGTGAGCTCGATCCCCGACACCGGCACCATCCTCGCGACGAAGGTCCTCGCGCCGGCGCTCGTCGGCATCGTCCTCATGGCGGCCTTCGCCTGGTGGTCCTTCAAGCCCGAGCACCCGCTGCTCGACCTCAGCCTCTTCACCAACCGCAACTTCACGGTCGCGGCGCTGACGATGTTCCTCTTCGCGGCGGCCTTCTTCGGCGGGCTGCTCCTCGTGCCGACGTACTTCCAGCAGGTGCGCGGCGAGGACACCTTCACCGCGGGCCTGCTCCTCGCGCCGCAGGGCATCGGCGCGCTCATCACCATGCCGATCGCGGGCGCGCTCGTGGACAAGATGCCGGTCGGGCGTATCGTCCCCTTCGGCATCGCCCTCATCACCGGAGGCATGTTCGCGCTCACCCAGATCGACGCCGAGACCTCCTACTGGGGCTACATCATCCCGGTGCTCTTCGTCATGGGTCTGGGCATGGGCGGGACGATGATGCCGCTCATGACCTCGGCGCTGAAGACGCTCACCGCCCACCAGGTCGCGCGGCTCGACGCTGCTCAACATCACCCAGCAGGTCGCCAGCTCCTTCGGCGTCGCGATCATCTCGGTGCTGCTGACGAACTCCATCGAGTCCCGTCCGCTCGTCGACCAGGCGCAGAAGTACGGCGACGCGGCGAAAGGGGCCACCGACCCGAACCAGGTCCAGCAGCTCCTCGAGCGCTTCCCCGAGGTCGCGCGGGTCATCGGTCAGGTCGCCGACCCGGCGCGCGCCCAGGAGGTCCTCATGGCGGCGGTCCGCTCCGACCTCGCCGGCGCCTTCGCGAGCACGTACTGGGTCTCGGGCGGGCTGTGCGCGCTCACCCTCGTCGTCGCGCTCTTCCTTCCGCGCAAGCGCGAGGAGAGCCACCTGCTCGACGGGGACGAGGACGCCGAGCCGGTGCACGTGGCGATGCACTGACCCACCTCGCATACCCTGGTCCGTCATGAGCACCATCGACGGACCCCGGCGGCCCGGCGCGATCGCGTCGGGCCGCTTCACGTGGCGCATGCTCGCCACCGTGCTCGGCGGGCAGTCGGTGGTCATCTTCCTCGGGGCCCTCGTCGCGCGGGGCTTCGCCGGCAACGACAGCTCGGCCACCCCCTTCGTCGTCATGTGCGTCCTCGCGGTCGCCTGCGCCGTCGCCGCCGGTCTCGTGCGCCGGCCGGGCGGGGTCGCCATCGGCTGGGCCGTCCAGCTGGCCACGGTGCTCTGCGGCTTCCTCGTGACCTCGATGTTCGTCGTCGGGCTCATCTTCGGCGCGCTGTGGCTGCTCTGCCTGCGGGTGGGGCGCCGCGTCGACGCCGAGGACGCCGAGCGCGCCCGCGCCGCCGGCGGGGCCTGAGCGGCGCCCACGGCGCACGCCGATAGGGTGGCGCCCGTGACCACCGAACGCTCCCTGATCCTCGTCAAGCCCGACGGCTACCGCCGCGGCCTCACCGGTGAGGTCCTGCGCCGCATCGAGGCGAAGGGGTACACCCTCGTCGCCCTCGACGTCACCTCCGCGACCCAGGAGCAGCTGGCCGCGCACTACGCCGAGCACGAGGGCAAGCCCTTCTACCAGCCGCTCGTCGACTTCATGTCCTCCGGCCCGCTCACCGCGGTCGTCGTCGAGGGCGAGGACTGCATCCGCGGCTTCCGCTCGCTCGCCGGCGCGACGAACCCGACCGAGGCTGCCCCCGGCACCATCCGCGGCGACCTCGGGCGCGACTGGGGCCTGAAGGTCCAGCAGAACATCGTCCACGGCTCGGACTCCCCGGAGTCGGCGGCGCGCGAGATCGCGATCTGGTTCCCCCAGCTCGCGTCCTGACGCGACCTCGTCCGCAGCGCTCGTGCCGTCCCGTCGGTGGCTCCCCGGCCGTGACCTCGCCCTCGACCTCGGCACCGCCAGCACCCTGATCCACCAGCAGGGACGCGGCGTCGTGCTCGACGAGCCGAGCGTCGTCGCCCTCGCGGCCGACTCCGACGAGGTCCTCGCGGCCGGCCGCGCGGCCAAGGAGATGCTCGGGCGCACCCCGGGCTCGATGCGCTCGGTGCGACCGCTGCGCGGCGGGGTCATCCACGACCCCGACGTCGCCGAGCGCATGCTGCGCGTCTTCGCCGACACTGTCGGCGTCTCCTCGGTGCTGCGACCCCGCGTCGTCGTCTGCGTGCCGAGCACCGTCTCGCCGCTGGAGCGCCGGGCCGTCGAGGACGTCGCGCTGCGGGTCGGCGCCCGCCGCGTCTACGTCGTCGAGGAGCCCGTGGTGGCGGCCATCGGCGCGGGCCTGCCCCTCACGGGGAGTGACGCCTCGACCGTCGTCGACATCGGCGGCGGGTCGACCGACGCGGCCATCCTCGCCCTCGGGGGCGTCGTCGCCTCGCGCTCCGTGCGCGTCGGCGGCGAGCGCATGGACGAGGCGATCGCCGCGCACGTCGAGCAGCACTACTCGCTGCTGCTCGGCGAGCGCTCCGCCGAGCACATCAAGATCGAGGCGGGCTCCGCCTTCCCCCTCGGCCAGGAGCGGCGCACCCGGGTCCGCGGCCGTGACCTCGTCACCGGGCTGCCCCGCACGGTCGAGATCGGCTCGTCGGAGGTCCGCCGCGCCCTCGACGCCCCTGTACGGGCCGTCGTCGACCTCGTGCGCTCGCTCCTCGACGCCAGCCCGCCCGAGCTCGTCGGCGACGTGCTCTCACGAGGTGTCGTGCTCACCGGCGGCGGCGCCCTCCTGCGCGGGCTCGACGCCCGGCTCGAGCACGAGCTCGGGGTGCCCACGCGCGTCGCCGACGAGCCGCTGCGCGCCGTCGTGCGCGGCGCGGGCCGGTGCGTCGACGACTTCGCCACGCTCGAGCCGGTCCTCGTCGACGGCCGGAGGTTCTGACGTCGTGCGCCGGGGTCTGGCCGTGCTCGTCACGCTCACCGTGCTCCTGCTGCTCCTCGACGTGGCCGGGGGGCCGACCGGCCCTGTCCGCTCGGTCGGGGCGAGCGTCTTCGGCCCGATGCTGCGGGCGACGAGCACCGACGCGGGCGACCCCCGTGACGCCGAGCTGACCCGGCTGCGCCTGCGTGTCGCCGAGCTCGAGGACGAGCGCTCCGCGGGCGAGCAGGAGAGCGAGCTGCGCGACCTCGCGCAGGACCACCGGGTCGACGTCGTGCCGGCGCGGGTCGTCGCCGTCGGCGCCCGGGACGCCCGGGGCGCCGTGCGCGTCACCCTCGACGTCGGCTCGCGCGACGGCGTGAGCACCGACCGGGCGGTCGTCAGCCCCGACGGGCTCGTCGGGCGGGTCGTCTCCGTCTCGCGGTGGACGAGCGATGTCGAGCTGCTCGGTGCCTCGGGCACGAGCGTCGGGGTCCGTGTCGGCACAGCACCGGGCGTGCTCGCCGAGCTCTCCGGGAGCGAGCCGACCCTCGACGAGCGTCCCGGCGAGCTCGCCGTCCGCGCCGTGCAGGAGGGGCGGCTCGAGCCCGGTCAGCAGGTCCGCACCCTCGGCAGCCAGGACGGCCGGCCCTACCCACCGGGCCTGCCCGTCGGCGAGGTCGTCCGGGCGCCCCAGGACGCCACCGGGCTCACCGCCGTCGCGACGGTCCGCCCCGTCGCCGACCTGCCCGCCCTCGACGTCGTCGGCGTCGTCACGGGGACGACGCGATGACGCGCTCGGTGTGGCTGTGGCGGGTGCCCGCCCTCGCCCTCGCGGCCGTCGGCTCGGCCGTCCTCGCGGCGCGCGGCGTGCCCGTTCCCCCCACCCTCGTCCTGCTCGTCGTCGTCGCGATCGGCATGGCCTCGGGCCCTGCTGACGGGATCCTCGCCGGTCTCGTCGGCGGCTGGATGAGCGACCTCGTGCCGCCCGGTGGCGAGATCCTCGGGCTGGCCGCGGCCACCCACGCCGTCGTCGGGGCCGTCGCGGGCGCCGCCCGACGGGTGTCGGGGTGGCCGCTGTGGTGGCCCGGTGCGGTGGCCGCCGCATGCTGGGTGGTCGTCACGGCCGTCCCGGTCGTGCGCGCGCTGACGACCGGTGCGCCCGTCGCCTGGCTCGCGCTGCTCGGTCAGCTCGTCGGCACGGTCGTCCTCGCCGTGCTCCTCACGCCCGTCCTGCTCGCCCTCGACCGCCGGGTCGCCGGCCGCCGCCCCCGGTGAGGCGACCTGCGGTGAGGCGGCCGCCGGTGGGTCGGCGTCCGCTGCGCCGGCGCGCGTCGAGGCGGGTCGGGGCGCGACGCCCCAACCTCCACGCCCGGCTCGTCGCCGTGCTCGCCGTCATCGCGGTGCTCCTCGCCGGTCTCGTCGGACGTCTCGGCCAGCTCCAGCTCGACCCCGCCCCGGTCGCCGCGGGCGACGGCGGTCCGAGCACGAGCACCCAGGTCGTCCTCACCCCGGCTCCCCGCGGGCGCATCCTCGACCGCCGCGGCGTGCCGCTGGCCGACGACGCGGTCCGTCTCGACGTCACCCTCGACCGCGCGGTCCTCGCCGACGAGGACGACGCGGGCCGCTCCTCCCTTCGCGCCCTCGCCCGTGACCTCGGGGTGACGCCGGAGTCGCTGCGCGACCGGCTCACCCTGTGCGGCGCCCCCGACGCCGCGCCCGCGCCGCGCTGCTGGCCCGGGTCTGCCTACGTGCCCGTCACGGTGGCCGAAGGGGTGTCCTCCCGTCTCGCCCTGCGCCTGGGCGAGCGCGGCGACCGCTACCCCGCGGCCGAGGTCGTGACGACCGCGGTGCGGCGCGACCATGAGGTGCCGCTCGCCCCCCAGGTCCTCGGCTACCTCACGCCCGCCGACGCCGCGACCGTCGAGGCCTCGGCGGGGCGCATCCACGACGGCGACCTCGTCGGGCGCGCCGGCCTGGAGCAGCAGTACGACGACGTGCTGCGCGGCGAGCCCGGCTTGGCAGAGGTGCGCGTCGACGCACGCGGCATCGCCACCGGCACCGAGCCCGGCAGCGACCCCGTGCCGGGTGACGACGTCGTCACGACGATCGACGCCCGCGTCCAGCGCGCGACGCAGGAGGCCCTCGCCGAGGGCGTGCGCGACGCGCAGGCCCGAGGGCTCCCGGCCGACGAGGCGGCCGCCGTCGTCGTCGACGTGCGCGACGGGGGAGTGGTGGCCTCGGCGAGCGTGCCGACGTACGACCCGTCCGTGTGGACGGGGGGCATCAGCAGCGCCGAGTACGAGCGCCTCACCGGTCGGCCCGGGTCGACACCGCTCACCGACCGGGTGACGGGCGGGGCCTACCCGCCGGCCTCGACCTTCAAGGTCGTGACGATGCCCGCCGTCGTCGCCCCCGACGAGCTCGACGAGCAGGTCGACTGCGCGTCGAGCGTGCGCATCGGCGACCGCACCTTCCGCAACTTCGAGTCACGGGCGTACGGCCGGATCAGCTGGCACCGCGCGCTCGTCGTCTCGTGCGACACCGTCTTCTACACGAACGCCGAGCGGGTCTGGGAGCGCGCTGGCGGGCTGTCCGGCCGCGACGCCGACGACGCGATCCTCACGACGGCCCGCGACCTCGGGCTCGGCGAGCGCACCGGGGTCGACCTGCCCGTCGAGAGTGCCGGGCGTCTGCCGGGCCGGACCTGGAAGCGCGAGTACTGGGAGGCGACGAAGGACGAGTCCTGCCGCCGCGCCCGTGACGGCTACCCCGACGTCGCCGACGCCACCCGCGCGGCCTACCTGAGGGCGCTCGCCCGCGAGAGCTGCGCGAACGGCTACCAGTTCCGCCCCGGCGACGAGGTCAACCTCTCCATCGGGCAGGGCGACACGCTCGTCACCCCCCTGCAGATGGCCCAGGTCTACGCCGCGATCGCGACCGGCGGCGACGTGCGCACCCCGCGGCTCGTCTCGGCCACGCGCACCGCGCAGGGCGAGCGGACGGCCCGCCCGCTCGTGCCGGCGCGCACCGTCGACCTCGACCCGAGGATGGGGCGCTACCTGCGCTCCGCGCTCGAGGGGGTCGTCACCGAGGGCACCGGTGCCGGGGCCTTCCGCGGCTTCGACCTCGACGCCTGGCCGGTGGCGGGCAAGACGGGCACCGCGGAGGTCTTCGGCGAGGAGGACACCGCGTGGTTCGTCAGCTACGCCCCGGCCGACCGTCCCCGCTACGCCGTCGCCGTCGTCGTCGGCCAGGGCGGCACCGGCGGTGGCACGGCCGCGGGCATCGCCCGCGAGATCCACTCCTCGCTCGCCCGCACGACGCGCTGATCCCCCTTCGCCCGGGGGACGAAGGGGGATCAGCGGTGCCGCTCAGCAGCAGCGGGTGGAGGGGTTGCGCTCCTGCTCGTCGTACTTCTCACGCCAGAAGTCGCGCTTGCTCGGCACGGGGCGCTCGGGGTGCGTGCGCCGCAGGTGCTCGACGTAGCGCTCGTAGGCGCTGCCGCCGGTGACGCCGCCGACGAACCAGCCCACCCCGGACAGGACCGAGCGCAGCCGGCCCTGCTCCGCGGGGGCGGCGGCCATCAGTGGTGCCCCCGGCTGGCGGCGGGCGACGGGTCGAGCCCGGCCTCCTGCCACTGCTCGAGGACCCGCTTCTCCGCCGGCGTCGGGACGAAGCCGGCCGGGGCGAAGATCCGCGACGGGACGTCCTCGTCCTCGGTCGTCGGCAGCCCGCCGGCCCGCAGGGCCTTGACGACGACGACGGCCGCGGCGGCGACGACGATGATGACGAGCACGGCGAAGACGATCGAGAGCGTGCCCTGGACGAGGGAGTTGAAGATGATCTTGTCCATGTCGGCCGCGCTCTTGGCCGGGGCGAGGACCTCGCCCGCGTCACGCGCGGTGACGAAGGCGTCGCGCTGAGCGAAGTAGCCGATCTTCGGGTTGTCGCTGAAGATCTTCTGGTACGACGCCGACATCGTGACGACGAGGTCCCACACGAGCGGGATGCCCGGCACCCAGGCCCAGCGGACCTTGCCCTGCTTGACGAGCACCGCCGTGACGACGGTGAGCGCGATGGCGGCGAGCAGCTGGTTGGCGATGCCGAAGAGCGGGAAGAGCGTGTAGATCCCGCCGAGCGGGTCGAGGACACCCATGACGAGGATCGAGCCCCAGCCCGCGACGACGATGAGGGAGCAGATCCACGCCCCGACGCGCCAGCTCGGGTCCTTGAAGCGGGACATGCCGGGGACGTTGCCGATGGAGTCGGAGAACATGAAGCGCGCGACGCGGGTGCCGGCGTCGACGGTCGTGAGGATGAAGAGCGCCTCGAACATCACCGCGAAGTGGTACCAGAAGGACTTCATCGAGTCGCCGCCGAAGGCCGACATCACCTCGGACATGCCGAAGGCGAGGGTCGGCGCACCGCCGGTGCGCGAGATGATCGTCTCCTCGCCCACCCCGTCGGCCGCGTTCTGCAGCACGCTCGGGTCGATCGGCGGGATGGGGGTGCCGCCGGGGCTGAGCAGGCCGAGGCCGTTGACGTAGTCGGCGGCCGAGCCGGGCTCGCCGCCGGTGAGGGCGACCGGGGCGTTCATCGCGAAGTAGATGTGCTGGTCGATGCTCACCGCGGCGACGAGCGCCATGATCGCGACGAAGGACTCGGTGAGCATGCCGCCGTAGCCGATGAGACGGGCCTGGCTCTCCTTCTCGATGAGCTTGGGCGTCGTGCCCGATGAGACGAGGGCGTGGAAGCCCGAGAGCGCGCCGCACGCGATGGTGATGAAGAGGAAGGGGAAGAGCGAGCCGGCGAAGGCGGGACCGGTGCCCGTGCTCGCGAACTCGGTGACCGCCGGCATCTGCGCGACCGGCCGGGCGATGAGGATGCCGACGGCGAGCAGGACGATCGTCCCGATCTTCATGAAGGTCGACAGGTAGTCGCGCGGTGCGAGGAGCAGCCAGACCGGGAGGACCGAGGCGGCGAAGCCGTACGCGATGAGCAGCCAGGCGAGGGTGATCGGTTCGAGGGTGAAGGTGTCCGACAGCGTCGGGTGCTCGGCGACCCAGCCGCCGGCGACGATGGCGAGGACGAGGAGCACGACGCCGATGACGGAGACCTCGTTGACCGCGCCGGGGCGCAGGTAGCGCAGGTAGACGCCCATGAAGAGGGCGATGGGGATCGTCATCGCGATGGAGAAGACGCCCCACGGGCTGCCGGCGAGGGCGCCGATGACGACGATGCCGAGCACCGCGATGAGGATGAGCATGATCGACAGCACGCCGAGGATCGCGGCGACGCCGCCGACGACGCCGAGCTCGTCGCGCGCCATCTGGCCCAGGCTGCGCCCACGGCGGCGGATCGACAGGTGCAGGACCATGTAGTCCTGGACGGCGCCGGCGAAGACGACGCCGATGATGATCCACAGCGTGCCGGGCAGGTAGCCCATCTGGGCGGCGAGGACCGGGCCGACGAGCGGACCGGCACCGGCGACCGCGGCGAAGTGGTGCCCGTAGAGCACCCGCCGGTCGGTCGGCATGAAGTCCTTGCCGTTCTCGAGCTCCTCGGCCGGGGTGGCGCGGGTGTCACGCGGCTGGAGCACCTTGTACTCGATGAGCCGGGCGTAGAAGCGGAAGGCGATGAGGTAGGTCGCGACGGCCGCGACGACGAACCACACGGTGTTGACCTGCTCGCCGCGCACGATCGCGAGCATGACCCACCCGATCGCGCCGAGCACGGCGATGACGCCGAAGACCGCCTTCTCGCGGGTCGTCACGCGGTGGCGCTGCTCCACCGCGACCGGTGGCCGGTCTGGGTCGGTCCGCAGCTCGCGGACCTCGGGGTCGAGCGACGTGCTCATGGGTGCCTCCCGGCGGACGTGCCACCGACCCGTCGCCGATGACGCACGCACGTTAGTGCGGGAGGGCGTGATCCGCACCACGGCGCGCCAGATAGTCTTCGATCATGTCTGACTTCGATGTGGTCGTGCTCGGTGCTGGTCCTGGTGGTTACGTCGCGGCGATCCGCGCCTCGCAGCTGGGGAAGAAGGTCGCCGTCGTCGAGAAGAAGTACTGGGGCGGTGTCTGCCTCAACGTCGGGTGCATCCCCTCCAAGGCGCTCATCAAGAACGCCGAGCTGGCGCACACCCTCGCCCACGACAAGGCGAAGTTCGGCATCGAGGGCGACGCCACGATGTCCTTCGGCCCGACCCACAAGCGCTCGCGCCAGGTGAGCGACGGGATCGTCAAGGGCGTCCACTTCCTCATGAAGAAGAACAAGATCGAGGAGATCGACGGCTGGGGCACCCTGACCTCGCCCACCTCGATGGACGTCGCGCTCGAGGGCGGCGACACCCGCAGCATCACCTTCGACAACCTCATCATCGCCGCCGGCGCCGTCACCCGGATGCTGCCCGGCGTCGAGGTGAGCGAGAACGTCGTCACCTACGAGGAGCAGATCCTCGACCCCGAGCTGCCCGGCTCGATCATCATCGCCGGCTCGGGCGCCATCGGCGTCGAGTTCGCCTACGTCATGAAGAACTTCGGCGTCGACGTGACGATCGTCGAGTTCCTCGACCGCATGGTCCCGACCGAGGACGAGGAGGTCTCCAAGGAGCTCTTCAAGCACTACAAGAAGCTCGGCGTCAAGGTCATGCTCGGCACGAAGGTCGAGTCCGTCGAGGACACCGGCTCCGGCGTCAAGGTCACCGTCACCCCGGCGAAGGGGGGCGACCAGCAGGTCCTCGAGGCCGACCGCCTCATGTCGGCCATCGGCTTCGCCCCGCGCACCGAGGGCTACGGCCTCGAGGCGATCGGGGTCAAGCTCACCGACCGCGGCGCCGTCGCCATCGACGACTACATGCGCACCAACGTCGACGGCGTCTACGCCATCGGCGACTGCACGGCCAAGCTCATGCTCGCCCACGTCGCCGAGGCCCAGGGCGTCGTCGCGGCCGAGACCATCGCCGGTGCCGAGACGATGCCGGTCGAGTACGACTTCATCCCGCGCGCGACGTACTGCCACCCGCAGATCGGCTCCTTCGGCTACTCCGAGGCGCAGGCCAAGGAGAAGGGCTTCGAGACGAAGTCGGCGAAGTTCCCCTTCAGCGCCAACGGCAAGGCGATGGGCCTGGGCGACGCGGTCGGCTTCGTCAAGGTCGTCGCCGACGCGAAGACCAACGAGATCCTCGGCGCGCACATGATCGGCCCGGACGTCACCGAGCTGCTCCCGGTGCTCACGCTCGCCCAGAAGTGGGACCTGCGTGCCGACGAGGTCGCCCGCAACGTCTTCGCCCACCCGACCCTGTCCGAGGCGGTCAAGGAGTCCGTCGAGGGCATCGTCGGCCACATGATCAACCTCTGACCTGACCGTGCGAAGGGGGAGCCCCGTGCGTCGTGCCCTGCCCGTCGCCCTCGCGGCGGCGCTCCTCGCGGGCGCCCTCGGCGCCCCGGCCGCCCGGGCGGGGGAGATCTCGACCTCGCGCGCCGACGGTGCCGCGGCCCTGGCCGCGGCACCGCGCACGGCGCTGCTCGCGTCGTCGCGCGGCCACTCCGGCACGTGCACGACGAGCCGGGGGGTGAGCGTCGTCGTCGACTTCCGCGAGCTCGGCGGGTCGACCCTGCGTCGGTGCGCCCTGCCCGACCCGGGGCAGACGGCCTTCCGCGGGACCGGTCTGGACGCGCTGCGCGCGGCCGGCCTCGACGTCACCGGCGTCGACACCTACGGCCTGGCGGTCGTGTGCCGTCTCGCCGGGAAGCCGTCGGCGAGCACGACCCTCACCGTGGCCGGGAGGGACTACCGCGAGTCCTGCCGCACGACCCCGCCGACGGGGGCGCACTGGAGCTACTGGCACACCTCGAGCGCGAAGGGGGCGTGGCAGCTGAGCCGGTACGGCGCGGCGGGCCGGCAGGTGGTCAACGGCGGCTGGGAGGGCTGGTCCTTCTCGCTGGGGCGCACGAGCGACCCGGCACCGCGCCTGGCGCCGGCCCCGGCGGCGACGACGGCGTGGCGCCCGTACTCGGCGCCGCTGCCGCGCATCTCCGGCACGTCCGCCGTGGGGTCGAGCCTGCGGGTCACCGTCGGCACGTGGTCGCCGGCGCCGTCGACGCGCACCATCCGCTGGTACCGCGACAACATCGCCATCAGCGGGGCGACGGCCTCGACCTACCGCCTCACCTCGGCCGACCGCGGTCGCCAGGTGAGCGTCAAGGTCACCGGGTCCGGGTCGGGCCGGGCGAGCACCTGGGCGACCTCGGCCGCCCGCCCGGTCTCCTAGCCGGCCGCGCCGAGCACCCGGCGCTGCGACCGCGCCCGGGGCCCGAGGTGGGCGACGAGCTCGTCGGCGGCTGCGGTGAGCGCGTCGTCGCTCATCGGGGCCAGCGCGTCGAGCACGAAGAGCGCCCGGGTCGTGCCGGCGCCCAGCCGGGTGCGCCGGCCCTGGCGCCAGCTCCAGCGTCGGCAGGTGACGCCGACGTCGTCGCGCCAGACGACCTCGCCGGGGGAGGGGTGCTCGACGACCTCCTCACCACCGGCGGTCGTGTCGAAGAGCTCGTCGCCGCTCGCCCGGACGAGCCGGGGCGCGCCGGCGTACCGGTCGAGGTCCTCGCCGCCGAGCGGCACCTGGTGGATGACGCTCAGCGCGTTGTAGACGTCCGTGGCCCGGTTGACCCGTGGCAGGCCCGCGGCGGCCCGCCGGGTGAGCGCCTCGAGGCTGCTGCGCGTGCGCTGCGGCTTGGCGCCGAAGGCGCGGTAGGCGTCACGCCACGCGGCGACGTGGGGGAGCTCCTCGACGGGTGCGCCCGCCGTGAGCGCGATCGCCGTCGACTCCGCCCGGAGCAGCAGGGCCTCGCTCGCGTCGTCACCGGGACCGGGGGAGATGTCCTCGACGACGAGGAGCAGGGCGCGGTAGTCGGGACGCAGGGCGAGGACGTCGTCGGCGACCTCCGCGTCGCGCAGGACCTCGGGCAGCATGCTCTCTCCTTCGTCGCTCGGGTGCAGGTGCCTCGTAGTGCACCACGGTCGTGGCACGCGGTGACGCCGACCCTGGACGAAGGGGGGTCGCCCCGCCCGTCGTTGTCGGTGCCCGCGTCTACGGTCGGCACATGAGCGAGCCCACCCAGCACGACCAGCAGACCGGGGCCCCCGTGCCCACCGACGACAGCACGACCTCCTCCGCCGGGGCCGGCGGCGAGACCATCGGCGCCACCCCCGACGCGACGACGGGCAGCGACGGGTCCCTCGAGCGCGACCCCGAGCAGTGGGTCACCGGCGACGAGCCGATGACCGCCGCCCAGCGCAGCTACCTCGACACCCTGGCGAAGGAGGCGGGCGAGGAGCTGCCGGCGGATCTGACCAAGGCGCAGGCCTCGGAGCACATCGACCGTCTGCAGCAGGGCAGCAAGCGCGTCGGCTGACGCCGCCGCGGGACGGCGCCCGGCCTAGCCGGAGTGCCGGAAGGACGTGAGGAAGTCCGGCGGGCCGCCGTGGGTCGACCAGACCTGCGGCGGCACCAGCCGCAGCGGTGCGAGCAGCGCCTCGAGCTCGTCGATGGCCGCGCGCACGGGCTCGGTGAGCAGGTCGTAGCCGAAGGCCGCGTCGCCGAAGGTGTCGAAGCGCCGGTCGAAGCGGGGGTCACCCGTCTCGAAGCGGCCCTCGGGGACGCCGTGGTAGTGCCGGCCGCGCACCACGCTGAGCCGGGGGTAGCGGTGGCGGGTCGCGACGGCGACGACGTTGTACGTCTCGGAGTCGCCGCCGCCCTCGCCCCGGCCCGACTCGAGCTGCGACCAGCGCAACGACATGAAGCGCACGCCTGCGTGGACACCGCGGCGACGCTCTCGTTCATCGCGCCACCGTATCCGGCCGCGATTAGGGCCGCCGTGCACGCCGCTGGTAATCTCGGTGCTGCCGTGAGATCGGCCGCGGATCCAGAGAGCCTCGGTGAACATGCCCGGGCGCGCCGCGCAACGACCCAGAGAAGGAGCAGTGAGACCCAGCATGCCGCTGACCACTGACGTCAAGAAGCAGATCATCGCCGAGTACGGCACGGGCGAGGGCGACACGGGCTCCCCGGAGGTCCAGATCGCGATGCTCACGCAGCGCATCAAGGACCTGACCGAGCACTCCCGCGAGCACAAGCACGACCACCACAGCCGCCGCGGGCTGCTGCTCCTCGTCGGTCAGCGCCGCCGTCTGCTGCGCTACCTCGAGAGCACCGACATCGAGCGCTACCGCTCGCTGATCAAGCGCCTCGGCCTTCGCCGATAAGACCTACGCGACAAGCGGTTCCCGCCACGGGGACCGCTTGTTTCGCGTATGGGGCCGCTGCCTGACCAGGCGCGTCCCCGGGGCACCGCCCCGGCACCCGTGACGGGTGCACCGCTAGACGCCAGGGCGCAACGACGACGTCCCTCGGCGAGCGCAGAGAGTAAGGAGGGCCCGATGGAGGGTCCAGAGATCACCACCGCCGAAGCCGTCATCGACAACGGCTCGTTCGGCACCCGCACCATCCGCTTCGAGACCGGCCGACTGGCCAAGCAGGCCGGCGGCTCCGTCGCTGCCTACCTCGACGGCGAGACCATGCTCCTGTCGACCACGACGGCCGGCAAGAAGCCCAAGGACCAGTTCGACTTCTTCCCGCTGACCGTGGACGTCGAGGAGCGGATGTACGCCGCCGGACGCATCCCCGGCAGCTTCTTCCGTCGCGAGGGCCGCCCCGGCACCGACGCGATCCTCACCTGCCGTCTCATCGACCGCCCGCTGCGCCCGTCCTTCGTCAAGGGCCTGCGCAACGAGGTCCAGGTCGTCATCACCGTGCTGTCGATCCACCCGGACCACCAGTACGACGTGCTCGCGATCAACGCGGCCTCGCTGTCCACGCAGATCTCGGGTCTGCCCTTCTCCGGCCCGATCGGCGGCGTGCGCGTCTCGCTCATCGACGGCCAGTGGGTCGCCTTCCCGAACTTCAGCGACATCGAGCGCTCGACCTTCGACATGGTCGTCGCCGGCCGCGTCGTCGGTGACGACGTCGCCATCATGATGGTCGAGGCCGAGTCCACCGAGTCCACGTGGGACCTCGTGAAGAACCAGGGCAAGACCGCTCCCACCGAGGAGGTCGTCGCCGAGGGTCTCGAGGCCGCGAAGGGCTTCATCCGCACCCTGTGCGACGCGCAGGCCGAGATCGCCACCAAGGCCGCCAAGCCGGTCCAGGAGTTCCCGGTCTTCCTCGACTACGAGGACGACGCGTACGCCGCGGTCCAGCAGGCCGTCTCCGAGCAGGCTGCCCAGGCGCTCACCATCGCCGACAAGCAGGAGCGCGAGGACCGCCTCGACGAGATCAAGGCGAGCATGACCGCCGAGCTCGCCGGCTCCGCCGACGCGCCCGCCGCCTTCGCCGGCCGTGAGAAGGAGCTCTCCGCCGCCTTCCGCTCCGTGCAGAAGCAGCTCGTGCGCGAGCGCATCCTGCGCGACAAGGTCCGCATCGACGGTCGTGGGCTCGCGGACATCCGCGCGCTGTCGGCCGAGGTCGAGGTCCTGCCGCGCGTGCACGGCTCGGCGATCTTCGAGCGTGGCGAGACCCAGATCATGGGTGTCACGACGCTCAACATGCTCAAGATGGAGCAGCAGATCGACTCGCTGAGCCCGGTGAGCAAGAAGCGCTACATGCACAACTACAACTTCCCGCCCTTCTCCACCGGTGAGACCGGTCGCGTCGGCTCGCCGAAGCGTCGCGAGATCGGGCACGGCGCCCTGGCCGAGCGCGCGCTCATGCCGGTGCTGCCGAGCCGCGAGGAGTTCCCCTACGCGATCCGTCAGGTGTCCGAGGCCCTCGGCTCCAACGGCTCGACGTCGATGGGCTCCGTGTGCGCCTCGACCCTGTCGCTGCTCAACGCCGGTGTGCCGCTGCGTGCACCGGTCGCCGGCATCGCGATGGGCCTGGTCACCGACGAGGTCGACGGGCAGACGCAGTACGCGGCGCTCACCGACATCCTCGGCGCCGAGGACGCCTTCGGCGACATGGACTTCAAGGTCGCCGGCACCCGTGAGTTCGTCACGGCCATCCAGCTCGACACCAAGCTCGACGGCATCCCCGCCTCGGTGCTCGGCGGCGCGCTGACCCAGGCCCGCGACGCTCGCCTGCACATCCTCGACGTCATGAACGAGGCGATCGACGCCCCGGACGAGATGGCTCCCACCGCCCCGCGGATCATCACCGTCCAGGTCCCCGTCGACAAGATCGGCGAGGTCATCGGGCCCAAGGGCAAGATGATCAACCAGATCCAGGACGACACCGGCGCCGACATCTCCATCGAGGACGACGGCACCGTCTTCATCGGTGCGGCCGACGGCGCCTCCGCGGACGCGGCGCGCAACGCCGTCAACGCGATCGCCAACCCGCAGATGCCGGAGATCGGTGAGCGCTTCCTCGGGACCGTCGTGAAGACGACGACCTTCGGCGCGTTCATCTCGCTCCTGCCGGGCAAGGACGGTCTGCTGCACATCTCCGAGGTGCGCAAGCTCGTCGGTGGCAAGCGGATCGACGCGGTCGAGGACGTCCTCGGCGTCGGCACCAAGGTCCAGGTCGAGCTCAAGGAGATCGACCCCCGCGGCAAGCTGAGCCTGGCCGCAGTCCTCTCGGACGAGCAGCAGGCCGAGCTCGAGTCCGGCGCGGGCGACCGCGGCGACCGCGGCGGCGACCGCGGTGACCGCGGTGACCGCGGCGGCCGTCCCGAGCGCGAGGAGCGCTCTGGCGACGACGACGCGCGCGAGGGTGGCCGTCGCCGCCGTCGTGGCGGTCGCGGCCGTGGCGCCGACTCCGAGGAGACGGGTGCCGAGGCCCCCGCGTCCTCCGAGGACGCCGCCGGCTGATCCAGCCGCCCATGACGAAGGCCCCGTCCCCCTCGTGGGGGCGGGGCCTTCGTCGTCCTGGTCTGCGTCTGCTGGGGCGGATGGTCCAGGCGGGTCGCTCAGGCGGCGTGGCGCGCGCGGCGCGGGGCCGGCTCGACCCAGCGCATCTCCATGCGCGTGCGGCCGTCGTCGCCGCGGACGGGCACCCAGGTGCAGGTGAGTCGGCGCTCGGCGGGAGCCGGCGCGGTCGTCGTCAGATGAGTCACGGTCATGTCGTACACCCCTTGTTCACTCTGTGTTCACCTACGACTCTAGCATCAAGGTGAACGGCAGGTGAACGACACGCGGCCAGCAGATGCGTTCGGTGCCGCGCCGGGACGCGCCCGGGCGGCACCGCTGCTCGGTCGTAAGGTGCTGCGCATGAGCGAGAGCATCGTGCGGGTGTCGGTCGTCGGGGCGTCGGGACGGATAGGGTCGGCGGCCTGCCGCGCCGTCGAGGGGGCCGAGGGCATGGAGCTCGTCGGCCGCTTCGACGCCGGCGACGACCTCGGCGATCTCGCGGGGGCTGATGTCGTCGTGGAGTTCTCCGTGCCCGAGGCGAGCCCGGCGAACGTCGCCCACTGCGTCGAGCGGGGGATCCATGTCGTCGTCGGGACGACGGGGTGGACGCCGGAGCGCCTGGCGAGCCTCGAGGAGCAGGTGTCCCGCCATGACGGTGTCGGCGTGCTCATCGCGCCGAACTTCGCCATCGGCGCGATCCTCATGATGTCCTTCGCCCGCCAGGCAGCTCGCTTCTACGAGTCCGTCGAGGTCGTCGAGCTGCACCACCCCGACAAGGTCGACGCGCCGAGCGGCACCGCCGCGCGGACCGCCGACATCATCGGCGCGGCCCGCGACGAGGCCGGGCTGCCGGCCTCGCCGGACGCGACGACGCAGGACCCCGACGGCGCACGCGGGGCGCAGGTCCATGGCGTGTCGGTGCACTCGGTGCGGCTGCGGGGGATGGTGGCCCACCAGGAGGTCCTCTTCGGAGGCGAGGGCGAGACCTTGACGATCCGGCACGACTCCTTCGACCGCACCTCCTTCATGCCCGGGGTGCTCGAAGGGGTCCGAGGCGTCGCCTCGCACCCCGGCGTGACCGTGGGCCTGGAGAAGTATCTGCAGATGTGAGGCCCTCCCGCCGGACAGGTCGTCGTGGACGGCCTGCTGGGCCGTCATTCCTGCGGTGTGACCCGGGTCATGCTGCGACTTTCAACTAGTTCTGCAGAAAGTCAGCAAATGGTAAAGACTCTCCAGTGACGTCGGTGGTGGGAGAGGGCGTCCAGGGGGACTGCCCGGGGTCGACGCCGACCTGTCTGCTCCCACCCACCCCAGCGCGGGCTGATCCCCGCGCGGAGCCGATTGGATGTCGCATGCCCATCTCCATGTCCCGGACCACCACCTCGCTCGTCGCCGCCGGTGCCGGTGTCATCCTCCTGTCCGCCGCGGGCGGCAGCTTCGCCCAGTGGAGCGACAGCGCGCCGTACACCCCTGGGTCGATCAGCTCGGGCAAGCTGGCGATGCAGGCCGACGGAGGGTCCTGGTACCTGACGAAGGGGACCTCTGACACCAACGACGACGTCTCCATCAACCCGTCCACCTTCAAGCCGGTCCCCGGCGACGAGGTCGAGTACCGGGCGACGGTCCGCCCGAACCTCGTCGGCGACACCCTCAAGGCCAAGCTCACGGCGACCCTCCCGGGTGTCAGCGGGACCCTCGCGGAGCACGTCGTGATCACGACCCGCATCGACGGGTCGTCCGACCCCGTGACCCTCACGTCGCAGGACACCGCGAGCAACAAGGGCTACGCCGCCCGCGTCACGGTGACGATGCCCTACGAGGGCGCCAAGACCGAGGGCAAGGCCGGCCAGGAGAAGTCGGTCGACCTCAGCACGCTGACCGTCTCGCTCGTCCAGACCCGCTGACCTGGGGGGGAGCGGTGAGGACGACGAGGGGGGCAGGCATGAGGCGGGACGCGGCGCCCTGGCGCGCGCTGCTCGCGCTCGGCCTGGGTCTCGTCGTCCTCACCGGGGCCGGGGGGACCGGCGCGAGCTGGGCCGAGCACGACGCCCGGCAGCCCGGCACCATCACCTCGGGCGGGGTGAGCCTGACGACGGGCACGCTGCGCACCGAGCTGCACTCGCAGCAGCCCGCGGGGTCGAGGACGTACGCGTCGAGCACGACGTGCACCCCCGACCCCGGCTACGTCGAGTGCCGGGTCATCAGCACCACGCTCACCTCCGAGGCGCTCGTCCCCGGTGACCGGGTCGTCATCGCCCAGCCGGTGACGCTCGCCGCGACCGGCACGACGCTGCGGGGCACCCTCGCCGTGTCGAGCACCGCGCTCACCTCGGCGGCCCGCTCGGCCTTCAGCGGCAGCGCGACGACCACGACGACGATCACGGCGCCGGGGGGCGCGGTGACCTCGGGCAGCTCGGTGAGCATCCCCGTCTCGGTGCCGACCGGCGCGGGGGTGGGGACCTCGAAGGTCCGCATCTCGATCAGCACGCCCGTGACGGCGAGCGCCGGCGGCTGGGGGAGCGCCCTGCAGGACCAGTCGCTCTTCGGCGGCACCTTCACCTACACCTTCGCCCAGACGCGGGCATGAGCCGAGAGGCACGACGGATGAGAGCGACGCGGCTGTGGCCCGTGGCGGCTGTGGCCCTCGCCGGCGTGCTCCTCGTGAGTGCGCCGAGCGGCCAGACCCAGGCCCAGTGGCGGGAGAGCGCGACGACCACGATCAGCGGCCCGAGCTCGGACGTCTTCGAGATGACCGCGACCGCGTCGGGGCCCCAGGTCGACCTGACGAACCTCTCGAGGCGCCAGAGCGCCGACCTCGACGTGCGCAGCACGAGGGTCACCCGGGTCGACGCCGGGGACACCAACGACCTCCTCGCGCGGGCCGCGCTCGTCTACACCTCCGGCCAGGGCGCCTGCGGCGACACGACCCAGAGCACCTACTGGGCGGCCCGCTCGGCCGGCCAGATCACCGCGGGCACGACGTACACCCGCCCCCAGGGAGCCGTGGCCGGCGCGACCCTCGCACCGGGCGCTGGCCGGGTGCTGTGCCCGACCCTGTCCCTGCCCTACCCCGCGACGGCCGCAGGTGAGCGCGACACCTATCTCGCGCACGCCGGACGCTCCGTCGACATCACGACCGTCGTGCGGCAGACGAGCAAGCCGCCGGCCACGTGGACCTCGACCCAGCGCACGACGACGACCCGCTTCTCGATCGGCACCCCCGCGCCGACCTCGCCGGCGGGCGCGAGCCCCTGCCGCAGCGAGGTCTCCGGCGGGCAGGGGTCGGGCTCGGTCGGCCGGCTCGCCTTCGGCTGGCCCCTCGCCTCGACGACCGCGACCACCCCCACCCCCGCGATGGCTGGCGGGTGGGAGGTCCTCGTCCGACCGGTCTCGGGCAGCTGGCGGAGCCTTGGCTCGCTCGACGCCTCCGCCCGCCTCTCCGGCCCGCTCGTGGGCAGCGAGCTCGGACCGGTCGGGGCGACCCGAGAGCTCGTCCTGCGCGGGTACCCCTTCGCCGGCGACCGCACCCGCTACGTCGAGTCCGACTGGCTCGTGCGGGCCACCCACGACTCTGCCGGCCGCAACGACCGCTTCGTGTGCACCGGCGTCATCCCCAACCCCGACCAGGGACAGGTGAACCTGCCATGACCGCCACCCTCCACCCGCCCGCCGACGCGCCGGCCGAGGTCGTCGAGGACGAGCCCACGACCGCTGCGCGTCCTGCGTCGCGCGCGCTGAGGCTCGTGCTCCTCGCCCTGCTCACGCTGCTAGGCGCGGTCCTCGTCCTCGTCGTCGCGGTGCCGCGCGTGCTCGGCCTCGTGCCCCTGACGATCCTCTCGGGCTCGATGGAGCCGACCCTGCCGGTCGGCAGCCAGGTCTTCGTCGACCCTGTCGAGAGCGCGGAGCAGGCCCGTGAGGAGGTCACCGTCGGCTCGATCATCACGGTCATGCCGCGCCCGGACGACCCCACCCTCGTCACCCACCGCGTCGTCGCGGTGGAGCAGGACGTCTCGGGCCGTCCGGTCTGGACGACGAAGGGGGACGCCAACGGCGGCGTCGACGACTGGGAGGTCACCCCGACCCAGCTGCGCGGGGTCGTGCGCTACCACGTGCCGTGGGTGGGCTACGTCGCCTCGAGCATGAGCCAGACCGACAAGGACACCGTCGTGCGCTGGAGCGCCGGCGCGCTCTTCGTGTACGCGGCCTACCAGCTGCTCGCCGCCTGGCGCGGGCGTCACCGCGGCGGCCGGCACGCGGCTAGGCAGCCCAGCCGAGGGCGCGCAGCCCGGCGGCCGTCGCGGCCGCGGCGAGGACGACGAGCAAGAAGTTGACCCGCAGCGCGAAGAGCGCGACGGCGACGACGACCGCGGGCAGGCGGGCGTCGAGGGTCAGGGTGTCGGCGCCGCCGGCCGTCTGGACGACGAGCAGGCCCGCGAGCAGGGCCACCGGCAGGAGCGTGATGACGCGCGAGCGACGCGGCCCCTCGACGAGGGACGGCGGGGCGAGGTACCCCGCGAGCTTGAGCGCGTAGCCGAGTGCGGCGGCGAGCAGGACGGTGGCCCAGGCGCTCACGGCGTCGGGTCCTCTCCGTCGAGGTGCCCGGGCTCGGGCTCCGTGCGTCCTGCGCCGGTGAGCCCGACGACGAGCGCGGCGAGGGCCGCGAGGAGCACGGGGATGCCGGCCGGCACCGACGCGTAGGAGACGAGCGCGACGAGCGCGGCCACCGCGGCGGTGACGACGGTCGGGGCCGAGCGCAGCCGCGGCCAGATGAGCCCGACGAAGGCTGCTGCCGCCGCCGCGTCCAGCCCCCACGTGCGCGGGTCGCCGAGCGCGTTCCCGAGCGCCGAGCCGGCCAGCGTCGCGAGGTTCCAGAAGGCGAGGACGGCCAGGCCGGTCCACCAGAAGCCGACCCGACGAGAGCGCGTCGTCGGCTGCGCGAGACCCACGGCGGTCGACTCGTCGATCGTCACGTGCGCGGCGGCGAGCCGGCGCCACCCCCGCACGTCGAGCACCCGCGAGGTCTCCAGCGCGTACAGCCCGTTGCGGATGCCGAGCATCGTCGAGGTCGCGACGGCGGTCGCCGGGCTGCCGCCGGCCCCCATCACCGAGACGACGGCGAACTGCGAGCCGCCGGTGAAGAGCAGGAGCGAGAGGGCCTGGGTCTGCAGCACGTCGAAGCCGGCGGCGACCGCGAGCGCGCCGAAGCTCACGCCGTACGCACCCGTCGCCACGCCGACGGACAGGGCCTGACGCCGTGCCGTCCCGACGGCGGCGTCCTCGACGGCCGCGCTCACGGCTCGGGGTCGGCGAGCGAGGCGACGAGGCGCACCTCGCGGGCGGTCGCCCCGTCGGGGGAGACCACGCGGTCGCGGAAGGCGCCGTCGGGCGCGAGACCGGCGCCGACGAGGAAGGCGCGGGTCTGCTCGTGGGGGACGAGCACCCACGTGGCGAGGGTGTCCGCGCCCGCGCCCTTGAGCGTGTCGACGACGGCGTTGAGCAGGCGCGAGCCGTGCCCGGTGCGCCGGGCCTGGGGGTGCACGCCGATCGCCGTGAGCTCGCCGGTCGCCTGACCGGTGTCGGGGTCCTGGCTCGGGCCGAGGGCGGCGAAGCCGACGACCTGGCCGCCGGCCGTCGCGACGAGGAGGCGGTGCACCCCTTCGGGCGGCGTCGCGAGGGCCTGGCGCCACGCGGCGGCGAAGGCCTGCGGCTCGAACTGCGCGTGGACCTCCGGCGGGACGACGCCGTCGTAGGCCTCCTGCCACACGAGGGCCTGGACGACGCCGAGGGCGGGCAGGTCGTTGGGCCCGGCGGTGCGGACGCCGGCGTCGGGGGTGGGGGTGCTCATCAGCGTCCTTCGAAGGTGGGGGGTCGTCGGTCGGCGAAGGCGGCGCGGCCCTCCTGGAGGTCCGCGCTCGCCCAGGCGGTGGCGAAGGCGTCGCGGTAGCGCGCGAGGTCGTCGGGGGTGCGGGCGTCGAGCCCGGTCTTCGAGCCGGCCTGGGTCAGCGGGGCCAGCCGGGCGGCGGAGGTCGCGAGCTCGAGGGCGTCGTCGAGATCACCGCGACGCTGGACGAAGCCGAGGCGCCAGGCGTCGTCGGCGTCGAGGACGGCGGCGGTGAGGACCATGTGGCGGGCCGCTCCCTCGCCCCAGCAGCGGGCCACCCGCTCGAGGGTCCAGTGGTCGACCATGAGCCCGAGCCGGGCGACGGGCACGGCGTACCGGGCGTCGTCGGTGGCGACGCGCACGTCGCACGCGACGGCGAGCTGCATGCCGAGCCCCATGCACGACCCGGAGATCGCGGCCACGGTCGTCACCGGGAGCGAGGCGAGGTGCCCGAGCACCTCGGCGAGGCGCTCGGTGAAGGCGACGTCCTCGAGCTCGGTGAGATCGGCGCCGGCGCAGAAGTGCCCCTGCGCCCCGGTGAGGACGAGGGCGCGGGCGCCGCCCTGCTCGGCGGCCCGGACGGCCGCGTCGAGCGCGTCGAGGTGCTCGTGGTCGATCGCGTTGCGCCGCTCCGGGCGCTCGACCGTCACGACGTGGACGTCGCCGTGGACGTGGCTGCGGATGGGCACGGGGCCAGGATAGGCGGCCCTCAGGAGGCGAGCGCGAGGGCTCCCAGCGCGACGAGCCAGCTGACGAAGGAGCCGACGAGGAAGTACTCGGTGACCTTGTCGATGTCGTGACGGCCCTGGTCGTCGGCGTGCGAGCGCAGCTCCGGCCAGCGGATGAGGCCCTTCGCGGCGATGACGAGGCCGGCGGCGGTGACCTCGCCGGCGAGCCCGAGACCGAGGACGAAGAGCCGCTCGAGCGGGCCGAGGAGACGCCCGCCGCGCAGCTCCTCCTGGCCGCGGTCGTGCCCGGGGCGCATCGCGCCGGTGCTCGTGAGGACGAGTCGGACGACGAGGTTGCCCGTGCTCAGCTGGACGAGGACGAGACCGGCCACGAGCAGGGCGCGCGCGGGGTCGCCGGCCCACGGCAGCTCGGCCCAGGCGAGCCAGCGGGCGAAGGGGCCCCCGACCTCCGGCGCCGCCCCGGCCCACAGCAGCGGCACGAGACCGCTGACGAGCAGGACGGCGAGGGGCAGGAGGTAGGCGCGCCCGGTGCGCAGGGTGCGCTCGGTCGTGAGGACCCAGGCGAGCAGCCCGAGGGCCGCGGCGACGGCGAGCCACCGGCCCGCGGCCGTGCCGAGCGTGCCGGCCAGAGCCGAGGTCGCGACGACGAGCACGACACCGGCGGCAGCGGCGACGACCGGGCGCCGCGGCCGGACGGGCAGCGCGCTGCGCAGCAGGTCGGTGACGCCGACGGCGACGAGGAGCACGGCGAGCACGCTCATGACGCCTCCACGCCGGCGAGCTGCTCGGCCGCCAGCCGCACGACCCCGATGCCCGCGCTGCGCACCCGCTGCGAGACCGCGGAGGCGCTGATGCCCTCGGCCTGCGCCACCGCGGCCTGCGACTGCCCGGCGACGAGGGCGGCGAGGATGCGCAGGGAGCGCTCGTCCATGACGCCGACGAGGTGGTCGCGGCACTGCAGGGCGGCGTTGACGGCCGCGACCTCCGGTCCCTCGTCCGCGCTGCGGTAGGCGGTGCGCAGGTGCTCGGTGGTCGCCCGCGACTGGGTCTGCTTCACCCAGTCGATCGCCTCGCGGGCCGCCCACCAGCCGGGCCCGTCCTGGGTCGTCTCGTCGAGCCGGGCGACCGGCCCGTGACCGAGGCCGATCCGCACGTCGACGTCGGGCGAGAGCCGCAGCCGCAGCCGCCATGCGGCGTCGAGGGCCGCCCCGGGCGTGGCGTAGCTGCCCTGGAACTCGTCGCCGACGGTGACCAGCGGGGCGTCGACGGCGCCCGGCGCGATCTCCCGCAGCGCCCGTGCGAGCCGGTCGTGCAGACCGGCGCGGTCACGCGCACGGCGCGAGCCGACGACGTCGCCGATGAGGGTGGCGACAGCCCGGTCCTTCATCTGAGCCATATGAAGAACATACCTTCATATCGTCGTGATGAAGCCTCAGACTTCACCACGATCGCGTCGCTCGTAGCGCACGAAGGTCATGCCCTCGCGCGGCGCGCGCCGGACCTCGACCCAGACGTCGGGGTCGATCGGGGGGAAGAAGACCTCGGCCTGGGGCGAGGCGTCGACGTGCGTGATCTCGAGCGCGCTCGCCACCTCGATCGTCTGGGCGTAGATCTCGCCGCCCCCGACGACGAAGACCTCGCGGTCGCCCGCGACGAGGAGGGCCTCCGGCAGCGAGTGGGCGACCTCGGCGCCGGGCGCCGACCACGTGAGGTCGGAGGTGACGACGACGGTGCGCCGACCGGGCAGGGCCCGCCCGATGGAGTCCCACGTGCGGCGGCCCATGACCATGACGCCGCCCGTCGTCACCTCCTTGAAGTGCCGCAGGTCCTCCGGGAGGTGCCACGGCATCCCCCCTTCGACGCCGATGGCGCGGTTGGCGCCGACGGCGGCCACGAGGGTGAGGTGCTGCTCGAAGCCCAGCTCGAGCACCGCCGGCACCGCCGACCCGCCGCTCGTCGCGGCCGCGAGCGCGAGCAGGACGAGCCGCTCGTGCGGGACGACCCGCTCCGGCAGCTCGGCGAGGGGGTACCACCGCAGGTCGGCGGCCTTGTCCGGCTCGGCGAGCCGGGGCTCGCCCGAGACCTCGGTGACGTTGAAGAAGAAGTCGGCCCGCTGCTCGATCGTCCCGACGAGGCAGCCGCGGTGCACCGTCGTCAGGGGCGTGGCCCGCACGACGTCGACGCCGAGCTCCTCGCGGACCTCGCGGCGCAGCGCCGCGCTCGCCGACCCGGCGTCCTCGACGTGCCCGGCTGCCCCGCAGGCCCACCACCCGTCCATGAAGGGGGTGCCGCTGCGTAGCTGGAGGAGGACCTCGAGCCCGGCGGCCCCGGCGGCCGGTCGGGTGATCACCGCGTACGACGCGGCACGAAGGGGGATGCGTCCCCGCAGCTCGGGGTGGACCGGTCGGGGCTCGCGGTCGGTGCCGCTCATACGGCGATCGGCGCCTTGATGCTCGGGTGCGCCTCGTAGCCGACGAGCTCGAAGTCCTCGAGCTCGTACGCGTCGACGCTGCCGCGCGGGGTGATCCGCATCGTCGGCAGCGGGTACGGCTCGCGCCCCAGCTGCTCGTCGGCCTGCTCGAGGTGGTTGAGGTAGAGGTGGGCGTCGCCGAGCGTGTGCACGAGGTCGCCGAGCTCGAGGTCGCACTGCTGGGCGACGATCATCGTCAGCAGCGCGTAGCTGGCGATGTTGAAGGGCACGCCGAGGAAGACGTCGCCGCTGCGCTGGTAGAGCTGGCAGGACAGCCGGCCGCGGCCCCCGTCGGCACCGGGCGCGACGTAGAACTGGAAGAGGGTGTGGCACGGCGGGAGCGCCATGTCGTCGACCTCGGCGACGTTCCACGCCGAGACGACGTGCCGGCGGCTGTCGGGATTCGTCCGGATCGACTCGATCACCTTCGCGATCTGGTCGACGGTGCCGCCGTCGGGGGTGGGCCACGAGCGCCACTGGTGCCCGTAGACCGGGCCGAGCTCGCCGTCCTCGTCGGCCCACTCGTCCCAGATCGAGATCCCGCGCTCCTGCAGCCAGCGCACGTTGGTCTCGCCGCGCAGGAACCACAGCAGCTCGCCGATGATCGAGCGCAGGTGCAGCTTCTTCGTCGTGAGGACGGGGAAGCCCTCGCCGAGGTCGAAGCGCATCTGGTAGCCGAAGACCGAGCGTGTGCCCGTCCCGGTGCGGTCGGACTTCTCGACCCCGTCGTCGCGCACGTGCTGGAGGAGGTCGAGGTACTGGCGCATGGGCAGCAAATCTACCGGCGTCCGCCGCGATACCCTCGAGGTATGCCTGACACCACCCCCTTCGGCCACGTCCTCACAGCGATGGTGACGCCGATGACGCCAGATGGCGCGGTCGACGAAGGGGGAGTGCGGGCGGTCGCCCGCCACCTCGCCGACACCGGTCATGACGGCGTCGTCGTCAACGGCACGACCGGTGAGTCGGCCACCCTCACCTCCGACGAGAGCATCGAGGTCGTGCGGATGGTTGTCGACGAGGTCGGTGACCGGCTCGCCGTCGTCGCGGGCGTCGGCTCGAACTCCACCGCGCACAGCATCGAGATGGCGGCCCGCGCCGCCGAGGCCGGGGCCGACTCGCTCCTGCTCGTCTCGCCGTACTACAACAAGCCGACCCAGCCGGGTCTCATCGCGCACTGCACGGCGGTGGCGGACTCGACCGAGCTGCCGATCATGCTCTACGACATCCCCGGCCGCACCGCCGTCCCCTTCGCCACCGAGACCCTCGTCGAGCTCGCGGGCCACGACCGGATCGTCGCGGTCAAGGACGCGAAGGGGGACCTCGCCGCCTCGATCCGCGTCATGGCCGCGACCGACTACCTCTGGTACTCGGGCGAGGACGCGCTCAACCTCCCGCTGCTCGCGCTCGGCGCCGTCGGCGTCGTCTCCGTCGTCGGTCACGTCACCGGCCGCGAGCACGCCGCGCTCGTCGAGGCGGTCGCCGCCGGCGACCTCGTGCGCGCCCGCGAGATCCAGGACCGGCTCGTCCCTGTCGTCGACGCGATCATGACGACCTCGCAGGGGGCGATCATGGCCAAGGCCGCGCTCGCCGAGATCGGGGTCATCGAGCACGCGACCGTGCGTCTGCCGCTCGTCGAGAGCCCCCCGGAGCACCTCGACATCCTGCGAGCCGGTCTCGCCGCCACGCACGCAGAGAAGGTCGCATGAGCCACCCGCACCCCGAGCTCGACATCCCCGCCCCGCTCGCGAAGGGTGCCGTGCGGGTCGTCCCGCTCGGCGGCCTCGGCGAGATCGGGCGCAATATGACCGTCGTCGAGCACGACGGCCAGCTGCTGATCATCGACTGCGGGGTCCTCTTCCCCGACGACCACCAGCCCGGTGTCGACCTCATCCTCCCGGACTTCGAGTACATCGAGGACCGGCTCGACGACATCCAGGCGGTGATCCTCACCCACGGGCACGAGGACCACATCGGCGCCGTGCCCTACCTGCTGCGTCTCAAGCCCGACCTGCCGCTCATCGGCTCGCAGCTCACCCTCGCGCTCGTCGAGGCCAAGCTCAAGGAGCACCGGATCAAGCCCTACACCCTCGGAGTCGCCGAGGGCATGCGCGAGGTCTTCGGGCACTTCGACTGCGAGTTCATCGCCGTCAACCACTCGATCCCCGACGCGCTCGCCGTCTTCGTGCGCACGCCTGGCGGCACCCTGCTGCACACGGGCGACTTCAAGATGGACCAGCTGCCGCTCGACGGCCGGATCACCGACCTGCGCGCCTTCGCGCGGGCCGGCGAGGAGGGGGTCGACCTCTTCCTCACCGACAGCACGAACGCGACGGTCCCGGGATTCACCGCGCCCGAGCGCGACATCTCGGCGGCGATCGACAAGGTCTTCCGCGGGGCCGAGCGGCGGATCATCGCCGCGTGCTTCTCCTCGCACGTGCACCGCGTCCAGCAGGTGCTCGACGCCGCGGAGCGCAACGGGCGCAAGGTCGCCTTCGTCGGTCGCTCGATGATCCGCAACATGGGGATCGCGGCCGACCTCGGTCATCTCCACGTGCCCGACCGGGTGCTCGTCGACGTCAAGAAGCTCGGCGACCTGCCCGACGACCAGGTCGTCCTCATCTGCACCGGCAGCCAGGGCGAGCCGATGGCTGCCCTCAACCGCATGGCCAACCGCGACCACCGCATCGACGTCGGCGTCGACGACACGATCATGCTGCTCTCCTCGCCGATCCCCGGCAACGAGGGCTCCGTGTGGCGGGTCATCAACGGCCTCATGCGCCTGGGCGCCCACGTCGTGCACAGCGGCGGCACCGACCGGGTCCACGTCTCCGGCCACGCGAGCGCCGGAGAGCTGCTCTACTGCTACAACATCGTCAAGCCCAAGAACGTCCTGCCGGTGCACGGCGAGTGGCGTCACCTCGTGGCCAACCGTGACCTCGCGATCGCGACGGGGGTCCACCCCGACCACATCCCGCTCGCCGAGGACGGCGTCGTCGTCGACCTCGTCGACGGCCGGGCGCGGGTCGTCGGTGCGGTGCCGTGCGGCTACGTCTACGTCGACGGCAGCAGCGTGGGCGAGGCCGACGAGGACCTGCTCAAGGACCGCCGCATCCTGCGCGACGAGGGCTTCATCTCGGTCATGGTCGTCATCAACTCCTCGAGCGGCGCGATCCTCGCCGGCCCGGAGATCACCGCCCGCGGCTTCGCCGAGGGTGACGAGATCTTCGAGCAGGTCCGTCCCAAGATCGTCGCGGCGATCCAGGACGCGACGGCGAAGGGGGTCACCGACCCCCACCAGCTGCAGCAGGTCATCCGTCGCGCCGTCGGCGGCTGGGTCGGCGGCAAGATCCGCCGCCGCCCGATGATCATCCCGACGGTCGTCGAGGCCTGAGGCTCACCCCTTCGCCCGGCACCCCCGAGCTACCACACCCCCTCGAGCTACCACACCCCCCGAGCTACCACGCAGTACTGGTCGTCATCACGACCAGTACTGCGTGGTAGCTCGCGTCGTAGACGGGTCGGTAGCCGGAGGCGGGCGAAGGGGGAGTCAGCCCCGCGGGGCGAGGGAGCGGACCGCGGCGACGAGCCGGTCGACGTGCTCGGGGGAGTTCGCCAGGCCCAGGCTCGCGCGGACCGCGCTCGTGCTGCTCGAACCCTGCCGCGCCAGGAGCGCGTCGACGAGGACGTGGGCGCAGAAGCGTCCGTCGCGCACCCCGATGCCGTGCTCGTCGGAGAGGCGGCGCGAGACCTCCTCGGCGGAGCGGCCCTCGACGGTGAAGGTGACGACCGGCGCCCGGTCGTGCGTCGGCCCGAAGATCGAGTGCGTCTGCACCCCGGGGATCGCGTCGAGCCGGCTGACCAAGCCCCGCCCGAGCGTCTCGTCGAGCTCGGCGATGGCCTCACGGTGCTCCTCGACGACCTCGCACGCGACGGCCAGGGCCACCGCGCCGAGGACGTTCGGGCTGCCGGCCTCGTGGCGGGCGGGACCGATCTGCCACGTCGTGTCCTCGTCGGAGACCGCCGCCGTCGCACCGCCCCCGGCGAGGTAGGGCTCGGCCGCGTCGAGCCAGTCCGAGCGCCCGACGAGCACGCCGGCGCCGTAGGGCGCATAGATCTTGTGCCCCGAGAAGGCGACGTAGTCGAGCTCCTCGAGCGCGAGGTCGACGGCGCGGTGCTGGACGAGCTGGGCGGCGTCGAGCGCGACCCGGGCGCCGTGCCGGCGGGCGACCGTCGCGATCTGCGCGACCGGCCAGTACTCGCCCGTGACGTTCGACGCGCCGGTGACGACGACGAGCGCGTCGGCGGCGCGCGAGGTCCGCAGCGCCGCGTCGACGACCGAGACCGCCTCGGCCGGGCTCGCGGGCACGGGGAGGCGGACGAGCTGCTCGGCGCGCCACGGCAGGATCGTCGCGTGGTGGTCGGAGCCGAAGACGAAGACCTGCGCGTCCTGCGGCACGACCGAGGCGAGGAGGTTGAAGGAGTCGGTGGTGTTGCGCGTGAAGATCACGTGGTCGTCCGCGCGCGCGCCGACGAAGCGGGCCACGACCTCGCGGGCCTGCTCGTAGCGCGCGCTCGTCACGCGCGAGGCGTAGCCGTTGCCGCGGTGCACCGACGAGTACGTGAGGCTCGCCTCGTCGACGGCGGCCTTGACGGCGACGAAGGCCGAGGTCGAGGCCCCATGGTCGAGATTCGCGTACTCCACCTCGGCGCCGGACTCGAGCGGGCAGACGAGCCCGTCGGAGACGAGGGCCGGGGTCGACGGCGCGCTCGGGCGGGGTCGCAGCTGGTGCACGGCCGCCAGCGTCGGCTCGGCGGGGCGGGGGAGCGTCGGCGCAGCGGCCGGGGCGAGAGCGGTGGTGGACATGGCATGCCTCCCATGAGGTCTGGGACCTCGGGGCAGCCGGGGTCCGCGCTTGCCGGCGTCGTCTGGCGTCGGCCAGGTCGTCACCCGGAGCACCCCACCGCGGAGGAGGGTTGCCGACCAGCGAGCCGGGGCTTGACGCTGGCACTCATGACCTTGGCCGCGACGATAGCAGCGGGTCGGGGAGCGGCGTCGAGCCCGTCCGGCCCCGTCTTGTCTGCTGAGACCTGGGCGGGGGAGGGGCGTGCTCAGGCGCGTACGAGGAGCGCGAGGACCGCCCCGAGCACGAGGTAGGGGCCGAAGGCGAGGTGCGTGGCCCGGTCCACCCGGCGCAGCACGAGGAGCACGAGCGCAGCGGCACCGCCGAGCGCGAAGGCCGCGTACACGCCGATGGTGAGGGTGCTCCACCCGTACCAGCCGAGCAGCGGGGCGAGGGCGAGCACGAGCTTCGCGTCGCCCATCCCGATGCCGCGCGAGCCGAGGACGAGGCTGACGAGCACGAAGGCACCGCCGACGCCCGCCGTGGCGACGAGCGCCCGGCGCAGGTCGTCCCACTGCCCGGACGTCGCCGCGGCGAGGGCGAGGAGCGCGAGGACGGCGGCCGCGAAGGGGAGCGTGAGGGCGTTGGGCAGCCGGTGGACGTCCGCGTCGACCGCGAGCAGGAGCAGGCCGACCGGGGCGAGGAGCGCGGTCGCCGCCGCGGCGGCGAGCGGCTCGTCGCGGGCGACCCAGACGAGGGCGGCCGCGAGCGCCGGCACCGCCGGCACGAGCCACCCGTGGGCGGGCAGCGGAGCCGTCTCGTCGGGGCGTCGGTAGGTGCCCGAGCGGCCCCACCTCCACGCGAGGGGCATGCCCACGAGCGCGACGGCGAGCGCGACGAGGACATGGGGCACGCACGCAGGGTATGCGGGCGCCGGTGGCTCTCCCCGGCGCCGTCCACACCCCCCTTCGCCCGGAACCGGCGGCCCCTGGTGCGCGTGTGACACGTGTGAAAGGGATGGCGATCGCCTAGCCTGCGAGCATGGCAACACGTAACGGCACCCCCGCGCGCCCGCGTGGGGGATCCACCCGCGCACCCGGTCGCACGGCCGCGACCAAGGGCCCGGGGCGGTCCACGGGCACCAAGGCCCGGTCCTCCTCGCGCTCCTCCGGCCGCACCGGCTCGAAGGGGTCGGGCACGACCTCGGCGAAGGGGGGCGGTCTCCCGCTCCCGCTCGCCGCCGTGCGCAGCACGTGGATGGGGGTCGCCGGCGCCGCCGGCGCCGGTGCCCGTCGGGTGGGCCACCAGGCCGGCCAGATCGAGCCCGAGCACCGTCGTGACGGTCTCGGCTTCACCCTCGTCGCGCTCGCCGTCGTCGTCGCCGCCGTCGAGTGGTGGGGCCTGCAGGGCGGGCTCGCCGATCTCGTGCACGCCGTGGCCGCAGGGACCTTCGGCCGTGTCGCCTACGCCCTCCCGCTCGTCCTCGTCCTCGCCGGGTGGCGCCTGCTGCGCGGCGCCGACGACGCGACGAGCGCCCGGCTCGGCTTCGGCCTGGCCCTGCTCTCGCTGTCGGTCTGCGGTCTGACGCACATCGCCCGCGGCATCCCGCAGCCCCCCGACGGCGCCGGCCCGATGCGCGACGCCGGCGGCATCGTCGGCTTCCTCGCCTCCGACCCGCTCGCCACCGGGCTCACCGTGTGGCCGACGGCGATCATCCTCGTCCTGCTCGGCACCTTCTCGCTCCTGCTCGTCACGGGCACGCCCCTGCACGAGATCCCCACCCGGGCCGCCTACCTGCGGGCCGTCTTCACCGGCGCCCCGCCGCAGCCGCACGACGAGGTCGAGAGCACGCCGGCGGCCGCCCGTGCCGTGCAGGCCGCCCGCAAGCGCCGCTTCGACGAGCTCGACGAGCGCGACGGCGACACCGCCTTCGACCAGGCCGCCCAGGTCTCGCCCGCGGAGAAGGCACGCCGCCGGCGGGCCGCGAAGGCCGAGTCCGACGCCGCGAAGGCGGCCGAGGACGCCGCGGCAGAGGAGGCCGCCGCCCCGGAGGCCCCGGCGAAGGGGGGCCCGCGCCCCGGCGAGAAGCGCTCGACCGGCAACGGCGTCGTCGCCCCGGTCGCCAAGGACAAGACCGCGTTGCAGCCGCCCCCGACGACCCAGCTGCCGCAGCGCGTCGAGCAGCTCGCCCTCGCCGGCGACGTCACCTACACGCTGCCCGACTCGGCGGCGCTCAAGGCCGGCTCGCCGCACAAGGAGCGCTCCGCCGCCAACGACCAGGTCGTCGACGCCCTGACCAACGTCCTCGACGAGTTCGGCATCGACGCGCAGGTCACCGGCTTCCACCGCGGCCCCACCGTCACCCGGTACGTCGTCGAGCTGGGCCCCGGCGTCAAGGTCGAGCGCGTCACCGCGCTCAGCAAGAACATCGCCTACGCCGTGGCCTCGGCCGACGTGCGCATCCTCAGCCCCATCCCGGGCAAGTCGGCCATCGGCATCGAGATCCCGAACGCCGACAAGGAGATGGTCTGCCTCGGCGACGTGCTGCGCAGCGACGTCGCACGGACCAACGAGCACCCGATGGTCATGGGTGTCGGCAAGGACGTCGAGGGCGGGTACGTCATCGCCAACCTCGCGAAGATGCCCCACATCCTCGTCGCCGGCGCGACGGGCTCCGGCAAGTCGAGCTTCGTCAACTCGATGATCACCTCGATCCTCATGCGGGCCACGCCCGACGAGGTGCGCATGGTGCTCGTCGACCCCAAGCGCGTCGAGCTCACCGCGTACGAGGGGATCCCGCACCTCATCACGCCCATCATCACCAACGCGAAGAAGGCCGCCGAGGCCCTCCAGTGGGTGGTGAAGGAGATGGACATGCGCTACGACGACCTCGCGGCCTTCGGCTTCAAGCACGTCGACGACTTCAACAAGGCGGTCCGCGCCGGCACCGTGCAGCCGCTGCCCGGCAGCGAGCGCACGATCCAGCCCTACCCCTACCTGCTCGTCATCGTCGACGAGCTCGCCGACCTCATGATGGTCGCGCCGCGCGACGTCGAGGACTCGATCGTGCGCATCACCCAGCTGGCACGCGCCGCCGGCATCCACCTCGTGCTGGCGACCCAGCGGCCCTCCGTCGACGTCGTCACGGGCCTCATCAAGGCCAACGTGCCCAGCCGGATGGCCTTCGCGACCTCCTCGCTCGCCGACAGCCGGGTCGTCCTCGACCAGCCGGGCGCCGAGAAGCTGCTCGGCCAGGGCGACGCGCTCTTCCTGCCCATGGGCAAGAGCAAGCCGATGCGCGTCCAGGGCGCGTGGGTCACCGAGTCCGAGATCCACGAGGTCGTCCAGCACGTCACCGGCCAGCTCGCCCCGCGCTACCGCGAGGACGTCGCCGTCGAGGCGCCGAAGAAGCAGATCGACGAGGACATCGGCGACGACCTCGACGTGCTGCTCCAGGCCACCGAGCTCGTCGTCACGACGCAGTTCGGCTCGACGTCGATGCTCCAGCGCAAGCTGCGCGTCGGCTTCGCCAAGGCCGGCCGCCTCATGGACCTGCTCGAGTCCCGCGGCGTCGTCGGCCCCTCCGAGGGCAGCAAGGCCCGTGACGTGCTCATCACGCCCGACGAGCTGCCGGTGACCCTGGCGCTCATGCGCGGAGACGACGTGCCGGACGCCGCCCCGGTGTCCCCGGACGACACGCAGGAGGTGCCGGGCCGAGGCGAGGGTCCTCGCCCCTTCGCCGGCGAGGAGGAGGTCGTCGACGTCGAGCGCGACCCGCAGCCGACCCCTCCGACCGGGCGCTACGCGGTCGACCCCATCGGCACGGACATCCCCGTCGACGACGACGAGGACGACGAGGACGCGTGGTCGCTCACCGGGCGCTGACCGGGGCCCCCGCGGCTCTACGCTGACGTCATGCCCGAGGTCTGGTACGCCCCGAAGAAGCCCCTGTCCGGCCGGGACTACTGGGTGGCGGTGCTGCGCAAGCAGCCGTCGGCGATCCTCCTCGCGATCCAGCTCCTGGCGATCCTGCTGCTGCCGTGGCTGGAGGCACAGCTGTGGGGGCGGCTCGTCTTCGTCGTCATCTCCTTCTTCGCGGTGACGATCGCCGCCTTCGTCACACGCTCGACGCCCTCGCTCACCTGGCTGGCGCTGCTCATCGGCGTCCCCTGCGTGGCGCTCGAGGCGTGGAGCGTGCTCTCGCCGGACAACGTCCTCGTCGGGGCCGTCGGCCACTTCGGGCTCGCGGCCTTCTACCTCTACGTCGCGTACGGGCTCGTGTCCTACGTCTTCTCCGACAGCTGGGTGACGAGCGACGAGCTCTTCGCGGTGGGCGCGGCCTTCACCGTCCTGCTCTTCGCCTTCGCCTACCTCTACCTCGGGGTCCAGTTCATCTGGCCGGAGTCGTTCACCGGTCACGTCCCCGGGCCGCGTCGCACGTTCCTCGAGCTGCTCTTCTTCTCCGCAGCCAACCTCACGAGCGTCGGGCTCTCCGACGTCGGGGCGATCCGCCCGCACGCCCGGGCTGTGACGATCATCGAGCAGCTCACCGGCGTCATGTACGTCGCGATGGTCATCTCCCGGCTCGTCGCGCTCACCGTGGCCAAGGCGCGCCGCTGACCGAGCCCCTCCGCGCGAGACCTAGAGTGGGGGGCATGTCTGAGCCGTCTCGCAGCGTCGCCCTCGTCACCCTCGGGTGCACCCGTAACGAGGTCGACTCCGAGGAGCTCGCCGGGCGCCTCGCCGCCGAGGGGTGGCAGCTCGTCGACGACGCCTCGCAGGCTGACGTCGCCGTCGTCAACACGTGCGGCTTCATCGAGCAGGCGAAGAAGGACTCGATCGACGCCGTCCTCGAGGCCGGACAGCTGCGCGAGACGGGGCGCACCCAGGCGGTCGTCGCCGTGGGCTGCCTCGCCGAGCGGTACGGCCGCGAGCTCGCCGAGGAGCTGCCCGAGGCCGACGCCGTGCTCGGCTTCGACTCCTACCGCGACATGTCCTCGCACCTGCGCGCCGTGCTCGACGGGCACCCGCCCGAGGCGCACGTCCCCGGCGACCGCCGCACGCTGCTCCCGCTCGCACCGCTCCAACGTGCCGACGCCGCGGCCGCGGTGGCCCTGCCCGGCCACGGCGACGACGGCATCTCCGCCGCTCCCGGTGGAGACTCCGCCGCTGTGCGCGACCTGCCCCGTGCCCGGCTCGACGACCGGCCCTGGGCGCCGCTGAAGATCGCCTCGGGCTGCGACCGGCGCTGCGCCTACTGCGCGATCCCCACCTTCCGCGGCTCCTTCGTCTCGCGCCGGCCCACCGACGTCATCGCCGAGGGGCGCTGGCTGGCCCAGCAGGGTGTGCGCGAGCTCTTCCTCGTCTCGGAGAACTCGACGTCGTACGGCAAAGACCTCGGCGAGCTCGACCTCATGCAGGCGCTCATGCCCCAGCTCGCGCAGATCGAGGGCGTCGAGCGGGTCCGCGTCAGCTATCTCCAGCCCGCCGAGATCCGTCCCGGCCTCCTCGAGGCGATGGCGGCCACCCCCGGGGTCATGCCCTGGTACGACATCTCCTTCCAGCACTCGAGCCCGACCCTGCTGCGCCGGATGCGCCGATTCGGCTCGACGCAGGCCTTCCTCGAGCTCGTCGAGGGCATCCGGGAGCGCCAGCCCGAGGCGGGCATCCGCAGCAACGTCATCGTCGGCTTCCCCGGCGAGAGCGAGGACGACCTCGCCGAGCTCGAGCGCTTCCTCGTCGCGGCCCGCCTCGACGTCGTCGGCGTCTTCGGCTACTCCGACGAGGACGGCACCGAGGGCGAGCGCCTCGACGGCAAGATCGACCCCGACGTCGTCGCCGAGCGCGTCGAGCGAGTGCGGACCCTCGTCGACGAGCTCTCGGCCCAGCGCGCCGAGGAGCGGATCGGGCAGCACGTCCGTGTCCTCGTCGAGCAGGTCGAGGACGAGGACGGGCACCTCGAGGTCGTCGGACGCGCCGAGCACCAGGGCCCTGACGTCGACGGCGAGACGATCCTGCTCGGCGAGGTCGAGGGCCTGGCCGTCGGTGACCTCGTCGACGCGGTCGTCGAGGGCACCGAGGGGATCGACCTCGTGGCCCGGGTCAGGCGATGAGCACGCCCGCGCCAGTCCCCGCGCCCGCACCCGAGCCGAGCCCGTGGAACCTGCCCAACGCGCTGACCGTCCTGCGCATCCTGCTCGTCCCCGTCTTCGTCTGGCTGCTGCTGCGCGACGGCGGTGATGACGCCGCGTCGCGCTGGTGGGCCTTCGGGGTCTTCGCCGTCGCGATCGTCACCGACCGGGTCGACGGCGACATCGCCCGGGCCCGTGGCATCGTCACGAACTTCGGCAAGGTCGCCGACCCGATCGCCGACAAGGCCCTCACCGGGGCCGGCTTCATCACCCTGTCGATCATCGACGTCATCCCGTGGTGGGTGAGCGTCGTCGTCGTCGCGCGCGAGCTCGGCATCACCCTCATGCGCTTCTTCGTCATCCGCCACGGCGTCATGCCGGCCAGCCGCGGGGGCAAGGTCAAGACCTTCCTCCAGGCCCAGGCCCTGCTCATCCTCATGGCGCCGCTGTGGGTCCTGCCGTGGTCGCGGGTGTGGGAGGTCGTCGGCTACGTCATCCTCGCCGCGGCTGTCGCCGTGACGATCGCCACCGCCGTCGACTACGTCATGAAGGCGCTGACGCTGCGCGAGACGAGCGAGCGCGCCGCGATGAAGCGCGCCCGGGCCGGTCGCGACCGTCAGGTCCCATGACCTCTGACCCGGTCGCGGCGGCAGCGCTCGACGAGCTGCGCGCGCACGGGCTGACGCTGGGTTGCGCCGAGTCGCTCACCGGCGGTCTGCTCTCGGCGGCGGTCGTCGCGGTGCCGGGCGCCTCGGACGTCCACCGGGGGGCGGTCGTCGCGTACGCCGCGGAGGTCAAGGCGCAGGTGCTCGGCGTCGACCTCTCGCTCCTCGACGCGGTCGGCACGGTCCACCCGGACGTCGCCGCCGCGATGGCGAAGGGGGCGCAGCGCGTCCTGCGGTGCGACGTCGCCCTGGCGACGACCGGGGTCGCCGGTCCCGGGCCAAGCGAGGGTCACCCCGCCGGCACCGTGCACCTCGCGTGCGCCTGGGGCGAGGAGGTGCACCTGCGCCGGCTCGACCTGCCGGGCGGCCGCGCCGAGGTGCGCGAGGCGAGCGTGCGCGGAGCGCTGGACCTGCTCCTCGCCGTGGCGTCGTCGCACGCTCGCGGTACGGTGGGGTCAGCACCACAGCCGCACGTCGAGCGAGAGGAGGGCCGGTCGTGATCCTGCTGCGCGAAGAGCTCGGTGAGGTCCTGCGCGAGGCCCGGACCACCCAGGGCCGCACCCTGCGCCAGATCTCCGCCGACGCCTCGATCTCGCTGGGCTACCTCTCCGAGATCGAGCGCGGCGAGAAGGAGGCGAGCTCTGAGCTCCTCTCCTCGGTCTGCGTCGCGCTCGGCATGCCGCTGTCCGAGGTCCTCGCCGAGGTGGCGACCCGGGTCGGCCGGGCCGAGCACGCCAGCGCTCCTGTGCCGCTGCGCGTCGGCGGTGGCGTCTCCGCCTCCGCCGCCTGAGCGAGCTCTCTCAGCGACGTCCGCGGTCCCCTCAGCGACGTCCGCGTGGTCCTAAGGGGGCCTGGCGTCGACCGTCGTCGGTCGGGGCGAGCCCGCCCTGGCACGTCGGGCAGGAGAAGATCGTGCGCTCCTGACCCGCCCGACCGGCCATCGCCACACGGATCGTGTCGCCGCAGCGGCGGCACGGCCGACCCGAGCGGGCGTGGACGTACGACTCGTGACCGCGCCGCGTCTCGCCGGTCGAGCCCTGCACCCCGGTGACGACGGCGCGCTGCATGAGGCGCGCGACACGGTTGATGATCTGGCTGAGCTCGTCGGCGCCCACGTCGCGGGCCGGGCGCCACGGGTGCACCCGTCGCACGAAGAGGATCTCGCTGGCCCAGAAGGTGCCGATCCCGCTGACGACGCGCTGGTCGAGCAGCGCCTCGGCGATCGGCCGCGGGTCGCCCTCGAGCCGGCGGACGACCTCGTCGAGGTCGAGCGGGTCGGCGAGGACGTCCGGCCCGAGATGACCGACGAGCGTGCCCTCGTCGCGGGTGCGCACGAGGTCGAGCTCGCCGAGACGCAGGCCGACCGCTCGCCACCGGGCGCCGTCGAGCACGGCGCGCGTCTGCGGGTTGGCCAGCGCGCGGCGTCCTTGGGGCGAGTCGAGCCCCTCGACCCGCCACTGCCCCTCCATCCGCAGGTGCGAGTGGATCGTCCACCCGCCCTCGACCCGGTGGAGCAGACGCTTGCCGTGGCTGACGACCTCGAGGGTCCGGGAGCCGACGAGCGCCGCACCGTCGAGCGACCCCCAGCGCAGGTCGACCCGCTCGAGCGGGTCGCCGGCGAGGGCCTGGTGGAGCCGCTGGGCCGTCCGGCGCAGCGTGTCGCCCTCAGGCACGGGGCCGCTGCCGCAGACGCAGCCCTCGGGGCGTGGCGGTGAAGCCGGCGTCCTCGAGGGCCTGACCGAGCGGGTGGTCGCTGCCGAGGAGCTGCTGACCGTCGGCCTTCTGCACGGTGAGGCGGCCGAGCGCCCCCTTCGTCACGGCTCCGGCCAGGCCTTGGGCTGCGGCGGCGAGCGGCTCGGGGTCGTCGGTCCAGGACAGCAGCGTGCGACCGCCGCGCTCGACGTAGAGGACGAGCCGGCCGTCGACGAGGACGACGAGCGCCCCGGCCTTGCGGCCCGGCTGGTGGCTGCCCTCGCGCTCTGAGGGCGGCCAGGGCAGCGCGGCGCCGTAGGGGTTGGCGGGGTCGGTGGCGGCGAGGACCCAGGTCTGCCCGCGGCCGCTGGCCGAGCGCACCTGGTCGACCGCACCCGGCAGGGCGAACTGCGAGCCACCGAGCCCCTCGACGAAGTAGCCGCGGCGCACCTGCCCGGCCTCCTCGGCGGCGGAGAGCACCCGGTGGATGGCCGCGAAGCCCCCGGGCACCGACTCGGACTGCACGGCCCCCCGGGTGAGCACGCCGTGCCGGTCGAGCAGGCCCTCGGCGAAGGCGTGGGTGCGCACCGTGGCGTCGCTCGTGGCCTCGGGCAGCAGCGACCACCGCCCGGCGACCCGCGGCGGGCCGCTGCGGGCCGGCATCGCGGCCCGGCCCAGGCTCGTGCGCCGGCCGTACCGCGTGCGCGCCACCGGCCGGCGGGTCGTCTTGTGAGCCGAGCGCCCCCCGGCGAGCAGACCGCGGACCGGGGCGGCGGTGTCGCCGGTGACGAGCCCGCGCCACACGAGGTCCCACAGGACGTCGGCGAGGGCCTCGTCGTCGGTCGAGGCGACCTCGTCGCTCAGCCGGCGGAAGAGGAAGGACCCGCCGCCGTCGAGCGCCTCGAGCACCGACTCGTGGGCGGGGGAGAGGCCCTCGCGGTCGGGCGCCGGCAGGGTGAGGTGCGCCGTGTCGGTCAGGTGCAGCGAGACCCAGCCGTCGTCGCCCGGCAGGCTCCCGTGACCGGCCCAGACGACCTCGCCGGTCGCGACGAGGGAGTCGAGCATGCCCGGGGTGTAGTCGGCGACCCGCGAGGGCAGGACGAGCGACTCGAGCGCGGAGGCCGGCAGGCGCACCCCGCCGAGCTGCTCGACGACGCGCACGAGACCGTCCTCGCCGCGCATCGTCGCCCCGACCCCCTGCCACGCGGGCACGAAGACGGCGAGCTGCTCGGGGGCGACCGGCTCGACCTCGTGGCGCAGCGCGGCCAGCGAGCGGCGCCGCAGCAGCCGCAGCACCTCGGCGTCGCAGAAGTCGCTCCCGCCACCCCCGCCGAGCTCGGCCGGACGCAGGTCGCCCTCGACGACCCGCCCGGACTGCACGAGCCGGCGCAGCCCGTCGCGGGCGACGGCGGCGCCGATCCCGAGCCAGGCTGCTGCCTCGGTCGCGGCGAAGGGGGTGTGGGTCCGGGCGTAGCGGGACAGGAGGTCGCCGAGCGGGTCGGCGACCGGCTCGAGGAAGACCTGGGGCACCCCGACGGGCAGCGGGACGCCGAGGGCGTCGCGCAGCCGCCCGGCGTCCTCGACGACGGCCCACCGTTCTTGGCCGGCGACCTGCACGGCGATGACCTGCCGGCTGGCCCGCAGCTCTTCGAGGGCGGCGCGCACGGCGGTCTCGTCGAGCTCGTCGACCGAGCGCGCCACGAGGTCGTCGACGGTGATGGGGCCGAGGGTGCGCACGAGGTCGGCGACGTCCTCGCCGTCACGGGCGCGGCGGCCCTCGGCGAGGCGCTGCAGCTCGCCCTGGGTGCGCTGGACCGCCTCGACGTCGAGCAGGTCCGCGAGCGAGAGCTGCTCGCCCTGCCCGAGCAGGTCGGCGAGCAGGGCCGGGTCGAGCGTGAGCGCGGCGGCCCGTCGCTCGGCGAGCGGGGAGTCGCCCTCGTAGAGGAACTGCGCGACGTAGCCGAACATCAGCGACGCGGCGAAGGGGGAGGGACGGGGGCTCTCGAGCTCGACGAGGGTGATCTCGCGGCGGTCGATGCCCTCCATGAGACGCACGAGACCCGGCACGTCGTAGACGTCCTGGAGCACCTCGCGCACGGTCTCGAGGATGATCGGGAAGCTCGGGTAGCGGCTGGCGACCTCGAGCAGCGAGGCGGCCCGCTGGCGCTGCTGCCACAGCGGCTGGCGCCGGTCGGGCCGGCGCCGGGGGAGCAGCAGGGCGCGGGCGGCGCACTCGCGGAAGCGCGAGGCGAAGAGTGCCGAGCCGCCCACCTGCTCGGTGACGACGGGCAGGACCATCGACGGCTCGACGGTGACGAGGTCGAGCAGCTCGGAGCCGATGGCCGCGCCGTCGTCGAACTCGAGGTCCGGCAGGCGCAGCACGATCCCGTCGTCGCCGTGCATCGCCTGGACCTCGACCCCGAAGCGCTCGCGCATCCGGGCGGAGATGGCCAGCGCCCACGGCGCGTGCACCTGCCCGCCGAAGGGGGAGAGCACCGCGACCCGCCAGTCGCCGATCTCGTCGCGGAAGCGCTCGACGACGATCGTGCGGTCGTCGGGGACGTGCCGGGTCGCCTCGCGCTGCTCGCCGAGGTAGGCCAGGAGGTTCTCGACCGCCCAGGTGTCGAGCCCGGAGGCGCTGAGGCGCTCGCGGGCGGCCTCGGGGGAGAGGGCGACGAGCTCGCGCACCGTCGCGCCGAGGGCTGCGCCGAGCTCGGCGGGCCGGCCGAGCTGGTCGCCGTGCCAGAAGGGGAGCTTGCCCGGCTGCCCCGGCGCCGGGCTCACGAGCACCCGGTCGTGGGTGATGTCCTCGACCCGCCACGACGACGTGCCGAGGGTGAAGACGTCGCCGACCCGCGACTCGTAGACCATCTCCTCGTCGAGCTCGCCGACGCGGCGGCCCGGGCCCTCGCCGGTGGCGAGGAAGACGCCGAAGAGCCCGCGGTCGGGGATCGTGCCACCGCTCGTCACGGCGAGGCGCTGGGCGCCCCGCCGGCCGGTGAGGGTGCCGGCGACGCGGTCCCAGACGACGCGCGGGCGCAGCTCGGCGAAGTCCTCGGAGGGGTAGGCGCCGGCGAGCATGTCGAGGGTCGCGGTGAGGACGGGGTCGGGCAGCGAGGCGAAGGGGGCGGCTCGCCGCACGAGCGCACCGAGGTCCTCGACCGACCAGTCGTCGAGCGCGCACATGGCGACGACCTGCTGGGCGAGCACGTCGAGCGGGTTGGCGGGCACGGCGATGGACTCGATCGCCCCCTGACGCATGCGCTCGACGACGACGGTCGCCTGGACGAGGTCACCGCGGAACTTCGGCATGACGACGCCGTGGCTCACCGCCCCGACCTGGTGGCCGGCGCGCCCGACCCGCTGCAGGCCCGACGCCACCGACGGCGGTGACTCGATCTGCACGACGAGGTCGATGGCGCCCATGTCGATGCCGAGCTCGAGGCTCGACGTCGCGACGACGCAGGGCAGGCGGCCTGCCTTGAGGTCCTCCTCGATCTCGTCGCGCTGCTCCTTGCTCACGGACCCGTGGTGGGCCCGCGCGAGGATCGCCGGTGCGCCGCTCGACGTGCCGGCCTGCGCCATGACCTGGGCGGTCGGCCCGGTCGGGCGGGCGGGCTCGCCCTCGGCAGGAGCCGGGGCGTCGTCGTCGAGCGCCGCCGCCTCGAGCCGCTCGGCGTGGATCTCGTTGAGCCGGGTCGTCAGGCGCTCGGCGAGCCGTCGGCTGTTGACGAAGACGAGGGTCGAGTCGTGCGAGGTGACGAGGTCGACGACCTGCTCCTCGACGTGCGGCCAGATGGAGGTGCGGGCGACCTGGCCGCTCGCCGGGCCGCTGAGGTCCTCGACCTCCTGACCGAGGTCGGCGAGGTCGGGCACGGGCACGACGACGTCGAGGTCCCACTGCTTCGTCGACGGGGGTGCCACGACGTCGACGGGGCGACCGCCCGCGAGGTAGCGGGCGATCTCCTCGACCGGGCGCACCGTGGCGGACAGGCCGATGCGCTGCGCGGGCTGCGGCAGCAGCGCGTCCAACCGTTCGAGCGACAGGGCGAGGTGGGCCCCCCGCTTGGTGCCGGCGAGGGCGTGGATCTCGTCGATGATGATCGTCTCGACCCCGACGAGCGCCTCGCGTGCGGCCGAGGTGAGCATGAGGAAGAGCGACTCGGGCGTCGTGATGAGGACGTCCGTGGGGGTCCGGGCGAAGGCGCGTCGCTCGTTGGCCGGGGTGTCGCCGGAGCGCACCGAGACGCCGACCTGCGGGGCCTCGAGCCCGAGCCGGGTCGCGGCGTGGCCGATGCCGACGAGCGGGGAGCGCAGGTTGCGCTCGACGTCGACGGCGAGCGCCTTGAGCGGCGAGACGTAGAGGACCCGGCAGCGGGCGAGCCGCTCGGCCGGGGGCTCGGTGGCGACGAGCCGGTCGAGGGCCCACAAGAAGGCGGACAGCGTCTTGCCCGAGCCGGTCGGGGCGACGACGAGCGCGTGCGCGCCGCTGCTGATGGCGCGCCACGCGCCCTCCTGCGCGGTCGTCGGCCCGGCGAAGCTCGTGGAGAACCAGGCACGCGTCGCGGGCGAGAAGAGGTCGAGGACGTCCTCGGCGGGGGCGGGGTCGGCTGTCATGGCAGGGACAGCCTGCCACCGGGCACCGACAGCGCGGCCGCTCGTGGGAGGTGCGACCTGCGGACGTCCAGGGTTGCCCGGCTCAGGTCGCGGAGATCCCGATCCGGCCCTCGCGGAAGGCGTTGACGAAGAGCGCGTGGTCGCGCCGCACCTCCTGCGCGTACTCGACGGCGAAGTCCGCGAGGAAGCCCCCGAAGGCCCGCCGACGGCCGTCGAGCGAGGCGATGATCGCCTCCTCGACCTGGAAGTCGACGAGGTCCTGGTCGCTGTCCTCGTCGGCGGCGCAGTGGATCTTCGCCGTCGCGCGGCCGAGGAGGTCGACGACGGCGGCCATCTGCGAGGGCTCGGTGAGCTCGGCCCAGTCGAGGTCGACCTCGTAGGGCGAGACCTCGCTGACGACGTAGCCGACGCCGTCCATCTCCGTGTGGCCGAGGAGGGGGTCGGTGTGGGCCTGCAGCGCGCGCTGGCTGACGACCGTGCGGTGGCCCTCGTGCTCGAAGTAGGCGTCGATCCGCGCCGTGTCGACGAAGCGGCTGAGCGCCGGCACGTTGGCCTGCTTCATCGACAGCAGGACGTCGTTGTCGAGCGCCTGGCTGGTGCCCTCGACGAGCACGGTGTACGCCGGCAGCCCGGCGCTGCCGATGCCGAAGCCGGAGCGCCCGATGACGTCGCGCACCTCGTAGAAGAGCTCGCGGTCGATCTTCTTGTGCTCCGGGATCGTCTCGAGGTAGCGCTCGAAGGCGCGCATGACCTTCGCCCGCTCCCGCTGGCCGAGCGGGCGTGCCCCGGTGCCCTCCGCGAACATCCGCACCCCGTCGACCCGGTGCGTCATCGAGTCGAGCAGCTCGGAGCGCTCGGTCATCCGGGCGACGACGAGCGCGTCGCGCACCGGGCCCTCGGTGTTGTCGAGGTGGAGCGAGAAGTCCTCGCGTTCGGTGCCGGCGTAGTGGTCGACCTGGGCGAGGTAGGCGCGCAGGTAGCGGCCGATGAGCCGTCGGATCTCGTCGTCCGGCAGCGCCTTCTGCCAGCCGAGCAGGGCGAGCGAGGACGCGAAGCGCATGAGGTCCCACGTGAAGCTGCCGAGGTAGGCCTCGTCGAAGTCGTTGACGTCGAAGACCATCCGGCCGTCGGAGTCGAGGTAGGTGCCGAAGTTCTCGACGTGGAGGTCGCCGTGGATCCACACGGCGGACGCGCGCTCGTCGGCCCAGTCGTCGTCGCGCTGCGTGACGTCGTGGAAGAACAGGCACGCGGTGCCCCGGTAGAAGGCGTGCGGGTCCCGGGCCATCTTGCGGTACTTCACCCGGAAGGCGGCGGGGTCGGTGCGCTGGAGGTCCTCGAAGGCGTCCGCCAGGGTCGTGATGATCTGCTCGGTGCGCTGCTCGTCGGACGTCATGGCGTCAGTCTCGCGCCGAGCCGGGGCCCCGGGCCGCGCGAGTCGTCGGCTGATCCGTCGTCCACCCGACCCGCTCGGTGCGGGACAGCTCGATCGCGTCGGCGAGCGTGGCGGGCAGGCGCAGCTCGGCGAGGCGCTGCGCGACCGCCCGCCCGGGGACCGCCGGACGCAGCCACGGGGGCGCGACGACGTGCCGGCTGCGCCGGGCGATCCCGCGCTCGAGCGCTCGCAGCGCGGTGGGCAGCGGGGTCACGCCCGTGATCGTCCCCCCACCGGTGAGCAGCTGCGCCGTCTCGGTGGCGAAGCCCCGCTGCGTCATGTCGGTGTCGATCTCGGAGTAGTAGGCGACCCCGACCCTCGCCCCGGTGTGGCGGATCTCCAGGCGCAGCGTGTTGCCGATCGCCTCCACGGCGGCCTTGCTCACGGAGTACGCGCCGATGAGGGGCAGGTGGATCGCCGCGGCGAGCGAGGCGGTCGCGAGCGCATACCCCCGCTCGTGGCTGATGTGCGGCCCCGCCGCCCGCAGCGTGTAGTACGTGCCGAGCGCGTTGACCGCCAGGTGGGTCTCCATCACCCCGCGCTGGCCGCCGATGATCGGCAGCTGTCGAGCGATCCCGGCGTTGGCGACGACGACGTCGAGACCGCCGAGATCGGCGACGAGCCCCTCGACCGCTTCGTCCACCTCCGCCGGGTCGGAGACGTCGCACTCGCGCCAGGGGCCGCCGCACCGCCCGGCGACCTCCTCGAGCAGGGCGGGCTCGAGCCCGAGCACGGCGACCTGCGCGCCGTGCGCGGCGAGCAGCTCGGCGAGCGCGGCACCGATGCCCCGGGCCCCGCCCGTGACGAGCACCCGCCGTCCGCGCAGCGACGGGGTGTGCCGGGGGTTCGGTGCGAGGGCCATGCCCGACGCTAACCCCGGGCGCCGACGGCCAGGGGCGAAGGGGGACCGCTCAGCGGGGGAGGACCGCCGGCTGCTGCTGGGTGATGCAGTGGATGCCGCCGCCGCGGGCGTAGAGCGGGCGGGCGTCGACGCCGACGACCTCGCGCCCGGGGTAGGCGGCGCGCAGCACGGCGAGCGCCTCGTCGTCGCGCTCGTCCTCGAAGGTGCACGCGACGACCCCGCCGTTGCACACGAGGTGGTTGATGTAGCTCCAGTCGACCGGTCCCTCGTCGTCGGCGAGGGTGCGCGGTGCCGGCACGCGGACGACGCGCAGCGGGTCCCCCTTCGCGTCCCGGGCGGCCGACAGGACGGCCTCCGCCTCGCGGCTGACCGCGTGGTCGGGGTGCTCGGGGTCGTCCTGCCAGTGCACCAGCACGGTCCCCGGCTCGCTGAAGCAGGCGACGATGTCGACGTGCCCGCGGGTGCCGAAGGAGCCGTAGTCGCGGGTGAGGCCCCGGGGCAGCCAGATCGCCGTCGTCGCGCCGATGGTGCGGGCGAGCTCGGCCTCGACGTCCTCGCGGGTCAGGCCGGGGTTGCGGCCCGGGTCGAGCTGGACGGTCTCGGTGAGCAGGACCGTGCCCTGGCCGTCGACGTGGATGCCGCCGCCCTCGTTGACGAGGGTCGAGGGCAGGTGCGCGGCGCCGGCGACGTCGGTGACGAGCTCGGCGACGCGCGCGTCGTCCTCCCAGCTCGCCCAGTCCTGGCCGCCCCAGCCGTTGAAGACCCAGTCGACCCCGCCGAGGCGCCCGTCACTGAGGACGAAGCTCGGCCCGATGTCACGCATCCACGCGTCGTCGAGCGAGGCGACGACGATGTCGATCTCGTGCGGGCTGTCGGTGCCGAGGTGCTCCCGGGCGATGCGCACGTCGGGGCTGGTGACGACGACGGTCACCGGCTCGAAGCGGGCCACCGCGCGGGCGACGGCGGCCCACGTGGTCCGGGCCTCCTCGGCGTCGGCCGCGGTGTCGCCGAGCGTGTAGCCCGCGCTCGGCCACGCCATCCACGTGCGCTCGTGCGGCTCCCACTCGGCCGGCATGCGCCAGGCGGTCTGGCTCACAGGCTGACGTCCGTGCTCGTCGTCGGGCCGTCGAGCTCGCGGCGGTGCTCGTCGCGGATCGGCTCGGTGAGCACCCCGTAGGTGTCCGGGCGACGTGTCGCCAGGAAGGGGAAGAGGGCGAGCCAGTCCTCGCGCTGGGCGAGGTCGAGGTCGGCGACGAGCACCGCCTCCTCGTCGCGCGGGGCCTGGACGAGCACCCGGCCGTAGGGGTCGGAGATGAAGCTGCTGCCGTAGAAGTCGTTGACCCCTTCGTCGCCCGTGCGGTTCGGGACGACCATGAAGAGGCCGTTGGCGATGCCGTTGCCGACGATGACCTGCTGCCACAGCGGCTGCGTGTCGAAGTCGGGGTGGTCGGGCTCGGAGCCGATCGCCGTCGGGTAGCACAGGACCTGCGCGCCGCCGAGGGAGTACGCACGGGCGACCTCGGGGAACCACTCGTCCCAGCACGTCGGCAGACCGAGGCGGAGGGGGACCGAGGTCTCCACCTCGTGCACCGGGTAGGCGCCCTCGGCGGGCCCGGCGCGGAAGTACTTGTCCTCGTAGTAGCCGGCGGTGACGGGGATGTGGGTCTTGCGGGTGCGGGCGACGACCTCGCCGTCGGGGCTGACGACGACGGCGCTGTTGTAGCCCAGGCCGTCGACGGGGGAGCCTTCCTCGGCGCCGTCGGCGTGCTCCGCCCGCTCGTAGAGGGAGGCGTGGACGAAGACGCCGTGGCGGGCTGCGGCCTCGCGCGCGAGGGTCACCGTCGGTCCGTCGTCGAGCGACTCCGCACCGGGACCGGGCGCCTCGGCCGGCAGGACGTCGGCCGGGTAGCGCAGCAGCGTGATCTCGGGCAGGAAGACGATCTCGGCACCGGCCTGGGCGGCCTGGCCGATCGCCTCGTCGAGCACGCGCGCGAGCTCGGCGGCGTCCTCGCGCCAGCGGTGCTGGACGAGGGCGACCCGCAGCGGGGCCTGGGTCGGCTCCTCGACGCGGGCGAGGCTGGTGGGCACGGCGTCGGCAGTGATGAGGCGCACGCGGGCAGTCTAGGGGCGAGGCGTGCCTACACTGCGCGCGTGCGGATGAGTCAGTTCTGGTCGCTCATGGAGGGCGAGTTCGGTGCCGGGTACGCCCACACCCTCGCCCGCCACCAGGTCCTCGGCAGCCTCGGCGGTCGCAACGCCGTCGACGCCCTCGAGGCCGGTGTCCCGGCCCGCGAGGTGTGGCAGGCGGTGTGCGACGCGATGGACGTCCCGGAGTCCCGCCGGCTCGGCGAGGACGTGACGATGGACGTGCCGCGCCGGGTCATCGACTCCATCGGGGACTGATCGGCGTGGGCCACCGGATGTTCGTCGCGGTGGCCCTGCCCGAGGCGGTGCGCGAGGACCTCGCCGCCTTCCTCGAGCCACGCGAGGGCATGCCGTGGGTGGACCCCGCCCAGTGGCACCTCACCCTGGCCTTCATGGCATCCGTGCCCCCGGCCCGTGCGGACGAGCTCGTCGAGCGGCTCGCCCACGCGGCGGGGCGGGTCGCCCCCTTCGCCCTCTCCCTCGGGGGAACGGGAGCCTTCCCCCACGCCGGTCGCGCCTCGGTGCTCTGGCTCGGCGTCGACGACGCCGCCCAGGCCCCGCTGGCCCGGCTCGCCCGCGGGTGCCGGGCCGCGGCCTCGGTGTCGGGCGCGAGCCCGGACGGGCGGGCCTTCGTGCCCCATCTCACCCTCGCGCGGCTGCGGCGACCGGTCGAGGCGACGCGGTGGCTGCGGGTCCTCGACGCGTGGCAGGCGGACCCCTTCGTCGTCGACGAGGTCGAGCTCGTCGCCTCCTTCCTCGGCGAAGGGGCGAAGGGGCGACCCCGTCACGAGGGCGTCGCGACCCTGCCGCTCGGAGCGGACCCGTTGCCGCCGGGAGAGGCGCTGCGCGAGGGTTGACGCATGGCCGAGCGCTTCGTCGACGTGGATCTCAGCGGGGCCCGCTTCGAGCGGGTCGACCTGTCGGGGGCGGTGCTGCGCTCGGTCGTCGTCGACGGCGCCGAGGTCGAGGCGCCGTGGCTGCTCGACGACGGGGCGAGCCTCGTCGTCAACGGCGTGGACGTGGCTCCCCTCGTCGACGCCGAGCTCGACGCCCGGATGCCCGGCCGGTCCTTGCGGCGTGCGGGTGACCCCGACGGGCTGAGGGCGGCGTGGGCGGCGCCGGAGCAGTCGTGGGGGCGGGTCCTCGAGCGGGTCGCGGCCATGCCGTCCGGCACGGTCGACGTGAGCGTCGACGACGAGTGGTCCTTCGCGCAGACCCTGCGTCATCTCGTCATGGCTACCGACACGTGGCTCGGGCGCGCGGTGCTCGGGCTGGATCAGCCCTACCACCCCCTCGGCCAGCCGCACGCCGAGTACGAGACCGACGGCTACGACATGTCGGTCTTCACGACGCGGCAGCCGACGTACGAGGAGGTGCTCGAGGCGCGGGCAGGGCGTCAGCGGATGGTCCGTGAGCACCTCGCGACGCTCGTCGCCGACGACCTCGCCCAGGTGCGGGCCAACCCCTGGGCGCCGCAGCACGCGGAGACGACGCTGTCGTGCCTGCGCACGATCCTCGACGAGGAGTGGGAGCACCAGCGCTACGCGGTGCGCGACCTCGACCTGCTCGAGGCCCGGTCGGTGGCCGAGGGTCAGCCGACGAACATGCAGAAGGGGTGACCGGCCGGGTCGGCGACGACGTAGAGGGGCTCGTCGGGGTCCTGCGACCGGTCGAGGACGAGCCGTCCGCCGAGGTCGAGGGCCCGCCGCAGGTTGATGTGCAGCGCGGCGACGTCGGGCACCGTGCAGTCGACGTGCAGCTGCATGGGCACCTCGTCGTCGGGCCACGTCGTCGGTGTGAGCCGCTCGACCTCCTGGAAGGCCAGGGCCCGCCCGCCGTCCGGCTGGCGCAGGACGAGCCAGTCGGCGTCGTCGGGCTCGCCCTCGGTGGGCGGCTCGTCGCCGGGTCGGTAGACGAGGCCGAGGAGCCGGCGGTAGAACTCGGCGAGGGCTCTGGCGTCGGTCGTGTCGAGGACGGTCTGGCACAGGCGGGGGAGGGGGACCTCGTCGCCCACGGCAGGCCTGCTCTCGGGCTGGGTCGTCATCGCGCGTCCTCCTCGTGGCGGCCGTCGGCGGCCCGACACGCCGTCCGGCGCGTCGGTGCACGACCTCGAACACCTGTTCGGCTAGGTTTGTGCACAGCGGTCATCCCGACGGCATCAGTATCCACAGCCTCACGGCGGCTGGGGTCGTTGTCGGTGGTGGTCCCTAGCGTCTGACCCGACAGCACGACGAGACCGACCGTGCGACGGTTCGCCGGTGGGCGCGCCCGACCCGAGCAAGAACAGGCAGGTACCTGGCATGGCTGATGTCACCGCCATCGACACCAAGCTCCACGAGCAGAAGCTGAAGTCCCTCGACTCCGTCATGGGGCAGATCGAGAAGTCGCACGGCAAGGGCGCGATCATGCGTCTGGGCGACGACGTCCGTCCGCCCATCGCCGTCATCCCGACCGGGTCGATCTCCCTCGACATCGCGCTCGGCATCGGCGGGCTGCCCCGCGGCCGGGTCGTCGAGATCTACGGCCCCGAGTCCAGCGGCAAGACGACGGTCGCCCTCCACGCCGTCGCCAGCGCCCAGCGCGCCGGCGGCATCGCGGCCTTCATCGACGCCGAGCACGCCCTCGACCCCGAGTACGCGAAGAAGCTCGGCGTCGACACCGACGCCCTGCTCGTCTCCCAGCCCGACACCGGTGAGCAGGCGCTCGAGATCGCCGACATGCTCATCCGCTCGGGTGCCCTCGACATCATCGTCATCGACTCCGTGGCCGCGCTCGTGCCGCGTGCCGAGATCGAGGGCGAGATGGGCGACAGCCACGTCGGTCTCCAGGCCCGTCTCATGAGCCAGGCGCTGCGCAAGATCACCGGTGCGCTCAACACCTCGGGCACGACGGCGATCTTCATCAACCAGCTCCGCGAGAAGATCGGCGTGATGTTCGGCTCCCCGGAGACGACGACCGGTGGCAAGGCGCTGAAGTTCTACGCCTCCGTGCGTCTCGACGTCCGGCGCATCGAGACGCTCAAGGACGGCAGCGAGCCGGTCGGCAACCGCACCCGCGTCAAGGTCGTCAAGAACAAGGTCTCCCCGCCCTTCAAGCAGGCGGAGTTCGACATCCTCTACGGGCAGGGCATCTCCCGCGAGGGCGGTCTCATCGACCAGGGCGTCGACCACGGCTTCGTGCGCAAGGCCGGTGCCTGGTACACGTACGAGGGCGACCAGCTCGGCCAGGGCAAGGAGAACGCCCGCAACTTCTTGAAGGACAACCCGCAGCTCGCCGACGAGATCGAGGTCAAGATCAAGACCAAGCTCGGCATCGGGGTCCCGGTCGAGGAGCCCGAGGGCAGCGTCGACGTCCCGGTCGACTTCTGATCGCACCGGTTGACGCCGACACGCAGAGCTGATCGCCCGCGATGAGCAGCACCGACGAGACCGCCGCGCCCGGCACGCCCCAGGAGCAGACCCTGGAGCGGCTGCGCGCGGCGGTCGTGCGTGCCCAGGCGGGGGAGCCGACCCCGGGCGGGCAGAGCGCGCCGAGTGCGCCGAGCGGGCCCCCGCCGCCCGAGGCGCCCGACGACGACGCCGACCCCCGGGCGGTGGCCCGGGCCGTCGTGCTGCGGGCGCTCACCGGGTCGCCGAAGTCGCGCGCCGAGCTCGAGCGCACGCTGCGGCGCAAGGGCTGCCCCGACGACGTCGCCGCCGAGGTGCTCGACCGCATGGAGCACGTGGGCCTCGTCGACGACGAGGCGTACGCGCAGATGTTCGTGCGCTCCAAGCGCACCGGTCGGGGCCTGGCCCGGCGGGCGCTGCAGCACGAGCTGCGGGCGAAGGGGGTCGACGACGAGACGGCGAGCGGGGTGCTCGCCCAGATCGGCGTCGACGACGAGCGCGACGTGGCCCGTGAGCTCGTCGCGAAGAAGCTGCGCTCGATGCACGGCCTCGAGCGTGTCGTGCAGACCCGCCGGCTCGCGGGGATGCTCGCCCGCAAGGGCTACTCCTCGGAGATCTCCCGTCAGGTGATCGCCGAGTCCCTCGACGCGCTGCCCGAGCACCAGCGCGACTGACCGACCCGCGCACCCTGTCGTACGCCGGCATGGGGAGCGCTCCCCATTCCCCACCGCGAGGGGCCCGCCCTAGCGTCGCTGGCACACCGGCGAGGGAGCGGGCATGGGCACGAGCGGTCACGAGCACGACCACGACGAGCACGACCAGCACGAGCACCAGGGTGGGGGCGGGACCCGCTCGATGACCATCCGGCGGGTCAGCCTGCCGGCCTTCGAGACCGCCCTCGCGGCGGCCACCGATGAGGACGTGCCGGCGCCGGAGGGCGCCTGGGCGGAGCTGGAGCGCGCCGAGATCGCGAGCGGTGGGATGCTGCGCCCGTCGTGGGCTCGTGTCCTCGCGGCGGCCCCGGGAGCGCCGGTGCAGGTGCGCGTCGTCGCCCGCCAGGACCTCGTCTCCTTCGAGAGCGACATCGCCCTGCTGCCCGGCATCGCGCTCGTGCGCACCCAGCGGGTCCGCCTGCGCGCCACGGCCGAGGGCTACGAGCCGGCGGGCCGAGAGGGCGCCGTCGAGCTCGTCGCGGTGGACCCCGAGCAGCTCTGGGCGGCGGTGCGCCGGGTGCTGCCTCCCCACGAGGCGCTGCGGGCAGCCGCTCACGTGACCCCGCTGAGCCGGGAGCGCCATCTCGCCCCGCCGCGCGGTGTCGCCGAGGACCTGCGTCGACGCGTCGAGGCCGACCCGCTCGGGCGCACCCCCGGCGCCGTCCTCGAGTCTGCCGTCAACGATGCCGAGCTGTCGGCGGTGCTCGCCGGCGGCGAGGCCCAGGTCGCCGTCACCGTCCTGGCGCGCACCGGTGCGGACGTCGCCGTGCCGGTGGGCAGCGGCCACTGGGTGCTCGCCGACGAGCACCTGTGCGCCGTGCGCACGGCGTCCGGGACCCCCGACGTCGTCGGGGTCGAGCCGGGTGATGTCGCCGCGCAGCTGCGCTACCTCGTCACCGGCGCCCACGCTCTCGTCGACGAGGCGATCACCGGGCAGGTCGGGGCATGAGCGTCACCGAGGGCCTCGACCCCGCGCTCGTGCGCGAGGTGGCCGCGCACCTGGCCGACCAGGCGGGCCGCGCCGACGACGTCGGCACGAGCGGCACCGCGATGCTGCGCGTCCTCGACGGGTGCTGGGCCGGGGGCGACGTCGAGGACTTCGCCCGGGGGTGGCAGCAGGCCGCGCCGTCGATCTCGGCCGCGGCTCGCGCGCTGCGCTCGGCCGCCGACGACCTCGAGCGCCAGGTCGCCGACCAGGAGGGCGCGAGCGGCGGTCGCGCCCCGTCGGTGCCGGTGGCCCACGAGTCGCCCGACCGGCCCTGGTGGCAGGACGCGTGGGAGGGCGCGGGCGATCTCGCCGACGACCTCCTCGGCGCGGGTGAGGAGGTGGTCGACACCGTCGCCGACGGCGCGGAGTGGCTCGGGGATCGTGCCGAGGAGGGGCTCGACTGGCTCGGTGACCGCGGCGAGGACACCGGGCGCTGGCTGGGCGACCGCGCGAGTGATCTCGTCGTCGGGCTGTCCCGGTACGAGGAGAGCGTCGCTCACACCTTCGTCCGTCTCGCCGAGGCCGCCGACCACCACCTCGACCTCTTCACCGACGTCTTCACGCAGGGCCGGTGGCCCCGGCTCAGCGAGGTCGTCGCGAGCACGCTGCTCCTCGGCGGCAGCGTCGCCAACCTCGCCGGGGCGCTGCTCACCGGGCAGGACCTCGACCTCCTCGACGACGGCACCGGCACCGTCATCGGCTCCACCGAGCTGTCGACGTCGGGCTCGGTCGACGGGCATCCCGCGCTGCGCCGACCGACCTCGCTCGCCGAGATCATGCTCGGCACGACCGACGCGTACGCCGTCGACGGCTCGATCCGGGTCACCCAGGTCACCCAGCCGGACGGCAGCACCGCCTACGTCGTCGCCACGCCGGGCACCCAGTCCTGGGGGCCGACGACGGGGAGCAACACCTTCGACCTCACCGGCAACCTCGTCGCGATGTCCGGGCAGCAGTCGGCGGCGATGCAGGCGGTGATGGAGGCGATGGCGCAGGCCCAGATCTCGCCGGATGCGCCGGTCATGCTCGTCGGGCACTCCCAGGGCGGCATCATCACGACCGCCCTGCTCGAGGACCCGGCCTTCACGTCGCGGTACGACATCACCCACTCCCTGACCTACGGCGCACCCGTCGACACCTTCGGCACCGATCCCTCCGTCCTGCGCCTGGACCTCCAGCACGCCTCCGACGCGGTGCCGCGCCTCGACCTCGGCGACTCGCTCTCCAACCCCCTGGCGCCGCTCGTGCCGCTGCCGAACCTCGACCAGCTGGCCCACGGGAACGGGCCGGGCGCGACGACGGTGACCCTGCCCGACCCGGCGGGCCCCCTCGACCTCGCGGGCAACCACTCCCACGCCGCCTACGCCGACTCGGTCGCCGCGTCGCAGGACCCGGCCGTCGCGGCCTACGAGGCGAGCCTCGCGGCCTTCTTCGCCCAGGACGGCGCGGTCGTCACGGGCACGGACTACGAGGTCGGTCGAGAGGACTGAGCCGGCCCGCTGGCATGCTGGCCCGACGAAGGAGGGCCACCATGGGCCTGCTGAGCCGGCTGCTGCGTCGTGACGACCTCGACGTCGAGCAGCTCACCGCTGCGGTCGCCGCCGTCGACGGCGTGCGCGGGGTCGAGCTCGCCGTGCGCGAGACCGGCGGTGCGGGCCGGGTCCTCGAGGGCGTGGTCGTCGTGCCGCAGACCGGGGGAGCGGCGGTCCTGCGGGCCGCGCTCGAGACCCTCTCGGACGCCCTCGGCCCGGACCCCCTTCGCCTCACGCTCTACGTCGAGGGGCAGGTCGAGGGTGGCGGGAGACGTCTGACCTCGGCAGACGCCGGTCTGCCGCTCAACCCCACCTCGGTGCAGCTGTGGCGGCACCGAGGATCGGGTGGGCGAGGGTGAGGCCTGCGACCCCCCGCTGTGCGAGGGTGACCCCGTGACCCAGGTGCAGCGACAGTCCCAGGGCCCCGCCGCTCGTTCGCTCTTCGCCGACTACGCGGCCGGCCCGGCGTGGGACGAGATGTTCGCGGCTGACGCGCAGGAGCCGCGGCAGCCGTACAAGCCGATCCATCACACCCTGCGCTCGATGGAGCCCGAGAGCCTCAAGGAGCGGGCCGACGCGCTCGCCCGGATGTTCCTCGACCAGGGCGTGACCTTCGACCACGCCGGCGAGGAGCGCCCCTTCCCGCTCGACGCCGTGCCCCGCGTCATCGACGCCGAGAGCTGGCAGAGCGTCGAGAGCGGCGTGGCCCAGCGCGTCCAGGCGCTCGAGGCCTTCCTCGACGACATCTACTCACGCCAGGGCTCGATGCCGCGCGCCGTCGAGGACGGGATCATCCCGTGGCGGCTCATCGCGACGTCGAGCCACTTCCACCGCGCCGTCGCCGGGCTGCGGCCCGCGAACGGCGTGCGGGCCCACGTGAGCGGCATCGACCTCATCCGCGACGAGCAGGGCGACTTCCGCGTCCTCGAGGACAACGTCCGGGTGCCCTCCGGGGTCTCCTACGTCATCGCCAACCGCCGCGCGATGGCCAACGTCTTCCCCGAGGCCTTCGCGACGATGCGCATCCGGCCCGTCCACGACTACCCGCGCCTGCTCCTCCACGCGCTGCGCGCCGCGGCGCCCGAGGGGCGCAGCAACCCCACGGTCGTCGTGCTCACCCCGGGCGTCTACAACAGCGCGTACTTCGAGCACACCCTGCTCGCCCGGATGATGGGCGTCGAGCTCGTCGAGGGGCGCGACCTCGTCGTGCGCGACGGCGAGGTGCGCATGCGCACCACCCAGGGCGAGGAGCGCGTCGACGTCATCTACCGGCGCATCGACGACGACTTCCTCGACCCGGTGCACTTCCGCCGCGACTCGATGCTCGGCGTCACCGGGCTCGTCTCCGCGCTGCGAGCCGGGCGCGTCACCCTCGCCAACGCCATCGGCAACGGCGTCGCCGACGACAAGCTCGTCTACTCCTACGTGCCCGACCTCATCCGCTACTACCTCGACGAGGACCCGATCCTTCGCAGCGTCGACACCTACCGGTGCAACGAGCCCGAGGCTCTCGCCGAGGTGCTCGAGCGGCTCGACGAGATGGTCGTCAAGCCGGTCGACGGCTCCGGTGGCAAGGGCCTGGTCATCGGCCCCAAGGCGACCGGCGAGGAGCTCGACCAGCTGCGCGCCAACCTGCGCCGCGACCCGCGCGGGTGGATCGCCCAGCCGGTCGTCCAGCTCTCGACCGTGCCGACCCTCATCGACGGCCAGCTCCGCCCGCGCCACGTCGACCTGCGCCCCTTCGCGGTCAACGACGGCGACCAGGTGACGGTGCTGCCCGGTGGGCTGACGCGCGTCGCGCTGCCCGAGGGCCAGCTCGTCGTCAACTCCAGCCAGGGGGGCGGCAGCAAGGACACGTGGGTGCTCGCCGGCCGGTACGCGAAGGTGCCGACGACCGACGACGCCGAGGTCATCCTCCTCGGCGCCAACCGGCCGATGACGACGGACGCGGACGCGCCCCCGGCCGACGCGCTGCCGGGCGAGCCCGACCTCGGGCAGGACGCACCCCCCTTCGCCGTCCCCGACGAGGTCACCGTCGTCGAGCGGGAGGAGCGCTGATGCTCAGCCGGATCGCGGACTCGCTCTTCTGGATCGGCCGGTACATCGAGCGGGCCGACGGCACCGCCCGGATGGTCGACGTCCTGCGCCTGTCCCTCGTCGAGGACCCGGGCCAGGACGAGAGCTACACCTCCTCGATGCTCCTCGGCGGCATCATGGGCTACGACGACGTGGCCCATGACGTCGACTACTCCGACGTCGCCGCGCGTCTCGTCTTCGACGCGAGCAACCCCAGCGCCGTCTCCGGGTCCTGGCTCGCCGCCCGGGAGAACGCCCGGCGTGCCCGCGAGACCCTCTCGACCGAGCTGTGGGAGGTCATCAACACCTCGTGGCGCCGGTGGAACGGCCTCGGGGCGAGCACCGCCACCCAGCAGCACCTCAGCTGGGTCACCGAGCGTGCCGCCCTCGTCGCCGGCATCGCCGACTCGACGATGAGCCACGACGAGGCCTGGGAGTTCCTCAGCCTGGGCCGCTCGCTCGAGCGGGCCGACATGACGGCGCGCATCGTCGCGACCGGGGCGCTCCAGGGCGGCCCGAGCTGGGGTGTCGTGCTCGCGAGCTGCGGTGCCCAGCAGGCGATGCTGCGCACGATGCGAGGGATGATCACCGACCGCACGGCCGCGGCCTTCCTCACCCTCGACCGGCGCTTCCCGCGCTCCGTCCTCGCCGCGCTGCGCGACGCGGAGGACCGGCTCACGGTGCTCGCGCCCGACATCGACCGCGTCGGCTTCTCCGACGAGGCCCGTCGCATCCTCGGGCAGACCCGCACCCAGCTCGAGTACGCGAACCCCGACGACGTGCTCGAGGACCTGCCGACGATGATGGGCATGGTGCAGCGCTCGGTGACCCGGGCGTCGGACGAGATCGGGGCCCGCTACTTCCGCTCGGGCCCGGTCCAGGAGTGGACGGGGGAGATCCTGTGAGCAGCCGCCGGCACCGCATCACGCACCGCTCGACGATGCGCTACCAGGGCGAGGTCGTCGCCTCGCACAACGAGCTGCGGATGACCCCGCTGACGGACGGCGGGCAGACCACCCTCGAGGCGCGCATCCGGATCCGCCCGCACTCGTGGAGCAACGTCTACACCGACCACTGGGGCACCTCCGTCATGGCCGTCGAGTCCCAGGGGGCCCACGAGGTGCTCGAGATCGAGGCCATCTCGACCGTCGAGCGCACCGAGGTGGTCGCCGAGGCGTCCGCCAGCGGGTGGGACTCGCTCGCCGAGCCCGGCATCTGCGACCGGCTCAGCGAGCTGCTCGCGCCCACCCCGCGCACGCAGGCCTCGCCCGACCTCGCCGAGATCGCCCGCGCCGCGCGCGACGAGCCCACGCCGCGGGCCGCGGCCCAGGCCATCTCCGCGAAGGTCCACGAGCGCATGCGCTACTCCGAGGGCGCGACCCAGGTGAGCAGCACCGCCGAGGACGCGTGGAGCACCGGCCAGGGCGTGTGCCAGGACTTCGCGCACGTGACCCTCGCGGCGCTGCGCTCGATCGGCGTCCCCGCGCGCTACGTGTCGGGCTACGTGGCCCGGCAGCCCGACCTGCAGCGCGGCCAGTCCTGCCCAGGGGACTCGCACGCGTGGATCGAGATCTGGGACGGAGCCTGGTTGCCCTATGACCCGACCCACCTCGCCCCGGTCGGGCTCGACCACGTCGTCGTCGGGCGAGGCCGCGACTACGACGACGTCGCCCCCTTCCGCGGGATGTACGCCGGGCCCGAGCTCGCCGACCTCGACGTCGAGATCACCTTCACCCGGGTCAGCTGAGAGGGCGGGGGTGCCCGTCACCGCGCCGAGCGGCGAGAGCCTGCGCGACCTGCTGCGTCCCGTCCCGGTCGACGTCCTGCGCCTCGCGGCGGCCGTGAGCGTCGTGCCCGGCACGCTGGGCTGGGGCTTCATCGGCTTCGCGCTCTTCATGCTCGTCCTCGGCGGCTCGATGGTGCCGCGGGCGCTGCGCACGCCCGCGCCGCTCGACTTCGCGTACTGCGCGACGATCCTCTTCGGCGCGTGGGCCGCGATGCTCGACTGGTACGTCGCCGTGAGCTGGCTCGACCTCGTCGTGCACGCGGCGATGACCGGCCTCGTGGGCGCCGTCGGCTACGCGGCCCTCGACCGCGTCGGGGTCTTCGGGCGCGACGTGCCGCGCGTCGGGGTCGTCGTCGTGAGCACGACGATCGCGACCACCCTGGCCCTGCTGTGGGAGATGGGCGAGTGGTTCGGCCACACCTACCTCGACGACCGCATCCAGGTCGGCTACGACGACACGATCGGCGATCTCGCCGCGGGTGCTGTCGGGGCCGTCGTCGCCGCCGTCCTGCTCGCGCTGAGCATGCCCGGCCGACGGGACCGCTCGTGAGCGCCCGGGCACCGCTCGCCCCGGTGCTGCCCTCGGTCTCCGTCGTCATCCCCTCGCGCGACGACGCCGAGGCCCTGCGCACCTGCCTCGACCTCCTCGCCCGCCAGAGCGTGGCCCCCTTCGAGGTCGTCGTCGTCGACAACGGGTCGAGCGACGGCACCGCCGAGCTGGCCCGCAGCCTCGGTGCGGTCGTCGTCGACGAGCCGCGCGTCGGCATCCCCTCCGCCGCGGCGGCGGGCTACGACGCGGCGCGGGGCGACGTCATCGCCCGCCTCGACGCGGACTCCCGGCCCGGGCGCCGGTGGGTCGAGCGCGTGGCCCGCTCGATGCGCGACCCGCGCCGCGACGCGGTGACCGGTGTCGGCACCTTCTACGACCTGCCACGCCCGGTCGGGGGTGCCGTCGCCGCCCTCTACCTCGCCGCGTACTACGTGCTCAGCCATCTCGCCCTCGGCCACACGGTCCTGTGGGGGTCGAGCATGGCGGTGCGCCGACGCACGTGGCTCGCGGTGCGCGACGACGTGCACCGCGACGACCCCGAGCTGCACGACGACATGGATCTGGCCTTCGTCCTCGGCCCGACGCGTCGGGTGCGGCTCGCGCCGAGCCTGCACGTCGGGGTGTCGGCCCGCTCGCTGCGGGGCGCCTCGCAGATGCGTCGGCGCTTCGAGCGCGCCTTCCGCACCCTCGAGGTCAACTGGCGGGTGCACCCGCCGTGGCTGCGCTGGCGCGACCGGGTCGAGCGCGCGCAGGGCGAGGTCAGCGACCGGGCAGGCCGATCGTCACGACGATCATCAGCTGGGTGACGAGGAAGCCCGTGAGGTAGTTGAGCCACAGGAAGCGTCGCCAGCCCGCATGGGCCCGCTCGCACTGCGCGTCGGTGAGGCGCAGGTACGGCACGACGTTGGCGACGTAGGGCAGGACGAGCGCGGCCGCGAGCGTGCTCGGCCAGGGCAGGACGAGCAGGAGCAGCCCGCCGAGCACGTACGCCAGCAGGGCGAAGCACGTCGTCACCCGGGCACCGAGCACGGTGCCGATCGAGGAGATGCCACCGGCCCGGTCGGCCTCGATGTCCTGGACCGCGCCGAAGGCGTGCGACCCGACGCCCCAGGCGAAGAAGCCGCCGAGCGCGGCGAGGGTCACCGGGTCGAAGGCCCCTCCGGCGAGCGCGATGCCGAGGACCGCCGGGCTGACGAAGTGGGTGCTCGAGGTGAGGGAGTCGACGAAGGGCCGCTCCTTGAAGCGCAGCCGGGGCGCCGAGTACGCGACGACCGCGAAGACGCTCACGGCGAGCACGAGGGTCGAGCGCAGGTCGCCCAGGAGCACGAGGGCGAGGACGAAGGGGATGTTGGTCACGGCGACGGCCCACAGGGTGGTCCGGTGCAACGACCGGTCGAGGACGACCCCTTCGACACCTCCCTTGCGCGGGTTGCGGATGTCGGACTCGTAGTCGAAGACGTCGTTGACGCCGTACATCAGCAGGTTGTACGGCACGAGGCACCACAGGGTGCCGACGACCCACACGAGGTCGACCCGGCCGCCGGCGAGCAGGTACGCGGCGGCGAAGGGGTAGGCGGTGTTGACCCAGGACAGCGGCCGCGAGGACGCGAGGACGTGGGCGAAGGGGGAGACCGGCGCCGCCCGCTCGCCGGGCGCGGTGGTCATCGGCGGGCTCCCCGGGTGGCCCGCGGGTCGTCGGGGGAGAGCAGCAGGGCGAGGGCGGGCAGGGCCGTCGCGGCGGCGACCGGCCAGGCGAAGTCCTCCAGCGGGGCCAGGCCGACGTGGATGCCGGAGAGCTGGGACTCGTCGAAGCGGAAGAGGTCGACGGCGATCATCACGTTGTCGAAGACGGCGGTGAGCACGACGAGGGCCAGGGCCGTCGCGGCGGTCGCGAGCCACCAGCGCCGGTCGGGCCGGCGCAGGACGGTCGCGGCGACGAGGACGAGCACCGAGGCGGCGAGGAAGCAGGCGGCCAGGCCGGCGTACGTCATGAGGTCGCCTCGCCACCGGCGAGCAGGCGCGAGAAGAGCCCGTGGAGCACGCAGGTGATGTAGCTGAGGAAGACGATGAAGAAGATCTCCTCGACGGGCAGCTCGGGCAGCAGCTCGGCACCGGTCATCGCCGGGGACTCGCCGCGCACGTACATGCCCGACTCGATCGCCACGAGGTCCCACACGAGGAAGAGCAGGGTGCCGGCGGCGACGACGCCGAGGGTGCGCCGGGGCCGGTCGAAGAGGGCGAGGCGCCAGCGGTGGTCGACGAGACCCATGCAGAGCGTCGAGACGACGACGAAGCCGAGGTACAGCAGACCCACTCAGCCCACCTCGACGTCGGTGGCGGCCGCGGTGGCGCTGGGCCCGCTCGAGGAGTCGCCGCGAAGCCGCTTGAGCACGAGCTCGGCGCTGATGAGGCACATCGGCAGCCCGATGCCCGGGCGGGTGGAGTAGCCGGCGTAGTAGAGGCCGTCGACCTTCTTCGAGACGTTGTCGGCGCGGAAGAAGGCGCTCTGCCGCAGGACGTGACCAGGCCCGAGCATGCTGCCCGAGTACGAGGCGAGGTCCTGCGCGAAGTCCTGCGGGCCGACGGTGCGGCGCACCTCGACCCGGTCGGCGAGGTCCGGCACCCCCGCCCACGAGGAGATCTGCTCGATCGCCGCGTCCACCGCCCGCTCGACGCGCGGGTCGCCGGCGCCGTCCGTGCCGCCCCGGCCGATCGTCGGGTCGGCCGGGACCGGCACGAGGACGAAGAGGTTCTCCTTGCCGGCGGGGGCGACGGTGGTGTCGCTCGCCGACGGACGGCACACGTAGATCGAGGCGGGGTCGGGGACCTGGGGGTCGGGGCCGAGGATGTCGTCGAAGTTGCGGCGCCAGTCGGTGGTGAAGAAGAGCGAGTGGTGCGCGAGCTGCGGCAGCTCGCCGTCGACGCCGAGCATCGCGAGCACCCCGCCGGGCCCGGGGTCGACCCGCTCCCACCACGACTGCGGGTAGGTCTGCAGGTGCTCGGGGAGGAGCTCGGTCTCCACGTGGTGCAGGTCGGCCGCGCCGACGACGACGTCGCACGCGATCTCGGCGGTCGTGCCGTCGGCCTCGACGACACCCACCCCGGTGACCCGGGGGCTGCGTCCGGAGGTGGTGCGGATGGCCGTGGCCGTCGTGCTCGTGCGGATCCGCACCCCGTGACGCTCGGCTGCTCGCACGAGGGCGTCGACGAGCGTCGTGAAGCCGCCCTGCGGGTAGAGCACGCCCTCGGCGAGGTCCATCCAGCTCATGAGGTGATACATGCTCGGCGCCCGGTCGGGGGAGGTGCCGAGGAAGACGGCGGGGTAGCCGAGCACCTGGCGCAGCCGGGGGTCCTCGAAGCGCGCGGCGACGTGCGACTCCAGCGAGCGGGTGAGCAGACCCGACAGCCGAGGCCCGTTGCGCAGCACGTCGGTGTTGAGCAGCGAGGTGCCGGAGTCGAAGCTCGTGTAGAGGAATCGGTCGACGGCCAGCTCGTAGACGTGCTCCGCCGAGTCGAGGTAGTCCGACAGGGCCTCGCCCGCTCCCGGCTCGAGGGACTCGAAGAGCGCCTCGTTGGCCGCGCGGGTCGCCTGGACGTCGAGCGGCCCGTCGTGGTCCTCGAAGAAGACGCGGTAGCCGGGGTCGAGACGCACGAGGTCGAGCTCGTCGTGGACGTCCGTCCCGAGCATGTCGAAGAAGTGCTCGAAGACCTGGGGCATGAGGTACCACGACGGCCCGGTGTCGAAGCGGTAGCCGTCGTGCTCCCACAGACCGGCCCGGCCGCCCGGTCGCTCGCCGCGCTCGACGAGCTCGACCTGCCAGCCGTCGGCGGCGAGCAGCGCCGCGGTCGCCAGACCGCTCACGCCGCCGCCGAGGACGCAGACGGTGCCGGGCTCTCGGGGGGCGCTCGCGCGCCCGGTCCACGGCAGGGGCCTCATCGCTCGCCCCGCACGAGGGTGTCGAGCACGAGGGCGGCCTTGCGCGGCCCGGGCACACGGACGCGCTCCTGCCGCAGCCGCTCCGCCGGGGTCTCGCGCAGCCGGGCGGAGAGCTCGGCGAAGAGCCGGTGGGCCACCCTCACCGCCCGTCGGCTGCTCGGGGGCAGACGGTCGACGGCGAGCGCCGCGACCGCGAGATCGGCGTCGACGTCGTCGAGGAGCCGGTCGCGCTGGGCGTCGTCGAGGCCGCGGGGGTCGACCCCGGGGAAGTACCCGCGGCCCAGGTCGTCGCTGTCGGCGGCGATGTCGCGCAAGAAGTTCACCTTCTGGAAGGCGGCGCCGAGGCGCCGGGCCCCGGGGGCCAGCTGCTCGTAGGACTGCTCGGGCGACGGCTCGTCGGCGACGAAGGCGCGCAGGCACATGAGCCCGACGACCTCGGCCGACCCGTACACGTAGGTCGCGAAGCTCTCGGGGTCGTGGGTCGTGCGGGTGAGGTCGGTGCGCATCGAGGCGAAGAAGGGCTCGACGAGGTCCATCCCGATCCCGCACCCCCGGGCGGTGCGGGCGAAGGCGTGGACGACGAGGTCCGAGCTCAGCCCTCGCTCCAGCGCGTGCTGGACCTCCTGCTCGAGATGGTCGAGCACGACGCGCTGCTCCTGCGCGCCGACGCCGGGCCGCGGTGCGTCGACGACCTCGTCGGCGACCCGCACGAGCGCGTAGATGCTGCGGACCTGGGCGCGCACCGGCTCCTCGAGCAGCCGGCTGGCCAGCCCGAAGGAGCTCGAGTACCGCCCGATGACGAGCTCTGCGGCCGCCTGGGCGGTCGCGTCGTAGCGCACGTGGGCCGGGCCCCCGTCGAGACGACGTCGGCGGGACGCGATCACGCGGCGCCCTGCTCGAGGGCACCGGAGAGCTCGCCGACCCAGGTGACGAGAGCCGGCGGGAGGGCGAGGTCGGCGGCCAGGCCGGTCGCGGAGCGCAGGCGCTGCGTCGCGAGCTCGCTGATGAAGGAGCGAGACCCCGCGGCGGTGAGCGCGGCGCGCACCTGCTCCACGCCCTGCTCGTCGAGCTCGGGGTCACCGAGGTGGCGCTCGATGACCGGCCACGCCGAGGTCGTGCGGGCGTGGACGACGAGCGGCGTGCGCTTGCCCTCGCGCAGGTCGCCGGCGACGACGTCCTTGCCGGTCTGGGCCGGCGCGCCGAAGACACCCATGAGGTCGTCGAGCAGCTGGAAGGCCAGGCCGAGATCGCGCCCGATGCGCCCCAGCCCGTCGACGACGGCTCCCGAGGCCCCGGCGAGCACCGCGCCGCACTGCATCGGCAGGCTGAAGGAGTAGACGGCCGTCTTCTGCTCGGCGACGGTCAGCGCCTCCTGCAGGGTCGGCTCCTGCGCCCCGAGCGAGAGCCGTACGTCCGCGAGCTCGCCGGCTGCGGAGACGGCCAGGGCGTGGTCGAAGAGGTCGAGCATGTGGTGCACCCGGTCGCGCTCGACGGGCGCTGTGGCGACGGCGCGCAGGGCCGCGCCGAGGGCGAGGTCACCGGTGAGGATCGCGCCGGCGGTGGCGTACGAGTGCGCCGAGGCCGGCGGTGCGCCGCCCTCGAGCGCGTCGGCCCGGAAGCGCCCGGGCGCGCTCGGGGCGCCCCGTCGCAGGTCGTCGCCGTCGATGACGTCGTCGTGGACGACGAAGGCGGTGTGCAGCAGCTCCACGGCGTCGGCGACCTGCTCGACGGCCGGCCCGGCGTCGCCGCCGAGCAGGTCGTGCACCGAGTGGACGAGACGGGGACGGAAGCGCTTGCCGCCGCTCGCGGCCGAGGCGAGGGCGTCCTGGAGGACCTCGGCGTCGCCGAGGTCGACCGCCGGGCCGAGAGGGTCCGGCCCGGTGGGGGGCGCTGGGTAGGTGGTAGTGCCCGGGTCGGTGCCCGCGCTCATGCGGGGTCACCCACCGCGTCGAGGGCGCTGGCACCGACGGGCAGCTGCTCGAGCTGCATGACGAGCCACGGGCTGAGCGCCCACGGGGCGACCTCGGCCGTCGTGCGCAGCTCGCGCGGGGTGACCCAGCGCGCCTCGACGGCCTCGTCGGGGTTGAGCTGCGGGGCGGCCGTCGCGCGGGCGAGCCACACCGGGCACACCTCGTGCTCGACGACGCCCGAGGCGTCGACGGCGCGGTAGCGGAAGTCGGGGAGCATCGGCTCGAGGTGGTCCAGGACGAGGCCGAGCTCGTGCTCGGCGTACCGGTGCACCGCGTCGACCGGGTCCTCGCCGGGTCGGGGGTGGCCGCAGAAGGCGTTGGTCCACACCCCGGGCCAGGCCCGCTTGCCCAGGGCGCGGCGGGTGAGGAGCAGGCGTCCGGCGCCGTCGGTGACGTGGCAGGAGAAGGCGAGGTGGAGCGGGGTGTCGGTCGTGTGCACCTCCGCCCGGGGGGCGGTGCCGGTGGGCACGCCGTCGTCGTCGAGCAGGACGACGAGGTCTGCTGCGTCGCGGTCCTGCGGGGCCGTGGCGTCCATCAGTCGCCCTCTCGTCGGCACGCGTCCGCGCACCGGGTCAGGGCCCCGCGAGAGCAGGGCCGGTCGGTCACGGCCCTGTGCCGGGTCCGCACCCTCGCCGGGCGGTCTCGACCGGGCCGCTGCGCCCAGCATGTCATGAGGACCGGGGGCTCTCGGGCGTCGGGGCCGCCCCGGACGAAGGGGGGAGCACCCCCCTTCGTCCGCGCGGTCGGCGCCGACGGGAGGGCCGACTACCCTGGACCGGTCATGACTGCTGCGCCCAAGACCTACGACGTGCGCACCCACGGGTGCCAGATGAACGTGCACGACTCCGAGCGCCTCGCCGGCCTGCTCGAGACGGCGGGGTACGTCGACCTCGCGTCGGTGCCCGAGGGCGAGCGCGGCGACACCGCCGACGTCGTCGTCTTCAACACCTGCGCCGTGCGCGAGAACGCCGACAACAAGCTGTACGGCAACCTCGGCCAGCTGCGCCCGCACAAGCAGCGCAACCCCGACCTGCAGATCGCCGTCGGCGGGTGCATGGCGCAGAAGGACCGCGACACGATCGTGCAGCGCGCGCCGTGGGTCGACGTCGTCTTCGGCACCCACAACATCGGCTCGCTGCCGGCGCTGCTCGACCGCGCGCGGCACAACCGCGAGGCGCAGGTCGAGATCCTCGAGTCCCTCGAGACCTTCCCCTCGACGCTGCCGACGCGCCGCGACTCCGCGTACTCGGGATGGACCTCGATCTCGGTCGGGTGCAACAACACGTGCACGTTCTGCATCGTCCCCGCCCTGCGCGGCAAGGAGAAGGACCGCCGGCCGGGCGAGATCCTCGCCGAGGTCGAGGCGCTCGTCGCCCAGGGCGTGCTCGAGGTGACCCTGCTCGGCCAGAACGTCAACAGCTATGGCGTCGAGTTCGGCGACCGGCTCGCCTTCGGCAAGCTGCTGCGCGCCTGCGGCGACGTCGAGGGCCTCGAGCGCGTGCGCTTCACCAGCCCGCACCCCGCGGCCTTCACCGATGACGTCATCGAGGCGATGGCGCAGACGCCGAACGTCATGCCGAGCCTGCACATGCCGCTGCAGTCCGGCTCCGACCGGGTCCTGAAGGACATGCGCCGCTCCTACCGCAGCGCGAAGTTCCTCGGGATCATCGAGCGCGTCCGCGACCGCATCCCTGACGCGGCGATCACGACCGACATCATCGTCGGCTTCCCCGGCGAGACCGAGGCCGACTTCGAGGAGACGCTGCGGGTCGTGCGGGAGTCGCGCTTCTCGAGCGCCTTCACCTTCCAGTACTCGATCCGCCCCGGCACGCCCGCGGCGACGATGGCCGACCAGATCCCCAAGGCGGTCGTGCAGGAGCGCTTCGAGCGTCTCGTCGCGCTGCAGGACGAGATCAGCTGGCAGGAGAACAGGGCGCAGGAGGGGCGCACCGTCGAGGTGCTCGTCGCCACCGGCGAAGGACGCAAGGACGGTGCGACCGACCGGATCTCCGGGCGCGCCCGTGACAACCGGCTCGTCCACGTCGCGGTGCCCGAGGGTGCGCAGCGCCCGCGGCCGGGCGACATGGTGAGCGCGGACGTCACGTACGGCGCCCCGCACCACCTGCTCGCCGACGGCGCGCTGTCCGGCGGCACGTACTCCGTGCGGCGCACGGCCGGCGGCGACGCGTGGGAGCGGGCCCAGGCCCAGCCCGCGGGCAAGCCCTCGGTCTCGCTCGGCATGCCCCGCATCGGCGCCCCCGACCCGGTCACCCCCGCCGCCCCCGTCTGCGGCGCCTGACCCCGTCGGCGGTCGAGGGGCGAAGGCCGCCAGGCCGCAGCCTCGAGACCGCGTCGCGCGGCTCGCCTCAGCGCACGACGCTCATGTACGCGCCGTACGCGTCCGCCATCGCCCGGCTCGCCGCGACCGCTCGGGCGCGGATGCTCTCGTCGGCGCTGAGGCGCAGCAGCGGCTCGGCCTCGACGTGCCGCGCGAGCCAGCTCACCCGCTCCCACCTCTGCACCGCGTCCTCGTCCTCGCGCGGACGGAGGTCGAGCTCCCACGCCGTGAGCATCCGGTCTGCGGTGGCGCTGACGTCGGGCGTCGCGGGCGGGTAGAGCGCCCGGAGCCGGGAGACCAGCTGACCGCCGGCGGTGCGGGGGTCGCGGGAGTGCACCTGGACGTCGACCCGGCCCCAGGCGTCGTGCAGGGAGCGCGGGGCGAGCCCGAGACGGTGCTCGGCCCGGCGGCGGTCCGACACGAGCCGCCCGGCGGGCTCGGAGGTCAGCGCGAGGACGACCTCGCCGATCGTCGTGACGTCGTCGTCGAGCGAGCCGTGAGACGCCCAGTCGCAGACGTTGCCGTCGAGGTCCCGGACGAGCACGAGGCGCCGTGCGTGGTCGACGTGCGCGCGGACCCGGGCGTGATCCGGGCGCGGGGAGTAGTGCGGCGCGCGCAGGTCCTCGGGGCGCAGGACGGTCGTCGCGATCATGGCGCGAGTCTGCCAGCGCAGGACGAAGGGGGCGTCCCACCTGCTGGGTGGGACGCCCCCCTCCGTCAGACGACGGTGGGGCTACTCGTTGCCGATGGCCCCGTCGGCGGCGTCGCGGCCCTGCTGGACCTGGTCGGCGCCCAGACCCTTGCCCTCGGCGAAGTCACCGGCCTTGTCGAGCCCGGTGTCCGAGTGCTCCTCGATCTGGTCGCCGTGCTTCTCGCTCAGCTCGCCGGCCTTGTCCTTGGCGTTGTCGAAGATGCTCATGCGTCGATCTCCTCTACTGCGGGGACGGGTCGCGGGGGCGGCCCTGCTCTCAGCGTGGCAGCGCGACGGTCGCGAACGGGGGCGAAGGGGGCGGGTCGAAGAAGTTGAGGATTCAACTTGCGGAATAGTGAAAACATCAACTATGTTGGGACCCAGCGACGCACCCCACGGCGTCCCGACCACCTGGTCGACACAGACATCACGCACAAGGAGCCCCTCATGACCCACGACATCACCCCCGGCACCTACGTCATCGACCCCAGCCACAGCGAGGTCGGCTTCGTCGCCCGCCACGCGATGGTCACCAAGGTCCGAGGCTACTTCCGCGACGTGGCCGGCGAGATCGTCGTCGGCGACGACTTCGCCCAGTCCTCCGCGACCGCCACCATGCAGGTCGCCTCCGTCGACACCGGCAGCGACGACCGTGACGGCCACCTCAAGTCGGCCGACTTCTTCGACGCCGAGACCAACCCGGAGATCACCTTCGTCTCCACCGGTGTCAAGGACCATGACGGCAACCGCTTCGTCCTCCTCGGCGACCTGACGATCAAGGGCACGACCCAGCCGGTCGAGCTCGAGACCGAGTACGAGGGCACCGCGCAGGACCCCTTCGGCAACACCCGCGTCGGCTTCACCGCCAAGACCGAGGTCGACCGCGAGACCTGGGGCCTGACCTGGAACGCCGCGCTCGAGACCGGTGGCGTCCTCGTCAGCAAGAAGATCACCCTCAACCTCGAGATCTCCGCGATCAAGCAGGCCTGAGCACACGCGGCCGGCAGGCCGGAGCACCTGACATGGGGCGGGTGGTCGTGATGGGAGAGAATCCCGCCATGACCATCCGCCCCATCGTCATCTCCGGCGACCCCGTCCTGCACACCCGGGCCCGGCCCGTCGAGATGATCGACGACGAGATCCGCACCCTGGTGCAGGACATGTACGAGACCCAGGACGCCGCGCACGGCGTCGGCCTGGCCGCCCCCCAGGTGGGCGTCGGGCTGCGCATCTACACCTGGCAGATGGACAACGAGGACGGCGTGCCCGCGCGCGGGCACGTCATCAACCCCTTCGTCCGGGCGACCAAGGCGCCGGTCGGCGAGCCCAGCCGCGACGACGAGTCCGAGGGCTGCCTGTCGGTGCCGGGCTACTCCTTCCCGCTGCGGCGCGGCGAGAGCGCGCACGTCACGGGCTACGACGTCGACGGCAACGAGCTCGACTTCACCGCGACCGGGTGGTTCGCCCGGTGCATGCAGCACGAGTACGACCACCTCAACGGCTTCCTCTACGTGGACCGCCTCGGGGAGCGGTGGCAGAAGAAGGCCCGCAAGGCCGTCAAGGCCGAGGGCTGGGGCGTGCCCGGCCACAGCTGGATGCCGGGGGAGGACCGTGACCCCTTCGGTCACGACGACGACGAGTGAGCGCGAAGGGGGAGCCCGTCGAGGTCGTAGCGGTCGTCGGCGCGACCGCGACCGGCAAGTCGGCGCTCGCGCTCGACCTCGCGCTGTCCCTCGGCGGCGAGGTGGTCAACGCCGACTCCATGCAGCTCTACCGGGGCATGGACGTCGGGACGGCGAAGCTGGCCCCGGCCGAGCGTCGGGGGGTCCCGCACCACCTCCTCGACATCCTCGACGTCACCGACGAGTCCACCCTCGCGGCCTACCAGACGCGTGCGCGGTCGGCGATCGAGGGCATCCGCTCGCGGGGCGCCCTGCCGGTGCTCGCCGGCGGGTCGGGGCTGTACGTCCGCGCTGCGCTGGACCACCTCGAGATCCCGCCGACCGACCCCGAGGTGCGGGCCCGGCTCGAGGCCCGCAGCGCCGCCGGCGAGGACGACGCCCTGCGCGCGGAGCTGCGGCGGGTCGACCCGCAGGCGGCCGAGGCGATCCAGGAGCAGAACGTGCGGCGGATCATCCGTGCGCTCGAGGTCGTCGAGCTCACCGGGCGGCCCTTCTCCGCGACCGCCCCGACGAAGACCTACGTGCGCCCCTCGCTCGTCATCGGGCTGCGCGACGACTGGGACCTGCTGACGACGCGCATCGAGCAGCGGGTCCTGCGGATGTGGGCCGAGGGTATGCTCGACGAGACCCGCCGGCTCGAGACGGCCGGGCTGCGGCGAGGACGGACGGCGAGCCGGGCCATCGGCTACGCCCAGGCCCTCGCGGAGCTCGACGGCGAGCTGACGACGGCCGAGGCGGTCGCGTCGACCCAGGCGGCCACGCGGCGCTACGCCCGTCGTCAGGAGTCCTGGCTGCGGCCCGACCCCCGGGTCGTGTGGCTCGACGCGTCGGCACCGGACCTGCTCGGGCGGGCGCACGAGGTCGTCGCGCGGGGCGATCTCAGCCATGCCTGAGACGTGCAGCACAATGGCGCCATGAGCGTGCGCTTCACCAAGGGTCATGGCACCGAGAACGACTTCGTGCTCCTGGCCGACCTCGACGGCCGGCTCGACCTCTCCGCGGCGCAGGTCGCCCGGCTGAGCGACCGGCACGCCGGCATCGGCGGCGACGGGGTGATCCGCGTCGTGCGCACGGTCCAGGCCGAGGAGCCCGAGGTGCGGGCGCAGGCCGACGAGGCCGAGTTCTTCATGGACTACCGCAACGCCGACGGCTCGAAGGCCCAGATGTGCGGCAACGGGACCCGGGTCTTCGCGACCTGGCTGCGCCGCGAGGGGCTCATCGGCGACGGCGAGAGCGTCGTCGCGACCCGCGCCGGCACCCGGCGCGTGCGCTTCGAGGGCGACGAGGTCGTCACCCACATGGGCACGTGGTCTCTCGTGCACCCGACCGAGGCCGCCGAGCGCGGTGTCGACTCCTTCGTGCACGTCGACGAGGCCGAGGACGTCGACGACCCGTACAGCGCCCTCTCCCTCGACCTCGGCAACCCCCACACCGTCGTCGCCCTCCCGCCCGAGGTGAGCCTCGAGGGGCTCGACCTCACCCGCGCGCCCGTCGTGCGCCCGGTGCCGCCGGAGGGCAGCAACGTCGAGTTCGTCCGCGTCCTCGGTCCCGGCCACCTCGCGATGCGCGTCCACGAGCGCGGTGTCGGCGAGACCCGCTCGTGCGGCACCGGTGTCTGCGCGGCCGCGCTCGCCGTCGGCATCTGGTCCGACTCCGTCGGGTCCGGCACGTGGCGCGTCGACGTCCCCGGGGGCTCCCTCACCGTCCGGGCCCTGCCCGACCACCAGGTCGAGCTCGCCGGGCGCGCCGTGCTCGTCGCCGACGGCCAGACGGACCTGCTCGCCGGGGTCTGAGGTGCTCGGCCGGGTCGGTGCCGCGGTCGGCGAGGTCGCCCGCGCGAGCATCGAGGTCGGGCCGCATGCCGGGGCCCACCGAGTCGCCCTTCGCGCCGGGGTGTCCGTCCTCGTGCCGCTCGCCGTGCTCGTGCTCGCCGGACGGGTCGACCTCACCCCGTACGCCGCCTTCGGCGCCATGACCTCGCTCTACGGCCGTCACCACGGCCACGTCGACCGGTCCGGCATGCAGCTCGGGGCGGCGATCGCCTTCACCGCCACGGTGGGGCTCGGCGTGCTCGCCGCCGTGCTGCCAGGCCAGCACGCGTGGCTCGTCGTCCTCGTCGGGGCGCTCGTCGCCGGCGCCGGCCAGGTCCTCGCGGCCGCCCTGGCGTGGCACCCGCCCGGGTCGACCTTCCTCGTCTTCGCCTTCTGCGTGTGCGCCTCGATCCCCGGGCTCGGTCTGCTCGACGTGCCGCTGGCCCTCGCGGTGTCGGCGCTGAGCGCGGCCTTCTCGCTGCTCGTCGGTCACGTCGGGGTGCTGCGGGACCGCACCGGCTACCGGGTGCCGACCCTGCCGGCGATGTCCGTGCGCACGGCGCTCGGCACCCCGGCCCGGCGCCGCTGGGTCGCCGTCGTCCTCGGCTGTGCCCTCGTCGGCGGCAGCGCGTGCCTGCTCGTCGGCTTCGAGCACCCCTACTGGGGCATCGTCGCGGCCGTCGCGGCACTCGGCGGGGCCGACCACCGGACCCGTCTCGTGCGCGCGGTGCACCGCGCCGTCGGCACCGTCCTCGGGGTGCTCGTGGCCTGGCCCCTCCTCGCGGCCCACCCGCGTGGTCTGGCCGCGGTCGCCGTCGTGTGCGTGACGCAGATCGGTGCCGAGCTCTTCATCGGGCGCAACTACGCGCTCGCCCTGCTCTTCATCACCCCGCTCGCGCTGATGATGAGCCAGCTTGCCCACGAGCAGCCGGTCGGACCGCTCCTGCTCGACCGCGTCGGGTCGACCGCCGTCGGCGCCGGTGTCTCGCTCGTCGCGGTCGTCGCCATGCTCGCGGCCCGCCGCACGCCCTCCGCCCCCGCCTGACCTCCCCGACCCCTCTGCCCCCTTTTCGCCCACCCCGCACCCTCGCCTCCCCCAACCCGCCCTCCCCAACCCGCCCCCCACCCCGCCGAGACCCGCTCGTGGTCCGCGAAGGCCGGTCGTCGCGGGGCTGCGATGACCGGGTCTCACGGACCACGAGCGGGTCTCGGCGAAGGGGGCGGGTGCGGGCGAGGTGCGTCCTGGCGACGGGGCCGGGCGAAGGGGTCTGCGGCGGGGGCTAGGACCGGCGGGGCAGGGCGTCGATCGCTCGGCGCACCCGCGCAGCAACCAGGCCGAGGTCGTAGAGGTCGGCCCACATCAGCCGGACGAAGCCGTAGCCGCGTGAGCGGACCCGGTCCTCGCGGATCTTCTCTGCGACGAGAGCGTCCTGGTCCGTGTACTTGAGTGCGCCGTCGAACTCGACGACGACCGGCTCGTCGTCCAGGAGCGCGTCGACGCGGTCTGGCCGATCCAGACCTGCGGCGTGTACGCCAGCCCGAGACGGTGCAGGCACACACCGGTGCGGGTCTCGCCCGGCGTCTCGTGGCGGCCGTCGGCCCATGCGAGCATCTGCCGCAGCGAGCGCACACCCCGGTGACCGACGACGAGGTCGAGGGCCGCCGAGAGGTCGTCGACGGTGAGCGAGCCCTGTCGGATGGCGGCGTCGGCGGGGACGAGTGCTGCTTCGCCCCCGCGCAGCAGCCCCACCTGCACGACGCAGTCGGCCACCGGGAGTGCCGGCACCGTCGTCGACCCGACGACGACCTCGTCGAGCACCACAGACCTGCGCACCCAGTGGTGCACGTGCGGGGGGACCCGTTTGCGTCGCCGGGTCGACGTCACGTGCACCCGCGACAGGTCGGCGGCGAAGGTCGGCAGCCCGCGCACGACGAGCCCGCTGTCATGGCTCAGCCCCGTGCGTTCCAGCCCGTCGACGACCGCGATCGACCGTGACCTGTGCAGCTCACGCAGGTCCGGCGCAGGGCTGACGAGGTACTGACCCCGCGCGAGCCGCTCGATCTCTCCTCTCGCAGCGGCCTCGGCGAGAAGTCGGCGATCGAGACCGCAGGCCCGCGCGTCAGCCGCGGAGAAGAGTCCGTCGGCAGCCAGGGCGCGCATCGTGGTGAGCAGTTCGTCCACCTGTGCACGGTGGCAGAGCCGGCGCTACTACCTGCCTCGTCATCCACAGCCCGCTGAGCCCCGCTCGTGGTCCGCGAGGGACGCTCCTCGCGGGACCGCGACGAGCGGGTCTGACGGACCACGAGCGGGGCTCGGCGAAGGGGGGCGAAGGGGGGCGGACGCGGAGCCGGGGGAGCGCAGGGCACGGGCCGGTGGGCTCGACGAAGGGGGGGGCGAAGGGGGAGTCAGCGCGAGACGCGCAGGACGCGGAAGCCCTTCGAGGAGGCGGTGCGCTCGCAGCGCAGGTCGAGCTCGGACTCGACCCAGCGCTGGAGCGAGTCTGCGCCGAGGTTCTTGCCGACGACGAGCCAGGCCTGCCCCTGCGGCGCGAGGCGCGGCAGCCAGGTCCTCAAGAGCTCGTGGAGGGCGGCCTTGCCGATCCGGATCGGGGGGTTGGACCAGATGACGTCGTAGCGCACGTCGGGGTCGACCGCGTCGGCCCGCACCGCACGCACGCGCTCGCAGCCGAGGGCCGCGGCGTTGCGCCGCACGAGGTCGAGCGCGCGCTCGTTGACGTCGACGGCGGTGACGTCGAGCTCGGGGGAGCGCAGGGCGAGCTCTAGTGCGATCGGACCCCAGCCGCAGCCGAGGTCGAGCGCCTGCCCGGTCGTGGGCGGCGGCTCGACCTCCTCGAGCAGCACCTGCGTGGCCTTGTCGAGGGCCCCGGCGGAGAAGACCCCGCCCGCGGTCTCGACGACGACGTCCTGACCGGCGAGGCGGACGCTCAGCCGGCGCCGCTCGGCGTCGGTCGCGGGGACCCCTTCGCTGAAGTAGTGCTCGGTCACGGCGTCAGTCCACGTCCTCGTCGACCCAGTCGAGGGTGCGCGAGACGGCCTTGGCCCAGTTGCGGCACATCCGCTCGACGTCGGCGCGGTCCAGCCGTGGGGTCCACCGCTCGTCCTCGGACCAGTTGGCCTCGACCTGCTCGGTCGAGCTCCAGTACCCGACGGCGAGACCGGCGACGTAGGCCGCCCCGAGGGCCGTCGTCTCGGCGATCTTCGGTCGGACGACGTCGACGCCGAGCACGTCGGCCTGGAACTGCATGAGCGTCTCGTTGGCGACCATCCCGCCGTCGACCTTGAGCTCGGTGAGCCGGCCGCCGGCCCGCTCGGCGTCGGCCTGCATCGCGTCGAGGACGTCGCGGGTCTGGAAGGCCGTCGACTCGAGCACCGCCCGGGCGAGGTGCCCCTTGTTCGCGTACCGCGTGAGCCCGAGGATCGCGCCGCGGGCATCGGGTCGCCAGTACGGCGCGAAGAGACCCGAGAAGGCCGGCACGAAGTACACGCCGCCGTTGTCCTCCACCGAGCACGCGAGCTGCTCGATCTCCGGGGCGCTGCGGATGAGCCCGAGGTTGTCGCGCACCCACTGCACGAGCGACCCGGTGACGGCGATGGACCCCTCGAGCGCGTAGACCGGCGCGTCGTCGCCGAGCTGGTAGCACAGCGTCGTCAGCAGGCCGTTCTCGCTCTCGACGATCTCGGTGCCGGTGTTGAGCAGCATGAAGTTGCCCGTGCCGTACGTGTTCTTCGCCGTGCCCGGGGCGAGGCAGGCCTGCCCGAAGGTCGCCGCCTGCTGGTCGCCGAGGATGCCGGCGACGGGGGTGCCCGCGAGGACGCCGGGGGTGCACTCGCCGTAGACCTCCGAGGAGCTGCAGATGCGGGGGAGCACCTCCATCGGCACGCGGATCGCCTCGCACAGCTCCTCGCTCCACTGCAGCGTGCGCAGGTCCATGAGCATCGTGCGCGAGGCGTTGGTGACGTCGGTGACGTGCTCGCCGTCGTGCTCCCCACCGCCGGTGAGGTTCCACACGAGCCAGCTGTCGATCGTCCCGGCGAGCAGCTCCCCCTTCGCCGCCCGCTCGCGCGCCCCCTCGACGTGGTCGAGGACCCAGGCGATCTTCGGCCCGGCGAAGTACGTGGCGAGCGGCAGGCCGCAGACGTCCTTGAAGCGGTCGATCCCGCCGTCGGCGGCGAGCTCGTCGACCATCGCCTGGGTGCGGGTGTCCTGCCACACGACGGCGTTGTGGATCGGCCGCCCGGTGGCGCGCTCCCACACGACGACGGTCTCGCGCTGGTTGGTGATGCCGATCGCCTCGACGTGACGGCTGTTGAGGTTGCCCTTGCCGAGCGCCCCGCCGATGACCCGGCGGGTGCTCTCCCAGATCTCCATCGGGTCGTGCTCGACCCACCCGGCCCGCGGGAAGATCTGCTCGTGCTCGATCTGGTCCTGCGCGACGACCTCTCCCGCCGCGTCGAAGATCATCGCCCGGGTGCTCGTCGTGCCCTGGTCGATGGCCAGGACGTAGGTGCGCGAAGGAGTCATGGGCGGCAGTCTGGCAGGCGAGAGGCGGCGGATATCGTGGCGGCATGCGCGGACCCGCTCAGCTCGACCCCGCCCAGCGAGCCGCGGCGTGGGAGCACCTCGCCTCGGCCGAGCTCGACGTGCTCGTCGTCGGGGGAGGGGTGACCGGGGCCGGGGTGGCGCTCGACGCCGCGACCCGCGGCCTGCGGGTGGCGCTCGTCGAGCAGCGCGACTTCGCCTCGGGCACCTCCTCGCGCAGCAGCAAGCTCTTCCACGGCGGGGTGCGCTACCTCGAGCAGCTGAACTTCGCCCTCGTGCGCGAGGCGCTCAAGGAGCGCGAGCTCATGCTCACCCGGATCGCGCCGCACCTCGTCAAGCCGGTCTCTTTCCTCTACCCGCTCGAGCACGCGGTGTGGGAGCGCCCCTACGTCACCGCCGGCCTGACGATGTACGACACGATGGGCGGCGCCCGCTCGGTCCCGCGGACCAAGCAGCTGACGAAGGGGGGCGTGCGGCGCATCGCGCCCGCCCTCAAGCCCGAGAGCCACCACGGCGGTCTGCTCTACCACGACGCCCAGTGCGACGACGCCCGTCACACCCTCACCGTCGTGCGCACCGCCGCGTCCTACGGGGCCACCGTCCTCAGCTCGGCGAAGGTCGTCGGCCTGCTCCACGCGGGCGAGCGCGTCGTCGGCGCCCGGGTCCTCGACGTCGAGACCGGTGCGGAGGTGGAGGTGCGCGCCTCCGTCGTCGTCAACTGCACCGGGGTGTGGACCGACGACATCCAGCGCATGGCCGGTGGGCGCGGCCGCTTCCACGTGCGCGCGAGCAAGGGCGTGCACATCGTCGTGCCGCGTGACCGGATCAACTCCGAGACCGGGCTCATCCTGCGCACGGCGACCTCCGTCCTCTTCTGCATCCCGTGGGGCACGCACTGGATCGTCGGCACGACCGACACCCCGTGGGAGCTCTCGCGGGCGCACCCGGCCGCCACCTCGGCCGACATCGACTACCTCCTCGGCGAGATCAACGACGTCCTGCTCACCCCGATCACGCGCGAGGACATCCAGGGGGTCTACGCGGGCCTGCGCCCCCTGCTCGCGGGCGAGAGCGAGGAGACCTCGCAGCTGAGCCGCGAGCACGCGGTCGCCCGGCCGCAGCCGGGGCTCGTCTCGATCGCCGGGGGCAAGTACACGACCTACCGCGTCATGGCCGCCGACGCCGTCGACGCGGCCCGTGAGGACCTGCCGCCCGGCGTGCCCGACAGCGTCACCGAGCACATCCCGCTCGTCGGGGCCGAGGGCTACCAGGCGCTCGTCAACCAGCTCGACACCCTGAGCCGTCGGCACGGCCTGCCGGTGTGGCGGATCACCCACCTGCTCGACCGCTACGGCTCGCTCGTCGTCGACCTCTTCGAGCTCATGGCGCAGCGCCCCGAGCTCGCCGAGCCGCTGGTCGGCGCCGAGGAGTACCTCGCCGTTGAGGTCGTCTACGCCGTGCGGGCCGAGGCGGCCCTGCACCTCAACGACGTGCTCACCCGCCGCACCCGGATCTCCATCGAGACGCCCGACCGGGGCGCGGCCGCCGCCGAGACGGCCGCCGCCCTCATGGCCGGCGAGCTCGGGTGGGACGACGCGCAGGTCGCGGCCGAGGTCGAGCACTACCGGCGCCGCGTGCAGGCCGAGCTCGACAGCCAGCAGATGACCGACGACGAGCGCGCCGACGCCGAGCGGCTCCACGCGAGCGACATCCGCACCCGCGCCCACGGCTGACCCGCCGGCCCCCCGCGCGCACCCCCCTTCGCCCATCGCCCGTTGGTCCACCCCTCCGCCCCGCCGACCCGCCAACCCGCCGACCCACCCCGCTCTACACCCACCTACCACGCCGTAGTGGTCGTGATCACCACACATACGGCGTGGTAGCCGGAGGGGTAGCCGGGGGCGAAGGGGGAGCCGCCGCGGCCGTCCACCGTGCGGACGGGAGTATTCGGTGGCCCCGGGGCGTTCTGAGGTGAGACCCTGAGGAGAACATGACCGAACCACGTAGCACCGCGACCGACGACATCCTGGCCCGCAGGGCGAGCGCCCTGGCCGACGACGACGGCTTCTTCGACGACGCAGACCGCTTCGACGGCGACCAGCTCGACCGCGAGGAGCGCACCGCGCTGCGCCGCGTCTCCGGGCTCTCCACCGAGCTCGAGGACATCACCGAGGTCGAGTACCGCCAGCTGCGCCTCGAGCGCGTCGTCCTCGCCGCCGTGTGGTCCGAGGGCACCGCCCAGGACGCCGAGAACTCCATGCGCGAGCTCGCCGCGCTCGCCGAGACCGCCGGCTCCGAGGTCCTCGCCGGCGTCCTGCAGCGCCGCCAGCGCCCCGACCCGGGCACCTACCTCGGGTCCGGCAAGGCCATCGAGCTGCGCGACATCGTCATCGCCGAGGGCGCCGACACCGTGGTGTGCGACACCGAGCTCGCCCCGAGCCAGCGTCGTGCCCTCGAGGACGTCGTCAAGGTCAAGGTCATCGACCGCACCGCCCTCATCCTCGACATCTTCGCCCAGCACGCGAAGTCCAAGGAGGGCAAGGCCCAGGTCGAGCTCGCCCAGCTGCAGTACCTCCTGCCGCGCCTGCGCGGCTGGGGCGAGTCGATGTCCCGTCAGGCCGGTGGACAGGCCGCCGGTGGCCAGGGCATGGGCTCGCGCGGACCGGGTGAGACGAAGATCGAGCTCGACCGCCGCCGGATCAACTCGCGCATCGCCAAGCTGCGCCGCGAGCTGTCGTCGATGAAGACCCACCGAGACACCCGCCGCGGGGCCCGCGACGCCCACGGCGTGCCCGCCGTCGTCATCGCCGGGTACACCAACGCCGGCAAGTCGACCCTGCTCAACCGGCTCACCCACGCCGGCGTCCTCGTCGACAACCAGCTCTTCGCGACGCTGGACACGACGGTGCGCCGCGCCGAGACCCCCGAGGGCCGCGACTTCACCCTCGCCGACACCGTCGGCTTCGTGCGGGCGCTGCCCCACCAGCTCGTCGAGGCCTTCCGCAGCACGCTCGAGGAGGTCGCCGACGCCGACCTGCTCCTCCACGTCGTCGACGGCAGCCACCCCGACCCCGAGGGTCAGATCAGCGCGGTCCGCGCGGTGCTCGCCGACGTCGACGCGACCGACGTCAAGGAGGTCGTCGTCATCAACAAGGCCGACCTCGCCGACCCCGAGGTCGTCGACCGGCTGCTGCGCCACGAGCGTCACTCCATCGCCGTCTCGGCCCGCACGGGCCTGGGCGTCGACGCGCTGCGCGAGCTCATCAGCGTCGAGCTGCCCCAGCCCGACATCGAGGTCGACGTCGTCCTGCCCTACGACCGCGGCGACCTCGTCTCGCGGATCTACGAGGAGGCCGACATCCTCGGCGAGGACCACCTCGCCGAGGGCACCCGGGTCCGCGCGAAGGTCATGGGTGACCTCGCCGCCGAGCTCGCCCCCTTCGCGGCGAAGACCGCCTGACGTGCGCGCGCTCGAGGACCTCGGCGGCCGCCGGGGCGGGGTCGTCCTGGCCGTCGCCGGGTCGCTCGTGTGGCTGCTCGCGCTCGCCGGCGGCTCGGTCGAGAGCCGTACGGTCTGGGCCGTCGTCGGCCTGGGCATCGGCGTCTTCCTCGTCGCCAACGCGCTGCGCCTCGCCGGCCCGCAGGGCCACCTCAGCCGCACCGTCGTGCGGCGCGCGCTCGTCGTGCTCGGCCTGTCCGTCATCGGCGCGGTCGCCGCGCTCGTCGGGGCCGGGCTCGGCCCGGCCCTCTTCGTGCTCGGCGGGACCGCCGGCATCACCTTGTGGGTGATGAGCAGCGTCGTCGTCGCGGTGAGCGTGCCCGAGAGCCGCGGGGGGCGCGGCTGAGCCGTCCCCTCGGGGGCGAAGGGGGAGTCAGCCCAGCGCGGTGAGGACCTCGGCCGAGGTGGCCAGGACGACCTGCGGCGGGTAGAGACCCATGACGTGCAGCGCCGCCGTGTGGTGCTCGCGGCTCGAGCCGGCGCAGCCGTCGGTGACGACGACGACCCTCGCGCCCGCGTCGGCGGCGGCGAGCACCGTCGAGACGACGCAGCAGTCCGTCGAGACCCCGGTGACGAGCAGGGTCGGTGTCGGGCCGACGACGTCGACGAGGTCCTCGCCCCACTTGCCGAAGGTCGGCACGTCGACCGTCGGGTGCGCCGAGATCTCCTCGGCCTGGCCGACGAGGGCGAACATCGGGTCGTCGTCGGGGCGGTCGGCGAAGGGCCAGGCCGCGAAGTAGTCGGCCCACGACCCCACCCGCGAGCGTCCGGGCACCCAGCGGGTGACGACCGTGCGCTGCGGCCCGAGCCGCTCGGCGAGGTGGTGCACCGGCGCGATGATGTCGCCGAACATCAACGAGCCCCACTGCGACTCCGGGTCGGCGAAGATCCGCTGCGGGTCGACGACGAGCAGCCAGGCCCCCGCGAGGTCCGGCAGCGGTGCCGAGGTCACGCCCGTCCCTCCTGCCGGGCGACCGTGCCGCGCCGGGCGACGAGCGTGACGAGGAAGGACAGGACGAGCGCGAGCAGGACGCCGAGGTTGGCGTAGGCAAAGGTGCCCTCCCAGAAACCGCCGGCCGCGTCCCACGTGCCGAGGCCGAGCGGCTCGAGCAGGTAGCCCTGCCAGTTGTTCCAGCTCGCGTCGGCGGCGAAGGAGTTGACGACGAGGCCCCAGCCGAGGACGGACGCGCCGACCATCGTCGCGATCGAGGTCCAGTCCCACGCGCCGTACCGGCCGCGCGGGTCGAAGAGCGCCTCCTCGTCGTAGTCGCGGCGGCGCAGGGCGATGTCGGCGATCATGATCCCCGCCCAGCTCGCGAGCGGAACCCCGAGGGTGATGAGGAAGGACTGGAAGGGGTTGATGAAGCTCTCGGCGACGAAGACGACGTAGAAGGTGCCGATGGTGAGGATGACCCCGTCGACCGCGGCCGCCGCCGGCCGGGGGATGCGCACCCCGAGGGAGAGCAGCGTCAGGCCCGAGCTGTAGATGCCGAGGACGGCCCCCGAGACGAGCGCGAGCACCGCCGCGACGAGGAAGGGCACGAGCACCCACGTCGGCAGGAGGGTCGCCAGCGTGCCGATCGGGTCGCCGCCGATGCCGGTGAGCACCGCCTCGTCCGAGCCGGCGAGCGCCAGGCCGTAGCAGACGAGCAGGGCCGGGGCGATCGCGCCGCCGAGGGTGTTCCACCCGACGATCGCGGCGCCCGATGCATCACGGCGCTGGTAGCGCGACCAGTCGGCGGCGATGTTGATCCAGCCCAGGCCGAAGCCCGTCATCACCATGACGAGGGCTCCCGTCATCGCGCCGATCGACCCGGACGGCAGCGAGGTGACCGCGCCCCAGTCGACGTGCTGCACCGTCATGACGACGTAGAGGACGGTGATGGCCCCGGTGACCCACGTGAGCACCGACTGCATCCGCATGATGACGTGGTAGCCCGCGACCGAGGCGGCGACGACGAGCCCGGCGACGACGACCGCGGCGACGACCTTCGTCCCGGTGCCACCGCCCCAGCCGAGCCGCTCGAAGATCGTCGCCGTCGCGAGCGTGGCGAGGATCGCGAGGAAGGTCTCCCAGCCGATCGAGGTCAGCCAGCTGATGACGCCGGGCACCTTCTGCCCGGTGACGCCGAAGGCGGCCCGCGAGAGCACCATCGTCGGGGCCGACCCGCGCTTGCCGGCGAGCGCGATGACGCCGCACAGCGCGAAGGAGATGACGACGCCGAGGACGGTGACGACGACCGCCTGGACGAAGGAGATGCCGAAGCCGAGGACGAAGGCGGCGTAGGAGATGCCGAAGACGCTGACGTTGGCCGCGAACCACGGCCAGAAGAGGTCGCGGGGCCGGGCGGTGCGCTCGGACTCGGCGATGATCTCGATGCCTGTGGTCTCGACGCCGCGTCGCCGCACGGCGTCGATCCGCGAGCCGTCCGTGTCGCTCACCGGGGTGCTGGTCATGCTCGCAATGTCCCACATCCGCGCCCCGCCGGGGCGCACCACGACGCGAGCGGCACGGGCGTGCACGCCGTCACGCCCGGGCACGGCAGACGGCTCAGCGCAGCCCGGCCTCGATCGCGTCGGCGAGGCCCGGGGTGTCGTCGACGAGCTGCTCGGTGAAGTCGGCGGCGCCCTGGGGGGCGAGGTGGATCTCGTCGCGGCTCGAGCCGTCGCCCCACCAGTCGCCGTAGGAGGCGACGGGGAAGTGCTGCGTCCCGCCCTCGCGGGCGAGCCGGGCCGCGGCCTTCTGCCGTTTCGCGTCGTAGTCGCGCCCGATCCGCTCCAGGCCCGCCTGGTGGGCCGGGCTGTAGGGGATCTCGGTCGAGACGACCGTGACCCCCTCGGCCTCGAGCAGGTCGACGAGCTCGGTGTACTCGTCGATCGAGCTCTGCAGGATGGTCGGGAACCCGGGGAAGCCGCGCTCGGCGAGCCGGGTGCGGGAACGCTCCTCGACCTCAGCCCGGGTCATCGACGGGTGCTCGATCATGCCGTCGGCCCGCAGCCGCGAGCCCGGCGCGATCTGCAGGGTGGTCTGGAGCGGTCTGCCCTCGAGGGCGCGGCGCACCTGCCCACCGCCGAGCGCGAAGCGGTGCCGCAGGTCGGTGCGGTCGGCCTCGCAGTCCGCGCGCTCCGCGGCGTCCCACACGGGGCTGCTCGGGCGGTCGCACCCCTCGACGACGTGCGAGAAGGGCGTGCGCTGCACGGTGCTCGTGTAGAAGCCGTCGTCCTCCGCGGCCCGGGTCGAGATGCTGAGGACGGCCACCCGCGGCAGCCGGTCGACGGACCGGGCGTAGCGCGCGACCATGCGGTTGACGCCCCACCTCGCGCGGCTGCTCGCCGCGTTGAAGACGCTCACCGGTGACCCGGTGCGCTCGGCGAGCTGCTCACCCAGTACCTCGGGGTCGATGCCCTGCTGGGTCATCGAGTCACCGAAGATCATGACGTCGGGGGCCTTGTCGAGGGCCCGGAGGGAGTTCGTCATCGTCTCGAAGGCGCCCCCGTGGGTAGGTGCGACCGGCACGCGCTCCTCGTCGACGAGGCGCTGCAGCTGGGTGGCCGTCACGTCGTCGGAGAGGGGCTCGTTGAAGACGGGCCCGTCGTCGAAGCGGACCGGCCGGTAGGTCTGCTCCGGGGCAGGGGAGCGCGTCTGCGAGGGCTTCGGCTCCTCGGCGCCCGTCGGGGTCGCCGAGGTGGTGCCCCCGTCCTCGCGCTGACCGCCCTGGCAGCCGGCCGCGAGCACGCCGCACAGCGCGGCGACGACGACGGCGCGGCGGGTGGTCGGCATGGTCCTCCAGGTCTGCGGTCGGTGCGGCGGGCGGGCGAAGGGGGCATCTCGAGGCTAGCCCGGTGCACCGACGCCGGGCGGTCCGGGACCCCCGGGCTGCGAGGATGACGCGGTGGACACGAGCTCGTATGACGACGCGGTGACCCGGCTCGGGGGTGCCCCGGGGGAGATGGCGACGTCCGTGCTCGACCGCTACTCCGAGCCCCAGCGCGGCTATCACGACGGCCGTCATCTCGCCGAGGTGCTCACCGCCGTCGACCTGCTCGGCGGCGACCTCGACTCCCGCGAGCGTGCGCTCGTCGTGATCGCCGCGTGGTACCACGACGCCGTGTACGACCCCGCCGCGGCCCCAGGGGCCAACGAGGAGGCGAGCGCCGTCCTCACCGAGCGCGAGCTCGCCGCGGCCGGGTGCGACCCGGGCGCCGTCGCCGCGGTCGGGGGGCTCGTGCGGGCCACGCTCGAGCACCACCTCCCGGGGACGCCTGGGCCCGAGGCGGTGCTCCACGACGCCGACCTGTGGGTGCTCTCAGCCCCGCCGCAGCGCTTCGACGAGTACTGCGCCCAGGTCCGCGGGGAGTACGCGCACGTCCCCGCCGAGGACTTCGCGCGGGGGAGGACGGCGGTCCTCGCCCCCTTCGCCACCCGTCCGCGGCTCTACGCGACCACCGTGGCCCACGAGCGCTGGACCGACGCCGCGCGGACCAACGTGCGCCGTGAGCTCGACCGGCTCAGCGGCGGTGCGGGCGGCGCTGAGCGGCGGTGACCCGCAGCCCGGAGGTGCGCAGCGCGACGATGAGCTCGCGACCGCTCACCTCGTGGGCTCCGGCGGCGACGACCTCGGCGTAGCGGCTGCGCGGGACGTCGTAGTGGTCCTCGTCGAAGAGCCGTCTCGGCAGGCCGACGCCCTCGGCGAAGGCGTGGAGCTCGGCCAACGAGGTGTCGGAGACGAGATGGCTCCACACCGTGTCCCAGCCCGGCCAGGTCGGCGGGTCGACGAGGATCATCGGCTCAGATCGGCTCGAGGATGCGCTTGAGGAAGGCCTGGGTGCGGGCCTCGCGCGGCGCGAGGATCACCTGCTCGGGCGCGCCCCGCTCGACGACGACCCCGCCGTCGATGAAGAGCACGTCGTCGGCGACCTCCCGCGCGAAGCGGATCTCGTGGGTGACGACGACCATCGTCCAGCTCTGCTGCGCGAGGTCGCGCATCACCGCGAGCACCTCGCCGACCGTCTCGGGGTCGAGCGCCGAGGTCGGCTCGTCGAAGAGGACGACGTCGGGGCGCAGGGCGAGCGCCCGGGCTATGCCGACGCGCTGCTGCTGACCGCCGGAGAGCTGGTAGGGGTACTTGTCGGCGTGCTCGGTGAGCCCGACCTGCTCGAGCAGGGCCATGCCCCGCTCGCGAGCCGCCGCCGGGTCCTCGCCCTGGACGACGACCGGGCCCTCCACGACGTTGTCGATCGCGCTCTTGTGCGCGAAGAGGTCGTGCCCCTGGAAGACGAACCCCGTGTGCGAGGCGAGCTGGTCGGCCTGCTCCCGCTGAGCGCGGGGGAGCCGGCCGCGCCGGTTGGGGGTGAGCTCGGCGAAGTCCACCGTGCTGTCGCCGATGGTGATGACCCCGGCGTCGGGGGTCTCCAGCCCGCCGAGGGCGCGCAGGAGCGTCGTCTTGCCGGACCCGGACGGGCCGAGGACGACTGTGACGGTGCCCGCACCGACCTGGAAGGAGATGTCGCGCAGCACCTCCTTCTCGCCGAAGCTCTTGCGCACTCCCTGTGCGGCGAGCACGGGGGTGGTGGGGTGCTCAGTGGGCGACATAGCGGCTCAGCCTCTCCTCGGTGCGGTCCTGGACGAAGGAGACGACGAGGCAGATCACCCAGAAGTAGAAGGCGGCCAGACCGTACATCGCCATGAACTGGAAGGTCGGGGCAGCGGCGAACTGCGCCTGCCGCACCATCTCGACGACGAGGATGATCGACGTCAGCGAGGTGTCCTTGACGAGCGAGATCAAGGTGTTCGACAGGGGTGGGACCGCGGTGCGGGCGGCCTGCGGCAGGATGATCCGCCGTAGCGCGGTCCGCTGGCTCATGCCGATGGTCCGGGCGGCCTCCCACTGACCTCGGGGGATCGACTCGACCGCCGAGCGGATCACCTCCGCCGCGTAGCCGCCGACGTTGAGCGACAGCGCGATGACGGCAGCGGGGAAGGGGTTGAGGTCGATCCCGACCTGGGGGAGCGCGAAGAAGATGAGGTAGAGCTGGACCAGGAGAGGCGTCCCGCGGATGATCGAGATGTACGAGCGGGCCACGGCCCTCGGGACGGCGGCCTGAGACATCCGGCCGACGGCTGCGAGCAACGCGATCGCCAGGCCGAGCGTGAAGGAGAGCGCGGTGAGCGGGATGGTCACCGAGATGCCCTTCCACGCGATGGGCCAGGCGTTCTCTTTCACCAGCTCCCACCACGTGGGCGCCTGGACATCCGCAGCGAAGTACGTGTCGTAGATCGCCTGGGTGGTGCCGTCGTCCTCCATCTCGGCGAGCGCCTTGTTGATCGCCGGCATGTAGCCGGAGTCCTTCTTCGCGGCGAAGACCGACTCGGACTTCTCCTCGGTCTCGGCGACGATCTTCACGCCCGGCTCGGGGTTGGTCGCGATGTAGTTGCGCACGGCGAGCTTGTCGTTGACCAGGGCGTCGACCCGGCCCTCCTTGAGGCTGGCCATCGCCTCCGTCATGCCGTCGACGCCGACGACCTTCGCGCCGTACTCCTTGGCGACCTCGGCCCAGCTGCTCGTGATGTTCTGCGCAGAGCGCTTGCCCCGCAGGTCCTCCAGGGACTCGATGCCCTCCGGGTTGTCCTCGGCGACGACGAGGACCCCGCCGGTCTCGACGTAGGGGTCGGAGAGGTCGTAGAGCTGCTCTCGCTCCGGGTTGGAGGTGACCTGGTTGGCGACGACGTCGAAGCGACCCGCGTCCAGGGCGGCGAACATCGAGTCCCACTGGGTCGGGACGTACTCGACCTCGACGCCGAGCCGCTCCGCGACGGCGTCCATGACCTCGATGTCGAAGCCGGTGAACTCATCGCCCTTGCGGATCGAGAAGGGGGCGTACACCCCTTCGGTCCCGACACGCAGGGGGTCGGGGATCTCGGCCTGCTGCGCCATCTGGCGGGCGGTCGGACCCTGCTCGGCGTCCGTCTGCGCCCCGGCGGGTGCCGCGAGCGCGAGGGCGGGGAGCAGCGCGAGCAGGAGCGCGGCGAGCACCCGCAGCCGGGCTGCGAGCGGGCCGGGCGCAGGGCGCGGCGTGGTGACGGGCATGCCCCACAGCCTAGGTCGGTGACCCGGCGGGCGCCCTCGCGGCGTCCAGGCCTCGGCGCGGTGCCTGTGGCGCCTCAGAGCCGCCGCATCGCCGTCGCGAGGACGACGGCCTCGCCGACGCGGTCGGACGCGTCGAGGTCGACCTCGGCCTCGACCACCCAGTCGCCGTCACCCGCGGGGTCGGCGAGCACCTGACGTACCCGGCGGACCCGCACGTCGGCGATCGCCTCGTCGCCCTCGTCGGGCATGCCGGGTGCCGGCGCCATGACGTCCTCGGTCGAGATGCGGTGCGGCCCACGGGCGTCGGCATCGGTCGCGATCTCGTCGTGCTCCTGCCAGTACTCGCCGAGCGCCTCGTCCCAGGCGTCGCGCGTCATCACCGCGGAGCGCCCGTCGTCGGCGAGGGCCGCGGCGGCGTGCTCGATCGCGGCGAGCCCGTCGACGTCGTCGCGGGCCGCGCGAGCCACGCGCTGCCACATCGCGCCGCGGACCATGGGCGTGAAGGCGTGGGGCTGGGCGCTGATCGGGCGCGACGGCGGGCGCAGGTCGCCCGCGTCGTGGTGCGAGACGACCTCGGCGAGGTGGGCGTCGGGATGAGCCAGCGCCTCCCACTCGTCGAGGAGGGAGGAGTCGGTCTGGCGGATGGTCTCGCCGAGCCAGGCGATGATCTCCTCGAGCGCCTCGCTGCGGTGCTCGGCCGGCACGGTGTGCGCCATCGTGCGGTAGGCGTCGGAGAGGTAGCGCAGCAGCAGGCCTTCGCGCGGTGCGAGGTCGTAGCGGCGCACGAGGTCGCTGAAGGACATGCCGTCCTCCCACATGTGCCGCACGATGCTGCACGGCACGAGACCGTCGACGGGCAGCCACGGGTGGGCGACGAGGTACTCCTCGTAGGCCGGGCGGAGGAGCTCGGCGAGCGGCTCGGGCCAGGTGATCTCGTCGAGGCGCGCCATCCGCTCCTCGTACTCGACGCCGTCGGCCTTCATCTCGGCCAGGGCCTCGCCGCGGGCGGCGTGCTGCTGGGCGAGCAGGAGCGGTCGGGGGGCGTCGAGGACCGCCTCGACGACGGAGACGACGTCAAGGGCGTAGGTGTCGGCGTCGCGGTCGAGCAGCTCGAGGACGGCCAGGGCGAAGGGGGCGAGCGGCTGGTTGAGCGCCAAGTCGCTCGGCAGGTCGAGGGTGAGGGCGACGGTGCGCCCGCTGTCGTCGGGCTCGTCGAGGCGCACGAGGACGCCGGAGTCGAGCAGGGAGCGGCCGAGCCGGATCGCCCGCTTGGCCAGGCGGGCCTGGCCGCGCGGGTCCTCGTGGTTGTCGCGGGTGAGGGCCGACAGGGCGGCGACGGGGTCGCCGGGCCGGGCGACGACGTTGAGGATCGTCGAGTTCTCCACCCGCATGCGGCTGGCGAGCGGCTCGGCCGGGGCGGTCGTCAGCTTGGTGAAGGTGTCCTCGGTCCACACGACGAAGCCCTCCGGGGGCTTCTTGCGCTGGATCTTCTTCAGCTTCTTCGGGTCGTCACCGGCCTTGGCGACGAGGCGCTCGTTCTCGATCGTGTGCTCGGGGGCCTGGACGACGACGAAGCCCTGCGTGTCGTAGCCGGCGCGACCGGCGCGACCGGCGACCTGGAGGAACTCGCGCACGCGGAGCACCCGGTGGCGGCGCCCGTCGAACTTCGTCAGCGAGGTGAAGAGGACGGTGCGGATCGGCACGTTGATGCCGACGCCGAGGGTGTCGGTCCCGCAGATGACCTTGAGCTTGCCCTGCTGGGCGAGGCGCTCGACGAGCCGGCGGTAGCGCGGGAGCATCCCGGCGTGGTGCACGCCGATGCCCTTGCGCAGCAGCGCCGAGAGGGTGCGCCCGAAGCCGGCGGAGAAGCGGAAGCCGGCGATCTCGGCCGCGACGGCGTCGCGCTCGGCGGGGGTGAGCAGCTTCGTCGACGACAGGGTGCGCGCGTGCTCGGCGGCGTTGGCCTGGGTCTGGTGCACGACGTAGACCGGCACGCGGTCCCACTCGACGAGGTCCTCGATGGTGTCCTGCAGCGGGGTCGTCGACCAGGTGAAGGTGAGCGGCACCGGGCGGGGCGCGTCCGAGACGACGGTGACGTCGCGGCCGGTGCGCGCCTCGAGGTCCTCGACGAAGCGTGAGGTGTCGCCGAGGGTCGCCGACATGAGGAGCATCTGCGCGTCGACGAGGGTGAGCAGCGGGACCTGCCAGGCCCAGCCGCGCTCGGGCTCGGAGTAGTAGTGGAACTCGTCCATGACGACGAGGCCGACGTCGGCGGCCCGGCCCTCGCGCAGCGCCATGTTGGCGAGCACCTCGGCCGTGCACACGATGATCGGGGCGTCGGGGTTGACCGACGCGTCGCCGGTGAGCATGCCGACGTCCTGCGCCCCGAAGGTCGCGCAGAGGTCGAAGAACTTCTCGCTGACGAGCGCCTTGATCGGCGCGGTGTAGAAGGCGACCTTGTCCTGCGAGAGGGCGTGGGCGATGGCGGCGGTCGCGACGAGCGACTTGCCCGACCCGGTCGGGGTCGAGATGACGACGTGCTCGTCGGCGAGCAGCGCGAGCGCTGCCTCCTCCTGGTGGGGGTAGAGCGTGATCCCGCGCCCCGCCGCCCACCGCTCCAGCGCGTCGAAGACCTCGTCGGGGGTCGAGCCGGTACGCACGTCGAGGGTCTGGGGCTGGCTCACCGACCCATCCTCGCAGCCCGCCCGAGGTGCCCCGGTCGTGCGGTGCTCCGTGGCCGTCGAGGTGCGACGAAGGGGTCGTTGGTGGTCGAGGTGCGACGAAGGAGCCTCGAGACCACGGGCCGCGTGGCCTCACAGCATGCAGGGGCGGGGTGGGACAGGATGGGGCGATGACGACGCGGCCGACGACCATCGCCGGGGTGGGACTCGCCCTGCGGCCGCCGCGGGCCGAGGACGCGGACGCGCTCGGGCAGCTCGTCGGTGACGTCGACCGCTCGCACGACGTCGTCGCGGGCTGGGTCCGGCGCTGGGAGCGCGACGGCTTCGGCAGCTGGGTCGTCGCGGTCGAGGACGAGCCGGTCGGCTTCGTCGGGGTGCGCCCCCGCGAGGACGACATCGCGCTCACGGTGCGCTCCACCCCGGCCGTCGCGGCCGACGGTCGCGCCCGGGCCGCGCTGCGCCTCGCGGTCGCCGACGCGATCGAGTGGCTGCCCGACGTCCCCCTTCGCCTCCGTGTCGCCGAGGACGACCCGACGACCCGCGCGGTCGCCGAGTCCTCGGGCCTGGTCCACGTCCCCGAGGACGACCACGAGGCACGCGGCACGCGGTGGCAGGTCCTCGAGAGCCCCTACGTGCGCACCTTCACGACCCTGCCGCCCCGAGCCCGGCGCAGCCTCGTCGACCTCTGGGTGCGGGTCAACGACGCCGGGGGAGCGGTCGGCTTCGTCGCCGGGGCACCGCGCGAGGACGTCGAAGCCGAGGTGGAGCGCCGCGAGGACGGCCTGGCCTCCGGCCACCTGCGCGGGGTGGGCCTGATGACCCCGGCGGGCGACCTCGTCGGTGCCGCCTTCCTGCGCACCCCGACCACCCCCCTCCAGGCCCACATCCGCAGCGTCGAGAGCGTCATGGTCGACCCGCAGCGCCGCGGTGCCAGCCTCGGCCGGCATCTCATGGCCGGGGTGCACCGGGCCGCGCGGGACGAAGGGGTCGAGATCCTCACCCTCGACTACCGGGACGGCGTCGGGCTCGGCCAGTTCTACGCGAAGGTCGGGTACACCGAGGTCGGCCGCCAGCCCGGGGTGATCCGCGTCGCGCCCGGCGACGACCGCGACTCCGTGCTGCTGTGGCGTCGCCTCGCCGAGACGCCCGCCCCGGACCAGACAGGTGCGCCGGAGGAGCCCGAGCGGCGATAGCCTTGCGGTCCGTGAGCGCACCCGCACCGACGCCCCCGGACCTCGACGACACCCAGCGCGGCTGGACCCTCCACGGCGACGGCCGCAGGGTCGCGCCGGGCGAGGTCGTCCGCCCTCGTGAGCGTCTGTCCTGGGACCTGACGGTCGGGCTGGGCATGCAGCACGTCGTCGCGATGTTCGGCGCGACCTTCCTCGTGCCGCTCATCACCGGCCTGTCGCCGGCGACGACCCTGCTCTTCTCCGGCGTCGGCACGATGATCTTCCTGCTCATCACCCGCGGCCGGGTGCCGAGCTATCTCGGCAGCTCCTTCGCCTTCATCGCCCCGATCGGCGCTGCCACGGCGAGCCACGACATCCCGACCGCCCTCGGCGGCGTCGTCATGGCCGGCATCGCGCTCGCGCTCGTCGGCCTGGCGGTGCAGCTCTCCGGCGACCGCTGGCTTCGGGCGCTCATGCCCCCGATGGTCACCGGCGCGATCGTCGCCCTCATCGGCCTCAACCTCGCCCCGGCGGCGAAGGACAACTTCATCATCTCCCCGGTCACCGGCGTCGTGACCCTCGTCGTCATCGTCGTGCTCGGCGTCGCGACGAAGGGGATGATCTCGCGCCTGGCGATCCTCGGCGGCGTCGCCGCCGGCTACGCCACCGCCGCGATCCGCGGCGAGCTGAGCTTCACCAAGGTCGGCGAGGCCGACTGGCTCGGCCTGCCGGACCTCACCGCACCGACCTTCGACATCTCCGTCCTCGGTCTTTTCGTCCCCGTCGTCCTCGTCCTCGTCGCCGAGAACGTCGGGCACGTCCGCTCCGTCGCGGCGATGACCGGTGACGACCTCGACCCCTACATGGGTCGGGCGCTCATCGCCGACGGTCTCGCGACCACCCTCGCCGGCTCCGGCGGTGGCTCGGGCACGACGACCTACGCCGAGAACATCGGGGTGATGGCGGCGACCCGCGTCTACTCGACGGCCGCGTACTGGGTCGCGGCGGTCACCGCCGTGCTCCTGTCTATGAGCCCGAAGTTCGGCGAGCTCATCTACACCGTGCCCAAGGGCGTCCTCGGGGGCGCAGCGGTCGCCCTCTACGGGATGATCGGCCTGCTCGGCGTGAAGATCTGGATCGAGAACCGCGTCGACCTCGGCAACCCGATCAACCTCATGACCGGTGCCGTCGCGCTCATCATCGGCATCGCCGACTTCACGTGGAGCATCGGCGACGTCCAGCTCGCCGGCATCGCGCTCGGCACGATCGCCGCCCTCGTCGGCTTCCACGGACTGCGGGCCCTCAACTCGGTGACGGGCGCGGTCGCCGACCCACTCATCCCCCTTCGCGCAGCCGACCACGACCGGGCGGACGGTCCTACGCTGCCTGCATGACCGAGCAGCCCCCGACCGCGCCCGACCTGCCCGCCGGGGCCTCGCCCCGCCCCCTCGAGGACCGCGTCGTCGTCGTCACGGGAGGCAACTCCGGGATCGGCGAGGGCATCGTGCGCGAGGCCAGCGCCCAGGGCGCGCGGGTCGTCATCGACTACGTGAGCGACGCCGACCACGCCCGGGCGATGGTCGCCGAGCTCGGCGGGCCCGAGCGGGCCGTCGCGGTCGAGGCCGACGTCTCCTCGGTCGCCGACCTCGAGCGGCTGCGCGACGCGGCGGTCGACGCCTTCGGGCGGATCGACGTGTGGGTGAGCAACGCCGGCATCGAGCTGAAGGAGACGCTGCTCACCCTCACCGAGGAGGGCTTCGACCGGCAGCTCGCGATCAACCTGCGCGGCGCGGTCTTCGGTGCGAAGGTCGCCGCGGAGCGTTTCGTCGAGCAGGGCGGCGGCGGGGTCATCATCAACACCTCGAGCACCCACGAGGACTGGCCGATGCCGAGCGACCTCACGTACTGCGTGAGCAAGGGCGGGATGCGCATGCTCACCCGCACCGCGGGCGTCGAGCTCGGCGAGCACGGCATCCGGATGGTGAGCATCGCGCCGGGCGCGATCGTCACCCCCATCAACGCCGACGACGACCCGGCCGAGCAGGACGCCCTGCGCGCGGCGATCCCGCTGGGCTACATCGGCACCCCGCAGCAGATGGGCAAGCTCGCCTGCTTCGTCGCCTCCGACGCGGCGAGCTACATCACCGCGACGACGATCTTCGCCGACGGCGGGCTCATGCAGAAGCCGGGAGCCGTCTGAGGCTCAGCCCTGCGCACGACCGGTGCGAAGGGGGAGGTGCATGACGTGGAGCCCGACGAGACCGTGCGTCGGGTGGCGGAAGGCCTCCGGCACGGTCCCGACGACCTCGAAGCCCAGCGAGCGCCACAGCGCGACCGCCGCAGCGTTGGTCTCCACGACGGCGTTGAACTGGATCGCGTGGAAGCCGCGCTCGCGGTGCCACGCGACGACGTGCTCGCCGAGCGCTCGGCCGACCCCGAGACCCCGCGCGCTGCCCGCGACCATGAAGGACCCCGTGCCGACGTGGTCCCCGTGGCCGGGGCGGTTTGGGCCCATCCTCGCCGTGCCGACGATCGTGCCGTCGTCGTCGACGGCCACGACGCTCTCGCCGGGCGGGCCCTCCAGCCACAGCTGCTGGGCCTGCTCGCTCGTGAGGTCGAGGGGGTAGGCGTAGGTCTCGCCGGCGCGCACGACCTCGGCGACGACCGGCCAGATCTGGGGCCAGTCCTGCGCGGTGGCGGTGCGGATGTGGATCGTCACGGCGGCGAGGATATCGAGCGCTAACCTAGGGCCGGTGCCCTCCCTGACCGACCTGCTCAACGCCGCTGTCGACGGGGTCGGCGGCAGCACCCGTCCCGGTCAGGTCGAGATGGCCCAGGCCGTCGAGCGGGCGGTGACGACGGGCGAGCACCTCCTCGTCCAGGCGGGCACCGGCACCGGCAAGTCGCTGGCCTACCTCGTGCCCGCGATCGCCCACGCGATGCGCAGCGGACGGCCGGCGGTCGTCGCGACGGCGACCCTCGCCCTGCAGGCGCAGATCGTCGACCGCGACATGCCCCGGCTCGCCGACGCGCTCACCGGGCCGCTCGGCCGGCGCCCGACGTACGCCCTCGTCAAGGGCCGGCGCAACTACGTCTGCCAGCACAAGCTCGTCGGCGGCTTCCCCGACGACGAGGACGGGCTGCTCGACGTCGGCGAGGTCGACGCGGCGGCCGGCCGGCTCGGCCAGGAGGTCGTGCGGCTGCGCGAGTGGGCCGAGCAGACCGAGTCCGGTGACCGTGATGAGCTCGTGCCCGGTGTCTCGGAGCGGGCCTGGCGGCAGGTGTCGGTGAGCGCGGACGAGTGCCTCGGCAGCAAGTGCCCGGAGTTCGGCGACTGCTTCGTCGAGCGCTCGCGCACGGCGGCCAAGGAGGTCGACGTCGTCGTCACCAACCACTCCTTCATGGCCATCGACGCCTTCGAGGGGCGCCACCTGCTGCCGCCGCACGACGTGCTCGTCGTCGACGAGGCCCATGAGCTCGTCGACCGCGTCACCTCGACGATCACCGACGACATCACCCCGGGCGCGGTCCGCGGCGCGAGCAAGCGTGCCGGCCGCCTCGTCCAGTCCACCGAGGAGCTCGACGACCTCGCGGTGGCGCTCGAGGCCCAGCTCGAGGACGTACCGGAGGGTCGGCTGCGCGGGGGCATGCCCGACGCGCTGGCGCTCACGGTCTCGCGGCTGCGCGAGGTCACCCGCACCCTGCTCACCGAGCTCAAGCCGGAGAAGGGCGCCGAGGTCGACGGGGGCCGGCAGATCGCGATGGCCGCGATGGAGGACCTCTTCGACACCGCGGGCCGGGTGCTCGAGGAGCGCGAGCTCGACGTGCTGTGGGTGAGCAAGGACCCCCGGCGCGGTCCCGTCCTGCGGGTCGCGCCGATGAGCGTGGCGATGCTCGTGCGGGACAAGGTCTTCGAGGACGACTCGACCGACGAGGACGGCAACCGCACCGACCGCACGGTCGTGCTCACGTCGGCGACCCTTGAGCTCGGCGGCACCTTCGACGCGGTCGCCGGCACCCTCGGGCTGCGCGGGGACGGCGCACCGCCGTGGCGCGGTCTGGACGTCGGGTCCCCCTTCGCCTACCCCGAGCAGGCGATCGCCTACGTCGCCGAGCACCTGCCCGCGCCCGGTCGCGACGGGCTCGCCCCGCAGACCCTCGACGAGATCGAAGAGCTCGTGCGCGCAGCCGGCGGGCGCACCCTCGGTCTCTTCTCCTCGATGCGCGCGGCCCGCGAGGCCGCCGAGGCGATGCGCGAGCGGCTGGGCAGCGAGATGGAGGTGCTCTGCCAGGGCGAGGACCAGATCACCACGCTCGTGCGCCAGTTCGCCGCCGAGCCGACGACCTGCCTCTTCGGCACGCTCACGCTGTGGCAGGGCGTCGACGTGCCCGGCTCGAGCTGCCAGCTCGTCCTCATCGACCGCATCCCCTTCCCGCGGCCGGACGACCCGCTGTCGTCCGCGCGCACCGAGGAGATCGGGCGGCGCGGCGGCAACGGCTTCATGGCGGTGTCGGCGACCCACGCCGCGCTGCGGCTCTCGCAGGGGGCGGGTCGGCTCGTGCGGCGCTCCGACGACCGCGGGGTCGTCGCCTTCCTCGACAACCGCATGGTCAAGGCGCGCTACGCCGGCTTCCTGCAGCGCTCGCTGCCGCCCTTCTGGCCCACGACCGACAAGTCCCTCGTGCTCGGCGCCCTGCGCCGCCTCGACGAGACCGCGCCGCCCCCGCTGCCCGTCGCCGACCCCGCCCGACGCGGCCTGACCGGCGCCGTCGTCGAGGGAGCCGTCGCCGCCAGTCTGGACGAGGACGGGGCGGAGCACCCGCGACCGGTGTCGGCCCCCGGTGCGAAGGTGTCCCGGTGACCGATCTCGTCGACGTCCGCTCCGGCGTCCCGCCCCTCGTGCTCGTCACGGGCCCCGAGGAGCTGCTCGCCGAGCGCGCCGTCGACCAGGTGTTCGCCGACCTACGCGTCGCCTCCCCGGAGATCGAGCTCGTGGCCGTCGAGACCGCGGGCTACGAGGCGGGCGCGCTCGCGATGCACGCGAGCCCGTCGCTCTTCGGCGAGGACAAGGTCATCGTCGTGCGCGGGCTGCACGAGGCCTCCGACGCGCTGCAGCAGGACGTCCTGGCCTACCTCGAGCAGCCGGCCGAGGACGTGACGCTCGTCGTGCTGCACTCCTCGGGCAACCGGGGCAAGAAGGTCCTCGACACGATGAAGAAGTCGCGCGCCCGCGTCGTCGAGTGCCCCGCGATCAAGTCCGACCGCGACAAGGCCGACTTCGTCACCGGCGAGTTCCGCCGGGCGCGGCGCAAGATCGCCCCGGACGCCGTCCAGGCCCTCGTCGAGGCCGTGGGCAAGGACCTGCGCGAGCTCGCCTCGGCATGCACCCAGCTCGTCGACGACACGACCGGTGTCGTCGACCACGACGTCGTCGACCGCTACCACGGGGGCAAGGTCGAGGCCACGGGCTTCCGCGTGGCCGACGCGGCCGTGACCGGCGAGGCCGGCGAGGCGCTGCGGCTGCTGCGTCATGCCGTGGCCGTCGGGGTCGACCCGGTCCCGATCGTCGCCGTCCTCGCCGGCCAGCTGCGCCAGCTGGCCAAGGTCGGGGGAGCGGGGCGCGGCCGCTCGGCCGACCTCGCCCGCGACCTCGGCATGGCCCCGTGGCAGGTCGACAAGGCCCGCCGCGCGCTGCGCGGGTGGTCCGGGCCGGCCCTCGGCCGGGCCATCCAGGCCGTCGCCGCGGCCGACGAGGAGGTCAAGGGCGGGGGGCGCGACCCGGTCTACGCGGTCGAGCACGCGGTGCTCACCGTCGTGCGCGAGCACGAGTCCGGCTGACCGGTTTTGCCCGGCACGACCGCCCGCTGATATCGTCGATCCTTGCGTGCGCGCTGCGGTCGTGCGCGCACCGCAGCACCACCCAGGGCGTCTCTCCCAACGGTCTCCCCACGCCGGTCCCGAGACGTCCTGCCGCCCTCAACGGCACATCATCGACCTCTAGGAAGACATACACGTGGCAAACATCAAGTCCCAGATCAAGCGGATCAAGACCAACGCGGCCCGCACCGAGCGCAACCGTGCGCACAAGTCGGAGCTGCGCACCTCGATCCGCAAGGTCCGTGAGGCTGTCGCCGCCGGCGACGCGACCGCTGCGGGCACCGCCCTGCAGGCCGCCTCGAAGCGCCTCGACAAGGCCGTCAGCAAGGGCGTTATCCACGCCAACCAGGCGGCCAACAAGAAGTCGGCCCTGGCGAAGAAGGTCAACGCGCTGTCCAAGTGACCCGCGCCTGACCCGCGAAGGGGGCCCGTACCGTCTCGACGGTGCGGGCCCCCTTCGCGTGCCCGGGGTGCCCTCCTGGGCTCGCTCAGACCGGGTCGTCGTCGTAGGGCTCGCCGCGACGCACGGCCTCGAGGGCGACGAGGACGGCGTCGTAGACCGCGCGGTCGACGGACCCACCGGCACGCCGGACCTGTGCGGGGTCGAGCCGCACGACGCGGTCGAGACGGGCCTCGCTGCGCCGACGGCGGCGGTCCCAGTCGCCGGAGCCGACGTCGATCCACTGCCGCCCCACCCGGCGCTCCTGGGTCTCGTCGAGGTCGTGGTCCTGGCTCGTCATGGGCAGCCCGAGCAGCCACGGCCCGTCGGCACCGATGACGAGCGCCGGCCGGTCCTTGCCCCGCCGGTGGTCCTCCTCGAAGGGCACCCAGGCCCACACGACCTCGCCTGCGCCCACCGAGCCGGTCGGGGTGGCGAAGGGGGAGCCCGCCTCGCCCGAGAAGTCACCGGGGTAGGCCGGCCCGGGCGGCGGGGTCGTCGGCGGGGGAGCCGTCGGCGGGGTCGACGTCGAGGCGGTGCTCGGCCGCGGCGTCGTGCGCAGCAGCCGGCGCACGAGCGAGCGCAGCATGTCTGCGAGGTTACGCAGCCGGGCCCGCGGGTGGCGTCGTCGGCGGCCCCCACGACGGGGCCTGCCCGGGGGACGGCGGGGTGGGGCCGCCCTGCGGCGTCGTGGGCGGGGTCGGCCGGGCCTCGGGCATGCCGATCTGCGGTGCACCGATCGCCGCCAGGCGCTGCGAGGGGTGCGTCCCGCCCGCGACGGCGGCGTTCGGCGGGAGGGTGCCCACGTAAGGGCTCACCGGGGGCGGGCCCCAGCGGTCCGGCCGCGGGCGCCACAGCAGCCGCCCGCGCTGGGTGCGGTCGCGCAGCGCGTGCCCGCGCCACAGCAGCACCGGGTGCGAGGCGATGGCGTTGGCCCACCACACGAAGAAGCCGCGCTCGTCACCGACCCGCCCGAAGTACTGCGTCGTGTCGACGGAGGCGTTGAGGTACTTGCCGGCGCCGAGGGTGGCCATCGCGCCCATCGCTCCCTGCGGGCACAGGTGGTACCCGTAGCTGTCCGACGTGTACTCCTGGCTGCGTGACAGGACCGGCCCGACGAGCGGGAAGTAGGCCGAGGCGAAGGTGCCCAGCTGACGCCAGTACGACGTGTGCCCGGCGGCGATGTGGCCGAGCTCGTGGCCGATGATGAAGCGCAGCGAGTCCGGCTGGCGCGCGCGCCCACCCACCTCGAAGAGGTCGGAGTACACGACGACGAAGCGGCGGAAGCCGTGCCCGGAGGCGAAGGCGTTGATGAGCCCGTTGCCCCCGACGACGTAGGCCCGCGGCGGCTCCTCGAGCCCGAAGGTCGCCGACGCCTCCACGAGGATCTCGTAGGCCTCGGGGTACTGCGTCGGGGTGATCTGCACGCCACGAAGGCGGATCTGCGCGAAGAGCAGACCACGGGCGAACCACACGAGCACCGGGGCGAGCACGAGGATCACGGCGTAGGTGCTCGGCTCGCGCCGGTCACCGATCGCCTGCACGATCTCGAAGATCGCGAAGCCGAGGTAGAGCAGCGAGGCGACGACCGCCACGACGAGGCAGAGGATCTCCAGCGGGTGGCGCACGCCGCGGCGCACCGCGAGGCGCTGGGCGTGCCGGGGGCCGCGGGGGTCGGCGGGGCCGCGCGGGCGTCGTCCGGCGGGCGGGTAGGCGGCCGGGGGAGTCCCCGGCGCGGGCGGCCACTGCGAGCTCATCGAGGTTCCCCTGTCGTCGGCGGCCGGTGTCAGGCCGCTCCGGGCAGGATCATCGCAGCCACCCCAGGTGGTCGCGGGCCAGGGTGTACCCCACGAAGGCGACGACGTCGAGCAGCGTGTGCGCGACGACGAGCGGGCCGACCCGCCGGGTGCGGGTGTAGAGCCAGCCGAAGAGCAGGCCCATGACGACGTTGCCGACGAAGCCGCCGAAGCCCTGGTAGAGGTGATAGCTGCCCCGGACGAGCGCGCTGACGACGATCACCGGCCACCGGCCCCACCCCGCCTGGGTCCACCGGGTGAAGAGGTAGCCGACCATGACGACCTCCTCGAGCACGGCGTTCTGCAGCGCGGCGAGGACGAGCACCGGCACGGCCCACCACACCGGCGCGAGGTCCGCGGCGGCCACCGTCGTGTTGATGCCGAGCGCCCGCGACCCGAGGTACCAGGCGAGCCCGGGGATGCCGACGGCAGCGGTGAGCAGGACGCCGCGCAGCAGGTCGCTGCCCGGGCGGCGCAGGTCGGCGCCGATCCGGTGCGGCGCGTGCCGGTCCTCCCGGGTGAGCAGGTGCAGGGCGAGCAGGGCGGGCACCACGCCGAGCCCGACGCCGACGAGCTGGTGGACGAGGTCGAGCCACGGCCGGTCGGGGTAGGCCGAGGAGTTCATCGTCGTCGTCACCCCCGACAGCCCGCCCTGGGTGAGCAGCGAGACGATGCGCAGGAGCGACCAGATGGCGCTGGCGCCGAGCGAGACGAGCAAGACGAGCGCGGTCTCGGCGAGGAGGGTGCGACGGCCGAAGGGAGAGGCGGGCACCCCGTCGACGGCGGGCTCGGCGGCTGCGGTCACGGGGGCGAGCCTAGGTCGCGTTCTCGTGGGTCGGCTGGGAGGTGCGATGATGAGCGCTGGTCCATCGCCGCCCATCGACGAGGTTGAGTCTCCCCCGTGTCACCCATGGCCACGAAGGCGCTGCAGCCGCACGCGACCCCGCCGCAGCAGATCCGCAACTTCTGCATCATCGCCCACATCGACCACGGCAAGTCCACCCTGGCCGACCGCATGCTGCAGATCACCGGCGTCGTCGAGGCGCGGCAGATGCGCGCGCAGTACCTCGACCGCATGGACATCGAGCGCGAGCGCGGCATCACCATCAAGAGCCAGGCCGTGCGCATGCCCTGGGAGCTCGAGGGCCAGACCTACTGCCTCAACATGATCGACACCCCCGGGCACGTCGACTTCACCTACGAGGTCTCGCGCAGCCTCGCCGCGTGCGAGGGCGCCGTCCTGCTCGTCGACGCCGCGCAGGGCATCGAGGCGCAGACCCTGGCCAACCTCTACCTGGCCATGGAGAACGAGCTGACGATCATCCCGGTGCTCAACAAGATCGACCTGCCGGCCGCTCAGCCCGAGAAGTACGCCGCCGAGCTCGCCGGCCTCATCGGCTGCGACCCCGAGGACGTCCTCAAGGTCTCGGGCAAGACGGGCGAAGGGGTCGAGGCCCTCCTCGACCGCGTCGTCGGCGACCTGCCCGCACCGGTGGGCGACCCCGATGCCCCGGCCCGCGCGATGATCTTCGACTCCGTCTACGACACCTACCGCGGGGTCGTCACCTACGTCCGCGTCGTCGACGGCAACCTCAACCCCCGCGAGCGCATCGCGATGATGAGCACGAAGGCGACGCACGAGCTGCTCGAGATCGGCGTCATCAGCCCCGAGCCCAAGCCCTCGAACGGCCTGGGCGTCGGCGAGGTCGGCTACCTCATCACCGGGGTCAAGGACGTGCGCCAGTCCAAGGTCGGCGACACGGTGACGAACATGGCCAAGCCGGCGACCCAGGCCATCGGGGGCTACAAGGACCCCAAGCCGATGGTCTTCTCGGGCCTGTACCCGATCGACGGCTCGGACTACCCCGACCTGCGCGACGCGCTCGACAAGCTCAAGCTCAACGACGCGGCGCTCGTCTACGAGCCGGAGACCTCCGCGGCCCTCGGCTTCGGCTTCCGCGTCGGCTTCCTCGGTCTGCTCCACCTCGAGATCGTCCGCGAGCGCCTCGAGCGCGAGTTCGACCTCGACCTCATCTCGACCCAGCCCAACGTCGTCTACCAGGTGACGATGGACGACGGCACCGAGATCGAGGTGACCAACCCCAGCGAGTTCCCCTACGGCAAGGTCGCCGAGGTCCGCGAGCCCGTCGTCAAGGCGACGATCCTCGCCCCGAGCGAGTTCATCGGCGCGATCATGGAGCTGTGCCAGGGCAAGCGCGGCCAGCTCGGCGGCATGGACTACCTCTCCGAGGACCGCGTCGAGATGCGCTACACCCTGCCGCTCGCGGAGATCGTCTTCGACTTCTTCGACCAGCTGAAGTCCAAGACCCGCGGCTACGCCTCGCTGGACTACCAGGAGGCCGGCGACCAGGCGGCCGACCTCGTCAAGGTCGACATCCTCCTCCAGGGCGAGGGCGTCGACGCCTTCAGCGCCGTCGTCCACAAGGACAAGGCCTACTCCTACGGCACGATGATGGCCGGCAAGCTCAAGGACCTCATCCCGCGCCAGCAGTTCGAGGTGCCGATCCAGGCTGCGATCGGTGCCCGGGTCATCGCCCGCGAGACGATCCGCGCGATCCGCAAGGACGTGCTCGCCAAGTGCTACGGCGGTGACATCTCGCGCAAGCGCAAGCTGCTCGAGAAGCAGAAGGCGGGCAAGAAGCGGATGAAGAACATCGGCAGCGTCGAGGTGCCGCCGGAGGCCTTCGTCGCCGCGCTGTCCTCCGACGAGCCGACGAAGGACAAGGCGAAGAAGTAGCCGCCGGGCGAGCACGTAGGGTGCCCCCGTGGCCCAGCAGACCTACGCCCTCTACCGACGCCTGACCCGCTACCCGGGAGGCACGCGGCTCTTCTCGCTCGCGTACGCCCGCTTCGCCCCGTACTTCTGGACGGTGCGTCCGCAGGTGCGCGAGGTGCGTCCGCACCGGGCCGAGCTGACGATCAAGAACCGCCGCCGGGTGCACAACCACATCGGCACCCTGCACGCGATCGCCGTGTGCAACGGGCTCGAGGCGGCGATGGGTCTCGTCGCCGAGGCGACCTGCCCGGACCACCAGCGGTGGCTCCCGCGCGGCCTGCAGGTCGAGTACCTGCAGAAGTCGACGACCGACCTGCTGTGCGTCGCCGAGACGACGCCCTCGGACTGGGAGCGCGAGGCCCCCTTCGACATCGACGTGCGGGTCAAGGCCGTGCGCACCGACGGCGTCGTCGTCGTGCAGGGCGTCATCCCGATCTACGTCTCGGACAAGCCCGCGAAGGGGTGACCCTCCCGGTCGTCGGGGCGCTCAGTCGCGCAGGCGGGCGGCCAGCCGCTCGACCTGCTCGGCGCTCCACCCCTGGTCGCGCAACCACGCCCGCGCCCCGCCGTGCTCCGCGACGGAGTCGAGCAGACCGGTGATGGCCTCCGGGGCCGGCTCCTGCTCGCTCATCGGTCGGTCGCGCAGGCGGCTGTAGAAGCCGGTGCCCTGGAGCCGCTCGATGATCCGGGGCAGGCGCTCGGCGGTGAGCACGTAGTCGGCGACGATCTCCTCGTCGGGCACGCCCGCGACGGACAGGGCGAGCGCGACGACCGTGCCCGTGCGGTCCTTGCCCGCGGCGCAGTGCACGAGCGCCGCCCCCTTCGCGTCGGCGACCCGGCCGAGAGCCCCCGCGACTGAGTCGGGCCGGTGCTCGAGGTAGCCGCGGTAGTGGGCGCTCCAGTAGGAGGCGTCCTTGACCGGCTGCTCCTCCTCGCGCAGGACCATGAGGTCGCGCAGGTCACCGCCGACGGTGCGGAAGAAGGTGTGGTGGTGATGGGCGACCGCCGTGCGCCGCAGCGGACCCGGGCCGGTCTCGTCGAGCTCGTCGTGGGTGCGCAGGTCGACGACGTCGGTGACGCCGAGCACGTCGACGACGTGCGCCACGTCGCTCTCGGTGAGGTCCTGGAGGTTGTCGCTGCGGATGAGGCGGCGCTCGCGCAGCCGCCCGCCGTCCCGGGTCGGCAGGCCGCCCACGTCTCGCATGTTGACGACACCGTCGAGCTCGATCCAGCGGGGCTGCGTCATGCCGCCACCCTACGGGGGGAGCGCGCCGCGCCCTCACGCCGGCAGGCCGCCCCGGGGGGCGGCCGCGGCTAGCCCGTGGCCCGCCCCGCCCGCTCGGCGAGCAGGGCGAGACGGCGCAGCGCCTCGCGGTTGCGCAGCACGATGCCGAGCTGGCGCGCTGGTGAGGGCAGGAGGAGCGAGGGGCCGCTCTCGGCGTCCTCGCGCATCTCGACCCGGGTGCCCTGGGCCTGCGGGTGGAGGGTGATCTCGACGCGTGCCGCACCGAGGGGCATGGCACGAGCACGCAGGACGAGGCGGCGGCCGGGGTCGACCTCTCGCACGGACGTCTCGTCGTCGAGCAGCCAGGGCCAGCTGCCCACGGAGTGGTGGAGCCGGGCACCTGCTCCCGGCCACCCGGGGGTGACCGCCCGCATGCGTGACGCGCCGACGACCCAGCCCGGGTAGGTCCACCCGTCGGCCAGCACGGACCAGACGGCGTCCGGCCCGGCGGGTGTCCAGCGGCTGACCGTCCTCATCTGCCGACCGTAGGTCGCCCGGCCCGGGGTGCGGACCACCCGCAGGGGCGGGCGCGGGCGCGAGCACCGGCCGCGGTGGGGGACGATGGACCCCGTGCCACAGCTCCCCGACGGCGACCCCGCGCCCCGCGACGGCCGGCTGCCCGACGCCAGTGCCGAGGCGGTCGGGCGGCGCGCGCTCGCCATGTACGTCCACGTGCCCTTCTGCGCGGTGCGCTGCGGGTACTGCGACTTCAACACCTACACCGCCTCCGAGCTCGGCGGCCAGGACGGCCCGCCCGGGTCGAGCCGGGCCACCTTCGCGCAGGGCGCGCTGCGCGAGCTCGACCTCGCCCGCGACGTGCTCGGCTCGGCAGGTGCTGCGCCGGGTCCGGTGAGCACCGTCTTCCTGGGCGGGGGGACCCCGACCCTGCTGCCGTCGGCGGATCTCGTCGTCGTGCTCGACGGCATCCGCGAGCGCTTCGGGCTCGCTGCCGACGCCGAGGTGACGACCGAGGCGAACCCGGACTCGGTCACCCCTTCGTCCCTCGCCGAGCTCGCCCGCGGCGGGGTCACCCGGGTCTCGGTCGGCATGCAGTCGGTCCGTCCCGGCGTGCTGCAGACCCTCGACCGCACGCACGACCCCGAGGGTGTCGCCCGGGCCGTCGCGGGCGCGCGCGACGCGGGTCTCGCGGTGAGCCTCGACCTCATCTACGGCACCCCGGGGGAGACCCTCGAGGACTGGCGCGCCTCGCTCGAGGCCGCGCTCGCCCTCGAGCCCGACCACGTCTCGGCCTACGCCCTCACCGTCGAGGACGGCACGAGGCTCGCCGCGCGCGTGCGCCGCGGCGAGCTGCCCCTGCCGACCGGTGACGACGAGGCCGACAAGTACGAGCTCGCCGACGAGCTGCTCGCCGGCGCGGGCTACGACTGGTACGAGATCAGCAACTGGGCGCGCACGCCGCAGGACCGCTGCCGGCACAACCTCGCCTACTGGCGCGGCGACGACTGGTGGGGCGTCGGGCCCGGTGCCCACAGCCACGTCGCCGGCACGCGGTGGTGGAACGTCAAGCACCCCGCCGCGTGGGCCGGGCGCCTCGACGACGGCTCGTCGCCCGCGGCGGCCCGCGAGGTGCTCACCGACGCGCAGCGCGCCGACGAGGAGCTCCTCCTCGGGGTGCGGCTCGTCGACGGGGTCGCGACGAGCGCGCTCGAGCCCGGTGCCCGCCGTGCCGTCGCGGGTCTCGTCGCGAGCGGCCTCGTCGACGGCCGGGCCGCGGTCGGCGGCCGCGTCGTGCTCACCCGGCGGGGCCGGCTGCTCGCCGACACCGTCGTGCACACGCTGCTCGGGGGAGCGGCGTGAGCGAGCAGCAGGAGCTCATCGCCCAGGTGCTGCGCAGCATCGACCTGCTCGGGGTGGTCACCAACGCCCTGCTCGGGGCGGCTGTGGCGCGCCAGTTCAACCTCGACCCCGTCGGCTTCGCGATCATCTCGATGATCTCGGCGCTGGGTGGCGGGGCGATCCGCGACGTGCTGCTCAACCAGACCCCGATCGCGCTCACCGACGGGGCCTATCTGGGGTGCGCGCTCGTCGCGTCGGGGCTGGCCTTCCTCGTCCGCTTCGAGGGGCGGCGCTGGCGTCAGGTCTTCCCCTACGTCGACGCGCTGGCGCTCGGGGCGTGGGCAGTCGCCGGCACGCAGAAGGCGCTCCTCACCGGCATCAGCCCGCTGCCCGCGGTCCTGCTCGGCGTGCTCACCGCGGTCGGCGGTGGGGCAGTGCGCGACGTCATGCTCGGCCAGGTGCCGAGCATCTTCCGCCGCTCGGAGCTCTACGCGACGGCTGCGCTCGCCGGCGCCCTGGTCTACCTCTTCCTGCGCGAGGTGGTCGGGCCCTACTCCGCCCCCGGCGGGGTGCTCGTCGGTGCCGGGGTGTGCCTGCTGGCCCGCCGTCTGGGCTGGGTCCTGCCGACCGAGCCCGCGATCCTCGTCCCCCAGATCCGGGGCAAGGCGATCAACCGCTTCCGGCGGCGCGGCTGACCCCTTCGCCCGCGGTGTCTGTTATGCATAGGGCGCACCGTCGCCCCCGTGGCCGCGGCGCACCCACCCACGACCAGGAGGACACCACGCCCATGAGCACCCAGCGCACCGCCGTCGTCACCGGAGCCGCCCGAGGCATCGGACGGGCCGTCGCCGTCCGTCTCGCGGCCGACGGGCACCAGGTCGCCGTCGTCGACCTCGACGAGAGCGCCTGCGCCGGCACCGTCGAGGAGATCACCGCGGCCGGCGGCCGGGCGATCGCCGTCGGCGCCGACGTCTCCGACGAGGCCCAGGTGGCCGCGGCCGTCGAGCGCATCGCCGCCGAGCTCGGCGCGCCGACCGTGCTCGTCAACAACGCGGGCATCATCCGCGACAACCTGCTCTTCAAGATGACCCTCGACGACTGGGACGCCGTCATGGGCGTGCACCTGCGCGGTGCCTTCCTCATGACCAAGGCGTGCCAGGCGTACATGACGCAGGAGAAGCACGGCCGCGTCGTCAACCTCTCGTCGACCTCGGCGCTGGGCAACCGCGGTCAGGCCAACTACGCGGCCGCCAAGGCCGGCATGCAGGGCTTCACCAAGACCCTCGCGATCGAGCTCGGCAAGTTCGGCGTCACCGCCAACGCCATCGCCCCGGGCTTCATCCAGACCGAGATGACGGCGGCCACCGCCGAGCGCGTCGGCGTCCCCTTCGAGGACTTCATCGCCTACTCGGCCAAGGAGATCCCCGTCCAGCGCGTCGGCCAGCCCGAGGACATCGCCGCGACGGCGTCCTTCCTGTGCTCCGACGAGGCCGGCTTCGTCTCGGGCCAGGTCATCTACGTCGCGGGTGGCCCACGGGACTGACCCGAGTCACAAGATTCTCGGGTGACCCGAGAAACCCCGGCTTCGCATGAGTTTCTTACTCTTGCGGACCCGGGGTTTATCGGGTCACCCGATAAACCGGCTCAGGCGTCGGGGGCGGTGACGAAGTCGATGAGCTCCTCGACCCGGCCCAGCAGCGAGGGCTCGAGGTCGGCGTAGCTGCGCACGGTGCCGAGGATCTGCTTCCACGCGCGGGCAATGTCGGCCTGGTCGTCGTGGGCCCAGCCGAGGTGGGCGCAGATCCCGCGCTTCCACTCCACGGAGCGGGGGATGGTCGGCCAGGCCTCCATCCCGAGACGCTGCGGTCGCACGGACTGCCAGACGTCGACGAAGGGGTGACCGAGGACGAGGACGTGGGGGGCGAAGGGGGAGATCCCGGAGGCCTTCGCGACGATGCGCGACTCCTTGGAGCCGGGCACGAGGTGGTCGACGAGCACGCCCATCCGGCGGCCGGGCCCGGGCGCGAAGTCCCGGATCGCCCCGGCGAGGTCGTCGACGCCGTCGAGCATCTCGACGACGACGCCCTCGACGCGCAGGTCGTGGCCCCACACCTTCTCGACGAGCTCGGCGTCGTGACGCCCCTCGACGAAGATCCGCGACCCGCGGGCGACGCGCGCGGTGCGGTCGGCGACGGCCACCGAGCCCGAGGCGGTCCGGGCCGAGGCCTGCTGCTGCTGGGCCAGGGCGGCCCGCCCGGCCCCCTTCGGCGCGGTGAGGACGACCGGGGCGCCGTCGAGGTGGAAGCCCGGCCCGAGGGGGAAGGCCTTGACCGCCCCGCGGCGGTCCTCGAGGTGCACGACGTGCATGCCGCCGGCCTTCTCGACCCGCACGACCGCGCCCACCCAGCCGGTCTCGACGTCCTCGACGACGAGGTCGGGGGTCGCCTCGACCTCGCGGCTGCGGGGCTTGCCCGCGCTGCGCCAGTCGCCGGACAGGACGTCGGATCCGTAGCGGTCGCTCACGTCGGGCGAGGCTAGTCGGCCGCGGCGCCCGTGCTCGCCGCAACACGCGTGCGCGATTGGGGAATGCCGTCCTCGCCCGTAGACTTGGCACTCAGTGCCCGAGAGTGCCAGGGCGGGGGAGCCCGTCGCGGCGGCGGGCCCGTACCGACCGGATGAGCGAAGGGAGAGCCCGTGAGCACCGAGCGACGCATGGCCGTCCTCTCCGCGATCGTCGAGGACTACGTCCACACGAGCGAGCCCGTCGGCTCGCGCGCGCTGCTCGAGCGCCACCAGCTCGGCGTGAGCGCAGCGACCGTGCGCAACGACATGGCCGCGCTCGAGGACGAGGGGCTCATCGTGGCCCCGCACACGAGCGCGGGCCGCATCCCGACGGACGCGGGCTACCGGACCTTCGTCGACCAGCTCTCGACGCTCAAGCCGATGTCGCGGGCCGAGCGGGCCGCGATCGCCCAGTTCCTCGAGGGCGCCGACGCGCTCGACGAGGTGCTCGACCGCACCGTGCGCCTCCTCGCGACCCTCACCCGGCAGGTCGCCGTCGTCCAGTACCCCTCGCTCACCCGCAGCACGGTGCGCCACGTCGAGCTCGTGCCGATGTCCTCGAGCCGGCTCATGGTCGTCGTCATCACCGGCAGCGGACGGGTCGAGCAGCGGGTCATCACAACCGAGACCGACTACACGACGCCCGCGGGCGCCGACGAGCTCGCGACCGCGCGCACCCAGATCAACGCCGTCGTGGCCGAGCGCCGGCTCGGCGAGGCCGTCACCGCACTGCGCACCCTCGACGACGACGAGCGCACCCGCTCCAGCCTCACCGACGGGGTGCTCGCCGCCATCGAGGAGGCCGCCCGCGAGGAGAGCGCGAGCCGGGTCACCCTCGCCGGCACGGCCAACCTCGCGCGGACCCCCTCGGACTTCCCGCTCACCCTCGAGCCCGTGCTCGACGCCCTCGAGCAGCACGTCGTGCTGCTGCGCCTGCTCGGCACCCAGGCCGAGCAGACCGGTGAGGTCGCCGTGCGCATCGGCAGCGAGAACCCCGTCTCGGGCCTGCAGACGACCTCGGTCGTCTCGACCGGCTACGGCGCCGGCGACGAGCTCGTCGGCCACGTCGGCGTGCTCGGCCCGACCCGGATGAACTACCCGGCGACGATCAGCCAGGTCCGGGCCGTCGCCACCTATCTCTCCCGGATCATCACGACCGGCTGACGCCGGGCACCCCCTTCGTCCCCCGACCCCTGATCGACAGGACCCCCACCGCTGTGAACGACTACTACGCCGACCTGGGCGTCGACCGCTCCGCCACGCCGGAGGAGATCAAGCGCTCCTACCGCAAGCTCGCCCGCAAGCTGCACCCGGACGTCAACCCCGGCGAGGAGGCCGAGGAGCAGTTCAAGCGCGTCAGCCAGGCCTACGACGTCCTCGGCGACGAGGACAAGCGCCGCCAGTACGACATGGGCTCCGACCCCTACGGCGGCGCGCACGAGGGCTTCGGCGCGGGCTTCTCCTTCAGCGACATCATGGAGCAGTTCTTCGGCCAGGCGGCCGGCGGCGGTCGCGGTCCGCGGCCGCGCCAGACCCGCGGCCAGGACGGTCTCGTCGCCCTGTCCGTCGACCTCGAGACCGCGGTCTTCGGCGGCACCCAGGACCTGACGATCGACACCGCCGAGCGCTGCAGCACGTGCTCCGGCGACGGCGCCCAGCCCGGCACGAGCCGCAAGGTCTGCGAGGTGTGCGGCGGTCGCGGCGAGGTCCAGATGGTCCAGCGCAGCTTCCTCGGCCAGGTCATGACGTCGCGCCCGTGCGCGGCCTGCCAGGGCTTCGGCGAGGTCATCCCGCACCCCTGCCACGAGTGCTCCGGCCAGGGTCGCGTGCGCACCCGCCGCACGATGAGCATCCGCATCCCCGCGGGCGTCGACACCGGCACGCGCATCCACCTCTCCGGCGAGGGCGAGGTCGGCATCGGCGGTGGCCCCGCCGGTGACCTCTTCGTCGAGCTGCGCGTCACCCCGCACCCGACCTTCACGCGTCAGGGCGACGACCTGCACGCCTCCGTCCAGCTGCCGATGACGGCCGCCGCGCTCGGCACGACGCTCAACTTCGCGACCTTCGACGGCGACCGCCAGGTCGAGATCGCCCGGGGGACCCAGCCCGGCGACACGATCGTCCTCGAGGGGCTGGGCGTCACCCACCTGCGCGGCAGCGGCCGCGGCGACCTCGTCATCCACGCCGACGTGCGCACCCCCACCCGTCTGGACGCCGAGCAGGAGCAGCTGCTGCGCGACCTCGCCGTCGCCCGCGAGGAGACCGAGCCCAGCGGCCAGCTCGCCGACGTCGACTCCGGCTTCATGGGCAAGCTGCGCCACGCCTTCAAGGGCCGCTGAGCCGATGACCGCGCCGCTCTTCCACGTCGAGCGGGGGAGCCTGCAGGACCTGGCCCCCGGCGCGCACGTCAGCGTCGGCGGCGCCGAGGCCAGGCACGCGGTCTCGGTGCGCCGGATCGCCCCGGGCGAGCAGATCATCGTCGCCGACGGCGCCGGCCAGGCGGTCCTCGGCACGGTCGAGGCGGCCGACGCCGCCGAGCTCGTCGTGCGCGTCGAGGCCCGCCGGGACGAGCCGCAGCCGAGCCCTCGTCTCGTCCTCGTCCAGGCCCTGGCGAAGGGGGGCCGCGACGAGGACGCGGTCGAGGCCGCCGCCGAGCTCGGCGTCGACGAGGTCGTGCCGTGGGAGTCCGAGCGCGCGATCGTGCGCTGGCGGGGCCCGAAGGTCGCCAAGTCGCACCAGAAGTGGGTCAACGTCGTCACGGCCGCGGCCAAGCAGTCCCGTCGCGCCCGCACCCCCGAGGTGGCCCAGCCCGTCTCGACCAAGCAGCTCCTCGCCCGCGTCGAGCAGGGTGCCGTTGCGCTGGTCCTCCACGAGGACGCGGCGACCCCGCTCGCCGCCGTCGAGCTGCCGGCCGACGGCGACGTGCTGCTCCTCGTCGGTCCCGAGGGTGGGATCAGCCCGGTCGAGGTCGACCAGCTCGTCGCCGCCGGCGCCACCCCCGTGCGGCTCGGGCCGGGCGTGCTGCGCGCCTCGACCGCCGGACCGGCCGCGATCGCGGTGCTCAGCGCCCGCTCGCGGTGGCGCTGACCCGGTCCCGCTCGAGCCCACCCGCACTGCCCGCCCCCGTAGACTGCAGGCCTGATGACTGACGACTCTCGTCCCGACCTCTCCGCCCTCGACTCCCTGCCCGACGCCGCGCCCGCCCCCGACACGCTCGGGGAGCGCACCGTCGACGAGGTGATCGTCCTGCCCGACTCGGTCACCCCCGTGGCCCTGCTGGGGCCGCGCGACGAGCTGCTGCGCACGATGGAGCGCCAGTTCCCCCGCACCGAGATCCTCGTGCGGGGCAACGAGTTCCGGATCTCCGGCCCGAAGAAGGACGTCGACGTCGTCGACGCCCTGCTCGGCGAGCTCGTCGAGATCGTCCGTGCGGGGCAGCCGCTCAACCGCGACGCCGTCGAGCGCTCGATCTCGATGCTGCGTGGCGCGAGCCGTCAGCGCCCCGCCGACGTCCTCACGCAGAACATCGTGAGCAACCGCGGGCGCACGATCCGCCCCAAGACGCTGGGCCAGAAGGAGTACGTCGACGCGATCGACGACCACACGGTGATCTTCGGGATCGGCCCGGCCGGCACCGGCAAGACCTACCTCGCGATGGCCAAGGCCGTCGCCGCGCTCCAGGCCAAGCAGGTCACCCGGATCATCCTCACCCGCCCGGCCGTCGAGGCCGGCGAGCGCCTGGGCTTCCTGCCCGGCTCGCTCAACGACAAGATCGACCCGTACCTGCGCCCGCTCTACGACGCGCTGCACGACATGATCGACGCCGAGTCGATCCCACGGCTCATGGCCGCCGGCACGATCGAGGTGGCGCCGCTCGCGTACATGCGCGGGCGCACCCTCAACGACGCCTTCATCATCCTCGACGAGGCGCAGAACACCTCGCCCGAGCAGATGAAGATGTTCCTCACCCGTCTCGGCTTCGGCAGCAAGATGGTCGTCACCGGCGACACGACCCAGGTCGACCTGCCCGGCGGGACGGACTCCGGCCTCAAGGTCGTCCAGCGCGTCCTCGAGGGCATCGAGGACATCCACTTCTCCGAGCTGACGAGCGAGGACGTCGTGCGCCACCGCCTCGTCGGGCAGATCGTCGACGCGTACGGGCGCTACGACGCCCGCACGGGCGGCCGACGGGCGAAGGGGGAGCGTCGGTGAGCGTCGAGCTCGGCAACGAGACCGACCACGAGGTCGACCTCGACGAGATCCGCGAGCTGTGCGGCTACGTCCTGCAGGAGATGCACGTGCACCCGGGCGCGGATCTCTACGTCCGCGTCGTCGACGAGCCGACGATGGCCCAGCTGCACGAGCAGTGGATGGACCTGCCCGGCCCGACCGACGTCATGTCCTTCCCCATGGACGAGCTGCGCCCGGGCCGTCCCGGTGCGCCCGCCCAGGGCATCCTCGGCGACATCGTCCTGTGCCCGAGCGTCGCCGAGCGGCAGGCTGCCGCGGCCGGGCACGCCCCCGCCGACGAGCTGCTCCTGCTGACGACGCACGGCATCCTCCACCTCCTCGGCCACGACCACGCCGAGGTCGACGAGGAGCGCGAGATGTTCGACCTTCAGCGCCGCCTCCTGCTCACCTTCCTCGCCGGCCGCGGACGCAGCGCGAACCCGCCCGCCGGCCGCTCGTGAACCTCCCGCTCGTCCTCGCGGCCCTCGCCGCGACCGTGCTCGCCTTCGTCCTCGTCCTCGCGGAGTCCGCGATCTCGACGACCTCCCGGGTCGCCGCCGAGGAGGCCGAGGAGCAGGGACGTCGGGGGGCGGCCCCCCTTCGCCTCATCCTCGCCGACTCGACCGGCTACGTCGCCGTGCTCAACTTCGTGCGCGCGATGGCCGAGTCCACGGCCGGCGTGCTCGTCGCCGTGGCGGCCGTCGAGGCGCTCGACGGGCTGCTGCGCCCGCTGCTCATCGCCATCGCGATCATGGTGCTCGTCTCCTTCGTCATCGTCGGGGTCTCGCCGCGCACCCTCGGGCGGCAGCACTCGACGGCGGTCGCGCTGGCCGTCGCCCCGGTCGTCGTCGGCCTGCGCCGGGTCCTCGGGCCCGTCGCGCGGCTGCTCATCGCGCTCGGCAACGCCGTGACGCCGGGCAAGGGCTACCGCGACGGCCCCTTCCGCTCCGAGGCCGAGCTGCGCGACCTCGTCGACCTCGCCGGGGAGTCCTCGCTCATCGAGGCGACCGAGCGCCGGATGCTCCACTCCGTCTTCGACCTCGGCGACACGCTCGCCCGTGAGGTCATGGTGCCGCGCACCGACATGATCACCATCGAGGCCGACAAGACGGCCCGCAAGGCGGTCAACCTCTTCATCCGCTCCGGCTTCTCGCGGGTGCCCGTCGTCGGCGAGAGCACCGACGACATCGTCGGGCTGCTCTACCTCAAGGACGTCATCCGACGGGTGACGGCCGACCCGGAGAGCGCGACCCTGCCGGTCACCGCGATCATGCGGCCCGCCCCCTTCGTCCCCGAGAGCAAGCCGGTCGACGACCTGCTGCGCGAGATGCAGCGCGACCACACCCACGCCGCGGTCGTCGTCGACGAGTACGGCGGCACCGCCGGGCTGGTGACGATCGAGGACATCCTCGAGGAGATCGTCGGGGAGATCGACGACGAGTACGACCGCGAGACCCCCGGCGTCGAGCCGATGGAGGGCGGGCTCGTCCGCGTGCCCGCGACGATGCACGTCGACGACCTCGCCGAGCTCTTCGACGTGAGCATCGAGGAGGACGAGGTCGACACTGTCGGCGGTCTCATCGGCAAGATCGCCGGCCGCGTGCCGATCGTCGGGTCCCGCGCCGAGGTGGCGGGCCTGGCCCTCACGGCTGAGAAGATGTCCGGGCGACGCCATCGCGTCGCGAGCGTCGTCGTCGAGCGGCTCCCCGAGCCGAGCGAGGACCAGGAGCAGGAGGAGGCGTCATGAGCCAGGACGGCACGAGCACGGACGAGACGACCTACCGGGCGGGCTTCGCCTGCCTCGTCGGGCGCCCCAACGCCGGCAAGTCGACGCTGACCAACGCCCTCGTCGGCGACAAGGTCGCGATCACCTCGAGCAAGCCGCAGACGACCCGGCACACGATCCGCGGCATCGTCTCGCGGCCCGGCAGCCAGCTGATCCTCGTCGACACCCCGGGCCTGCACAAGCCGCGCACCCTGCTGGGGGAGCGGCTCAACGACCTCGTCCGAGAGACCCTCCTCGAGGTCGACGTCATCGGCTTCTGCCTGCCGGCCGACCAGCGGATCGGCCCCGGCGACAGCTACATCGCCGCCGAGCTCGTCGAGCTGCAGCGTGCGAAGCGGGTGCCCGTCGTCGCCATCGCGACGAAGAGCGACCGCGTCGACCGGCAGCGCCTGGCCGAGCACCTCATCGCCGTCGACCAGCTCGGCGACTGGGCCGCGATCGTGCCGTGCTCCGCCGTCGCCGGCGACCAGGTCGAGGAGGTGCTCGCGCTGCTCTCGGAGCGGCTGCCGCCCGCCCCCGCGCCGCTCTACCCCGAGGACGTCCTCACCGACGAGCCCGCCGAGACGATGATCGCCGAGCTCGTCCGCGAGGCCGCGCTCGAAGGGGTCCGCGACGAGCTGCCGCACTCGCTGGCCGTCGTCGTCGAGGAGATGGTGCCGCGCGCGGACCGCCCGGACGACGACCCGATGACCGACGTGCGGGTCAACGTCTTCGTCGAGCGGCCGAGCCAGAAGGCGATCATCATCGGGCGCGGCGGGTCGCGCCTGCGCGAGGTCGGCACGACCGCCCGCGAGGGCATCGAGCGGGTCCTCGGCCACCGCGTCTACCTGGACCTGCACGTCAAGGTCGCCAAGGACTGGCAGCGCGACCCCAAGCAGCTCCAACGGCTCGGTTTCTGACCCCCTCGCCCCCTGCGGGAGTGCCCGGGGAGAGGTCACACGTGGGTCTCGATCTGCACGGACCCCCCTCGTAACTTGTCCGTCGACACCCCTAGGGGTGATGGTGGATGGTCGGCCGAGCGCGATCTTGGCCGTCGCCACCGTTACGCAACCGAAGGGAGGGGCGGCCTCGGCCGCCTCGGACTGACGTGAAAGAGACACCAGACAAGAACGAGACCACCCGCCGGGGAGATGTCGTCCAGCAGGGCACGCCACGCAGCCGCGTCGGCACCTCCGGCCCCGCAGGAGCGGCCCGCCTGACCGGGGACGCCGGTCTGCTCGACCTGCCGGTCGAGCCGAACCACCCCGCTCTCGAGCCGGTCATCGACGCCCCCGAGCACGAGCAGCCCGGTCGCCTCGACACCGTCGTCTTCGGCGTCACCGCCGTGGCCACCATCGCCTTCGTCGTGTGGGGCGCGGTGAGCACGACCTCGCTGGCCAGCGCCTCCGACGCCGGCCTGGCCTGGGTGCTGACGAACGCCGGCTGGCTCTTCAGCATCACCGCCACCGGCTTCGTCTTCTTCGTCATCTGGCTCGCCGCCAGCAAGTACGGCCGCATCCCGCTCGGCCGCGACGACGAGGGCCCGGAGTTCCGGACCGTGTCGTGGATCGCGATGATGTTCTCCGCCGGCATGGGCATCGGCCTGATGTTCTACGGCGCCTCGGAGCCGCTGACCCACTTCGTCACCCCGCCGCCCGGGACCGGCGAGGCGGGCAACCCCGCCGCCGGCCGCAACGCCATGGCGACGACCTTCTTCCACTGGTCGCTGCACCCGTGGGCCATCTACGCCGTCGCCGGCCTCGCCATCGCCTACGGCGTCTTCCGCAAGGGCCGCGGCCTGACCATCAGCGCGGTCTTCGAGCCGATCCTCGGCAAGCGCCGGGTCCACGGCCCCGCGGGCAAGGTCATCGACAGCTTCGCGATCTTCGCGACCCTCTTCGGCTCGGCGACCTCGCTGGGCCTGGGCGCGCTGCAGATCGCCACCGGTGCGCAGATCGTCGGCTGGACCGGCGAGACGGGCAACAACCTGCTCGTCGGCATCATCGTCGTCCTCACCATCTGCTTCGTCATCTCCGCCGTCTCCGGCATCGAGAAGGGCATCCAGTGGCTGTCGAACACCAACATGGTGCTCGCGCTCGTCCTCGCGCTCTTCGTCTTCGTCGTCGGACCGACGATCTTCATCCTCAACCTGCTCCCGACGACGCTCGGCACGTACTTCCAGCACTTCATGGAGTACTCGGCCCGCTCGGACGCCCAGGGCGAAGAGGGCATCCAGGCCTGGCTCGGCGGCTGGACGATCTTCTACTGGGCCTGGTGGGTCAGCTGGACCCCCTTCGTCGGCATGTTCATCGCGCGCATCTCGCGCGGTCGCACCATCCGTGAGTTCGTCACCGGCGTGCTCCTCGTGCCGAGCGCGGTCTCGCTCGTGTGGTTCGCGATCTTCGGCGGCGCCGCGATCAAGGCCGAGCAGGACGGCGCGGGCCTGTCGAGCGCCGAGTCGCTCGAGGCGACGCTCTTCAACCTCCTCGACACGATGCCGCTGGCGACGATCACCTCGATCCTCGTCATGGTCCTCGTGGCGATCTTCTTCATCTCCGGGGCGGATGCCGCCTCGATCGTCATGGGCACGCTCAGCGAGAACGGCACGCTCGAGCCCTCGAAGAAGACGGTGATCTTCTGGGGCGTCGCGACGGGTGCCGTCGCGGCGATCATGCTCATCCTCGGAGGCGAGGACAGCCTGGCGGGGCTGCAGACGATCACCATCGTCGCGGCGCTGCCCTTCGTGGTCATCATGATCGGCATGGCCGTCTCGCTCCTCAAGGACCTGCGTACCGACCCGATGGTCGTGCGGCGCAAGTACGCCGTCGCGGCCGTCGAGGCGGCAGTCGTCGAGGGCGTCACCCACCACGGTGACGACTTCAACCTGCGCATCCAGCAGTCCGAGCCCGGTGAGGGCATCGGTCACTCCGTGCCGACGCCTGACACCACCGACTCCTCCGAGCAGGAGCCGCAGGGCTCGGGCGAGCCCGTCGACCGCCCGGTCGACGAGCGCGTCGGGCGCGACGACAGCTCGGAGATGTCCACGAGGTAGTCCCTCACGAGCTCGACGACGGAGCCGACCTATCCTGGGTGCCATGCGAATCGGTGTATTTGGTGCCACGGGGCAGGTCGGCTCCGTCATGCGTGCCCTCCTGCAGGAGCGCGACTTCCCCGTCGAGGAGATGCGGTACTTCGCCTCGGCCCGCTCGGCGGGGACGACCCTGCCCTGGCGGGACGGCGAGGTCACCGTGGAGGACACCGCGACGGCGGACTTCTCGGGCCTCGACATCGCCCTCTTCTCCAACGGCGGGTCGACGAGCAAGGAGTGGGCGCCGAAGGTCGCCGCGGCCGGCGCGACCGTGATCGACAACTCCAGCGCCTGGCGCAAGGACCCCGAGGTCCCGCTCGTCGTCTCGGAGGTCAACGCCGATGACCTCGACACGATCCCGAAGGGGATCGTCGCCAACCCCAACTGCACGACGATGGCCGCGATGCCGGTCCTCGCCCCGCTGCACGAGGAGGCCGGCCTCGTCCGCCTCCACGTCGCGAGCTACCAGGCCGTCTCCGGCTCCGGCGGTGCCGGGCTCGACGAGCTCGACAGCCAGCTGCGCGCCGGGTACGCCAGCGGCGACCCGAAGGACCTCGCCGTCGACGGCGGCGCGCTGACGCTGCCCTCCCCGCACAAGTACGTCGTCCCCGTGGCCTTCAACGTCGTGCCGGTCGCCGGCTCGGTCGTCGACGACGGCTCGCTGGAGACCGACGAGGAGCAGAAGCTGCGCAACGAGTCGCGCAAGATCCTCCACGCGCCCGACCTGCGGGTCTCCGGCACGTGCGTGCGCGTCCCGGTCTTCACCGGCCACTCCCTGGCGATCCACGCCGAGTTCGAGCGCGACATCGACGTCGAGCGCGCGCTCGAGCTGCTCGAGGCCGCGCCCGGCGTCGTCGTCACCGACCACCCGAACCCGCTCGAGGCGACCGGCCGCGACGAGGTCTTCGTCGGCCGCGTCCGCGCCGACCAGGCCGCCCCCGAGGGCAAGGGCCTCGTGCTCTTCGTCGTCGGCGACAACCTGCGCAAGGGCGCGGCGCTCAACGCCGTCCAGGTCGCCGAGGAGCTGCTCGCGCGTCGCTGACGCTGAGCCGTACCCACGACGAAGGGGGCCTGCCGACGAGATGTCGGCGGGCCCCCTTCGCCATGGGTGTCCGCAGTACGGGACCCCCTGGGTGGCGTCGCGCAGGCGGGTCTAGGGTGGTCGCCATGCAGGCGCGACTCCTCCTTCTCTGCCGCGGCGAGGCCTAGACGGCCCCCCTCGTCGCGGAGTTCGGTGCGTCCGGCCGACCCACCCGAGACGAGACGAGAAGAGACGATGATCCACTCCCAGGCCCCCTCCGGGATGCCGACCCACAAGTACCTGCCCTTCCAGGACCAGATCCGCGTCGAGCTGCCGGACCGCACGTGGCCCGACGCCGTGATGACCAAGGCCCCGCGCTGGTGCGCGGTCGACCTGCGCGACGGCAACCAGGCCCTCATCGACCCGATGGACTCCGAGCGCAAGCTGACGATGTTCCGGCTGCTCGTGAAGATGGGCTACAAGGAGATCGAGGTCGGCTTCCCCAGCGCGAGCCAGACCGACTACGACTTCTGCCGGATGCTCATCGAGGGCGGGCACATCCCCGACGACGTGACGATCCAGGTGCTCACCCAGTGCCGTGACGAGCTCGTCGAGCGCACCTTCGACGCCATCGCCGGCAGCCGCCAGGCGATCGTCCACTTCTACAACTCGACCTCGGTCCTGCAGCGCCGCGTCGTCTTCGGCACCGACGAGGACGGCATCGTCGACATCGCGCTCCAGGGCGCGCGGCTGTGCAAGAAGCTCGAGGAGACGATCCCCGACACCGACGTCTACTACGAGTACAGCCCGGAGTCCTACACCGGCACCGAGCTCGAGTTCGCCGTCCGGGTCTGCAACGAGGTCATCGACGTCATCGACCCGACGCCGGACCACAAGATGATCATCAACCTGCCGGCGACGGTCGAGATGGCCACGCCGAACGTCTACGCCGACTCCATCGAGTGGATGATCCGCCACCTCGACCGGCGCGAGTCGGTCGTCGTCAGCCTGCACCCGCACAACGACCGGGGCGAAGGGGTGGCGGCCGCCGAGCTCGGCTACCTCGCCGGCGCGGACCGCATCGAGGGCTGCCTCTTCGGCAACGGCGAGCGCACGGGCAACGTCGACCTCGTCACCCTCGGGATGAATCTCTTCAGCCAGGGCATCGACCCGCAGGTCGACCTCTCGCAGATGGACGAGATCCGGCGCACCGTCGAGCACTGCAACCAGCTGCCGGTGCACCCGCGGCACCCGTGGGGCGGCGACCTCGTCTACACGGCCTTCTCCGGGTCCCACCAGGACGCCATCAAGAAGGGCTTCGACGACATGGAGCGCCGCGCCAAGGCCGCGGGCACCGACACCGACGGCATCGACTGGGGCGTGCCCTACCTGCCCATCGACCCGCACGACATCGGCCGCAGCTACGAGGCCGTCGTGCGCGTCAACAGCCAGTCCGGCAAGGGCGGCATGGCCTACCTGCTGAAGACCGACCGGGCCATGGAGCTGCCGCGTCGTCTGCAGGTCGAGTTCAGCCAGGTCATCCAGCGCAAGACCGACACCGAGGGCGGCGAGGTGAGCGGCGCCGAGCTGTGGCGCATCTTCTCCGACGAGTACCTCCACTCCGAGGAGTCCGAGATCCGCTGGGGTCGTCTGGCGCCCGTGCGCTCGACGATCTCGGGCAGCGAGGACGGCCTGGACCAGATCGAGGCCGTGCTCACCGACGGCGGCGGCGAGATCACAGTCCACGGCCGCGGCAACGGCCCGATCGACGCCTTCACCGACGCCCTCGGCACCATCGGCGTCGACGTGCGGGTCCTCGACTACCACGAGCACGCGCTGTCGGCAGGTGGCGACGCCCGCGCCGCCGCGTACGTCGAGTGCGCCGTCGGCGACCGCGTCCTGTGGGGCGTCGGCCTGCACGAGTCGATCGTCAAGGCCTCGCTGCGCGCGATCCTCTCGGCGGTCAACCGCGCGGAGCGCGACACCGTCTGACCCGTCGGCCGACGACGAAGGGGGCGTGACCGGTCATCCGGTCACGCCCCCTTCGCGTCGATCAGCGCACCCCGCGCACGCGGAGCTGGATCGAGATCCGGGGGCCGCTCACGGCGGCAGCCTTCGGGACGCTGTGGTCCCACGTGCGCTGGCACGAGCCGCCCATGACGACGAGGTCGCCGTGGCCGAGGGGCAGCCGGGTCGACGGGCCGCCGTCGCGCGGGCGCAGGGCGAGGACACGCTGCGCGCCGAGGGAGATGATCGCGACCATCGTGTCCTGCTCGCGGCTGCGCCCGATGCGGTCGCCGTGCCAGGCGACGGAGTCGCGCCCGTCGCGGTAGAGGCACAGGCCCGCCGTGACGAAGTCCTCGCCCAGCTCGTCGCGGTAGTGCGCGCTGAGGGCGGTGCGCGCCTGCGCGACGAGGGGGTGGGGGAGCGGCTCGTGCTCGCCGTAGAACTTCGTCAGGCGGGGCACGTCGAGCACGCGGTCGTACATCTGGCGGCGCTCGGCGTGCCACGGCACGTCACGCACGAGGTCGTCGAGCACCGTGTCGCCCCCGCTCACCCAGCCCGGGTGCAGGTCGACCCACGCCCCCCGGTCCAGCGTCGTGCGGCGCGGGTCGACCGGGGCGAGGGTCGGCCGCTCCGCGTCGTCGAAGAGGCTGGGCTGCAGCGCGCTCACGAGACGAGGATAGCAAGTGCATCGAACAGGTGTTCGAGGTGCTTGCGCGACCCCTTCACGGCGCGGGTGGTCTCGAGGCTCGGGCGCTGAGCGCCCTCGCACCTCGACCAGCGACGAGGTGCGGCGCGGCGGCGGGCGCCGTCGGCGGCTCGTAGGACAATGGACGCATGCCCCTGTACCGAGACACCGGTGTCGTGCTGCGCACGCACAAGCTCGGCGAGGCCGACCGCATCATCACGATGCTCACCCGCGGTCGCGGCAAGGTCCGCGCGGTGGCGAAGGGGGTCCGCCGCACGAAGTCCCGCTTCGGCGCCCGCCTCGAGCCGGGCATGCACGTCGACGTCCAGTGCTACGAGGGTCGCAATCTCGACACCGTGACCCAGGCGGTCGGCGTCGACTCGTGGGGCCACACCCTGGCCAGCCGCTACTCGGACTGGACCGCGGCCGCCGCGATCCTCGAGACCGCCGACCGGCTCACGGAGGAGCACGAGGTCAGCGTCCAGCAGTACCACCTGCTGTGCGGGGCGCTGCGCACACTCACGGCCGGCGAGCACGACTCCTCGCTCGTCCTCGACGCCTACCTGCTGCGCGCTCTCGCCGTCGCGGGCTGGGCGCCGAGCCTGCACGACTGCGCCCGGTGCGGCGCCGACGGCCCGCACCGCGCCTTCCAGATCGCCGCGGGCGGCTCGGTCTGCTCGCAGTGCCGCACGCCGGGGGCGAGCGCACCCGCGCCGGCGACGACGGCGCTCATGGCCTCGCTCCTCGCCGGCGACTGGGCCCATGCCGACGCCTCGCCGATGCCGGCGCGGCGCGAGTCGAGCGGCCTGACCGCCGCCTTCCTCCAGTGGCACCTCGAGCGGGGCGTGCGCTCCCTCGGCCTGGTCGACCGCACCCCCCAGCCCCCGAGGGCGCCCGCCCCCGACGACCCGATGACGAGGACGCGATGACGACGAGACGGTACGAGACCCCCTTCGCGCACCCGACCGGGGTCACCGCGCCGCCGGTCCCGGCCGAGCTCGTGCCCGGTCACGTCGCCGTCGTCATGGACGGCAACGGCCGGTGGGCCAACGAGCGCGGGCTGCCCCGCACGAAGGGGCACGAGGCCGGCGAGGGCGCGCTGCTCGACGTCGTCGCCGGGGCGCTGGAGATCGGGGTGACCCATCTGTCGGCGTACGCCTTCTCGACGGAGAACTGGCGCCGCTCGCCCGACGAGGTGCGCTTCCTCATGGGCTTCAACCGCGACGTCATCCGGCGCCGTCGCGACCAGCTGCACGCGTGGGGCGTGCGGATGCGCTGGGTCGGCCGGCGCCCGCGGCTGTGGGCCTCGGTCATCAAGGAGCTCGAGATCGCCCAGGAGATGACGAAGGACAACGACGCGATGACGTTGTACTTCTGCGTCAACTACGGGGGCAGGGCCGAGATCGCCGATGCCGTGCAGCGCATCGCGGAGGACGTGCGTCGTGGCCGGCTCAAGGGCAACGGCATCGACGAGCGCACGATCGCGCGCTACCTGCCCGAGCCGGGGATGCCCGACGTCGACCTCTTCGTGCGCTCCAGCGGCGAGCAGCGCACGAGCAACTTCCTGCTGTGGCAGAGCGCGTACGCCGAGATGGTCTTCCAGGACACGCTGTGGCCCGACTACGACCGCCGCCACCTGTGGCAGGCGATCGAGACCTACGCCCGGCGCGACCGGCGCTACGGGGGAGCGGTCGACGCGGTCGACGGCTGAGCGAAGGGGTCAGCCGCGCGAGCAGTCCGCGCAGCGCCCGAAGATCTCCAGGGTGTGCTCGACCTGGGTGAAGCCGTGCTCGGCGGAGACCCGGTCGGCCCAGCGCTCCACCGTCGGCCCCTCGACCTCGACGGCCCGACCGCACTCACGGCACACGAGGTGGTGGTGGTGCCCGGTGCTGCACCGGCGGTAGAGGGACTCGCCCTCGTCGGTGCGCACGACGTCGACGTCGCCGTCGTCGGCCATCGCCTGCAGGGCGCGGTAGACGGTCGCGAGGCCCACCCGCTCGCCGGCGGTCGACAGCCGGGTGTGCAGCTCCTGCGCGGACTCGAAGGCCTGGGAGCGCGACAGCGCCTCGGCGACGGCGACCCGCTGGCGGGTCGGCCTGCGTGCTGGTGTGCTCATCGTGCCCCTTCGTGGTCGCGGGCGTCGTCACCGCGGTGGTCGTGCTCGTGGTCGCCGTGCTCGTGCTCGTGGTCGCCGTGCTCGTGCCAGTGGTCGCCGTGCGCGGCGTGACGGTGCCCGTCGTGGACGTAGTCGACGTGGTCGCCGTGCAGCACCTGCTCGTGGCCGCACTCGTCCCAGTGCACGTGCTCGTGCGGGTGCCCGGCAGGAGCCGCCCGGCGCCGTCGCAGGGTGCGCGCCGCCGCGCCGCCGGCCGCGGCGAGGACGAAGATCGCGATGAGCAGGAGGACGATCGTGCCACCGGAGGGGGTGTCCGCGTAGAAGCTCGCGACGACCCCGCCGACGCTCGTCCCGATGCCGATGACGACGGCCCACCGCAGGGCCCCGCGGAAGCTGCGCCCGAGCTGCTGACCGGCCGCGTTGGGCAGGATCATCAGCGCGCTGATGAGCAGCAGGCCGACGACGCGCATCGAGACGACGACGGTGAGGGCGGTGAGCGCGGCGAGCAAGACGTTGGTGCCGACGACCGGCAGGCCGACGGCCCGTGCGTACTCCTCGTCCTGCGCCACGGCGAAGAAGCGGCCGCGCAGCACCGTCGTCACGAGGACGACGACGGCGGAGAGCACGGCGAAGGCGACGAGGTCGGCGCGCGAGACCGTGTTGATCGCGCCGAAGAGGTAGCCGTTGAGGTTGACCGGGGCACCCGCCGGCGCACGCGCGATGAGCACGACGCCGGCGGCGATGCCGCCGTAGAACATCACGGCGAGCGCGAGGTCGCCGCCCGTGCGCGCGTACGAGCGCAGCAGCTCGATGAGCACCGCCGCGACGAGGGCGACGACGAGCGCGGTCCACACGGGGGAGGTCGAGGTGACCACGCCGACCCCGACACCGGCCAGGGCCATGTGGCCCAGGCCGTCGCCGATGAGCGACATGCGCCGCTGGACGAGGAAGACCCCGACGAGCGGCGCGGCAGCGCCGACGAGCAGCGCCGCGAGCAGCGCGTTGCGCATGAAGTCCAGGGAGAGCAGGTCGCTCATGCACGCCTCCTGGGGGCGATGATCTCGCCGGTGAGCGAGGGGTCGGGCTCGTGGTCGAGCTCGTCGTCGTGGTGGTGGTGCACGTGGCCGAGGTCGTCGAGCGCCGAGGGTGGCCCGTCGTAGGCGATCGCGCCGTCGCGCACGACGACGGCCCGGGTGACCAGGTCGCGCAGGGCGTCGAGCTCGTGCGTGACGACGACGAGGGTCGCGCCCCGCTCGACGAGGCGTCGCAGCACGGCGGCGAGCACCCGCTGGTTGCCGACGTCGACGCCGGCGGTCGGCTCGTCGAGGACGAAGAGCTCGGGTCCGGCGGCGAGAGCCCGGGCGATGAGCACCCGGCGCTGCTGGCCGCCCGAGAGGGTCGAGACCTCGTGGGTGCGCTGCTCGCTCAGGCCGACGACCTCGATCGCCTCGCGGACGGCCGTGCGGTGCTCGGGAGCCAGGGCCCGCCACGGCGCCCACCACGGCACGCGGGGGACACGGCCGGTCGCGACGATCTCCTCGACGGTCGCCGAGACGGTCGAGGCGAGGGTGTGGCGCTGCGGGACGTACCCGACCCGCGTGCGCTCCTCGAGGTGCTCGCGCGGGGTGCCGAAGAGGTCGACGGTCCCGCGGCTGGTCTCGGCGAGCCCGAGCAGGCCCTTGACGACGGTCGACTTGCCCGACCCGTTGGGCCCGAGCACGGCGACGACCTCGCCGCGCTCCACGACGAGGTCGACGCCGGTGACGACGGTGCGCTCGGAGTACCCGAAGGAGGCCGCGTGCACCCGAATCACCGGGGTGGGCTCTGCTGAGCTCATGAGCAGGACTGGCCCTTCTCCAAGGTCGTGAGGTTGGCCTCCATGATGCCGAAGTAGTCCTGCGCGGACGACTCGTCGGTCACCCCTTCGATCGGGTCGAGGACCATGACCTGCGCGTCGGCCTCCTTCGCGATGGTCTCGGCGACGTCCTTGGGCACGAGGGTCTCGGCGTAGACCGTCGGCACGTCGTGCTCGCGGATGTGCTCGACGACGTCCTTCATCGCCTGCGCGCTGGGCTCGGTCTCGGGGGTGAGCCCGGTGATCGACTCCTGGGTCAGGCCGTACGCGTCGGCGAGGTAGCCGAAGGCGGCGTGCGAGGTGACGAGGTCGGTCGTCTGGCAGTCCTTCAGGCCCTCGCGGAAGGAGGCGTCGAGCGAGTCGAGCCGGGTGCGCATGTCCTTGGCGTTCTGCTCGTACTCCGCGGCGTGGTCGGGGTCGACCCGGCCGAGCTCGCCGGCGATCGCGTCGGCGACGTCCGCGTAGCGCTGCGGGTCGAGCCAGAAGTGGGGGTCCTGCGAGCCGTGGTCGTGGCCCGCGTGCTCCTCCGCGGACTCGCCGCCGTGGTCGTGGCCGTCGTCGGTGGCGGCGAGGTCGAGCCGGGCGGCCTTCGTCACGTCGAAGGCGGTGCCGTCGGCCTCGGTGATCGCGTCGTCGACGGCGGGCTGGAAGTCGGCGAGGTAGACCACCGAGTCGGCCTGGGCCACCGACAGCACGTCCTTCGGGCTGAGCTCGAGGTCGTGCGGCTCGGCGCCGGGGCGGGTGAGGTTGCTCGCCTCGACCCGGTCGCCGCCGACCTGCTGCACGGCGTACTGCAGGGGGTAGAAGGAGGTGACCACCTCGAGGCGGTCACCCCCGCCCGCTGCGTCGTCGGAGCCGTCGCTGCCGCAGGCGGCGAGGGCGAGGAGGGGGGCGACGAGGAGGGCGGTGCGCTTCATGACAACCATTCTCATCTTAATTGAGAACGGTTGTCAAAATCGACGGGTCAGCGCGGGACGGCTCGCACGACGGTGATCGCCAGGCACAAGACGATGACCGCGAGGCGGAGCATCTTCTCCGACGGCGTGAGGCGCGGCCAGCTGATGGCGAGCACCCAGACGAGGACGAGCACCGCGAGGGCGAGGAAGACCCAGCCCCAGCCGGGCACGACCGCACCGAGCAGGACGAGGGCGAAGACGCCGAGGACGGGCACGACCGGCGGCAGCCCCGACACCCATCGGACGAGGGGCGCGGTGGCGCGGGCGACGGCGGTGTCCCGCGGGACCTCGGGGGACGGCTGGGACGGGCTCACCCGACGATCGTAGGCGGTGGTCGGCACCCCCTTCGCGGCCGGATAGCCTTGCGCCATGGCCAAGCAGACCTCCACCGTCGACACCGTCGTCTCGCTGTGCAAGCGGCGGGGATTCGTCTTCCCCTGCGGCGAGATCTACGGCGGCACCCGCTCCGCGTGGGACTACGGTCCCCTCGGCGTCGAGCTCAAGGAGAACATCAAGCGCCAGTGGTGGCGCTCGATGGTCACCGGTCGTGACGACGTCGTCGGCCTCGACTCCTCGATCATCCTGCCGCGCGAGACATGGGTCGCCTCCGGGCACGTCGGCACCTTCACCGACCCGCTCGTCGAGTGCCTCAGCTGCCACAAGCGCCGCCGTCAGGACCACCTGCAGGAGGCCGTGGCCGAGAAGGCCGCGAAGAAGGGCCAGGAGCTCGACCCGGACGACGTGCCGATGTCCGAGGTCGTCTGCCCCGACTGCGGCACCCGGGGCCAGTGGACCGAGGCGCGCGAGTTCAACATGATGCTCAAGACCTACCTCGGCGTCATCGAGGACGAGTCCGGGCTGCACTACCTGCGCCCCGAGACCGCGCAGGGCATCTTCATCAACTTCCTCAACGTCCTCGGCACCTCGCGCAAGAAGCCCCCCTTCGGCATCGCGCAGACCGGCAAGTCCTTCCGCAACGAGATCACGCCGGGCAACTTCATCTTCCGCACGCGCGAGTTCGAGCAGATGGAGATGGAGTTCTTCGTCAAGCCCGGCGAGGACGAGGACTGGCACCAGTACTGGATCGACGAGCGCACCCGCTGGTACACCGACCTCGGCATCAAGCCCGAGAACCTGCGCCACTACGAGCACGCGCAGGAGAAGCTCTCGCACTACTCGAAGCGCACCGTCGACATCGAGTACCGCTTCGGCTTCAGCGGCAACGAGTGGGGCGAGCTCGAGGGCATCGCCAACCGCACCGACTTCGACCTCAAGAGCCACAGCGAGCACTCGGGCACCGACCTCGTCTACTTCGACCAGGCCTCCGGCGAGAAGTACACGCCGTACGTCATCGAGCCGGCAGCGGGCCTGTCGCGCTCGCTCATGACCTTCCTCGTCGACGCCTACGCCGAGGACGAGGCGCCCAACGCCAAGGGCGGGGTCGACACCCGCACCGTGCTGCGCCTCGACCACCGCCTCGCGCCGGTCAAGGCCGCGGTGCTCCCGCTCTCGCGCAACGCCGACCTCTCGCCCAAGGCCCGCGACCTCGCCGCCCAGCTGCGCCGCAGCTGGAACGTCGACTTCGACGACGCCCAGGCGATCGGCAAGCGCTACCGCCGCCAGGACGAGATCGGCACGCCGTACTGCATCACCGTCGACTTCGACACCCTCGAGGACGACGCGGTGACGATCCGCGAGCGCGACTCGATGCGCCAGGAGCGGGTGAGCATCGACCAGGTCGAGTCCTGGCTCGCCCCCAAGCTCCTCGGCTGCTGAGCCGCACCGCACGACAGCCAGCGCCCCCGGCCACCAGGCCGGGGGCGCTGCGTCGTCTCAGAGGAGCTCCCAGACCACCTCGACCTGGACGGTGAGGTCCTGCTCGCCGGCGTAGAGGGCGAAGGCCCTGCCGGTGCTCGCGTCGGCGCTGCTGAGCGACTGCGCCTCGAAGACGCCCCGGTCACCGCGGGGCTCGACGATCTTCGTGGCCCTCCCGAGCCGGCGCCCGGACGCCTTCGCGTACTGCTCGGCGGTCGCGCGCGAGTCGGCCATCGCCTCGTCGCGCGCCTCCTTCGTCGCCTGCGTCTCGTCGCTCACCGCGAGCCGGATCCCGCCGACGCGCAGCGCCCTGCCGGCGTCCTTGGTCGCCGCGGTGATGGCGTCGCCGGCGTCGTCGAGGGCGACCTCGACCCGCACCGACTGCGTGACGGAGTAGCCCGTCGGCTCGGGCGCCTGCCCCTTGACCCGGCGGTAGGTCGGGCGCATCTGGGCGCCGGTGGTCCGCACGTCCTCGCGGGCGACGCCCTGGTCGACGAGGGCGTCGACGGCCGTCGACAGCTCGGCGCTCGAGCGGCTCAGCGCGTCGTCGAGGCCCTCGGCCCGGGTCGTCACCGACAGGTCGAAGTGGACCTCGTCGGGCACGACGCTCGTGCTCCCCGAGCCACGGATGGTGATCGTCTCGCTGCTCGCCGGGCCTGCCGGGTCCGGCTCGTCGGCCTGCGCGCTGCTCGTGCCGACGACGTAGGCGAGCGCGAGCCCGACCACGACGGCGAGCGTCACGACCGCCCCGCGCATGCTGCTGGAGATCCCGCTCATCTGCCCCACCCCGATCCTCGTGCGACGGCCCGTGCCGTCGACCTCGGGGCTAGGACGCAGCGGGGGAGCGGGTGGTTCCCCCGCTCAGGCGCCGGTGGCGACGGGCCGCTCGGGGTCGGACACCCACTCGCTCCACGAGCCGATGTACGGCACGGCGGTCACCCCGATCTCGGCGAGGGCGAGCGCCGTGTGCGCCGCGGTGACGCCCGAGCCGCAGTACGTGCCGACGGGTGTCGCGTCGGAGGCGTGCAGCCCGAGGGCGTGCAGCCGCTCCCGCAGCTCTTCCGGCGGGAGCAGCCGGCCGTCCGGGCGCACCAGCTCGCCCATGGGCAGGTTCGTCGCCCCGGGGACGTGCCCGGCGACCGGGTCGATCGGCTCGCTCTCGCCGCGGAAGCGCTCGGGCGTGCGGGCGTCGAGGAGCAGACCCTCCTGCGCGACCCGGGCGGCGCCGTCGGCGTCGAGGACCGGCAGGCTCCCGGGGCGCACGACGACGTCACCCGGCTCGACCGGGTCCGGCTCGGTGCTCACCGGCAGCCCGGCGTCGCGCCACGCGGACAGACCGCCGTCGAGCACGCGGACGTCCTCGACGCCTGCCCAGCGCAGCACCCACCACGCCCGGGCGGCCGACAGCGAGGTGCGCTGGTCGTAGACGACGACGGTGCTCTCGGCGCGCACACCCGCGGCTCGCAGGCCCTCCTGGAGCACCTCCGGGTCGGGCAGGGGGTGCCGTCCACCCGCGCCGGGCGGGCCGGCGAGGACGGAGTCGAGGTCGACCGGCGCCGCCCCGGGCAGGTGACCGGCGGCGTAGAGCTGGGCGCTCGGCGTGCCGCCCAGCTCGTACTGCACGTCGAGCACGACGACGTCGGGGCGCTGACGCATCGCGTCGAGGGCAGCAGGGGTGAGCAGCGTGCTCATGAGGGTCCTCCGGGGGTCGGTGTCGGGCCGGCCACGGGCACCTCGTGCTCGTAGTCGTCGTAGGAGCGGGGTCCTCGCGCGGCTCGATGTGGGTCGAGACCCGCAGGTCGGGGTACTCCGCCCGCAGCGCGTCCTCGACCTCCTCGACGAGGTCGTGGGCCCGACGCACGTCCCACGCCCCGGGCACGAGGACGTGCACCTCGGCGAAGGAGGTGTGGCCGGCGACCCGGGTGCGCAGGCCGTGGAAGTGGACCTCGTCGTCGGCCCACCGCGAGAGCAGCTCGGCGAGCCGGACGTTGTCGGACTCGTCCATCGTGCGATCCATGAGCCCGCTCGTCGACTCGTCGAGCAGCCCCCACCCGGCCCACAGGATGTTGGCCGCGACGAGCAGCGCGACGACGGGGTCGAGCCAGTCGACGCCGCTGAGCCACACGAGCGCGACGCCGACGACGACCCCGACGGAGGTGACGACGTCGGTGAGCAGGTGCCGGCCGTCGGCGGTGAGGGTGATGGAGCGGTGCCGGCGGCTGGCCCGCAGGAGGACGACGGCGACGAGCCCGTTGACGACCGACGCGCCGACCGAGATGGCCAGACCGATGCCGACGTCCTCCACCGGCCGGGGGTCGAGCAGGCGCAGCACCGACTGCCAGATGATGACGAGCGCGGCGACGGCGATCATCGCGCCCTCGAGGGCGGCGGAGAGGTACTCCGCCTTCGCGTGGCCGAAGTGGTGGCCCGCGTCGGCGGGGGCCGCCGCGACGCGCAGGGCGACGAGCGCGCCGACGGCGGCGACGAGGTTGACGACCGACTCGGCGGCGTCCGAGAGCAGACCGACGGATCCGGTGACGAGCCAGGCGGTGGTCTTCATCCCGATCGTCACCAGGGCGGCAGCGATGGCCAGCCAGGCGAAGCGGGTCAGACGGGCCCGGTCGACCCGGGCGTGCGGTGCGGCGGTCGTCACCCGGCCATCCTCGCGCACGGGGCCCGACCTGAGGCCCCGCAGCCGCCGGTCGCGCGGGTAGCGTCCGCCCCATGAGCCGGCACCACGACGTCGTCGTCCTCGGGGGAGGGAACGCCGGCATCTCGCTGGCCGCCCGGCTGCGCCGGGTCGGCTGCCGAGACGTCCTCGTCGTCGCCCCCTCCGCGACCCACCTCTACCGACCGATGCTCAACTACGTCGGCGGCGGTCAGGCGCGCCTCGACGAGCTCACCCTGACGACGCACGCCGTCATGCCCTCGGGCGTGCAGTGGCTGCGGGACCGGGCGGTCGCCGTGCATCCCGACCTCCACGAGGTCGAGACGGCGAAGGGGGAGCGCGTCGGCTACACCGACCTCGTCGTCGCGACCGGGCTCGAGGAGGACCTCGGCGCGGTCGAGGGTCTCGAGACGGCTCTCGCATCGGGCTGGGCGAGCACCCCGCACCTCGAAGAACGGGCCGAGCGCACCTGGGAGGCGCTGCGCCCCCTTCGCCGCGGCAGGGTCGTGCTGAGCATCCCGCCCGAGCCGGCGCCGTGCGGTGGCACGGCGCTCAAGCCCCTCTTCCTCGCGGCCGACCACTGGCGGCGCGAAGGGGTCCTCGGCGACGTCGAGATCCATCTCGTCACCCCCTTCGCGTCGGTCCTCGACCTCCCCTTCGTCGACGGCACGCTCACCACCCGGCTCGAGAGGCTCGGCGTCCAGGTGCACCACGACGCCCGGGTCGCGTCGCTCGACGGCGCCACCCGCGAGGTCGTCGTCGCGTCCGGCGGGGGCACGACGACGATCGCGGACGTCGACCACGCCGTCGTCGTCCCGCACTACCGGGGGCCGTCCTGGCTGGCCGGTCTCGCCGGTGGCGAGCACGGGCTCGTCGACGTCGACCCCGAGACGATGGCGCACCGCAGCGCACCGGACGTGTGGTCCCTCGGTGACGTCGCCGACCTGCGCACCCGCCCGTCCGGGGGAGCGCTGCGTCGGCAGGTCGACGTCCTCGCCGACAACGTCGCCCGCCGCCGTCTCGGCGAGCCGTTGCGCCGCTACGACGGCTACACGATCATCCCGATCACCACCGACCGGCGCCGGCTGCTCCTCGCCGAGATGGACCGCGATGGCACCCCTCAGCCCACCGTGCGCCGACCCGATCTCACCGTCCCGAGGACCTGGCTGTGGGTCTTCGACCGCTACCTCGAGCCGAGGGTCTACCGCTACGCCCTGCTGCGCGGCCGCGTCTGAGGCCGGACCGAGATCGGACCGGCTGCGCGGGCGCAGGTGCAGGGTCCATCCTGGCGACGAGAGGTCGCGCCGCACGAGGGCGGACGGGAGGTCGGTGCCATGGGTGGGCCGTCGCGAGACGAGCAGGAGTTCGTCAGCTGGGCGCGCTCCAGCGTGGCCGGGCTGCTGCGCGAGGCCGGCCACGGCCGGGTCGACGAGGAGCAGGCCCGCGTCGACGTGCACGAGGCCCTCGTCCTCGTGGCCGTGCGCTGGGGCGTGCTGCGCCACGAGGAGCCCCTCGCGTACGCGCGGCGCGCCATGCACCGGCACCGGACCCACCCGGGCTCGCGGATGACGCCCCCTCCCGCCACGTCCGACCTCGACGCCCTCGTCGACAGCGCGTGGCGCACCGCGACGACCCGTCGTCGGGCCGGGCGGCGCCGCGGGGCGGTCGTCGCGGCGGCCGTCGTCGCCGTGCTCGGCGTCGGCTTCGCCCTCGGGCCCGACGCGGCGGTCGAGCCCGTGCCGGCACCGACGTCGACCTCCGAGGGCCCGGGCCGCCCGGTCGTGCTCGGCGGCGCTCAGGTCGACCGGCTCGTCCCGGCCGAGCAGCTGGGCGACCTGCCGCGGTACCCCGACCCGGGCAGCCTGGGCCTCGGGGCGACGCTGGGCTGGACCGCGGGCGCCGACATCTCCGGGCTGCCGCAGGGCGGGCTCTCGCAGCCGGTGCGCGCCGCCGCCCTGCGCCGCGTCCAGGGCCGCCACCGGGCGCACCTCGTGCTGCGCCTCACGGGCACGCCGACGCCCTACGTCGAGGTGGAGGAGCTGCTGACCAGCCAGGTCGTCGGGGAGCCGCTCGTGCTCACCGGCGACATGATCCACCCCGACCGGGACAGGGTCGCCGTGCCCCAGCCCGGGCGGGTGGTGCTCGTCGACGTGGCCGCCGGGCGCACCCGGGACATCCCGGTGCCCGACGAGCGGCTGAGCAGCCTCGGGTGGGCCGGCAACGGCGACATCATCGTGCGCGGGGAGTCGACGTGGCGGATCACCGGCTCGCGCGTGCGGCGGGCAGACCCCCAGGTCAGCCCGGCCCCCGAGGAGCTCGTGCTGCGTCCCGACGGCCGGCTCGAGCGCTCCTCCTACGCCGGCACGGGCGACCTCGTCGGCGGCGAGACGATGCCCGGTCCGGTCGGCGGCGTGCACGGCGAGACGGTGAGCGACATCGCCGGGTGGTCGGCGGCCGGCATCTGGCTGCCGCAGTGGGCCACCGCCCAGCTCGACGGCAGCTACCAGGGCATCTACGCCGTGCAGGTCGACGCCTCGCCCCGTCCGCGGGTGCTCGCCGCGGCCGACGACAGCACCGTCATGGGCGGCCTCGTCCCGCTCGACTGGGGCCCGGCCGACCAGCTGCTCCTCCTCTCGCGCTCCGCCCTGGGCACCTGGGTCCTCGTGTGGGACGTCCACACCGGCACGACGTGGCGGGTCACCGAGGTCCTCGGGCAGCCACCGCCGGGGTCGCAGCCGGCGGTGGGGGAGATGGTCGGCTCGCCGGTGCTGTGAGCCGGCGGGGAGGGGCTGTCCGCCGGTGGTGGGACACTGGGGTGGTCATGAGCGCTCCCACCACCACCTCGCCCCGCACCGCGCCGCCCGCGACGCCGGCCGTCGCGTCGCCGGTGCTGCCACCCCTTCGCCTCGGCCGCCACACGATCACCTCGCCGGTGGTCCTCGCGCCGATGGCCGGCATCACCAACGTCGCCTTCCGCCGGTTGTGCCGGCGCTACGGCGCGGCCGGTCACGTCGCCGGCGGGGCCGACGGGGCGAGCAGCCTGTACGTCAACGAGATGGTCACCTCGCGCGCGGTCGTCGAGCGCTCGCCCGAGACGATGCGGCTGCTCGAGCACGACCCGGACGAGCACCCGCGCAGCGTCCAGCTCTACAGCGTCGACCCCGGTGCCACCCGGCTGGCCGCCCGCATCATCGCCACGGAGGACCGGGCCGACCACATCGACCTCAACTTCGGGTGCCCGGTGCCGAAGGTGACGCGCAAGGGCGGGGGAGCGGCGCTGCCGTGGAAGCGCGACCTCTTCCGCTCCATCGTCGCCGCCGCCGTCGAGGAGGGCTCGCGCCGCGACATCCCGGTGACGGTGAAGATGCGCAAGGGCATCGACGACGAGCACCTCACCTACCTCGAGGCCGCGCAGATCGCCGTCGACGAGGGGGTGGCGGCGATCTCGCTGCACGGCCGCACCGCGTCCCAGGCGTACTCCGGCCAGGCCGACTGGTCGGCGATCCGGCTGCTCAAGGAGACGATCACGCAGGTCCCGGTCCTCGGCAACGGCGACATCTGGTCGGCGGACGACGCCCTGCGGATGGTCCGCGAGACCGGCTGCGACGGCGTCGTCGTCGGCCGCGGCTGCCTGGGCCGGCCGTGGCTCTTCACCGATCTCGCGGCCGCCTTCGCCGGCTCGAGCGCTCGCGTCCGACCGACCCTCGGCGAGGTCGCGGCGACGCTGCGCCTGCACGCCGAGCACCTCGTCGACTTCTACGACGGCGACGAGCTGCGCGGCTGCCGCGACATCCGCAAGCACATCGCCTGGTACCTCAAGGGCTTCCCGGCGGGCTCGCGCGTGCGCAACCAGCTCGCGCTCGTCGACTCGCTCGCCGCGCTCGACGACCTCATCGCGACGCTCGACCCGGACGTGCCCTGGCCCGCCGAGGCCGCCGACGGGCCCCGCGGCCGCGCCGGCTCCCCGCGCACCGTCGCCCTCCCGGAGGGCTGGCTGCGCAGCCGCGAGCTCGACGCCGACCAGGCCGCCCAGGTCTCTCAGGCCGAGCTGTCGGTGAGCGGCGGCTGAGATGACGTCGGGGGCGAAGGGGGCGCCCGGCCGCCCTGGGGGGACGCCGGAGCGACCGGCGACCTACTTCGCCGACGCGGCCGAGCTGCGGGCGTGGTTCGAGGAGCACCACGACAGCGCGAGCGAGCTGTGGATGGGGCTGCGCGGCAAGCACGTCCCCGACCGCGGCATCACCTGGGCGGAGGCGGTGCCGGTCGCCCTGTGCTTCGGGTGGATCGACAGCGTGAGCGAGCGGGTCGACGAGGACTCGCGGCGCCAGCGCTGGACGCCCCGTCGCGCGAGCAGCACGTGGAGCGCGGTCAACGTCGCTCACGTCGAGCGGCTGCGCGAGCAGGGGCTGATGACGCCGGCGGGCGAGGCGGCCTTCGAGCGGCGGCGCGAGGACCGCACGGCGATCTACACCTACGAGGTCGAGGCCGGTGAGCTGCCGCAGGGATACGCGGCCCGTCTCGAGGCAGAGCCCCGTGCCCGGGCCTTCTGGGCCGAGGCGACGCCGGGGTACCGCAAGCAGGCCACCCACTGGGTGCTCGGCGCGAAGCAGGAGGCCACCCGCGAGCGGCGGATGGGCGAGCTCGTCGCCGACTGCGCCGCCGGTCGGCTCATCCGCACGCAGCGCTACGGCACCGAGCCGGCCTGGGTGCGCCGGGCCCGGGGCGCCCAGGACGGCCTCTGAGGCCCGGCGGCGTGGACGTCGCGCACCCGTAGGCTCCCCCCGTGACCTATGCCGAGGCCGATCGTGAGCGCTGGGTGGCCGAGGACCCCGTGCACAAGCGCGCCGATCGCGACGACTTCGCGCGCGACCGGGGGCGGCTCATCCACTCCGCCGCCCTGCGCCGGCTCGCGGCGAAGACCCAGGTCGTCCAGCCGGCGAGCGACGACTTCGTGCGCAACCGGCTGACCCACACCCTCGAGGTCGCTCAGATCGGCCGGGAGTTCGGCGGGGCGCTGGGCTGCAACGCCGACGTCGTCGAGGTGGCCTGCCTCGCGCACGACCTCGGGCATCCCCCCTTCGGCCACAACGGGGAGAGCGCGCTCGACGCGATCGCCGCGGGCATCGGCGGCTTCGAGGGCAACGCGCAGACCCTGCGGATCCTCACCCGGCTCGAGGCCAAGCGGGTCCACCCCGACGGCCGGCCCGCCGGGCTCAACCTCACCCGCGCGAGCCTCGACGCCGCGACGAAGTACCCCTGGACCCGCGACGACGGCCCGCGCCCCGGACCGAAGTACGGCGCGTACGGCGACGACGTCGCGGTCTTCGGCTGGTTGCGCGGTGGCGCCGCGCCGCGGGTGCGCTGCCTCGAGGCCGACGTCATGGACTGGTCGGACGACGTCGCCTACTCCGTGCACGACGTCGAGGACGCCGTCGCCTGCGGCCAGCTCGACCCCGCGGCCCTGCGCGACACCGCCCGCTCGGACTCGGTGCTCGCCGCCGCCCACGGCGAGTACGCCGCGGACCTGCCGGCACACGAGGTCGAGGCCGCGCTCGCCCGGCTCACCGACCAGGGCCTCGTGCCGCTGCACTTCGACGGCAGCCGCGAGGCGCTCGCCCGGCTCAAGGACATGACCTCGCGGCTCGTCGGCCGCTTCGTCCAGGCCGCCGAGGAGGCGACCCGCGAGCGCTACGGCCCGGGCCCGCTCACCCGCTACGCGGCCTCGCTCGTCGTGCCCGACGACAGCCGCGCTGAGGTCGCGGTGCTCAAGGGGATGGCCGCCCACTTCGTCATGCACGCGAGCGAGCGCGCCGACGTCTACGTGCGCCAGCGGGTCGTCGTCGGCGACCTCGTCGAGTGGTTCGCCGCCGACCCACGAAGCCGTCTCGACCCCGACCTGGGGGCCGACCACGACGCCGCGGCCGACGACGCGGCACGGCTGCGGGTCGTCGTCGACCAGGTGGCCGGGCTCACGGACGTCCGGGCGCTCGCCCTCCACGCCCGGCTCTGAGCGCCCCCTTCGCCGCGACAGGGGTGCCGCTCGGGACGGCGTCCGGGGAACCCGTCCGTGCCCGGGACGACGCACCCGGCCCGGGACACCCGCCCATGACCGAGACGTGTCCCGGTCACACAGAGACTTCCCGGTCGGCCGCGACGATCCCGGCCCGAGCGCGGGACTCAGGTCATCGCGGCCCGGTCGTCACCTCCGTGCGCCGAGGCCGCTCTGAGCGCCCCCTTCGCCGCGGCACCTAGACTCACCTCGACCGCAGGAGGTGCACGCGTGGCAGGCAGGATCAGGGCCAAGGACGTCACGGCCGTCAAGGAGCGCTCGTCGATCACCGACGTCGTCCGTGAGCACGTGACGCTGCGCCCCGCCGGGGTCGGCGCGATGAAGGGGCTGTGCCCCTTCCACGACGAGAAGACCCCGTCCTTCACCGTGCGCGAGTCCGTCGGCAGCTATCACTGCTTCGGCTGCGGCGAAGGGGGAGACGTCCTCGACTTCGTGCAGAAGGTCGACCACCTCACCTTCACCGAGTCCGTCGAGCGGCTCGCCGGCAAGCTCGGCCTCGAGCTGCGCTACGAGGAGGGCGGTGCGCCGCGCCGCGGCGAGAGCATCGGCAAGCGCTCCCGGCTCGTCGAGGCCAACCGCACGGCCGAGCAGTGGTACCAGCAGATGCTCGTCGACACGAGCGAAGGGCGAGCCGGTCGCGACTTCCTGCGCCAGCGCGGCTTCATGCGCCCCGACGCCGAGCGCTTCGGCATCGGCTACGCACCCCGCGGCGGCGAGGAGCTGACCCGCCACCTCCTCGGACGCGGCTTCACCGACGAGGAGCTCGTCGCCGCCGGCTTGAGCGGGCGGGGCTCGAGGGGCCTCTACGACCGCTTCCGCGGCCGTCTGCTGTGGCCGATCCGGGACACGACGGGCGACACCCTCGGCTTCGGCGCCCGGCGCCTCTTCGAGGACGACCGGATCAACGCGAAGTACCTCAACACCTCCGAGACGGCGATCTACAAGAAGAGCCAGGTGCTCTACGGGCTCGACCTCGCGAAGAAGGCCATCTCGACCGAGCGCAAGGCCGTCGTCGTCGAGGGCTACACCGACGTCATGGCGGCCCACCTCTCCGGGGTCGAGCAGGCCGTGGCGACGTGCGGCACCGCCTTCGGTGTCGACCACATCAAGATGCTCCGGCGGATCATGCGCGACGAGGCCGACATGTCGCCGGCGCGGGTGGTCTTCACCTTCGACGGCGACGCGGCGGGGCAGAAGGCCGCGATGAAGGCCTACGGCGAGGACCAGCGCTGGGCCAGCCAGTCCTTCGTCGCGGTCGCCCGTGAAGGCATGGACCCGTGCGACCTGCGGCTGCGCGAGGGGGACGCCGCGGTGCGCGACCTCGTCGAGTCGGCGGTCCCGATGTTCGAGTTCGCGGTGCGCACGACGCTCGAGCGCTTCGACCTCACGACCGCGGAGGGTCGCGTGCGCGCGATGACGGCGGTCGCCCCGATCATCAACGCGATCCGCGACAGCGCGCTGCGCCCGGAGTACATCCGCACCGTCGCCGGATGGGTCGGTGTCGAGGTCGAGCAGATGCGCACCGCGACCCAGCGCGCCGGCCGTGTCTCGGCACAGCCGAGCACCGGCCCGAAGGAGCGCTCCGCACCCGCCGCTCCAGAGCCGAGCGCGGAGGCGATGGCCGGGCTGCCGGCGCCCGACCTGCGCGACCCCGTCGTCTTCGCCGAGCGCCAGCTCTTCCAGTCCGTGCTGCAGTACCCCTCCCTCTTCGCCGAGTCCGGCATCGAGGACTGGCAGCCCGAGGCGATCAGCGCCCCGGCGCACCGGGCCGTGCTCGACGCGATCCGTGAGGTCGGCCTGCGCCCGGACCTCTCGCTCGGCGGCTGGCACGCGCTGCTCGGCGAGGCCGCGTCGCTCACCGTGCGCGGGCTCATCGCCGAGCTCGCCGTCGCCCCCGTGCCCGTCGTCCTCGAGGCCTCGAGCGGGCTGCCGCCGCGGGCGTACACCGACTCGCTCGTCGCCCGGGTGCGGGAGCGCCAGGTGAGCCGCGAGATCGCCGACGGCATGGCGACGATGCGGCGCCTGGGCACCGACCCCAAGGCCGACCAGGCCGAGCTGCGCGCACTCTCGGTGCGCCTGCAGGACCTGGAGCGCCAGCGCGCAGCCATCCGTGATGGGCTGACCCGATGAGCATCCTGCGCCGACGTGACAAGCAGCCCCAGCCCGAGGGTCTCGAGCGGGGGGAGCGGGTCCTCGCCAGCGCGGCCCTCGCCGACGGCGGTGTGCTCGCCGTGACGACCTACCGGCTCGTCGTCGACGGCGAGCAGCCCGAGCGCTGCCCGTGGCACCTCGTCGACGGCGGCGGCTGGCGTCCCGAGCGCGACGAGATCTGGGCGAGCTTCGTCGACGGGCGTGAGCCGGGAGCCTGGGTGCTGCCGGACCCGGGCCCGGTGACGGACGCCTTCCGTGAGCGCGTCCAGGCCAGCGTCGTGCTCACCGAGCACGTCGGCGTCGACCGTCGCGACAAGGCCCGGGTCGTCCTGCGCAAGGACCTCGCGACGGGCGCGCTGAGCGTGCAGACCATCTACTCCGAGGGCGCCGACCCCGACCGGCCCGAGCTCAAGGAGCAGGTCGACGACGCCCTCGCCCGGCTCGCGGAGCACGTCGGCCTCGAGCGCTGACCGCCGTTTTCGTCGCTCGCGGTCTTCTTGCTATGGTGGCGCAGCGCTGAGGCGCGATCCCCTGTAGCTCAATTGGCAGAGCAATCGACTGTTAATCGATAGGTTGTTGGTTCGAGTCCAACCGGGGGAGCTCTTCATGACCAGGCCCGGACGCATCGCGTCCGGGCCTTCGTCGTGCCCCGGCCGGGTCAGCTCGAGGTGCTCGAGCCGGAGGGCGACGGGGTGGTCGGGGACGTGCACGACCGCACCTGCGGCGGCCGGTAGGTCTGCCGGCCGATGACCTTCGCGCTCGGCAGGTTGCGGGCGACGGCCCGGCGCCACTCGCCCGAGGAGATCATCGTGCGCAGCCCCTCGCTCACCCGGTAGCACAGGGCCCTGTCGTCCTTGGCCAGCCCGATCCCGTAGGACTCCCGGCCGAAGGGGCGACCCGACAGCCGCAGGTCGCTCCCGTCCTCCTCCTCGAGGTACCCGGCGAGGATCGTCGTGTCGGACGTGACCGCCTTGACCTCGTCGTCGCGCAGCCGGTCGACGCAGGCGTCGACGCTCTTCTCCTCGACGATGTGCAGCCCGGTGTAGTCGCGCACGAGGCGCTGCGTCGCCGAGGAGCCCGCGGCGCCGCACACGGTGAAGCCCCGGAGCTCCTGCGGCGAGCGGATGCTGCTGCGGCGGGGGAGCAGGAGCTCCTGGTCGGTGACGAGGTAGGGCCCGGCGAAGCGGACCTGCTCGGCGCGCTGCGGCGTCATCGAGTAGCTGGAGACGACCATGTCGACCTGACCGGTCGCGAGGAGGGTCTCGCGCTGGTCGGGGATCGCCTGGACGAAGGTGATGCGCTCGGTGCCCATCTGCTGCGCGACGTAGCGGCTGACGTCGACGTCGAGACCGGAGTAGTCGTCGCCGTCCTTGACGCCGAGGCCGGGCTGGTCGAAGGAGATCGCGACGCGCAGGCGGTCGGGCGCCGGCGGCAGCCCGTCGCTCGAGGTCGTCGTGCCAGGGGTGGGGGTCGAGGTGCTCGGGGGCACGTCGACGGCCTGGCTGCACGCGCTCACCAGCAGCAGGGCCGGGACCGCGAGCGCAGCGGCGACTCGACGACCCCTGGGCATGGCCCTCATCCTCGCACCCCACGTGCGGGACGGCCTCCCCCTTCGCCCAGGTCAGGCGGGGTTGTGACCGCACCGTCACCCGTCGTCTCGAGCCCTGGGCACGGGTGCGGGGGCGCGGGCGTAGTCTCCTGCGCACCCGACCGAGGAGTAGCGATGCCCGACCGCCCGACCGAGCACGAGTCCCTCGCCGGGGCTGCCCGCCGGCCCTACTGGACCGACCCCGAGGTGCGGCCGGCGCCCTCGCCGGGGGAGTTGCTCCGGGGCGAGGTGCGCTGCGACCTCGCGGTCGTCGGGGGAGGCTTCACCGGGCTGTGGGCGGCCCTGCAGGCCGCGGAGGCGGACCCGGGTCGGCGGGTCGTCGTGCTCGAAGGGGGACCGCTCGGCTTCGGCGCGTCGGGGCGCAACGGCGGCTTCGTCTCTCCCTCGCTCACCCACGGGCTGGCCCAGGGGGTCGGGTGCTGGCCCGACGAGATCGAGACCCTCGAGCGGATGGGGGCTCAGAACTTCGCGGGGCTGCAGGCCGACGTCACCCGGCTGGGCATCGACTGCGACCTCCACGTGCCGGGGGAGCTGACCCTCGCGCTCGACGAGCACCAGGTGCGCACGCTGCGCGAGGGCTACCAGCTGCACCGGCAGCACGGTGCCGACGTGACCTGGCTCGACGCCCGAGCGGCGCGTGAGCGCGTCGACTCGCCCTGCTACCGCGCCGGCATGCTCGACCCGACAGTGGGTCTCGTCGACCCGGCGCGGCTGCTGTGGGGCCTGGCCGCCGCGGCCCGGGAGCGCGGCGTCGAGGTCGTCGAGCGCAGCCCGGTGCGGGCGATGGAGCGCGACGGGTCGGGGATGAGGCTGCGCGGTGACGAGGGATCGGTCCGCGCCGACCAGGTCGTCCTCGCGACCGGGGCGTACCCCGCGCTGCTGCGGCGGGTCGGCGCGTGGGTCATCCCCGTCTACGACCACGTCCTCATGACCGAGCCGCTGAGCGGCGAGCAGCTCGCGTCCCTGCGGTGGCACGGGCGCGAGGGGCTGACCGACGCGGGCAACCAGTTCCACTACTACCGGCTCACCGCCGACGACCGCATCCTCTTCGGCGGGTACGACGCGAGCTATCACTACGGGGGCCGCATCGACGCCGAGCTCGAGCAGGGGGCGTCGCACGACCTGCTCGCGAGGCATCTGCTCGAGATCTTCCCCCAGCTGGAGGGAGTGCGGATCAGCCACCGGTGGGCCGGGGTCATCGACACGACCTCGCGCTTTACCCCGATCTTCGGGACCTCGCACGGCGGCCGCGTGGCCTACGCGATGGGGTACACCGGGCTGGGGGTCGCGTCCACGCGCTTCGGCGCGGCGGTGGCGCTCGACCTCCTCGCCGGTGCCGAGACCGAGCGCACCGGTCTGTCGATGGTGCGGGACAAGCCCATCCCCTTCCCGCCAGAGCCGCTGCGCTACGCGGCGGTCCAGGCGACCCGTGCGGCGATGGCGCGTGAGGACCAGACCGGGCGACGGGGACCGCTCCTGCGCGCCCTCGACGTCGCGGGGGTGGGTTTCGACTCCTGATCGGCGAGGCGGGATCTTAGCGGCCGAGGAGGCGGCGCCACCACGAGATCGGCATGACGTCCTCGTGCCCGATCGTCTGGTACGGGTCGCTGGTAAGGAGGAAGTCGGTGAACGCGACCATCACCGCTCCCGTGTCATCGAGACCGAGCCAGGTGGGGTAGTCGCCATCACCCCACCCGGATGAGCAGATCGCGACGGCGGCGGGCCCCTCGTCGAGGGAGGCGATCATCCCGGAGCACGTGCCGATCTCGGCGTGGATCGCCGCCGACAGCGGGTCCCGCATGCGGCCCGCGTCATCGGCCAAGGCCTGACCGACCCGTCGCATCGCGGCTGGGCTGCCGAGCGCGCCTGTGCCCGAGTCGACGGGATATCCCCGGTAGTCCTCTGCGGCGAGGTCGCAGACGTCGTCGTCTGCCGACGTGGCCATCGCCCACCCGCAGACCGGGTTCGACCCAGCCAGGAGGAGCAAGGTCGCCATCCGCTCGTCGCCGGCCACCGTGGCGACGACCTCGACGACGTCGGCCCCGAGCCGACGGCTGAAGATGAGCGGCTCGGCCCCCATGACGTACGGGTCGCCGGCGGCGAGCTCGCCTCCGGGCAGGTGCAACGTGCCCAGCAGGACGTGCTCGAGGGGGTACGAGATGCCGGTCTCGCCTTGATCAGGCAGGAGGCTGCCGAGGAGGCAGTCGTAGATCCAGGACGCCCGCCGCTCCCACCACGGGGCCGTCGGGCCTGGTCGGCCGTGCAGCTCCGGCAGCTCGATCACGGCAGCGACCTCGTCGGCGCGCCGTCTGCGTCGATCTGCGGCGGCGGGCCGAGCGGTGGTTCGACGAGGGGGCCGGCAGGGTCCTCACGCTCTTGGTGACGGAGCGGGCGCATGGGTCAAGGCTACGACGCTCAGGTCGTGACGTAGGGCGGCTGGGGCTTGAACCCAGGACCGACGGATTATGAGTCCGCTGCTCTGACCGACTGAGCTACCGCCCCGCACCGCGAGGCGGTGACGCGGGCAGGCTACCGCCCCCTTCGCCCCTGCCCGTGCACAGGTCGCCGACCGACCGACAGCCTCCTGACAGGTCCGCCCGAGGTCGGGCCTACGTCGCGCGGCGAGCGTGGGATCTCCACATCCCCGACGGAAGGAGACACACATGCAGACGGAGAAGCTCATCGGGATCGGTGCGGCCGGCCTGGCCGCCCTCGGCCTCGGCGTCGCCGGCGCCTCGTTCGCCTCGGCGGACGACAGCCCCTCGACCGGTTCGTCCAGCACGAGCTCGACCCAGGGCTCCGGCGACAGCCAGGGTCAGCAGGGCGCGAAGGGGGAGCGGCCCGCGCCGGTCGACGACGGCCGCGAGCTGAGCGCCGACGCTGCGAGCAAGGCGATCACCGCCGCGCAGGGCAAGGAGACGGACGCCGCGGTCAAGGGCGTGCACGTCGGTCGTGACAGCGGCTACGACGTCATGATGCTCCGCACGGACGGCACGATGGTCGAGGTCACGGTCGACGACTCCTTCATCGTCACGGGTGTCGAGGAGCGTGACGGGCGCGGTGGGCCGGGCGGTCCCGGTGGCCCGGGCGGCCACGGAGCACCCGGCCAGGCCCCTGGCTCCCAGGGCTCGGGCGGCGAGGACTCCGACGACGCCCAGCAGGAGGCGCCCTCGGCGCCTCAGGGCGAGCAGGACTCGTCGCCGAGCGCCAGCTCCACCGCGAGCTGACCTGCCGGCCGGGCCCGGGAGCCCCTGCCCCCGGGCCCGGTCCGCTCGCACCGTCGTCCCGGACCGTGATCCCTTCGCCCCGGGCCGTGACGGGTGAGGCAGTCGTGACCCGTGCGACCTCGCGCTACCAGAGTCATCAGAAGTGCCCGGTGCGGGGGGTGGTGCTCCTGGTGCCGATGGGGCATGATGAGCCCAAACAGACGGCTGCGGCCGTCTCATATCTATGCACCACCACCGCGCATCGAGCGCATCCATCTCCGAGCAGTGCCCTGGCCGTGGGGAAGACGTCCATCGCACACAAGGAGGAACGGATGTCGATCGCAACGCGTGGAGTGGTGTTCATCCACAGCACCCCGACGGCGCTCTGCCCCCACATCACGTGGGCGCTGGAGTCTGCTCTCGGGCGTGACGTGGCCCTCGAGTGGACCGAGCAGCCGCTGGGCCCCTCGCTTCGTCGTGCCGAGGTCTCCTGGACGGGTCTGCCGGGCACCGGCGCGGCCCTGGCCTCCGCCCTGCGCGGGTGGGAGGGCGTGCGCTACGAGGTGACCGAGGAGCCGAGCCCCGGTGTCGACGGGTCACGCTGGTCGCACACCCCGAGCCTGGGCATCCATCACGCGACGATCTCTGCCTCCGGCGACACCGTCATCCACGAGAACCGCCTCCGTGAGGTCCTCACCCTCGCCCAGGGCGCAGGGGAGGCCGTCGAGGACATGCTCGACGAGCTCCTCGGCAGCCAGTGGGACGCCGAGCTCGAGCCCTTCCGCCACGCCGGCGAGGGCGCACCCGTGCGCTGGCTGCACAAGGTCGGCTGACCTCATTCGCCCATGACGAAGGGGTACGCCGCGGATCCTCCCCGCGGCGCACCCCTTCGCCATGCCCTGAGTCACCCGTCCCAGTCACCTCGGGCAAGTACCTTCGACCTCGGGAAGGAAATGTTCTTTCCCGAGGTCGAGCTTTCCCGCCCTGGGCGGGAAAGCTGAGGCCTCAGAGCGGGATGTTCGTGTGCTGCCCACGGGCCGCGGGGGCGGCGGCGAGGGTGGCGACGACCGCGGAGCGGGTCCCGGTCGGCTCGACGATCTCGTCGACGACGCCGATCTCGACCGCCCGCGGCAGACCACCGGAGAGGCGGTCGTGCTCGGCGGCGAGCTGCTCCTCGACGGCGGCGCGCTCGGAGTCGTCGACCTCGGCCAGGCGCCGGCGGTGCAGGATCCGGATGGCCGCGACCGAGCCCATGACCGCCACGTGCGCGTCGGGCCAGGCGTAGACCTTCGTCGCGCCGAGCGAGCGCGAGTTCATCGCGATGTAGGCACCGCCGAAGGTCTTGCGGGTGACGACGGTGACGCGCGGGACGACCGACTCGGCGAAGGCGTGGAGCAGCTTCGCCCCGCGTCGCACGACGCCGTCCCATTCCTGCCCGACACCGGGCAGGTAGCCCGGCACGTCGACGAGGACGACGAGCGGGATGCCGAAGGCGTCGCACATCCGCACGAAGCGGGCCGACTTCTCCGCCGAGGCGGAGTCGAGGCAGCCACCCAGGCGCATCGGGTTGTTGGCGATGACGCCGACGCTGCGACCGCCGAGACGGCCGAGCGCGGTGACGATGTTCGGCGCCCACCGCGCGTGGAGCTCCTCCGTCGTGCCCTCGTCGAGGAGGTCGTCGACGAGCGAGTGCACGTCGTAGGCGCGCTTGGCCGACTCGGGCAGCGAGGCCGCGAGGTCGCGGTCCTCGACGCCGTCGACGTCGAACTCGCCCTGCGTCGCCGGGTCCATGAGACGCGCGATGGCGCGGCCCCGGGCGAAGGCGTCGTCGACGGAGCTCGCGAGGACGTGGACGACACCGGAGCGACGCCCGTGCGGCTCGGGCCCACCGAGGCGCAGCGCGTCGACGGCCTCGCCGGTGACGGAGCGCACGACGTCGGGCCCGGTGACGAAGATCCGGCCCTCGGGGGCGAGGATGACGACGTCGGTGAGCGCGGGGCCGTACGCGGCGCCGCCGGCAGCCGCGCCGATGACGATGGAGATCTGGGGGATCTTGCCGCTCGCGCGGGTCATGATCGCGAAGATCAGGCCGACGGCGTGCAGCGAGACGACGCCCTCGGGCAGACGGGCGCCGCCGCTGTGCCACAGGCCGATGATCGGCAGCTGCTCGGCGAGGGCGAGCTCGTAGGCGTCGACGACGACGCGGCAGCCGTCGACACCCATCGCGCCGCCCATGATCGTCGCGTCGGAGACGAAGGTGATGACCTGCTGGCCGTCGACCGTGCCGCGCGCGGCCATCATGCCGGAGCCGTCGTCGGGCCCGAGGAGCTCGACCGAGCCCTCGTCGAGGAAGGCCCGCAGGCGCTTCTCCGGGTGACGCGGGTCCTGCAGGCGGTCGGGCTTGCCGGCCTTGCTCACGGCAGCGCTCGCGGCGCTGGGCTGGCGCGCCATCAGATGCTCCCGAAGGCGAGCGCGACGTTGTGACCGCCGAAGCCGAAGGAGTTGTTGAGGGCGATGATCTGGCCGTCGCCGAGCGGGCGGGGCTCGTCGCGCACGACGTCGAGCGTCACGGCCGGGTCGAGATCGGTGATGTTGATCGTCGGGGGAGCGACCCGGTGGTAGATCGCGAGCGCGGAGAAGATCGCCTCGAGCGAGCCGGCCGCACCCAGGAGGTGACCGGTCATCGACTTCGTGCCGCTCACGGCCATGTGGTCGGCCTCGTCGCCGAAGGCGCGACGGATCGCGGCCACCTCGGCGACGTCGCCGACGGGCGTCGACGTCGCGTGGGCGTTGATGTGGACGACGTCGGCGGGGGTGGCCCCGGCGTCGGTCACGGCGTCGGCCATCGCGCGGCTGGCACCGGCGCCCTCGGGCTCGGGGGCAGCCATGTGGTGGGCGTCGGCGCTCACGCCGAAGCCGGCGAGCGTCGCGTAGATCGTCGCGCCGCGGGCCTTCGCGTGCTCCTCGGACTCGAGGACCATGATCGCGGCGCCCTCGCCGAGGACGAAGCCGTCGCGCGTCGTGTCGTAGGGGCGCGAGGCGGTCGCCGGGTCGTCGTTGCGGGTCGACAGCGCCTGCATCGCGGCGAAGCCGGCGATGGGCAGCGGGTGGATCGCGGCCTCGGAGCCGCCGCAGACGACGACGTCGGCCTTGCCGTCGCGGATCATCTGCAGGCCGTAGCCGATCGACTCCGCGCCGGAGCTGCAGGCCGAGACGAGGGTGTGGGCGCCCGCGCGGGCACCGAGCTCGAGCGAGATCGTGCCGGAGGCGCTGTTGGGCATGAGCATGGGGATCGACAGCGGGTAGACCCGACGGGCCCCCTTCGAGCCGAGGGTGTCCCACGCGGTGATGAGGGTCTGCACCCCGCCGATGCCGCTGCCGACGGCGACGCCGAGCCGCTCGGGCTCGACCTCCGGGGCGCCGGCGTGCTGCCAGGCCTCACGGGCGGCGACGAGCGCGTACTGGGCGAAGGGGTCGAGGCGCTTGGTCTCGACCTTCTTGAGCACCTCGGCCACCGGGGTGGTGAGGCTGGCGGCGAAGGTGACGGGCAGCTCGTGCTCGCTCACCCACTCCTGGGTGAGGGGCCGGGCGCCGGGGGTCCCCGCGAGCGCGGCCTCCCAGGTGGAGGTGACGTCCCCGCCGAGCGGGGTGGTCGCCCCGAGACCGGTGACGACGACGGTGGGTGAAGTCATGAGTTCTCCGTGGTGGGGTCGGCGAAGGGGGTGGGCCCGGCGGCCACGCGGCACCGGTCGTGGTGACGACCGGCGCCGCGTGGCAGCACGGTGGTGCGGGCGATCAGCCCTGGTTGGTCTTGATGTAGGTGACGGCGTCGCCGACGGTCTTGAGGTTCTTGACCTCCTCGTCGGGGATCTTCACCCCGAACTTCTCCTCCGCGGTGACCGCGATGGTCATCATCGACAGCGAGTCCACGTCGAGGTCGTCGGTGAAGCTCTTGTCGGCGGTGACCTCGGCAGCGTCGATGCCGGTCTCCTCGGCGACGACCTCGGCGAGGCCCTCGAGGATCTCCTGGTCGGTGTAGGCCATGCGTGTCTCCTTCTTCTGTGTGGGTGGTGCTGGTGGTGCGGGTGGTCAGGGGGCGATGACGACCTGGCCGGCGTAGGCCAGGCCGGCGCCGAAGGCGATCTGCAGGACGACGTCGCCGCTGCGGATCTGGCCGGACTCGACGAGCTTGCTCATCGCGAGCGGCACGGAGGCGGCCGAGGTGTTGGCCGTCGTGCGGATGTCGTCAGCGATGACGACGGACTCGGGCAGGCCGAGGGTCTTGGCCAGCGAGTCGATGATCCGCATGTTCGCCTGGTGCGGCACGAAGACGTCGACGTCGGCGACGGTGAGCCCGGCCGCGTCGAGGGTCTCCTGGGCCTTCTTCGCGATCGTCCACACGGCCCAGCGGAAGACGCTCTGGCCCTGCATCTTGATCGAGGGGAACTGCAGGTCCGGGTTGGCCCGGACCTCCATCCACGACTCGTCCTGGGCGATGACGGCCTTCTGCTCGCCGTCGCTGCCCCACACGGTGGGGCTGATGCCCGGCGTCTCGGAGCGGGAGACGACCGCGGCGCCGGCGCCGTCGCCGAAGATGAAGGCGATGGTGCGGTCGTCGTAGTCGGTGAAGTCCGAGAGCTTCTCGACGCCGAGGACGAGGACGTTCTGGGCCGAGCCCGAGCGCACCATGTCCGAGGCCAGGCCGATGCCGTAGCAGTACCCGGCGCACGCGGCGCTGAGGTCGATGGCCATGCACGTCAGGCCCAGGCGGTGCGCGAGCTCGGGCGCCGCGGCGGGCGTCTGGTAGGGGTGGGTCACCGTCGCGACGAGGACCGCGTCGACCTGGTCGACCTCGAGCCCGGCGTGCGCGATCGCGGCTCGCGCGGCCTGCTCGGCCATGTCGACGACGGTCTCCTCCGGGGCCGCGCGGTGGCGGGCCTCGATGCCGGAGCGCTGGCGGATCCACTCGTCGCTGGAGTCGATCCGCTCGACGATCTCGCTGTTGGGCACGACCCGCTCGGGGCGGTACCCGCCGATGCCCGAGATCCGCGAGTGGTAGCCGCCCGGCGTCGTGCCCAGGCCGGGGCTGAGGGTCACCATGCTGCTCATGCGAGCTCTCCCGTCGGGTGCAGGCGCAGCAGCGGCTGGCCGGGGGAGACGGGGTCGCCCTCCTCGACGAGCCACTCGACGACCTGCCCGCCGTAGGCCGAGATGACCTGGTGGGTGTCGCGAAGGGAGGAGACGCGGGCGACGAGGTCGCCCGGGCTCAGGGAGTCGCCGGGGCCGTGCGGCTCGACGGCGACGGTGCCCTTGACCGGGGCGACGACGAGGCGCCAGGCCGGGTCGGACGCGGTGCGCTCCTCGCCGTGCTCGCGCACCATGCGGTGGGCCGCCTCGAGGTCGTCCGGGGTGCGCAGCGCGAGCGTCTCGACGCCCTTGAGACCACGCTTGGCCAGACCGGTGAGGGCGCCGGCCGGCGGCACCTCGATGATCCCGGTCACGCCGAGGTCGCGCATCGTGTCCATGCACAGGTCCCAGCGCACCGGCGAGGAGACCTGACGCACGATGCGCCGCAGCACCTCGCTGCCGGAGCCGACGACGGTGCCGTCGGAGTTCGACAGCAGCGGGACGCGTGCGTCGTGGGTGGAGACGGCGCGCGAGAGGCGCGAGAGGGTCTCGACGGCGGGCGACATGTAGTCGGTGTGGAAGGCGCCGGCGACCGAGAGCGGGATGACCCGGGCCTTCGCGGGGGCGTCGTCGGCCAGGGCGGCGAGCGCGTCGAGTGCACCGGCCGCGACGACCTGGCCGGCGCCGTTGACGTTGGCGGGGGTGAGACCGTGGCGCTCGATCGCGGCGAGCACCTCGCTCTCGTCGCCGCCGACGACCGCGCTCATGCCGGTCGGGGTCTGCGCCGAGGCGGCGGCCATCGCGCGGCCGCGCTGGGCGACGAGGACCATCGCCTGCTCGGCGCTGATGACACCCGCCGCGGCAGCGGCGGTGAGCTCGCCGACGGAGTGGCCCGCGCCGACGCCGACGACGCGGAAGCCGTCGGCCGGGTGCTGGAAGAGGCCGAGCATGCCGAGCAGGCCCGCGGCGACGATGAGGGGCTGGGCGACGGCCGTGTCCTTGATCGTCGCCTCGTCGGAGACTGTGCCGTGCTGCTCGAGGTCGAGACCGGCGACGGTGGACAGCCAGTAGAGGCGGTCGCGCATCCCGGGGAGCTCGAGCCAGGGGGCGAGGAAACCGGGGGTCTGGGAGCCCTGACCGGGGCAGGTGATCGCAAGCACGTCTCCACCTTCGCGATGATCGGGCCGTCGACGCGACGGCGACGGGCACAGCAAAATCAGTCAGTTGTTGGAGGTTACCTCCAACAACCGGCCGATCGTCAGGGCAGTGCGCACGGTGAAGGCGTCGTGCGGCTCAGCGAGGTCGTAGCCCGTGGCGTCGGTGATCTTGCCCAGGCGGTAGCGCACCGTGTTGACGTGGACGAAGAGGGCGCGCGCGGTGCCCTCGAGGCCCCCCTTCGTGTCGAGGTGGATCTCGGCGGTGCGCAGCAGCGCCGGCTGCGCGCGCAACGGCTCCCACACGGTCGTCACGAGCTCGTGGCGCGCCCACTCGTCGCCGGCGAGGGCCCGCTCGGGCAGCAGGTCCGAGGCAGGGCAGGGGCGAGGGCACGCCGGCCACCCGCCGGACGCGTCGTAGCCGGCCATCGCCGCGGCGGCCGACAGCGCGCCCTCGACGAGGTCGTCGACGACGACGCCGTGCACGAGCGGGCCGTCGCCGAAGCAGTCGGCGAGCGCGCTCACCTCGGCGCTGACGTCCTCGACCTGGCCGAGCACCGCGACGAGCCGGCGCCCCTGGACCCCGGCGATGACGGCGAGATGACGGCGGGCGGCCGCCCGGTGCAGGTGGGACAGGACCCCTTCGATCCCGCTCTCGTCGGGCGCCGGGGCGCGGCCGACGACGACGACCACCCCAGTCGTCGCGGTCCACCCGAGGGCCGAGGCCTGCGAGCGGATCGACTCGTCGACCTCGCCGCGCAGGACCGCGTCGAGGACGAGCGCCTCGAGCCGCGCGTCCCACGCACCGCGCTGCTCGGCCGCCTCGGCGTAGACGAGGGCGGCGCCGAAGGCGACCTCGCTGCTGTAGCGCAGGATCGCCTCGCGCACGACGACGACGTCCTCGGCGCGCACGACGCTCTCGACCCGTGACTCGACGACGCGGACGACCTCGCGGAGCAGCGACAGGGTCTGGGCGAGGGTGATCGAGCGGGTCAGCTCGCGTGGTGCGGAGGCGAAGATCGCGCCTGGTCGGGCCGTCCCGCCCTGCGTGCCGGCGGCCAGCCACGCGACGAAGTCGGCGATGCCCGCCTGGGCGACCTGGGCCACCCAGGCGCGCTCCTGGGCGCTGAGGTCGGCGTACCAGGAGTGGCTCTCCTCGAGCTGTCTCGTCGCCGCGGTCGCGAGATCGCCGGCCCGCCGGCGCACGGCGGCCTGGGCGCGCGAGGGGACGGGAGACGCGGTGGGCACGAGCGCACTCTAGGGGCTGTCTTTGTGGGCGGACGACAACCGGCCCCGTCGAGGACGACGGGGCCGGGTGCGTGGAGAGGTGCGAGGTCAGTCGGTGCCGAACTCCATGGCGGCGCGGTCGAGCGCGTCGTCCTCGTCGTCGACGGCGGCCGCCGCGGGGTTGGAGGCGATCTGCTCCGCACCACCGGGCTCGAGCTCGCCCATGAGGTCGGCGTACCCGCCGCCGAGCTGGTCCTGGCCGGCGTAGATCTCGAGCTTCGCGCGGCTGTCGGCGATGTCGAGGTTGCGCATCGTCAGCTGGCCGATGCGGTCGACCGGGCCGAAGGCGGCGTTCTCGGTGCGCTCCATCGACAGCTTGTCGGGGTGGTAGCTGAAGTTCTCGCCCGCCGTCGACACGATGCTCCAGTCGTCGCCCCGGCGCAGCCGCAGGGTGACCTCACCGGTGACGAGCGAGGCGACCCAGCGCTCGATCGACTCGCGCAGCATGAGCGCCTGGGGGTCGAACCAGCGGCCCTCGTACATGAGGCGCCCGAGGCGGCGGCCCTGCGTGTGGTACGCCTCGACGGTGTCCTCGTTGTGGATCGCGGCGACGAGGCGCTCGTAGGTGATGTGGAGCAGCGCCATCGCGGGGGCCTCGTAGATGCCGCGCGACTTCGCCTCGATGATCCGGTTCTCGATCTGGTCGGACATGCCCATGCCGTGGCGACCGCCGATGGTGTTGGCCTCGTGGACGAGGGCCACCGGGTCGTCGTAGCGGGTGCCGTTGATCGCCACGGGACGGCCGCGCTCGAAGCGGACGGTGACGTCCTCGGTCTCGATGGCGACCTCGGGGTCCCAGAAGCGCACGCCCATGATCGGCTCGACGATCTCGATGGACTCGTCGAGGTGCTCGAGGGTCTTCGCCTCGTGGGTCGCGCCCCAGATGTTCGCGTCCGTGCTGTACGCCTTCTCGGCGCTCGCGCGGTAGGGCAGGTCACGCGCGGTGAGCCACTCGCTCATCTCCTGGCGCCCGCCGAGCTCGGTGACGAAGTCGGCGTCGAGCCACGGCTTGTAGACCCGCAGCGCGGGGTTGGCCATGAGGCCGTAGCGGTAGAAGCGCTCGATGTCGTTGCCCTTGAAGGTCGAGCCGTCGCCCCAGATCGACACGCCGTCCTGCGCCATCGCGCGCACGAGCATCGTGCCGGTGACGGCACGCCCGAGGGGGGTGGTGTTGAAGTACGTGCGGCCGCCCGAGCGGATGTGGAAGGCACCGGTCGCGATCGCGGCGAGACCCTCCTCGACGAGGGGGCCCTTGCAGTCGACGAGCCGGCTGATCTCCGCGCCGTACTGCCCGGCGCGGCCGGGGATCGTCTCGATGTCGTCCTCGTCGTACTGGCCGAGGTCGGCCGTGTACGTGCACGGGACCGCGCCCTTCTCGCGCATCCACGCGACGGCGACAGAGGTGTCGAGACCACCGGAGAAGGCGATCCCGACGCGTTCGTTGACTGGCAGAGAGGTGAGGACCTTGGACACGAGGTCAGCGTAGGACCTCCCGCGCGCGCACCGCGCGCCGGTCCGTCCCCGCGACCTCATCTGATCGTCACCGGCGCGCCACCTGCGCGTCGCGGCCTGCTGGCCGGGCGTCCCTAGCGTCGCCGCCATGACCCCCACGAAGATCGCCACCGGCGTGCTCGCGGCCGCGGCTCTCGCCGCCCCCGCGGCCGCCGCCGTCTCCGCGCCGGCCCCCGCCCTCGACACCCAGACCCAGAGCGTCACCGGCGGCCCCGGTCTGCGCGAGAAGGACATGATCCGCCCGCTCGTCGTGGCCCACCGCGGCGCGTCGGGCTACCGCCCCGAGCACACCCTCGCCGCCTACGAGCTGGCCGTCGGCCAGGGCGCGGACTACATCGAGCCCGACCTCGTCATGACGAGGGACGGCGTGCTCGTCGACCGTCACGAGCCCGAGATCGGCGGCACGACCGACGTCGCGCAGCGCCCCGAGTTCGCCGACCGGCGCACGACGAAGCTGCTCGACGGGGTGCGCACGACCGGGTGGTTCGTCGACGACTTCACCCTCGCCGAGCTGAAGACGCTGCGCGCGACCGAGCGCCTCGGCGAGCTGCGTGAGGAGTCGGCGATGTACGACGGCCGCTTCGAGGTGCCGACCTTCGAGGAGGTGCTGCGCCAGCGCGAGGAGCTCTCGCGGCGCACCGGCCGGGTCATCGGCGTCATCCCCGAGATCAAGCACTCGACCTACCTCCACGCGGAGGGCTTCGACCCCGAGCGCGAGGTGGCCCGCCTGGCCCGCAAGCACCACCTCGACCACCGCCGCGCACCGCTGTGGGTCCAGTCCTTCGAGCTCACCGCCCTGAAGGACCTGCGCGAGCAGCACGGCTTCCGGGCGCGCACGACCTTCCTCACGACGGCGAAGGGGGGCCCCTTCGACCTCAGCGGGCGGGGGACCACCTACGCCCAGCTGACGACGCCGGCGGCGATGAAGGACCTCTCCCGCTGGATCGACGGCTACGGCCCGGAGAAGTCCCAGGTCATCCCGCGCCGAGCAGACGGCTCCCTGGGGACGCCGTCGACCTTCGTGCGCGACGCCCACGCGGTCGGGCTCACGGTCATGCCGTGGACCTTCCGGGCGGAGAACTCCTTCCTGCCGACCGACTACCGGGTCGGCAGCGACCCCTCGCACTTCGGCCGCGCGATCGACGAGGCCCGGGCCTTCCTCGAGACCGACGTCGACGGCATCTTCTGCGACCAGCCCGACGTGTGCGTGCAGGCCCGCACCGAGATGCTCCACGAGCGCGGCTGACCCCGCCCCTGACCCACGAGGCCCCCGCCACGCAGGTGCGTGGCGGGGGCCTGGTGCGTCGCCCTCGCGTCGCGCGGAGCGGGCATCGCGAAGAAGGCGATCAGTCCTGGCTCGGGACCGGGATGTCGAGATGCTGCTCCTCGGTACACCCCATGCCCTCTGGGGTCTCGGGGCAGAAGCCGATCGCCGAGCGACCCGTGGCCTCGCCGGCCGAGGTCTCGATCGTCAACCCCGAGCCCCACGCCATCTCGTCAGTCGTGATCTCGACCTCGATGACGACGGCTCCCTCGCTGCCGTCGCACCGGGGCAGGACGCTCGACGTGGGTGAGCCGAGCTCTGAGAGCGGACGCGGTGTGAAGTCGTCCGACGGTCGTCGCGCGGTGACGCCGACCTTCGTGATGGTCAGCCCCTCGGACATCTCCCAGCGTGCCCGGGTGACCGACACCTCGTCGTCGGAGCAGAAGCCGTCCTGCGTCGCGACGGTGAAGACGGACTCAGCCGGGGAGTACGGCTCGGTGACGACCACCTGGCTCGGGCTCACCACGACCGTCGAGCTGCACCCCGCGAGCAGAAGGCACGCGAGACCGCTGACCCGCCGGATCACGACATGGCCTTGTGGATCTCTGGGCGTTCGGCTTCGCCGTAGCGGTCGGTATCTCCGCACACCGTCGAGCTGGCGCTGGGGTTGATGTACATCCTCGTCTCCTTCGTCCGGTCCGCCTCGGCCGACAGGCCTACCCCCTCGACAGTGAGACCACCTGAGTACGTCCGGTTGTTCTCGCTGAGGCTCCATATGGACCTCCCCTTCGGGAGCTTGGCGCAGTACCGGAGCGCGGACGGGTCGAGTCCCGGTTGAGGCCCCGGCACGACGAAGGGGGAGGCCGGCGGGCCTCCCCCTTCGCTACCTCGCCTGCGCTCAGGCGTCGCCCCCGGCGTTGCCGGAGGTGCCGGCCCGCACGTCGAGCAGCTGGTACTTCTTCGCCGCCTCCTCGGGGACCGAGGCGTCCACCCAGCCGCGGGCAGCGAGCATCTGCAGCGCGCGGACCGCGACGGACGGGCCGTCGACGTGGAAGAAGCGACGGGCCGCGGCGCGGGTGTCGGAGAAGCCGAAGCCGTCCGTGCCGAGCGCCGAGAACTCCTCGGGGACCCAGGGACGGATCTGGTCCTGGACCTGCTTCATGTAGTCCGAGACCGCGACGACCGGGCCGACCGCCGGCTCGAGGGCCGTCGTGATGTACGGCGTGCGCTTCTCCTGCTCCGGGTGGAGGAAGGCCTGCTCGTCGCAGTCCATCGCCTCACGGCGCAGCTCGGTCCACGACGTCACCGACCACGCGTCGGCGACGACGCCCCAGTCCTTGCGCAGCAGCTCCTGGGCCTCGAGGACCCACGGCATGCCGACACCGCTGCCGAGCAGCTGGCAGCGCGGCGGGGTGTCGCCCAGACCCTCGGCGTCGCCCTTCTTGTAGAGGTACATGCCCTTGAGCAGGCCGTCGACGTCGATCCCCTCCGGCTCGGCCGGCTGCACGTACGGCTCGTTGTAGAGGGTGAGGTAGTAGATCTTGTTGCGCGACGGGTCGTCCTGCGGGGCGTCGCCGCCGTACATCGTTTCCAGACCGCGGCGCATGATGTGCCCGATCTCGAAGCCGAAGGCGGGGTCCCACGTGACGACGGCGGGGTTGGTCGCCGCGAGGATCTGCGAGTGCCCGTCGGCGTGCTGCAGGCCCTCGCCCGTGAGCGTCGTACGACCGGCGGTGGCCCCGAGGAGGAAGCCTCGCGTCATCTGGTCGGCGGCCGCCCAGATGCCGTCACCGGTGCGCTGGAAGCCAAACATCGAGTAGAAGATGTACAGCGGGATCATCGGCTGGCCGTGGGTGGCGTAGCTCGAGCCGGCGGCGATGAAGGCCGCGACCGAGCCGGCCTCGTTGATGCCGGTGTGGATGATCTGACCCTGCTCGGACTCCTTGTAGGCGAGCATGAGGTCGGCGTCGACCGAGGTGTAGTTCTGGCCGTGCGGGTTGTAGATCTTCTTCGTCGGGAAGAAGGAGTCCATCCCGAAGGTGCGGGCCTCGTCCGGGATGATCGGCACGACGCGGTCGCCGAAGTCCTTCTCGCGCATGAGGTCCTTGACGAGACGCACCCACGCCATCGTCGTCGCGACCTCCTGCTTGCCCGAGCCCTTGGCCATCTGCTTGTAGGCGTCGTCGCCGGGCAGGGTGAGGTCCTTGTACTTCACCCGGCGCGAGGGCAGCGAGCCGCCGAGCTTCTCGCGGCGCTCGAGCATGTAGCGCACGGCCTCGTCGTCGGTCCCCGGGTGGTAGTACGGCGGGGCCTTCGGGTCGGCCTCGAGGACCTCGTCGCTGATCGGGATCTTCAGCCCGTCGCGCAGACCCTTGAGGTCGTCGAGCGTGAGCTTCTTCATCTGGTGCGTGGCGTTGCGGGCGGCGAAGTGCGTGCCCAGGCCGTAGCCCTTGATGGTCTTGACGAGGATGACGGTCGGCTGGCCGGTGTGCTCGGTCGCCGCCTTGTAGGCCGCGAAGACCTTGTTGTAGTCGTGGCCGCCGCGCTTGAGCTTCCACCACACGTCCTCGTCGCTCCAGTCCTGCACCATCTTGCGGGTGCGGGGGTCGCGGTCGAAGAAGTGCTCGCGGACGTACCGGCCGTCGTTCGCGCGGTAGGTCTGGTAGTCGCCGTCCGGCGTCTGGTTCATGAGGTTGACCAGGGCGCCGTCGTGGTCGGCGGCGAGCAGCGGGTCCCACCCGCGGCCCCACACGACCTTGATGACGTTCCACCCGGCGCCGCGGAAGAAGGCCTCAAGCTCCTGGATGATCTTGCCGTTGCCGCGCACCGGCCCGTCGAGGCGCTGGAGGTTGCAGTTGATGACGAAGGTGAGGTTGTCGAGCTCGTCGGTCGCCGCCGTCTGCAGCAGCCCCCGGCTCTCGGCCTCGTCCATCTCGCCGTCGCCGAGGAAGGCCCACACGTGCTGCTCGCTCGTGTCCTTGATGCCCCGGTTGTGCAGGTACTTGTTGAACTGCGCCTGGTAGATCGCGTCCATCGGGCCCAGGCCCATGGAGACGGTCGGGAACTCCCAGAAGTCGGGCATGAGGCGCGGGTGCGGGTAGCTCGGCAGCCCGAAGGGCTTGCCCTCGACCTCGTGGCTCTTCTCCTGGCGGAAGCCGTCCATCTGGTCCTCGGACAGCCGGCCCTCGAGGAAGGCGCGGGCGTACATGCCGGGGGAGGCGTGGCCCTGGAAGAAGATGTGGTCGCCGCCGCCGGGGTGGTCCTTGCCGCGCCAGAAGTGGTTGAAGCCCACCTCGTAGAGGGTCGCCGCGGAGGCGTACGTCGAGATGTGACCGCCGACGGAGATCTCGGGGCGCTGCGCGCGGTGCACCTGCACCGCGGCGTTCCAGCGGATCCACGAGCGGTAGCGCCGCTCGACCTCCTCGTCACCGGGGTACCAGGGCTCGTGCTCGGGCCGGATGGTGTTGACGTAGTCGGTCGTCGTCAGCGACGGGACGCCGACGTTCATCGCCCGGGCGCGCTCGAGCAGGCGCAGCATCACGTAGCGGGCTCGGCGGCGGCCGGCCTGGTCGACGAGGGCCTCGAGCGACTCGACCCACTCCTGGGTCTCGTCGGGGTCGATGTCCGGCAGGTGGGTGGGGATGCCGTTGAGGATCGGGCCGTCGTCGGGCCGGTCGTCAGGGACGGTCACGTCTGCGTCCTTTCGGTGCACGGGGGTGCAGGGTGCTGCACCGGGCCCACCACGCGGTGGGTTGCTGGGACCAGTCTCCCACCCGAGGTGGCCACGGTCACATTCCGGGGTGGTGGTTGGATGAGCGCATGACGGAGCAGCCGCCCGCCCTGGACCTCTACGACGACGGGGCGGTGCGCTGGGCGCGGGTCGACCCGGGCCTGGCAGGGGTGCGTCGGGTCGCCACCTCGGTCGTCCTCGCCCCCCTGACGCTCGCCGCGGTCGTCGTCGCCGCGACGGTGTGGCGGTGGGCTGCCGTCCCGGCCGTCGTGCTGCTCCTGCTGTGGGCCTGGGCGTGGTGGCTCGTCGGCCGCCAGGTGAGCGCGATGAGCTATGCCGAGCTGCCCGACGAGCTGGTGATCCGCAAGGGGCGGATTGTCCGCACCCTCGTGACGATCCCCTACGGCCGCATCCAGTACGTCGACGTCGAGGCGGGCCCGCTGCTGCGTCGTGCCGGTCTCGCCGAGGTCGAGGTGCACACCGCCAACCCCCAGAGCGCCGGGTCGATCCCCGGCCTGCCCGAGCCGGTCGCCCACCGGCTGCGCGAGAGCCTCAGCTCGCTGGGCGAGAGCCGCCGGGCGGGGCTGTGAGCGCCCCGCCCGAGCCGGGCTGGCAGCGCTTCCACCCCCTCTCCCCGCTGCTGCGCGGCGGGCTGCTCCTGCTCGCCGTCGTCGGCTACCTCGCCAGCCAGCTCGTCGAGGACCTCCTCGGCGGGATCACCGGCCGGGGCGAAGGGGGACCCGACGGCGGGTGGGAGGCGTCGGCGGGGGAGCACCCTCTGCTGGCCGTCGCCGCGGTCGCCCTCGTCGTCCTCGGCGTCGTCGCCGTGGCCGCGGCGTCGTGGTGGTTCACCCGCTACCGGCTCGGCCCGAGCACCATCGAGCTCACCCAGGGCGTCCTCTTCCGCCGTCACCGCCAGGCCCGGTACGCGCAGATCCAGGCCGTGAGCACGACCCAGCCCCTCCTCGCCCGGCTCGTCGGGCTCGCAGAGGTGCGGGTCGAGTCCGCGGGCGGCGGAGACTCGCACATGTCGCTCGCCTACCTCGACCGGCGCTCCGCCGCCGTGCTGCGCGACCAGCTCCTCGGGCTGGCCGAGCGCGCCGGCGCCGACCCGGTCGGCGCGGGGGCCGACGGGGACGCCCGGGACGAGAGCACGGAGGTCTCGCCCGACGGGCTCGCCCCCTCACCCGCGGCGGGTCCCCCGTCGCCGGCGGGTCCCCCTTCGCCGGCGGGACCCCCGCCGCCCCCGGTCGTCTCGATGCCCTTCGGTCGGCTGCTCGCCTCGACCGTGCTCACGCTCGACACCCTCGTCATCACCGTGCTCGTCGTCCTCGGCCTGGGCGTCGGGGCGCTCTTCGGGCAGGTCGCGGTCACCGGCTTCGTCGTGCCGCTCCTGCTCTACGTCGTCGGCAAGGTCCGCCGCCTGCTCACCTGGGGCAACCTCACGATGCGGGTGAGCGGTCGCACCCTCGCCTCGCAGCACGGGCTCACCGAGCTCGCGACGTCGACCGTGCCGCTGCACCGCGTGCAGGCGGTCGAGCTCACCCAGCCGCTGCTGTGGCGTCGCCCGGACTGGTGGTCGGTGGCCGTCAACATCGCCGGGGTCAAGGTCGGCGGCGACACCGTCGTCGAGGAGGGCGTCATCGTGCCCGCCGCGAGCCGAGCCGAGGCCGAGGGCCTGCTCGGCGTGCTCTCGACGGCGATGGACACGACCCCGGCACGGTCGGTGATGCGCGACGGCCTGCCGCCGCAGGCCGTCGGCTGCCCGCCCTCGGCCCGGCTGCTCGACCCGTGGGCCTGGCGGCGGCGGGGCGTCCTGCTCGCCGACGAGGTCGCCGTCGTGCGCAGCGGACGGCTCGCGCGCGTCGTCACCGTCGTGCCCTGGGGACGCATCCAGTCCGTCGAGGTCTCGCAGGGCCCGCTCGCGCGCCGGCTCGGGCTGGCCGACGTGCGGCTCGTCTCGACCGTCGGGGCGGTCCGCCCGCTCGCCCAGCACCTCGCCGCCCGGGACGCGCAGGAGGTGGCCGAGGAGATGCGCGCGCGCTCCCGCGCGCGGCGCGCCGGGCCAACTCCCAGCGCCCCTAGCCGACCCTTGCCATCCGGGTCGTGATTGGGTGGACTTGATGACAGACATCACGCGAAGCACGAGAGGTGGTACGAGGTGAGCGGGGACAGCGCCACGAGCGCCGTGAGCCGACTTGGTCTGGAGCACGACCAGGTGATCCAGGAGTTCGGCTGGGACGAGGACATCGACGAGGGCTTCCGGGCCTCGGTCGTCGAGGTCGTCGGGGGAGAGCTGGAGGACGAGGACTACACGGGTGTGGTCGACCACGTCCTCATGTGGTGGCGTGACTCCGACGGCGACCTCACCGACGCGCTCGTCGACACGCTGGGCACCCTCGAGGAGGGCGGCAGCATCGTGCTCGTCACCCCCACCTCCGGGCGGCCCGACGAGGTCGACGCGACGGAGATCGAGGAGGCCGCGAGCACGGCCGGTCTGCACACCTCGGGCACGACGAAGTGCGGCCCGGACTGGGTGGCCACCCGGCTCGTGTCGCCCAAGGGCGGGCGATGAGGCGGCACCAGCCCGTCCCCGCGCCCACGAGGAGCGCCCGCCCGCCGGCGGTCGGCGACCTCGCCCCGGATCTCGCCCTGCGCGACCAGAACGGCGCGAGCGTGCGCCTGTCGCAGTTCGCCGGCGAGAAGAACGTCCTGCTCGTCTTCTACCCCTTCGCCTTCTCCGGCATCTGCACGGGTGAGCTGAGCGAGATCCGCGACGACCTCGGCTCCTTCGTCACCTCCACGAGCGAGGTGCTCGCCATCTCGTGCGACCCGATGTTCAGCCTGCGCGCGTGGGCCGACCAGCAGGGCTACTTCTTCCCGCTGCTCTCCGACTTCTGGCCCCACGGCGAGGTCGCCCGCAGCTACGGCGTCCTCGACGAGAAGGCCGGCATGGCGGTGCGCGGCACCTTCCTCGTCGGCCGGGACGGCCGCGTCGTGTGGTCCGGCGTCAACGAGCAGGGCCAGCGCCGCGACTTCGCCCGGGTGCGCGCCGAGGTCGCCGCGCTCGACCGCGTCTGACCTGACGAGGACGGCGCGGTAGCCTCCCCGCCATGAGCGAGCACATCCTCGAGGTCGACCTGGCAGCCTTCGAGTCCGGGGACGCGCAGCGCGCCCGGGCGGTCGTCGAGGGGATGATGACCTCGCTGGAGACCGGCTTCGTCTTCGTGCGCCACGACCTGTCCGAGGACCTCGTCGACGAGGCCTACGGGATGCTCGAGGAGTTCTTCACCCAGGAGCAGGAGAGCAAGGACCGCTTCGTCGCGCCCGGCACGCACGGCCAGACCGGCTACACCGGGCTGCTCGTCGAGACCGCTGCCAGCGCCGACGTCGCGGACTGGAAGGAGATGCTCAACTGGGGCCGCGACATCCCGGCCGGGCACCCCCTTCGCACCCGCTACCCGCACCGCTACCACGACGCCGTCCTCCCCGAGGTCGCCGTGCCGGGGATCACGCGGACCCTCACGACCTTCCACGACGAGGTCGCCGACCTCCAGCGCCGGATCCTGCGGATCATCGCGACGGGCATCGGCGCGCACGCCGACTACTTCGAGCGGATGCTCGTCGACGGCCCGACGCTCTCGCGCGCGATCCACTACCCGGCGATGGAGTCCGCGCCCGAGCAGCCGCACGTGTGGGCGGCCGAGCACGCCGACATCAACCTCATCACCGCGCTGCCCCGTGCCACGGCCTCGGGGCTGCAGGTCAAGCTCAAGGACACGGGGGAGTGGATCGACGCCGTCGCACCCGAGGGCGGGGCGATCATCAACACCGGGCTCATGCTCGAGGTCGTGACGAACGGCCTCGTCGAGCCGGGCATCCACCGCGTCGTCGCGGCGCCGGGCCAGAGCGGCGACCGGTACTCGGTCGTGCAGTTCTGCCACCCCACGCCGTGGACCGTGCTCAGCCCGGTCGCCTCGACGATCACGCCGCAGACGCCGCAGCGCTTCAGCCCGGTCTCGGCGGCCGACGCGCTCGACCTCGTCCTCTACGAGATCAACCTCATCGAGGACGCGCGCTCCTGAGTGCGCGGCGGGGTGCGCCAGCCCTGCGAGAATGACGTCCGTCCCCCGCACCGCGTGGGCGGGCAGGGGCCTGTAGCTCAGCTGGCAGAGCGCCACGTTTACACCGTGGATGTCGTCGGTTCGATCCCGGCCGGGCCCACATGAGCATCACCCTCGGCGACGTCGTCGCCGCCCTCGAGCAGCTGTACCCGAGCTCGGGGGCCCAGTCCTGGGACCAGGTGGGTCTCGTCACCGGTGACCTCGCGCAGCCCGTGCGCCGCGTCCACGCGGCCGTCGACCCGACCCTCGCCGTCATCGCCGAGGCCCGCGAGCTCGGCGCCGACCTCCTGCTCACCCACCACCCGCTCCTCCTGCGCGGCATCCACTCCGTCGCGACGACGACGGCGAAGGGGGAGAGCGTCACCTCGCTCGTCGTCGGCGACGTCGCGCTCTACGTGGCGCACACGAACGCCGACGTCGCCGACCCCGGGGTCAACACCGCGCTCGCGCAGGCGTGCGGCCTCACGCGATGGGGCCCGCTCTCGGTCGAGGAGGGCCAGCCCCTCGGTCTCGTCGGCGACCTCGACGACGCCGTGGACCTCGCGACCTTCGCCGGTGACCTCGCGGGGCGCCTGCCCGCAGCCGCCGGGGGCGTCAGGGTCGCCGGGCCGCCCGACGCGGCCGTGCGCCGCGTCGCGCTGCTCGGCGGATCCGGTGACGGGCTCTTCGACGCGGTCCGGGCGAGCGGGGCCGACGTCTACGTCACCGCCGACCTGCGCCACCACCCCGCCCTCGAGGCGCGCGAGGAGGCGCGGGGAGGCACGCCCTACCTCGTCGACGCCGGCCACTGGGCGACGGAGTCGCTGTGGCTGGAGCGCGCGACGCGCGACCTGCTGCGGGTGCTGCAGGAGCACGGCCACGACACGACTACCGTGGAGACCCACGTCAGCACCCTGCGCACCGACCCGTGGACCTTCACGGTCGGTGCCACCGGCCCCGAAGGAGCCCCCCAGTGAAGGCCGACCCCACCGTGCAGCTGCGGCTGCTCGACCTGCAGCAGCTCGACACGCGCCTCTCGCAGATCGCGCACGCCCGGGCCCGCATCCCCCAGCAGGCCGAGCTCGAGGCCGCGCACGCCCGTCTGGGGAAGGTCCAGGACGCCGTCATCATGGCGCAGACCCAGGTGAGCGACGTCGAGCGCGAGCTCGCGCGGGCCGAGGGCGACGTCCAGCTCGTCCGGGACCGGGCGACCCGGGACCGCTCGCGGCTCGAGTCCGGCCAGGGGAGCGCGAAGGATCTCCAGGCCCTCCAGCACGAGCTCGAGTCCCTCGCCCGCCGCCAGGCCACGCTCGAGGACGTCGAGCTCGAGGTCATGGAGCGCGCCGAGGAGGTCCGCGCACGTCTCGACGACGCGACCGCCCAGGTGCCCGCCGCGGAGGCCGAGGTCGCCCGGCTCACCGACGAGCTCGCCGCCGCACGGGCCGACCTCGACGCCCAGGAGCGCGAGGTGAGCGCACCGCGCGCGTCGATCCTCGCCGAGATCGACGACCCGCTGCTCGCCCTCTACGACCGCGTCCGGGCGCAGAGCGGTGGCCTCGGGGCCGCCCCGCTGCGGGCTCGACGATGCGGTGGCTGCCAGCTCGAGCTCAACCCCGTCGAGCTCAACCGCATGGCCGCGGCGCCGGAGGACGAGGTGCTGCGCTGCGTGGAGTGCGGGCGCATCGTCGTGCGCACCGACGAGTCCGGTCTGCCCGCCTGATGGGTCGACGCCTCCGGGTCGAGGCCGACGGCGGCTCGCGCGGCAACCCCGGCGTGGCCGGGTACGGCGCGCTCGTGCGGGACCGCGCGTCCGGCGCGCTGCTCGTCGAGCTCGCCGCCCCGCTGGGCAAGGCCTCGAACAACGTCGCCGAGTACCGCGGGATGATCGCCGGGCTCGAGGCGGTGCTGCGCATCGACCCCTCGGCCGACGTCGAGGTCGCGATGGACTCCAAGCTCGTCGTCGAGCAGATGAGCGGGCGGTGGAAGATCAAGCACGCCGACATGCGTGCGCTCGCCCTGACCGCCCGTGACCTGCTCGCCGACATCACGCAGGCCGGCGGCTCGGTGCGCTTCACCTGGATCCCGCGCGCGCAGAACGGCGACGCCGACGCGCTGTCGAACCGGGGCATGGACGGCGACCACGTCGCCGACTGGCACGACGGCGCTGCGTCCGAGGACGTCTCGGCGAGCGCGCAGGCGCCCGACGCCGGGGTCGGCCTGTCCCCGGAGGACCTCGAGCCGACGAAGGACACCGACCAGCTGCCCGTGCGCCCGCCCCGGCGCGAGGGCGAGCCGACCCGCGTCGTCCTCGTGCGGCACGGGGTCACCGACTTCACCCTCGAGGCCCGCCTCGACGGTCGCGGCGGGGCCGACCCCGCGCTCGCGCCGAGGGGCCACGAGCAGGCGCAGGCCGCCGCCCGGGGCGTGCGCGCCCTCGTCGGCGACGCCGAGAGCGTCGTCATCAGCTCCTCGCTGCGGCGGGCCCGTGAGACCGCAGAGCACGTCGCCGACGCGCTCGGCGTCACGCCGGTGCAGGTGGCGGACTGGGACGAGCAGTCCTTCGGCGAGTGGGACGGCGCCTCGGTCGGCGAGCTCGTCGCCGCGGACGCCGCGGGCTTCGCCGCGCTGCGCGACGACCCCGCCTTCGCCCCGCCCGGCGGGGAGAGCCACGAGGAGCTGACGACGCGCGTGCTCGCCGCCTGGGAGGCCGTCGTGGCCCGCGGGGGCAGCGTCGTCGTCGTGTGCCACCGCAAGCCGATCCTCGTCGTCCTCGCGCACGTGCTCGGCATCCCGCACGACCGGATCTGGCGTCTCGCCGGAGCCCCCGGCTCGCTCACCGCCGTCGAGGCCTGGCCCGGCGGCGAGGCCGTCGTCGCCTTCACCAACCGCACGTAGTGGTCGAGCTCATCGGCGCCGGTGACGTCCCCGGCTGGCTGCAGACCTCCGGGCTCGTCGGGGCCGTGGCCTTCGGGCTGCTCTCGGCCTTCATCCCGCCGCTCAACGCCGAGGTGTACGCCCTCGCGCTGCCGCTCGTCTTCCCCGAGACCTGGCACTGGCACATCCTGCTCATGACCGCCGGCTTCATGGTGGGCAAGGTGAGCCACTACGTCGCCGCCGACCGCGGGATGGCACTCTTCGCCCGGCGTCGTGCGCGACGGCAGAGCGTCGTGCCCGACGACGACCCGCAGGGGCGACCCCCGGACGAGGGCTGGACGGCCCTGGTCAAGCGGGTCCTCGCGCGCTGGACGAGCCGGGCCATCGACACCCTGGAGCGTCCCGTCCTCGGCCCGCTCGTCGTCTTCGTCTCCGGGCTCACCGGGATCCCTCCCTTCGCCGTCATCACGGTGGCCGCCGGTGTGCGTCGCAGCGGCCTCGTCCGCTTCGCGACCTTCGGCACCCTCGGGTGCCTCGTGCGCTTCCTCGGCACGGCCTTCCTCGTCTCCCGCGCCGCGGGCTGACACGCCTCCGCGGGACGCCGCGGGGCTGGTCTAGGGTGCGCCGCATGACCTACGCCGGTGATGTCACGCCCGAGCAGACCTGGGAGGCGCTGCGCTCCCAGCCCGACGCCGTCCTCGTCGACGTGCGCACCCGCGCCGAGCTGACCTTCGTCGGCCGGCCCGACCTCGCCGAGCTCGGCCGCCCGCTCGTCGCGGTCGAGTGGACCCGTTTCCCCGGGGGCGAGCGCAACCCCGACTTCGTCGCCGAGCTCGACCAGCTCGGCGTGCGCCGCGACCAGCCGGTGTACTTCCTGTGCCGCTCCGGGGTGCGCTCCGTGGCAGCGGCCGACGAGGCCACCGCTGCCGGGTGGGACGAGGCGTACAACATCCTCGACGGCTTCGAGGGCGGCGTCGACGACGCCGGCCGCCGCACCCTCGCCGGGTGGAAGGTCGCCGGGCTGCCCTGGCGCCAGGACTGACCCGTGACGCACGACCTCGGCCCCGGCAACCCCCAGCCCTACCTCGACCCCGCCGGTCTCGACCCGCGCACGCTCTCCGTGCGCGGGGGTCAGGCCCGCAGCGCCTTCGACGAGACCGCCGAGGCGATGTACCTCACCTCCGGCTTCGTGTACGGCTCGGCCCGAGAGGCCGAGGCCGCCTTCTCCGGCGAGCGCAGCAAGTTCGTCTACTCGCGCTACGGCAACCCGACCGTCGCGATGTTTGAGGAGCGACTGCGGCTCCTCGAGGGAGCCCCCGCCTGCTACGCGACGGGGTCGGGCATGGGCGCGGTCTTCACCGCCCTGGGCGCGCTGCTCGGCGCCGGCGACCGGGTCGTCGCCTCTCGTGGGCTCTTCGGATCGTGCTTCGTCATCCTCGACGAGATCCTCCCGCGCTGGGGCGTCGAGACCGTCTTCGTCGACGGGCCCGACCTCGAGCAGTGGCGCGAGGCGCTGGCGCAGCCGACGACCGCCGTCTTCTTCGAGACGCCGAGCAACCCGATGCAGGAGCTCGTCGACATCGAGGCCGTGTGCGAGCTCGCACACGCCGCGGGGGCCCAGGTCGTCGTCGACAACGTCTTCGGCACCCCCGTCTTCTCCCGCCCGCTCGACCACGGCGCCGACGTCGTCGTGTACTCGGCGACGAAGCACATCGACGGGCAGGGCAGGGTGCTCGGCGGCGCGATCCTCGGGCCGCAGGAGTACATCCACGGGCCCGTCGAGCAGCTCGTGCGGCACACCGGCCCGAGCCTGTCGCCCTTCAACGCCTGGGTGCTGCTCAAGGGCCTGGAGACGATGGACCTACGGGTGCGCGCGATGGCGTCCTCCGCCCTCGCCGTCGCGGAGCACCTCGACGCGCACCCCGGTGTCGTCTCGACCGTCTACCCCTGGCTGCCCTCGCACCCCCAGCACGACCTCGCCCGCCGGCAGATGAGCGGGGGCGGCACGGTGGTGACCTTCGAGATCGGTGGGGGCAAGGACGACGCCTTCGCCGTCATGGACGCGCTGCGGCTCGTCGACATCTCCAACAACCTCGGTGACAGCAAGTCCCTCATCACCCACCCCGCGACGACGACGCACCGGCGGATGGGCGAGGAGGCGCGCGCCGCGATCGGCATCACCGACGGCACCCTGCGGGTCTCGATCGGTCTCGAGGCGAGCGCCGACCTCGTGGCCGACCTCGACCAGGCACTGCGCAGCACGTCGTCCTGAGCGGACCCGTCCTAGGGTGAGCCGCATGGGTACCCACCGCGTCCTCGGCCTGCGCGACCGCTCGACGGGGGAGCCCGATCCCGACCTCGTCGCCCGCTTCGCGGCGATCCGCGCCGAGCTCGAGGTGCCCGAGGACTTCCCGCCCGAGGCGGTGGCCGAGGCTCAGCGCGTCGCGGAGCAGCCGCTGTCGCTGCCCGAGCGCGACGAGACCGCGCTGGCGCTGCTCACCATCGACCCGCCCGGGTCGATGGACCTCGACCAGGCGATGCACCTGGAGCGCGACGGGCAGGGCTACCGCGTGCGCTACGCGATCGCGCACCTCGTCTCTTTCGTCGAGCCGGACGGCGCGATCGACACCGAGGCACGGCGCCGGGGCCAGACGATCTACGCCCCGGACGAGCGGGTGCCGCTGCACCCGCCGGTGCTCTCCGAGGGGGCCGCCAGCCTGCTGCCCGGTCAGGCCACGCCGGCCTACCTGTGGGACATGCGCCTTGACGAGACCGGCGAGGTCACCGCCGTCGAGCTCTACCCCGCGGTGGTCCGCTCGGTCGACCGCCTCGACTACGAGGGCGCCCAGGAGCAGCTCGAGACGGCCGAGCCCGACGAGCGCCTCGTCCTGCTGCGCGAGGTGGGGGAGCGCCGGATCGCCCTCGAGCAGGCCCGCGGCGGGGCCACCCTGCCCATGCCCGAGCAGGAGGTGGAGCGCGCCGAGGACGGCTCGTACACCCTCCAGCTGCGCCCGCTCCTCGCCATCGAGGACTGGAACGCGCAGATCTCGCTCTTGACCGGCATGTGCGCCGCCCGGCTCATGCTCGACGCCCGGGTCGGGATCCTGCGCACGATGCCCCCGCCGGACGAGCGCGCGCTGCGTCGTCTGCGCGCCGCCGCCCGGGCGCTCGGCGTGCAGTGGCGCGACGACGTGCCCCACGGCGAGATGCTGCGCTCGCTGGACCGCACGGACGGGCGCCATCTCGCCCTCATCCACGAGGCCACCTCGCTCTTCCGCGGGGCGGGGTACACCGCCTTCGACGGCGAGCTGCCCGAGCACACGGAGCAGTCGGCCATCGCCGCGCCCTACGCGCACGTCACCGCCCCGCTGCGCCGGCTCGTCGACCGCTTCGGCCTCGCCGTGTGCGCCGCGGTGAGCGCCGGCGAGGAGGTGCCGGCCTGGGCCCGCGACGCGCTCCCGCAGCTGCCGGAGGTCATAGCGGCCTCCGACCGTCTCGCCGGGGCGGTCGAGCGCGCGAGCACCGACGCCGTCGAGGCCGCCGTGCTGCGGGGTCGGGTGGGCGAGGAGCTCACCGGTGTCGTCGTCGACGTCGACGAGGACAAGGAGCGCGTCGAGCTCCAGCTGAGCGACCCCCCGGCCATCGCCCGGGCCTCCGGCCGCGCCGAGCTCGGCTCGCAGGTGACCGTGCGGGTCGTCGGTGCCGACGTCGCCGCCGGCACCGTCGACCTCGTCGTCGTCTGACCCCTTCGCCTTCGCCTCCCCGGTCGTCCCAGCTTTCCCGCCCTGGGCGGGAAAGCTCGACCTCGGGAAGGGACATTGCCTTCCCGAGGTCGAAGGTTCCTTCCCGAGGTCGTGACCGGTGGCGAAGGGGGAGCAGCCAGGAGCCGTATGCTGTCCCGCGGATGAGTCAGCCGGGCGGCCGCGGCAGCGATGTCGAGGAAAGTCCGGGCTCCGCAGGGCGAGGTGGTGGCTAACGGCCACCCGGGGCGACCCGCGGGACAGTGCCACAGAGAGAAGACCGCCGGTGCTCGCACCGGTAAGGGTGAAAGGGTGGTGTAAGAGACCACCAGCGGGCCGGGTGACCGGTCCGGCTAGGTAAACCCCACCTGGAGCAAGTCCAGACAGTGCGCGCCCGAGGGCTGCCCGCCCGAGCGCACGGGTAGGACGCGACGAGGTCGTCGGCGACGACGGCCCCAGATGGATGGCCGCCCATCCGCCCCTCGGGGCGGTGGACAGAACCCGGCTTACAGGCTGACTCATCCCCCCCTTCGGGGGCCACCCTGCGAGGTTCCCCTACGGGGAAGCGGGCTACGGGTGAGGCAGGAAGATGCATTTCGTCGTAGTTCGTTGCATTTGGGACGGACCAGAGACGGATCTGAGGCCAACAGGCCGAGCTCAGACGGACCAGAGACGGACCAGGATCGAGTGCCCCCAGAGGGTGTGGCTGTGGGGCTCGCCGCCACGAGGTGCGAGACACCGTCGCTTCCGCCACGATGCGCAGATGTCAGCTGATGATGCCGCCGTAGTCTCCTCGATCGCAGCAGCCGTCTCGGCGCTGATCACGCTGGGCGCGGTGATCGTCGCAGTCCGGTCATTCCGAGCCTCCCGGAAGGACTCGCAGAAGGCCGATGAGAATGCAGCCGAGGACCGCCGCGCGCAGTCCCGCCCGATGCTGGTGCCCGAACTGCAGCAGGAGCACCTGAGCCACGGGACGGTGAACTTTGTTCTCCGTAACTGGGGTCGATCCGCAGCGTCAGACGTGCACATCGACTTCCTCGACCCCGGGCCTCCGGCGGACCTCGACACCCTCCCGGACGACAGCATGCTCAAGTGGCTCTACCGGTCCTATGCGGCTCCGGTCACCCTGTGGCCGCCCCGGTGGCAGTTGAGCCACGTGTACATCTGGGGTGTTGACGACGACGAGTCGAGCGAGAGGACGCTCACCTTGCGCCTTCGATACAAGGGCCCGGACGGTCACGACTACAGCGATGAGTTCACCATCGACCCTGCACCCATCCTGTCCCAGACCGCGAGCGCCGGCAGCGAGCCCGCCAAGAGCGACCTCAACGGGTGGGTGAAAGATATCGGCACCTCGTTGCGTGCGCTCGTCCGCAAGATGTGAATGACGATGACCTCACCAACAGTCGGGTCGTGGTAACCCCCGGCGCGGGACTCGCGCCCCTGCGGCTTACAAGTCGGTCCTCGTGCCCTCCCCAGCCCCGTTCTTCTACGACCCGCGCCCGCTACGGTCTGCTCGTGGCCCGCTACACGCTCTGGGAGGCGGTCGCGCCGTGCTGGCACGACGTGCTCTTCCGGACGGGCATGCCCGCCGATCCGAGCCCGCAGCAGGCGAGCCCGCGAGGGTGGGCCGTGCGCCCCGACGTCGTGGAGGCCATCGCCCGACGCGCCGCAGGGGAGACGGTCTCAGCTCTGGCCGCCGACCTCGGCATCGACCGGCGCAACCTCTCCGGCCGGCTCACCACGGCCGTGCCCGCGCTGCTCGCGCCCTGGCTGCACGACGTCCCCGCGTGGCGTCTCGGCCGGGAGCAGGGCCACTCGCTGGGGGAGCTCGCCGAGCTGTACGAAGTGCCCGAGCACCTCATCGGTGTCGCCCTCGACGGGTGGCCCGACCCGAGCCCGTCCCCGGAGGATGTCGCCGCCGAGGTGCTGCAGCTGTGGCGTGACGGCGCCGACCTTGACGGCATCGCTGCCCAGATCGAGGTGCCCCCGGCTCGGCTGCGCAGGTGGGCGCAGGAGGGGTCGGTGCGGCTGACCCCGGCGCGGCTGCGGACCTCGGAGATCGTCGAACGCTTCGGGTGGTCGCACCACATGGCCGCGCTCTACCGGGACAGCGGGGTCCTGCCGGCCCCCGACGGTGGCAAGCCGCCGTGGTGGTGGTCAACGACCATCGCGCGCCTCGAGCGGGGCACCTTCACGCACCAGTGCGAGGAGTGCGGGGCGCGGCTCGCGTCGGCGAAGGGGGTCGCGATCCACCGCGGCCGCGTCCACGGCCCGGCCGTCTAGCGCCGGCGCACGTCGTGCGCCCGAAGCCACAACGCCCACCAGCCGCCGAGACGTGGATCGCCGACGACGACCATGACGTGGGTGCGGGTCCACGCGACCGCGCGAGTGGGGATGTGCTGCTCGCCGCCGGGCCAGTCGAGGCGGGCGACGACGTTGATGGGCTGCGGCGCGGCCGGCGGGACCGGCAGCGGTGGCCAGTCCTCGTTAAGGGGTGCGACGACCTGCGGGGGCGGCCCGGTGGGGTGTCGCGGATCCATGGCGTCATCGTGGCGGGCCGGTGTGACAGCGGCGACAAGAGCGTTCTATGTCCGGGCACGCGAAGAAGCCCCCACCTTCATCGGCCGGAGATGAAGGTGGGGGCCCGGTCGTGAAGGCACCTGGCTACGCCTCTTGGCGTTCCGAGTCTTGGATGATTCGATCAACTACATCGTCGAGATTCGGGCGTCGGAACCACCGAAGAACTTCGCGAGAGGTCACCCCTAGGGAAAGTAGAGCGCCCAAGCCCACCGCTCCGGCGACTGTCTCCCCGGAAATACCTAGAAAATCCTTGAAGTCGGCCGTCAGGAGGGCGGTAGCTAACCCGATAGTCAAACCCGCCCAGGCCAGCAGCTGCTCTGTCGAGGTGTACTGCGGGAGCATCTCGTGCAGAGCTACCTTGATCTTGTCTCGAGTCGTCATCACCACCTCCTGCTTGATATTCTCAGTTAGCTTCAGGTTATCGACGAGGTTGACGCCGATGTTGTTCTTCAGGTCGTCCGTACTCACTGCTCAGACCTCTCGGCCAAGTGCATAAGTCCGAGCACGCCGAGGGCGTGGACGCTCATATAGCCGCACCTCACGCAGAGGACGATGCAGCCGGGTACGGACGGAGCTGGAAGAACAACGTTGCCCGAAGGGTCGAAAATGGGCAGGGCGGTCAAGTGTGATTGCAGGCTCCACTGTGCGTTTCCACACCTGGGGCAGTTGCCTCGGACCTCTCGCTCTTCGAGTACGCGAAGAATCTCCTGCAGCTGGTCCTGGGTTAGTTCGGCGGGCAAGTTGTTCATGCCTGGGAGACTAAAGCCTGGCTGGTGCTCCAACCCCTCGCGGAGCCGAGTGAGACCTACTGCGGGCTCGGGTCGATGGGGTCGCCGACCGGCGTGGTCTGAGTGCGCTGGAGGAGGCCGAAGACGACGGGGATGATTGCCATGAGCGCGCCCTGCTGCTCGGGGTGAGCTGCAGGCCGTAGTACGCGGCGAGGGAGATCGCGGCCTTCGCGAGGCCGAGGACCGCGCCGAGGGCGGTGTCCTTCGTCGCCCACGCCGTGTACAGGCCGGCGGCCGCGGAGACGGCAGCCATGATGAGGACCGCGCTCTCCGTGGTGACGCCGAGGGCGAAGACGACGAGCAGGGCGATGGTGGCCTCGATGAGGCCGACCCAGGCGGCGGGCTCGCGGCCGAGGATGGTCGCGGCGCGTGGGGCGTCGTACTTGGGGTCGTAGGTCACGGTGTGCTCCTAGTGGTCGAGGTGCCGCCACGCGGCGGTGAGGAAGGCGGCCCCGATAGCGAGGCCGATGGTCAGGCCGAAGCCGGTGGCGATCGCCATCGCGATCCCGGCAGCGGTGGCGTCCGGGACGGCAGGCCGCTCGTCGGGGGTCATCGGTCGAGGGCGTCGTCGCGGAACGCGAGCCACGCGGCGTCGGTCTTCGGACCCCAGTCGCCGTCGGTCTTGACGCCGAGCGCCCACTGGATGGAGCGTCGCGCGGCCTTCGCGGAGCCCTTGCCGCCCTTGGCGAAGACGTGCCGCCACCCGCGCTTGTCGTCCCACTGGCTGGTGCGGCGCCCGGGCGCGAGGTAGTTGCGCAGGGCCTTGGCCTGCTTGTCGGTCTCCTTGCCCCAGATCCCGTCGTCGTCGACGCCGATCGCGCGCTGGAAGCGGGCGATGGTCACCTTGCTCGCCTCGACGGTTGAGACGATCCCCTTCGTCCCGGTGACGAGGGCCTGGGCCTTCGCGATGAGTCGGTCGATGTCGAGGGTGACGTCGCCGTGGGAGTTGCCGGAGACGTGCAGGTGCCCGAGGAGGCCGGTGTACGCGGCGTACTCGCTGCTGGTCATCCGGGCCGGGCTGTTGCCGTAGGAGGCGGGGTAGGCCGGCCACAGGGCGGGGCGGCGCAGGGGCACGGGGTGCTCGACGGCGAACCACGCAACCTGGCGCGCGAGGTAGGCGTACCCGGCGTCGGGGAGGTCGCGCAGGTTCGACCCGTACTGCTTGCCGTACCGCTCGTCGCTGTAGCCGATGATCTCCAGCTGGGCGACGTTGTCACGGTTCTCGCTGACGGCGGTGCTGGTGGGGTTGAGCAGCGCCCGGGCGGACATGGTGGCGGGGAAGTGCTGCCAGGTCCGGAAGTTCCACGGGTCGATCGTGGCGGTGGGGGCGGACGCGCCGCCGGAGTAGCCGGGGCAGCCCCACTTGGCCGAGGTCTCGGTGGAGTGCAGCGCGAGCTTGGACACCGCGGGCTGGGTGATGCCGGGGTACGCGCGGTCGTAGCGGCGGGACTGGTCCGCGCCGGGGATGATGAGTGCGCCGGTCATTGCTCAGACCTCCGGGTCGTAGTCGTCGGGCTCGCCCTGCTCCGTGGCGGGCTCGGGCTGGGGGTCGTCGGCAGGGTCGTTGTCCCACGAGGGGTCGTAGTCGCCGTTGTAATCGGTGGTGAACTCCTCGAGGGGGCCGACGTCGTCGGTGTCGACGGGCGGGCGCTCGGGCCCGGTGTGATCGGACATGTGGTGCCTCCGTGGCATGGGTGAGCACCCGGCCCGGGGTGGGTCGGGTGACGAAGGGGGATCGGTCAGGTGTCGTCGTCGCGGAGGAGATCGCGGTAGACCCACCACGCGACGACGACGGTGATGCCGAAGGCGATGAGTACGACCTGGTCGGCGTACTCGAAGCGGATCCGGCGGGCCAGGCCGGCGCTGCTGGTCATCAGCAGCGCGACGAGGCAGACCATGAGGCCGCGGCCGAGCTCGGTGCGGTGCAGGCGCTTAACCGCGGACGAGCCCAGCGCGACGGCGACGGAGACGACGGCGAGGGTGTTCATCACCGCGAGCGCGGTCTCGACGGGGGTCATGACGATCATCTGCTCGGTCACCGCTGGTCCTCGTCGTCGTGGTCGTGGAGGACGCCGCGGATCCACCTGGAGTACGCGTAGGCCAGGGCGGTATACGCGGCGACGAGCAGCGGGTCGAGGGACTGCTTGATCGGCAGGCCCGTGACCTCGTCGACCCGGGAGAGCAGGGAGACCGTCGCCAGGGCTGCGACCGCCGCGGCCTTGAGCATGAGGTTCCGGCCGGTGCGCGATACGTGCCACGGCACCCCTCCTGCCTAGAGGTGACGACGTGGAAGACGAGCATGAAGCCGACGGTCGCGGCGAAGCCGGCTGCGGTCGCGACAACCTTCGCCGACTCCAGGGAGACCACCGCGAGGACGAGCATCGCCACGGCGGCGAGCGCCGCGAGGGTGCGTGGGCGCATCAGTAGAGCCTCCCTGCTAGGTGGATCTCGATCCGTCGGCTGAAGCGGTTGGTCTCCGCGTGGGAGTGGAGACGGGCGGCGACGTCGTTGGCCGTGGCGACGAGGTGCTCGGTCTCGTCGAGCGAGCGGCGGGAGCGCTCGACCTCGTCGGCTGCGCCGTCCGGCCGGTCAGGGGCGAGACGCCCGACGAGTCGCTGCACCCAGCTGGTGTCACCCATCGACGACACCTCCCCCGACGGCGCGCACCGGCTCCTGCTGCTGGCCCTCGAGGAGGGGCAGCGAGGTGAGGACCTTGTCGGCCGTCGTGCCGTAGTTCAGCGCGAGCACCGACAGTGCTCGGGAGGGCTGGTCGTTGCGGACCCGCTCGAGGCGCAGGGACTCGCGTAGATCGGCCTCGGTCTTCTCCACCGTGCGAGCCGGTACAAGCTCGCCCCGGATGATGGCGAGCACCGAGACGCGCAGCAGCGCGAGCACCGAGATGACGATGACGCTCGTCGTGCCGAGGCTGCCCCAGGGCAGCTGTGTCAGGACGTCGTCCACGCGGGACCTCCTCGGGTCGGACTGCCGGCCCGACGGTCTCGGGCACACTGACGCGTATGGCTGCAGGCAGGCCGGGCATCCCGGCATCCATGAAGCGGGACGTCCTGATCGAGAGTGGCTACCGGTGCGCCATGCCGCAGTGCGGTGCTCACGTCGTCGATATCGAACACATCGAGGACTGGGCCAAGGTCAAGAAGCACGAGTTCCACAACCTCATCGCGCTGTGCCCGAACTGCCACCGGCTCGTCACCAAGGGTGATATTCCGAAGTTGGCGGTGAAGCAGATCAAGGCCAACCTGTCGGTGCTCAACCACAGGTACGGCGAGATCGAGCGTCGGGTGCTGCAGCTCTTCGCCGACCGTCCCGGGGCAACCAACATCACCATCGACGTCGCCCTCGAGTTGGCCATCTTGAACTTGTTGAAGGACGGGTACCTGATTCAAATCACGAACCCACCCACCCAGCACGGGCTATCGCTACCGAACGGCGCAGCGATCTCGGTGGGATCCGGTCCGGTCCTGTACGAGTTGACAAAGTCGGGGAGGGAGTTCGTGGACAGGTGGGTGGCAGCGAAGGATCTGCCCTAGTCAGCTGGTCGACGTCGCTCTTTTGCGGTCAGGGCGCGACGACGTGGGCGATGCCGGGGAGCCGGCCGTAGAAGTAGTCGCCGCTGAAGCGCAAGCGCGTTTGTAAGGAAGTCAGCGGGCGATGCCTATTACGCCGTTGTAGTTTGTGCATAGCAGCGCACAAGACGAGTTGCGCCTGCACATGCCGACTCCCGAAGGTTGTGAACGTGACCGCGCTTTCCGCCCGCCTCGCAGAAGCGAAGGGCAACGACTCCATCGACGCAGTCGTCGAGCGAGCTGGCAGGCAAGGTCACGCGATCGACCGGGCAACCGTGAGCCGCTACGTGGCGGGCAACGGCGCGAAGAACCCCCCAGACCGTGTGCTGAGGGCGTTGGCCGCGGGTCTCGGCCTCGACGTTCGCGAGCTGCGCACGCTCGCCGGGAAGCCGGCAGGCGAGCTCGGCCCGTGGACGCCGCCGGACGAGGCTGCTCGGTTGAGTGGGGACCAGCGAAAGGCGCTGGGCCAGCTCATCAAGAGCATCGTGCGAGAGGCCGACCATGACAACGCCCCCACCACCAGCCAGGCCCCGGGGAGCGGGGCGCACAAGGGCCAGTACGGCACTGCGGCGCGTCGAGCCACACGCCAGCGCACCGATGATGTAGGAGATGGGGCATGAGCAAGACGAAGGGCCTCGTGATCTCGCTCGTTGTCGTACTGACCCTGGCGGTCGCCGGCGGAGCGTTCCTTACGTGGCGTGCATTCGTCGCCCCCAGCGAGCTGGAGAAGGTCGCGGAGGCATGCGACGTCGTCGGCCTCCTCGAGGACGGAGGGAAGTCCATCACCTTCGACACCCTGGGCAAGGATGAGTCGGGCATCGAGCGCGGCGACATCTTCGACGTCGGGTGCGTGACGAACCGTCTCGACACGCCCAGCTACGTGACCACCCACATCGACAGCACTCGCGCCCTTGACGGGCAGCAGACCGACGAGTGGGACGACTACGAGGCCCGCTGGTCCTACCACCCGGACTCTGGTCTCGACCTGACGATCATCGACCGCTCCTGACCCCCTGACCTGGCCCGACCCTGGGCACGCTGTCGGTCCCACGTGATGTGGTCGGGCCATGCAGCACCCCTACCACCCGTGGCGGGCACTCCGAGCCCTCGCCGGATGGACACTGCACTGGCACGACCTCGGCGACCCCGACATCCTCGGCCGCACCGACTACGACCGACGCACCGTCACCCTGTCCCCGGGGATGACCCAGGCGCAGCGACGCTCGACCATCGCCCACGAGGTCGCCCACGTCGAGCGCGGACCCGTCCCCGGGCACATGCAGGCCCGCGAAGAAGAAGCGGCCGACGCCACCGCCGCCGAGCGCCTCATCACCAGCGCCGCCCTCATCGAGGCCGCCCGCTGGGCACGCTCGGTCCACGAGCTCGCCGACGAGCTGTGGGTCGACGAGGACACCGTCGAGTGCCGCCTGCGCAACCTCACCCCCGACGAGCTCACCCAGCTGATGGAGGTCTGGCGAGATGACGCACGAGCTCACGGCCACTGAGCGCGCGGCCCTGGCCCCTTTGCTCCGCGCGATGTGCTCGTTCTACGTCTACTCTCTCGTTGCACAGTCCGGCACCCGGAGACTCCCGGGTGCTGGACTGCCGGTCGAGCTCTAGGGGGACAGTTGGGAAAGGTCTACATCTACTGTGACGAGACGGGCACGCTCGACTACGAAGACCCGAACTCGGAGTACTTCGGCATCGGCACGGCGACCTTCACAGGTACACACGCAGACGCGATGTGGGAGGGGTTCGACCTTCGAACCCGCCTAGAAGCCCGCGGTCTGCGCACACCGAAGGGTGTGCACGCGAAGAACGACTCCCGCCGGACCAGGGGCGAGGTGTTCGAACTCATCAAGAGGCAGGCGCCCCGGTTCGACACGACCTTCTTGTACAAGCCCAACGCCTACGACTACGTGCGAGCTAGGGGGCCGGTCTACCTCTACAAGACAGCCTTCTACCAGCACTTCAAGTACATCCTCTACCGGGTCTCTAACCCGGGGGACGAGGTCTTCGTGATCGCTGGTCACCTACAGACCAACAGCAAGCGAGATGCCATCTACGACGCAGTGAGGGACGTCTGTAGCCAACTCGACGTCGACCGAACAGTCGTGGCGTGTGTGTGGGAAGCGCCCAGTTCCTGGGGCATCCAAGTGGCCGACTACGGCCTGTGGAGCGTTCAAAGAGAGCTCTTGGGGAAGGGCAGCCAGTGGCATTCCACATGCGTGGAGCCCTTCCTCGAGACCACATTCAGACCCTGGGGCCGGGCATGAGGCGAGCCGACTATCCGCTGCATCTGAGATGCTCGGAAGCGGTCCCCTGGACCCCTTATCGCCGGCTCGCTGCCTTGACTATAAGGCCGACGCCGAGCGAATTACAACGAGTACTCCACGAGCGTGTCGCCCTACTCCGGTCGTCGCTTCCGCCGACGGGCGAACTTGTCCCTAGCGGTCAGTTCGGGAGCCGCACGGTGTGGCGGTCTCGCCGCTGATGGGTCACGTCGTCGACCGGTGGACAGTCGTGGGGGAGAGCGGGCGGCGGGTGAAGGGCCCGCGGCACGGACGAGGGAAACGGTGGCTCGCCCGGTGGGTCGAGCCCGACGGGCGCGAGCGATCCCGCGCCTGCTCGAGCAAGGACGAGGCGCGCGCCGTGCTCGCCCGGGTCGAGACCGACCAGCGGGCGGGGACCTACGTCTCGCCGACGCAGGTGACCTTCGAGGAGTACGCGCGGACGTGGCTCGCTCGCCAGGCCCACCAACGTGCGTCGACCCGCGAGCAGGCCGAGTCGCGGCTGCGGCTGCACGCCTACCCGGTGATCGGGTCGACGTCGCTGCCCCGGATCGCTCGCGGCATGGTGCAGGGCCTCGTCGCCGGGTCGGGCCTCGCGCCGAGCACGACGCGCGTCCTGTACGGGTACGTCGCCGCTGTGCTCGCGTCGGCCGTCGAGGATCGGCTCATCGCGACGACGCCGTGCAGACGGATCCGGCTGCCGGAGATCCATGCGGACCCGGTCGCGCCGCTCACCGTCGACGACGTCGCGCAGGTCGCGGCCTCGGTGCCGCGCTGGCTGTCGGCGATGGTGTGGGTCGGGGCCGGGTCAGGGCTGCGCCCGGGGGAGCTCCGTTCGCTGACGGTGGACCGGGTCGAGGACGGGGTGCTCGTCGTCGACCGTCAGCTCGTCATCCCGGGGTCGCGGCGCGGCGCGCTGGTGTGGGGTCCGTTGAAGCGGGCGGGGTCGCGCCGGCGGGTGTCGCTCGCGCCGTCGACCGCGAAGGCGTTGACCGAGCACCTCGAGGAGTTCGGGCCGAGCGGTGACGGGCTGGTGTGGTCGTCGCGCTCGGGCGGGCCGCTGGCGCGGTCGCACCTGGGGCAGGCGTGGCGGGTGTCGGCGGGCCGGCCGGAGGGGGAGGGGTGGCATGCGCTGCGGCATCATCACGCGTCGCTGCTCATCGCGGCTGGGGCGTTCCCGCGGGCGGTGGCGGACCGGCTGGGGCATGCTGATCCGTCGGAGACGCTGCGCACGTACAGCCACCTGTGGCCGACCGATGAGGGGCGGATGTTGGCCGCGATCGAGGACGCCCACGGGGGCCGTCGGGGAAGTCTCTGACGGACCAGAGACGGACCCGGACGGGGGAGTGCCCCGGTATCAGGGGGCTGTCGGGGCGGGCGCTCAGGTCCCGGCTTACAGGCTGACTCATCCCCCTTCGGGGTCGGCCGAACCTGGCCTCTCGCAGAAGTCTGGACAGGTCTTTGCCAGCCCCGCCACCGAGCGGCTTCTCTGTCCCCATGACCTTCGGACTCGCGATCGCCGTGCTGCCTCTCGTCGTCGTCATGGGTGCCTGCGTCTCGGTGCTCATGGGCAAGACCCCGCTCGGTCGCTGACCGATCGGCCCTCGCCGCCTCTCGGCGTGCCGTCCGAGCGACGGCGTGACAGGCGGCGAGGAATACCGGGTGAAGACCCTCGCCGCCACTCTCCTCGTCGTGCCCGTCCTCGCCGGTTGTGCCGGCGCCGGGTCGTCGGAGGAGACCACCACCACGACCACCACGTCGTCTGCCCCCAGCACGAGCACGCTCGGTGATGCGAGCAGCCTCGTCGACGCCCGCAGCTCCGAGGCCTCGGACCTGGACGAGGAGATGGCCCGCACCCTCGGCGGAGAGCTCTACAGCGAGCTCTGACGGGTCACGCTCAACCGGCGTCGGGCCCGTCGTGCCGGGCGACGTGGCGGAACCACCCGACCGCCGCACCGACGGCGAGCACGGCCGCCCCGACGACGACGCTCTGCACCGGCAGGCACAGCGCGACGACGACGCAGCCGACGAGCCCGACGACCGGGACGACCCGCAGGGCCGCCGAGCCCGGGAGGGTCAGCGCGCTGGCGTTGGCGATCGCGTAGTAGGTGAGCACGCACACGCTGGAGAAGCCGATGACCGCCCGCACGTCGAAGAGGACCACGAGCAGCAGCACGACGACGGCCACGGTGATCTCCGCCCGGGCGGGGACCCCCTTCGCGTCGACGAGCGCCAGCCCACGGGGCAGGTGGTGGTCGCGCGCCATCGCGAGCACGGTGCGCGAGACACCCAGGAGGAGCGCGAGGAGGGCTCCGCCGGCGGCGACACCGGCGACGACGCGCATCACCGGGCCCAGCCACGGCAGACCGGAGATCTCGGCGGCCTCGGCGACGGGGGAGACCCGCGCGCTGAGCCAGTCGGGCCCGACGGTGAAGAGGAAGGCCGAGGCGACGAGCAGGTAGACGACCGTCACGACGCCCAGCGACAGGGCGATCGCCCGGGGGAGCGTGCGCTCGGGGTCGCGCACCTCCTCGCCGAGGGTGGCGACCCGGGCATACCCGGCCATCGCGAAGAAGAGGAATCCCGCGCCCTGGACCGCCCCGAGCAGCCCCGGCTCGCTCTCGCGGGCGGGCAGGTCGGACAGGATCGCCGGGGGCGAGGCGAGCATGACGGCGACGAAGCCGAGCAGCGCGACGAGCACGAGCGCGACGACCGCTGACGCGACCCTCGCGCTGCGCTGCACGCCGGCGAGGTTGAGCGCCAGCACCGCGAGGACGACGAGGACGGCGAGCACGGCCTGCTGGTCGGGCATGAGGTACGCGCCCACGGTGAGGGCCATCGCCGCGCAGGACGCCGTCTTGCCGGTGATGAAGGCCCACCCGGCCAGGTGCCCCCACGGCACCCCGAGACGCTCTCGGCCGTAGACGTAGGCGCCGCCGGACGTCGGGTAGCGCGCGGCGAGCCGAGCACTGCTGTGGGCGTTCGCCCCGGCGACGAGGACCGCGATCGCCAGCGCGACGAGGAGCAGGTCCCCGGCCGCGCGGGCCGCCGGCGCGAAGGCGACGAAGACCCCTGCGCCGAGCATCGCGGCGAGCCCGACGACGACCGCGTCGCCGAGCCCGAGGCTGCGCCTCAGCGTCTGGTCGTGACCTCCGGTGGCTGCCATGGCTGCTCGAGGTGCCGTGCCCCTCGGGGGGACGACGGCGGCCTCAGGCGTTCGCCGCCAGGTAGGCCGCGCCGATGATGCCGGCCTTGTTGCGCAGCTTCGCCGGGACGATCTCGGTGCGGATCTCGAGGAGCGGCAGGAAGTGGTCGGCGTGCTTGCTCACGCCACCGCCGACGACGAAGAGGTCGGGCCACAGCAGGTCCTCGACGACGCGGTAGTAGCGGGTGAGGCGCTGGGCCCACTGCTCCCAGTCGAGGTCCTCGCGCTCGCGGGCGCTGTCGGCGGCGCGGGTCTCCGCGTCGTGCCCGTCGATCTCGAGGTGGCCGAGCTCGGAGTTGGGCATGAGCTGCCCGTCGAGGAGCACGGCCGAGCCGATGCCGGTGCCGAGCGTCGTGAGCACGACGAGCCCGTCGTGCTTGCGCGCCGCGCCGAAGTGCCGCTCGGCGACCCCGGCCGCGTCGGCGTCGTTGACGATGACGACATCGCGGCCGAGCCGCTTCTCGAAGAGCGCCTCGGCGTCGACGTCCACCCACGAGGGGTCGATGTTCGCGGCGCTGCGCGCGACGCCGTGGGTGACGACCGCGGGCAGCGTGATGCCGACCGCCGCGTCCTTCTTCAGCCCGAACTGGGAGACGATCTCGGCGACGACGTCGCACACCGCGTCGGGTGTCGCGACGTCGGGCGTCGGGATGCGCAGACGGTCGTCGGCGAAGGCGCCCTTGCGCAGGTCGACGGGGGCTCCCTTGATGCCGGAGCCGCCGACGTCGATGCCGAGGGCGGTGCTCGTCGTGGCCATGTGATCTCGCTTCTCGTGCGCGGTCAGGGGGTCAGGGCAGGGTGAGGATCTCGGGGCCGTCCTCGGTGATGAGGACGGTGTGCTCGAACTGCGCCGAGCGACGCAGGTCCTTCGTCGAGACGGTCCAGCCGTCCTTCCACATCGTCCACTCGTGGGTGCCGAGGTTGAGCATCGGCTCGACGGTGAAGGTCATGCCGGGCTCGATGACGGTGTCGTAGCCGGGGGCCGCGTCGTAGTGCGGGATGACGAGACCGGAGTGGAAGGCGCTGCCGATGCCGTGGCCCGTGAAGTCGCGCACGACGCCGTAGCCGAAGCGGGCCGCGTACTTCTCGATGACCCGGCCGATGATGTTGACCTGGCGGCCGGGCACGGCCGCGCGGATGCCGCGCATCATCGCCTCGTGGGTGCGCTCTACGAGCAGGCGCGACTCCTCGTCGACCTCGCCGACGAGATAGGTCGCGTCGGTGTCGCCGTGCACGCCGTCGAGGTAGGCCGTGATGTCGATGTTGACGACGTCGCCGTCCTGGAGCGGGCGGTCGTCGGGGATGCCGTGGCAGACGACCTCGTTGACCGAGGTGCACAGCGACTTCGGGAAGCCGCGGTAGCCCAGGGTCGAGGGGTAGGCGCCGTGGTCGAGGAGGTACTCGTGGCCGACGCGGTCGATCTCGTCGGTCGTCACGCCCGGGGCGATGACCTCGGCGGCGGCGGCCATGGCCCGCGCGGCGAGCCGGCCGGCCACGCGCATCCGCTCGATCGTCTCGGCGTCCTTGACCTCGGGGCCGGTGTACGGCTGGGGCGCGGGGCGGTCGACGTACTCGGGACGGGCGATCGAGGCCGGGACGGGTCGGCGGGGCGAGACCGTGCCGGGTCGGACGGGCGCGGCGGGGCTGGCAGGTGCTGCTCCGGGCATACGGTGGAGTCTAGGCATCTCGTCGGCGACGCAACGGCGAGGCCGCCATGTCTGCGCAGAAGGAGCTGTCGATGACCTACTGGTACAACATCGAGTCCGGCCAGGTGGAGCCCGACGAGAGCAAGTCCGCGGGCGAGAACCTCATGGGCCCGTACGACACCGAGGAGCAGGCCCGCAACGCCCTCGCCTCGGCCGCCGAGCGCACCGCGCAGTGGGACCAAGAGGACGAGGAGTACGAGGAGGGCCGCTGACCGGTCCCTCAGCTGCGCCGGTGGAGGGCGAGGCAGTACGAGCCGTCGCCCGGCCACGCCTGGGCGTCCCACCCGGCGTAGCGGCGCACGAGGGAGAGCCCGGCGGCGAAGGTCGCGCGCTCGTAGGTCTGCCACGAGACCGGTGCGGCCGCGGCGGGCTCGTGCCCGGGCAACGACCACCCGGCGACGAGAACGCCCTCGGGGGTGAGATGGCCGCGCAGGTGGCGCAGGACGTCGACGAGCGTGCCGTCGGCGAGGTAGGGCACGACGTTGCCCGCCATGAGCACGACGTCGAAGGTCTGGCCGCGCAGCTCCAGCGAGGCGAGGTCGGCCCGCACGAAGCGGGTGACGTCGTCTCGCTCGCGCGCCACCTCGATCATGTCGCCGTCGGCGTCGACCCCGACGACGTCGTGGCCCAGGCGGGTCAGCTCGGAGGCGACGCGCCCGGTGCCGCAACCGGCGTCGAGGACCCGGATGGGGGCGGGCAGCAGCTCGTGGACGAAGCGGGCCTCGCCGTGGATGTCGACGCCGCGCTCGACGAGCGCGTCGAAGCGGCGCTGGTAGGCGGTGGCCGCGTCGATGCCGCCGCTCACCTCGGACCAGCGCGTGCGGATCTCGGGCAGCTCGTCAGGCATCGAAGGAGTGCTCCGCGGCGGGGAAGGTGCCGGCCTGGACCTCACGGGCGAATTCGCCCGCAGCGCGGGAGAGCTCGCCGCGCAGGTCGGCGTACTTCTTGACGAAGCGGGGCGCCTTGCCCCCGCGCAGGCCGGCCATGTCCTGCCAGACGAGCACCTGGGCGTCGCACGACGGGCCGGCGCCGATGCCGACGGTGGGGATGCGCAGCTCCTCGCTCACCCGGGCGGCGACGGGCGCGGGCACCATCTCGAGGACGACGGCGAAGGCCCCGGCGGCCTCGACGGCGCGGGCGTCGGCGAGCGTGCGCTCGGCCTGCTCCTCGCCGCGGCCCTGGACCCGGTAGCCGCCGAGGGTGTGCTCGCTCTGCGGGGTGAAGCCGATGTGCGCGCACACCGGGATGCCGCCGCGCACGAGGCGCTCGATCGTCGGTGCCATCTCGACCCCGCCCTCGAGCTTGACGGCGTGCGCGCCGCCCTCCTTCATGAAGCGGGCGGCCGTGAGGTAGCCCTGCTCGGGGGAGGCCTGGTAGCTGCCGAAGGGGAGATCGGCCAGGACGAGCGCGCGCGTCGCGGCGCGGGAGACGGCCCGCGTGAGGAAGACCATCTCCTCGACGCTCACCGGCAGCGTCGTGTCGTAGCCGTAGACGTTGTTGCCGGCCGAGTCGCCGACGAGGAGCACCTCGATGCCGGCCTCGTCGAAGATCTCCGCCGTGTACATGTCGTAGGCGGTGAGCATGCTCCAGCGATCGCCACGGTCGGTCATCGCCTGCAGGTGCGGGATGCGCACGCGGCGCTTGCCGGCGGCGCCGGCGGCGGCCGGGGCGGTGCCCCCGCCGTACGGGGCGGTGGTCTCGCCGGGTGCGTCCTGGGCGTTCGGGCTCGAGGGCATGGCGTCAGCCTAGGGGGTCGCCCCGGCGGGGCAGGATGACCGCTCGGCAGTCAGTGCACGGACTGCAAGAAGTAAGGATTCCTCCAAGAAGATCTCGGATCTCTTCCGGACGGCCGGACGGCTTGCTCAACTACGAGGACCGTCACGCGGCACCCCTGAGCCGCTCGTCCACGAAAGAAGTCCCCTAGTGAAGAGACGTCACAGCACAGCTCTGGCCGGGATCGCCACCTCGGCCCTGGTCTTCACCCTCGCCCCCACGACCGCGACCGCGACCGCCGGTGCGAGCGAGGTCCCGCCCCAGGACGGGACCAGCAAGAACGTCCAGCAGGACGACAAGCCCAACCCGCTGGGCGACGCCCAGCGCCGCCTGCGCGAGGACGCCGTCGACAAGCTCGTCAAGGGCGAGGCCGACGTGGTCACCCGCGGCGGCAAGAAGGTCATCGAGCTCAAGGGCGCGAAGGACGGCAAGGGCAACCGCAAGAAGAGCAAGTACGTCGAGTACGACGTCAACCGCGAGGCCTCGGTCTTCACGGTCCTCACCGACTTCGGTGACAGGGTCAGCTCGCCCCAGGGCGGCGCCCCGGGCCCGGTGCACAACCGGATCCCGAAGCCGGACCGCAACTGGAACAACGACGCCACGGACAACAACTCGACGATCTGGCAGAGCGACTTCGACCAGGAGCACTACCAGGACCTCATGTTCGCCGAGGGCAAGGAGTCCTTCCGCGACTTCTACCTCAAGCAGTCCAACGGTCGCTTCAGCACCACCGGTGACGTCTCCGACTGGGTGAAGGTGCCCTACAACGAGGCGCGCTACGGCCACAACCCCGTCAAGGGCGACGGCACCTCCGAGGCCGACGGCTACTGGAACTACGTCAAGGACACCGCGCAGGCCTGGTACGACGACCAGGTCGCCCAGGGCAAGAGCCTCGAGGAGATCAAGGCCTACCTGCGCACCTTCGACCAGTGGGACCGCTACGACCACGACGGCGACGGCGACTTCGACGAGCCGGACGGCTACATCGACCACTTCCAGGCCATCCACGCCGGTGAGGGCGAGGAGGCCGGCGGCGGCGCCGAGGGCGAGGACGCCATCTGGAGCCACCGCTGGTACGCCTACTCCAACCTCGCGGGCAAGGCCGGCCCCTCGGGCAACCTCCTCGGCGGTGTCCCGATCGGCGACTCCGGCCTGTGGATCGGTGACTACACCACCGAGCCCGAGAACGGCGGCCTGGGCGTCTTCACCCACGAGTTCGGCCACGACCTCGGTCTGCCCGACCTCTACGACACCGCCGGTGGTGACAACGGCACCGGCTTCTGGACCCTCATGTCCGCCGGCAGCTGGCTCAACGACGGCACCGAGGACATCGGCTCCAAGCCCGGCTACATGGGCGCGTGGGAGAAGCTGCAGCTCGGCTGGCTCGACGTGCAGACCATCGACCCGTCGAAGAAGCGGGTGACCACGGCCAAGCTCGGCCCGGCCGACCGCGACGACAAGAAGCGGCCGCAGGCGCTGTCCGTCCTCCTTCCGGAGAAGACGAACACGACCGAGTACAACACCCCGCACTCCGGCTCCATGCAGTGGTGGGGCGGCTCGGCCGACGACCTCAACAGCACGCTGACCCGCAGCATCGACCTCACCGGCAAGAAGACCGCCTCGGTCTCCGCCTGGACCTGGTACGACATCGAGGAGGGCTACGACTTCCTCTACGGCCAGGTGAGCACCGACGGCGGCGCGACGTGGACCGACACCGGCAGCCCGATCAGCGGTGTCAGCCGCTCGTGGACCCAGAAGACCTGGGACCTGTCGAAGTGGGCCGGCCAGAAGGTCGACTTCCGCTTCCGCTACGCCACCGACGGCGGCGTGCACGAGGACGGTCCCTTCCTCGACGACATCACGGTGACCGCCGACGGCGCGACCCTGCTCTCCGACGACGTCGAGTCCGGTGACAACGGCTGGACCGCCAAGGGCTTCGAGCGCATGGACGGCACGACGACCGAGACGGTCCAGAGCTACTACCTCGCGGAGAACCGCGTCTACAGCGGGTACGACAAGTACCTCAAGACGGGCCCGTACAACTTCGGCTGGTCCTCGACCAAGCCGGACTGGGTGGAGCGCTTCCCGTACCAGAACGGCTTGCTCGTCTGGTACATCAACAACGAGTACAGCGACAACAACACGAGCGACCACCCCGGCTACGGCCAGGTCCTCCCGGTGGACGCGCGGCCCACGCCGGTCACGTTCTCGGACGGCTCGCTCCTGGGCAACCGTCGTCAGCCCTTCGACGCCACCTTCGGCCTCGAGCGGACCGACCCGGTGACCTTCCACAAGAACGGCACGGCGACCTCGCTGCGCTGGCAGGCGGCCATCCCGAAGTTCGACGACACCAACGTCGACAAGTACTGGTCGGCGAAGAACCCCCAGGGCTCGACGAAGGTCGCGGGCTCCGGGACGACGATCGAGGTGCTCTCCGGCACCGGCGACAACATGCAGGTCCAGGTCTCGCGCAAGAAGTGAGCCCGGCCCGGCGTGCCTGACGCCACCCTCGACGGCGCCCGCCGTGACCCGCGTGGTCACGGCGGGCGTCGTGCGTCCATGGGGCAGGATGGGGCCATGGATCGCCAGCAGGAGTTCGTCCTTCGCACCATCGAGGAGCGCGACATCCGCTTCGTGCGGCTGTGGTTCACCGACGTCCTGGGGACGCTGAAGTCGGTCGCCATCGCCCCCGCGGAGCTCGAGGGTGCCTTCGCCGAGGGGATCGGCTTCGACGGCAGCGCCATCGAGGGCTTCACCCGCGTGTACGAGGCGGACATGCTGGCCAAGCCCGATCCCTCGACCTTCCAGGTCCTGCCGTGGCGCGGCGAGCGCCCCGGCACCGCGCGGATGTTCTGCGACATCACCCTGCCCGACGGCAACCCGGCGCTGGCCGACGCGCGCTACGTCCTGCGGCGCACGCTCTCGCGGGCCGCGGACATGGGCTTCTCCTTCTACACCCACCCCGAGATCGAGTTCTTCCTGCTCAAGTCCGGCTCCGGGGCCCCCGAGCCGGTCGACCAGGGCGGATACTTCGACCACGTGCCGAAGGGGACGGCGCACGACTTCCGTCGCGCTGCGATCACCATGCTCGAGCAGGTGGGCATCTCCGTGGAGTTCAGCCACCACGAGGGCGCCCCGGGCCAGAACGAGATCGACCTGCGCTACGCCGACGCGCTGTCGACCGCCGACAACATCATGACCTTCCGCACCGTCATCAAGGAGGTCGCGCTCGAGCAGGGCATCTACGCGACCTTCATGCCCAAGGTCTTCGCCGACCACCCGGGCTCGGGCATGCACACCCACATGTCGCTCTTCGAGGGCGACTCGAATGCCTTCTACGAGCCCGGTGCGCCGTACTCGCTGAGCAAGACCGGCCGCCAGTTCATCGCGGGCCTGCTGACCCACGGTCGCGAGTTCACCCTCATCACCAACCAGTGGGTCAACAGCTACAAGCGGCTGTGGGGCGGCGGCGAGGCGCCGGCCCATCTCACGTGGGGGCACAACAACCGCTCGGCGATGGTGCGCGTGCCGATGTACAAGCCGAACAAGGCCAACAGCAGCCGGGTCGAGGTGCGCACGGTCGACGCGGCCTGCAACCCCTACCTCGCCTTCTCGGTGATGCTCGCCGCCGGTCTCAAGGGGATCGAGGAGGGCTACGACCTGCCCGCCGAGACCGAGGACGACGTCTGGCAGCTCACCGACCGCGAGCGTCGCGCCATGGGCATCAAGCCGCTGCCGGCCTCGCTGTCGGAGGCCATCGAGGCGATGGAGTCCAGCGAGCTCGTCGCCCAGACCCTCGGCGAGCACGTCTTCGACTTCGTCCTGCGAAACAAGAAGCAGGAGTGGGACGACTACAGGCACCAGGTCACCCCCTTCGAGCTCGAGCGCCTCCTGCCCCGGCTGTGATGGCGGTGCCGGGACGACGAGAGCCCTCGACGAACCTGGCGCGCAGGGGCCTGGTCGACGCCGAGCGCGCCGAGCAGCTGCTCGGCGACCCCGCGCTCGCCGACCTCGACGGGTGCCGCGACGCGCTCGTCGACGCGCTGAGCCGTGCCTCCGACCCCGACGCCGCCCTGCTCGGGCTCGTCCGGCTCGTCGAGTCCGCGACGGAGCACGGCGAGGAGGGCCTGCTGCCCGCCCTGTGCGGGCAGGACGAGGCGCGGCGCCGCATCCTTGGCGTCCTCGGGGCCTCGACCGCCCTCACCGACCACCTCGTCGCCCACCCGGGCCACTGGCGCGCGGTCGTCGAGGCCGCGCCGATGGAGCCGCAGGCCCGGGCGGAAGCCGCGATCGCCGCCGTGCGCGACCCGGGCGAGCTCGAGCCGCAGGACGCGCTGCGGGTCGAGTACCGCCGCCAGCTCGTCGCGATCGCCGCGCTCGACGTCACGAGCGAGGACCCCGTCGACGAGCTGCCGGTGACCGCCGCCGCCCTGGCGGACCTCGCCGGCGCCGCTCTCGAGGCCGCGCTCGTCGTCGCCCAGGACGAGCTGCCCGAGGAGGCCGCCGCCGCCCGTCTCGCCGTCATCGGCATGGGCAAGGCCGGGGGGCGCGAGCTCAACTACATCTCCGACGTCGACGTCATCTTCGTCGCCGAGCCCGCAGAGGGGCATGACGAGGGGGCGGCGGTCGCCGCGGCCACCCGCCTGGCCAGCCGTCTGATGTCGGCCTGCGCGGCCTCGACCCCGCACGGGTCGCTGTGGCCGGTCGACGCCAACCTGCGTCCTGAGGGCGCCCAGGGGCCCCTCGTGCGCACCGTCGCGAGCCACCGCACGTACTACGAGCGGTGGGCGAAGACCTGGGAGTTCCAGGCGCTGCTCAAGGCCCGCCCGATGGCCGGCGACGCCGGGGTCGGTGCGGCCTACCTCGACGCGATCCGCCCCTTCGTGTGGCAGGCCAGCTCGCGCGAGGACTTCGTCGACGACGTCCAGGCGATGCGCCGCCGCGTCGAGGAGCACATCCCGAGCGGCGAGGCCGCTCGTCAGCTCAAGCTCGGGCCGGGCGGTCTGCGCGACGTCGAGTTCAGCGTCCAGCTGCTCCAGATGGTCCACGGGCGCACCGACGAGACGCTGCGCTCAGGGACGACCCTCACCGCCCTCGCGGCGCTCGCCGGCGGCAGCTACGTCGGTCGCGGCGACGCCGCGACGCTCGACCACGCCTACCGCACCCTGCGCACCCTCGAGCACCGGATCCAGCTGCGCCGGATGCGGCGCACCCACCTCATGCCGACCGCGGCGGGCGAGCTGCGCCACCTCGGTCGGGGGCTGCGCATCTTCTCCGAGCCCGAGAAGGGCGTCACCGCGCTGCGCTCGGAGACCTCGCTCGAGGTGCGCCGCCTCCACCAGCGCCTCTTCTACCGCCCGCTCCTGTCGGCCGTGGCCCGTCTCTCCGACGACGACGTGCGCCTGTCGCCCGAGGCGGCGCGCGAGCGCCTGCTCGCGCTGGGGTACCGCGACCCCGCGGGCGCCCTGCGGCACATCGAGGGGCTCACCGGCGGCGTCTCGCGCAGCGCCTCCATCCACCGACAGCTGCTGCCGGTCATGCTCGAGTGGTTCGGCGAGGAGGCCGACCCCGACGCCGGGCTGCTCGCCTTCCGCAAGGTGAGCGACGCCCTCGGCACGACCCCCTGGTACCTGCGGCTGCTGCGCGACGAGGGCACCGCTGCCCGCACCCTCGCCCGGGTGCTCGGGGCGAGCCGCTTCACCGGCGACCTCCTCCTCGCCAGCCCGGAGGCGGTGCAGATGCTCGGCGAGAGCGGCGGGCTCGTCCCGCGCTCGCGCGACGACATCGAGCGCCGGATGCGGGCAGCCGCCGGCCGCAAGGACGAGCTCGAGAGCGCGATCTCCTCGATCCGGGCGATCCGGCGGGCCGAGTTCTTCCGCGTCGCCGTCGCCGACCTCACCGAGCAGATCGGGCTCGACGACGTCGGGCGGGCCCTCACCGAGCTCACCTGCGCCACCCTCGACGCGGCGCTCGGCGTCGTCGGGCCGGCCGTCGAGGCCGAGCTCGGGCGACCGCTCGGCACCGACCTGCTCGTCGTCGGCATGGGCCGGCTCGGCGGCCGCGAGGTCGGCTACGCGAGCGACGCCGACGTCCTCTTCGTCCACGACCCCCACGACGGGGTGGCGGACGCCGAGGCCCAGGAGGCGGCGGCTGCCGTCGTCTCCCGTCTGCGCACGCTGCTCGGCACCCCCGGCAGCGACCCGCCGCTGGGGCTCGACGCCGACCTGCGCCCGGAGGGCAAGGCCGGCCCGCTCGTGCGCAGCCTCGCGTCCTACCGGGCGTACTACGAGCGGTGGTCCGAGCCCTGGGAGGCCCAGGCCCTGCTGCGCGCGGCCCCGTGCGCGGGCGACGAGGCCCTGGGCGAGCGTTTCATGGCGCTCGTCGACCCGATGCGGTGGCCGAAGGGGGGTCTCTCGGCCGACGCGGTGCGCCAGGTGCGCCGCCTCAAGGCGCGGATGGAGGGCGAGCGCCTGCCGCGCGGAGCCGACCGGCGCACCCACTTCAAGCTCGGCTACGGCGGGCTGTCGGACGTCGAGTGGACGATCCAGCTCCTCCAGATGCAGCACGCCCACGAGGTGGCCGGCCTGCGCACCACCCAGACCCTGCCGGCGATTGCGGCCGCGGTGGAGGCCGGTCTGCTCGAGCGCGCCGACGCCGACGCGATGCGCGAGGCGTGGTCGATGGCCTCAAGGCTGCGCAACGCGGGGATGCTCCTGCGCGCCCGGCCCGTCGACTCGGTGCCCTCGAACCTGCGCGAGGCCGACGGGGTCGGCCGGATCGTCGGCATGCCGCCACAGTCCGGGCTCACCCTCGCCGAGTCCTACCGCCGCACGGCGCGGCATGCCCGCTCCGTCACCGACCGGGTCTTCTACGGCGAGGTCTGAGCGCACCCCCAGCTGGTGAGACCTGGCGAAGGGGTGCCGCGAGCGGTACCTAAGATGGAGCCATGCTCTCGACGACTGACCTGCGTGGTACCGACCTGTCGGTGACCGAGCTGCGTGCGGCGCTGCCGCGCGCGGAGTACGACGTCGAGGCCGCCCTGCAGGCCGTCACCCCCATCGTCGCCGACGTCGCCGAGCGCGGTGCCGAGGCCCTCCTCGAGCTCGCCGAGCGCTTCGACGGGGTGCGCCCGCAGCGCCTGCGCGTGCCGGCCGAGGTCATGCAGCGTGCGCTCGAGATCCTCGACCCCGACGTGCGCCGCGCGCTCGAGGTCTCGATCGAGCGGGCACGGCTCGTGCACGCCGACCAGGTGCGCACCGACACCACGACGCAGGTGAGCCCGGGCGGCACCGTCACCGAGCGCTGGGTGCCCGTCGACCGCGTCGGCCTCTACGTGCCCGGCGGTCTCGCGGTCTACCCGTCCTCCGTCGTCATGAACGTCGTCCCCGCACAGATCGCCGGGGTCTCCTCGCTCGCCGTGGCGAGCCCGCCCCAGCGCGACAACGCCGGCGAGCTCGCCGGCTACCCGCACCCGACGATCCTCGCCGCCTGCGCGCTCCTCGGGGTCGACGAGGTCTACGCGACCGGCGGGGCCCAGGCCGTCGCCGCCTTCGCCCACGGCTTCGACGACACGACGGCCGAGCCGGTCGACGGGCGCGTGCCGCGCTGCGAGCCGGTGAGCCTCGTCACCGGCCCGGGCAACGTCTACGTCGCCGCCGCCAAGCGCCTGCTCAAGGGCCTCATCGGCATCGACTCCGAGGCCGGCCCGACCGAGATCGCCGTGCTCGCGGACGCCGGTGCCGACCCCGAGCACGTCGCCGCCGACCTCGTCAGCCAGGCCGAGCACGACCCGCTCGCCGCGTCGGTGCTCGTCACCGACAGCACCGAGCTCGCCGCCGCCGTCGAGGAGGCGGTGACCCGACGCGCCCTCGCGACGAAGCACTCCGAGCGCGTCCAGACCGCCCTCACCGGTCCGCAGTCCGGTGTCGTGCTCGTCGACGACCTCGACGCCGGGCTCGCCGTCGTCAACGCCTACGGGGCCGAGCACCTCGAGATCATCACGGCCGACTCGCCCGCCGTCGCCGCCCGGGTGCGCAACGCCGGCGCGGTCTTCGTCGGCACGTACAGCCCCGTCTCGCTCGGCGACTACGCCGCCGGCAGCAACCACGTCCTGCCCACCGGCGGGTGCGCCTGCCACAGCAGCGGCCTGTCCGTCCAGTCCTTCCTGCGCGGCATCCACGTCATCCACTACGACGAGCAGGCCCTCACCGAGGTCGGGCAGCACGTCGTCACGCTCGCCGAGGCCGAGGACCTGCCCGCGCACGGCGAGGCCGTCACGGCGCGCACCGGGCAGACGGTCGCCCGATGAGCGGGCCCGCACCTGCCCCCGGCGCCCAGGTCGAGGCCGCCCTGCGACCCGACCTGCGCGGTCGGACCGCCTACGGCGCCCCCCAGCTCGACGTCGCCGTGCAGCTCAACACCAACGAGAGCAGCTACCCCGTGCCTGACGAGGTCGTCGCCGACGTCCTCGCGCGCCTGGGGGAGGACCTCTCCGGGCTCAACCGCTACCCGGACCGCGAGTTCGTCGGGCTGCGCAAGGCGCTCGTCGACTACCTCGAGCTGCAGTCCGGCACCCGGCTGCGTCCCGAGCAGGTGTGGGCCGGCAACGGCAGCAACGAGGTGCTCCAGCACCTGGTGCTCGCCTTCGGAGGGGCCGGGCGCACCGCCCTGGGCTTCACCCCGGCGTACTCGATGCACCCGATCATCGTCGAGACCCTCGGCACCCGGTGGGTGGACGGCCAGCGCGACGCCGAGAGCTTCGACCTCGAGGTGGGCTCGGCGGTCGAGCAGGTCCGGGCGAGCGACCCCGACCTCGTCTTCTTGTGCTCCCCGAACAACCCGACGGGCACCGCGCTGCCCTTCGAGTCGATCGAGGCGGTCCTCGCGGCCGCGCCCCGGGCGATCGTCGTCGTCGACGAGGCGTACGCCGAGTTCGCGCGGCCGGGCACCCCGAGCGCCCTCGCGCTGCTCGAGCACCACGAGCGGCTCGTCGTCACGCGCACGATGAGCAAGGCCTTCACCCTCGCCGGGGCGCGCCTGGGCTACCTCGCCGCGCACCCGAGCCTCGTCGACGCCCTGCGGCTCGTGCGCCTGCCCTACCACCTCTCGACCCCCACCCAGGCCGTCGCCGAGGTCGCCCTGGCCCACGCGCCGCGCCTGCTGTCGACGGTCGAGGCGATCAAGGAGCAGCGCGACCGGCTCGTCACCGAGCTCGCCGAGATGGGTCTGCGGCCCGTGCCCAGCGACGCCAACTTCGTCCTCTTCGGCGGGCTCGCCGACGCCCCCGCCACCTGGCAGGCTCTCCTCGACGCGGGCGTGCTCGTCCGCGACGTCGGGATCCCCGGCCACCTGCGGGTCACCGCGGGCACGCCGGAGGAGACCACCGCCTTCCTCACCGCGCTGCGCTCCCTGCTCCCGCAGCACCTCGCGCCGACCAGCACCACGACCGCCACTGCCGAAGGGGCCCGCCCGTGACCACCCAGCAGCACCGGACCGCGACCATCTCGCGCGCCACGTCCGAGAGCTCGGTCGAGCTGCGCATCGACCTCGACGGCACCGGGCGCAGCTCGGTCTCGACGGGGGTGCGCTTCTACGACCACATGCTCGCCTCGCTGGCCAAGCACAGCCTCATCGACATCGACGTCACGGCCACCGGTGACACCGACGTCGACGCGCACCACACCGTCGAGGACGTCGCGATCTGCCTCGGCGACGCCCTGCGCGAGGCGCTCGGCGACAAGTCCGGCATCTCCCGCTTCGGCGACGCGACCGTGCCGCTCGACGAGGCGCTCGTGCACGCCGTCGTCGACGTCGCCGGCCGCCCCTACGTCGTCCACACCGGTGAGCCCGAGGGGCAGCAGTACGTCGTCATCGGCGGCGCCTACGTCGGCTCCCTCACCCGGCACGTCCTCGAGACGCTCGGCCACCACGCCGGCATCGCCCTCCACGTGCGCGTGCTCGCCGGCCGCGACCCGCACCACATCGTCGAGGCGCAGTTCAAGGCCGTCGCCCGTGCCCTGCGCGCCGCGGTGGCCCTCGACCCCCGGGTCGAGGGCATCCCCAGCGCCAAGGGCGCGCTGTAAGCCGATCCCGGTGAGCGCACTCGTCCTCGTCTCCGCGTCGGCCGCGTCGGCCTCGACGTGGGTCCGGCGCGGCGTCGTGGCCTGCCACGTCGCCGAGCAGCACGGCTGGACCCTCGTCTCCGCGGCGCCCGGCCGGGTCGCGGCCGCGGCCCCCTACGACGACCCGACGTCGGTGCTGCTCGCCCGACCCGTCGGGCCCCGCGTGGCACCCTCCCTCGGTCTCGGGGTCGTCGGCGACCGCGCCGTCATCGCCGCCCAGTCGACCGGCTGGCGCACGATGAAGCGCTGGGCCGTGCGGATGCGTCGGGGCTCTCTCGTGCGCCAGGGCGACCTCGCGCCGCTGCGCCCGGGTGACCTCGCCCCCTTCGCCGGGGCCGGGGTGAGCACCGCCGAGGTGACCGCCGCGCTCGAGGAGACCCAGCTGCCCTCGCACGACTGGCTCGCGCACGTCCTCGAGGTGCTCCAGCTGCCCGGTGCGCAGGTCGTGCGCGGCGAGGACCAGCCCGGCGCGCTCGTCGAGCCCGACCCCCGCTCGCTCGCCGGCTTCGCCCGCGTCGCCGAGGACGGCCGCCCATGACCGACGTCGTCGTCCTCGACTACGGCAGCGGCAACGTCCGCTCCGTCGTCCGCGCCCTCGAGCACGTCGGCGCCGCCGTCGAGCTCACCTCCGACCTCGCCCGCGCGGAGCGGGCCGACGGCCTGCTCGTGCCCGGCGTCGGCAACTTCCACGCGTGCATGACCGGTCTGCGCGACGCCGGCGGCGGCGAGGTCGTCCGGGCCCGGCTCGCCCACGGCGCACCGACCCTCGGCATCTGCGTCGGCATGCAGGTCATGCTCGACGGCTCCGACGAGCCCTCGCCCGACCCGCAGCCGGGCCTGGGCCTGTGGCCGGGCTCGGTGCACCGGGTCGACGCCCCCGTCGTGCCCCACATGGGCTGGACCCCCGTCGTGGCCGGCCGGGGCAGCGCGCTGCTCGACGGGCTCGACGGCGAGCGCTTCTACTTCGTCCACTCCTACGCCGTCACCGACACGGCGGCGCTGGGGGAGCGGGTGGTCTCGGTCGCCGAGCACGGCCACCCCTTCGCCGCCGCCGTCGAGGACGGCACCTTGTCCGCCACGCAGTTCCACCCCGAGAAGTCCGGGGACGCGGGACTGCACCTCTTGAAGAACTGGGTGAGCTCACTATGACCAGCGCGACCGACCCGATCCCGAGCCTGGAGCTGCTGCCGGCCGTCGACGTCTCCGAGGGGCGGGCCGTCCAGCTCGTCCAGGGCGTCGCCGGCAGCGGGGGCCAGTTCGGCGACCCCGTCGAGGCGGCGCTGTCGTGGCAGGAGCAGGGCTCGCGCTGGCTCCACCTCGTCGACCTCGACGCCGCCTTCGGGAGGGGGAGCAACGCCGACCTGCTCGCCGAGATCGTCGGCCGGCTCGACGTCGACGTCGAGATGAGCGGGGGCATCCGCGACGAGGTGACCCTGGGTCGCGCCCTCGCGACCGGGTGCCGGCGCGTCAACCTCGGCACCGCGGCGCTCGAGGACCCCGAGTGGACCGCGAGCGCCATCGCGACGTACGGCGACCGGGTCGCCGTCGGTCTCGACGTGCGCGGCACGACGCTCGCGGCGCGCGGGTGGACGAGCGAAGGGGGAGACCTCTGGGAGACCCTCGCGCGCCTGGACTCCGAGGGCTGCGCCCGCTACGTCGTCACCGACGTCGCGAAGGACGGCATGCTCGCCGGCCCGAACCTGCAGCTCCTGCGTGACGTCTGCGCCGCGACGCAGCGACCCGTCGTCGCCTCCGGCGGCGTGACGACCTCGGACGACGTCGCCGCCCTACGCGAGCTCGTGCCGCTGGGCGTCGAGGGCGCGATCGTCGGCTCCGCGCTCTACCGCGGCACCCTGACGATGGCCGACGCCATCGCGGCGGCCGGGCCCCAGTGACCTCGCCCGAGCAGCCCGAGCAGCCCGAGCAGGTCCCGCAGACCCGCCCGGCCGACTCGGCCGGGGTCCCGTGGGGCGGGCGGGCCGTGCCGCACTCGGGCTTCGAGGGCGACGACGGCTCGCGCGACCCTCGCCTGGGCGCCGCGCTCGGCACGGGCGACGACGCGGCGCTCGTCGAGGCCCTGCGCGGTGCTCGGCTGCTCGTGCCGGTGACGGCCGTCGCGGCAGAGACGACCGAGGGCACGAGCGGCCTCACCGCCGAGAAGGAGACGGACATGGCCGTCGTCCTGCTCGACAACCCCGACGGGCGCACCGCGCTGCCCGTCTTCTCCAGCGCCGCCGACCTCGCGGCCTTCGACACCTCGCTGCGCCCCGTGCCGGTCACGGCCGAGCGGGCGGCCGAGGCGGCGATCTCCGAGCAGGCCCAGCTCATGGTGCTCGACTGCGCGAGCGAGCACGCCGCGGAGGTGCGCTCGAGCATGCTGTGGGCGCTCGTCCAGCGCCAGCCCTGGCTGCCGCCGCACGAGGACCCCTTCGTCGCTCGCTCCGTCGCCGCCGCGCTCTCCGGTGCGCCCGAGGTCCTCGGGCACGACCTGGTCGCCGGCGCCGAGCCCGGCGAGCTCGTCCTGTCGCTGCAGATCGTGCCCGGCCTGGCGACCGAGCAGCTGCAGGCCGTCGTCGAAGGGGTGGGCGAGCGGCTCGCCGCCGACGGCGAGCTGCGGGCGCGGGTCGATGCGTTGACCTTCCGGGTGCGGTGAGCACGCTCACCCCCTTCGCCTCCCGTCGGGACCGGTTTGCCGGGGAGGGCGGGGCAGCCGCACCATAGGTGGTTGTGACCATCGCCCCCTACCGTGACGTGCTGCGGATCCCGCAGGTGCGCCACGCGCTGATCTTCGGCATCATCCTGCGCACCCCGATGGCGGCCAGCCTCATCGCGCTCACGCTGCACGTCGTCACCCACCTCGGGCAGAGCTACGGGAAGGCCGGCATCGCGAGCATGGCGCTGACCCTCGCGCTCGCCGTGAGCAACCCGTGGCGCGGGCGGCTCGTCGACCGGCAGGGCCTTCGGCGCACCTTCGTGCCCTCGCTCGTCGTGCTCCCGCTCGTGTGGTCGGTCGCGCCCTTCTTGTCGTACTGGCCGCTCGTCGCGGCCGTCGTCGTCGCCGGCCTCTTCCAGGTGCCGACCTGGGGCGTGCTGCGCCAGATGATCCTCCACGCCGTGCCCGAGCAGCAGCGCCGCAGCGCGCTCTCGCTCGACTCCGTCGCCACGGAGATCTCCTTCATGATCGGCCCCGCCATCGGCGTCGTCGCCGCGAGCGCCCTCGACACCCGCTACGTCCTGCTCGTCCTCATGTGGCTGGGGGTCCTCGGCGCGGCGGCGATGTGGTGGATGGACCCGACGATCGTCAGCGACGCGCCCGCCCAGGACTCGACGCAGTCCTCCTCGACCCTCGCCCCGGCGCGCTCGTGGTGCTCCGGCGCGGCCGTCGCCGTGCTCGCGATGACCGCCGCGACGACGGTGATCCTCTCGGGCACCGACGTCTCGGTCGTCGCGCTGCTGCGCGCGGTGGGGGAGGAGACGGGGGTCGCGGTCGCGATGGCCGTGTGGGCCTTCGGCTCGCTCGTCGGTGGTCTGCTCTACGGCATGTGGCACCGCAGCGTCCCCGCGCACGTGCTCCTCGTCGCCCTCGCGCTCGCCACGCTGCCGGTCGCGCTCACCTCGTCGACGCTCGTCAGCAGCCTGGCCCTGCTGCTCGCCGGCTTCTTCTGCGCCCCGACGCTCACCGCGACGACCGAGCAGCTGAGCCGGATCGTGCCCGAGCGCTCGCGCGGCGAGGCCCTCGGCTGGCACGGGTCGGCGATCACCGGTGGCAGCGCCCTCGGTGCTCCCGTCGCCGGCTTCGCGATCGACCACGCCGGTGCGCCGGCCGGCTTCGTCGCGGTCTCGGTGGCGGGTCTGCTCGTCGCGGGAGCAGCGCTCGTCGTGCTCCAGGCGCGTCGGCGCAGCCGCTCCGTCGCGTCGGCCCGGGCGTCGCGCCCGCCCGCCCGCGTGGGCTGACCGGGCTGATTTCGTCGGCCGCGGGGCCGCTGCTAGTCTTGACCTCGACCGGTTGCACGTCCGCGTGCAGCGCAAGAGGGGCTTCACCGCTTCCACCCGGGCCGACTTGATCGGCCGGGTCTCAGGTCGCGACCGTCATGGTCGTCCTCGGCCCCGCCGTCTCGGCGGGGGTCCGACGGCGTCGTGGTGCTCGTGTCCAGGTGGGCTCCTCGCACGGCGAGGAGCCCTTCGTCGTGCCGGGACCAGGACCACCGACGAAGGAGCATCACATCAGCGAGCCTCGCATCAACGACCGCATCCGTGTCCCCGAGGTGCGGCTTGTCGGGCCTAACGGGGAGCAGGTGGGGATCGTCCGGGTCGAGGACGCCCTCCGTCTGGCCGCCGAGGCCGATCTCGATCTCGTCGAGGTCGCCCCGATGGCCAAGCCTCCCGTGGCCAAGCTCATGGACTTCGGCAAGTACAAGTACGAAGCCGCCATGAAGGCGCGCGAAGCGCGCAAGAACCAGGTCAACACGATCATCAAGGAGATCAAGCTCCGCCCGAAGATCGACGCCCACGACTACGGCACGAAGAAGGGCCACGTCGTGCGCTTCCTCAGCGCCGGCGACAAGGTCAAGGTGACGATCATGTTCCGCGGTCGCGAGCAGTCGCGCCCGGAGCTGGGCTTCCGTCTCCTGCAGCGTCTCGCCGAGGACGTCGCCGAGCTCGGCTTCGTCGAGTCCTCGCCGAAGCAGGACGGCCGCAACATGGTCATGGTCCTCGGGCCGACCAAGAAGAAGTCCGAGGCACGCGCCCAGCAGCGTCGGATGAAGGACGAGGCCGCGCAGGCCGAGGCCGTCGAGGCCCAGACCCCGCAGACCGAGACCACCGAGGTCGAGAGCACCGAGGTCCAGGCCGACCAGGTCGAGCAGGCCCCCGCGAGCGAGAGCACCTCGCAGGCCTGAGCGCCGTCCCCCGCCAACCAGCAGAGCAGATCAGCAAGGAGAACGGCGAGATGCCGAAGAACAAGACGCACAGCGGTGCCAAGAAGCGCTTCCGGGTGACCGGCTCGGGCAAGATCATGCGCCAGCGCGCCAACCACGTGCACAAGTTCCACGAGAAGACCCCGCAGCACGCCCGCCGCCTGGCGAACGACGTCGAGCTGAGCCCGGCCGAGACCAAGAAGGTCAAGCGGCTCCTCGGCCTCTGACCTGCCAGTCGACACACCCCACAACGAAGGAGTACTCACGTGGCACGCGTGAAGCGGGCGGTCAACGCCCAGAAGAAGCGCCGGGTCGTCCTCGAGCGGGCCAGCGGTTACCGCGGTCAGCGCTCGCGCCTGTACCGGAAGGCCAAGGAGCAGGTCACCCACTCGCTGGGCTACAGCTACCGCGACCGCCGGGCCAAGAAGGGCGACTTCCGTCGCCTGTGGATCCAGCGCATCAACGCCGGCGCCCGCGCCAACGGCATGACGTACAACCGCTTCATCCAGGGGCTGCGCGCCGCTGAGATCGAGGTCGACCGTCGCATGCTCGCCGAGCTCGCCGTCAACGACGAGGCCGCCTTCGCCGCACTCGTCGAGATCGCCCGGGCCAACGTCCCGGCGCAGACCGAGACGGCCAGCGCCTGAGCGCAGAGCAGCACCGGGAGAGCCCCGTGCTGACCAACCCCGGTTCCGACCGGGTGCGGTCGGTGCGAGGGCTCTCTCGTCGTCCCGTGCGACGCCGCACGGGACGCCTCCTCGTCGAGGGTCCCCAGGGCGTGCGCGAGGCCGTGCGCTTCGCCCCCCACGACGTCGTCGACCTCTACGTCACCGCCGAGGCGGCCGACCGCTACGCCGACGTCGTCCACGACGCGCGCGAGGCGGGTCGCTTCGTGCACGAGGTGAGCGAGGAGGTCCTCGCCGCGATGTGCGACGCCGAGCACCCCCAGGGCATGGCCGCCGTCGTCGGCTGGCAGCCCGCCGGGCTCGACGACGTCCTCGCCGCCGGCCCCCGCACCCTCGTCTTCCTCACCAACGTCCGTGACCCCGGCAACCTCGGCACGGTCGTCCGCGGTGCCGACGCCGCCGGGGCCGACGCCGTCCTCGTCTCGGGGTCCTCGGTCGACGTCACCGCCCCGAAGGTCGTCCGCTCGACCGTCGGCTCCCTCTTCCACGTCCCGGTCGTCACCGGTCTCGACGTGCCCACCACCCTGGCCCGCCTGCACGAGGCCGGCGTGAGCACCTACGCCGCCGACGGCTCGGGCCGCGCGAGCGTCGACGAGGTCGACCGCACCCGCCCCCACGCCTGGGTCATGGGCAACGAGGCCTGGGGCCTGCCCGACGACCTCCTCACCGCCTGCGACGAGGTCGTCCGCGTCCCGATCTACGGGCACGCCGAGTCGCTCAACCTCGCGATGGCGGCGACCCTGTGCCTCTACGCCTCGACCCGCGCCTGACCGACAGACCGAGGGCCGGCGCCGCTCAGGCGTCCGCGTGGGTGCGGGACTCCTTGATGACGTCCTGCTCGGCCTTGGCGTCGTCGGCGTCGCCACCGGGGAGGCTGGCCCCCTTCGCCTCTTCGTAGGCGGCCTGGATGCGCGCGCCGATGTCGCCGTCGACGCTGCGCCAGTACTCGAAGACCCGGGACAGGACGGGCTCGACGACGTCGGGCAGGGTGCCCGCGACGGTGGCGACGAGCCGCTCGCGCTGCGCGTCGTCGAAGACCTCGCGCACGAGCAGCCCCGCCTGGCCGAAGTCGTCGTCCTGCGGGTGCAGCTCGTAGGCCGAGCGCACCATCTCGCCGTCGGACTCCCACCCGGCGGCCACCGGGCCGGTCTCGTCCGCGTGCGGGCGCCCGTAGCTGTTCGGCAGGTAGGTCGGGGCAGCACCGGAGTGCTCGTAGGTCATCGCCCCGTCGAAGACGGCGGCGTTGGTGCGCTCGACCGCGGGGCGGTTGACCGGCAGCTGGTCGGCGTTGACGCCCACCCGCGCGCGGTGCGCGTCGGCGTAGGCGAAGACCCGGCCGAGGAGCATCTTGTCGGGGGAGAAGCCGATGCCGGGCACGGTGTTGCTCGGCGCGAAGGCGGCCTGCTCGATCTGCGCGAAGAAGTTCACGGGGTTCTCGTCGAGGGTCATCGTGCCGACCTCGATGAGCGGGTAGTCCTCGTGCGGCCAGACCTTCGTGAGGTCGAAGGGGTTGTACCGGTAGGCCTTCGCGTCCTCGTAGGGCATGACCTGCACCGACATCGTCCAGCGCGGGGCGTCGCCGCGCTCGATCGCCTCGAAGAGGTCGCGGCGGTGGAAGTCCGCGTCCGACCCGGCGATCCGCTCGGCGGCCTCGCCGGTGAGCGCCTCGACGCCCTGCTCGCTGTGGAAGTGGTACTTCACCCAAAAGCGCTCGCCCTGCGCGTCCACCCACATGTACGTGTGCGAGCCGTAGCCGTTCATGTGACGCCACGTGCGGGGGAGCCCGCGGTCACCCATGAGGTAGGTGACCTGGTGCGCCGACTCGGGGTTGGCGGTCCAGAAGTCCCACTGCATCGTCATGTCGCGCAGCCCGGAGTCCGGCAGGCGCTTCTGGCTGCGGATGAAGTGGGGGAACTTCATGGGGTCGCGGACGAAGAAGACCGGGGTGTTGTTGCCGACGAGGTCGTAGTTGCCCTCGGAGGAGTAGAAGCGCAGCGAGAAGCCGCGGACGTCGCGCCACGTGTCGGGCGAGCCGAGCTCGCCGGCGACGGTCGAGAAGCGGGCGAGCATCCGGGTCGTCGTCCCGGGCTGGAAGACCGCGGCCTTCGTGTACCGGCTGACGTCCCCGGTCACCTCGAAGCGGCCGAAGGCGCCCGACCCCTTCGCGTGCGGCTTGCGCTCGGGGATGTTCTCGCGGTTGAAGTGGGCGAGCGTGTCGACGAGGTGGTGGTCGTGGAGCAGCAGCGGGCCGTTCGCCCCGACGGAGAGGCTGTTGCGGTCGCTGGCGACGGGCGCACCGCTGGCGGTGGTGGACGGCCCGGAGACGTCGACGGTCCCGTCAGGGCCTGCGTGCGGGGCGGGGTGCGAAGGGGTGGACATGCGCTGTGCTCCTCGGTCGAGATCTCAGCCGGCCGGTCCGCGTCGCGGCGGCCCACCTCGATCATGACCCACCGGGGGGCTGTGCGCTCAGCGGGCGTCCACGCTCAGCGCCGGCTCGAGCTCGGCCTGGCACCGGGGGCACAGACCCCAGTAGATGACCTCGGCCTCGTCGATGGCGAAGCCGTTGTCGTCGGCGGCGTCCAGGCAGGGGGCGGAGCCCGTCGCGCAGTCGACGTCGACCATCGTCGCGCAGGAGCGGCAGACGAGGTGGTGGTGGTTGTCGCCGAGCTCGATCTCGTAGCGGGCCGGGTGGCCGGCCGGCTCGAAACGGCGCACGAGGCCGGCGCGGGCGAGAGCGGCGAGGACGTCGTAGACGGCCTGCGTGCTCACCGAGCCGAGCACCTCGCGGGTCGAGGTCGTGATGACGTCGACCGTCGCGTGGGGTGCCGCGGCGAGCACCGTGAGGACCGCGACCCGCGGCGCGGTCACCCGCAGCGACCGCGCACGCAGCATCTGCGCGGCGTCGTCGGGGGACAGGGTGGGGTGCATCCGTCCAGAGTCCCGCATGATCTGGAACCAGTCAAGTTTAGGGCGCCCGGCGGGGCGTCGGCCGGGGAGTCGTCCCCATGGGCGAGCGGCGGGGGTGCCCCTACGCTGACCCGGGACGAGCAGGCCGTGCGCGAGAGACGGGGGAAGCCGATGGCGGTGACGCAGGGGCAGGACCCGGAGCGGGTCGAGCAGGTGGGGGTGGCGCTGTCGGCGCTGGCCGACCGGGTCGACGTCGTCGCGCAGACGGGCGCCTCGGGGTTGGGGGTCCTGGGGCAGTCGTGGTCGGGCCCCGACGTCGAGTCCTTCGCGCAGCAGTGGCAGGGCGCCCACCGCTCGCTGGGCGATGCCTCGGCGATGCTGCGCCTCGTCTCGGAGCGGGCCCGGCAGCAGGCGGCCGACCAGCGTGCGGCGAGCGGCGAAGGGGGTGGCGGCGCGCCCGGGACGGGCGGCACCGCGCCGGTCCGTACGAGCACCGACTCCGGCGGGGGCGAGCGCCGCTCGATGCCCAGCGCCGAGGACGTCGAGATCCCCTATCCCGACGACGGGCGTCCGTGGGTGCCGCAGGGCTTTGGGTACAGCGAGGAGGAGGGCGCCTACGTGTGGGCCTTCTACGACCACGACAACCCCGAGCAGGGGCTCCTCGCGATCCAGACCGAGGACGGCCAGACGCGCTACGTGCCCGTCGAGGGCAACGACCACTACGGCGGCCTGGCCGTCGACGGGGACAACGTCTACGTCTCCGGCAACGGCGAGGAGGGCGGCGACGGCTCGTACGTCCAGCGCTACTCGCTCGACACCCTGCTCGCGGCCGGCGGTGACGACACCTCCACCGACCCGACCGCCCCGGTCGAGACGGTGCGGGTGCCGACGGGCTCGACGCTCACCGTCGCCGACGGGCGGCTCGTCGTGGCCGAGTACCTCAACCGCGGCGACGCGGACGGCGACACCCCGACGGTCTACGAGTACGAGCTCGGACCGGACGGCGAGCTGCCGACCCCGGCGTACTCGCCCGGCCCGCCGAGCACCTGGATGCCCGAGCCGGTCCACACCTTCGAGGCCCCGTACAACATCCAGGGGCTCGTCAGCGACGGCGAGCACTACTACTTCACGCAGTCCCGTGGCCCGGACGACCCGTCGAACCTCGTGCAGGTCGACCCGGTGACGGGGGAGCAGACCGTCGTCCGCGACGACCTCAGCCCGCTGTCGCAGGGGCTCGTCATCCGCGACGGGCAGCTCGTCATCAGCAACGAGTCCGACGCCGAGCCCTACCGCCAGGACGTGCTCGACTCCGACAACCCCTTCCTGCCCAACGGCCTCGAGAACCCCGTGAAGCCCGACGGGACCCTCCAGGAGGTCGAGCTCGACGACTGAGGGGGCGCACCCCTTCGCCCGTCGTCAGGCACCGTCCCGCCGCAGGATCTGCGCGGCCGCCTCGCGCATCTCGACCTTGCGCACCTTTCCGGTGACGGTCATCGGGAAGTCGTCGACGACGTGGACGAAGCGCGGGATCTTGTAGTGGGCGAGGCGGCCGGTGCAGAAGTCGCGCAGCGACTGCGCGGTCATCGGCTCGGCGCCCTCGCGCAGACGCACCCAGGCCATGAGCTCCTCGCCGTAGCGATCGTCGGGGACCCCGATGACCTGGGCGTCGAGGACGTCGGGGTGGGTGTAGAGGAACTCCTCGATCTCGCGGGGGTAGATGTTCTCGCCCCCACGGATGACGACGTCCTTGATCCGCCCGGTGATCCGCACGAAGCCCTCGTCGTCCATGACCGCGAGGTCGCCCGTGTGCATCCACCCGTCGCGGATCGCCTCGGCGCTCTTCTGCGGCTCGCGCCAGTAGCCGAGCATCACGGAGTACCCCTTCGTGCACAGCTCGCCGGGTTCGCCGCGGGGCACCGTCTCGCCGGTGGTCGGGTCGACGACCTTGACCTCGAGGTGAGGTCCGACGCGCCCGACGGTGCCGACCTTGGCCTCGAAGGGGTCGTCCGGGCTCGTCTGCGTCGAGACCGGCGAGGTCTCGGTCATGCCGTAGCAGATCGTCATGTCGCTGATCCCGGCGTCGAGGACCTGGCGCATGAGCTCGGCGGGGCAGGGGGAGCCGGCCATGATCCCCGTGCGCAGGGTGGACAGGTCGTAGCTCTCGCGGTCCGGCAGGGCCCACTCGGCGATGAACATCGTCGGCACCCCGTACAGGCTCGTGCACCGCTCGGCCGCCACGGCGGCGAGCGTGAGGGCGGGGTCGAAGGCGGGGGCGGGGATGACCATGCAGGCCCCGTGCGAGGTGGCCGCGAGGTTACCCATGACCATGCCGAAGCAGTGGTAGAAGGGCACGGGGATGCAGATCCGGTCCTCGTGCGTGTAGCGGCAGCCCTCGCCGACGAACCACCCGTTGCCCAGGATGTTGCGGTGGGAGAGGGTCGCCCCCTTCGGGAAGCCCGTCGTGCCCGACGTGTACTGGATGTTGATCGGGTCGTCCGGGGCGAGCCCCTCGCCGACCCGGGCGAGCTCGTCGGCGTCAACGGACCGCGCGCCGGCCACGAGGGCGTCCCACGACGGCGTGCCGATGACGACGACCTCGCGCAGCTCCGGCAGCTCGTCGCGCACCTCGGCCACCATCTGCGGGTAGTCGCTGCCCTTGAAGGACTGCGTGCAGACGAGCACGCTCGTGCCGGCCTGGGCGAGGACGTACTGCAGCTCGTGGGTGCGGTAGGCGGGGTTGACGGTGACGAGGACGGCGCCGATCTTCGCCGTCGCGTACTGGGTGAGGGTCCACTCGGCGCAGCTCGGGGCCCAGATGCCGACGCGGTCACCCGGCCGCACGCCCATGGCGAGGAAGCCGCGGGCCAGCTCGTCGACGTCGCGGCGCAGCTGGGCGTAGGTCCAGCGCCGCCCGCTCGCCATCTCCACGAGCGCGTCCCGGTCTGCGTGCGCCGCGACCGTCGCGTCGAGGTCGGCGCCGATCGTGCGCTCGGGCATCGGCAGGTCGGTGCGTCCCACGGCGTGGCTGGGCTCGGGCACGGGGTGACTCCTTCGTCGGTCGGGCAGGTCGGCCCGGCTGCGTCGTCGGGCCCTGGCCATCGTCACCCCTGCCGCCCGCGAGCGCGAGCGAAACCGCGGTGAGATCTCCCGCGGGCATTACCTAGACTCTCAGGCGTGTCCGGACCCAACACCAGCTACGACCCCGTCGAGGTGGCCGCGCTCGCGCCCGCCGCCGTCGAGGAGGCCGTCGACGCCGCCCTCGCCGCGATCGCCGCCGCGAGCTCCCTCGAGGAGCTCAAGGCCGTGCGCCCCGCCCACCAGGGGGACAAGAGCCCGCTGGCCCTGGCCAACCGAGAGATCGGCGCCCTGCCCCCGAGCGCCAAGGCCGAGGCCGGCAAGCGCGTCGGGCAGGCCCGCGGCCGGGTGGCCCAGGCCCTCACGGCCCGCCAGGGAGAGCTCGAGGCCGAGCGCGACGAGCGGATCCTGCGCGAGGAGACCCTCGACGTCACCCAGCGCGCGGCCCGCCGCCCGCTCGGGCGCCGGCACCCCATCGAGCTGATGTCCGAGCGCATCGCCGACCTCTTCGTCGGCATGGGCTGGGAGATCGCCGAGGGTCCGGAGGTCGAGGCCGAGTGGTTCAACTTCGACGCGCTGAACTTCGACGCCGACCACCCCGCGCGCCAGATGCAGGACACCTTCTACCTCGAGCCCGCCGACGCCGGTCTCGTCCTGCGCACCCACACCTCACCGGTCCAGGCGCGCTCGCTCATCGAGCGCGGCGTGCCGCTCTACGTCGCCGCGATCGGCCGCGTCTTCCGCACCGACGAGCTCGACGCGACGCACATGCCGGCCTTCCACCAGGTCGAGGGCATCGCCGTCGACGAGGGGCTGACGATGGCGCACCTCAAGGGCACGCTCGACCGGCTCGCGACCTCGCTCTTCGGCGAGGGCATCACGACGCGGCTGCGCCCCTCGTACTTCCCCTTCACCGAGCCGAGCGCCGAGATGGACCTGCGCTGCTTCGTGTGCCGCGGCGAGGACCCCGACTGCCGTACGTGCAAGGGCACGGGCTGGATCGAGTGGGGCGGCTGCGGGATGGTCAACCGCAACGTCCTCACGGCGAGCGGGGTCGACCCCGACCGGTACACCGGCTTCGCCTTCGGGATGGGCATCGACCGGGCGCTGATGTTCCGGACCGGGGTGTCCGACATGCGCGACATGATCGAGGGTGACGTGCGATTCGACGCCCAGTTCGGGATGGAGATCTGATGCGGGTACCCGTCGACTGGCTCGGCGAGCACGTCACCCTGCCCGACGGGGTGAGCGGCCTCGACGTGGCCGCCGCCCTCGTGCAGGTCGGGCTCGAGGAAGAAGGCCTGCACACCGGTGACGTCACCGGCCCGCTCGTCGTGGGCCGGGTGCTCACCCGCGAGCCGGAGGAGCAGAAGAACGGCAAGACGATCAACTGGTGCACGGTCGACGTCGGCGACGCCAACGGCACCGGTGAGCCCCAGGGCATCGTCTGCGGCGCGCACAACTTCGACGCGGGCGACCTCGTCGTCGTCATCCTCCCCGGCGGGGTGCTGCCCGGCGGTTTCGAGATCTCGGCGCGCAAGACCTACGGGCACGTGAGCGCCGGGATGATCTGCTCGGTCGCCGAGCTCGGCATCGGCGAGGACCACGACGGGATCCTCGTGCTCACCGACCGTCCCGACGCCTCCTCGCTGCAGCCCGGCCAGGACGCGATCCCGCTCCTCGGCCTCGACCGCGAGACCGTCGAGATCAACGTCACCCCGGACCGCGGCTACTGCTTCGCCGTGCGCGGCGTCGCCCGCGAGTACGCCCACTCGACGGGCGCCCCCTTCGTCGACCCGGCCCTCGCGCTCGCCGAGCGCGCCCCGGCGGCCGGCGCCGGCGGCTACCCCGTCGAGCTGCGCGACGACTCCCCGGTGCGCGGCCGTCCCGGCTGCGACCGCTACGTCGCCCGCGTCGTGCGCGGCATCGACGTCTCCGCGCCCACGCCGGACTGGATGGCGACGCGGCTCACCGAGGCGGGCATGCGTCCGATCTCGCTGCCCGTCGACGTGACGAACTACGTCATGCTCGACCTCGGCCAGCCGCTGCACGCCTTCGACGTCGCGACCCTCGACGGGCCGGTCGTCGTGCGCCGCGCCCGCGACGGCGAGCGGCTCACGACCCTCGACGACGTCGAGCGCGCCCTCAGCCCGCAGGACCTGCTCGTCACCGAGGGGGGCGAGCGCGTGCTCGCCATCGCCGGTGTCATGGGCGGCCAGGACAGCGAGGTCGGTCCGTCGACGACGGACGTCCTGCTCGAGGCGGCCCACTTCGACGCGGTGTCGGTCGCCCGGACCGCCCGCCGTCACCGGCTGCCCTCGGAGGCGTCGCGCCGCTTCGAGCGCGGCGTCGACCCGCAGCTCGCCGCCGCTGCCGCCCAGATGGCCGTCGAGCTGCTCGTCGAGCACGGGGGCGGCACGGCCGACCCCGGTGTCACCGACGTCGGCGAGCCGCTGCGCCCCGAGCCGGTGCGCATGGCCGCCGACCTGCCCGGCCGCGTCGTCGGCGTGCCCTACGACGGCCCGACCGTCGAGCGCCGCCTGCGCGAGATCGGCTGCGAGGTGAGCACCGAGGACGAGACGTACGTCGTCGTCCCGCCGACCTGGCGACCCGACCTCACGACGGGGGAGGACCTCGTCGAGGAGGTCGCCCGGCTCGAGGGCTACGAGGCCATCCCGTCCGTGGTCCCGACCGCGCCGGGCGGCCGCGGGCTGACCCACGGCCAGGGCGTGCGCCGTCTGCTCGCCACCGTGCTCGCGGCGCAGGGTCTCTCCGAGGTGTGGAACCCGCCCTTCGTCGGCGACGCCCAGCACGAGGCCCTCGGGCTCGACGCAGCGGCCGAGCGCGAGCGCACCCTCGTCGTCGCCAACCCGCTCTCCGACGAGCAGCCGCTCATGCGCACCCGCGTGCTCACGACGCTCGTCGAGTCGCTGCGCCGCAACCTCGCCCGCGGGGCGAAGGACGTCGCGCTCTTCGAGACCGGGCTCGTCGTGCAGCGCGAGGGCGAGCAGCAGCCCGCGCCGACCGCCGACGTCGGCGTGCACCCGGACGCCGAGACGCTCGCGGCGATCCGCGCGGCCGTCCCCGCCCAGCCCCGGCACCTCGCCCTCGTCCTCGCCGGCGACCGCGACCGCGCCGGCTGGTGGGGTGCGGGTCGTCGTGCCGACCTCGCCGACGTCGTCGAGCTCGTCACCCAGCTCGGCGAGGCGCTCGCGCTGCGCCTGACGCTCGAGGCCGACGACGTCATGCCCTACCACCCCGGTCGCTGCGCCCGGGTGACCACGGCCGACGGCGTCCTCGTCGGCCACCTCGGCGAGCTGCACCCGAAGGTCGTCGCCGCGCTCGGCCTCCCGGAGCGCACGGTGGCCGCCGAGATGGACGTCGACGTCCTCGTCGACGCCAGCGGCGTGCCCGTGCAGGCGCGCACGCTGTCGGGCTACCCGGCCGCCCGCACGGACGTCGCCCTCGTCGTCGCCGAGGACGTCGCGGCATCCGGGGTCGAGCTCGCCCTGCGCTCCGGCGCCGGGGACGCGCTCGAGTCGGTGGCCCTCTTCGACGTCTACCGCGGCGACCAGCTCGACGCGGGTCGCAAGTCGCTCGCCTACCGGCTGACCTTCCGCGCGCCGGACCGCACGCTGACGACCGACGAGGTGAGCGCGCTGCGCGACCGCGCGGTTGCCGCGGCGGGCCGGGCCACCGGCGCCGTCCAGCGCTGACGCGTCGCTCGCCCGGGGCGCCGACCCCGGGCGAGCGGCTGTGCACCACCCCGGTCTGCATAACTTCTAGCGATAGCGTATATTCATACATCGTGGTCACAGCAGCAGTCGCAGGAGCGAGCGGGTACGCCGGGGCAGAGATCCTCCGGCTCCTCCTCGCGCACCCCGAGGTCGAGATCGGCGCGGTCACCGCAGCCGGCAACGCCGGGAGCCGGCTGGGCGACATCGCCCCGCACCTCTCCCCGCTCGCCGACCGGGTGCTCGCCCCGACCGAGGTCGAGCAGCTCGTCGGGCACGACGTCGTCTTCCTCGCCCTCCCGCACGGCCACTCGGCGGCGATCGCCGCCCAGCTGCCGCAGGACTGCGTCGTCGTCGACTGCGGCGCCGACTTCCGGCTGCGCGACGAGTCCGCGTGGACGACGTACTACGACACCCCCTTCGCCGGGACCTGGCCCTACGGCATGCCCGAGCTCGTCGCCCACGACGGGACCAAGGCCCGCGAGCAGCTGCGCTCGGCACGCCGCATTGCGGTGCCCGGGTGCTACCCGACGGCCGTGAGCCTGGCCCTCGCCCCGGCGCTGTCCGCCGGTGTCGCGCGCGCCCAGGACGTCGTCGTCGTCGCCGCCTCCGGCACGTCCGGTGCCGGCCGCTCGCTCAAGGCGCACCTCCTCGGCTCGGAGGTCATGGGGGCGATGTCCCCCTACGGCGTCGGTGGGGTCCACCGCCACACCCCCGAGATCGAGCAGAACCTCGCCCTCGCCGCGGGCACGGACGCGAGCGTGTCCTTCACCCCCACCCTCGCGCCGATGCCCCGGGGCATCCTCGCGACCGCGACCGCGCCGGCCGCCGAGGGCGTCGACGTCACCGCCGTGCGGGCCGCCTACGAGCAGGCCTACGCGGACGAGCCCTTCGTCCACCTGCTGGCGCAGGGCACGTGGCCGCGCACGGGCGACGTCGTCGGGTCCAACCTCGTCCACGTGCAGGTGACCCTCGACGAGCGCGTCGGCCGCGTCGTCGCCGTCGCCGCGGTCGACAACCTCACGAAGGGGACCGCCGGCGCCGCCGTGCAGTCGATGAACCTCGCCCTCGGCCTGCCCGAGACCACGGGGCTGCCGCTCGCGGGGGTCGCGCCGTGAGCCGGATGCCGCTGCACCTCATGCGTCACCCCGACCGTCTAGTCGTCGCCCGGCTCGCCGCCGGCGAGGAGCCGACGTGGGACGTCTTCGGCGGGGCCTTCTCCTCGATCACCCGCACCGCCGACGAGACCTCGATCATGTGCGACGCGCACCTCGTGCCCGCCGACGTCCGCCAGGAGGGGCCGTACATCCCCTTCGAGGTCGCCGGACCGCTCGACTTCGAGCTCGTCGGGGTCATGCACGACCTGCTGACGCCCGTCGTCGCCGGCCGGATCAGCATCCTCGCGATGTCGACCTACGACACCGACTGGGTCCTCGTCCCCGAGGCGCGGGCCGACGACGCCGCGACCCTGTGGCGCAAGCACGGCTTCGTCGTCACCCCGACGTCCCTGTCGGGCTGGCGCCCGGACCCCCAGGAGGGCTCATGAGCACCACCGTCCCCGCCGGCTTCCGCGCGGCCGGCGTCACCGCCGGTCTCAAGGCGAGCGGTCGCCCCGACGTCGCCGTCGTCGTCAACGACGGCCCCGACCACCACGCGGCCGTCGTCCTCACCTCCAACCGCGTCCAGGCGGCCCCCGTCGTGTGGACCCGGCAGGTGCTCTCCGACGGCCGGGTCGACGCGGTCGTGCTCAACTCCGGCGGTGCGAACGCGTGCACCGGGCCCGAGGGCTTCGCCGACACGCACCGCACGGCCGAGCACGTCGCCCTGGTGCTCGGGGTCTCCGCCGGTGACGTCGCCGTGTGCTCGACCGGTCTCATCGGCGAGCGGCTGCCGATGGACGCGCTGCTCGGCGGTGTCGACGCGGCCGCGGCCGCGCTCTCGACGGACGGCGGCGCCGACGCCGCCGAGGCGATCATGACGACCGACACCGTGAGCAAGACGGCGACCGCGAGCCGCGACGGCTGGTCGGTCGGCGGCATGGCGAAGGGGGCGGGGATGCTCGCGCCGGCCCTGGCGACGATGCTCGTCGTCGTGACGACGGACGCGGTGACGTCCCCTGAGGTCCTCGACGCCGCGCTGCGCGAGGCGACCCGCACGACCTTCGACCGGGTCGACTCCGACGGCTGCCAGTCGACGAACGACACCGTGCTCCTCATGGCATCCGGCGCGAGCGGGGTGCCCGTCGACCCCGACGAGCTCACCGAGGCCGTCCGCGAGGTGTGCTCCGAGCTGGCCCGCGCGCTCATCGGCGACGCCGAGGGCGCGAAGCACGACATCGCGATCACCGTGCGGGGCGCCGCGAGCGAGGACGACGGCCTCGAGGTCGCCCGGTCCGTCGCGCGCAACAACCTCTTCAAGTGCGCGGTCTTCGGCGAGGACCCGAACTGGGGCCGCGTGCTCGCCGCCGTCGGCACGACCCGGGCGGTCTTCGAGCCCGACCGGCTCGACGTGAGCATGAACGACGTGCAGGTCTGCCGCGCCGGGGGAGTGGGCGAGGACCGCTCGGCCGTCAGCCTCGCCGGCCGCGAGGTGAGCGTCGTCGTCGACCTCCACGCGGGCGAGCACGAGGTGACGGTCTGGACCAACGACCTCACCCACGACTACGTCCACGAGAACTCCGCCTACTCCACCTGACCGGGAAGTGATGCGCGTGACCCCGCCCCCTTCGTCCGACCCGAGCGCCACGCTGCGCGGTGCGATCGACGCGGCCGCGCTGCGCGTCGCCCGCACCAAGGCGACGACGCTCGTCGAGGCCCTGCCCTGGCTCGAGCGCTTCCGCGGCTCGCTCGTCGTCGTCAAGTACGGCGGCAACGCGATGACCGACGACGCGCTCAAGCGTGCCTTCGCCGAGGACGTCGTCTTCCTGCGCTACGCCGGGCTGCGCCCCGTCGTCGTCCACGGCGGCGGACCGCAGATCGCGGCGATGCTCGACCGGCTCGGGCTCGAGAGCGAGTTCAAGGGCGGGCTGCGGGTGACGACCCCCGAGGTCATGGACGTCGTGCGCATGGTGCTCATGGGGCAGGTCGGGCGCGAGCTCGTCGGGCTGCTCAACCAGCACGGCCCCGTCGCCGTCGGGCTGTCGGGCGAGGACGCCGGTCTCTTCGGCGGGCGCCGCCGTGGGGTCGAGATCGACGGGCAGCACGTCGACATCGGTCTCGTCGGCGACGTCGAGCACGTCGAGCCCTCCGCGGTGCAGGACGTCCTCGACGCCGGTCGCATCCCCGTCGTGTCGACGATCGCCCCCGACCTCGACGTCGAGGGCCAGGTCCTCAACGTCAACGCCGACACGGCCGCGGCCGCGCTCGCCGTCGCCCTCGGCGCGCACAAGCTCGTCGTGCTCACCGACGTCGAGGGCATCTACGCCGACTGGCCCGACCGCGACAGCCTGCTCAGCCAGCTCTCCGTCTCCGGCGCGCGCCGGCTCCTCGAGCGCGTCGACGCCGGGATGATCCCCAAGCTCGAGGCCTGCATCCGCGCCGTCGAGGGCGGCGTGCCGCAGGCGCACGTCGTCGACGGCCGCCAGCCGCACTCGATGCTCCTCGAGATCTTCACCCGCGAGGGCATCGGCACGATGCTCGTGCCCGACGGCACCGAGGCCGCGGCGGCGGCCGACGAGGCGCTCGTCTCCGGGAGCCCGTCGTGAGCGCGGGTGAGGAGCGCACCTCGAGCCAGGCGGAGTGGCTCGAGCGCTACGGGGCGAGCCACATCGGCGTCTTCGGCGCCCCGGGCCTCGTCATCTCCCGCGGCGAGGGCTGCTGGGTCTGGGACGTCGACGGGCGGCGCTACCTCGACCTCGTCTCCGGCATCGCGGTCAACGCGCTCGGGCACTCGCACCCCGAGCTCGTCGCGGCCATCAGCAAGCAGGCCGGCGAGCTCGTCCACGTCTCGAACTTCTTCACGACGACCGCCCAGGTCGGCGCCGCCGAGCGCATCCTGGCGGTCGCCGACGCCCCGGCGGGGTCCGGGGTCTTCTTCACCAACAGCGGCACCGAGTCGGTCGAGGCGGCGATCAAGCTCTCGCGCCGCACGGGCCGCAGCCGCATCGTCGCCCTCGAGGGCGCCTTCCACGGACGCAGCACCGGGGCGCTGGCCCTCACCCACAAGGCCGCCTACCGCGAGCCCTTCGAGCCGCTCATCCCCGACGTCGTCCACGTGCCCCCGGGCGACGTCGCGGCCCTGCGGGCCGCCGTCGACGAGAGCACGGCGATGGTGCTCCTCGAGCCGGTCCAGGGCGAGGCCGGCGTGCTGCCCCTCGACGGCGACTACCTGCGGGCCGCCCGTGAGGTCACCCGCGAGGTCGGCGCCCTCCTCGTCCTCGACGAGATCCAGACCGGCATCGGGCGCACCGGCGCGTGGTTCGCCCACCAGCACCACGGCGTCGTCCCCGACGCGATGACCCTGGCGAAGGGGCTCGGCGGCGGCGTGCCGATCGGCGCGCTCGTCACCTTCGGGCCGGAGACGACCACGCTCCTCGCGCCCGGCCAGCACGGCAGCACCTTCGGCGGCAACCCGCTCGCCTGCTCGGCGGCGCTCACCGTGCTCGACACCATCGAGTCCGAGGGGCTCGTGGCCCGGGCGGGAGAGCTCGGCGAGCACCTCGTCGCCGCGGTCGCCGCGCTCGAGGACCCCCGCCTCGGCCCGGTCCGCGGGCTCGGGCTGCTGCGCGCGATCCCCCTTCGTGGTCTCGCCTCGGCCGATGTCGTCGCCGCCGCCCGACGGGCGGGCTTCATCGTCAACCCCGTCGCCCCCGACGCGATCCGTCTCGCGCCGCCGCTCGTCATCACGGCGGCGGAGCTCGACGGCTTCGTCGCCGCCCTGCCCTCCATCCTCGACGACGCCACCCGGAGCAGCTCGTGACCCGCCACCTCCTCGCCGACGACGACCTCACCCCTGCCGAGCAGACCGCGGTCCTCGACCGGGCGCTCGCGCTCAAGGCCTCGCGCCACGCCGAGCGCCCGCTCGAGGGGCCCCAGGCCGTCGCGATCATCTTCGACAAGCCGACCCTGCGCACCCAGCTGTCCTTCACCACGGGCGTCGCCGAGCTCGGCGGCTACCCGATGGTCGTCGACGGCAACCTCGCCCAGATCGGCACCCGCGAGTCGGTCGCGGACGTCGCCCGCGTCATCGGCCGGCAGGTGAGCGCCGTCGTCTGGCGCACCCACGGTCAGGACCGCATCGAGGAGATGGCCCGCCACGCCGGGGTGCCGGTCGTCAACGCGCTCACCGACGACTACCACCCCTGCCAGGGGCTGGCCGACCTGCTGACGATCCGCGAGCACCGCGGCGACCTCGCCGGCCAGCACCTCGCCTACGTCGGCGACGGGGCCAACAACATGGCGCACACCTACCTGCTCGCCGGGGCGACCGCCGGCATGCACGTGCGCATCGGCACCCCCGCCAGCCACCAGCCGGACGCGGGGGTCCTCGCCCGGGCCGAGGCCGTCGCCGCGCAGACCGGCGGGTCGGTCGTCGTCACCGCCGACCCGGTCGAGGCGGTCGCCGGCGCCGGGAGCGTCGCCACCGACACGTGGGTGTCGATGGGGCAGGAGGACGAGCGCTCCGGCCGGCAGGGCGAGGGCTCCCCCTTCGCCCCCTTCGCGCTGAGCGCCGAGCTCTTCGCGCAGGCCGCCCCCGACGCGATCGCCCTGCACTGCCTGCCCGCCTACCGCGGCGTGGAGATCGCCGCCGACGTCATCGACGGGCCGCGCTCGGTCGTGTGGGACGAGGCCGAGAACAGGCTCCACGCGCAGAAGGCGGTGCTCGCCTTCCTCCTCGAGCAGCACCGGGACGGCACGTGATCGTCGCCAGCCGGCCGGGTCGTCAGGCCCGGATCGCCGAGCTGCTCTCGAGCCACGCGGTGCGCTCGCAGGCCGAGCTGCTCGAGCTGCTCGCGGCCGACGGCATCACCGTCACCCAGGCGACGCTGAGCCGGGACCTCATCGACCTGCGGGCCGAGCGGGTGCGCGTCGGACGCGCGCTCGTCTACGCGGTCCCGGGCGAAGGGGGAGACCCGACCCCGCGTCCCGCGGTCGGCCCCGACGAGCTCGACGACCGGCTGCGCCGGCTGTGCGAGGAGCTGCTCGTCACGGCGACGTCGAGCGAGCAGCTCGTCGTCGCGCGCACGCCCCCGGGAGCCGCCGGCTACCTCGCCTCGGCGATGGACCACGCCCGGCTGCCCGACGTCCTCGGCACGATCGCCGGAGACGACACGATCATGATCATCACGACCGGGGCGGGGGCGGCGGGCGACCTCGTGCGTCGGCTGCTCGCCCTGACCCACACGAACGAGGAGGAGCAGTGAGCGGTACCGAGCAGAGCAGCGAGAAGGTGAGCCTGTGGGGCGGACGCTTCGCGGGCGGGCCGAGCGACGCGCTCGCCGCCCTGTCGAAGTCGACCCACTTCGACTGGCGCCTGGCGCCCTACGACATCGCCGGCTCGCGGGCCCACACCCGGGTGCTCCACGGGGCGGGCCTGCTCGACGAGACGACGCGCGACGCGATGCTCGCCGGGCTCGACACCCTGCTCGCCGACGTCCTGTCGGGCGACTTCGCGCCCGGTGAGGACGACGAGGACGTGCACACCGCGCTCGAGCGCGGTCTCATCGAGCGCGCCGGCGCCGACGTGGGCGGCCGGCTGCGCGCGGGCCGCTCGCGCAACGACCAGGTGGCCACGCTCTTCCGGATGTACCTGCGCGACCACGCGCGGGTCGTCGCCGAGCACCTCCTCGCCGTCGTCGCCGCGCTCGTCGAGCAGTCGGCGGCGCACCCGGAGGCGGCGATGCCCGGGCGCACGCACCTCCAGCACGCCCAGCCGGTCCTGCTCGCCCACCATCTGCTCGCCCACGCGTGGCCGCTGCTGCGCGACGTCGAGCGGCTGCGCGACTGGGACGCCCGGACCTCGCTGTCGCCCTACGGGTCCGGCGCACTCGCCGGCTCCAGCCTCGGTCTCGACCCCGAGGCGGTCGCCTCCGACCTCGGCTTCGCCGGGTCGGTCGAGAACTCCATCGACGGCACCGCGGCGCGCGACTTCGTCGCCGAGCTGTCCTTCGTCTGCGCGATGGCGGCGGTCGACATCTCGCGCCTGTCCGAGGAGGTCATCCTCTGGGCGACGAAGGAGTTCGGCTTCGTCACCCTCGACGACTCGTACTCGACCGGGTCGAGCATCATGCCGCAGAAGAAGAACCCCGACGTCGCCGAGCTCGCCCGCGGCAAGGCCGGCCGGCTCATCGGTGACCTCGCCGGTCTGCTCGCGACGCTCAAGGCGCTGCCGCTGGCGTACAACCGCGACCTCCAGGAGGACAAGGAGCCGGTCTTCGACGCCGTCGACACCCTCGAGCTCGTCCTGCCCGCGGTCGCGGGGATGGTCGCGACGCTGCGCTTCGACACCGAGCGGATGGCCTCGCTCGCACCCCAGGGCTTCTCGCTCGCGACGGACGTCGCCGAGTGGCTCGTGCGCGAAGGGGTCCCCTTCCGCGTGGCGCACGAGGTGGCCGGGGCGTGCGTGCGGGTGTGCGAGGAGCGCGGCATGGAGCTGTGGGACCTCTCCGACGACGACCTCGCGCAGATCTCGCCCCACCTGACGCCCGCCGTGCGCGAGGTGCTCTCGGTCGAGGGCTCGCTCGCCTCGCGCGACGCGAAGGGCGGGACCGCCCCCGTCCGGGTGGCCGAGCAGCTGCAGCGGGTGCGCGAGACGCACGCCGACCTCTCGCAGTGGGCCGCGACGCGGGTCGTCGCCCGCTGAGCCGGTCCGTTGACCCGTCCCAGCCGATGACGCAGGCCCTGCCGCGCGCGTGGTTCGGGCGCGACCCCCTCGAGGTCGCGCCCGAGCTGCTCGGCTGCACCCTCGTGGTGCGCGGCGTCGGGCTGCGGATCACCGAGGTCGAGGCCTACCGCGGCGAGAGCGACCCCGGGTCGCACGGCTTCCGGGGGCGCACGCCCCGCACCGCGGTGATGTTCGGTCCCCCGGGGCACCTGTACGTGTACTTCACCTACGGCATGCACTGGTGCGCCAACCTCGTGTGCGCGTCCGACGGCGTCTGCGGCGCGGTCCTCGTGCGGGCCGGTGAGGTCGTCGACGGACTCGAGCTGGCGCTGGAGCGCCGACCCGGCGTCCGCGACCGGGACCTCGCCCGCGGCCCGGCCCGGCTCACCCGGGCGCTCGGCATCACCGGCGAGGACGACGGGGCCGACGTGTGCGGGGGCGACGACGCCCCCTTCGCCGTCCTCCCACCGGCGGCACCGGTGGACCCGGCGCGCGTGCGCAGCGGCCCGCGGGTGGGCGTCAGCGGTGCCGGGGGCGACGGTGTGCTCTACCCGTGGCGCTACTGGCTCGACGGCGAGCCGAGCGTCTCGCCGTACCGCGCGGCCAGGCCCCGGGTCAGACGCCGCTGAGGTCGTCGGCGACCTCGCGGAGCGCGCGGTCGCCGAGGGCGGCCAGGGGGTGCCGCCGCGGCGTGTAGTGCCAGGTCGCCAGGGCGCCCTGGACCGTCGCGAGAGCACGGGCGCGCGCCCAGACCGCGTCGTCGCCGCCGAGCAGGTCGCGCAGCCGCGAGCGCCCGGGCGCGTCGAGCACCCACCACGCCGGCGTGAGGTCCCACGCGGGGTCGCCGGTCGTCAGCGCGCCGAGGTCGAGCAGCCCGGTGAGGCGACCGTCGCGGTGCAGGAGGTTGCCCGGGATGAGATCGGCGTGGAGCAGCACCGGCGGGCCGGCGAAGGGGGCGGCCTCCCGCCCGAGGTCGAGGGCCCGTCGCAGGAGCCGCACGCGGTGGCGGTCGGCGAGGGCGGTGAGCACGCCGTCCGCACCGGCGGCCCGGGTGGCCACGTCACCGCCACGTGCCCCCCGCGGTGGGTCGAGCGAGACGTCGACCGCGCGGAGGGTTGCCACGAGGTCGGCGAGGTCGTCGGCCCAGGTCCGGGGGACCGGGCCGTCGACGACGACCGCGCAGAGGTCGTGCCCGTCGAGCCAGCTCAGGAGGGCCCAGGCGAAGGGGTACCCGGCGCCGGGCACCCCTTCGTGCTCGACCCGGGGCAGGGGCAGGGCGAGCCGGTCGACGAGGCGGGGGAGCCAGTGCAGCTCGGTGCCGAGCGACACCGCGGCTGGGGCGTTGCGGGGGAGCCGGGCGACGAGGTCGTGCCCCACCCGGACGAGCACGTGATCGGTCCCCGGGCCCTCGACGACCTGCAGCGGGGCGTCCGCCAGGTCGGGACGCTGCTCCTCGAGCAGCCGGCACAGCTGGTCGGCGTCGACGGGGGTGTCGCCGTCGTGGAGGGTCATGGGGCCATCCCATCACTGCGCGTCCATGCCCGGACGCCGGCTCGGGGCGTCGTCGCGCTTCGTGGCAGGCTGGGTGCGCCGCCTACGGCGGGCGGCGAGACGACGAAGGAGCCCGACGCACCGTGACTGACATCCTCGACGAGCTGACCTGGCGTGGTCTGGTGGCCCAGACCACCGACGAGCAGGCGCTGCGCGACGCGCTCGCCGCCGGCCCGGTCACCGTCTACTGCGGCTTCGACCCGACGGCGCCCTCGCTGCACTTCGGCAACCTCGTCCAGCTCATCCTCCTGCGGCACCTGCAGCGAGCCGGGCACAAGGTCATCGGTCTCGTCGGCGGCTCGACGGGCCTCATCGGCGACCCGCGGCCCACGAGCGAGCGGGTGCTCAAGACCAAGGAGCAGACGGCGCAGGACGTCGAGCGCATCGCCGCCCAGGTGCGCCTGATCCTCACCCCGGAGGACGGCGAGCCCCCGCTCTTCGTCAACAACCTCGACTGGACCGCGCCGATCTCCGCGCTGGACTTCCTGCGGGACTACGGCAAGTACTTCCGGGTCAACCAGATGATCAAGAAGGACGCCGTGGCCGCCCGGCTGGAGTCCGAGCAGGGGATCAGCTACACGGAGTTCAGCTACCAGATCCTCCAGGCGCTGGACTACCTCCACCTCTACCGCGAGCACGGCTGCACCCTGCAGACGGGTGCGCAGGACCAGTGGGGCAACATCACCGCCGGCACCGACCTGGTGCACCGCGTCGAGGGGGGGACGGCGCACGCGCTGACCACCCCGCTCATCACCGACTCGCAGGGACGCAAGTTCGGCAAGTCCGAGGGCAACGCCGTGTGGCTCGACCCGTCGATGACGAGCCCCTTCGCCTTCTACCAGTACTGGCTCAACGTCGAGGACGCCTCGGTGGTCTCGCTCGTGAAGATCTTCACCGACCGCACACCGGACGAGGTCGCCGATCTCGAGCGGCAGGTCCGCGACGAGCCCTTCCGGCGCGCGGCGCAGCGGCTCCTCGCCCAAGACGTCACGACGCTCGTGCACGGGGAGGCGGCGACCGCGCAGGCCCAGGCGGCGTCGGCCGCGCTCTTCGACAAGGGAGACGTCCGGGTCCTCGACGCGCAGACGCTCGCCGACGCGACGGCCGAGCTGCCCGGGGGAGCGGGCGCGGTCGGCGACACCGTCGTCGACGCCCTCGTCGCCAGCGGTCTCGTCGAGTCGCGCAACGCGGCCCGTCGTGCGGTGGCCGACGGGGCGGCGTCGGTGAACGGCGAGAAGGTCACCGACCCCGAGCGGGTGCTCACCCAGGAGGACTTCCTCCACGGCTCGACCGCCCTGCTGCGCCGTGGCAAGAAGGCCCTCGCGGCCCTGCGCCTGGGGTGAGCCGGGGGTGAGCAGGGGTGAGCCGGCCCCCTGTGGCGGGCGATTTGGCATCGCCGCGGATGGTCGTCTAATGTTCTCGATGTCAGCCCGAGAGGGAGGAACGGACACCAAGCGGCAGCCCTTGCAGGGTTGCACCAAGTAGGCCGGTCCCGCGAGCTGATCAACCACCACGAAGGTCTTCGTCGCAGCACTGCTGATGGCGAAAGAGCGAGTTGGAGCCGGTCCGAAGGGCCTGGTACGGTTGGAAACACACCGCAAGAAAACCAAGCGCGAGTCACCGGCTCCCTCACGAGGAAGATCACGGAAATCGCCCAAGATTGGATGCGGTAAGGTTTCACCAAGAGCCCCGAGCGAGACGCACGAGAGTGCAGACCAATCGGTGCGCGTCCGAACCTTGAGAACTCAACAGCGTGTCAAAAATCGATGCCAATACCTCGTCTTCAGAAGGTGCGGCGCACTCGCTTGATGGTGGGTGTGTGGTGCTGATGAAACGATATTTTAATCCTTTGGTTGACAATGATCATCTAGTATTTTTGCTAGTTGTTCTTGCTCAGCTGGGATGACAACCCTTTGTGGGTATCAGTATTTCACCGCGGTCCTTTTGGGGTTGTGGTGGGAGTTGAACATCAACGGAGAGTTTGATCCTGGCTCAGGACGAACGCTGGCGGCGTGCTTAACACATGCAAGTCGAACGGTGAACCTTGGAGCTTGCTTCGAGGGGATCAGTGGCGAACGGGTGAGTAACACGTGAGTAACCTGCCCCGGACTCTGGAATAAGCGCTGGAAACGGCGTCTAATACCGGATACGAGACGCAACCGCATGGTTAGTGTCTGGAAAG